>NZ_JAEMHM010000016.1 GCF_016458275.1 Geomesophilobacter sediminis
TCTACGCAGACGTCAAGAAAAAAATGACTGTACTGAACAACTTTTTTAAAGCAAAAAGCTAACCGGACAACACTGCCTAAATCCCCCTTTGTTAAAGGGGACCTAACTGGTCTTGCGGGCGCAGCATGCTGCACCCCTACCGTAAGGGCGCCTACCCACGGCGTGCCCACGTGGCGGTAGGGCCAAGGCAGTATTGAAGGAGCGGTAGATGTTGATCTGGAAGATTTTTTGGCTTTTCACCCGGGTATCCATCTTTTCCTGGGGCGGCGGACCGGCCTCCCTGGCGCTGATGCAGCGTGAAGCGGTCGGAGCGGTCTGGACCCCTCCCGGTGCGGCCGCCGCGGTGCCGTGGGTCACTCCCGAAGAGTTCGCCGACGCGGTCGCGGTCGGAAACGCCCTGCCTGGCCCGATCGCGCCGCAGGTCTCCGCCTACATCGGCTACAAGCTCTCCGGCGTCCCCGGTGCGGTTGCCGCGGCCGCCGGCACCGTCCTTCCCACCACCCTTCTCATGCTCATCATGGTGGTCTACTTCTTCCGGGTGAAGGAGAGTCCCGCGATCGCCAGCGCCCTCAAGGTGGTGCGCCCGGTAGTCGTGGCGCTGCTGCTCTGGACTGCCTATGACATGGCCTATGCCGTCTTCGGAGTCAGCAAGCAGAGCTGGGGGAGCGCGATGACCATCGGCTGGGACAAGGTCCTGATCGTGGCGGTCACCTTCGCGGTGCTTACGTTCACCAAGATCAACCCGGCGTTCATAATCTTGGCAGCCTCCATTGGCGGTATCATTATCTACCGCTAGAATTGCTCTTCATTGCAACGCCGGGCTGCAAGCATAATGAACCCGGATGAGCGCCAATCTTCATATGTTTCCTCTTTTCCCGGGAGCGGGTGCCCATCGGGCGGGTGAGGGAGGGGGCTTCGTGGGAAATTCCCTCACCCTGACCGTCGCAAGCTCGCTCCCGCGCGCGACCCCAGAGGGAGAGGGAGGTACCGGTCCCCTGGTATGAAGATTGATCTAATCGGCTAATCACTTGAGTGGACACGCTCGATGCTAAGGAGGAAGTGGATGCAAAAGATCGTAGCTCTTCTCCTGCTCCTGGCTTGGCCCTCGCTGGCGGCCGCCACGGTACTCAGCGTCGAGTTCAAATTCACCCCGTTTGTGGGCGAGCCGGCAACTTCGGACCAGGTGGAAACCGTCCCCGGTGCGGCCCAGGTTTATATCAACGGTGTTCTGGTCAGCGAGCCGGAGGTGGCCAAGAACTCGGTTCCGGTTCTCTTCGACGAGCGGGAGGTCGGTCCTTCGGTCTGGATTCCGGCGAAATCCCTGGGACCGGTGCTGCGCAAGGGAAGAAACCGGATTCGGGTACGTTTCCAGCCCGCCGATCCCAGCCTGGCCTACCGGGCCCAGTTCCGCTGGGCGTCGGTGACCGACGCCACCACCAAGCAGGAAGATAGCGCGGGGCGCCTCAGGGAAACCAACCAGGCCGACGAAGGAGTGCAGGAGAAGAAGGGGCCCGGGCCGGTCGAGTTCGAACGGGAGTTCCAGGCCGACTTTGCCCCCGACCTCCCCTGGCATCATAACGCCCCGGTTACCGCGCTGACCCAGGCGGACCGAAAGGCACTGATCCAGCTGGTCGAGGAGCGCGCCGCGGCCTTTCGCCCGGATTTTTCGGCCGCCTACCGGATTCTGGCGAAAAGCCCGGAGCTCGATATCGCCGAGATCCTCAAGGGTAAGTGTCTCGACCAGGGCTATGCCGCCGGCCTGCGCATCGTCACGCTTGCCGCCGACCAGCTGGAGTTTTTGACCACCGGAAACGCCGAGGTTGTCATCCGCGGCAAATCCGGCAACCTGTTTCGCCCTGCCCATCCTGAAGTCATCGAGAAGGTCAAGGATGACGCCCAGCTTTGCCTGGGAATCCTCCTCTCCCAGCTCTTCCCGCCGCGACTGGCCGTGGTTCGGGGAGCATCGGGGGGGTGGGAGGTTGTATATTGACGCCTAAGAATTTCACCCAATCACAGGTCGTGGATGCCTGCCGCATCCTCTTCCCGGGGGCGCTGATCCAGCAGGAGTTCCTCCAGAAGCTGCACGTGCTCACGGTGAAGCGCAACTACCGGAAGCTGGCCAAGGAGTGCCATCCGGACTGCTGCGCCGAGCCGGCGCGGGCGGCAATGGCCGCGGAACAGTTCCGCAGGATCAACAACGCCTACGAGCTTTTGTGCGCCTTCGTGCGGGAGCGGGAAATCAGGACCCCGGCGCGGAGCCAGGCCTACCGGCCGGCGGCAACTCCGCAGGCCGCAACGCAGGAGGTCCGCCCGAAGCAGCAGGGGGAGCGGGTTTTCAGGCCGCGCCCGGTCATTCCCAAGCCGGCGCGCAACCCGGACGACGTCTACTACGATGGACCGCTGCCGACCTACCGGCTCAAATTCGGCCTCTACCTGTATTACAAAGGGGTCATTCCCTATTCGGCCATCGTGAAGGCGCTCATGTGGCAGCGCGACATGCGCCCCCCCATCGGGCAGCTCGCGGTCGCCTGGGGGTTCCTGGAGCCGCACTTCGTCTCCGTCATCCGGGCGGCGACCGAGATCCCGGGGACCTTCGGGGAAAGGGCCGTGAAGCTCGGGCTCCTCTCCGAGGCGCAGATGGGGGTGCTCCTTTTGCACCAGAAGATGATGCAGACGCACGTCGGGAGGTACTTCGTCGGGAAGGGCTATCTGACCGAGTGGGAGCTGAACAAGCATCTCCGGGAGATGCACCGGTTCAACCAGGGGATCCCGGAGAAGGGGTCGCGGAAGGGGAAATAGAGGCGGGGCGTTGGCGGCGTCTGGGTCACCGGATGAGTCCCCTCTGCCAATAGGGGGAGTCCGAGGAGCTTGCGGAAAAAGAGAGGCAAAAGAAAAAGCCGGGGATCGCTCCCCGGCTTTTTCTCGTTTTCGCCCGATGTATTTTGGTTTCTAGGATTCGTCGTCTTTCAGGACATGGATGGAAACATTTGCCTTTCCTGCGCCGAAGAACCCTAACTTCTTTGCCGCAGCCCGCGATAAATCGATGAACGGGACGCTCTTCTTGCGGCAACGGTCATTGACTACTACCGTCACTTCCTTGTTGTTTGCCAGGTTGGTCACCCGCACCTTGGTGCCGAGCGGGAGACTCTGGTGGGCTGCGGTCATCTTGTCCGGATGGTACCGCACGCCCGAAGTGGTTTTTCTACCCTGGAAACGTTTGGCGTAGTAGGAGGCCACCCCAATGAGCCTCTTTACTACAGATTCCTTCTTTTCTACCGTTTCTTTCTTTTCTGGCGCTACTTGCGTTACTTCGCTGGGTGTAGCAGTTTTTTCGGCAGCCAGCAGGGGAAGCGTGTGGATCGGGAGGAGCATGAGGCAAATGGCCAGAATCCGCACCATCTTGCCGCTCCGCTCGAAAGATGCCATGCGCACCTCCTTTGTTGGGCGAGGTGATCATATACCACATCCACCGGGCTTAAGTCAAGGGAAAAGGGGCTGGTTTTACTCTAAGGTACCGATATCGCGTAGGTTTTCCGCGGGGGCGCTCGGCGCGGTTTCGAGGGTAACCGTCGAAGCCGGTTCGTTGCGGCGCCCGATGTCGGTGGTGTCGTTGATGATCACCACCTCGCGGGTGGTGCTGTCCGCCTCGCTGTGCGGGAAGGCGTAGCGCTTGACCACGAACCATCTCCCGGTCGTTTCGTGGAAAAGCTCCACTCCCGGGTTTTCCACGTGACTGCGCAGTCCGAGCTCCTCCAAAAAGGCAAGGCAGTCCCGCCCGACGATGTCGCGATGGGCCATGCCGGTAAATTCCTCCACCGCGCGGTTGAAGCGGCGGATCCTCCCCCACTGGTCCGAGAGGATGAAGAGGTCGCTGATGCAGTCCATGGTCTCTTCCCATTCCCGCCGGATTCCCTCCATCTGCTGGAACAGGTTCTTCAGCTCCTCGTGTTTCATGTAGAGCTTCGCTTCGCTCTTCAAAAGCTCCTGCTCCAGGTGGCGCTGCTCGGTAACGTCGCGCGAGATGGCGATGAGGCACGCTTCGCCGCCGTACTCGATGACGTCGGCGGACCAGAGCAGTTCCTTGATCTCCCCCGACTTGACCCGGAACCGGACCTCCAGGTTCCGGACGTGCCCGAACTGGTTCATCAGCTTGAGCATCATCATGCGGGCGTCCGGGTCGACCCAGAGCTTGAGGTCGGCGTAACTGCTCTTGCCGAGCACCTCGTCGCGGGTGTAGCCGGTCATCTCCTGGAACGCCTCGTTCACGTCGATGTAGGTGCCGTCGTCGGCCCGGGTGATGACGATGGAGTCGGGGCTGGCGTGGAACGCCTTGGAGAATTTCTCTTCCGAGCTGCGCAGCGCCTGTTCGGCCTCCACGCGCCAGGTGATGTCCTGGTTGGTGCCGACCATGCGCAACGGATTTCCCTTGGCATCGTAGGTCACCTCGGCGCGTCCCGAAATGGCGCGGACCGAGCCGTCGGGGAGAACGATCCGGTGGTCGAGGTTGTAGGGCTTCTTGTTGTAGAGCGCGTTGTTGATTGCCTGGATCAGTTGCTCCCGGTCCCCGGGATGGACCATGTTCAGGTATCCCTCGTAGGTCGGGAGCTGCTGGGCCGGGTCGACCCAGAAGATGCGGTACATCTCCTCGGACCAGCTGATCGTGTCGTTCACGATGTCCCACTCCCAGGTCCCCATGCGGGAGATCCGCTGGAGCAGGGCGAGGGTCGCCCGACTTTCCCGCAGTTCGTCTTCGAGCTGCCGCTCGGCGGCACTGTCGCGCAGGGAAACGAGAAGGTCGGAGGAGCCGGGGATGACGGCCCTTTCCACGCCGACGTACATCTCGCTGCCGTTGCGGTGTCTGAGCCGGATATGGAAGGCGTCGCGGGCGGTTTCGGAGACCGGCTCTCCCCACTGTTTCACAAGCTCCTGCTGCGATTCCGGGTCGGCGAGGTCGGCGAGGAGACGTCCTTCCATTTCCTCGCGGGAGTAGCCGGTGAGCTCCCGGGCCGCCTGGTTGCTCAGGGTGAGTTTGCCGTCGGGCGTGACGACCGCCATGGCGGTGCCGACGTGTTCCAGCAGGGTGCGGTACGGCTCCCGTGCCGCCTCGACCAGCTTTTGGCAGCGCTTTTCCAGGGAGAGATCGCGCAGGACCAGGATGAAATCAGCGGCTTCGCGACCGGTCGCGGGAAGGGGGAGGCAGCGCAGTTCGGTGAGGAGCGGACCATCGTCGGTCCCTTCCACCTCGACCGGCGCGGCCCAGGGGGAGGATGCGGCGAGGAGGTTCGCCGCGGCCCGGGCGAGTTCCGGATCACGCAGCGCGTCGGAGAGGAGTTTGCCGGCGGGGGAGGCGGTCCCCCACTTTTCGGTGAAGCGGGCGTTTACTCCCTTGATCAGGGATTCTTTCCCGTTGATGATGCAAAGTCCGTCCCCCGCAGCCTCCAGCACGGCGGCGCAGCGGGCCTCGGCCCGCTTCCAGGCCGCCTCGGCGCGGCGGCGCTGGGAATCGATGAGCGTTGCCATGAAGGCGGCAACCCCGACGAGGAGCGCGGCAAAGGTGCAGAGGAAAAAGGGAGAGGCGAAGACGCTTCCCAGGAGTGCCACTGCCAGCCACGCCAGGGCAAAAGCCGCGAGCGCGAACGCTATGTTCGGGGACTTCAACTGCTCGGACATCCGGTAAGACCTCCACGTACGTTGTGTGGCTCATTGGCTTATCGGCGCGAATAGGGAAAACCTGAGGAATTTCGCTGCACGTCACCGGGGGGTGAAAAGCGGCTCCGAAGAGGGGGGGATGATGCCGGCTGCCGTGGCACGCTGCAAAAGGTACTGCACCGCCTGCTCACCCTCACTGCCGAGGGTGAGCGAGAAGTCGTTCACGTAGAGCTTGATGTGGGCATCGCAGACGGCTTCGCTCATCTCCTGGGAGTGGGCCCGTATGTAGGGGTGCGGCAGGGCGGGATGGGCAAAGGCGTGGCGAACGCTTTCGGTGAGGGCGTCTTCGATGGCGCGCAGGGTCTCGCCCCCCAGGGAGCGCTTGGCGGCAATGCCCCCCAGCGGGATCGGGTGCCCGGTATCGGCTTCCCACCAGGCTCCCAGGTCCAGAAGCTGGGTAAGGCCGTAGGAGGCGTAGGTGAAGCGGGACTCGTGGATGATCACCCCGGCGTCGACCGAGCCGTCGGCGACGGCGCCCATGATCTCGTGGAAGGGGAGGTACACGAAGTCGGTAAGGGTCGGGTCGTAGAGACGCAAGAGCAGCGCTGCCGTGGTATAGCGGCCGGGGAGGGCGATCTTCTTGCCGGCGAGCCGGGAAGGATCGAGATCGGCGCGGGCAACGAGCAGCGGGCCGCAGCCCCGCCCCAGCGCGCCGCCGGAGCGGAGCAGAACGTAGTCGGGGAGGATGCGGCCCATCAGGTGGTAGGAAACCTTGGATACGTCGAGGGCGCGGTCCAGGGCGAGGCGGTTCAGGGTCTCCACGTCCTCCAGGCGCTCGGTGAAGCGAAGCCCCGCCGCGTCCACCAGGCCGTGGATCAGGGCGTGGAAGATGAAGGTGTCGTTGGGGCAGGGGGAAAAGCCCAGGGTGAGGGGCGTAGCGGTGTTGGTAGAGCAAGTGTTCATTTTTATTGCACCTTTTTCTGCTATTGCTGCCGCGCGTTCAGGTTGTCGAGGTAGGTGAGGAGAAACTGCTGGGCGTTGGTCACCGCAAGTTGCAGGTTCCATCGCCGGAAGTCGCGGTCCTCGACGAGGTTGCTGATCCCGCGCAGCTCCAGGAAAGGTACCCCGTAGATGAGCGCCACCTGGGCCACCGCGCCACCTTCCATGTTTTCGCAGATGCCGGGAAAGCGCTGCAGCATCTCGGTGCCGCGGACAGCCGTGCCGCTGCAGGTCGACACGGTGAGAAAGCCGCCCAGTGCGGTCCGGTAGCCGCGGGTTTCCGCGTCGAAACGGGCCTGTTCGGCAAGGTCCCGGGCCAGCGGGATCTCGTTGAATACCTTCTCCCCGCGCTTCTCGAAAACCGGGATGCCGATCAGGTCGAGGCCGCGCCAACCCTGCGGGGTCTGCACCCCTTCGTCGGCGAGGCTTTCCGAGGACGCCACGGCGAGGTCGCCGACACCAAGGCCGCTCCCGGGGAACGCCCCGCCACATCCGGTGTTGACGAGAAGGCGCGGGGTGTACCGCTCCAGAAGTAACGTGGTGGCGTACGCCGCGTTGACTTTGCCGATCCCGGTGATCCCGATGATGACCTCGGAGCCGCCGCGTTCACCCCGGTACACGCCGGGATGGTCGAATCCGGCGACCGGGAGCGCGGAACATCCTGAAATGAGGAGAGAAACCTCCATTTCGGTCGATGCCGTGACGATGACGGGGGACATGGCAGCGCCTCCTGAACTGAATGAGCTTGACGGACGTCGAAGTGTACCATAGCCGAGATCGTCAACTCAAGAGAGAGCTCCGGACGGCGGGGCCCCCGCACCCCCTTTTTTGTTGCATTGCTTGGACGTATTGAATATATTCAGACAGTTCTGCCCATTTCTTGCGCACTCTAACTACAAGGGTTTTTCATGCAGCGATGGCTCTTGCCGCTCAACCTACTGCTTGCCCTCCTGATTCTCGCCGTGCTTGCACTAGTTGCATCCGATCTGGTCAGCTTCAAGATGTCCGCGCTCTTCCCGCGCCGGGCCGCAGGGAGTAGTGCCCCCGCCCCCCCGCCACCGGCTGCGGAGGACCTCCTCAGCTTCTCCGCGATCCTGGAAAAGGGCCTTTTCGGCAAGGCCACCCAAGGCAAACTCACTCCGATCACCCTGGCCGCACCGGCCGGGAAAGGTGGTGCCGCCGCGCCGGCGGCCCCTTCCGTCTCCGACCTGACCCTGCTGGGTACCGCCGTCGGCTCCTTCCGCGAGACCTTTGCCCTCATCGTCAAGGCATCCACCCATGAAGAGCGCGTCTTCCGGCTGGGCGACATGGTCTTTTCCGCCGGACCGTTGGTCGCGGTGAAAAAAGACGTCGCCGAGATCGTGGTGGGGGGCAAACGGGTGAAGATCCTCACCCCGAACGCCGTCGCCGAGGCGGCCAAACCGGGAGCACCGGCCGCCGGAACGCCGGGGCTCGCCGCCCCGACCGGCGCCGGCAACTACGTGGTGGACGCGCGCGCCCTGAACGCGGCGCTGGACAACATCGGGCAGGCGATGACCGACGCCCGGCTCCTGCCCAGCGTCAAGGACGGCAAGGTGGAAGGATTCCGCGCCTCCGAGGTCAAGCCGCAGGGGATTTTCGGCACGGTCGGGATCCGAAACGGCGACGTCCTGCTCCGGGTGAACGATTTCCCGATCGACTCCCCCGAAAAGGCGATCCAGTCCTTCGCATCGCTCAAGGGGCAGAGCCGGATCAAGCTCGACATGATCCGGGACGGCCAGCCGACCACCTTCAATTACGACATCCGCTAGTCCGGGGAGTTGTTTGCAACAGCTGCCATGGAAGCGCCTTTTGCTGCGAGTCCGACGGCTCCTTTTATAGACGTCCCACGTTGAACGTCGAACGTGTTTTATGATCCCGGGAGGTTTCCTTTGAAACACCGCATCTTTCAGCGCCTAGCGACGCTTGTTCTGCTGATGACACTTTCCCTGCCGCTGCCCGCTTTCGCCAAAGGGGTGGTCCTCAACTTCACCGACGTCGACATCGCGACCATGGTGAAGTTCATCAGCGACCTGACCGGGAAGAACTTCATCATGGACGACCGGGTGAAGGGGAAGATCTCCATCTTCTCCCCGACCAAGCTCTCCAATGAAGAGGCCTACAACGTCTTCACCTCGGTCTTGGAGCTGAAGGGGTTCACCGTGGTCCAGGCGGGGAAGGTGATGAAGATCATCCCGACCTCCGCCGCCAAGCAGACCGGGATGCGGGTGCTGGCCGACGGCGAGCGGACCGCGGTCAACGATACCTACCAGGCGCGGGTGATCCCGCTGGCGCACGTCGCTCCCCAGGACGCGGTGAGCCTCTTGCAGCCTTTGGTTTCCAAGGACGGCCAGATCTCCGCGATCGCGGGTTCCAACATGATCCTGCTGGTCGACTCCGCCCTCAACATGCCGAAGATCCTCGGCATCCTGAAATACGTCGACGCCGACCAGACCCGGGAGCGTCCCGAACTGATCTTTTTGAAAAACGCCTCCGCCGAGAGTGCCGCTACCGTGGTGCGTGACTACCTGAGCGGCCGGGGCGCCAAGGCGGCGGCGACCGGAACCGGCGCCACCGCGGGAGCCGGCGCGGCCGGCGGCAGCGCGGTCGTCCCGGACACCCGGCTGAACGCGCTCATCGTTTTCGGCAGCGACCGCGACAAGGCCGACGTGCGCAGGCTGGTATCGCTCATTGACGTAGTCCCGCCGACCACCAGCAGCAAGGTGAACGTCTACTACCTGGAAAACGCCGAGGCCGCCGAGGTGGCCAAGGTGCTCGAAGGGGTCGTCAAAGGTACCAGCGCCCCCGCCACTCCTGCCGCCGGCGCCGCCGCGCCGCAGGCATCCCCGTTCGAGGGGGGCAAGATCAGCATCACCCCGGACAAGGCGACCAACTCGCTCGTGGTCATGGCTTCCCCCACCGACTACCAGAACCTGGTCCAGGTGATCCAGAAGCTGGACCGGCGCAGCCGCCAGGTCTTCGTGCAGGCGATGATCGCCGAGGTCTCCATGAACCGCTCCAAGGCCCTCGGGGTTCAGTGGGGCTTCTTCGGGGGGGGCGGCAACGGCTCCGTTTCCACCTTCGCCCAGTTCGATCCGTTCGGGACCAACACCACCACGGCGTCGAGCCTGAGCGCGCTGAGCGGCCTTGGGCTGAGCACCACCAATTTCAACCTCACCTCTCCGGCGAACTTCACCGTGGTCCTCTCCGCGCTGGCGAGCAAGGGGGCGGCGAACATCCTCTCCACCCCGAACGTGATGACCAGCGACAACAAAGAGGCGGAGATCTTCGTCGGCGAGAACGTTCCGTTTCTCTCCGCGACCAACCTCACCTCGACCGGGCTTTCCCAGCAGTCCATCGAGCGCAAGGACACCGGTATCATCCTGAAGATCAAGCCGCAGATCAGCGAGGGTGACTACGTCAAGCTCGACATCTACCAGGAGATCTCGGCGGTGAAGGACTTCGGGACCGCTGCCGCGCCGAACCTCGGCTCCACCAAGCGCTCCGCCAAGACCTCGGTCGTGGTCCGCAACAGCGACACCGTGGTGATCGGCGGCCTGATCCAGGACCGGGACAACGTGACCGAGAGCAAGGTCCCGCTGCTGGGGGACATCCCGGTTTTGGGATGGCTCTTCAAGAGCAAGAGCGTCTCGCATGACAAGACCAACCTCCTCATCATGCTGACCCCGCGCATCATCAAGGACGCCCGGGACATGGCGGACGTGTCGGTGAACCAGAAGCAGGAGTTCGGCGCCGCGATGAAGAACGAAGAGTCCGCCGACATCGAGAAGACGCTCAAGCTGAAGAAATAACCCTCACATCGGACCGAGCCGTCGGATCCGACTGAATCGGTCTGATCGGTCGGATCGACGGAATAAGACATGACAGACATCAGCTTAGAAACCATCGCCGAAAGGCTCGGCATACCCTTTATGGGGGAGATCGACGACAGCCGGGTAGACACCGCCCTGGTCGGCAGGATCCCGCTGGCGTTCGCCCGCAACAACGCCCTGCTCCCGATGCGGGACGAAGAGGGGCGGATCGTCGCGGCCTGCGCCGATCCGGCGAACCTCCTGGCCATCGACGAACTCGCCGGGCTGTTCGGCCAGCCGGTGGACCTGATCGCGGTGCCGCGGCCGATCGTGCTTGAGGCGGTGAACCGGATCTACTCCCGGCTCTCCGGATCGGCCCAGGAGGTCGTCGAGGAACTCGAAGGGGAAGAGCTCTCCGACGTCGCCACCTCCTTCAACGAGCCGCGCGACCTCATGGAGCTCACCGACGAGGCGCCGGTGATCCGGCTCTTGAACTCCATCCTGTTCCAGGCGGTCAAGGAGCGGGCGAGCGACATTCATATCGAGCCGTTCGAGCGCGAGCTCGAGGTCCGGTTCCGGATCGACGGGCTCCTCTACAAGATGCTTTCCCCCCCGAAGCTGGTCCAGGAGGCGCTCACCTCCCGCGTCAAGATCATGTCCGGGCTGAACATCGCCGAAAAACGCCTCCCCCAGGACGGCCGCTTCAAGGTGAAGGTCGCCGGTCGCGACGTCGACATCCGCGTCTCCCTCATCCCGACCTTCTTCGGCGAGCGGGTGGTGCTCAGGCTGCTCGACAAGCAGCGCGGCATCCTCACCTTGCGCGAGATCGGCCTTTCCGAGGGAAACGACAAGATGATGGAGCGGCTCCTCTCCCGGACCAGCGGCATCATCCTGGTCACCGGCCCGACCGGCTCCGGTAAGAGCACCACGCTCTACGCCGCGATCAGCCAGATCAACTCCCCGGAAAAGAACATCATCACCATCGAGGACCCGATCGAGTACCAGCTCAAGGGGGTCGGCCAGATCCAGGTGAACCCGAAGATCGAGCTCACCTTCGCCAACGGGCTCCGTTCCATCCTGCGCCAGGACCCGGACGTCGTCATGGTCGGCGAGATCCGCGACGCCGAGACGGCGGAGATCGCCATGCAGGCGGCGCTCACCGGCCACCTGGTCCTCTCCACCCTGCATACCAACGACGCCGCCACCGCGGTCAGCCGTCTCATCGACATGGGGATCGAGCCGTTCATGGTCGCCTCCTCGCTGTCGGCGGTGCTCGCCCAGCGCCTGGTCCGGGTGATCTGCCCGCATTGCAAGGAAGAGTACCGGCCGGACCGCGACTACCCGGGCGTCACCCTGCCGCCGGTTCTCTACCGAGGCCGCGGCTGCGAGAAATGCTTCAACCTGGGGACCACCGGGCGGATCGGCATCTACGAACTCCTCCCCATCGATCCGGAGATCTGTTCCATGATCATCCGGAAGACCCCCTCCGGCGTCATCAAGGAGTACGCCATCTCCAAGGGGATGCGCACCCTGCGCGAGGACGGCCTGGCCAAGGCCGCGGCGGGGATCACCAGCATCGAGGAGGTCCTGCGGGTAACCCAGGAGGACTATGCCGACCTTTCGCTATAGCGCCTTCAACACCGGCGGCGCCGAGGTAACCGGGACCGTCGACGCCCCGACCCTCAACGAAGCCCGGGTCCAGCTCAAGCAGAAGGGGCTCTACGCCAAGGAGATCGCCCCGGCCGACGAGAAGGGGAGCAAGGGCGTTTTCCGTTCCCGGGTCAGCGTTCCGGAGCTATCCCTGGCTACCCGGCGGCTGGCCACGCTTTTGGGGAGCGCCGTCCCGGTCTACGAGGCGGTGGCGACCTTGTGGGAACAGGAAGCGCCGGGTGAGCTGAAACGGGTCTTAGGACGGGTGCGGGACCGGCTGGCGGAAGGTAAGGGGCTTGCCGAATCGCTTGGCGCGGAGCCGGCGGTCTTTGGCCAAAGCTACGTCGGGATGGTTGCCGCCGGCGAGGCGAGCGGTGCGCTCGAGGTGGTTTTGGAGCGGCTCGCCGAGTTCCAGGAGGACCAGGCCGAAGTGCGCAGCCGGATCACCACCGCGCTCGTCTACCCGAGCATGATGGTAGTGGTCGGCACCTCGGTGATGCTCTTCCTGCTGGCCTTCGTCGTGCCCAAGATCGCGGCGGTCTTCGAGCAGAACAAGGCGGCCCTGCCGCTGATCACCGTGGTCCTCATCAAGCTGAGCACCGGGATCCGGAAGGGGTGGTGGATCCTCGCCATCCTGGCGGTCGGCGCGGTGGCCGTATTCAAGAGGGCGTCCAAGGACGAGAGGTTTCTCAGGAGAAGGGACCGCGTGCTGCTGAAGTTCCCCATGATCGGGAACCTCTGGCGGCGCCTGGTCCTTTCGCGCTTTGCCAAGGTGCTGGGGCTGCTTTTGGCCAGCGGGGTGCCGATCATCAAGGCGCTGGAGATCACCGGGGAAGCAGTGGTGAATCGCGAGTACCGGAGCTTCATCCAGGAGGCGAAGGAGACCCTGATCCAGGGGGGAAGCCTCTCCTCGGCGCTCAAAGGGAGCCCGCTCTTCCCGCCGCTTCTGGTGCACATGGCGGCGGTGGGCGAGAAGGGGGGCGAGCTCGACCAGATGCTGATGAAGGCCGGCGGCGCCTTCGAAAAGGAATTCAACTCCACCATCACCAAGTCGATGGCCCTTTTGGAGCCGTTTTTGGTGCTGGGGATGGGGCTTTGCGTCGGCTTCGTCGTGATCGCGGTCCTTTTGCCGATCATGCAGCTGAACGAGCTGGTGAAGTAGCGCTACTTACAACAAGAACAACATCCAACGCACGAGAGGGTCATTCAATGTTCAAAACCGTGAAAGACAGTCGAGGCTTTACCCTTATCGAACTCATGGTCGTCATCGTCATCCTGGGCATCCTGGCCGCCCTGGTCGGCCCGAAGATCATCGGGCGCAGCGACGATGCCAAGATCTCCGATGCCAAGGTCCAGATCCGGAACTTCGAGACCGCTCTCAAACTCTACAAGCTCGACAACGGCAACTACCCGACCACCGAGCAGGGGCTTCAGGCCCTGGTGACCAAGCCGACCACCGGTCAGATCCCGGCCAAGTACAAGGACGGCGGCTACCTCGAAACCAAGGACGTCCCGAAAGACCCGTGGGGCAACGACTACAAGTACATCGCCCCGGGCGAGCACGGCGACTACGATCTCTTCTCCTTCGGCGCTGACGGGGCCCGCGGCGGCGACGGCAAGAACGCGGACATCGAAAGCTGGAACATGAAGTAACAACCTCTCGTACCTCCCCCTTCAAGGGGGAGGACCGGAAGGGGATGGGGAGCGGCGCTACCTGCTGCACGAACCCCATCCTCACCCCGACCCTCCCCTTGAAGGGGAGGGAGGTAAAAGTGGCGTGATGCCGGTAACGGACAGTCTACAAAGAGCGCGCTTCCAACGGGAGCGGGGCTTCACCCTGATCGAGCTCATGGTGGTGATCGTCATCCTCGCGATGGCTGCCGCGCTGGTCATTCCGCGCCTGCCGTCCACCGAGGGGACCAAGCTCAAGACATCCGCGGCAAACCTCGCTTCGGCGCTGCGTTTCCTGAACGACCAGGCGACTCTCACCAAGGGGGTGTACCGCCTGCACTTCAACCTCGCCGACAACGGTTTTTCGGCCGCGAAGCTCTCGCAGCAGGGGGAGGAACTCCCCCCCGACGACCAGTTCATGAACCGGAAGTTCATTGAGGACGGCATCTCCATCCAGGACGTCGTCGCGCCCCGGCTGGGGCTGGTCACCGAAGGTGAGGCGATCGTGGCGCTGGGGCCGGCCGGACTCCCGGAACCGCTGGTCGTCCACCTGAAGGGTGGGGACAAGCATTTCACGGTAACCGCCTTTCCCAACGGGGGGAGGGTGGTGGTACAGGATGGCTACCAGGAGCTTGGTACGGACGATCTGAAGGAGACAGGGAAGTGAGAGGTTTCACCCTCCTCGAGGTGATGATCGCGCTGGCCATCGCCGCCGGCGTGCTCCTCACCGTCATTTCCTCGCTCAACTACCACCTCTCGGTCATCGGCGAGGACCGGCAGGAAACGACCGCGGTGCTGCTGGGCCGCGCCAAGCTTGCCGATCCGCTCCTCACCCAGCAGGCCGAAAGCAAGGGGACCTTCGCCGATCAAAAGCACCCGGAAGTGAGCTGGGAGCTCGAGCTTCTCCCGACGGAGCATGAGCTGGTGAAGCGGGTCCGTCTTACGGTGAGCTGGGAGGCCGGCAAGAAGAAACTGACCCTGGTGAAATATGTGGCAAAGCAATAAAGGGTTCACCCTGATCGAGCTGCTGATGGGGCTCGCGCTTTTGGTGATCCTCTCCGGCGCTCTCTACGGGACCTACTTCTCCGTGATGCGAGCGAGAGAGCGGGGCGGCGAGAACCTGCAAACGCGGCGCGAGCTTTCCTCCACCCTCGCTGCCATCCAGAACGAGATTGCCTCGAGCTACTTTGTGGTGCGGAAAAGCGCCACCGTGCCGATCTGCGTCTTTTTGGTCCAGGACCGGGACAGCTACGGCAAGCCGACCTCGTCCCTGGCGCTGACCACGATTGCCCCCCCCCGCATCGATCCGGCCCCCGCGTCGGATCTGGCGGTCGTCGGCTACGAGGTCCGGGAGCAGGAAGGAGGCGCCCTGTTCCTGACCCGGGAATCGAAGGACCTTTACCTGAAGCCGAAATCGGTGCGCTACCCGGTGATGGAAAACATCGACGGGTTCCTGGTGGAGTGCTACGACGGCTCCAAGTGGGTCAAGAGCTGGGACACCAGCCTTACCAACAAGCTGCCGCAGAGCGTCCGGGTCACCATTACCCTCAAAAGCGGCGAGAGCGCTTCCATCGTCACCTCGCCGGGGCTCATGCGTAAGTATCAAAAGGAGCTCCCTTCCATGATCGGGGAAGGGCTGGGAGAAGTCCCGAAAACGCCGGAGCTCGGAGGGACCACACCTTCCGGGACGGGGACTGCTCCTTCGTTGGGCGGCTCCGGTTCAACGCCGTCGTTCGGGGGCTCTGGTGCGATGCCGTCATTGGGTGGCTCTGGTGCCGCACCGTCGGGGGGGCCGGCAATGTCGGTTCCGGGAGCGTCGCGATAATGCGAGGGGAGCGGGGCTTTGCCCTGGTGATAACGCTGATCGTGACCGCGCTCCTCGTGGCGCTGATGGTCGAGTTCGTCAACGAGACCTACGTGGGGACGGTGCACAGCCACAACTTCGTTGCCTCGCAGCAGGCCGGGCTTTTGTCCGAGTCGGGGGCGTCCCTGGGCCGCAAGCTGCTCGAATTCGAGCTGGGATTCGCACACCCAGGCTACAGCTCGCTTCAGGATATGTGGGCCAAGCCGTTGGAGCGCGAGGACGAAACCGGAAAACTCACGGTCACCATCGAGGAGGAGAGCGGGAAGCTGAACCTGAACACGATCGGGCTCCCCAAAGGTCCGGACACCACCAACTTCCCCATGGCGCAGGAGCTGTTCCGTCAGCTCAAGCTGGCCCCGGAACTCCTCGATGCCGTCGTCGACTGGATCGGCGACCCTACGGTCGCACCCCAGCCCAACGGTGCGAAATCGCCCTACTACAACACGCTCAAGCCCCCCTACGACGCCAAGGGGGACAAGCTCGACTCCGTTGAGGAACTCGGGCTGGTAAAGGGATTCACCCCCGAGATCGTGGCGAAGCTCAAGCCGTATGTCACCGTGTTCGGGGGGGGGCAGGCGGAAACCTCGACCAAGATCAACGTCAACACGGCGCCGAGGGAGGTCCTGGCGGCCCTGGACCCGAAGATGACCGACGACTACGTGTCCCGGATCCTCGAGTGGCGCAAGACCAAACCGATCAAGAACCTGAACGAAGTCCCCGGGCTGGATGCCGTTTCCGCTGCGGTGTCGCTGAAGGTGGGATACCAAGGGTGCGTCTACCGGATCCGCTCCCAGGCCACCGTGGGCGAAAGCGTCGGCGTCACCGAAGCCGTGGTGCGCGTCAGTGGCAGTTCCTCCGACATTCTCTACTGGAGACAATACTAGATGGACCTTCTGGTCATACAGCTTAAAAAGGACGAGGCGATCCTGGCAACCTTCCGCCGCAAGCGGGCCACGGTCGGCTTTTTGGGCGCCGAGCGCCACTCCTTCGCCTCCGAGACCGAACTCGACGAAATCCTGCGCCGGCAGCCCGTCCAGGAGCGCCGGGTGATCCTGCTGCTCCCTCCGGAGCAGCTCTTTTTGCGCGAGGTGGAGCTCCCCATTTCGGACCGCGACAAGGTGCGCGAGCTTTTGCCGATGGAACTGCGCGGGGAGACGCTCCTCGACACCGATGCCCTGGTCTTCGACGCGCTTCCCATAGCCGACGGGAAGTTTCTGGCGGTGTGGGGCAAGAACAAGGAGCTAAGCGATGTCATCGACCGGCTGGCTGCCGCGGGACTCGAGCCGGAGGTGGTAACCGCGTCGCTTTTCCATTGGGACAAGTTGGCTCCGGCCGCCGGCACCTGCGTGGTGACCGACGGGGAGGCGGTGGCCGCCTACCGGGACCGGACTCCGCTTTTCTTCCGCCCCCTGCGTGCCGACGGTGGCGCAGCCGAGCTGGAACGAACCGTGGCCGCGATCGAGATCGCCAAGGGGATCACGGTCGAAAACGTGCTCCGTTACGCGCCGGACGCCGAGGAGCGGGTCCTGCCGACGTCGGAGGTTTCCGAAGCCTTCGGTGACGACCTCCACGCCATCGTGGCCCTGGCCGGGGCTTATGCAACTGCCGCTGCGGTTGCCGACGGGAGCGCGGTCAACCTGCGTCGCGGTCCGCTCGCCTACACCGCGGGAACCGCCAAGTTTTACAAGCAACTGCGCGTCCCGGCGCTCCTGGCCGCCTGCCTGGTCCTCCTTGCCTTCGGCGAGGTGGGGGTGCGCTACTACCTGGTCCAGAAGGACCTGACTTCGCTGGACAACACCGTCAAGGGGATCTACCGGGAGGTCTTCCCGACCCGCAAAAATGCCGTCGACGAGGTGGCGGAAATAAAGGGCGAAATCAAGAAGCTGGAGGGGGCTAAAGCCACCAGCAATACCATGCAGCTCCTCAAGGACCTGGCCGACGCCAAGGGTGACGACGTCACCGGATTTTACGAGACCGAGATCGACGGCACCGAGGTCCGTCTCAAAGGGGACGCCCGCACCATGCAGGCCGCGAACGACTTCAAGACCCGGGCGGCCAAGCTCTTTGACAGCGGCGAGGTGAGCCAGGTCCAGTCCCGTCCGGACGGGAGCGTCACCTTCTCCTACCGCGGCAAACTGAAGGGGGTGACCCGATGAGCCGGGAACAGATACTGAGCACCCTCAAGTCGATGGACGAGAAGACCCGGCTTCGGCTGGGGATGGTCCTTGCCGCCATTTTGCTGGTCCTTCTGGGGCTTTCCGCCGTGAATGGCCGGATCGCCACCCTGCAGAAGAAAAAGTTGGCGCGCGAGGCGGACGTTGTCGAGATGCTGCAGCTTAAGGTTCGCTACCAGGCGGCGCGTGCGGTGAGCCAGCGCCTGACCAGCCGGATGCTCGTGACCCGCCCCGACGACTCCCCCGCGAAGATCATCGAGGAGACCGGGATCAAAGGGCGCTCCAGCCAGATCAAGCCGGTGAAGGGAGACGACCTCCCCGGTTTTGTCGAGGATGCCGCCGACGTCAAGATCGAGGGGCTTACCGCCAACGAGGCGATGAACCTGCTGTACAAGCTCGAGAAGGGTGGGCGGCCGGTGACGGTCAAGAAACTGCTGGTCAAGCCCCGGTTCGACGATCCGTCCAAGATCGACCTGAACCTCACGGTCGCGCTGATCAAGCCGGCACCGGCGGGGGGGAAATGAAAGGGCGCGCCCTCTACCTCGTCTGCGGCATACCGGCAGGGGTGGTCCTCTTCGTGCTGCTCACCGTCTGGTTCATCCCCAACGATGCGATCATGGGTCTGATGCAGCGCGGCGCCGAGAATGCCGGTTACACCCTTGCCTTCACCGGCTTCGGCAAACGGCCCCCCCTGGCGGTGAAGGCCGACGCGATGGAGCTCACCTCGGCGAAGGGGCCGCTTCTGAAGCTGACCCAGGTGAAGGCCGGCTTGGAGATCCTGCCGCTTTTCACCGGCAAGGTCCGGCTCGGCTACCAGGGGCGGATCGGCGCGGGCGAGGTCCGGGGGGACGTCGACCTGGGCAAAGGCAAGGGTTGGGGAATCGAGGGGAGCAAGATCCGCCTCGAAGATATCCCCTTTTTCACCTCGGTCGCCGGCGCCCAAGCCAAGGGCGAGCTGAAGCTGCAGGGACGGGTGGCCGACAAGAAGGGGGCGCCCGCCGGCGAGCTGCAGTTGCAGGTGAGCGGGGCGGAGCTGGCCGGGGTCAAGATCGGCGAGATGCCGCTTCCCGATGCCAAATACCGCGACGTCCGGGGAGCCCTCGGCATCGACGGGGGGGTGGCGCACCTGAAGAGCTTCACCCTGGACGGTGACGGCATCTACGTCCGGCTCAAAGGTGACGTGCCGTTGGCGCAGCCGGCGGGCAATTCCGTGCTGAACCTGACCCTGGAGATGATGCCCCGCCCCGAGTTCCTGGAGCGGCAGAAGTTCATCTTCCTGGTCCTCCTGAAGTACCAGACCTCTCCCGGCGCCTATACCATCCCGATTCGCGGCACCCTGGCCCACCCCGCGCTCTGATCCATTCCTGCCGGGACTGATCCGACCGATCGGACCCGGCATCTCCGCTTCCCTGAAACCAACTTAATTCCCTCCTTGATTGCCCGTTGCCGGCCACATTGTATAATCGTGCATACCTTTGCGCTTAAGAGACCGGTTCCGGCTTCAGAGCGGCCTTATCCAATACCTAGGAGGTTCGGCATGAAAGGAAACGAGAGGATCATCGAAGAGCTCAACAAGCGCCTTTCCGAGGAACTGGGCGCCATCAACGAGTACATGGTGCATGCGGAAATGTGCGAAAACTGGGGTTACATGCGCCTGCACGACTCGATCCGCAAGCGGTCCATCGACGAGATGAAGCACGCCGAGGCCCTGATCGCGCGCATCCTGTTCCTGGACGGGCGTCCCATCGTCAGTAACCTCGGCCTGATCGACATCGGGGCCGACGTGGCCAAGATGCACGAAAAGGATCACAACTCCGAGGAGATCGCCATCCGCGGCTACAACGAGAGCATCCGGCTTTGCGTCGAGCTCGGCGACAACGGGACCCGGGAGCTCTTCGAGTCGATCCTGAAGCAGGAGGAGGAACACATCGACGACATCGAGGCCCAGATCGACCAGATCGCCCAGATGGGGATCCAGAACTACCTGGTCGAACAGCTGCACGGCGACTGAACCGCGACACCGCCACCAGGGCACGAAAAAAGGGGAGCTGAAACCAGCTCCCCTTTTTCTTTTCCGTGGTCCTGCGGCGACTCCGGTCAGACCGATCGGTCCGATCCGTCCGCCGCGGGGGCCGCACCCTGCTTTTCCAGCTCGGCCAGCCGGGCGCGCAGCGCCTTTTCCTTCTGCCAGCGCTCGGTCACGTCCCGCATCACCGCCGCGGTTCCGGCAACCTTTCCCTCCGCATCCCGCACGATGGTCATGGAAAACTCGGTGGAGATGCGCCGGCCGTCCTTGCAAAGCGCCGGTGCGGAGAGCATCTGCGTCGCGTAGCGGGTGACCCCGCTCTCCATGACCTGGTAGTACCCTTCCCAGTGCCGGGCGCGCAGATTTTCGGGAATGAAGAGGTCCAGCGAGGCCCCGAGCGCCTCCGCCTCGCTGAACCCGAACATCCGCTCCGCCGCCCGGTTCCAGACGGTGATATTCCCGTTGCAGTCCGAGACCACCAGGGCGTCGCTGTTTTCTTCCACCAACTGCCGGTACAGTTCCTGCCGATCGATTTCGCTCATGAGTTCCCCCTTCTGTGCTTCTTAAATTAATCCTACCATCGGCCAGGGCGGGGTCCTTGATCTGCATCAAATTTTCCTTCTATTAAAAAGAAATAGTCGAAACTTTAACAGATTAGAAAAGCGGTACGAAATATCCCTAAAGCTGCCCTGCTTTCTGTCGATAATCACAGCACATATCCCGTATACGTTTCATGGAAGGGGGCGCAGGTGTTCAAGAAAAAAATTACCCACAAGATCCTGGCAATCATCGGGCTGAACTTGTTCGTCGGGTTGACCATCCTGGGGGGGCTTGCCTTCTGGTTGCAGTACAGCTCGACGATGGCCCAGCAGGAAAAAAGCAGCCGGATCCTCTCCTCCGTCCTCCACGACGAGATCGCCGCCTTCATGGTGAAAGACGATTCCAAGGCGGTGGTCAACCTCTCCAAGGAAGCCAAGGAAAAAAATTACGGCTTCGACCTCCAGGTGTACAACACGGAAGGTAAGCCTTCCGGGTTGGCATCGGCGCCGGTCAATCCCGAGGTCCTGAAGGTGCTGAGCTCTGGCCAGCCGGCCGAGTCCCGCCAGGTGGAGAACGGCATCCATACCTTGAGGAGGATCGTGCCGCTCCCCAACGAGGAACGCTGCAAGGGATGCCATGACGCGGCGCCCAAGTTTCTCGGGGCGCTTTTGCTCACCTCTTCGCTGGAACAGGGGTACCAGAGCGCGGTGCACCTCTTCTGGCTCCTCGCCGTCGCCGGGGCCATCTTCTTCCTGGTCATTCTCGGCTGCACGCATCTTTTCTTCCGCAGGACCATCGTCCGCGAGATCCTCTTCTTCTCCGAGAAGCTGGAATCGATCGCGCAGGGGGAGGGGGATCTGACCAGCAGCATCGAAGTCCGCTCCGAAGACGAGATCGGCCGGCTCGCGATCCACATCAACTCCATGGTGTCCAAGCTGCGCGATCTGGTCTCCCTGCTTTATACCCAGGCGGAACAGGTCTCCATTTCCCTGTGCGAAGTCGCCTCCCGCAGTTCCAAAACGGTGGGCGCGTCGGCCGAGCAGAAGGACCAGTCGGTGTCGGTCGCCACGGCCTCCGAGGAGATGGCCTCCACCTTGAACGTGGTGGCCGGCAACACGCACCGCGCCGCCGAGCTCTCCGAACAGGTGGACGCAGCGGCCAGCGAAGGGGTATCGGTGGTCAACAGCGCCTGCAACTCGATCCAGACCATCCGGGACAACGTCACGGTGACGCTGGGGACCGTCCAGCGCCTGGAGACCTCCTCGGCACGGATCGGCGACATCATCAATCTCATCGAGGACATCGCGGACCAGACCAAGCTTCTCGCGCTGAACGCGGCGATCGAGGCGGCGCGGGCCGGCGAGCATGGCCGCGGCTTCGCCGTCGTCGCCGACGAAGTGAAGATGCTCTCGGAAAAGACCGCCACCTCGACCAAGGAGATCGCCGACATCATCGGCAAGATCCAGGAGGAAAGCCGCACCGCGGCCCGGCTCATCACCGAGGAGCAGGATCAGGTGGCCGACGGGGTGGAAAAGTCGATGTCGGCGCGCAACTGCCTGGAGCGGATCATGGGGCTGGCCGGGGAGACCGCGGGGCTCATCACCCAGATCGCCCAGGCCACCGAGGAGCAGAGCGCCACGACCAACGACATCTCGGAGAAGATCCACCACGTATCGACCACCGCCGTCGCGGTGCACCAGGACATGCAGGCCAGCGAAAAGACCTTCATGGACCTGACCGTGGTTGCCGAACAGATCTTTTCCACGGTGGGACGGTTCAGCGTGGGGAACCGCCACGACAACATGAAGGGATTCGCCATCCAACTGCGCGACAACATGATCGCCACCGTGGAGCGGGCGGTTGCCGAGAACCGGATCACCTGGAGCGACCTCTTCGACCGCAACTACCGCCCGCTGGGGAGCTGCGATCCCCCGAAGTTCTCCACCGCCTTCGACAAGCTCTTCGACCAGCTCATCTCGCCTTTACAGGAGCAGATCGTGGCCCAGGACGGCCAGGTCCTGTTCGCGATCTGTGTCGACGACCACGGCTATGTTCCGTGCCACAACCTCCGTTACACAAAGCCCTTAACCGGGGACCCGAACCTGGACAAGCTGCAGAACCGTACCAAGCGGATTTTCAACGATAAAACCGGCATCCGCGCGGCGACAAACACCGATCCGTTCCTGCTGCAGACCTACATGCGGGACACCGGCGAGATCATCAACGACATGTCCACCCCGATCTACCTCAACAACCGTCACTGGGGGGGGATCCGGATCGGCTACCTGGCGCAGATCAAACACTGAAAACCTCCATTTACGCGGAATCAAACAGAAAAAAGGCGTCCTTCATGAGGGCGCCTTTTTCGTTTGGGGCGGGAGCCGGTGCGGTCATCGCGAAAGCCTCCCGGAGCGGAATGTCGCAATCCCCCCTGCTTACCTGGTCCTTACGCTTCCGAAAGGAGAAAATAAAAATGAAGAGTAGTTTACGTAAATGCGAAAAGCCGCACTGCTGGCCTGTTTAGAATGCACTAATGGTTCAAAAACGAAAATTCTCAACCGAAACGATATTTTATTCTTGACCTTGGGGGGCGGTTCAGATTAAATTGCGTCCTGTATACGCTCCAGACGGTGTATACAGTATGCCGAGGAGGTGGCCTCCCGCAGCGCCCCGGCGGCTGCCCGGAAGCCCCCCTTGCGGCGGTCGGGACCGGAAAATCCCGTTGTTTTCGTTACGGTTCCGGGGGGACGCCCCCGGTTCTTATCACGCATCCGGCAATCGGGTGCCTCGGCAGGGATGTCACAGGCTACCTTACGCAGACGGAAGAGTCTTTGCTGGAAGGAATACACCTGTAAACATTAAAACAGAACAGGAGGAGAAGATGTCCGAGTACGGTACGCTGCAAGACCGAGTACAATGCAAGTCCCTTTTGAGCAAGGTCATGACTCCCGAGCAGACCATCCCCTTCTTCAAGAGCGGGATGAACCTCGGCTGGTCGGGCTTTACCCCCGCCGGTTATCCGAAAGTGGTGCCGATCGCGCTGGCTAACCACGTCGAACAGAACAGCCTGCAGGGCAAGCTGAAATTCAACCTCTTCATCGGCGCCTCCGTCGGGGCCGAGACCGAAGACCGCTGGGCATCGCTCGACATGATCGACCGCCGCTGGCCGTACCAGACCGGCAAGAACATCGCGGCCGGCATCAACGAAGGGCGCATCCGGATGGGCGACAAGCACCTCTCCCTCTTCGCCCAGGACCTCGGCTACGGCTTCTACACCAAGGACTCCGAGACCGGCAAGCTCGACCTCGCCATCATCGAAGTCTCGGCGATCAAGGAAGACGGCAGCCTGGTTCCGACCTCCTCCTGCGGCGTCATCCCCGAGATCCTGATGATCTGCGACAAGATCATCGTCGAGGTGAACACCGGACAGCCCTCCTTCGAAGGGATCCACGACCTGATCACCCCGCTCACCCCGCCGAACCGTCAGGTGTTCGACATCACCACCGCCGGCTCCCGCATCGGCTCCACCTCGATCCCCTGCGATCCGTCCAAGATCGTTGCCGTGGTCGAGTCCAAGCTGCGTGACCAGGGGCGCGCCTTCGCCGAGCAGGACGACACCTCCGAGGCGATCGCGAACCACATCATCGACTTCTTCACCACCGAGGTGAAAGCCGGTCGTCTGCCGAAGAACCTCCTCCCGATCCAGTCGGGGGTCGGCTCCATCGCCAACGCCGTCATCGGCGGCCTTGCCAAAGGGCCCTTCAAGAACCTCACCGTCTACACCGAGGTCCTCCAGGACACCATGCTCGACCTGTTCGACTCCGGCAAGCTCGACATGGCTTCCTCCTGCTCGCTGTCCCTGTCGGCCACCCCGGGCTTCCCGCGTTTCTTCGAGAACATGGACAAGTACTTCGACAAGATCGTGCTCCGTCCGCTCTCCATCTCCAACGCACCGGAGCCGATCCGTCGTCTGGGTTGCATCGCCATGAACACCCCGGTCGAGATCGACATCTACGCGCACGCCAACTCCACCCTGGTCGGCGGTACCCGCATGATCAACGGCCTCGGCGGTTCCGGCGACTTCCTGCGTAACGGCTTCCTCAAGATGATGCACACCCCGTCGAGCCGTCCGTCCAAGACCGACCCGACCGGTATCTCCTGCGTCGTCCCGCACTGCTCGCACATCGACCACACCGAGCACGACCTCGACTGCGTCATCACCGAGCAGGGGCTGGCCGACCTGCGTGGCCTCGCCCCGAAAGAGCGTGCCCGCCGCATCATCGAGAAGTGCGCCCACCCGGACTACAAGGCGCAGCTCACCGAGTACCTCGACATCGCCGAGAAGGACTGCCTCAAGCGCAAAGTCGGCCACGAGCCGCAGCTGTGGGACCGCGCGTTCAAGATGCACCTCAACCTCGAGCGCAACGGCACCATGAAGCTGAAAAACTGGGACGTCAAGATCGACCTCTGCGAATAGCAGACGCCCCGCAGCAAACAAAAAAGCCCCGCCGGCAACGGCGGGGCTTTTTTTGTTCTTTTGCCAAAGGTGGGCTTCGGCCGGGGCTCCGGCTGCGTCAAACGGATAAGGTGCCCTCAGCGCTGCTGGCGCCTACCCTGTGGGAGTCCCATTCCTGGCGCGAAGGACCATCGCCGCTCGCCGCTGGAAGGCGCTCCCACGGCACAGGCACCCTGCCGGGGCACCAGCAGTTCCACCGTCTACGCCAGCCGGAACCGGCTCACCATCCGCTGCAGGTCGTCAGCGAGCATGGAGAGGGCGGAGGCCGCCGTGGCGGTTTCGTGGGCCCCTCGCGCGGTCTCTAAGACCACGTCGTTGTTCTGGTGGATGTTGGAGGAGATCTCCGCGGTAACCGCAGTCTGCTCCTCGGCCGCCGTCGCCATCTGCTGTACCTGTCCCTTGGAACCGCACCGATAGAAAGACAAAGAGCTGCAACGGGAAAATCAAATCCCCCTTGCAGCTCTTTTGGTTTCGGTGCCGTGGTCGGTTGGCGGGTTACTTTTTCGGATGCAGGTCCGTCGCCGGCGCGGCAAAGGTGGCGGTCAGGGTCAGGATCTCCTCCTGCCGCTTGATTTTCAGCACCCCCCGGTCGCCCGGATGCTTCTGCTGGACCACGTACACCAGGTCGAAGTTCTCGGCAATCGGAGTCCCGTCGATCTCCAGGATAACGTCTCCCTTCTGGATCCCGGCCGCATCGGCAGCCGAATGCGGCTCGACCATGGTGACCAGGACACCTTTTCCGCCGCTGGCCGGTTCGAGCACCACGCCGAGACGCACCCCGGTGGCCGGCAGATCCTCGTATTTAAGATAGGCGAGGAAATCGTAGGGGACCATGGGAAACTGCGGGATTTCGACGTCCATCAGCCGGTCCTGCTTCTCGGCCCCCAGGTTGATCTCGTGCCCTCCCACCAGGAGGTAGGAAGCCGGCATCCGGCGGAAGACGCGGCGGGGTATGCCGAAGCCGTAGCCGACGTGGTGCCCGCCGGCAAACACCAGCAGGTGGCGATCCTTTCCCTGCGGGCTGTCGAGGAAATTCGCAACCGACTCCGCCATGGTCTCGTCCCACAAGGTCTGGGCCCGGACGAAGCCGTCGATCTTCAGTCCCCCCTTCAGGTGATCGCTGAAAATGGCCGAGATCAGGGCGCGCTGGTAGGGATCGTTGAAATCCATCTGGGGCAGTTCGAGGCGCTGCTGCGGGGGGAGCTCCTCCGGCGTTTTGGTGCGCAGGGCGGTGACCAGGGACTTCTCGGCGTTGAGCGCGACCACGGGGATCTTGTGGTCCCGGGCATAGAAAAGGATTTCCCGGTAGTAGGCGAAGTCGGAACGCCAAGTCTCGTACCATTTCACCTGCTTCAGGAACTCTTTTTCGGTCAACTCCCCGGCGACCCACCGGTCCAGGACCGGCTGCTGGGAACGGACGAACATCTCCATGCCGACCGCCTGGCGCCCGGGATGGCGCTCCTCCATCCCCTTGAGAAAATCCAGCTCCAGGCGGTGCGAGGCGGGGTTGTCGTGGGTCTCGCCCACGTAGACGATCCGGTAGTCGGCGGCAATGGACAGCATCTGATCCATGCTGACCAGTTTTCCGGTCGGCAGGTGCACGATCTCGCCGACCTTCGGAGGAGAGGGGAGCGGGTAGGGGGACTCCGGGTCCCACTTGGCGCTGCCGTTATTGCCGACCGGCCCGTGGCTGCAGGCGCACAGCGGAAGCAGGGAAAGCAGGGACAGAAGACGGATGCTGCGGAACAGACGGGCCATGGGACCTCCGGAAACGATGATGAAGCCTCCCGCGGGTGCTCGGGGGGATCAGTGGTGTCAGGGACACCGTCGTTTAATGATAATGACGGCCGCGTTACATTTCAAGGAAACGTTTTAGGAGCCCTTGCGCTGCGGCGGGTGCGCCTTGGGGTGGGCCTTGTCGTAAACCTCCATCAGCTTGTCGATGCTGACGTGGGTGTATTTCTGGGTGGTGGAGAGGGATGCGTGCCCCAAAAGCTCCTGAATCGCGCGCAGATCGGCCCCCCCTTCCAGAAGATGGGTGGCAAAGGTATGGCGCAGGGTATGCGGTGATACCCGACGCATGGTGGCGATGAGTCGGGCATGGCGCTCGACGATGCGGGCGACGCTGCGGCGGGTGAGCCGTCCGCCGGAAGCGTTGAGAATCAGAGGTTCGTTCAGCCCGGGATTGCCCCGTTCGGTCAGGTAATCGCCGGCGGCACGGCGGGCGTGGCGGCCGACCGGGACCAGGCGCTCCTTGCCACCCTTGCCGAGGACCCGGGCCAGCCCGAGCTCAAGGTCCAAGCTTCCGACGTCCATGCCGGTAAGCTCACTGACGCGGATACCGCAGGAATAAAGCAGCTCCAAAACGGTGCGATCGCGCAAGGGAAGGCCCGATGCTCCCGCAGGGGAGGTGACCAGCGCGGTGACCTGATCGATGTTGAGATGGAAGGGGACCTTCTGATCCTTCTTGGGGGTGGCGACCAGTTCGGCCGGGTTGCGGTCGACCCTCCCTTCCCGGAGCAGGAACCGGAAAAAAGCGCGCACTGCGGAGAGTTTTCTCCCGATGGAGCTTTTGGCGAGCCCCTTGTGGAGCTGCGCCAGGTAGCCGCGGATCAGGAGATGGTCGACGCCGCGCGGGTCCAGGTTCTCCCGCTTCTTTTCCACGAACGCGGCGAACTGGAAAAGATCGCTGCGGTAGGACGTGACGGTGTGGGCCGAGGCGTTGCGCTCGGTCTCAAGAAAGGTGCAGAATTGCTCGATTCCTTCTTTCATGCTATGACTCTATACCTCAGCGCCGCGGGAAATGACAACAGTTTTCCCGCACCGGGCCGATCCGGCCGATCGGCCTGGTCGGACGGATTGGTCCAATGGGTTCGGCGCAGGGGAAATTTTGGGGGAGAAGGGCATGATATGCATCAAGTAGTCATAGAACAGGTCGCCAGTTACGACCGCGCTGCGGTCCGGGAAGGGATCGTCCGGCTCCTGGCGCCGCTGGGTGGGATGGCGGCCTTCGTCCGCCCCGGAGAGCGGGTCCTGATCAAGCCGAACATGCTCTCTGCCAAACCGGCGGAAGCGGCGGTCACCACCCACCCGGAGGTACTCAGGGCGGTCATCGAGCTGGTGCAGGAAACCGGCGCTACCCCCCTGGTCGGAGATTCGCCCGGGATCGGGGGGATGCAGCGGGTCGCCGAACGGTCCGGGATGCTGGCCGTCGTTGAGGAGACCGGCGCCGAACTGGTCCCGTTTGCCGAGTCGGTCCCGGTGGCTGGGAAGGGGACCTTCCGCAGCTTCGAACTGGCGCGCCCTTACCTGGAGGCGGACCGGTTGATCAACCTCGCCAAGCTCAAGACCCACGAGATGATGACCATGACCTGCTGTGTCAAAAACCTCTTCGGGTCGGTGGTCGGGGGGGAGAAGGCGGCCTGGCATCTGAAAGCGGGGGCGGACAAGGGGCTTTTCGCCCGGATGCTCCTGGAAATCTACCTGTTGCGCCAACCCGAGCTCAACATCGTGGACGGGATCGTCGCCATGGAGGGAAACGGCCCGGGAAGCGGGGAACCGCGGCCAACCGGGCTCCTTTTTGCCGGGACCAATGCCGTTGCCGTCGACGTGATCGCCGCCGAGGTGGCGGGAATCCCGCGCGAGCTTCTTTACCTGGAGACCGCGGCGCGGGAGCTCGATCTCCCCGGGGCGCGCCGCGAAACCATCAGTTGCTGCGGGGTCGCGCCGCAGCTGGCCCGCTCCGGACCTCCCTTTCGCCTGCCCCATCTCTCCGACGTGCAGTTCGGCCTCCCGGCGTTTCTCAAAGACCGGCTGCGCAACCAGCTCACTTCCCGTCCGACGGCGGTGCCCGGCAAATGCACCCTGTGCGGCGTCTGCGTCGGTGCCTGTCCTCCCAAGGCGATCACCGTCGAGGGAGGGAAGCTCTCCTTCGATTACCAAGCCTGCATCCGTTGCCTGTGCTGCCGGGAACTCTGCCCGCGGGCGGCGCTGGAACTTAAGGACGGCACGCTTCTTAAATTAATAAAGACGGTCAAACGAGCAAATTAATTATAGTTTACCTTCGTTGACAATGAGAAAGGGGAAGACTATTATAATTTCCATCCTCCAGGAACTACACAGTGAGGGAATCAAATCCAAAAGGTGACAAGGAGATCAAGGGATATGTGGACTTCTCATTTCATGATCCGCCCGGTAAGCCACTGTAAAGAGGGTTGCTGTATTTAGCCCTCCGCGACGGCGGTGGGCGGCCCACAAAGAAAAAGCCCTCCGGGAAACCGGGGGGCTTTTTTTTAATTCTCCGCCGGAAATTCCCTTCGTTTTCCCGCCCAGGTGGCCGAGCTCCCTCCCCCTTGCCGCAAAATAACGTTCGAAATCTGTGATCTGCCTCACAGTATATGCGATAAGTACTGTGATAATAGTAACTTACCGCGGTGGTAAATCCCTAAGGTTTGACAACTTTTTCGAATTCCGTTATTCTGCCGCGGTTCGTCGTTTCGAAACCGCCGTAGTTTCTGCGGACCGCCAATCGCTTGAGGACTTAAAGCAATGAGGACCACATCTTATGATAAAGGCCATCATCCTAGCCGTTGCGCTTTGCTGCGCGCTTCCCGCCGGTGCGGCGGAACGGCCGGCTCCTACCGGGGCCGATCTGCACGACCGGCTTCCTAGGGAAAAGCGCCCTGTTCAACTGGCAGCCAACGAGGCGATGCTCTCGAAGGCGCTCGAGGTCTCCTCACCCGATCCCGGCATCGACGATGCCGACCAACTTCCCCCGTCTGACGATTTTGAATTGAAGCTGCCTGAGCAGGAACTCCCGCAATCGGACATCCCGCTCACCTTCAACGACAAGGTTGCGTACTTCATCAAGTATTTCCAAACTGACGCGCGCGGCGCCTTTTCCCGCTGGCTCTCCCGCTCCGAGCGCTACATCCCGATGATGCGCGGGGTGCTCAGGAAAGAGGGGCTGCCCGAGGATCTCGTCTATCTCGCGATGATCGAAAGCGGCTTTTCGCCCCAGGCCTATTCCGTGGCCCGCGCGGTCGGGCCGTGGCAGTTCATGTCGGAGACCGGCCGGAACTACTCGCTCAGGATCGATTCCTCGATCGACGAGCGGCGCGACCCGCTCAAGTCGACCGTCGCCGCCGCCATGTACCTGAAGGAGCTCTACGCCCTCTTCAACAAGGACTGGTACCTGGCCGCCGCGGGATACAACGCCGGCGAAAACAAGATCCTGCGGGCGATCAACATGTACAACAGCCGCGACTTCTGGGAGCTCTCCAAGGGGGAGTACCTCAAGCGGGAGACCAAGGACTACGTCCCCAAGCTCCTCGCCGCGGCGATCATCGCCAAGGAGCCCGCCAAGTACGGTTTTGCCGACGTCGCCTATCTCCCGCCGATCGTCTTCGACACGGCGCAGATCCCGTCGCGCACCGATCTGCGCATCCCGGCGAAGATCTGCGGGGTATCGGCCCGTGACATCAAGGAGCTGAACCCGGAGCTGCTCCGCTCCTCCACGCCGCCCGATTTCCCGGGGTACCAGCTGAAGATCCCCAAGGGGTGCGGCTCCATCTTCGAGACCGCCTACGCCAAGGTCCCGGAGGAGAAGCGCTACACCGAGCGGGTCAAGACCGTGCACTACCGGGTGAAGAAGAAGGAGACCCTGGCGACGGTCGCCAAGCGTTTCGGCACCACCACCGAGGTCCTCGCCGAGGCGAACAACCTGAGCCACAAGACCAAGCTGCGGGGCCGGACCCTGAAGATCCCGATCGTGATCCCGGCCGACGAGCTGGATGAGACCCCGTCGGTGAAAGCCGCGGTCGCCAAGGCGCAGGGCGCCGAGCCGGCGCGTGCCTCCCGGGTCGCCAGCGTCAAGTACTACATCGTCAAGAAGGGCGACACCCTGTTCTCGCTGGCGAAGCGCTTCAACGTAACCACCAAGCTCCTGGCCGGCTGGAACAACATGAAAAGCCACATGGCGCTGCGCCCGGGGAAGAAGCTCATCGTCGCCAAGCTCCAGCAGAAAACGGAAGGGTAGCCGGCGCGCTATCCGGTCCGTCCATAGCACATCACCTAACCTAGAAAGGGATACCCAAAGATGTACAACCTTCTCATTTCAGCAGCTGCCGCACTCCTCGCGTTCGCCCTGGTAACGGTCCCGGCCGGGATCCATTACTGGTGGGCGGGCCTTCTCGCCGCTCTCATCGTCTTTTTGGGCTGCTTCCTGATCATCTCCCGGATCATCACCAAAAAGCTCAGCGAGATCATGGAGCCGGCGATGAAGGACATCCAGGCCCAGCGTTTCGAGAAGGGGATCCGGGACCTCAAGGATGCGCTGCGCTACGGCAAGTGGCAGATCTACGTCGAGGCCCAGATCAACTCGGCCATCGGCATGGTCTACTTCGTCAAGCGCGAATTCTCCACCGCGTTTCCCTACCTGGAAAAAGGGTTCTTCAAGAACTGGGTCACCATGGGGATGCTCGCGGTCACCTACATGAAGCGCAACAAGCCGGAGAAGATGAAGGAGACCTTCGAGAAGGCGGTGGTCGCCTCGCCCAAGGAATCGCTGCTTTGGAGCCTCTACGCCTACTGCCTGAACGAGATCGGGGAGACGGTGAAGGCCTGCGAGGTGCTCGCCAAGGGGCTTGCCAAGCTTCCCGGTGACGAGAACATCAAGCAGAACCTGGAGCTTTTGCGCGAAGGGAAGAAGATGAAGATGAAGCCTTACGGCGAGATGTGGCTCCAGTTCCACCTGGAAAGCCTGGGGACCATCCAGAAGCAGGCGATGGCCCAGATGGGCGGGAAAAGGCCGCGAATTATCAGAAAGTAGTTGCCATTCGGCCACATTAATGCGATATTGATCTGTTTTTAAAGACGGGCGGCTGCTCGTCTTTTTATTTTCGCCGCACCAGCCCAAAGGAGCATTTGCACGTCATGCAGGAAAAAATCAGGAATATTGCCATCATAGCGCACGTCGACCACGGCAAGACCACCCTCGTCGACGCGATGTTGAAGCAGTCCGGGGTCTTCCGGGAAAACGAAGCGATCACCGAGCGGGTGATGGACTCGAACGATCTCGAGAAGGAGCGGGGGATCACCATCCTCGCCAAGAACTTGAGCATCCACCACGGCGGTTACAAGATCAACATCGTCGACACCCCGGGCCACGCCGACTTCGGCGGCGAGGTGGAGCGCGTGCTCAAGATGGTGGACTCGGTGCTGCTTCTGGTCGACGCCTTGGACGGCCCGATGCCGCAGACCCGTTTCGTCCTGAAAAAGTCCCTCGACCTGGGGCTGCGCCCCATCGTCGTCATCAACAAGATCGACCGCCCCGGGGCCCGGCCCAGCGAGGTTGTCGACATGGTCTTCGACCTTTTCTGCGAACTGCAGGCCTCCGACCAGCAGCTCGACTTTGCGATCGCCTACACCAGCGCCAAGATGGGATACGCGATGATCGACCTGGAGCACCCCTCCGAGAACATGGAGCCGCTCTTCCAGATGATCAAGGACAACGTCCATCCCCCCGAAGGGAACCCGGACGCCCCCTTCCAGCTTCTGGTCACCAATATCGACTACAACGACTACATCGGCCGGATCGCCACCGGCAAGATCTTCAACGGCAAGGTGACCGCCGGCGAGACCGTCGCCTTGATCCGCCGCGACGGGAGCATGGTCAAGGGGCGCGTGTCCAAGCTCCTCGGCTACGAAGGGCTCAAGCAGGTGGAAGTCGCCGAGGCCTTCACCGGCGACATCGTCACCATCGCCGGTTTCGACGAAGTCGGTATCGGGGAGACGCTGGCCTCCGCGGCCGACCCGATCGCGCTTCCCTACGTCGCCATTGACGAGCCGACCCTCTCGATGAACTTCATCGTCAACTCCTCCCCCTTCGCCGGCCGGGAAGGGAAGCTGGTCACCTCGCGCAACATCAAGGAACGGCTGGACCGCGAACTGCGCACCAACGTCTCGCTGCGCGTCGAGGCGACCGCCAACGCGGATACCTTCAAGGTCTCCGGGCGCGGCGAGCTGCACCTCTCCATCCTCATCGAGAACATGCGCCGCGAAGGTTTCGAGATGGCGGTCTCCAAGCCGGAGGTCATCATGCGCGACGTCGACGGCAAGAAGTACGAGCCGATGGAGTACCTGGTGGTGGACGTGCCGTCCGAATACCAGGGGGCGATCATCGAGCGGATGGGACCGCGCAAGGGCGAGATGGTCGCCATGAACCCGATGGGGGAGACGGTCCGCCTCGAGTTCGTGGTTCCGGCGCGAGGCCTGATCGGCCTGCGTGGCGAGCTCCTCACCGAGACCCGCGGCACCGCCGTCATTACCCACACCTTCCACGAGTACGCGCCGTTCAAGGGGGAGATCCCCGGGCGCAAGAACGGGGTGCTCATCGCGATGGAACAGGGGGAGACCACCGGCTATTCGCTCGACGCGCTGCAGCCGCGCGGAATCCTCTTCCTGGGGGCCGGCGTCGAGGTGTACGGCGGGATGATCATCGGCCAGCACGCCAAGGACAACGACCTCGAAGTCAACCCCTGCAAAGGTAAGAAACTGACCAACGTCCGTGCTTCGGGGAGCGACGACGCCATCAAGCTGACCCCGCCGCGGCTGCTCACCCTCGAGCAGGCGCTCGAGTTCATCGATGACGACGAACTGGTCGAGGTGACCCCGGTCTCGATCCGGCTCCGCAAGAAGGAACTCGATCCGACCAAGCGCAAGCGCGCCGGCCGGGCCTAGTCGTTCGAACGTCGGGAACGCTCGCGGGCTGGCTCCGCAGGTGCCTGTCCCCTTGAAACCCGGAAGAAAATCGCCCTCACGTTCCCTCTCCTTCAAGGAGAGGGACAGGGTGAGGATGGGGTTCCCCCCCGACTGAGACATACCTCGTCCTGCCAAGTCAATCACGTACGCAAGGAGAGCCCATGCTGCGAGCCCTCAAACCGTTTTCCCTGCTGGTCCTGCTGGCCCTGGTGTCGGCCTGCGCCACCACCCCGAAGGTGAAGAGCCCGGAGGCCAACTTCAAGGAAGGGGTCGAGCTGTACGACAAGCACGACTGGGAAGAGGCGATCAAGTCCTTCAAGAAGGTGAAGGAGGCGTACAGCAGCGCGGAGCTGACCACAAAATCCGAGCTTTACATCGCCGACGCCCATTTTGAAAACAAGGCCTACATCGAGGCCGCCGCGGCGTACGAGGATTTCCGCAAGCTCCATCCTTCCCACGAGAAGGCTGCCTACGCGCTGTACCGTTTTGGGCTCAGCCACTACCGTGAGATCAACGGGATCGATACCGACCAGACCCCGGTAAAAAGCGCTCATGCCGCCTTTGACACCTTTCTGGCCCAGTACCCGAAGTCGGAATATGCGGCAGAGGTGAAGGAGAAGCGGGACGATTGCGTCGACAAGGAACTCCAGTACGAGATCTACGTCGGTTCCTACTATCTGCGCACCGGAAGCTACCCTTCGGCGATCAAACGCCTGAGCGAGGCGCTGGCCAAGTTCCCGAAGACGCCGCATCAGCCCGAGAACCTGTATTACCTCGGCAAGGCGTACCTGAAGCAGGGGGACCGCGAGAAGGGGACGACCACCCTGAAACGGCTCGCTGCCGAGTATCCCGATACCAAATGGAACAAGGACGGGCAGGAGCTCCTGGCGCCCTAGCCGGAAATATCCCGCAACTGATAAAGAGAAAGGCCCGGTGACACTGTCATCGGGCCTTTTGGCGTTTAGCCGGGGCAAGGATTGTCGCTGGATTAAAGGGGTCCGCTCTCCTTCAAGGTTTGCACGCGCGAGCAAGGGGGCGACGGACCGGGTAAGGATGGGGGCTCTTGGAGGGGGGTAAGCGAAAACGAGGGGGCTAAAGCCGGAAGCGGCCGCCGTGTCCTTTCACGCCGCCGGCGCCTTCTCGAACTCGCTGCGTCCGCGCCCCTTCTTCACCCGATACATCCGTTCGTCCGCCTCGCGCCAGGCCTCCATCAGTTCCTGCCCGTCGTGCGCGGTGGCCGATCCGATGGAAAGGCTCAGTTTGCGCAGGCCATGGGCAACGTTGTTCGCCTCCAGGCTGGCATTCAGGCGATCCATCGCCTCCTGCAGGAGCTCCTCGTCGATGTTGGGAAGCAGGGCCGCAAACTCGTCCCCACCGACCCGGGCCACGACGTCTTCCTTCCGGAAGGCACCCCGCAGGACCTGGGCCGCCCGTTTCAGGAGGGCATCCCCCTCGGCGTGTCCCAGGTGGTCGTTGACTTCCTTGAGCCGGTCCACGTCCGCCATCACGATCGATACCGGGAAAATGCGTCCCCGCCGCAGCCGTTCCAGCTCTTCGTCGAAGTAGGCGCGGTTGTAGATCCCGGTCAGCATGTCGTGAGTGCTCAGGTGGCGCAGCTTCAGCTCGGACTGCTTCCGCTCGGTGATATCCAAAAGCGCGCCTACGATGCCGCCGACCCCGTCGTCCGAATTCCGGAAGACCGCGGTGTAGAAAATGACCTCGCGCCGCCCCCCGCGGGCGCAGTCGATCGACCCCTCGACTACCTGGGTTCCCTGTTCGGTCAACAGTGCCGCCTCGCCCCGATTGTAGAGGGCCGCAAGGTCGCGGGGGAGGATGTCGTAGACGCTGCGATGGATGATCTCGTCCCGCTTGAGCCCGATCAACTCTTCGAACGCCTTGTTGCAGCCGATGTAGCGCCCCTGGGGATCGTTGTAAAAGATCGGGGTCGGGAGGGTGTCGATGAGCACCTGGATGAAGTCGAGCTTGTCGCGCAGCTCTGTCTCGGCGCGCCGGTGTTCCTGGCGCACCCGGGCGTCGTCCATCTCACGCTTGATTGCCGGGACCAGGCGGGAAAGGTTGTCTTTCAGCAGGTAGTCGTGGGCGCCGGCCCGCATCGCCTCGACGGCAGTATCTTCGCCCAGTTTGCCGGAGACCATGATGAAGGGGAGGTCGAGCCCTTTCCCCTTCAGTATCTCGAGCGCCTCGAGACCGCTGAAGCCGGGCATGACATAGTCGGAGATGACCGCATCCCAAGGATCGCGCAGGGCCGCTTCCAGCGCCGGTGCCGAATCCACCCGCTCCGCGTGGATCTCCCACTCCCCATGCTTCAGTTCCCGAATGACGAATTCGGCGTCATCGGGGGAGTCTTCGATGATCAACACGCGCAGCAATTTGCCCATGGGGCGTCTCCTGTCTCGGGGCAGGGATAGCAATTATGCGAAGGATGTGCTTTCCGTTCTCATGTGAATTGACACCAATTTGAGATTCATAATGTTACCCGAACCGCCTGATAAATGCAACGTCGCAGATGGGGCGCGCGGTCTCGCAGGAAACCGTTTAACCGCCGCGGGGGATCGTGTATAATGCCGCAACTGCTCAACTCACGGAGGATATCTATGGCTGAAGAAAAAAAGGAACCCTGGCTCAACTACCTGGCACTTACGACCATTGTCCTTGCCGTCTGCGCGACCCTGGCCACCTTCAAGGGGGGCGGGTTCTCGACCCGTTCGATCCTGTACCAGACCCAGGCATCCGACCAGTGGGCGTTCTACCAGTCCAAGAGCATCAAGGGTTACCTCTATGAAATGCAGAAGGACCAGCTCGATATGCAGCTCAAGGCGACGGGGCCGCGGGGCAATGCCGAGCTGGCTGCCGAGATGCAGAAGAAGATCGATGGGTACGCCAAGAAGATCGCCAAGTACGATACGGAAAAGGCCCAGATCCAGGCTGACGCCAAGAAGCTGGAGGAAAAGCGCAACGACGCCCAGAAACATGGCCAAGCCTTCGGCGTCGCGGTGATCTTCCTGCAGATCGCGATCCTGCTCTCCTCGATCGCGGCGCTTTTGAAAAAGAAGTACGTATGGGTCATCGCGGTGGCGGTCGGGTGCTACGGCATTCTCTCTTTTGCCAACGGATTTCTCCTGTTCATGTGACCGCATCAGATCGGCCCCGATACGGCGGGGCCGTCTGAGCAAAGACGAAAGCGGGGGCGCCGACCAGGTGCCCCCGCTTTTTTGCACGGCTCGCTTTCCCCGCTAATCCAGCTTCAGCAGCGACCGCATGGTCGCCCCCATCCTGGTCGGGCTGGGCGCCACCGCGACCCCGCATTCCGACAGCACCCGGATCTTGTCCGAGGCTTTCCCCTTGCCGCCGGTGATGATCGCCCCGGCATGCCCCATCCTTTTTCCCGGCGGGGCCGTCGCCCCGGCGATGAACGCGGCGACCGGCTTGCGCATGTGCTCCTTGATCCAATAGGCGGCCTCTTCCTCGGCGCCGCCGCCGATCTCGCCGATCATGAAAACGGCGTCGGTTCCCGGATCCTCGTTGAAGAGTTTCAGGACGTCGATGAACCGCATCCCGATGATCGGGTCGCCCCCGATGCCCACGCAGGTCGATTGCCCCAGCCCGGCGTCGGTGAGCTGCTTCACCGCCTCGTAGGTGAGGGTGCCGCTGCGCGAAACGACGCCGATCCGTCCCGGGGTATGGATGTAGCCCGGCATGATGCCGACCTTGCATTGGCCGGGGGTGATCACCCCCGGGCAGTTGGGGCCGACCAGCCGCGTCCGGGAATCCTCCTGGACCCTGCGTGCGAGCACCATGTCCCGGATCGGAATCCCCTCGGTGATGCAGACGGCAAGCTTGATACCGGCGTCGCAGGCCTCCAGGATGGCGTCGGCGGCTCCGGGAGGGGGGACGAAGATCATCGAGACGTCGGCCCCGGTGTAGCGGACCGCCTCGTCCACCGTGTTGAAGACCGGAATCCCCTCGATGTGGATCCCTCCCTTGCCCGGGGTCACCCCGGCGACGATGGTGGTGCCGTATTCCCGGCACTGCTGGGTATGAAAGAGGCCGCTTCTCCCGGTGATCCCCTGCACCACCACCTTGGAATCCGCGTTCAATAGTATGGACATGGATGCGCTCCCCCTGGGTTATGCCGCGTCCTGTTTGAGCATCGCCACGATCTTCGCCGCGCCGTCGCCGAGGCTGTCGGCGCTCTGCACGTTGAGCCCGCTGCCGGCGAGAAGGCGCCTTCCTTCATCGACCTTGCTCCCGTCCATGCGGACCACGATGGGAAGGGTGCAGTTCACCTCGCTGGCCGCCTCGATGATCCCCTGGGCGATGACGTCGCAGCGCATGATGCCGCCGAAGATGTTCACGAAGACCCCCAGGGCGTCGGTATCCTCCAGGATGATCTTGAAGGCTTCGGCCACCTTCTCCCGGGTGGCGCCGCCGCCGACGTCGAGGAAATTGGCCGGCTCCCCGCCGTATTCCTTCAGGACGTCGAGGGTCGCCATGGCCAGTCCGGCACCGTTCACCATGCAGCCGATGTTGCCCTGGAGCTTGATGTAGGAGAGATCGTATTTCCCGGCATTGATCTCGAGCGGGTCGAGCTGGGAGTAGTCGAGCATGTCCGGATAATCGTGGTGGCGGAAGATGGCGTTGTCGTCGAAGCTGACCTTGGCGTCCATGGCCAAAAGCCACCCGGCGCGGGTCACTACCAGCGGGTTGATCTCGACGAGCGAACAGTCCTTCTCCAGACAGAGCCGGTAGAGGTTGAGCATCAGCGTGACGCAGTCCTCGCAGATGCTGCCGGTCAAGCCGAGCTTGAGGGCGAGCTTGCGCGCTTGGTAGGGGCGCAGCCCCAAGGTCGGGTCGATGGCGAAACTATGGATCTTCTCCGGGCTGCGCGCCGCCACGATCTCGATATCGACCCCCCCTTCGGCGGAAGCGAGCATGCAATAGCGCGAGGTTTCCCGGTCCAGGGTGATGGAGAGGTAGAACTCGCGCGCCACCTCGACCGCTTCTTCGATGAGGATGCGGCGGACCTTGAGCCCCTCGGGTCCGGTCTGCGGCGTTACCAGCCTTTTGCCGAAGAGTTCCTTGCCGAAATCCTGGGCCTGTTCCGGGTGGTGGATCAGCTTCACCCCTCCGGCCTTGCCCCGCCCCCCGGCGTAAATCTGCGCCTTCACCACGCAATGGCCCCCCAGCTCCTTGGCGGCGCGTTCCACCTGGTCCGAGGTCAGCGCCACCCTGCCGCGCGGGACCGGAATGGAGTAGGCGGTGAAGATCTCCTTGGCCTGATACTCATGAATGTTCATGACCATCGCCCCTTATGAATAAGGTGGAAAAACCCTTCATGTGTATCATGGAAACGGCTGTTTACAAGGTGGCGCGGGGGTGCCGGGAGGGTTTTGGTTGCGCCGCTTGGACGGGGAAGTGTATAGTCACCCTTCGATCTTCGTTACGTCCTTTATCTCCCTTGCATCCTTTAGGTCCCTTACGCCGGTGACCAACGCCACCGCCGCTTCAAACTGCATCGAGGTACCAGATGTCCGCACAAGAATTCTTCGTGACCACCGCCAAGGGCGTTGAGGAAGTCCTCGCCGCCGAGCTTGCCGAGCTGGAACTGGCTTCGGTCCAGGCCGAAAGCGGCGGGGTCCGTTTCCGCGGCAGCCTGCGCGACGCCTACCGCGCCAACCTCTGGCTGCACAGCGCCAGCCGGGTTCTCATGCCGGTGGCCGAGTTTGCCTGCCAAAGCCCGGACGAGCTCTATAGCGGCGTCCGCGCCGTCGACTGGTGCTCCCTGGTCACCTCGTCCATGACCCTGGCCGTCGAATGCAGCCTGCGCGATTCCGCGCTGACCCACTCCGGCTTCGTCGCGCTCAAGACCAAGGACGCCATCGTCGACTGCGTCCGGGACCGTACCGGCTCCCGTCCCAGCGTCGATACCAAGGACCCCGACCTCAGGGTCAACGTCCGCCTGTTCCGCAACCGCTGCACGGTGAGTCTCGATCTCTCCGGGACGCCGCTGGACCGGCGCGGCTACCGACTCGACCGCCACGAGGCTCCGCTCAAGGAGAACCTGGCGGCGGCCCTGATCGGCCTTTCCGGCTGGAACGGGGAGACCCCCTTCGTCGATCCCATGTGCGGCACCGGTACCATCGCCATCGAGGCGGCGCTCAAAGGGGCCCGCGTGGCCCCGGGGCTTTTGCGGCGTGGCTTCGGCTTCCAGCGCTGGCCCGGCTTCGACCAGAAGGTGTGGCGGCAGCTGCTCGAGGAAGCGCGCAGCCTGAAGCGGGACCCCCTTCCGGCGCCGATCGTGGGGAGCGACGTCTCCGCCCCGGTCATCGAGATGGCACGGGAGAACGCCCGCCGCGCCGGCGTTGCCGGGCTGGTGGAGTTCAAGCAGCATGCCATAGCCGACCTTACCCCCCCTCCCGGGGCGGGCACCATGATCTTCAATCCCCCCTACGGCAAGCGGCTGGGCGAGGTGGAGGAGCTCAAGCCGCTGTACAGGCAGATCGGCGACGTGATGAAGCAGCGCTGCACCGGTTACACCGCCTATCTTTTCACCGGTAACCTGGAGCTGGCCAAGTCGGTGGGGCTCAAGGCGTCCCGGCGCATCGTCCTTTTCAACGGCCCCATTGAGTGCCGGCTGCTCAAGTACGAGCTCTACTAACTAGCTAAAAACTGTTGACATAGCGGTACCCTTCCCCTATATTGAAATTTCGCTTTAGGGCCTATAGCTCAGTTGGTTAGAGCTACCGGCTCATAACCGGTCGGTCCCAGGTTCGAGTCCTGGTGGGCCCACCATCTACATATTTTAGGATGATGTGGGGATGCCCTTAAAGCACCTGGTCAGACGGAAAAATACTCACTACGTGGAGAGAAAGAGTGCACACCAAGCGGTTGCACTCTTTTTCTTTTGAGCGCGATGATTACACCAAGAGTATCGGATATAGTTGGAATCACTAATAAAATCGCTCCGCCGGGGTTTGCGGAATCCTGGGATAACGTCGGGCTTCAGCTCGGAGATCCCTCTTCCCCCGCGGCGCGCATCATGGTCGCCCTCGATCCCGGCGCCCCGGCCATAGAGGCCGCGATCGCCGCCGGAACGAACCTCCTGGTAACGCATCACCCCTTCATTTTCACCCCCCTCAAGAAGATCACCGCCGCCGACGAGACCGGGCGCCTCGCCCTGCTCGCCACCAAGCACGACCTCTCCATCATCTCCCTGCACACCAACCTCGACATCGCCTCCGGCGGAGTAAACGACCTCCTCGCCGAGCGGATCGGACTCACGGCAACCGAGCCGCTGCGTATCACCGGCGGGCAGGAGTTCCTCAAGCTGGCGGTTTTCGTACCCAAGGGGCACGAAGAGGGGGTGCTCAAGGCGCTGGCGCCGTTTTCCCCCTTTCTGGGGAACTACCGCGACTGCTCCTTTCAGGGGGAGGGGGTGGGCCGTTTTACCGCGCTTCCCGGGGCAACACCGTTCGCGGGGGAGGTGGGGGTGCCGCGCTGCGAGCCGGAAAGCCGGCTGGAACTTCTCATCGACAAGGACCGGCTCAATCCGGCCCTGGCGGCGCTGCGCTCCGCGCATCCCTACGAGGAGCCGGCCTTCGACCTCTACCCGGTGCTGAACCGCGGGGAAAGCCGCGGGCTGGGACGGATCGGGAAGCTGCCGGAGCCGATGAGCGCGCAGGCCTATGCGCTGAGCGTGAAGGAGCGGCTGGGTGCGGAGGGGGTACGCCTGGTCGGGGACCCGGAGCGCCCGGTGCAGAAGATCGCGCTCTGCAGCGGCAGCGGGGCGTCACTGCTGCACGATGCGGCGCGCAAGGGTGCGGATCTGCTGGTCACGGGGGACCTGAAATACCACGAGGCGCGCGATGCCGAGGCGCTGGGGGTCGCGGTCGTCGACGCCGGACATTTTGCCACGGAACGGATCATGATTGACGGTCTGGCCGAGGCGCTCCGCAAGGCCTTGGAAGCACGGCGCTTCGAGGCGGAAATAATCACCTGTCAAGGGGAGAGGGAACCGTTCCGGTTTCTCTGACCCGTTTCGTTTTCGGAACAATACAAGGTATGGAGGCGGATTTTGCGTAACAACTTGAAGGCGTTATACGTGCTGCAGGAGATCGACCTGCGAATCGACGGTCTGGACGGGGAAAAGGGGCAGCTGCTGGCCCAGGGTGAGGCGCTGCAGGCGTCGATTGCCGAGTCCGGTGAGAAGCTGGCGCGACTGCGCGAAGAAGCCGCCAACGTGGCCGCGGAAAAGACCCAGCTGGAGGCGAACCTCGCCACGGAACAGGACAACATCACCCGTTCCGAGTCCCACCAGAAGGAGATCAAGACCCAGAAGGAATACCAGGCGGTTTCCAAGGAGATTTCCGGTGCGAAGAAGCTGATCGCCGAGCTGGAAGACCAGATCCTGCAGAAGATCAACGCGCTGGAAGAGCTCAGCGCCGAGATTTCCAAGAAGGAGGGGGAACTCTCCGAGATGGAAGCCAACGTCGCCGGCCGCCTGGATGAGCTGAAAGGGCAGATCGCCAGCCTCGAGTCCGGGATCGCCACCGACGTTGCCCAGCGCGAGCTGACCGTCAAGGGGCTCCCCGCCTCGGTGATGAAGCGCTACAGCAGGCTGCGCGAGCAGCGCCGCGGCGTCGCCGTGGTCGAGGCGCGCGAGGGGAACTGCATGGGGTGCAACATGCACCTCCCCCCGCAACTGTACAACCTGCTGTTCCGCGCCGACGACGTGATCACCTGTCCGCACTGCCAGCGGATCCTGGTGATGCGCCAGGAGCTGGACAGCTAAAACCGTTACACGTTCGACGTTCTACGTTCGACGTTTTGGGTGGACCGACTTTCAGGTCGAACGCCGAACGTCGCACCTCGAACGAGCTTTTTTGGTTGAAGCAGACCAGATGGCCGCCGCCCGCCGTAGCCTTGTGCGAAGGCGGGGGGAGGAAAGTCCGGGCTCCGCAGGGCATGGTGCTGGATAACGTCCAGCGGGGGCAACCCCAGGGATAGTGCCACAGAGAGAAGTCCGCCCGCCAAAACCTCGGCTTCGGCTCTGGCAACGGCAGGTAAGGGTGAAAGGGTGAGGTAAGAGCTCACCGGGTCCGGCGGTGACGTCGGATGCCAGGTAAACCCCACCAGGAGCAAGACCAAATAGGGGAGCGTTAAGGGCGGCCCGTCCGTGCTCCCGGGTTGGTTGCTTGAGGCCGTCGGCAACGGCGGTCCTAGATGAATGACCATCGCCCGTCCCCGGGTAACCGGGGCCGGGAACAGAACCCGGCTTACGGGCTGCTTCGACCAAATTTTTTCTGCGCGGGGGCTTATTCCCCGCTCCGCCGTTGTCTCTCCCCTCTCCCCTGGAGGGGGCAGGGGGGCGGAACGTGCCACGAAGGATTTCCTCCGCTCCAACGGACAACCCCCATCCTCACCCTGTCCCTCTCCTGGAAGGAGAGGGGAGCCAGGAACGGGTGGGCAGTTATGAATGGCTGAATGCTTGAGTGAAAAAGTGTCAAAGGTAGAACCACGCCGGTCCGCTGGCACCGCCAACGAGCAGCGCGACCCTGCCGCCCCCCAGCGTGACTGGGAGCGCGGCGTGGAGCGGGTGACCCGGCACTTCGAGGGGCTCGATCCCGAGCAGCGAAGCGCCGTCGCCGACCTGACCGCGAAACTCAAGAGGGTCAAAGCCCAGATGCAGCAGATCGCGGAGCAGGGCGACGGTGCCGACCAATGCGCCGACTGCCAGGGCGCCTGCTGCGCCAAGGGGCGCTACCACTTCACCGCGGCAGACCTTTTGGCCTACCTGGTCGACGTCGTCCCGCTGTTTGCGCCTCGGTTCGACAACGGGATGTGCCCCTTTCTCGGTGATGCCGGTTGCCTGATCCCCGCGCCGTACCGCCCGTTCAACTGCATCACCTTCAACTGTGACCGCATCGAGGGCCGGCTTCCCGCACCGGAAGTGGCCCGCTTTTACCAGCTGGAACGGGAGCTGCGCGATCTGTACCGCACGCTGCGCTCCCGGTTTGACGAATCGTTCATGTCGCGATCGATTCTCGAGCTTTAACCGCGTCAACGTAGACGTAGCAACGGAGGATTCACCCGATGGCCACCATCAACGACCTGGTGCTCGCCCACATCGATCAGAAGCCCGCTTTCTACGCGAGGATCGAAGACATCACTCCCGACGTGAAGCCGGGGTGGTGGAAGGTGAAGCTCCTGGTCCTTACCGTTCCGCTCCAGGTCTACACCTGGATTCTCGACGAGAGCCAGGTCAACGGCGCCCCCTTCACCATGGGGGGAACGCCGATCATGCTGGAGAAAGTGGTCTCCCCCGAGCCGCCGGTAAAGCCGGTGCCGACCTCGGGAAAGGGTGGGGCCAAAAAGGGGGGGAACGTCGTCTCCCTCTTCGACCGGAAGAAATCCTAAAGCGAGCTGAACCGCCCCGGCAACGGGGCTTTTTTTATGGACATGATTTGCTTCCCCGCGGTTTCATTGTGGTTTTTTCATCAGGCTTTACCACCTTCTGCCACACCTCCCTCCTTTTTGACTAACCCCTTAAAAAATCACCAAATTACGCGCATCTTCGGGACAGTTTTGCCTTGACATCAATGTTACCCTGCCGTATAGTTCGGCGTCAAAGTGGTAAATAGTGGTATAAAGTGGCAAGGAATGCCGGGACTGCCATGTTCAGAGGAAAATTCGAGACAACCATAGATGCCAAGGGGCGCACCAGTTTACCCGCGAAATTTCGCGAGGTTCTGGCCGAGACCTACGGCGACGACCGCTTCTTCCTCACCAGGTCCAACCCGGTGCGGCTGGCAGACGGTGCGGTGAGCTATGGCCTCTCGATCTACCCGCACAAGGACTTCCTGGCCCTGGAAGAGAAACTCAAGACCGGCACCGGCCTCGGTTTGAGCTCCGCCGAACTTGCCGCCGTCAAGCGCACCATCCTAGTCCCCGCCGTCGAATGCACCGCCGACAAGCTGGGCCGGGTGCTCGTGCCCAACGATCTGCGCCGCGGCGCGTTTTTGGAGCGCGAGATCCTTTTCGTGGGGATGCTGAACAAGGTGGAGATCTGGAGCCAGGCGGAATGGGAGAAGGTCAGCCGTCAGGACGAGGAGAACTTCCCGACCGATTCCGCGGCACTTGCCGAGCTGGGGCTGTAGGTGGAGGACTTCCGGCACATATCGGTCCTTCCCGAAGAGGTGCTGGCGGCGCTTGCCCCGCATTCCGGCGGGATCTATCTCGACGGGACCCTGGGCGGCGGCGGCCACTCCGGGCTCATCCTCCAGGCCAGTGCGCCGGACGGGGTGCTGCTCGGCTTTGACCGGGACGCGGCCGCAATCGCCGCGGCGTCGCAACGGCTCGCTCCCTTCGGCGACCGGGCCCGTTTCTTTCACAAGAATTTCGCCGAGATCGCCGGGGCCCTCGCTGCCGAAGGGATCACCGGAATCGACGGTTTCGTGCTCGACCTGGGGGTCTCCTCCCACCAGCTGGACACCGGGGACCGGGGCTTCAGTTTCCTGCAGGACGCGCCCCTGGACATGCGGATGAACCCGGAAGAGGGGGAAAGCGCCGCGGACCTGGTGAACACCCTCCCCGAGGGGGAACTCACCCGCATCATCGCCGACTACGGCGAGGAGCGCTGGGCCAAAAGGATCGCCTCCTTCATCGTGAAGGCGCGGGCGACCCACCCGATCACCACCACCTTCGAACTGGTCGACCTGATCAAGGGGGCGATTCCGAGGGCGAAGTGGGAAGAGCGGCTCCACCCGGCGACCCGGACCTTCCAGGGGCTGCGCATCGCGGTGAACGAGGAACTGAAAAGCCTGGAAGAAGGGCTCGACGCCCTTTTGCCGCTGCTGAAAAAAGGTGGGCGCGGCGCGGTGATCTCCTTCCACTCGCTGGAAGACCGGATCGTCAAGAACCGCTTCCGCGACGCCGCCACCGGGTGTACCTGTCCCAAGTCGCTGCCGGTCTGCGTCTGCGGGAGGGTGGCGGCATACAAGGTGCTGACCGGGAAGCCGATTCGTCCGGGCGAGGCGGAAATGGAACGCAACCCCCGTTCCCGCAGTGCGCGGCTTCGGGTCGTGGAAAAGATTTAAGGAGTCGTGCCATGGGTGTCAGCAAGGTTGCCTGGGGAAAGGTCGCCGCACCGGTAAAAACCAAAGTGGAAGGTGGACAGAGCTGGAACAACGTCCCCTTCGCCTATCTGACCGGGGTCATGGTCCTCTTGACCCTGGTCTCGATATTCCACGTCTGGTCCCGGGTCGAGGTGATCGACCTCAACCTGAAGATTTCCGATGCCTCGCGCCAGTTCAAGGAGGCGCAGCAGGAGAACAAGCGGCTCAAGGTGGAGGTCGCCTCCCTCAAGGCACCGGCCCGCATCGAGGCGCTTGCCAAGGGTGAGCTGGGGATGGCGCTTCCCACCGACCAGCAGGTTATCGTGGTCCGATGATCGACAAGCCTGAGAAATGGGCCCGGGTGAGGATGCGGCTGGCCGCGGCCCTCTTCGGCCTTTTCTGCCTCCTGGTATTGGGGCGCTCCTTTTACCTGCAGGTTTTGCAAAAAGACCGCCTGGTAAAGATCGCTGAAAAACAGCACCAGCGGGTGGTGCCGCTCACCCCGAGCCGCGGCGCCATCTACGACCGGACCGGCGCCCCGCTGGCCGTCTCCATCGAGATGGACTCCTGCTACGCGGAGACCCGGAACCTGGAAAACCTCCCCGATGCCGCCGCGAAGCTCGCGCCGCTTTTGGGGACGACCAAGGATCAGCTCGAAGCGAAGCTCAAGGCCAGCAAGAACTTCGTCTGGCTCGCCCGGCGCATGCCCCCCGAAGCGGCGCAGAAGATCAGGGATCTCGACCTGGACGGCGTCGGCTTCGTCAAGGAGAGCAAGCGCTTCTACCCCAATTCCGAGGTCGCCGCCCACGTCCTGGGCTTCACCGGCATGGACCCCGGCGGTCTGGAAGGGGTGGAGAAGAAATACGATTCGACGATCCTCGGCAACACCGGTTTCCTGGTGACCGAGCGGGACGCCCTGGGGCGTGACGTCGACCAGAAGAAGGGGACCGAGGGAAAAAGCGGCACCAAGGGGAACAACCTCTACCTCACCCTCGACAAGAACGTGCAGTACATCGCGGAGAAGGAACTCGCCAAGGCGGTGGAGACGAACCAGGCCCGGGCGGGGATCGCGGTGGTGATGGAGCCGGACACCGGTCGGATCCTGGCGATGGCCAACTACCCGACCTTCAATCCGAACAGCTACTTCAAGTACCAGGGTGGGGCGCTCAGAAACCGCGCCATCTCCGACTCCTTCGAGCCGGGTTCCACCTTCAAGATATTCCTGGTCGCATCGGCCCTGGAGAACCGGGTCATCGGGCCGCGCGACTATTTCAACTGCGAGAACGGCAGCTACAACGTCGGCGGGCGCACCATCCATGACACCCACCGCTACGCCTCGCTGAACGTGCCGCAGATCCTGAAGTACTCCAGCAATATCGGGGCGGCCAAGATCGGGAGCCGCCTCGGCCCGGAGCGACTCTACCAAGCGCTCACGGGTTTCGGCTTCGGCGACCGGACCGACGTCGACCTCCCCGGCGAGACCGGCGGCTACCTGCGGCAGCAGTCCAAGTGGTACGGGGTCGACCTGGCCACCATCTCCTTTGGCCAGGGGGTCTCCGCCACGGCCATCCAGATCGCGACGGCGGTCTCGGCGGTGGCCAACGGCGGCAACCTGATGCGCCCCTACCTGGTGGAAAAGGTCGTCGATGACACCGGCCAGGTGGTGAAGGAGATCGCTCCCCAGGTCAAGCGTCGGGTGATCTCCCCGGAGACCGCGCGGACGGTGGCCCGGATGTTGGAAGGGGTCGTCGACGAGGGGGGGACCGGGACCAACGCGGCGGTCGAAGGATACCGGGTTGCGGGCAAGACCGGCACCGCCCAGAAGGTCGATGCCGCCACCCACGGCTACTCGGCAAGCAAGCGGACCGCCTCCTTCGTCGGGTTTGTTCCGCTGGAGAAACCGCGGCTCACCATCCTCGTCGTGGTGGATGAGCCGAAGACCAGCCCCTACGGCGGGGTGGTCGCGGCACCGGCCTTCAGTGCCATCGCACAACAGGCCCTTTGCTACCTGAAAGTTCCCCCGGAAAAGGGGATCCGGAAAAAGGTCCAGCAGGGACCGCGGGAGGAGGCGCCCCCCCCGCAGCCGGTGATGGAAGAGGGAGGGAGTGTCGACGGGGTCGAAACAGGAACTATGCCGAATTTCAGGGGAATGAGCATGCGGCAGGTGCTGCGCGTCATGGAAAAAAGTGGCCTCAATGTTAAACTCCAGGGCAGCGGCCGGGCCGTGGAGCAGCACCCGCCGCCGGGGAGCCGGATCAGTACCCAGGACCAGGTCTGGGTGCGGTTCGTCCCGTCCGCTTAAGTCCAAGGAGGACGCATGCAGTTGAGCGAACTTTTGAGCTGTCTGGACCCGGTCGACGTTCGTGGCGAGCGGCAGCTGGAAATAGAAGGACTTTACTACGACTCGCGAATGGTGAAGCCCGGCGGTCTCTTCTTTGCCCTGAAGGGGGAGAAGAGCGACGGGCTTGCGTTCGTTGAGGCAGCGGTTGGTAAGGGGGCGGTCGCCGTCGTGGCGGATCGCCCCTGTGCCGTTGCCGGGGCTACGGTCATCACCGTCGCCGACGGGCGCCGCGCCATGTCGCTTGCCGCCGACTGCTTCTACGGCAGGCCGACCGCCGGCATCCCGGTCGTGGGGATCACCGGGACCAACGGCAAGACCACCACGACCTACCTGGTCGAGGGGATCCTCGCCTGCGCCGGCATTCCGGCGGCGGTGCTCGGGACGATCAGCTACCGCTTTGGCGATGAGGCGTTCCCCGCCCCGAACACGACCCCGGAGTCGGTCGACCTGCAGCAGACCCTCCGCGCGCTCGCCGACCTCGGGGCGAAGGGGGTGGTGATGGAGGTATCCTCGCATTCCCTGGAGCAGCGCCGGGTCGACGGCTGCCGCTACGACGTCGCCGTCTTCACCAACCTTACCCGGGACCACCTGGACTACCACGGCGACATGGAAAACTACTTCCAGAGCAAGCTGCGCTTCTTCAGCGAGCTCCTGGCACCGGACCAGGCCAAGCCGCGCCGCCGCGCGGTGGTCAATCTCGATGATCCCTACGGGTCCCGCTTCGTGGCCGGTTGCACCGTACCCGTGTTGACCTACGCGATCGACGGCAATGCCGACATCACGGTCGGTACCGTCGATTTCACCGTTGACGGCATCCGCTGCACGCTCAAGACCCCGGCCGGGGAGATTTCGCTCAAGTCGGACCTCCTGGGGCGGTTCAACCTTTACAACATTATGGCTGCGGTAGGTGCCGGCATCGCCCTTGAGCTTCCGGTGGAGGCGATCCGCTGCGGCATCGAAGGGCATAAGAAGGTCCCCGGACGGGTGGAGCGGGTCGACAACGACCGCGACATCACCGTCCTCGTCGACTACGCCCACACCGGCGATGCGCTGGAAAACGTGCTCAACATGGTGACCGAGCTGAAGACCGGCCGGATCATCACCGTGTTTGGCTGCGGCGGCGACCGCGACCGCGGCAAGCGCCCGGTGATGGGTGCGATCGCCGCCCGGATGAGTGACCTGGCGGTGGTGACCTCCGACAACCCGCGCACCGAGGAGCCCCACGCGATCATCGAGGACATCCGCCGCGGCATCGAGCCGCTCGGCCTCAAGGAGTACGCGCCCGAGGAAATCGCCGACGGCTTCGAAGGAAAGGGGTGGGTCGCCATCGACGACCGTCGCGCCGCGATCCGCGCCGCGATCCAGGCCGCCCGTTCCGGCGACATCGTCGTCCTGGCCGGCAAAGGCCACGAGGACTACCAGATCCTCGGCACCGTCAAGCACCACTTCGACGACCGCGAGGAAGCCGCCGCAGCCCTGGCCGCCAAGCGGTAAGGATCTGACCGACCGTCCGATCCGGTCGGATCGGTCCGATCGGTCGGAAATACTGCAATGAAACGCACCAACGGCACCGAAAGCCGCCCCAGGCTTTGCACCGTTTTCAAGGATAGACATCATGTTCAGCGTAAGCGACATAGCGCAGGCGACCGGCGGGAGGATCATCGGCGATCCCGTCGCCCGGGCGGCCGGCGTTTCCACCGATTCCCGCAAGGTCGGGAAAGGTGAGCTTTTTGTCGCCCTGGTTGGCGATCGCTTCGACGGCCACGACTTCGTGCCCCAGGTTGCCGGCCAGGGGGGGCGTCTCTTCCTGGTCGAGGAGCGCTGGCTGGGTGCCCATGCCCTGCCCAACGGCTCTTCCGCCGTCGCCGTCGCCGACACCCTCAAGGCCCTGGGTGACCTGGCCGGCTGGCACCGCCGCCGGTTCCGGATCCCGGTGGTTGCCGTCACCGGCAGCAACGGCAAGACCACAACCAAGGAGATGCTCTCCTGCATCATGGCGCTCTCCGGCCAGGGGCTCAAGACCCTGGGGAACCTGAACAACCTGATCGGCCTGCCGCTGACCCTGCTCGGGCTCACCCATCGGCACCGCTGGGCGGTCGTGGAACTCGGCATGAGCGCCTTCGGCGAGATCGACCGGCTGGCCGAGATCGCCGGTCCCGACGTCGGGATCATCACCAACGCCTTTCCCGCCCACCTGGAAACCTTAGGCAGCGTGGAAGGGGTCGCCAAGGCGAAGGGGGAGCTCTTCCTGCGCCTGGCGCCGAGGGCCTGGGCGGTTTACAACGTGGACGACCCGCGGATTTCCCGGCTCCCCATCCCGCTGGACGTGCAGAGCCTGAGCTTCGGCCTGCGCGGTGCGGAGGTGAGCAGCGCCTCGGTCCGGAGCCTGGGGACCAAGGGGGAAAGCTTCACCCTGCGTCTTCCGGACCGGGAAATCCCGGTGAAGCTCAAGGCCTTCGGCAAGCACAACGTCTACAATGCGCTTGCTGCCGCGGCCGCGGCGCACGCCCTGGGGATTTCCGCCGAGCAGATCCAGCGCGGACTCGAGGAGTTCGTCCCCTACGACAAGCGTTTCCAGGTCGAGGACGTATCCGGCATTGTCCTGGTCGACGACAGTTACAATGCCAACCCCGCTTCCATGGCGGCCGGGCTGGGGACCCTGAAGGAGATGGGGATTCCCGGACGGCTTTGCGCCGCACTGGGGGACATGCTGGAACTGGGCGAGGGGAGTGAACTGGCCCACCGCGACCTGGGCAAGGTGGCCGCGAAGTCGGTCGAGCGTCTCTACCTGATCGGGGCGCAGGCGGAGCAGGTCCGCCGGGGGGCGCTCGAAGGGGGACTCGCTCCGGAAAACGTGATCCTGGTCCAGGACCACGATGAGCTTTGCAAGGACCTTCTCTCCTGGCTGCGCCAGGGGGATTGCATATTCGTAAAAGGATCGCGGGGCATGCAGATGGAGCGGGTGGCCCGTGCGGTCCGGGAAGCCTTCGGAGGAACCAACTGATGCTGTACCACCTCCTGTACCCGCTCGCATCGAGCTACAAACTCTTCAACGTCTTCAAGTACCTGACCTTCCGTACCATCTACGCGATGATCACCGCGCTCGTCCTCGCCTTCATCGTGGGGCCGTGGGTGATCCGGAAGCTGGAAGGGCTGCAGGCACGGCAGGTGATCCGGACCGACGGGCCGGAATCGCACCTGAAGAAGTCGGGGACCCCGACCATGGGTGGAGTGCTCATCCTCCTTTGCACCGTGGTGCCGACGCTGCTTTGGGCCGACCTGAGCAACCGCTTCATCTGGGCGCTCCTCTTCATCATCGTGGGCTACGGCGCGATCGGTTTCGTGGACGACTACAAGAAGGTGGTGGAAAAGAACCCGAAGGGGCTTTCGCCCCGCCAGAAGATGTTCTGGCAGATCCTGCTGGGGGCGTCGGCCGCGACCTTCCTCTACATGCTTCCGGGCTTCTCTACCGAACTCTTTTTCCCGTTCTTCAAGAGGATCCATCCGGACCTCGGGATCTTCTTCATTCCGTTTGCCACCCTGGTCATCGTCGGGGCGAGCAATGCGGTGAACCTCACCGACGGCCTGGACGGTCTCGCCATCGGGCCGGTCGCCATCAACGCGGCGACCTACATGCTTTTCAGCTACATCGCCGGTAACGCGAAGCTCTCCGCCTACCTCCAGATCCCGAACGTTCCCGGCGCCGGCGAACTCGCCATCCTGTGCGGCGCCCTGGTCGGGGCCGGGCTCGGCTTTCTCTGGTACAACTCGTACCCGGCCGAGGTCTTCATGGGCGACGTCGGTTCCCTTTCCCTGGGGGGGGGGCTCGGCACGCTGGCGGTATTGACCAAGCAGGAGATCCTCCTCGTGATCGTGGGCGGCGTCTTCGTCGTCGAGGCCCTGTCGGTCATCTTCCAGGTCGGCTCCTACAAGTACCGCGGCAAGAGGATCTTTCGGATGGCCCCGATCCACCACCACTTCGAACTGAAGGGGGTGGCGGAGCCGAAGATCATCGTCCGCTTCTGGATCATCACCATCATCCTCGCCCTGGTGGCGATCTCGACCCTGAAGATGAGGTAACCCTTTTTCCCCTCGCCCTCCGGGAGAGGGTGGCCGAAGGCCGGGTGAGGGCCAGCGCCACGAAGGATTTGCGGGAACGCCATAAAGGAAAGTTTCTTAGGATTTTTTGGCAAGAAATCGTCGGCTGTTTCCGGTATATTGCTCAGTCCACCTTCGGGCGGACAAAATCCGGACCCGGCAACCTTCCGGGCTGACGAAAGGATAACGAGATGGAACTCAAGGGCACAAAAATCATGGTGGTCGGGCTGGCGCGGACCGGGGTAGCGGTGACGCGCTTTCTGGCCGAGCGCGGCGCTGAGGTGACCGTCACCGACATGCGTGAGGAACGCGATCTTGCCGAGGCCCTCGCCGAACTTGCAGACCTGGAGATCAACTACGAACTCGGGCGGCACGTACCCCAGTCCTTCCTCATGGCCGACCTGATCGTGGTGAGCCCGGGGGTCCCGATGGACATCAAACCCTTGGAGATGGCCCGTGCCCAGGGACGCCGCGTGGTGAGCGAAGTGGAGCTTGCCTCCTGGTTCATCGACGCCCCCATGGTCGCCATCACCGGCACCAACGGCAAGACGACCACGACCACCCTTACCGGCACGATCTTCAAGGCCTGCGGCTTCGATACCTTCGTCGGCGGCAACATCGGCAATCCGCTTATCGAGCTGGCCGCCAGCGGCGAGCGGGTCGAGCGGGTCGTGGTGGAGCTCTCGTCCTTCCAGTTGGAAGGGGTGGAGAAATTCCGTCCCAATGTGGCGGTGCTCCTCAATCTCACCGAGGATCACCTGGACCGCTACGCGAACTTCCAGGAATACATCGACGCGAAGCTGCGCATCTTCGAAAACCAGACCGCCGAGGATTTCGCCGTCCTCAACATCGACGATCCGCTGGTCGCCGAATGCGCCGCCAGGATCAAGGCCAGGATCTTCCCGATGAGCCGCCTTAAGGAGCTCGACGAGGGGATCTTCTATCGCGACGGTTTCATCACCTTCGCCCACAGCGGCAAGGTGTTCCGGTTCGCGACCGCGGATTTCAAGCTGCGCGGGGTGCACAACCTCGACAACATCATGGCGAGCCTCGCCGCGACGCTCCTTTTGCGCGCCGAGGGCGACTGCGCCTACCAGGCGGTGAAGTCCTTCAAGGGGCTGCCGCACCGGATGGAGTTCGTGGCTACCCACAACGGGGTCGCCTGGTACGAGGACAGCAAGGGAACCAACGTCGGCAGCGTGGTGAAGTCGCTGGAAAGCTTCGAGTCCGGGATCACCCTGATTGCCGGCGGCAAGGACAAGGGTGGTTCCTATGCGCCGCTTGCACCGCTGGTTCGTGAGCGGGTAGGGCACCTGATCCTGATCGGGGAGGCCAAGGCTCGGATGAACGAGGCGCTGGGTGATCTCACCGAGACCCACCTCGCCGAAAGCCTCGAGGAAGCCGTCGCCATCGCCTCCAAGGTAACCACCCCCGGGCACGTGGTCCTCTTCTCCCCTGCCTGTTCCAGCTTCGACATGTTCAAGAACTACGAGGAGCGCGCCGAGCGCTTCAAGACCCTGGTACACGGCCTGGCCGCCAAGGGGGATGCGTGAAGCGACTGCAGGGGTATGACATCATCGTGCTCATGATGGCGGTGATCCTCACCTGCTTCGGTGTGGTCATGGTCTACTCCGCCTCCTCGGTGATGGCGGCGAAGAAATTCCACGACGGCTTCTACTTCCTGAAACGGCAGTCCATCTACGCCCTGGTCGGCTTCACCACCATGGGCATCTGCATGCGCATCGACTACCACCACTGGCGTCGGGTGGCGGTTCCGCTCTTTTTCACCTGTTTCTTCCTGCTGATCCTGGTGTTCATCCCGGGGATCGGCGGGACCGCCAAGGGCGCGTCGCGCTGGATCCGGCTCCCCGGCTTCAACTTCCAGCCTTCCGAACTCGCCAAGGTGGCGCTGATCATCTACATGGCCTACTCCCTGGACAAGCGCCAGGAGAAGCTCCGGCAGTTCATGTCCGGATTCTTCCCCTACCTTTTGATCCTGGGGGTGTTCATCGCGATCCTGCTCAAGCAGCACGACATGGGCGCCGCCCTCACCATGGTGAGCGTTGCCATCATCATGCTCTTCGCCGCCGGCACCCGGCTCCAGTACATCCTGGGCATGGGGGCGGTTCTTTTGCCTGGCGTCTGCTTCATGGTAGCCACCGCGGCCTATCGAATGCGAAGGATCACCGCGTTCTTGGACCCGTGGCAGGATCCCACCGACTCCGGGTTCCAGATCATCCAGTCCTGGCTGGCCTTGGGGACCGGCGGTTTCTTCGGACAGGGGCTGGGCGAGGGGAAACAGAAGCTTTTCTACCTCCCCGAGGCCCATACCGACTTCATCCTCTCGGTGTGCGGGGAAGAACTCGGATTCATAGGTGTTTTGGTCATCGCGGCCATGTTCCTCCTTCTCGTGCAGCGCTCCATCCGGGTCGCCATAGCGGCCGAAGACAACTTCGGTCGCTTTCTCGCGTTCGGAATCGCGGTCCTGATCGGCATCGAAGCGTTCGTCAACATGTCCGTCGTTACCGGCATGGTCCCCACCAAGGGGCTCGCCCTGCCGTTTCTGAGCTACGGTGGGAGCTCGCTGATCATCACCCTCACCGCGGTGGGGGTCCTCCTCAACGTTTCGACCAGGATGAGGGGGAATCCGGCATGAAAATGATCATCGCAGGCGGGGGAACCGGCGGCCATCTCTTCCCGGGAATCGCCGTCGCCGACGAATTCCTGGCAACCAACTCCGAGAACAAGGTCCTTTTCGTGGGGACCGAACGTGGGATCGAGGCACGGCTGCTCCCCAAGCTCGGCTACGAGCTGGGGGTGATCACCGGGGCCGGGATCAAGGGGCGCGGGACCTGGGGACAGTTCAAGAGCGCGATGCTCCTTTTGAACGGCTACGCCCAGTCACGCAAGATCCTCAAGGAGTTCCAGCCCGACATCGTGCTGGGGGTCGGCGGCTACGCCTCCGCACCGCTGCTCCTCGCCGCCCGCGGCATGGGGATCAAGAAGATCTTCATCCACGAGCAAAACGCGATTCCCGGGCTGGCCAACAAGATCCTGAGCCGTTTCTCCCAGCGGATCTTCATCTCCATGGCCGAGTCGGCGGCGCTCTTCCCGGAAGGGCGGACCCTTCTGACCGGGAACCCGATCCGCAAGGAGATCCTCTGGCGCTTCCAGGAGCGGCAGCGCAAGGTGGGGGACGAGTTCCGGATCCTGGTGTTCGGCGGCTCCGCCGGTGCGCACCGGATCAACCTGACCATGCTGGAGGCGCTCCCCCACCTGGCCGCGGTACGGGACCGGCTGGTGATCACGCACCAGACCGGGGAGAAGGACTGCGAGGAGATCCGCGCGGGATACCAGGCACAGGGGGTGAAGGCGAACGTGGCCCCCTTCATCGAGGATATGGCCGCCGCCTACGGCGCCGCCGACCTGGTCATCTGCCGCGCCGGGGCGACCACCATCGCCGAGGTGACCGCCTGCGGCAAGGGGTGCATCTTCATCCCGTACCCCTACGCCGCGGACGACCACCAGAGAAAGAACGCCGAAGCGCTGGTGAACAAGAAGGCCGGCTTCATGATCCTCGAGGAGGAGCTGAACGGGGAAGTGCTGGCCGGGGAGATCCTGCGGCTCAAGGCAAATCCCGAGGCATTGGCCGAGGTCGAGCGGAACGCCCGCTCGCTGGCCCATCTCGACGCGGCTCAGGTGATCGTGACCGAAATGGTCCGCGCCGACCTTTAAGGTTTGCCCTCACCCAAAAAGGTCTCCCGCGTTCCGCTCCTTCAAGGGAGGCGCGCCAGAGCGCTGGGGCAACGGGCAGGGTGAGGATGGGGCCCCCCCGACCGCCGCGCTGTCGGATGGAACACGTAAAAAGCTAAGGAGTACACAGTGTACGGAAAAATAGAAAAGATTCATTTTGTCGGGATCGGCGGGATCGGCATGAGCGGGATCGCCGAGGTGCTGCTGAACCTCGGCTACAAGGTGTCCGGCAGCGACCTGCGCGGCTCCGAGATCACCGAGCGCCTCGCCGCCCTGGGGGGCGAGATCTTCATTGGTCACGCCAAGGAAAACGTGGCCCAGGTTTCGGTCGTGGTCATCTCCTCCGCGGTGCACGACGACAACCCGGAGGTGGTCGAGGCGCATGAACGGCTGATCCCGGTCATCCCCCGCGCCGAGATGCTCGCCGAGCTGATGCGCATGAAGTACGGCATCGCCGTGGCGGGGACCCACGGCAAGACCACCACCACCTCCATGGTCGCGACCCTTCTTTCCAAGGGGGGGATCGACCCGACCATCGTGATCGGCGGACGCCTCAACTCCCTGGGGACCAACGCGCGGCTCGGACAGGGGCAGTTCCTGGTGGCCGAGGCGGACGAGTCGGATGGCTCGTTCCTCCTCCTTTCGCCGACCATCGCCGTGGTCACCAACATCGACGCCGACCACCTCGACTTCTACAGCGGCATCGAGGAGATCAAGGACACCTTCGTCGAGTTCATCAACAAGATCCCCTTCTACGGGTTGGCGGTTCTCTGCCTGGACAACCCGAACGTGGCCGACATCGTTCCGAAGGTGAAAAAGCGCTTCACGAGCTACGGCCTCTCCGCCCAGGCCGACTACCGCGCCACCGATGTCAAGCTTTCCGGCTTCACCACGAGCTTCGTCGCCCACCACAAGGGAGTGCGGCTCGGGGAGATTACCTTCTCCATGCCGGGTGCCCACAACGTGCTCAACTCGCTGGCCGCCATTGCGGTGGCGATGGAGCTGAACATCCCGTTTGAGGTGATCCGGGAAGGGTTCGCCGCCTTCGGCGGGGTCGGCCGCCGGTTCCAGATGAAAGGCGGGGCCGCCGGGGTGATGGTGGTCGATGATTACGGACACCATCCGACCGAGATCCGCGCCACGCTCGCTGCGGCGAAAAACGGCTGGGACCGCAGGCTGGTCGTGGTGTTCCAGCCGCATCGCTATACCCGGACCGCGGAGCTTTTCGAGGAGTTCGTCAAGGCTTTCTATGACGCCGACGTCCTGATCCTCACCGATATCTACCCCGCCGGCGAAAAGCCGATCGAGGGGGTGACCGCCGAGGCGCTCGCGGCGCGCATCAGGCGCCACGGCCAGAAGGACGTCACCTGGATCTCGGAACGGGACCTCCTGTGCGACCACCTGGAAAGCATCCTGCAGCCCGACGACATCCTGCTCACCCTGGGCGCGGGGAACGTCTGGCAGGTGGGAGAGGCGATGCTCGAGCGGCTGATGAACAAGGAGGAGGAATAAAAGGTGCGTGAGCGCCTGGAAAGGTTTGCCCGGGAATGCCGGGGCGAGGTCCTCTGGGACGAGCCGATGGCGCGGCACACCACCCTCAAGGTGGGGGGGGGCGCCGATCTGCTCTTCTTCCCGGCCGACCTTGACGACCTCCAGGCGGCCTTGGTCCAGCTCCGCGAGGCGCGGATCCCGTACCTGGTCCTGGGCGGCGGCAGCAACCTCCTGGTGAAGGACGGCGGCATCCGGGGGTGCGTCATCTCCCTTAAGATGTTCCGCGGCATCCACGTTCTTCCCAACGCGCGGATCGAGGTGGCTGGAGGGGCGCGCAGCGCGGCGGTTTCCCGTTTCGCCGCGAAATTCGGCCTGACCGGAATCGAGTTTCTTTGCGCGATTCCCGGGACCATCGGCGGCGCCATTGCGGTGAACGCCGGAGCGTACGGGCGCAACATCGTGGGAAAGATCGAGACGCTGCTCACCGTGGATCCCGCGGGGCTGCGGATGCGTGGGCGCCACGAATTGGAGTACGCCTATCGGTACCTGTACCTCGATCCGGAGGAAGTCGTCGTTTCGGCGGTGTTGGAACTCCATCCCGGAGATCCCACCGACATCATGGCGCAGATGGCCGACTACCTGACCCATCGGGGCGAGAGCCAGCAGGTTGGCTACCCGAATGCGGGCTCCTTCTTCAAGAACCCCGCCGGGCACGCGGCCTGGAAGCTGATTGACCAGGCAGGGCTGCGCGGGTACACGGTTGGCGGCGCCCAGGTTTCCGAGGTGCACACCAACTTCCTGGTCAACCGCGGCGATGCCACCGCTGCCGATCTCCTGGAACTGGCGCGGGTCATCAAGGAAAAGGTGAAGGCGGAAAGTGGAATAGAGCTGGAAGAGGAGGTACGGATTGTCGGTGAAGATGCCTAGCAGCCGGTTCAACGGTCAAACTTCGAGGTGCAACGTGAGAACCCGGATCGTTTTGACCAGCAAGCTCACGGGAATCCGAAGGCTTTTAAAGACGCCGTCGCCCATTTCGTTCCGGTCCGGACCGGGCGCGAGGGCCCTTCCTTTCAAAGGGGGCCTGTCGCGTTACGTGCCGAGCCGGCACAAACCATGATGCAATGGGCAAAGAGCAATGAGCAGAAAACAGTCGTCGCCGGTTAGGTAGCAGAAGAGCTTGCTAAGCCGCCTCTCCTTCAAGGGGGGCGCGAGAGCGCGGGGGCAGGTCGAGGATGGGTTCTCCCGCCTCCCCGCTGAAAAGGATACGAAGATGACCGTCGAGGAGATGAAAGCAAAACGGGTCGGGGTGTTGATGGGCGGGCTTTCCGCCGAGCGCGAGGTTTCCCTGAAAAGCGGCGCCGCGGTGCTCAAGGCACTGGTCGAGAAAGGGTACAACGCGGTCGGCATCGACGTCGGGCGCGATCTGGCGGAGAAGCTGGTCCAGGAGAAGGTGGAGGTTGCCTTCATCGCGCTGCACGGCCGTTTCGGTGAGGACGGTTCGGTCCAGGGACTTCTGGAGCTGAAGGGGATTCCCTACACCGGCTCCGGCGTCCTGGCAAGTGCCCTCGCCATCAACAAGATCTACTCGAAAATCGTCTTCAAGTCGGCGGGACTTACCGTGGCACCGTACCAGGTGCTGCACCGCGGCGACAAGCCGAGCCTCAACTTCCCGCTTCCGGTGGTGGTGAAGCCTTCCCAGGAAGGCTCCTCCGTCGGGGTCAGCATCGTGCGCGAAGAGTCCCAGATCGAGGCCGCCGTAGCCGACGCTTTCACCTATGATGCGGACATCCTGGTGGAGAAGTTCATCGCCGGCCGCGAGATCCAGGTCGGGATCCTGGACGGCAGGGCGCTGGGCGCAATCGAGATCGTTCCCAAGAACGAGTTTTACGACTTCGAGGCCAAGTACACCGACGGGATGGCCGAGCACATCCTCCCGGCCCCGCTTCCCGTACCGATCTATGAAAAGGTGCTCCGTGCCGGCGAAACCGCCCATGCCTGTCTCGGCTGCGACGGCTACAGCCGGGTCGACTTCCTGGTGACCGAGGCCGGTGAGTGTTACATCCTCGAGGTGAACACGCTGCCGGGCATGACCGCCCTGAGTTTGCTTCCCGAGATCGCCAAAGGAAGCGGCATCGAATTTCCCGAGTTGGTCGAGCGCATCGTCCTCGCCTCCTCGCTGAAGATCTAGTTGATCGGAAGGGGCGAGGTTCCCGCTTAAAAAGCGGAAACCCGTCCTCACCCCAACCCTCTCCTGGAAGGAGAGGGAGTTATTTGACTGAAACCACGAGGCGGGAACAGCGGGCGGTTTTCCCCCCGACCCCTGACACCTGACCCCCGACCCCGGATTTTATATTATGCGTGATCTACATCCCCGAACCCGACGGCAGGTCCCGGTCAACCGGGTCAAGAAGCCGCCCAAAGAGCGCAAGCCGATCAACTGGCGCCCCATCATCAAGGGTGCGTCCAAGTTCGTCGGCGGTGCGGCCCTCTTTGCGGCGACCGGCTTCGGCGGGATGAAGCTCTACCGTCTGATCGGCGTATCGAACCTGCTCCGGCTGGAGACCATCGAGGTCTCGCCGATGCGCAAGCTGACCCGAAACGAAGTGGTGACCCTGGCCGGCATCAAACCGGGCGATCCGCTTTACCGGATCTCGCTCAAGGGGGTCGTCGACCAGCTCTCCAGAAATCCCTGGATCGAGCAGGTCCACGTCCGGCGCTACTATCCGCACACCCTGAGCATCTCGCTTACCGAGCGGGAACCAAAAGCGGTGGCGAACGTCGGTTGCCTCTACTACCTGGACGCCAAGGCAAACCTCTTCAAGGCGCTGGCCGAGGGGGATCGGCTCGACTATCCGCTCGTCACCGGGGTGAGCGAGGAGGACCTCACCAAGGACCCGAACGGTTCCCGGGATGCGTTCCTCGGTGCCCTGCAGGTGGTCGACCAACTCAAGGCGGGTACCGTTTTCGGCCTGACCGACGTCTCCGAGATCCACTACGACAAGGGGTATGGCTACACGCTTTTCACCATGCAGGGGGGCGTCCCGGTGAAGCTCGGCAACGGCGGTTTCAGCGAGAAGCTCGCGCGGTTTGCCAGCATCTACAAGGAGCTCCAGCCGCAGATGCATGCGCTTGATTACGTCGATCTGGATTACAGTGACAAAATAATTGTGAAAAAAGGGTAGGAAAAGGGGGGAGTATGTCATCGGTTAAAAGAGACAATCTCATAGTGGGACTCGATATCGGGACGACCAAGATCTGCGCGATCGTGGGCAATCTGACCGAAGAAGGCATAGATATCGTCGGCATCGGAACCAGCCCCTCGCGCGGCCTGCGCAAGGGGGTCGTCATCAACATCGAGAGCACCGTGGCTTCGGTAAAGAAAGCGATCGAAGAGGCGGAGCTCATGGCCGGCTGCGAGATCAAGTCTGTCTACGCCGGGATCGCCGGCGGGCACATCAAGGGATTCAACTCCCAGGGTGTGATCGCCATCAAGAACCGCGAGGTCACCACCGAGGACGTCAAGCGCGTCATCGAGGCGGCCAAGGCGATCGCCATTCCGATGGACCGCGAGGTCATCCACATCCTCCCCCAGGAATTCATCATCGACGACCAGGATGGCATCCGCGAACCGCTTGGCATGAGCGGGGTTCGTCTGGAGGCGAAGGTGCACATCGTCACCGGTGCGGTGGCGAGCGCCCAGAACATCGTCAAGTCGTGCAACCGCGCCGGGCTTGAGGTCGCCGACATCGTCCTCGAACAGCTCGCCTCCTCCGAGGCGGTCCTCTCGGCCGACGAGAAGGAACTCGGCGTGGCGCTGGTCGATATCGGCGGCGGCACCACCGACATCGCCATCTTCGTCGACGGGGCCATCAAGCACACCTCGGTGCTTTCCCTGGGCGGCAACCACCTCACCAACGACATCGCGGTCGGCCTGCGCACCCCTATGGCCGAGGCGGAGCGGATCAAGCAGAAGTACGGCTGCTGCCTTTCGTCGCTGGTGGGAAAAGACGAGACCATCGAAGTTCCCAGCGTGGGCGGCCGCAAGCCGCGGGTCCTCTCCCGCCAGCTCCTCTGCGAGATACTGGAGCCGCGGGTTGAGGAGATCTTCACCCTGGTGAACCGCGAGATCATGAAGAGCGGCCTGGAAGACCAGATCGCCTCCGGCGTGGTCATCACCGGCGGGAGCACCATCCTGGAAGGGATGCCCGAGCTCGCCGAGCAGATCTTCAACCTCCCGGTGCGCCGCGGCCTGCCCCAGCGGATCGGTGGCCTGATCGACGTCGTCAATTCCCCGGTCTACGCAACCGGCGTTGGCCTGGTCGTCTACGGTTCCAAGAACGTCGGGGTACACGAGTTCCCGACCGTTCAAAGCGATGACACCGTCTTCCGCCGGGTAAGCCGCCGGATGCGGGAATGGTTCGGAGAATTTTTCTAATAAAAATAAAGATGGCGGCCATTTTAAGCTTTATTTGAAACTCATTTCGTAGTATAACAAGCGGCTAATATTGTTCATTTTTTTGCCGCTGCCGATTAAGGGGGGAGGAGACATGTTTCAGTTCGATGAGAGCATCGACCAAAGCGCGAAGATCAAGGTAATCGGAGTCGGCGGAAGTGGTGGCAACGCCGTCAACACCATGATGGATGTGGGGATTGCCGGAGTTGACTTCATCGTCGCGAACACGGACGCCCAGGCGCTCCGCATGTCCAAGGCGCCGGTGAAGATCCAGATCGGGACCCAGATGACCAAGGGGCTCGGGGCGGGCGCTAATCCCAACGTCGGGCGCGAGGCTGCGCTCGAAGACAAGGAAAAGCTGGTCGAATCACTCAAGGGCGCGGACATGATCTTCATCGCCGCCGGCATGGGCGGCGGCACCGGGACCGGCGCGGCTCCGGTCATCGCCGAAGTGGCCCGCGAGGCGGGAGCTCTCACCGTCGGCGTGGTCACCAAGCCGTTCACCCGCGAAGGGCGCCAACGTCTGGCCAAGGGTGAAGACGGCATCAAGGAACTGAAAAAGCACGTTGACTCCCTCATCGTGATCCCGAACGACCGGCTCCTCGGTCTGGCCGGCAAGTCCATGTCGATCCTCGACGCCTTCAAGCCTTCCGACGACGTGCTCCGCCAGGCGGTCCAGGGCATTTCCGACCTGATCACCCAGTCCGGCATGATCAACGTCGACTTCGCGGATGTGAAGTCGATCATGAGCGAACGCGGCATGGCGATGATGGGTATCGGACTGGGCACCGGTGAAAACCGTGCCGTCGACGCCGCGACCAAAGCGATTTCCAGCCCCCTTCTGGAAGACATCGACATCTCCGGCGCCAAGGGCGTTCTGGTCAACATCTCCGGATCCGCCAGCATGACCATGGACGAGTTCGACGCGGCGAGCCGCATCATCCACGAGAAAGTCCACGAAGACGCCAACATCATCGTCGGTCTGGTCATTGACGAGACCCTCGGCGAGACCATCAAGATCACCGCGATTGCCACCGGTTTCGGCGACCGTTTCGATGTCGAGAAGAGCCGTCAGGAGCTGCGCAGCGTGACCGCTGCCGCTGCCGCCAAGCCGGTTGAAGTCAACCTCGAGATCCCGACCATCGTGCGCCGTCAGCAACAGCAGCGCGAAGTGCCGCAAAACCGTAACCGCAACTTCTTCATGGAAGAGGAAGACCAGTACGACATTCCGACCTTCCTCCGCAAATCGGTCGACTAGCAGCACCCTCCGAACTGAAACAAAAAAGCCCGGTCCTTCCAAAGGACCGGGCTTTTTTTTATCCCAGAGGCACGCGGAAGGAAAACCTGTGGGCGCGCCATTCCTGGCGCGAATTGCCAGTGCCGGTGAAAAACCTTTGTAGATATTTCAGGAAAGGAGTAGAAACGCTTGCCAGGTGAAGAAGACCTGAGCGTCCATCTTGAAGGAGACCCGACCATGAAGATAGTAACTCTCCTCGGCAGCCCACGCGCCGACTCGCACAGCTCCGCCATCGCCCAGCGCTTGAACGATACCGCCGCCCAACTTGGTGCCGACACCCAGACCTTCGCATTGAACAAGATGTCCTATCGCGGCTGCCAGGGGTGCTACGCCTGCAAGACGCCCCTCGATCATTGCGCCGTGAAAGACGATCTCTCCGAAGCCCTCGAAGCGGTGCGCAACGCCGACGCGCTGGTCTTGACCACCCCGGTTTACTACGGCGACGTCACCGCCCAACTCAAAGGCTTTATTGACCGCACGTTCGCCTATCTCAAACCCGACTTCCTCACAAATCCCGCACCGAGCCGCCTGGCTCCGAAGAAGCTGGTCTTCATCATCACGCAGGGGCATCCGGATGAAAACCTGTACGCTGATATTTATCAGCGCAACGCGACCTGCTTCACAGCGATCGGTTTCACCGAGATCCATCTGATCCGCGCCTGCGGCGTTGGACCTGGCACCACGATTCCTGAGGCGGTCATGCAGCAAGCCGAAGCAACTGCCCGTGCGTTGATGTCATAGCGGCAGTGACTGGCTACGAAGGACCCCATTACCCATCCTCCATGGCGGCAGATTATAGCGAAAAAAAAAGAGGCTGCTTCCATCATGGAAGTAGCCTCTTTTTTGCTGCCGACGCACCAGCCGTTACTTTTTCACCCTGAGCGGCCGGTTCAGCGGTTTGAGGTGGAGAGCACCGAGGTGTTCGATGCTCAGGTTGTGGAGGCAGGCCAGCATGAGCTGGTCGCCCAGTTCGTCCACGGTTTTTCCGCATACCTGGAAGGCGACCTCTCCCTCGGCGTCGGTCACCCGCACATGCGTCAGGTCGCCCATCCGGCACATCTCAAAGCCCTTCTCCCGGTGATCGTCCATCCCGAGGGAGAGAAGACTCAAAGCAATCGACTCCAAAAGCGCACGGCCGATTTCAGTCGGCGGATCATCGGTCACCTCACCCTGCTTCATACCCATCATCCTCCATGCTGATCGAGCCTCTGGTGGCGAAAGCCTAAGTGTCACCAGAAGCTGCAAATAACCAAGGCAGTCGACCAAAACCGCAATCTCATACCGGCATGATCGTCTTCACCTGCGACCAGGGACCTCTTCCTTTGGGACCGATAGGCCGGATGCGGAAGGAGTAGTTTTTCCCGGGCTGAAGCCCGGTAACCTCGATGTGCGAGATGTGCACGTAGATTCCCTGTTCGCGCCAGTTCTCTTCAATGGTCGGGTCACCGTCGGTAATCTGCAGCTCGTAGCTCCCGGCGCCGTGGACCCTGAGCGACCGGATCAGCAGCGTGCCGGAAAGGTGCCCTCGTTTGATTTCCAGGACCATGGCGGTCAGATTGGCTGGGGCCTGGCCTTTAGTGCTTTGTTTGGCAAGGGCGAAGCCGCTCAGGCGAAGTTTCATCACATCCCCCGCGCAGACTAACTCCACGTGTTTAGCCATCTTCTTAATATGCTCAGCGACCCGACGACGAGCGACTTTTCTCAGCTGGACCTTGACCGAGTCACGGTTCGCCGCGGCGTCGAAAGCGGTTTGGTACAAATCGATGCTTTCCCCAAGATCCGCAATCGATGGGACGTAGGGCGGCACGTTGCCGGTAAAGGCTTCATGGCAGGCCAGAGCGGCAAGCAGGGCTCGGGCGGAGAAGAGGAAGTCCTTATCTTTCAATGAGCTGAAGTCGGTGATCAATGCGCCCATAACCACACCTCGTTCGTAGTTTAGTGGTGGCTAATTTCTAGAAGTATAAATCAGGCGGGCGGCAATGCAAGAGGCAAAAGCGGTAAATCGCTCGGGAGGCTGATAGTTGGGGAGCCTAATAAACGTAACACTTGATACCAAGGACCCATATCCTTGGCACCGCGTATCACGCTGCGCGGGAATGCGCCTGGGATTCCGGGCTGTTAGTTGGGGAGGGCTGCCCGCACACTTGCCAAGGCACTTGGTGCCAAGAGTTTCGAAGACGTAAAGCGACGGGGAAGTTTCCGGGTACGAAGCTTTCGATACCGGGGGGGCCCGTCGGGTACCGGAGCCGTTAAGGACAGGGGCTGGCCGAAAAAGGGACAGGGCGTCTGGGATGAATTGTGAAACCGATGATAATCAAGCAGGTTAGGCTCTGTGTGACTAACGGGGACATTATGTCCTTTAAAGGGACGCGCGGGACCTTTCTGAGGACGTAAGTGGTGGTAATTCTGTACCATCGCGGCTGGCATACACCCTGCTTTGTGGTCAATAGGCCACGGAAAGCCCCCCAGTCAAAGGAGGGAGGGGGCGAGCTGGCGGAGGAGGGTGATATGGCGAAGAGATGTTTGATCGTCGATGATGATGCAATGAGTTGTGAAATGATGCACCGGATGCTCCGCGGTTACTTTCAGTGCACGGCAGTGATGAGCGGCCAACACGCCTGGGAGCTGATCGACCTGAATTACCAGGCCGGCACCCCCTACGAACTGATCTGCTGCGATCTCCACATGCCCGGTCTGGACGGCCGGACCCTGATCGGGAAGCTGCGCGCCCTGGAAGCGTCGGGGGAGAATGCGAACGAGAAGAAGACCAAGGTCTTTGTGGTAAGCGCGAGTAACTCGGCCAATGACATTGTAGATACGTTCATGAGTGGTGCCGCGGACGGGTACATTCTCAAACCCTGTCGTGCCCCACAGCTGCAACGGCTCCTGGCAGAAAACGGTTTCGATCCGGAACCAAACCCGCCGAATGCCCCACTGAGTGTTTTCGCCTGAGCAGTAAATGCAAAAGGACCTGGCGGTTATCGGCAGGTCCTTTTGGCATTATAAGGCTGCTTAGATTCAGCCCCCACCCAGGAAGGGGGTGGAACCAAGTCCCGATCCTCCTGGCGCGGGCAAGGCTGTATCGACAGCTGCGGTCGTCGATGACAGCAGATTCAGAAATTCTGTCAAATTTACCTCTGCGGTTGCACCTCGAAATCCCACCTTCGTCAGGGCTTTGACTCAGCTTTGCCGTCTTGATTAAATTCTTCCCCTCCTAAACGTGTACCAATTTCGGAAACAACGTGCAGGCTCCCGCTGCGGCGGGACTTGTACCGGCAATGGTTTTTGCCCCCCTCTACCGGTCCCCTTCAGAGTTGGACCGCGTCATTCTTTGCCAGAGCCCCATCCAGCCGCTGTTTACTCTCCTCCACCGCAAACGATCCCACGCCCTGCCAATTGTGCACGGGAAACCTTTGCCGCGTAAACCTCGGAACGGATGCTGCTCCAGTACGGTGCGTAGCGAAGAGGAGGCGCTGCACAGCAAGGCGGCCGCAGCCGTGTTTCGATCATTGGGAAAAACTGCCAGAACAACCATGAGGCCGGACCTCTTAAGGAAGGCCGTGAATGCGGACTGACTGAAGCATTCCAGGTTTTGGCACGACACGACACCGTAAGGAGGAGAAAGAAATGTCAGTAACGGGAGTATCTACCACGAGCCCGTCGCAAGCCACGTTGCAGCAGGACCTGCAGAGTCTCCGCAGCGCGTGGCAAAGCGGGGACCTCTCCACCGCGAAACAAAGCTTTGCGCAGCTGATGCAGGACATGCAAGGCCAGGGGGGCACGGGACAGCCCAAGGGTATGCATGGCCGTCATCACCATCATGGGACTGCCGGAGCCTCCCCGACGAGCAGTACCCAGACCGCATCCACCAGCAGCACAACCTCGGATCCCAACCAGCTCGCCCAGAACCTGTTGTCGGTACCGGTCAGCGGCCTGCTGGGATTCGACCCGACCGCGAATCCGCCGGCGGCCGGCAGCCTGCTTGCCTGACACAGCCAAACGTCCCACCCCTCCATGGGAGAGGGCGTCTTGGCTTTTTAGACTGGTTCACCGCAACTTACTATAAACAAAGGAGAAAAGACATGACTATCTCGAGCGTTTCCGGCAACACCCAGACTTGGCAGACCATGATGCAGCAGCGCAAGCAGGACTTCAGCCAGCTTGCCAGCGCCCTCAACAACGGCGATCTCTCCGGTGCACAGCAGGCTTTTGCCGACCTCCAGAACATCAGTGGCCAGGGACAGAACACCGCGAACTCCAGCCAGACCCAAAGCAGTTCGGCAACCGGGAGCAACAGCGGAAACAGCGGCGTCAAGAACGATTTCGCGGCCCTGTCCCAGGCCCTGCAGTCGGGTAACCTTGCCGATGCCAAAAGCGCGTTCGCAAAGATCCAGTCGGACATGAAGGCCCAAGGGGGGCGGCACCATCATCGCGGGGCCGGCTCCAACACCGACAGTCAAAGCACGACGAACTCGACGGCCCTGCTGGAAAACAGCACCATCAGCGTCTCGGCATAACTAGCCGGGGTTGCCTGAACTGAAAAGGGGCAAAGATGGCCGACGTTCGAGTCGGTCTGTCTTTGCCCCTTTTTTTCATGCTCCGTAGGTCGCCCTGCGATCCAAAGGAGCGCGGCGTCAGCTGGCTTTCTGCTGCAACGCTTCTTCGGCCCGCTGTTTTCTCCGTCTCTCGGCGCTGCGATACTCCGCCACCAGGTCGGGAAGGAACTGAGTGAGGTTCTCCAACCGCTCCTCAGTAATATGATAGGACCTGTTTTCTTGCTGCTCGCACGTCTTACTCAAGATATCGCTCTCCTCAAGAGGAAGACGCGGATCGACGAGCATGCGTAAGGCGATCGCCTTCTGTTGTTCGGTCATCATGTCAGGTCCCTGCCTTTGCGGAAGGATTCGTTCTTCATCCAGAAGTATGATGGCTGAGGGAAACTGTACTGTAAAAGGTAATATCTGAATAAGGAGAAACGAAGAAAGTTCAGTGAGGGAGTTGTGTGGTAAAAAGCAGCGAAGGTGATGATTCGGACAAAAAGGGCCGGCTAGAAGTAGCCGGCCCCTATTTTTGCGGCCTGGAGGAACGGTCGGTGCCCGATCGGAAAAGCAATGATTTCGGCGCCCAGCCCGGCTCTTACGCCGCCAGCCGGAAGCGCCCCACGTTTTGGTGCAATTCATCGGCAAGCCGGGTCAGCTCGCTTGCCGCATTGTCGGTCTCCTGCGCTCCCCGGGCGGAGTTGCGGACGATTTCGGTGATCCGCTGCATGTTCGCACTGATCTCGCTGGTCGTGGCGGTTTGCTCTTCCGCAGCCGTTGCGATCTGGCTTGCCTGTTGGGTGACCGCGGCGATTTGTTCGAGAATCGCTTCCAGGGCATCCCCCGAACGCGCCACCTCGCCGGTTCCTCTCTCAACCTCGCTTACCCCCTGGTTCATCGCTTCGACAGCTTCCTTGGTCTCGCCCTGAATGGTCTTGATCATCAGACCGATCTCGCGGGTCGCCTTGGTCGTTCTCTCCGCCAGCGCCCGTACCTCGTCGGCCACCACGGCAAAGCCGCGTCCCTGCTCGCCGGCCCGGGCCGCCTCGATTGCAGCGTTAAGTGCAAGGAGGTTGGTCTGGTCGGCGATGTCCTCGATGGTACCGACGATCTCGCCGATCTGTTCGGAGCGGCTACCGAGGCTTGCCACCGTGTCCGCAGCACTCTTGACGCAGCCCGCGATGGCTTCCATGGCGGAGATGCTCCGCTGCACCACGTGGGAGCCCTCTACTGCCGCATTGTGGGCCCGGCCGGCGGTCGTTGCCGTGATGTGGCAGCTGTTGGCAATGTCATTCGATGTCGCCGCCATCTCCTCGCCGGCGGTCCCGACCGTGTGCGACTGCTGCACGACTTGGTCGGCGCCGGTAACCATTTCCTTTGACGTGCTGTGCAACTGGGTCGCCGCCGAGGAAACGGCCATCGATGCCTTGGTTACCGCGCCGATGGTCTGCTTCATGTTGCCGACCATATGGTGCATGGCACGCAGGAGCTGAGCGACCTCGTCGGTGCCGCTGTGGTCGACGTCCACGGAGAGATCGCCCTCCGCGATGCGGTCGGCGACGGCAACGCAGGAACGGATCCGGCGAGTGATGGCCCTCGCGATGAGGCCGGAGATGAGAAAGCTGACCGCCAGGGCGGCGGCAGTGCTGGCGAGCAGGAGCACCTTTTCCGTTTTGCCGCTGCTGATGGCCGCTTCGGTCTTGGCTGCCGCGCGGGCCTGGAAGTAATCGTCGAGATCCTTGCTGGCGTCCCGCACCCGTTCGAAGGCGGCTTTGCCTTCGTTTTTGTAAAGCTCGATGAAGGAGGACCGGTCACCCTTCATCCCCGCCTCGATCAGCTTCTGGTTGGTCAGCTTGCCGGTGGCAAGGGCGTCCTTGAGTTTGCCCAACAGCCTTTGCCCGTCCTCGCTGGTGGCGTTCTTGGCGACGGCATCCAGTTTGGCCTTGTAGGCTTTGCGCAGTGCGCCAATCCCCTCCAACATCTTCTGCCGTTCGGCCTCGTCGTCGGTGAGGGCCAGCCCTTTGATGGCGTCGCTGATGCTGGCTGCGAAGGCCACGATGCTCCCTACGTCGTTGCGCACTTGGTCCACCGCTTCAACCTCCCTGAGCTGCCGGGTGCCGGCTGAAACCGACAGGATGCCGGTGCCGGAACATATCATGAGCAGCAGGGCGGCGATTCCGAACCCGAGGAACAGCTTAGTTTTAATACAGAAACCGGACATGGTGCCTCCCGGCCCGTCTCGGGCCACATTGAAATCGTCGAAGTTGCGGATGGAAACCCCTATCGACCGGTTGAAATAAAACTTGAGTACATAATTGCTGCATATTATTTACTTTTTCGTAAGGTGGGCCCTCGGCGTCGGTACCTGGTAACGGTTTCTCCGGCCCGGCAGTCGAGCCGCCACTCAGCCCCCCCGGTGTATCGAACAGTCAAATTCTTGCCAAGTAGTGAGCTACTGCGTCTTGGGCAGTCATTGGTCTTTTCTTAATAGTGGGCCTGGATGTGCTCACAGGCAAAGCGAGTAGCCGTTACTCTCACAATAGTCATTGTTTTCCATATGATATGCAAAGATTCTGGCCCGTTAGCTGAGAGAAGTTGTTTCAGTAAGGAAAATTCACTGACCCTTATCGTTTCGAGGCATAGCGGTATGGCAAAAGGTGGGTATACTTCGCGGATATGAGGGGAAAAGGATGAAGGCGATCCGTTTGGTGATAAATAGCATGCTTGCCGCAGCGCTTGGTTTGGCGGGATGCACCGTTGGCCCCGACTTTCGGGCGCCCGAGCCTCCCGCTCCCAGCGCGCGTACCGCGACTGTCCCGCCGGCGGAGAAGATCCCGGCCCAGGACGCAGCGGGTGGGGAACAGCGCTTCGTGGTCGGGGGAGAGATCCCGGCGCAATGGTGGCGGCTTTTTCAAAGCGAAAAGCTCGACGGGCTGATCCGGCAGGCGCTCAAGCAGAGCCCCACCATCGAGGCCGCCGCGGCGACCTTGCGTCAGGCCCAGGAAAACCTGACCTCGCGCCGGGGAGCGCTCAAATCGCCCAAGGTGGACGCAAACCTCGGCGTGAACCGGGAACACGTTTCGGGTGCGGCCTTCGGCGCCCCCGGCTCCTTCGACCTCACCCTGTACCAGGCGTCGGTCAACGTCTCCTACGATCTGGACCTCTTCGGCGGCGGTCGGCGGGAGTTGGAGGGACTTGCCGCGCAGATAGGGTACCAGCGCTTCCAGTTGGAGGGGGCGCACCTGGCGCTCTCCGCGAACATCGTGACGGCGGCGGTAAGCGAGGCATCGGCGCGGGCCCGGATCGCCGCGACCAAGGAGCTGATCGCGCTCCAGGAGCGGCTGCTCGCGCTCGTTGAGGAGCAGCAGCAGTTCGGGGCGGCAAGCCTGCCGGATGTACTCGCCCAGCGGTCCCAGCTTGCCCAGCTGCGTGCCAACCTCCCCCCCCTGGAAAAGGAGCTCGAACAGACCCGGCACCGGCTTGCGGTCCTGAGCGGCAGGTTTCCCGGCGATCCCGCGCTGCCGGCCTTTACTCTGGAGGAGCTGCGGCTCCCCCGGGACCTTCCGGTGAGCCTCCCTTCGGCGCTGGTCCGTCAGCGTCCCGACATCCGGGGGGCGGAGGAACTCTTCCATGCCGCGAGTGCGGACATCGGCGTGGCGACGGCAAATCTCTATCCCCAGATCAGCCTCACCGGGACCCTGGGGACCGAGGCGCTGAACGGTTCCGGACTTTTCAATGCCAACAACCTGGTCTGGGGATTGGGGGGGAGCCTGGTTGCCCCGATCTTCCACGGCGGCGAACTCAAGGCGAAGAAGCGCGCCGCAGTGGCCGCGTTCGAGGCGGCCGGGGCCCGGTACCGGGAGACGGTGCTGGAGGCGTTTCAAAACGTGGCCGACGTGCTGCAGGCGCTGGACCGGGACGCGGCAACCCTGGTGGCGCTGGGCGACGCGGAGACCGTGGCGCGGCAGAGTTTCGAGGTGAGCCGGGACCAGTACGGTTTCGGGGTGGTAAGTTATCTGACCCTGCTCAACGCGGAGCGGCAGTACCAGGAGGCACGGCTCGCGGTGGTTCCGGCGCGGGCGGCAGGTTATGCCGACACGGCGGCGCTCTTCCAGGCCGTCGGGGGCGGGTGGTGGAACCGGCCACCGGAAGAAAAGGTGACGCAACAGGGAGCAGGGGCGGCAAACAAGGATGCGGGCTCCTCGCGCAACGGGGGAACCCAACCAACCCCATCCTCCCCCTGACCTCCCCTTGAAGGGGAGGGGGCGCTGGGACCGGCTCCCCTGCTCCAGTTCCACCTTCGGCATCAATCAAGGAGTGCGGACGATATGAAATCGGGTACCAAGAAGGCCGTTCTGCTGGCGGGGGTGGGGGTGCTGGTCGTCATCGGCATCCTCGCGCTGCTGAAGTTCATGCAGATCAGGGCGATGATCGACAAGGCGAAGCATACGGTCCCTCCGCCGGAAACGGTGACCACGGCCCAGGTCGCACGGGAATCGTGGGAGAACACGCTGACGGCGGTCGGTACGCTCACCGCCGTACAGGGGGTGACGGTTGCCGCCGAACTAGCCGGCAAGGTTGCCGACATATCATTTGAATCCGGGAAGCTGGTCCGGAAGGGGGAGCCGTTGTTGCGCCAGGACATCAGTTCCGAAGCGGCCCAACTCCCCGGCGCCGAAGCCCAGGAATCGCTCACCCGGCTCATCCTCGAGCGCGATGCCAAGATGCTGCCGAGAAAGATCATCTCCCAAAACGACTACGACACCGCGGTCGCCAACCACCGCCAGGCGATCTCGCAGGCGAACAACATCCGCGCCACCATCGGCAAGAAGACCATCCGCGCCCCCTTCACCGGGCGCGCCGGCATCCGGCAGGTCAACCTCGGGCAGATGCTGCGCGAGGGGGACCCGATCGTCACCCTCCAGACCCTCAATCCGATCTATGCGGACTTTGCCATACCGCAGCAGGAAATCGGCCGGCTTAACCAGGGGCTGCCGGTCCGGGTCACCTGCGACTCCCTTCCCGGCGTCGTCGTCACCGGACGGGTCTCGGCCATCAACCCCATCGTCGACACCGACACCCGCAACGTCAGGCTCCGGGCGACCCTGACCAATGCCAGCGAACGGCTGCGCCCCGGACTATTCGTGAACGTGGCGGTGGGGCTGCCGGTACGCCAGCAGGTGCTGATCATCCCGACCACCTCGGTGCTCTATAATCCGTACGGCGATTCGGTGTTCATCGTGGCCGCGGATCCCAAACACAAGGGTGGCTTCGTCCTGCGCCAGCAGTTCGTGCGGCTCGGGGAAAAACGGGGGGATTTCGTCGCGGTGTTGAGCGGGGTGAACCAGGGGGATGTGGTCGTCAGCACCGGGGTGTTCAAGTTGCGTAACGGTCAGTCGGTGGTGGTCAACAACAAGCTGTCACCGTCGTTCCAGACGGCACCCAAGCCGGAGGATTCTTAAAGGCGGGGAGTGGGGACTCGGGGCTGGGGGAAAGCTGGAGCTTTGAACATCATTGCGTTCCCAAGGTGGACCTTGGGAACGAGGTTCGGGTGGAAATACGGGGGGCCCCTAAAGGCAAATCCCCCCCACCCCCTCTTTTTCAATCAAAGGGGGGAGGATAAGGGCTTATCGGTATGAAGATCACCGACCTTTTCATACGCCGTCCGGTGCTCGCGATCGTGGTCAACCTGATCATCGTGATCGCGGGACTGCAGGCGATCCGGACTCTCAACGTCCGCCAGTACCCGAAAAGCGAGAACGCCTCGGTGACGGTGACCACGGTCTACGTCGGGGCGAGCGCGGAACTGGTGCGCGGCTTCATCACCTCTCCCTTGGAGCGGGCCATCGCCGCTGCGGACGGCATCGAATACATGCAGTCCCAGAGCACGCTCGGGCTCTCCACCATCACCATCCGGCTCAAGCTCAACTACGACTCGACCAAGGCCCTCGCCGAGATCAGCTCGAAAGTGGACCAGGTGCGCCGGGACCTCCCGCCGGAGGCGGAAGTCCCGGTAATCAACATCGAGTCGGCCGACAGCCAGTTCGCCTCGGCATACCTGAGTTTCTCCTCCGATCTTTTGCAGCAAAACGAGATCACCGACTACCTGGTGCGGGTGGTACAGCCCCGGCTCTCGGCGATCCCGGGGGTGCAGCGCGCCGACATCCTGGGGGCCCGCACCTTCGCCATGCGGATCTGGCTCAAGCCGGACCGGATGGCGGCGCTCAACATCACCCCTGCGCAGGTGCGTCAGGCGCTCGCCGCCAACAACTTCCTCACGGCGCTGGGGCGGAGCAAAGGGAGCTTTATCCAGGTAAACCTCACCGCTGATACCAACCTGAGCACGGTGCCGGAGTTCAAGCAGCTGATCGTGCGCCAGTCCGGGGGGACGGTGGTGCGTCTTTCGGACATCGCCGACGTGGTGCTGGGGGCGGAGGATTACGATTCGGAGGTGCATTTTTCCGGGCAGACCGCGGTCTTCATGGGAATTTGGGCCCTCCCCAACGCCAACTCCCTCGACGTCATCAAAAGGGTCCGCGTCGAGATGGAGGGGATCGAGCGGGAGCTCCCCACCGGGCTGAAGGCGAACATCGCCTACGACGCCACCAACTACATCTCCAGCGCCATCACCGAAGTGCTCAAGACCCTGCGCGACACCCTGCTAATCGTCATGGTGGTGATCTTCCTGTTCTTAGGCTCCTTCCGGTCGGTGCTGATTCCGATCGTCGCGATCCCGGTGTCGCTGATCGGCGGGGTCTTCCTGATGCAGGCCTTCGGCTTCACGGTCAACCTCCTCACCCTGCTCGCCATCGTCCTCTCGGTGGGCCTCGTGGTCGACGATGCGATCGTCGTGGTCGAAAACGTCGAGCGGCACCTGGAGCAGGGGGAAACACCGCTGGAGGCGGCCCTGGCCGGAGCCCGGGAGCTGGTGGGGCCGATCATCGCGATGACCATCACCCTGGCCGCGGTCTACCTGCCGATCGCACTGCAGGGGGGGCTCACCGGGTCCCTTTTCCGGGAGTTCGCCCTGACCCTGGCGGGGGCGGTCACCATTTCCGGGGTGGTGGCACTGACGCTCTCTCCGGTGATGTCGGCGCGCCTGCTCAAGCCGGGAGGCGACCAGCGCGGCTTTGCCGGGAAGATCGCGCGCGACTTCCACCGCCTGCGGGAGTGGTACGGCAGACGGCTCGACACGATCCTCCGGGTGCGGCCGGCGGTCTACCTCGTCTGGCTGGTGGTAGTCCTCCTCACGGTGCCGATGTTCACCATGTCCGCCAAGGAGCTCGCCCCGATGGAGGACCAGGGGGTCATCTTCGGGATCGTCGACGCCTCGGCCAACTCGACCCTGGACCAAAACCACATCTTCGCCAGTGCGGTGAACCGCGCGTTCATGAGCATCCCGGAGACCGAGTTCACCTTCCAGATCACCTTCCCCAACTCTGGATTTTCCGGGATGGTGGCCAAGCCCTGGACCGAGCGCAAAAGGAACATCTTCCAGATCATGCCCGAGGTGCAGCAAAAGCTGATGGGGATTCCCGGGATCCAGATCTTCCCGGTGACGCCGCCGGCGCTGCCGGGGGGGGGCGACTTCCCGGTGGAGTTCATTCTCGCCTCGACGGCGGACACCGACCAGATCCTGGAGTTCGCCCAGAAGCTGAAGCTCAAAGCGATGCAAAGCGGCATGTTCGCGTTTCCCCCGATCATCGACGTGAAGATCGACCAGCCGGAGACCCGTTTCATCATCGACAAGGACAAGGTGGGGTCGCTGGGACTCAACCTGAGTGAGGTGGGGGGCGACCTGGGCGGGATGGTGGGGGGCGATTACGTGAACCGCTTCGACATCTCGGGGCGCAGCTACAAGGTGATCCCGCAGGTGAAGAGAGCCGGGAGGCTCAACCCGGAGCAGTTGGAGGGGATCTACGTTACCGGCCCCAACGGGCAGCTGATCCGCCTCAGTACGATCGCGAAAATCAGAGAGTCGGTGGTGCCGCGCTCGCTGAACCGGTTCCAGCAGCTGAACGCGGTGAAGATCAGCGGCGTCGCGATGCGCCCGTTGGACGAGGCGCTCCGTTACCTCGAAGGGGAGGCGGCCAAGATGCTCCCCAAGGGGTACGTCCTGGACTACACCGGCGAGTCGCGCCAGCTGCGCACCGAGGGGAACAAGTTCCTCCCCGCCTTCGCCCTCGCGGTGGTCCTGATCTTCCTGGTTCTGGCCGCCCAGTTCAACAGCTTCCGCGATCCCTTCGTCATCCTGGCCGGTTCGGTGCCGCTCGCCATGTTCGGCGCGCTCATCTTCACCTTCCTGAAGATGCCCGACCCGAATACCCCCTTTTTCACCCACGGCTGGACCACCACGCTCAACATCTACTCCCAGGTGGGGCTGGTAACCCTGGTCGGGCTGGTCTCGAAAAACGGCATCCTGATCGTGGAGTTCGCCAACAAGCTGCAACTGCAGGGGCGCGCCAAGCTGGAGGCGGTACGCGAGGCGGCGATGACCCGGCTGCGCCCGATCCTGATGACGACCGCCGCAACCATCGCGGGGCATTTTCCCCTCACCCTGGTCACCGGCCCGGGCGCGGCAGCCCGGAATTCCATCGGCCTGGTCCTGGTGGGGGGGATGTTCGTCGGCACCCTTTTCACGCTTTTTGCCGTGCCTTCCATTTACATGCTGATCGCGCGCGACCACAGCAAGGACCGGGAGCGGATGGGGGGCGAAGGGGGCACGGTGCCGGAGGGAGAGACGGCGGAGCCGTCGTAGGGGGACGGGGCGGGAGGGAAGGTCGCTCCCCCAGGGTAATCAAGCTGGGTCGGGAGTTGGGGGAAAGACGATCAATCGCGCCCGGAAGGGCGCTCCCACAGGAGGAACAGGAAGGGGATCGGCGGAATTTGCCGATCCCCTTATTTGTTTTACGCCCAACTATTCAAGCAGGGGTAAGGCTCTCTCAGATCCGGAAGCGCTGCACCAGGGTGTGAAGCCGTTCCGCGTTGCTGCTCAAAAGGGCGGCGGCTTGTGCCGACTCATGGGCGTTTTGGGCGGCGGTGCTGACCACGTCGTTTATCTGCTGGATGTTGAGGGATATCTCGGTGGTGGTGGCGGTCTGCTCCTCGGCTGCGGTGGCAATCTGGCTGACCTGGAGGTTCAAGGAGTCGATCTGCTGCAGTATGGTCTGCAGGGCCTCGCCGGAGCGGGCCGCCTCGGTGGTGCCGGAAGAGACCTGGTCCACGCCGGCCTCCATTACCGCTACCGCACCATTGGTTTCCGCCTGAATCATGGCGATCATCTGGGTTATTTCGCGGGTCGCCCGGGAGGTACGTTCCGCCAGGGCGCGAACCTCGTCGGCGACGACGGCAAAGCCGCGACCCTGTTCGCCGGCCCGCGCGGCCTCGATGGCGGCATTGAGCGCCAGCAGGTTGGTCTGATCCGCGATCTCCTCGATGGTCGAGCTGATCTCCCCGATCTGCTTGGAGCGGGAGCCGAGGCTCTCCACGGTCTTGGCGGATTCCTGCACCTTGGTGGCGATGTTGGTCATGGAGACGATGGTGGTGTCGACGATGACCGCCCCGCTCTGCGCGGAGGTGGTGGCAAGGTGGGCTTCCTGCGCGGCCTGCTGGCAGTTTTCGGCAATCCCCTGGCTGGTCGCGGTCATCTCCTCGCCGGCGGTGGCGACGGTCTGTGCCTGGCTGGCAATCTTTTCGGTGGCCGTGGCGATCACGTCCGAACTCTCACGCAACTGCAGCGCTGCCGAGGAGACCTCGTCGGCCGACCGGAGGAGTTGGGCCATCATATCCTGCATGTTTCTGCGTACCTTTTCGGCGCTTGCCGCGATCATTCCCAGTTCGTCGGAACCCTTCTGGGTAAAGGCGGTGGCAAGGTCTAAGTTGGCCAGATTGCCGAGATCGAGTTCCAGTTGTGCGATCGGGAGCAGGACCTCTTTTCTGATGAATACGAGGGTGATGATCGTGCCGAAGGCGCAAGCCACCGCCATGGCGCCTACGCTCCAGACGATACCCTGGCGGCTTCGTGCCTCCGCTTGGTGCGAGCTTTCCGCGGCAAGGGTCTTCAACCGCTGGGCCGCCTGCGACAGAAGCTCGCTCGGAGCCCGGTCCATCCCCTTCACCGCTGCATCCCCGGCGCTGCTTGCAAAGCCGGAATCCTTGAAGGCGTTGAGGCCCTTCCGGTAATCCCATCCCATCTTTTGATGCGCCGCCAGGAAGTGTTCGACCAACGCCCTCGATTCGGCATCGTCGACCGTTTTCAGCAGCTCGGTCATCCCGTTGCGTACCAGGGATTCCTGCTTCTCGAACTGACCCCAGTACTTGTCGAGGTCGGCCGGGTTGCTGCCGCGCAGAAGGGTGTCCTTCCATTCCTGGACCTGTTTTTTGAAGTCGGCCTGGACCGAGAGCACCTGCACCGCATTTCGGTACTGGCGGTCGACGTCGTCGCGAAAGGTGCGGACGCTGTTCCACATCATGAGGAACCCAAGGCCGGCTGCGGCAATGAGCATGGCTGCGCCAAAGGTAGTTGTTGCAAAAAGCTTGTTGCGGACACTGTTTCTAATCCAGTCCATGTACTTACCTCTCTGGGTGATGGGGGGGTGATGTCTTGTTGCCGGTAACACAATGAGGGGGTTCAGCAGGGTAAAGAGAGTGTAACAAAATACTGACAGTATTGTTACCTTCGCTGCTGACTGTTCCTTGCTTTTCTGTTTGAGAACTCGCGCCAGGATCACCTGCTGTGCCAGTGCACCTGTTCACGACGCCGACCCGGATGCGCAAACCGTGAACACGTCGGGGGGGAGCCTTCTGGGGAAAGTGTTGAAAATGCAGGTGTTATTGCTGGCATGAACCGTGCTGTTGGGGATCGTGGCTGCTATTTGGCGAGGTATTGAAAAGTACTTCAGTCCGACGCTTCTCGAACCGATACACATCAGCACCGGGCGCCGCTGCCGGCGGGGACGGTAACAGGAAGGGCTGTGGCACAGGCACGGCAGAAAGGGGATGGGTAATGAAGGACACGCTTTCGGTGACGGTTTTCATCCTTATCGTGGTGATGTACTGCGTAGTGCATGCGGTGGCCAACCTGGTCAACAAGGTGGTTCCGATCGAAGAGGGCGAGCAGCCTTGAAGCCTTTTATAGCACGGGACGTATTCTGAGGAATATACCGGGAAAACCCTACCCTGTTACCGAAAAACAGTAGGGATAGCACACTGTTATCCCTGTGCCTGCCGCTGGTTCACCGGTGGGGGATGGCTGCCTAGCTGTGCATAGCGAATAACGAGGAAAGGGGACCGGCAGGTTAATCTGCTGGTCCCCTTTTGCATTGGCTGCGGATTTGGAAGAGATTCTTCCGATGACCTTTCGGGGGGGGCAAGGGTGACGGGGAGCCGGCACCTTTGGGAGCCCGTCCCCGAATCGTGCCCACCCTCACGTTAAACGAGGCTCTGTCCGAGCGCTTCGGCGCGCTGCAGTCCGTCCGTTTTCAAGACGTCATCCTTGTCGTGCAGTCCGGGTACGATGACGATGCCGCTATCCTTCCAGCCGAGGAACTCGGCGATCAACTGGTACGACGTCACGATGCCGTCGAATTTCCTCACCTCGCTGTCTCCCCCGCTGACAACCAGTGCGCACTCCTTGATCTTCAACGGCCGGTTCCCGATGAAAAAGGCATAGAACTTGTCGATGGCCGCTTTCAGCTGGGTTGGGAAAGAGAACCAGTAAAGGGGTGTTGCCAACACGAGCATGTCGGCCTGTTCGACGAGTGGGGCGAGCGCATTGAAGTCGTCCGCAAAAGAACAGGCGACTCCCTTGCTGAAGCAGGTCTGGCAGTCGACACATCCCCTGATGTGCTTGTCTGCGGTTGCGTAGCGGACCGTGGTGTGTCCGGCCTTTTGGGCCCCGGCGATGAAGGCATCGGCCAGTTTGTCGGTGTTGCCACCTTTCCTGGGGCTGCCGGTGAGGACGAGGATGTTTTTAGGCATGGGTACTCCTTCGTTATCTTTTCTGGTAGAGCGACATCCCTGGCGCGATCATCGGTAGTCGGTAGTGAAGGGCGTGCTGCCCGCCTACCTGCAAAGTGATAGCTTCTCGCGAAGCGGGCACCACCTGCCTGTCTCAGCCGGCCCGCTGCCCGCAGATCTCCTTGGCGAGTAGGATGGCGCTCATCGCCGTGGGCCAGCCGGAATAGAAGGCGAGATGGGTTATCGGCTCGATCAGCTCTTCCTTGGTTACCCCGTTGTCCAGCGCCTTTCCCAAGTGAAAACGCAATTGTTCGGTGCGGTTCAGGGCGACCAGGGCGCTCACCGTTACCAGGCTCCGGTCGCGCGGGGAAAGCTCCGGGCGCTCCCAAACATCCCCGAACAGGACGTCGTCGGTCAGTTCAACCAGCTTCGGGGCGAAGTCGCCGATCAGCTTCTTTGCTGCGGAAGGTTCTTTACTCATCGTGGTATCTCCGTTCATTCGGACCTCAGGGAGGCCATGTCGATGGAGAAGCGGTATTTGACGTCGGACTTGGCCATCCTCTCGTAGGCTTCGTTGATCTTCTGGATCGGGATGACTTCGACGTCGGCGGTGATGTTATGAGCTCCGCAGAAATCCAGCATCTCCTGGGTCTCGGGAATCCCGCCGATCGGGGAGCCGGAGAGGCTGCGCCGCCCGAAGATCAGCCCGAAGGCGGAGACGGCAAGCGGCTTGTCGGGGGCTCCGACCAGGGTGAGGTTGCCGTCGACCTTGAGCTGGTTCAGGTAGGCGTTGATGTCATGTTCGGCCGCGATGGTATCGAGGATGAAGTCGAAACTCCCGGCATGCTGCTGCATCTCTTCGGGGTTGCGGGAGATCACCACCTCATCGGCCCCCAGGCGCAGGGCGTCTTCCTTCTTGCCCGGTGAAGTGGTGAAGACAACGACGTGGGCGCCGAAGGCATGGGCGAATTTCACCCCCATGTGGCCGAGCCCGCCCAGCCCGACGATCCCGACCTTTTTCCCCTGGGTGACGCCCCAGTGACGCATGGGGGAGTACGTGGTGATGCCGGCGCAAAGCAGCGGCGCCACGCCGGAGAGGTTCAGGTTGGTCGGGACGCGCAGCACGAAACGCTCGTTGACGACGATGCTGTCCGAGTACCCGCCGTAGGTCACCCCGCCCAGGTGCTTGTCCGGAGAGCCGTAGGTGAGGGTCATGTCGGCACAAAACTGCTCGTGCCCGGATTCACAATGGGGGCAGGTCTGGTCGGTGTCGACCATGCAGCCGACGCCGACCACGTCGCCGGCCTTGAACCTGGTGACGGCGGCGCCGACCTTGGTGACCCGGCCGACGATCTCGTGCCCCGGAACGCAGGGATACACGGTCGGCATCACGCTGTGCCATTCGTCGCGGGCGTAGTGCAGGTCGGAATGGCAGATGCCGCAGAAAAGGATTTCGATCTGTACGTCCCGCACGGTCGGCTCCCGGCGCGGGATGGTGGCGGAGGCCAGCGGAGAAGTCGCGCTGGCTGCGGAATAAGCTTTTACGTTGAACATGTGTTTCCTCCATGTGGGTGGGAAACCCATCCTCACCCTGTCCCTCCCCTTGAAGGGGAGGAGACGTCAGATGTTCCCTCCAGGTAGTAACGCGAGCTTTTCAGCGGTTGGTCATCTGTTCCAGGGTTTCCGGGTAGCGTTCACCCTCGACCTTGATCCGGGCGGAGGCGGCATCGATCTCGCGAAGGTCGTCCGGCGTCAGTTCGATAGCCGCCGCTCCCAGGTTTTCCTCCAGACGCTCCAGCTTGGTGGTGCCGGGAATCGGCACGATCCACGGCTTCTGGGCGAGGAGCCACGCTAGGGCGATCTGGGCCGGAGTTGCCTTCTTCTTGGCCGCGATGCTCCCCAAAAGGTCGACCAGAGCATGGTTTGCCTTGCGTGCCTCCGCGGTAAAACGGGGGAGGTTGGCGCGGAAGTCGCCGCTTTCGAAGGTGGTCTTCTCGTCGATCTTCCCGGTGAGAAAGCCGCGTCCCAGCGGGCTGTACGGCACAAAGCCGATACCGAGCTCTTCCAGGGCCGTGAGCAGTTCTTCCTCCGGGCGCCGCCACCACAGCGAGTACTCGCTTTGGACTGCGGTCACCGGCTGGACCGCGTGCGCGCGGCGGATCGTCGCCACCGCCGCTTCGGAGAGGCCGAAGTGCTTGACCTTTCCTTCCCGGATCAGCTCGCCCACCGCTCCGGCTACCTCTTCGATCGGCACGTCCGGGTCGACGCGGTGCTGGTAGAAAAGGTCGATCACGTCGGTCCGGAGCCTTTTCAGGGAGGCTTCGGCAACTTCCTTGATGTGCTCGGGACGGCTGTTCAGGCGCGGTCCCCCCTGGTTGCCCCGGGGATCGGTGCCGGTGGCAAAGCCGAATTTGGTGGCGATCACCACCCGGTCGCGCAGCGGGGAGAGCGCCTCGCCGACCAGCTCCTCGTTGATGAACGGACCGTAGACCTCTGCGGTATCGAAGAAGGTCACTCCGCGCTCGACAGCGCCCCGCAGCAGCCGGACCATCTCTTCCTTATCTTTCGGAGGGCCGTAGGAAAAGCTCATCCCCATGCAGCCGAGCCCGATGGCGGATACTTCCAGACCGTTTTTCCCCAGTTTTCGCTTTTGCATGTCGTTCTCCTTTTCCATGATGGAGAGGACGAATTTGTACCCCATCCTCACCCTATCCCTCCCCTTGAAGGGGAGGGGGCGCAGGGATTGCTTTCAACGCAGCGTTACATGGATCTCCTTTGTAGGTGCTACAGCGCCGAGCGGAGCAGGTTGACGATCTCGGCCTCGCTCAGCGCGGGACGCCCCGGCAGACGGCGCTGGTCATCGTGGGCGATCCGCACCGTTTCCTGGGCGTAGCGCGCCAGGAGCGCGTCGCCGATGCGCAGCTCGGAGAGACGCGTCGGACAGCCGATCGAGCGGAGGAACGACTCGAAGCTCGCGATCCCCTCCTGTGCGCAACCGGCGGGGTCGCTCCACTTCGCCGGCACGCCGAACACCCGGTGGGCAAACTGCGCGAAGCGCTCCGGGCGGGATTCGGCGGCATAGCGCATCCAGGCCGGATTCACCACGGCAAGTCCCGCTCCGTGGGCGACATCGTGGTGGGCGGACAGGACGTGCTCGATCATGTGGACCGGAAACGGCGCGTCAGTTCCGATCTGCACCCAGCCGTTCAAGGCCACCACCGACGCCCATTGTATCTGGGCCCGCGCCTCGAGATCGTTTCCGTCGGCAACCGCCTTGGGGCCCCATTCCAGCGCCGTCGCGACCACCCCTTCGGCGAAACGGTCCTGCACCGGGGTCCCGTCGACGCCGTTGAAGTATCCTTCGGTCACGTGGGTGATGAGATCGCAGATGCCATAGGCCGTCTGATCGGCCGGGACGCTCACGGTGAGCTCCGGATCGACCACCGCGGCGACCGGATAGAGGCACTCGGCCATGACGAAGGATTTCTCCGTCGTCTGCTCGTTGGTGATGACCGCGCCGCAGTTCATCTCGGAGCCGGTGGCGGCGAGGGTCGGCACGGTGACGACGGGGAGCGCGCGGGTGGGGAGCCGTTGCCGGTCCTGGCCGTGGGCGATCATGTCCCACGGGTCCCCCTCGTAGTAGACGGCTGCGGCCATCACCTTGGCGGCGTCCATGGTGCTGCCGCCACCCAGCGCGATGACCACGTCGCACCCTTCGCGGCGCGCGAGCTCTGCGCCGCGGAGCACCGTGGAAAGGCGGGGATTGGGCTCGACGCCGGAACATTCGATGACGGTCACGCCGGCGGCATTGAGGCTGACCACGGCGCGGGCGAAGACGCCGCTGCGCTTGACGCTGCCGCCACCGGTAACGAGCAGGGCGCGCTTGCCGTGGCGGCGTACCACCTCCCCCAGGCGCGCGAGCGCCCCGGCGGCGAAGATCAGGCGGGTGGGATTTTGAAACTCGAACTGCATGCTCTCCTCCTCGGGCAACGCTGGATCCGGTTGCCCCTGTTGATGATCGGATCGTACTCCCGATCTCGCAGCGAGAGGTAGAATGATTCTGCCCGATTCTTGCCCGATCGTCCGGACGCTGCAAAAAATATTGTAAGGCCAGGTTGAGTCGGGTAAGGTGCTGGTCAGGGGGCAATGCAGGGAAACAGGTTGATTTCCCCCCCCCGGGCCGGAGCCGGGCTTTGCTGCATCAGAGGCTGCCTTCCGCCCGGTTGCGGCAGAAAACGCGCCGGGAAGGGCGCTCCCCCCGTCGATGGCAAGCGTGAAAAAAGGAGCAGGCGATGGAACTTGCGCTGGAGGAACTGAAAAACAGTATTGCCCGATGGACCGAGAAGGGAGAGCTATTTGCCTCGCCGGTGCCGGGGCTGTCGCTCTTTCGCCGGGACGAGCCGACCCAGCCGATGAGCGGCATGTATGAGCCGAGCGTCTGCCTGGTGGCCCAGGGTGCCAAGCGCGTGCTGCTTGGTGACGAGGCGTATCAGTACGACGCGAACCACTACCTGATCACCTCGGTGCACCTCCCCACCATCGTGCAGATTACCGAGGCGAGCCCGGAGAAGCCCTACCTGGGGCTCAAGCTGAAACTGGACCAGCGCGAGATCTCGCAGCTGATCGTGGACAGCAACCTCCCTTCGGCTCCGGTGCAGTCCAGCCGCGGCATGGCGACCAGCAAGATCACCTTGCCGCTCCTTTGCGCCTTTCAGCGCCTGATCGACCTCCTCGACGAGGAGCGGGACATTCCGATCCTGGCGCCGATCATCCAGCGGGAAATCGTCTACCGGTTGCTGGTCGGGGAGCAGGGGGGGCGCCTGCGCCAGATCGCCTCGGCGGGAAGCCAGAGCCAGCAGATCGCCCGGGCGCTCGACTGGCTCAAGGACAACTTCAACCGGCCGTTGCGCATCGATGATCTCGCCGCCGAGGCGCGCATGAGCAGTTCGACCTTCCACCACCACTTCCGGTCCATGACGGCATTAAGCCCATTACAATACCAGAAGCAGCTCCGCTTGCACGAAGCCCGGCGCCTGATGCTGGCCGAGCACGTCGATGCCGCCACGGCTGCGTTCCAGGTCGGCTACGAAAGCCCGTCTCAGTTCAGCCGCGAATACAACCGGTTCTTCGGGGCCCCGCCGCTGCGGGACATCAACAACCTGCGGCAGATGGGAAACGGGGCGTGAGTTTGTTTTATTGGGAACGGGTTGGAACGGCTGGCGGCTCAGGCGGGGCGAAAAAAAAGGGACCCTGCCACTTTTCGCTGGAAAAGTAGCAGGGTCCCTTTTTTCATGCCCGGGCCTCGGTGGTCTGGCCTGCGTGAGGGGGGGGCTGATTCGGCTTTGGCTATTGCTTGGTGAAGGTCATCACCCCGTCGCCTCCTTCAGGCGCGAGCTTGTCGCCGTTGAGCTGGAAGGTCAGCATGTTGCGGTCCTGGGCCGACTGAAGCTTGACCTGGCCGTTCTTTCCCATGCTCCATTTAATCTTCATCGGTTGACCGACACCAAGGCTCAACGTGGCGGTATGGTCGGCGAAAAACTCTATCTTCGCTGCCTTGCCGCCCTGGGCTTTGCCAGATTCCCATTGTCCTACCAGTTCATTTTTACCCTTGCTGCAACCAAATACTAATAACAAAGCACTTAATAACAGAACCTTCTTCATCTCCATCTCCTCCTATTGGAATAGTGTTTCCAAAGGTACAGGATGATAGCACAACGGGCTATGCATGGAAAGGGTAACCTCAGAAGCGTTCAAATCCGACGTCCAACGGGTCGCCGCCTAAATCGACAGTGGCAGCTGCGGCAACCGGCATGCGCTGGATCCTCTGCTGGGAAACCGCGATGGGGGCGGCCTTGGACTGGGGCAACTTCCGGGAAGCCATTTTCACCCTGCGTCCTCCCGCCTCCCCCACGTTGAAAAAGGCGATGGCTGCCTGCAGCTGTTCCGCCGCCGGCGACCTCAGGGATGAGGAGCCGGCCTTTTCATGTCGACGGATCGGGAATGGATTAATAGCGGTGCGGTCAGGGAGCGGGGGCACCCGCGCGAGCGGCTTTGCGCTCCAGTGCGGCAAGATCATCGTTCAACTGCTTCAGGTGGCTTTCCTCCCGCCGGACCTCTTCGAGCTTGCCGTAAAACGCCGCCCGGGCGCGGGCCGGGCTGGACAGCGGGTTCCGGTTCACGTAGGGATTTTCCTCCGGTTTTACCTTCTTCCCCTGCGCCAGTTTCTCTTCGTACTCCTTGATCTCTTTGGCGGTGGGGAGCCTTCCCTTCTGAACGATCCAGCGGTGCTTGAGCCGGGCGAGTTCGGCCCGGTTGCGGTCCAGCTCCTCCTGGGTTTCCTTGAGCGCGGTCCGAAGCCGACGGTACTCAGCCTGCAGGGGCGGTTCCTGCTTTTCGGTCCGCGCCGAAGTTTGGTTCCCCATCGGGGACGTCTCCTCCGCGGCATGACTGACGGCGGGGATGCCAAAGAAAACGACGGCTGCGAGAACTGATACTAATCTGCTTTGGATCATCATCCACCTTGCCCCCAGCTACGTGCCGGCGGAACCTTTGATGCCGTTACCTCGTGAGACAGCGTCACGTTATAGACGGGTTTATACCCACCGGTCAAGCACGATCCTGCTAACGATCAGCTCTCCATGGCCTTCCGCAGCGCATCTTTGAGCACCGAAACCTTGTACGGCTTCTGGATGAAGCCCGCCAGACCTCGACCCTCGGGAAACCGCTGCACGACCTCCTGTTCGCTGTATCCGCTGGAGATCATGACCCTCAGGTCGGGTCGCGTCTTGCGCAGCTCCTGGAAACAGACATCCCCGCTCATTTCCGGCATGCTCAGGTCCAGGATCACCAGGGAAATATCCCTGCCGGAACCGACGATTTCCACGGCCTTCTTCCCGCTGTCGGCAGTCACCACGGAAAAACCGAGCTCCCTGAGCATCTCCGAACCAACCCCGAGGACCAGTTCCTCATCGTCCACGAGCAAGATGGTGCCGGCTCCGTGCCATTGGTCCGACGCGGCCTGGTTGGCGTACTCCGGGGGGACTTTCCCTTGTACCGGCAAAAGAAGCCGGAAGGTGCTTCCTTGCCCAGGCTCGCTGGAGATCTTGATTCCCCCCTTGTGTCCCCGGACGATCCCCTGCACCGCCGCCATGCCCAGCCCTCTCCCGAGGAACTTCGTCGTGAAGAACGGGTCGAAGATCCTGGCCAGGGTTGCCTGGTCCATGCCGCAGCCGGTGTCGCTTACTTCCAGGTAGACGTAGGCCCCCTCGGCCAGGGTTCTCTCACCCCAGGCATCCTTCAACTCGTCGTGGCTGCAGTGCCGGTATCCGCTCCTGATGGTGATGATGCCGGTCTCCTCTGCCAGTGCCTCGGAGGCGTTGAGGACGAGGTTCATGATAACCTGCCGCATCTGGGTCGAGTCCGCCTCGACCCAGGGGAGGCGTTCGGAAAGCTCGAGGCGCAAGACGGCGTTTCGCGAGATCGAGACCTTGAGCATGTGCAGCATTTCCCGCACCAGCGCGTTCAGGTCCACCGATTCGACCAGGAACTTTCCCTTTCCCGAATAGGCGAGCATCTGTCTGGCTAGGTCCGCCGCCCGCTCGGAGGCCTGCTCGATCTGCTGAAGGTTGGAGGCCAGCGGCGAGTCCGGATCCATCTTCATGAGGGCCAGGCTGGCGTTTCCCATGATGGCCATGAGGATGTTGTTGAAGTCGTGCGCGATCCCGCCGGCGAGAATGCCCAGGCTCTCCAGTTTCTGGGTCTGCTGCATCTGTTGTTCGAGGGCGAGCCGCTCCTGTTCGGCCTTTTTCACCTCCTCGATGTCGGTACAGGTGCCGAACCATTTGAGAATCCCCCCCTGCTCATCGAGAACCGGCACGCCCCGGACCAGCCACCACTTGTAAGCCCCGTCCCACCTCCGCAGCCGCACCTCCAGCGAATAGCGACCCTCCTGTTTCGTGGCGGCCTGCCAGGCGTCCCAGGCCCGTTGCCGGTCCTCCGGATGAAACGGCTTGATCCAGCCGTCGCCGTAGCCCTCTTCGAGAGGGATGCCGGTGTAGTCGACCCACTGCTGGTTGAAATAGGTGTTTCTCCCCGCGGGGTCGGTGACCCAGACGATCTGGGGCATCGCTTCGGCAAGCAGCCGGAAGTCGCGCTCGCTTTTGCGCAGGGCCTCCTCCTGCTGCCGCTGCAGGGAGATGTCACGGCCGGTGGCGTAGGTGCAGTTCTCTTCGGCGTCGTAGACCGCCCGCCAGGAGATCCAACGAATCGTCCTGTCCTTGCATACGTAACGGTTGTCGAATTTGAGGGTGTAGCCGAGTTTTTGTTGCCGGGCCATTTCGTCCAGGGTCGGCTGCTGATCATCGGGGTGGACGAACGCGATGAAGGGGCGGGAAACCAGTTCTTCCGGGGAATAGCCGAGCAGATCGGTGCAGGCGGGGTTGGTCTGGAGAAAGGCGCCGTTGGGGTCGGCAATGGCCATGATGTCGGCGGAGGTCTGGAAGAACCGGTAGAACTGTTCCCGCTCCTTGGCCGCCTGTTCCCAGTTCGCGGTACGGTCGGCGACCCGCTGTTCGAGGTTTTCCTTGGCGCTGCGCAGTTCGTCGACCATCTGCTTGCGCTCGGTGATGTCGGAAACCACCCCGTAGAGGCGCACCGGGGCGCCCGATGCGTCGTGCTCGACCCGCCCGAGGGCCTCCAGGGTCCGTTCCACCCCGTCCGGCTGGAGCACCCGGAATTCGGCGTGATATTCGGCTCCCCGGGCCAGCGCCGCCTGGATCTCCGCTTCGGCGGCCGCCCGATCCTCGGGATGGATGCGATCCGTCCAGTGCCGGTAGGTCGGGACGAAACTGTCCGGCTCGTACCCCATCATGCGGAAGTGTTCCTTGTTCCAGGTAACCCGGCCGCTGGGGAGGTGCCAATCCCACATCCCCAGATGAGCGGCGTCCAAAGCCAGGAGCAGACGGTTCTCGTCGCCTCCCCCGGCACCTTGGCTTGGTGCGGTGGTCAAGGCCGCTTCTGCTGCGGCCAGACGTTCACGGAGGGATCGAATCTCGTCCCGGATTTTCTGCTGTTGGCTGTGGTCCTGTGCCACGGTCACCTCCGGCGGCAGGAAAGCAGAATCGAAGCCAGCGATTCAGTCTGCTATGAATGAGCTATACCCAGTTGCAGTGCTACTAAGACAGCGGGCTTAGTATAACCGAATTTTCACAGGTTAGGTAATCTTGGTACTGTGCCGGCGACTGGATCAGTGGGGGCAATGACAGCCCGGACTATGGCCGAGTCAGTCTGTCCCGGAGTCTTGACGGCGCTGAGAGCGTAACTTATCGACCGGAGGTGTTCTTTGACAACTCCTGCTCGATGATGCCGATCAGGTCGATGGCGGCCAGCCGCGCCGCGATTTCGACGGGGTTCTCGTTGATCGGCTCCAGGTGGTACTCCGCCTTGCTTTTCTCGAGGGCGTTCTTTGCGCCGAGGAGCCCCTGGTGGGCAGCCGACATCTCCAGGGATTTCGATATGAGGGTGAACATGGTCCAGTCGAGTTGGACCGGGCTGTTCGCAAGCTTGCAGTACTTCTTGATGTCTCCGCTCCAGATGATGTTCCCCCGGGCGTCGACGACGCTGATGCCGGAAAAAACGAGGGTCGCCTCCCAGTAGTTCCCTGCCGAGCCGTACCCCTCGAAGGTTCCCGAAAGCCCCCGGCCGTAGGTGTTCATGTCGATCGAGGTCACCACCCCCTGGATCTCGAGGCTCTCCCGTTTGACCGGCTTGGTCCGTTTCGGTTTGGGCAGGTCCAACTGGGCGGCGTGCTCCTGGGGGACGCGAACCTCGAGCCCCAGCCGGATGAACTGGTCGATGAAGGCGTAACGGGCGACGTTGCGCAGGTCCCCGTACATCGCCGCTTTCTGCTCGTCGGAGAGTCCCCAGATCCAGGGCTGTTTGACCTGGAGCAGCCCCTCGTAGTGTCCGCCGGAAATGACGGTGGCGTTGACGTCGAAGGGGTGAAAGTTGACCTGGGCTCGCTTCAGGTGGGGGGACACGGTGACGGTCTGCGGCATCGTGGTCGGCGGCAGGGAGCGGGTCTCGCCCATCCGGATCGCCGAGCAGCCGCCGGCCATGAGCATCAGGAGCATCCCGAGCAGGGCCGTCCAAAGGTGCGCAACCGGAACCACGAAAGAGGGAGCGGTGGATTTATCTTTTGCCATCGTTTGTGTCCTCATAGGGGCGGAGAGGCGGGGCTTTGGATGGTGCTGCCCCCATGGAAGGCTTATCGGCAAATCGGCCGGTAAGGTTGAGGTCGGGTTGTTGCAGTACATTTCGACTGGTATCATCAGGAGCGATTGAAACCAATGAGAAAGGGGATGCGTTACATGACGAAGCGAAGGATTCCATTAGGGAAGATAGTGACCGCGATCATCGTCATTCTGGTGCTCATCCAGGCCGTGCCGTACGGCCGAAATCACATCAACCCGCCGGTGCTGCGCGAGCCTGCCTGGGACCGTCCGGCGACCCGCGAGCTTGCCATGCGCGCCTGCTTCGGCTGCCACAGCAACGAAACGGTCTGGCCCTGGTATTCGCAGGTCGCTCCGATATCGTGGCTGGTCCAACACGACGTGGATGAGGGGCGACGAAAACTGAATTTTTCCGATTGGCGCAATGGGGCGCGCAAGGGAGAACGTCCCGAGGAGATCCGGGAGGAGGTGACCGAAGGGGAGATGCCGCCGCTCATGTATCGGCTGGCGCATCCGCAGGCCCGGCTCTCCGAGGAGCAAAAACGGGAGCTGGTGGATGGGGTGGCGAGGTTCAGCCGCCGCTGACAGGGAGCTTGCCGCTGCAGGATTCAGGCAAAAAAGGGGGCCGCCACCGGGCGGTCCCCTTTTTTCGTCGCCGGCCGACGGGGCGGATCAGGCGCGGCCGCCGAGGTTGCGCTTTTCGAACTCGCTGTAGAGTTTCATCTCCTCGTTGCGCATCCGCTGGGTGAGGATGGCGAGAAGCCGCCCCAGGTCCTGCGCGAAAACGAGATCCCCCTTGGCGTCGGGTGCGGCGTACTTTTGGAAGAACTCGGTCGCCTTCCTGGTGATCTGGTCCATGTCCTTGGCCAGGAGATCGAGGGTCATCCTGAGTTGCTGATCGGTTGCCGCCGCCGTCTTGAGCGCGGGGTAGAGCTGGAGATCCTCCTTACGCAAATGGGCGAGCAGGCTGGCCTGCGCCGCCTGGAGGATCTTGTGCCCCTCCCGGGTTCCCACCCCCGACTCCCGTACCTTGCGCAGCATCTGTTCCATTTCAGCGTGGTCCCGCTTCAGTTCGTCAATCAGCCGTGCCATCTTACCCTCCTATCTGGGCTACCTGAGGTAGTCGTTTGAGATGGTTCGATGGTACCCCCGGCACCGGAGTGAGAGTTTGATGCGGGTCAAGAAAACACAAAGACCGGACCTAGACGCTGGAGGCGAGACCCTGTTGAAGCGCCATCCTGGCGCGAACCGCCGGAGGCGGTGATAATGGTGCCGGCATTCGCGCCTGGAAAGGCGCTCCCACCGGGTAGGCAGCTAACTTGCTGATTCGCGACAGGAACGTCGCTCCTGCAGGGGAGAGTCGATCCCCGGCTGATTTAGCAGTGGATAACCCTGCCCACAGTGGGGTATATATCTGGGCATTTCGGGCAGCCGGAGGGAGTCGTGACGCTGATGGGGGATGGCAAAGATAATCAAGCGGTAAAAATCCGCGTCGAAAATGTCGGCGTGGTACGTGGTGTCCCCGGCGGTTCCGTCGTCATCGTCGATGACGTCTCCTTCGCTGCGGGGCGGGGGGAGACCACCACCATCATCGGCCCGTCCGGCAGCGGCAAGAGCACGCTGATCCGTCTCCTCAACCGTCTCGACGAGCCGAGTTCGGGCCGGATCTACCTGGACGATACGGAAACCGGCACGCTGGACCCGCTGGAGCTGCGCCGCCGGGTCGCGATGGTGCTGCAGAAGCCGTTCATGTTCCCGGGAAGCGTCCTGGACAACCTGCAGCTTCCTTTTCGTTATCGCAATGCGGCGCCTCCGTCCGCCGATTCCGACGAGGTCCGGCGTGCGGTCGCCCTGGCCCGGCTCTCTCCCGATTTTCTGGACCGCGAGGCGCGCTCCCTCTCCGGCGGCGAACAGCAGCGGGTGAACCTGGCGCGCGCCCTGATCGGCCGCCCGGAGGTGCTCCTTCTGGACGAGCCGACCAGCGCCCTGGACCGCCCCACTGCCGATCATCTCGCCGCCACCCTGCATGACGTCTGCCGCTCGGAACAGCTCGCCATCGTGATGGTGACCCACGACCTGCGCCTGGCCCAGCACACCGCCGACCACCTGATCTACCTGGAAAAGGGAAGGGTGGTCGAGGAGGGGGGCGCGGCGGAGCTGCTCGCCCGGCCGCAGACCGAGGCGTTCCGGCAGTTTCTGGCCGAGCCGGCCTGGGAAAAGGAGTCGACCGATGGAAAGTAACCACGTGGTTCCGATGGACCTCGCCCAGTTGGGCTTCGCCTACGGGCTGATCCTTCTCGCCGCCGGGTTGTCCCGGCTGCGCAAGATCGGGCAGGAAGGCAAACTTTTGTGGGACTCGCTCCGCATGGTCTTGCAGCTTCTGGCGGTGGGATACCTGCTGCACCTGGTTTTCGCCGTCCGCTCGCCCCTTCCGGTCCTTTTGATGCTCCTGGCCATGACCGGGTTTTCGCTCCAGATCGCGGGAACCCGCATCAAACGGCGGATGCCGCACTTTTACCGGGTGGTCGGGAGTTCGATCGTCATCGGCTGCGGCGCGGTGACCTTCTACTTTTGTCTGCTGGTGGTCGGCTACACCCCTTGGTTCGATCCGCGCTACCTGATCCCGCTCGCGGGAATGATCATCGGCAACGCCATGAACGGCGCCACCCTTGCCGCGGAGCGGCTCTCCTCGGAGATGCACGACCGCCGCGAGGAGATCGAAACCGCCCTCTGCCTGGGCGCCAACGCCCGGCAGGCCGCCGAGCCCGCGGTGCGCAACGCCTACAAGGCTTCCCTCATCCCCACCATGAACACCATGGCGGCAACCGGGATCGTGGCGCTCCCCGGGATGATGACCGGCCAGATCCTCTCCGGCACCGAGCCGGGGGTTGCGGTCCGCTACCAGATTGCCATCATGTGCGCCATCACCGGTGCGGTTGCCATCACCTCCTTTCTCATCCTCCTCCAGGGCTACCGGCACTACTTCACCGAGGCGCACCAGCTCAAGGAATAGGGACCGTTGAGCGGACTGCAAAGCCCTGCCGCGATTGTTATGTCGGGGCTTGTTTTTTAGTATGGAGCTTCGATCATCGCTGGTGCTATTCTGATTGAGTAAACTCATCATTGAATCTACGTACTGAGACAGTTTCAGATCAGCTTCATAGCTTGCGGCACAGGAGGCACGAGATGAGCAAAGCGGTATGTTTCAGTGAGTTCGGAGGGCCCGAGGTCCTCCGTTACATGGATGTCGAGGTTCCCGAACCCGGTCCCGGGGAGGTGCGGATTCGCCACCGGGCGGTGGGGGTCAACTTCGTCGATATCTATCAGCGCAGCGGCCTTTACCAGGTGAAACTCCCGGCGGTCGCCGGCAACGAGGGGGCCGGGGTCGTCGAGGCGGTCGGTGCCGGGGTGACGGCGCTGAAGCCGGGGGACCGGGTCGCCTATGCCGGGAAGTTGGGCGCCTATTGCCAGGCGCGGGTCATACCGGCGGACCGGCTCTGCCTGCTTCCAGACAACATCGGGTTCGAGCAGGCGGCGGGGATGATGCTCAAGGGGCTGACCGTCCAGTACCTGATCCGCCAGACCTACCGGGTCGAGGCGGGGGACACGGTCCTGTTCCATGCCGCAGCCGGCGGGGTGGGGCTGATCGCCTGCCAGTGGCTGAAAGCGCTCGGCGCCCGGGTGATCGGCACCGCCGGGTCCCAGGAGAAGTGCCAGTTGGCGCTTAAGTTCGGCGCCGACCACTGCATCAACTACCGTAACGAGAACGTGGTGGAGCGGGTGCGCGAGCTGACCAACGGCGAGGGGGTGCCGGTGGTCTACGATTCGGTGGGGAAGGATACCTTCGAGTCGTCGCTCAAATGCCTGCGCCCTTACGGGCTCATGGTTTCCTTCGGCAACGCCTCCGGGCCGGTGCCGCCGTTCGATCTGTCGATCCTGTCGCAGCTCGGCTCGCTTTACATCACCCGTCCGACCATGATGACCTACACCGAGAAGGCCGACGACCTCAGGGCGATGGCGGATGAGCTTTTCAACGCGGTGACCACCGGGAACGTCCGGATCGAGGTGCAGCAGCGGTTCGATCTGAAGGATGCGGCGCAGGCGCACCGGGATCTGGAAGCGAGGAAGACGACCGGGTCGACGATATTGCTGCCGGAGTAAGGTAGTTGGCTGAAACGGGACCATGCAAAGGGACAGGCGGTCTTGCTACGGGACCGCCTGTTTCTTTGTGCGCCGGAGTCCCCGCCTCCGGCGGTTCGCGCCAGAAATGGCGCTCCTGCAGGAGCATGCAAAGGCCGGGCGGGGGCTTGCTAAGTTGTTAGTGCTTTAAACGCCCGGATTATGCTAAAACAGGAAGGTACCTTGAACGTCACCTAAAGGGCAGCCCACGGTCTCTCTAAAAGAACGAGGCTGCATCGGCACTCACCCCTACCTATGAGTTCCCTGAAAAAACTCGCCCGCCAGACGGCGACCTACGGCCTGAGCAGCATCGTCGGAAGACTGATCAACTACTTCCTGGTCCCGCTCTACACCCGCATCTTTCTCCCCCAGGAATACGGCATCGTCACCGAGCTCTACGCCTACGCGAGTTTCCTCATGATCCTGCTCACCTTCGGGATGGAGACCACCTTCTTCCGTTTCTCCGAGAGCGACCATGACAAGGAAAGCGTCTATGCCACGTCGCTTTGGCCGGTCGTCACGGTGAACCTCATCTTCGCCGCCGGCGGGATCCTCAGCGCCTCCTACTTTTCCGGCAAACTCCATTACGGCGACCACGCCGAGTACATCGTCTATTTCGTCCTGATCCTCGCCCTGGACGCGATCACCGCCATTCCGTTCGCGCGGCTCAGACAGCAGCACCAGGCGCTCCGCTTCTCGACCATCAAGCTCGTCAACATCGGCATCAACGTCCTTTGCAACTTCTTCTTCCTGATCTTCTGCCCCTACCTGGTCAGACACGGGGTGCAGCTGCCGGACGCTCTCTACCACTCCACCGGCCGGGTCGGCTACGTCTTTCTCTCCAACATGATCGCGAGCGCCGCCACGCTGGTCATCCTGCACCGGGAGCTCTGCGCGGTGCGGCCGGCGTTCGACCGCAAACTGCTCAAGGAGATGACCTGGTACACCCTGCCGCTGCTTTTGGCCGGGCTCGCCGGGATGGTCAACGAGACCCTGGACCGGATCCTGCTCCGGTACCTTCTCGTGGTGCCGCACGGCATCGCCGACGCCGGCGCCTACGTGATGGCGCAGATGGGGATCTACGGCGCCAATTACAAGATCTCCATCCTGATGACCCTTTTCATCCAGACCTTCCGGTACGCGGCGGAACCGTTTTTCTTCGCGCAGGCGCGGGAACACGATTCCCGGCACATCTACAGCCAGGTGATGACCTACTTCATCGTCTTCGGTCTGATGATCTTCCTCGGGGCGACGCTCTACATCGACATCATCAAGCATTTCGTCGGGAGAAAGTACTATTCCGGGCTCGGTATCGTGCCCATCCTGCTGTTGGCCAACCTCTGCCTGGGGATCATCTTCAACCTCTCCATCTGGTACAAGCTCAACAACAAGACCAGGTACGGGGCGTATCTCACCTTTTTCGGGGCCACGGTGACCATCGCCGCCAACTTCGTGCTCATCCCGATCCTGGGCTATGCCGGGGCGGCCTGGGCCACCTTCATCTGCTACTTCCTGATGATGCTCCTCTCTTACTTTTGGGGACAGAAGCACTTCTACGTGGAGTATGAGACCACGAAGATCCTCGGGTATGTCGGGTTCGCCCTCGGGCTGTTTTTCCTGAGCCGCTACTGGCCCTTCCGGTCCCCGTTGCTGCTCTTTGCCGCCAACAGTGCGGCGTTTCTCTTGTTTGTCGGAGTGGCCGTTTACAAGGAAAAGCTCACCAGGGTGCTGTTGCCAAGGAAGGCGGCGTAAGCGAGGGCCGTTTAACCCCATCCTCACCCGGTCTTTCCCTTGAAGGGGAGGGGAGCTCGGGCAGCTTTTCTAGCCAGAAAGGATTGTTCCAACTATGAAATACGGGCGCTTTCCGTGGTTGCTTCTGATGATTTCCCTTGTAGCTGTTTCTCCTGCGTTTGGCGCCGGCATCGAGGCGGCGCGGGCCGCCTATGACAAGGGGAACTACGGGCTGGCCCTGTCGCTGTACCAGGAGTGCGCGGAACAGGGAAGCCTCGAGGCGCAATACGCGGTGGGACTCCTGATCCACGATGGCAAGGGGACCCCCGCGGACCCGGTACTCGCGGTGAAGTGGGTGCAAAAGGCCGCGGAACAGGGGTACGCCGAAGCGCAGCTCTGCCTGGGCTCCTTTTACTTCGACGGGGACGGCGTCAAGGCGGATTACGAGCTCTCGGTCCAGTGGTACCTGAGGGCGGCCAAGCAGGGGAACCTGGACGCCATCTTCAACATGGGTTTCATGTACGAGAACGGCCTTGGCGTCGCCCTTGATTGCGACAAGGCCCGGGAATGGTACGAGAAGGCCGCCGCTCAGGGGGACCAGGAAGCGATCGAAGTCCTGGAATACTTCTCCTGCCGGGAGTACGCCAACGTCGCCTCTTTGAGGTAGTTCGTTTCCAAATCAACCGTTGAAGGAGGCTGCCGTTCATGTTGCGACGCACTATCGCTCTTTCCCTGGTTTCCCTGCTGTCTTTGTCGGCCGTGCCCCTGGCGCGGGCCGAGAACACCGGATCCTACCCGGAAACCGTAGCTGCCATCGAACGCATCATGAACTGCAGCAAGTCACCGGTCCGCAACGACACCTATCCGTATTTGCGCTTCCAAAACTGCCGTCTGGATTATGTTGTCTCCGGGACCTACCCGGTCGGCACCCCCTACACGCTTAGCTTCACCGGACTCGATTTTTCCGGCTTGAACCCTGCCGAATCCAGAACCGGACACGACTACACTGCCTTTGTCCTGCTTTACTTCGGTACGCCCTTTACCTACCGGGATGATGTCCAGGAGATCAAGGTCCGCTCCACCGTGGTCAATGTCGCCAATGACAAGGACGCGGCAGCGCTTTTGAAGGCGTTTTTTCGCCTGGGAGAGCTGTGCCGGGAAAACGGGAGGGATGCGGCGAAGAGCGGGCGGTGAAGTTTTACTGTGGGAGCGCCTTTCCCGGCGCGAACCGTCGCAGGCGGCAACAACGGTTGTGATCAATCGCCTCGAAATGCGCCCCCAAAGGCTCGGCAGCTACCTTGCTTGTTCACGGAGCCTTGATCGCGACCGGAATGTCGCTCCTACCGGCGTCCACCTTGTCAACGAGGCGGTGGGAAGATCGAAATCACTTTTTATGGAAATTTTATGCTTTGTTTAAGGGCACTTTAGAACTGTCCGGTAGGGTAGCCTCATCTTAAACCCAAGGAGGCAATCCATGAACAAAGCAAAACTTCTATTCGATGTGGCCCGAGTGCTCAGAAACAAGGAGAAGATCACCGGCGTGATCAACGCCTTCGCCCAGAAGGACGAAGAGGAGGTCTTCACCCTGCGCAACGAGTTCTCCAAACAAGGGGACGTCGCCACCACCAACGTGACCTGCGAGGTGAACCTGGAGGGCAAACGGGGCAAGCGGGAGAGCTCCACCGAGTTTTCCGGTTCCGGTCCGTGCTGCGGCAGCCACCTGCGCCGCTTCTTCCACCACCGGCACGGCACCGAAGGCGGGAACTGCGTCAAGGGGTTCTTCACCCGGCTCTCCATGGTCTTCGGCCTGTTCAGCGCGGTGAAGGCGGAGGAAAAGGAGGGGGGCGCGGTGCTCCTGTCGCTGAACCTCTCCGAGGTCCCCGAGGAGGTGCAGGCGCACCTGAAAGAGCGGCTGAACCACCGCGGCGGCTGCCACGGCCACTGTGAGCTCCCGGACGGGCCGCACACCGTCGAGTCGCTCAACGGCCTGCTGCTGCTCACCCTGAATGGTGCCCGGGAGATCGAGAAGATCTCGCTCCACCTGGACGGCCGGGTGGTGGACCGAAACGAGCAGCCCCACACCATGACGGCAACTGCCGACGTGCAGTTTGCCTGGTAACCGAAACCGGGGACGCACGCGCTGCTTGGCCGTGCGTCCCCACTACCGACAGGTAAAACCTAAGCGCCACCCGCGGAGCTTCACCATGCACGGCCACGACGCCCGTTTCAATCCCTGCGCCACCCAGCGCTGCGAAGAGCTGCAGGCTCGCATGCGGCGGATCCACGAGCACTTCCACGCCCATCACCACGAGTTCCAGCAGTACCATCGCTTCTTCCGCTACGCCCGCCCGGTCATCCTCCTTTTCAACCTGACCATGCTCTACCTTCTCTTCAGCTGGGCCGGGTTCAAGGCGTTCGGCATCTTCTTCGCCGTGCTGATCGCGATCAAGGAGATCTTCCAGTTCGTTTTCCTGCTGAGGCTGGAGCAGCGGATCATGATCCCGATCGAACAGTTGCGCCAGGGGGTGGACCAGGTGGCCCGCGGCAATTACGACATCAACCTGGAGTGCCGGATTCCCAACGACCTCGGCATGCTGATCGCCGCCTTCAACGAGATGGCGCTGCAGCTCAGGGAAGGGGAGCGGGTGAAGGCGGAATACGAAGAGAACCGGAAAAACCTCGTCGCCAACATCTCCCACGACCTGAAGACCCCGATCACCGCGATCCAGGGGCACATCGAGGCCCTTTTGGACCAGCCGGAGCTTGCCGCCGACCGGCAGGAGAAATACCTCAAGGTCATCCACAACAACGCGGGGTATCTCAACCGCCTGATCGACGACCTGTTTCTCTTTTCCAAGCTCGACATGCAAAAGCTCGATTTCCGTTTCCAGCCGATGCCGATCCGCAACTACCTGCGCGACGTGATGGAGGAGTACCAGATCGAAATGGAGGGGAGGGGGATCGGCTTCCGCTATGCCGATCTGTTGCCCGACCAGCCGCAGGTTTTGCTCGACGGCAAGCGTCTCTACCAGGCCATCAACAACATCGTCGCCAACGCCAAGGCGCACGGGCGGAGCCGCGAGCTCTCCCTCCAGGTGCGTCTCTACCGGCGCGGCGCCTGGATTGCTATAGATATCGAGGACAACGGACCCGGCATCCCTGAGGACAAGCTGCCGCACATCTTCGAGCGTTTCTACCGGGTCGATGCGGAGCGGACCAAGGATCTCGAGAGCACCGGGCTCGGACTTGCCATCACCCGCGAGCTGCTGCAGGCCCATGGCGGCGAGGTGTCGGTCGCCAGCGGGGAAGGGGCGGGCGCCTGCTTTACCCTGCTCCTTCCCGAATACGCCGAGCCGGTGGGTGAGCCATGATCCGGGTCCTGATCATCGAGGATGACCTCAATATCGCCGAGCTGGAGCGCGACTACCTCCAACTCAACGGCTACCACGTGGAGATCGAGACCGACGGCACCGCGGGGCTCGCCAAGGCGGTCTCGGGGCGCTTCGACATCGTCGTGGTGGACCTCATGCTGCCGCGGACCGACGGTTTCGAGATCCTCCGGGCGATCCGCCGGGACCACGAGATCCCGGTGGTGGTCGTTTCGGCGAAAACCGAGGACATCGACAAGATCCGCGGGCTCGACCTCGGCGCCGACGACTACCTGACCAAGCCCTTCAGCCCGGCCGAGTTCGTGGCGCGCATCAAGTCCCACCTGAAGCGCTACCAGAGGCTGCGCGGCGACGCCGAGGGGCAGGGCGTCATCCTGCACCGGGGGCTGGAGATCAACACCGCCTCCCGGCAGGTGACGGTGAACGGCCGGGAAGTGATGCTCACCGCCAAGGAATACGACCTGCTGGTTTTCCTGGCCACCCATCCCAACGTCGTCTTTACCAAGGACCGGCTCCTCGATGCGGTCTGGGGCAACGGGTACTTCGGTGACACCGCCACGGTCGCGGTGCACGTGCAGAAGATCCGCAAGAAAATCGAGGCCGACCCGGCGGCGCCGGTTTACATAGAAACGATCTGGGGAGCCGGCTACCGGTTCAATTCCTGAACGTGAGGACGTGAACATAGAGGGGACTGGCTCCGCAAGGTGCCAGTCCCCATTGGGTGGCCTTGGGCCCGGGAGCACGGGGTGCCCATCCTACCGTCTTGATTGTGGGAGCGCCTTTCCCGACGCGATTGATCTACAACCGGTCGTGCCGGGAAAGGCGCTCCCCCAGCGCTGATCTTCCGCACAAAAGATCGGAAGAGCTGTCGCTGTCGCCTGAACGTCGTTCCTTTAACTACCCGTCCCTCCTTCCATCCGCCTCCGGGCCCGGCAACGGGCTCACTTCGGGCTTTAGTAAATCTCCTTTCGGTCGATATTTATAATGAAATTGGCATCCTCCCGCTGGTTTCCCTTGAAGATAGGCGTTGGCCTTTGTTACATTTGGGCGATCGCAGGGACCCGCCAGCAGCCGGGGCGAAAATCGAATTGCCAGGAGATCGTATGGAAGGAAAACCCTTTGTGATTGAAGACGCCGTGGCTTCGATCGTCCGCGCTCCGCTGGCCTCACCGTTCCGGATCGCCACCGGGCAGCACGATGAGCTGGCCAACGTCTTTCTCTGCCTTCGTTCCGGCGACGGGATCTGCGGTTACGGCGAGGCCGCCGTTGCCACCCACATCACCGGGGAAACGGTGGAGGGGACCCTGGCCAACCTGCAGATCGCGGCCCACGCGCTACGCGGCAGCTGGGTCGACAATCCCAAGGAGGTCTGCAAGGGGTTCGCACACGCCTTTGCCGGAAACCACGCCGGACTGGCGGCGCTGGAAATGGCGGTGCTGGACCTCTTCGCCCGGAAGCAAGAGGTCCCGCTGTACCAGCTTTTCGCCCCGGCGACCGGCCGGCAGCCGCAGTTGAGCTTTGACACCGACATCACCATCGTGATCGGGACCCTCGACGAGGCGCGAAGCGGGGCAAAGCAGTTCGCCGCCCGCGGCTTCCGCAAGTTCAAGATCAAGATCGGCAAGGACGAGGATCTGGACCTGATGCGGATCCTGGCGGTCTGGCAGGCCGCACCGGGGAGCGAGCTGATCCTGGATGCCAACATGGGGTTCACCGCCGACCGGATGCTCGCCTTCCTCGCCCGGCTCGAAAAATACCAGATCCGCCCCGCGCTCCTGGAGCAGCCGGTGCCCAGAACGGACTGGCAGGGGCTGGCGCAGATCACCGCGAAGCTGGCCGGGAGCGGGATCCTGGTTTGTGCCGACGAGAGCGTCGGCAGCCTCGATGACGCGAAGCGCGCCATCGAAAGCCAGGCGGTCAGCGCGATCAACATCAAGACCATGAAAAGCGGGTTCATCGAGGGGGTGGAGATCGCGCGGCTGGCCGCGGCGAACGGGATCCGGCTGATGCTCGGGGCGATGATGGAAAGTTCTCTTTCCATTACCGCTTCGGCCCATTTTGCCGCCGGACTCGGCTGCTTCGACTTCATGGACCTGGACACCACCTTTTTCCTGAAAGGGGAGCCGGCGCATTCGCCGTGCCTGAATGAACGCGGACATTTCGACCTCGCCGGGGCCGGCCCGGGGATCGGGGTGGTTGCGAAGTTCTGATCGGGAGATAAAGAAAACGGAGCAAAAAAAGAGCGGGCCGCAGCCCGCTCTTTTTGTTTCCGGCTGGCACCGCCGGTCAGGTCATTCGTCTTCCAGGGTGGTGAGCATGGCTTTGGCCTGTTCCAGCTTGTTCTCCAGGATGGCGACCTCTTCCGGGGTGTACACCCGGCCACCTTTTTTGACTTCGGCGGTGAGACGGTTGATCTGGGTCTGGATATCCATCACCGCTTCGGGGCAGTTCATCGAGGCAAGCAGGCACTCGTCTTTCTGGTTGTTGGTCATATCGGCGAAGGCGGGGAGTGCGCTGGTCAGGCTGAGAATAGCGGCGAACGCTAGGGCAGTTTTTTTCATTGGGGTGAACCTCCTTGAAATTGAATACTACTTTCATGTAAGCCATTATCATCTCATTGGAAGATCGTGTCAAGCTCCTCAATTAATTTTCCAGCGGCAAAACGGACGTTTTTGCGAGTCGGCCTGGCGTGGCCCGACCTGAAGGGGGTCTGGTTAAAGTACACCATTGGAGTGTGGGAATAAAAAACTATTTTTCTTGACTGAAATGATTTATTTGTTTATCTTCCTAAAAACTATCGAGTCGGTAGGGTAAGTCGCGCCGATGTCGGCGCATTGGTGGCCTGAATCCAACTCGGGGCTCGCGACACAACGTCGCTCGTGCCGCGGTAGCTCGGAAATTTTCGGTCAGCACGCATGGTTTGGCGCAGGAGCAGGGAGGGTGTATGAGGATCGACGGGGAGAAATTGGTGCAGCTTGCCGCGCGGGAATTCTCCGCCCGTTCGCCGGAAGAACTGCGCCGCGAGCTGAACATCTTCTTCGTCGGCGCCGACCTCCCCGAGCGGGAGACCCTGGAAACCCTCTACGAAAGCCACTTCCAAAGCAACGCCTCCCTGTTTCACCTCACCTTCGGGGCCCGTGACGCTTTCCCGAAGGGGGAGGCGATGGCCCGCACCATCAAGAAGAATTTCAACGCCCATCTCATGGGGCGGCTCGAGTTCGCGGCACCCACCCAGGTCATCGAGCGTGCCTACGCCGCCGGTGTCGATCTCCTCGATTTCCCCCTTCCCGGCTCGGGAACTGTCCCTCGCCCGGAGCTGTTTCGGGCCCTTGAGGACGCTCGTACCGTCTTTCCCCGCTGGGCCGTCGTCTCGAGCCTGGTCGCGGGAGAAGAGCCCGCCTCAGCTCTTTTGGAGAAGATCGACGCCCTCCTCGCGGTGGAGGTGGTGCCCCTGGTGGTCCTTTCCAGCCGGGCCACCCACCTTGCCAAAGAAGAGCTGCACCGGATCTATTCCCATCTGCAGCACGGCTGGCGCGCCCACAAGGTGGCGATCAAGCCGCTGCTGCCGCTGATCTACGCCACCTCGCCCCTGGTTCCGGCCGCGGCTCCCGGAGTGCTGCGCGGCTTCATCGACAAAATCGAGGAGCGGCGTCTGCTGGCGACTTCGGACCTGCGCCGGGTCCTCAGGGTAAAAGAGGTCGAGGAATCCTTCGCCTCGTCCGGACTGTAACCGATGCACACGCCAGGGGACGACCAGCAAATGCAGGAAAACCAGCTTTTCGACAAGCCGTTGAAGATCGACAACCGCCCGATGTGGCTCATCATCCTGGACCGGACCGCGCGTTACCAGGTGATGGCGGCGGTCGTGGTGGTCCTCGCGGTACTGCTCCACCTCGATCCTCCGGCGGGGCTGGCCCCGGATGCCTACCGGTCGCTGGTGCTTTTCGGTGGGACGGTCTTCTTCTGGATCTCTGGGCTGCTCCCGATCGCGGTGACCGCGCTCCTTTCCATGGTAATGCTGCCGCTGCTCGGCATCATGGACGCGAAGAAGACCTATTCGATGTTCGGCAACGAGGCGGTCTTCTTCATCCTCGGCGCCTTCATCCTGGCGGCGGCGATGACCGGGACCGGCATCTCGGCCCGGCTCGCCCGCGCCATGCTCGCCAGGTTCGGCAAGACCCCCACCAGCCTTGCCGTCACGGTTTTCCTCCTGTCGGCGCTTTTGTCGTTTGTCATGAGCGAGCACGCGGTCGCCGCGATGCTCTTTCCGGTGGTTTCCGAGATCGTCACCGCCCTGAACCTGGAGAAGGGGAAGAGCAGCTACGGCCGGCTCCTGTTCATGGCGCTCGCCTGGGGGTGCATCATCGGGGGGATCGCGACCTTTCTGGGCGGTGCCCGGGCGCCGCTCGCCGCGGGCCTTCTGAAGGAGGCGACCGGCCTGCACTTCACGTTCCTGGAATGGACCGCGGCCGCCTGCCTGATCGTCGTTCCGCTGCTGGTGATCGCCTTTATCATCCTGATCCGCTTCTTTCCTCCCGACCTGGCGGACGTGGCGCCGGGGCGGGTCTTTTTGAACCGGAAGCGCCTGGAGACGGGGAAGATGGGGTACGACGAGATGCTGACCGCGCTGGTGATGGTCGGCACCGTGGCCGGCTGGATCTTTGCCGGGGAAAAAACCGGGCTTGCCGCCATCGCCATCCTGGGGGCGGCGGTCCTTTTCACCTTCAAGGTGGTTTCCTGGCAGAAGATCGAGGAGTACGTGAACTGGGGCGTCATCCTCATGTACGGTGGGACCATCGCCCTTGCCTCCGCCCTGGAGAAGACCGGCGCCGCGGTATGGGTGGTGAAACAGGGGCTGGGGACGTTCTCGCATGCTCCCCTGGCGATCGTGGCGGTGATCTCGCTGGTAGCGATCGTTCTGACCGAGTGCATCAGCCACGCGGCGGTGGTCGCCATCCTGATGCCGGTCGGCATGGGGCTTTGCAAGACCACCGGGATGGACCCGAAGGTGATGACCCTTGCCATCGCCCTTCCGGCGGGGCTTGCCTACTGCCTCCCGATGGGGACCCCCGCGACCGCCATCGCCTACGCCTCCGGCTACCTGAAAAGCAAGGACATCATCGTTTCCGGGATCGTGGTGATGAGCGTCTCCTGGCTTTTGTTCATGGCCTCGGTGGTCTTCGTCTGGCCCCTCATCGGGCTCAAGCTGTGAGGGAAACGGGAGCGGCGCCGGCATAAGGAATTATTTTCTCTGCAGGAACGGCCTTCTCATCCGTGATCCCCTCGTGCCTTAATAAGCAAAGTCGTGGCGTATCCAGTTAAAAATGACTTTTTGACGGTTAATTTCCCCTTCCGGCGGCACCCCCGGGCGTGATACTCTCACCGGATGTCGCGCAAGATCATAGATAAAAGACGCTCGCTGCTGGCCGCGGAGGACGGGGCGGAGACCCGCAGCCGGGGCGGTCGCCTCAGCTGCTGCCTGATCTATCCCAACCGTTACCACGCCGGGATGAGCAACCTGGGGTTCCAGGCGGTGCACGCCATGATGAACGCGCACCCCGGCATCGTCTGCGAACGGGCCTTCCTGCCGGAACGCGACGACCTGGCCGAAATGGAACGGACCCGCAGCACGCTCGTCTCCCTGGAATCCCAGCGGCCCCTTTCCTCCTTCGATGTGCTCGCCTTCTCCGTCTCCTTCGAAAGCGACTACCTCAATATTCCCGCCATCTTCCGGCTTTCCGGCATCCTGGCGTCGGCCTCGGAGCGGGATCACCGGCAGCCGCTGGTGCTGGCGGGCGGCGCGGCGCTCTTTCTCAACCCCGAGCCGGTGGCGCCGCTGCTCGATGCGGTCCTGGTCGGGGAAGCGGAATCCGCCCTTCCGGCGCTGCTCGATCTCCTGCTGGAAAGCGACGCCGAGCGGGATGAGCTTTTGACAAGCTGCGCCGGGCTCCCCGGCATCTACGTGCCATCGCTCTACCTCCCCGAGTACGACGGCATCCGCCTCGTCTCTTTCCGTCCCCTCTCCGGGGCGCCGGCGCGGGTCCAGCGGGTCTGGGATCCCGACCTCGATGCCCGTCCTACCGTCACCGAAATCCACACCCCCCACACCGAATTTGCCGACATGCACCTGGTGGAGCTTTCCCGCGGCTGCCCGCGCGGCTGCCGGTTCTGCGCCGCCGGGTTCATCTACCACCCCTACCGCACCCGGTCGGCGGAGGTGATCAAGGCGGAGGTTCTCAAAGGTGCGGCTGAAGGGCGCAAGCTGGGACTGGTGGCCGCGGCGGTCTCCGACTATCCGGCCATCGGTGCGATCTGCAATGAGATCATGGCCGCGGGCGGGAAAGTTTCCGTCTCCTCGTTCCGGATCGACCGCGTCGACCCCGCGATGATCGCGGCACTGAAAGCGAGCGGCCAGAAAACGGTCGCCCTTGCGCCGGAAGGTGGCTCGCAGCGGCTGCGCGACCTGATCCACAAGGGGATCAACGAGGAACAGATCCTGAACGCCTGCGACACGCTGATCGGGCACGACCTGCTCAACCTGAAGCTCTACTTCATCATCGGGCTTCCTACGGAAACCGAGGACGACCTGCAGGAGTTGGTGGAACTGGTGACGCGGATCCGGGAACGGGTGTTGGCCGCCGCCAAGGCCAACAAGCGGGTAGGTGAGGTGCTCCTGTCGGTGAATCCCTTCATCCCCAAGCCCTTCACGCCGTTTCAGTGGTGCGCCATGGAAAACATGAAGAGCATCGAGCAGAAGGTGAAGTTCCTGCAAAAGGCATTCGGCAAGCTCCCCAACCTGAAGATGCAGATGGAAAGCCCGCGCGAGTCCTACCGTCAGGCGCTTTTGTCCCGGGGCGACCGGCGCCTGTGCGAACTGCTGATTGCGGCGGACGCCCGCGGGAGCTGGCCCGCCGCGGTGAAGGAGCTCGGCATTGACTGCGATGCCTACGTGTATCGCGATATTGGGCTGGATGAGCTGCTGCCGTGGAGCTTCATCGAGGGGCCGGACGAGGGGCGGCTGGTGCGGGAGTATCGGAAGGCGTTCGGGCTGGATTTGGAATAGGGGGATGACTGGCGCCGTGGGATAAGCCTTTGCAGGCGATTTCCCGCAACGCGGTCACCGCCTTCGGCGGTTCGCGGCTGGAAAGGCGCTCCCACAGGTACGGTGCGATTGCAGTCAAAAAAAAGGGACCGGCACCCGTAGTGCCGGTCCCCTTTTCTCATGTCCTTTCGGTTCTAGTTGAAGAAGAACCGGACCCCGACGGTGAAGTTGAGGCTGGTCGGGTCGAACGATCCGATCTTGTGCCCGGCGTTGTCCTTCACGTCGGCCGAAATGGCCTCGACCCCCTTCAGTTCGGCGTTGATGGCCAACTCCCGGGTGACGAAGTAGTCGAGCCCTCCCTTGATGTGGGCGCCGAAGACGGTGTCGATGGCGCTCACATTGCTGTCGCTGGCGCCGTTGATCAGCACGTCGATCCCCCCTCCCGCGTAGGGGACCAGCCGGGAGCGTTCGGGGAGACGGTACTGCATCCCGATGGAGAGGTCCTTCATTTCCACGTCGCCCCATCCGTTGGGGTTGCCGGGGGTGGAGACCACCGAACGATCGATGTTGATCTCCAAGGCCACGTTGTCGTCGATGCCGTACAGGATGCCGCCGCCGATCAAAAGCCCGGCATCGGTGGGGACGACGATGTTGTAGGCCCCGCCGGACCTTTCGTTGTCGGTAGGATTGACGACCCCCACCCTGGCGGTGGCGGCGAGTCTCCCGCGCAATTCAGCAGCCGAGGCCGGACCGGCAAAAAGCGTCGCCGCCAGCAACAAGCCGGCGGCGCAGGTAATGATTCTTTTCATGCGAAGCGTCCCTCCCGGTAATAACAAGATGGCGGGTATCTTAATGCATACCCATTCCCTTATCAACGAAAAACCGGCCGGTGCGCCTGGCGTCCCGGCAGGCTCAGATGAGGTCCAGGGTCGCCTTGATCGCTTTCTCGATCCCTTCTGCGGCTTCGGCGATGTTTTCGGCAAGCATGTACGCCGGGGTGGTGACGACCTTGTGTTTCTTGTCGATCACGAAGTCGCTGACCGCGCACTCCACGTGCTTGGAACCGGTGGCGTTGATTGCCTGGGCCGTTCCCTGGTCGGTGCCGATGGTGATCTCCGGGGCCAGTTCCTTACCCAGGGCCAACGCCAGGACGGCGGGCGCGATGCAGATGGCGCAGATCGGTTTGCTGGCCTGGGCCATTTCCCGGACCAGGCGCTGCACCTCGGGGACCACCTTTCCGTTCGGGCCGTTCACGGCAAAGTCACAGAGGTTTTTGGCCGCGCCGAAGCCGCCGGGCAGGACCAGCGCGTCGATGTCCTTGGCGCTGATTGCGCTGATGTTGCTGATGTCGCCCCGGGCGATGCGCGCCGATTCGACCAGAACGTTGCGCTTGGCTCCGGTCTCCTGGCCGGTGAGGTGGTTCACTTCGGCAAGTTCAACGTCGGGGGCCATGCAGACCGCCTTGGCGCCGTTGCGCGCGATGGACAGGAGGGTGACTACCGCCTCGTGGATTTCGCTGCCGTCTTTGACTCCGCAGCCGGAAAGCACTACGCCGATTTTCTTCATGGAAAATGTCCTCCCTATGAATGTGGTGCCATGCCAAAAGAAAAGATGCGGCACATTGTATTCGGGAACCCGGGCCGATGCAAGACGGATTGCAGAACGGGCGCAACCAAGCGGTACGGCCAGTCATGGTGGCTCGGATGATCATTGCCGCGCGGTGCCAAGACCATTGCCGATTGATGCTTGTGCGGGAGACCGGCGTTGTGAGAGTATGAGCTGTCGAAAAGTATGAGGAAGGGCTGCGGCGCCCCTGCGGTGGAAGCAATCAGGCATCATCCCTGCCCCTGTCTGACCGTTAAAGGAAACCTTTGGTGAACAAGCTAAGACAAAAAAGTCATCCCATCATCGACACTGCCCGCTGCACCGGTTGTGGGCGCTGCGTCGCTGTCTGTTGCGAACATCTGCTGACCCTGGAAACCTCCGGCTTTCGAAAGCATGCCCACCTGATCCGGGCGGACCGGTGCGCTTTGTGCCGGAAATGCCGCGCCGCCTGTCCGGTTTCCGCGATTTCTTTCCCCCCGGCTACCTGACCGCCGATCGCTTTTCTCATTGGCGTTCATCGCCAACCCCACCGCTGCGATTTGTCACCCTGCCGATACCTGTTACTCTAGTATGCGCTTTTGTCCCCGGCTAACGCCGCGACCTCTGGAGCTTTTCCCCACGTCGAACGCCGAATGCGATCAGGAGAACGCCATGCTCTATTTCATCAAGGACGGGACGATTCACCAGTATCCGCCGGTCTGGCGCTGCAGCGAAACCTACGAAAACCAGGTGCTGCGCGACACCATTCCTTCCGATGTGGAAGAGTGTCCCTATTGCCTGGGGATCTGGCCCGCCGACAGGGATTGACGGCGGCTCTTTAGCAGTAGCGGGGGCTTGCGCGTTGCAACGGACGTATGAATCCGAGGGCGCAGATGGAGATATCCTACGAAAACCCGCCCAGGGAAGAAGACGAAGGGATGGCCGCGATCGTGGACCGGAACATCGCCGCCCTGCTCGCTCGCCGTCAGACGGAAGAGAAGGCCAAAAAGACCCAGGACAAGGTAGCCGATGCGATCACCCGGTTCACCGGCAGCATGCTCTTCGTTTACCTGCACCTGGTCATTTTCGGGCTCTGGATCGTGGTGAACCTGAAGTGGGTTCCGGGAGTACCGGCTTTCGATCCTACCTTTGTGGTGTTGGCCATGGTGGCGTCGGTGGAAGCGATCTTTCTCTCCACCTTCGTCCTGATCAGCCAGAACCGGATGCAGGCGCTGGCGGACAAGCGTTCCGACCTGGACCTCCATATCAGTCTCCTCGCCGAACACGAAGTGACCCGGATGATTTCCCTGATCACGCAGATTGCCCGGCAGATGGGGATCGAGGACGCCGAGAACCCCGAACTGGAGGAACTGGCCAAGGATGTTGCGCCGGAAAAAGTGCTGGACCGGATGGATGAGGTGGAGCGGGACGGGACGGAGCAGGCGTAAGAGCAAGCCAGTCGGGTAGGTATTTGAAGCGCGCCTCCGGGATCGGAAGCGCGTTTCACTGTTTTGGGGCACGGTTTTCTGGTAGTATCCACCAACTTACCTATTGGCGGAGCCGCAGTGGAAAAAGCTGAACTGGAAAACCTGATTATCAATGGCGATGCCCGCCACGTCCTGCGGCAGTTTCCCGATGCGGCTTTCGATTGCGTCATCTCGAGCCCCCCGTACTTCGCCCAGCGCGATTACGGGGCGGCGGGACAGATCGGCTGCGAGGCGAGTGCCGCAGCGTACGTCGCCAGCCTCGCCGAGGTTTTCCGGGAATGCAACCGGGTGCTCAAGCCTGAGGGGAGCCTGTGGTTGAACCTCGGTGACAAGTACCAGGAGGGGCGGCTGCTGGGGCTTCCCTGGCGGGTGGCGCTGGCGCTGGGGGACCAGGGGTGGGTGCTGCGCAACGACATCATCTGGCACAAGCCGAACGCAATGCCGCACTCGGTGAAAAACCGCCTGACCGTGGATCACGAATACCTCTTCTTTTTCACCAAGAGCCGCACCTCCTACCATTACGACCAGGACGCCATCCGGGAGGAGCACGTGACGTTCTCCGATCGGTCGCAGATGCGGGGGGGGAGGAACCATTTCGGGCGCAACGGCGGTACGCCGGAAAAGGGGAAAAACGGGGGGAGCGCCAATCTCCATGACGGGCGCTGGGCACAGGCGTTTCATCCCAAGGGGCGCAACAAGCGTTCGGTCTGGAGCGTGCCGTTGTCCAAGTTCCGGGAAGCGCACTTCGCGGTCTTTCCGGAGCGGCTGATCGAGCCGTGCCTGCTGGCCGGCTGCCCCGAGGGTGGCTTGGTCCTCGATCCCTTTTTCGGGGCAGGAACGACGGCGGTGGTCGCGCTGAACCATGGCAGGTGCTTCACCGGGATCGAGATCAATCCGGACTACGTGGCGCTTGCCGAGAAGCGGATTGCCCGGCTTATGCCGGGGGCTCAGGCAAAGGCGGACTGAGGCGGGATCCGGTCGGGCGGCATTGGTTGTTGAGTGAAGCAGTCGGGGCTGGGCCTCGGTAAAGAAAAAGGCCCTTCCAGTGTGGACTGGAAGGGCCTTTGAAGTGGGAACCGATCGTCGATCGGGCGTTGGTAAAGTGGTGAGCCGCGTTGGGATCGAACCAACGACCACCTGATTAAAAGTCAGGTGCTCTACCAACTGAGCTAGCGGCTCACATGGAAGGGGGACAGTCTCTTTTGGAGGGTCTGTCCCCTTATTTGAAATTGGCGTCCCCTGCCGGATTTGAACCGGCGTCGCCGCCGTGAAAGGGCGGTGTCCTGGGCCGGGCTAGACGAAGGGGACGTAAATGGTGAGCCGCGTTGGGATCGAACCAACGACCACCTGATTAAAAGTCAGGTGCTCTACCAACTGAGCTAGCGGCTCATAGCTGCTCCGGCAGGCAAGAACAGCTTTATAACAAATCTATTTCAGCCGGTCAACAGTTTTGTTTCCTGCCGGCCGATTTTTTTCATTAGCGACCGGAAGAAACCTTCCCTACTTCCCGAACGGGTTCCGCAGCAGGATGGTTTCGTCGCGACGCGGGCCGACGGAGACCATCACCACTTCGGTGCCGGCGAGTTCCTCGATGCGGGCCACGTACTTGCGGGCGTTTTCCGGCAGTTCCGCCATCGTGCGGGCCTTGGTGATGTCCTCGGTCCAGCCGGGGATCTCTTCGTAGATCGGGCGGCACTGCTCCATGATCTCAAGGCTCGCCGGAACCTCGTCCAGCACCTGGCCGTTGTAGGTGTAGCCGGTGCAGACCTTCACGGTCTCCAGGCCGGAGAGGACGTCGAGCTTGGTGAGAGCGATACCGGAAAGACCGTTCACCCGGACCGCGTAGCGGGCAACCAGCGCATCCCACCAGCCGGTGCGGCGCGGACGTCCGGTGGTGGCGCCGAACTCGCCGCCTACCTGGCGCAGGCGCTCCCCGGTTTCGTCCTCGAGCTCGGTCGGGAACGGACCGCTACCGACGCGGGTGGCGTAGGCCTTGGAGATGCCGATCACCTCGTGGATCTCGCGCGGGCTGACGCCGGAGCCGGTGCAGGCGCCGCCGGAGCAGGTCGAGGAGGAGGTGACGTAGGGATAGGTGCCGTGGTCGACGTCGAGCAGGGTCCCCTGCGCGCCTTCGAAGAGCAGGCTCTTGCCGGCCTTGATCTCCTTGTGCAGGAGGAGCGAGGTGTCGGCGGCGTACTTGCGGAGGATCTCGGCGTACGGCATGTACTCGTTGTAGATCTCCTCGAAGGTGAACGGCTTCTCCCCCAGAAGCTGGGTGAGGAGCAGGTTCTTCTCTTCCAGGACGTCCTTCACCTTGCGGGTGAACGCCTTCTCGTCGAGGAGGTCCATGAGGCGGATGCCGCGGCGCCCGGTCTTGTCCTCGTAGGCCGGCCCGATGCCCCGGCCGGTGGTCCCGATCTTCTTGGAACCGCTCTTCGCTTCGCGGGCGATGTCGATCCGCTTGTGATACGGCATGATCAGGTGCAGCGCCTCGGAAAGGACCAGCGCCGAGTCGTCCTGCAGGCGGCCGCTGGCCTTGAGGTTGTTGATCTCCCGGATGAACACTTCCGGGTCGAGCACGACGCCGTTGCCGATGACGCATCTCTTTCCGTCATGGAGAATGCCGGACGGGATCAGATGCAGGACCACCTTCTGGTCCCCGACGACCAGGGTATGCCCGGCGTTGTTTCCGCCCTGGTAGCGCACCACGTCATCGGCAAACTCGGTATAGATGTCGACGACTTTTCCCTTTCCTTCGTCGCCCCACTGGGCGCCAATAACAACGACGTTAGCCATGATTCTCCCCTTCTGGTTCTAAGTTGGGTAATCCTTTTTCGAGAAGTAATTCTTTCTTTATCGCGCGCCCGGCCCGGTCCGACACCCGGACCAGGTAGGCCTCGTCCTCGGCGCATTCGGCGGCGCCGATCACCAGGATGGTCCTGATGTTCATGGTGCGCGCGTAGGCGAGCGAGCTGTCGAGATCGCGTTTGATGATGTCCCGGGCGCAGGTGTAGCCGAGCTTTCTCAACTGGGCCGCTACCTCGAGCGCCTCGCGCCGGTCTTCCTTCTGGTTGAAGATGAGGAAGTCGCGGCTACGGCTGGCCTGCACTTCCGGCCGCTGCGAGAGCGCTCCGAGCAGGGTCATGATGTTGAAGGCAAATCCGGTGGCCGGGCAGGGGAAACCGTAGTTCGCGGTAAGTTCGTCGTAACGCCCGCCGCTGCAGACCGCTTCGCCGACTCCGGGGACGAAGCCTTCGAAGGTGATGCCGCTGTGGTAGTCCAGCCCGCGGATCTCGCCCAGGTCGATGGTGAGGTGCTGGGAAAGGCCGTGGATCTCCAGGATGGAGATGACCTGCCGCAGGTTGTCCAGGGCCCGCTTGGCGCGGTCGCTGCTTTGCACCTTGGCAGCGGCGGTGAGTACCTCGGGGCCGCCGAAGAGCCGGGGCAGGAGTGCGATTTCTTCCTTCACCCGGTCCGGAATCCGCTCCCCTTCAAGGATTGCGGAGAGGGCGGAGACTTCCTTCTTGGCGATCGCCTCGCGCAGGCGCCGGGCGCCGTTTGCCGAGAGGTCCGCCTCTTCCAGGATGCCGCGGTAGAAATCCACCTGCCCCAGGTCGATCTTGAAACCCTCGAAACCGAGCTCCTGCAGCACCTCGACCGCCATGGCCACCATCTCGGCGTCCGCCTCGGGGGAGTCGAGACCGAAAAGCTCCACGCCGGACTGGAAGATCTCGCGGCTTTTGCCGGAGGCGCTTTCGGTCTGGCGCAGCACTTTGCCGTTGTAATAGATCCGGTGGGGGAGCGGGAGTCCCTTCATCCGGGTCGCGACGATCCGGGCGACCTGCGGCGTGATGTCCGGGGGGATCGCCAGGAGTCGGCCGGACTGGCGGTCCTCGAAGCGGAAGGTCTTGCTGCGGAGCTCCTCGCCCATGGCCAGCGCGAGGACGTCTTCGTATTCAAGAAGGGGGGTGATGATGCGCCTGAAGCCCCACAGCTGAAACACGCGGTGGATGCGGGAGGCGATGTAGGTGATCTGGTCGGCGGTTTCCGGGAGGAAATCGTTTACCCCTTTGGGGAGCGGGGCTTCTATGGACGATAGGTCGTTCACTGTCGTTCCTAACTGGTCTTTTCAGCCGCCGGGAAGGCGGCCGTGGGCCAAAAAACAAAAAATCGTAACAGTATACCCTGGCGATGTCAACGAATTAATGGGCTGCACAAGCGCAGCACTTTAATGCTTTTGATGCCAGGTCCGTCATTGCCAGGGCGGTTGCCAGCCCGGTGGGAGCGCCATTTCTGGCGCGCTTTTCCCGGGGATCAGGGGGCCTCTTCCCTGTCATGACCTTCGCCTTGAAGGGGAGGGGATCCTTGTGGGCAGCCTTCCCATGGTGTCACGGTACCGGCATCAACCGGAGGGCGCTTCCCCCCTTGGACAGCAGCCCTTCCTTCTGGACCACCTCGAGGAGAACCAGTTTCCGCCCCGCCGGCTCGTAGGCAAAATCGGAGAGGTAGTTCTGGATCTTGTGGGAGCGCCAGCGCTCCTCCAGCGAACTCCCGTTCCAGGTGAAAAGGGCCACGGTATAGCGCGAGAAGGAGCGGGAGTCGCCGATGACCCAGGTACCCTCGTTTTGCGGTACCACGATCTCCCCCTTTTCGGTGACCAGGATGCGCTGGTCGAGGAAGCGCTTGCGGAACTGCATTCCGGTAATCCGCTGGTAGTCGGCATCGCGGCGGCGGAAAAAGGTTTCGCTGCCGCCGAACTTGTCGCTGCTGCGCCAAAGTTCCTCACCCTGGTCCGAATAGACGACCAGGTAGCCCCCTTCGCTGAAGACGATCAGGTGCGCCCTGCCTTCCTGGTCCACAAAGCGGTTGAAGTTGAAGATGTTGCCGTACCGGGGCATCTTGATCGGGTTTTTCAGCTGCACTTTCCCGTTCTCAAAAGCCGCCTCGTAGACGTCGCCGTAGAAGTCTTCGTTCTGGCTGACCTCTTGGGCGTAAAGCTTACGCGGTCCACCGCCGAGGGAGATGACCCGGAACAGGTAGTGGAGGTCCTGGGCGAGCAGCCGCAGCTTGTTGCCGTCTCGGGTGTAGATGCGGGAAACCGGGCCGTCATCGTCGGTGAGGGTGGCGTAGACCAGGGTGGAGCCGTTGGCCTCCAGCGTGTCCAGCGCGATCAGCTGGGCCCGGAGCGGGAGCTTCTCGCTGGCGAGGGTGACGACCCGGTTTCCCTCGACGCGGCAGAGCTGAATCTGGTTCTCCCGGGCGAGGACCCACTCACCGTTCCCGGACGGTGCGGCCGCACCAATACCGCGCAGCGCACCTTCAATGCGCTGGCTGATCCACTCCTCCTGGGTTTTCGCCGGTGCCACCGCCACCGGTGCCGGGGCGGGAATCGGTTGGGTCGGCCGAGCCGCGACTACCTTGACGATTTCAGCGCGCAGCTTGGCGGCAACCTTCCCGATGGCGGGAATCAGGGCGTCCTGATTATCCCCCTGTTCGTAGACCGAGGCGATCGGCTTGCCCTGGGGCAGCGCTGCGCTGGCGTCCAGGCTGAAAACCTTGCCGATCTGGGTGTAGGAGCTGTTGATGATGACGTCGGCTTCCGCCGCGCTGGGAACCGCGATGACCCCCTCGCCGTTCAGGCGGTTGGCTAACAGGAACTGCAGCGTGGTCATGAGGCCCGAGTCGCCGGGGGGTGTCGCTTTCATCTCGGCGACGTAGGCGCGGATCGATTCGGCGTGCGCCGGGGTGGTGATGATGAGGGCGGCAAGCAGGAGAAGGAGGAAGGTGAAGGTTCTTTGCATGAGAGCTCCCGTCGTGTCGGATCGCGAGAAAGTATGGCACTTTTTCCCGAAGGTTGGCGGCGTTCGTTGTCGGTGGGAACCGGCTTACGTACGTCCCCGACCTTCGGAAACCTCGCGCAGGTTAGCACGAATGGGAGGCGATTTGAATGTATTTCCGCACGGCGGCGGGCAAAAAAAGGGGGCGGTTTGGGGCCGCCCCTTTCGCAGTTTGGGAAGGTGGTGGGGCGGCTCAGGCCGCTTTTGCTCAGGAACCTCCGCTCTCCTCGAGACGACGCAGCTGCTCATTGGTCTCCCGCAGTTTCTGCTGGAGTTTTTTCAGCTCGTCGGGCGAATAGGCCCGGGTCCCTTTCTTCAGCTCGCGGTTGAGCTTGTGGACCCTTTTCTGGAGATCATCCACCTGGTCCATGCAATTTCTCGAGGTGAGGAGGCACTCGTCTCGCTGGTTTTGCGACGTCTGCGCGAAGGCTGGAACCGTCGCCGCCACCAGAAACGATGCCAGCACAGGGAAGGCTGCTGCTCTCATACGTCCTCCTTTATTAAAAGAAGTTAACAACGGATCTCAATTAAACAGCAGATGTGGTGGTTGTCAATATTCAAAAGAGGATAGCCGCGGAGGAGTCTGTCGGTGGGGATGAGGGAGTACTTCGAGAGAGGGTAAAGCGGTAGTGTTAATACGCCGGGTTAGCCTGAGACCAGGCAATGAAAAAGGCCGGAGAGCGAACTCTCCGGCCTTTTTGAATGAGGCGTCGTTGGTTCTTAGAACACGTAGTTCACGACAACGCGTGCGGTGTAGGGGTTGTCCGGGGTCTTGCCGTTGGCAGCAGCGTCTTTGTAGAAGTCGCCGAGGACCAGGTAGGCACCCTGGAGGCTGGTAGTGAGATTATCGAAGACTTTGTAGCCGACTTCGACGTTCCCCTCGTAGCCGAGGATGTTGCTGTCGCCGCTTTTGGACATGCCGTTGATCTGGTTTTTGTTGTCCTTGGCAACGGCGCCGATGCCGACGTTGGTGTTGACGAACGCCTTACCGAGCGGCAAGTCGTAGCCAGCAAATGCGGTGATGATACCTTTGCCGGAGTTGTTCAGGTCGAAGACCAGCGCCCGGTCGGTACCGGCGGTTGCCTGGGGATGACGGAAGAAGAGCATCGAATTGGATTCAAAGAAGGTGTGGCCTGCTGTGGTAGCACCACGCTCATCGATGGTCTGGAAGTCGGTACGCTTGTCACCGCCGGTCCCTTGGGAGCCACTGATGTACAGTGCGGTGATCCTAGCGGTACCAGGGCCAGCTTGGCACTTGCCGGCGAGGTTGGCGGCGAAGGCGCTAACGGACTGGCGCTTGATCTGCCTTGCGGCAAGAGAGGCCGCGTCGGGGTTGGCAGCGCTGTTCACGAAATTGCCGCCGAGCTCGCCGAACTGATAAAGGAAGAAGCCGCTCCAGGATGCCGGCCCGACGTTGCCGGCAGCGTTAGCGCCAACGTAGTTGATCAGGGTGCGCGGAGTAGCAAGATTTTTGAGCACGTCGCTGTAAAGAGCGTAGTAGTCTGCCCCGACGCTGAGGTCTTTGCTGACGTTGTACTTGCCGCCGATGTTGTAGAAATCGCGGGTAAGGTTGCCGACTTGGGTGTTGGTGCCGACCGCGGCAGCGTCAAGGTAACCGCTGGCTGCACCGGTCAGGTTTGCCGGGACGGTGATGGCGTCGTCAAAACGGAAGAAAGAGGCGTTGATGGTGGCGTTTTGCAGTTTCGCGGTTGCGACCACACCTGCAGCGTCATTGTTGAAGATGATCCCTTTGTAGGCGTCGGTGAAGCCCTGGACACCGACTTTGAAGTTCATCGGGGTGCTGGGCAGATTGAAGTCGAGGTAGATGTTCTTGGTTTCAAGGTTGGTCTGGTCAGCACCAACGCCGCCGCCGTTGTTGCGGAAGGAGTTGTTGGAGTTGTAGGAGTTGTCGCCGAAACGGGAGTCGAATTCGAAGTGGGTGACCAGTTTCAGGTTGTCGTTGGCCTTGGCGATGTACATAAGGCGCAGGCGCTGCTCGATGTAGGTGTTGGTGTTCGGCTCGCCGGTTTTGACTACGGCGCCAGTGGCTTGGCTGATGTTGGTGCCGTTCAGGTTGACCGCGCCGGCGCCGCCATCGTCAAAGTTGGAGAGAATCCCTCTCACCCTGAAGTTGCCGTGAAACTCGTTTTCCAGCGCCATTGCCGGGACTGCGGTAGCTGCGGACAGGGCTCCGACTGCAGCAACTGCCAAGATCTGTTTCTTCAAGCTCATGTGATACCTCCTGGGGTTGTTGATCGACGTGCGACCAAAATAACATGTGGTGAATCCGCCACTTCATTACGAGGTGCCAAACCGTAATAAAGTAGAGGTCCAGCCTGTTTAAACAAAGGCCCTCGTTCCCCTAGAGATTGGCATCAGTGGGGGGAGCGAGGGCCCTTTTGTATCAGCGTGGATCCGGCTCATTCATCAGCAATAGTAACTCCGGTCAGTGAGCGAGACGCTCCTGTGCAGTTGTCCTACGGTTGGTACGGATGAGCAAAATGCTGTTATAGAAAACTGGCCTTACTTTACAATTATTCAAACAAATGTCAACCAAAAAAAATGATTTTATGTAGTCGTAACAATGCCCCGCACTGGTGGAGCTTTGTTTTGGTTTGTTTTGCGGCCGAAATTATCACAACAGTGATGTGGGTTAAATGTATCGCTTGGAGATATTTAATATGGCAATATTAATTTGGTCCAATCAGTGGCCGCACTCAGAGCATTGGCAGATTTCGGTAAGCACCCCGTTGCTGCTTTTGGGATGGACGAAGGCAATCTGTGCGCCGTGGGCGCCCTTTCTCGGCTTCTCGTCGATCATGCGTGCTCCGCTTGCAACCAGCGCTGCAATGGCCGCCTCGATATCGGCGACCTCATACGCCACGTGGTGGATTCCCGGGCCGTTCTTCTCGATGAATTTGGCAACCGGACTCTCCGGCGAGGTCGGCTCCAAAAGCTCGATCTTCGATTCCCCCACCGAAAGGAAGGCAACCCGCACTTTCTGGTCGGCGACTTCCTCGGTCCCCTGCAGGGTCATCCCGAGGGCATCCCGGTAAAAGGGGATCGTTTCATCCAGCGATTTCACGGCGACACCAAGATGGTTGATCTTCTTCAGCATAGGTAATCCTCCTTTTAGTTATGGACTTAAATAGTAAAGGGCCGCGGAAGAGGGCGGGAAGGTCCCGACCCGCCTCTCCGCGGCCCGTTTTGTTACGTTAAGGAATTAAAGGACCACCGTCTCCCGGTGCACGCCGAACACCTCGCGCAGCACGTTGGCGATCTCGCCCAAGGTGGCGTAGCTCTTCACCGCATCGAGGATGAACGGCATCAGGTTGTCGGTCCCTTGCGCGGCGCCGGCAAGAGCCTTCAGGGTTGCTTCCACCTTGGCGTCGTCGCGCTGCCCCTTCATCTTGGCCAGCGCGGCCTTCTGGCTGAGTTCGACCTCTTCCTTCACCTTAAGGAGCCCCTCGGGGGCCTTCTCCGCCACGGTGAACTTGTTCACCCCGACGATGATGGTCTCGTTCTTCTCGATGGAGCGCTGGTAGGCATAGGCCGAATCCTGGATTTCCTTCTGCTGGAAGCCGCGCGAGATCGCCTCGACCGCGCCGCCCAGGGCGTCGATCCGCTCGATGTAGGCGGTGGCCTCCTTCTCGATCTGGTCGGTGAGCGACTCGACGAGAAAGCTTCCGGCCAGCGGGTCGGCGGAGTCGGCGACGCCGGATTCGTAGGCGATGACTTGCTGGGTGCGGAGCGCGATCCGGACCGAGTCCTCGGTCGGAAGCGCCAGCGCCTCGTCGCGGGAGTTGGTGTGCAGCGACTGGGTCCCGCCCAAGACCGCGGCAAGGGCCTGGAGGGTGACGCGCATGATGTTGTTGTCCGGCTGCTGCGCGGTGAGGGTGCAGCCGGCGGTCTGGGTGTGGAAGCGGAGCATCATGGAGCGCGGGTCTTTGGCCTTGAAGCGGTCCTTCATGATCTTCGCCCACATCCGGCGCGCGGCGCGGAACTTCGCCACCTCTTCCAAAAGGTTGTTGTGCGAGTTGAAGAAGAAGGCGAGCCGCGGCGCGAACTGGTCCACGTCGAGCCCGGCCTTGATGGCGGCATCGACGTAGGCGATACCGTCGGCCAGGGTGAAGGCGACTTCCTGGACCGCGCTGGAGCCGGCCTCGCGGATGTGGTAGCCGGAGATGGAGATGGTGTTCCACTTGGGGACGTTGTCCTTGCAGTAGGCGAAGATGTCGGTGATGATCCGCATCGACTCCTTGGGCGGGTAGATGTAGGTGCCGCGGGCCATGTACTCCTTGAGGATGTCGTTTTGGATGGTGCCGGAGATCTGGGCCGGACTCACCCCCTGCTTCTCGGCCACGGCGATGTACATGGCGAGCAGGATCGAGGCGGTGGAGTTGATGGTCATCGAGGTGGAGACCTTGTCCAGCGGGATCCCGTCGAAGAGCACTTCCATGTCGGCCAGAGAGTCGACGGCGACGCCGACCTTGCCCACCTCGCCGCGCGCCATCGCCGCGTCCGAGTCGTACCCCATCTGGGTCGGGAGGTCGAAGGCGATGGAGAGACCGGTCTGGCCGGCGGAGAGGAGGTACTTGTAGCGCTCGTTGGACTCGGCGGCGGTGCCAAAGCCCGCGTACTGGCGCATGGTCCAGAACCGGCCGCGGTACATGGTCGGCTGGACGCCCCGGGTGAAGGGGTACTGACCGGGGAAGCCGAGCTGCTCGTCGTACTGCGGGTACTCGAAATCGGGAGCGAAGCAGCGCTCGACCTCAAGGTCGGACGAGGTACGGAACGATTCCTGGCGCTCCGGCGCCTTCGCGAGGTTCTTCTTGACGACAGTCTCCTGCCAAGCCTGTTTGTTTTCGGAAATGCTCATGGTGCTCTCCTGGCCGATGGTGTATTGGGTGAAGCAGTTCTAGTGAGAGATAACATCGTAATATGCCGAACCGCCCTCTGAATCAAGAAAATTAATTTTTCTAATTGAACTAAAACGGCACCGGAATACGATTTTTGATGTTCTACTTTTAAAATGGTGATCTGCTTTTGTGTCTACCAGTGAAAACAGCGAGTTACGCTCAGAAAAGTCCGGTCTGGCCTTCCCGGGTCGTTTTATTTTTGCGAGAATTATAAAATGCCGGTAGGGTCAGTAAAACAAAAATCGTTGTAACATGTTGTTTTAAAAGGATTTTTCCGCAAAAAGTGCTTGATATTAAAAATTGGTCCCTCTATAGTCGTTACAAAAATTAAGTTTTTGCGTCCCGAATCCGGGATGAAAAGGAGATCCACATGCAATGCCCCGTCTGCAAAAACCATGATAGCGAGAGCATCGAACTGCGTTCCGGCGGGTTCAACGTAGGGCTTCGCGAGTGCCGCACCTGCGGCTCGGCCTGGTCGGTGAACCACGGCGCCGTCGCCATCGTCAACGACTCCCAGGCCGCCACCTTTCTCGAAGCGCTTTCCGAGTGCGTCGAGGGGGATCAGTTCTTCGCCGCAGCGTAAACGCGGGGGGCAAGGACTGGGGGCTGGGGGACCAGCCAGAACCCATGGACATTAATCAGTGGCAAACCCTCAGTTGGTATTGCCAAACTTCCTAAGCTGATAAACAGAGGGCTCCGATTTTCGGAGCCCTCTGTTGTTTTATGCAGGTTTTTCTTCCGGTCTCCGCTGTGCCTTTTAGGCGAGGACCGCCTGGAGGTACTCGCCGGTGACGGTCCGCTTTTCCTTCTCGACCTGGGCCTCGTCGACCTCGACGAACTTCTCGTCCGGGGTGATCTTGAAGAGCGGCTGACCCTTGGAGACGATGGTGCCGTCGCCGCCGGTGATGACGATCTTGTCGATGGTCCCGGAGAAGGGAGCGTAGATCTTGTTGAACATCTTCATGACTTCGATGATGTAGAGCGGCTGCCCCTTTTCGAAGTGCATCCCTTCGCTGACGAACGGGGGCATGCCCGGGGCTTCCTGGCCGTAGTACATGCCGCCGCAGACGGAGACGATCTCGTCGGCCTTGGTGGCTGGCGGCGGAACCAGGATCTTCTTCATGCGGGCCTGCAGCTCCGGGTCGGTGAGGTGCTCGGGGATGGTGATCTCCAGGTCGTCCTCCACCTTGAGGTCCCAGAACTTGGTGGCGATGCCGACCTGGAACAGGATGCCGAGCATCTCCAGGCCTGCCTCGTAGCCGAAGTGGGCGGAGCGGATCTGCTCCCACTTCTCGGCGTCGAAGCCCCCCTGCGGCTTGTCGTTGGCGAGGATCTCGGTCAGCTTGTGGTACTCGTCGCGGGCCAGGCCGAAGTGCTGGCGGATGGTGCGCGAGAAGGCGAGTGCCTGCTGCAGAAGCTCGTTGTCGTGGCTCCAGATGATCTCGGCGGCCGGCTTGTGGGGACGGTACCCCATGTGCAGGTACTCGTAGGTCTCGTTCAACACCCCGACCGGGTTTCTCAGCCAGACCACCTTCCCCTTCTCGTCCATCCGGAAGTTCTTGGTGTTCATCGACAGCCACCCGGAGAGGAGGTGCGGATCGCCCAAAAGGCGCTCGATCGGGCGGGTAATCAAGGTCCCTTTGCGGTCGAGCAGGCTGGAGATGTTCTTGGCCTCCTTGGCGGCCACCTCGGGCTCGCTGGCGAAGGCGTCGCTGATCTTCTTCTGGTAGTACTTCTTCATCTGCAAAAACGCGTAGACCGGGTCGATCTTGTTCGCGGTTTCCTTGAGCAGGCCGACCAGGGTCAGGTAGGGGACCACGAAGCGGGTGGTCGGCTTGGCCATGACGTTGCGCCCCAGGAACCAGTTGACCAGGCCGTAGTGGAACTCGAGGTTGGTGGCGAGCTCAGAGCCGCGCAGGGTGGTGGAGCGGATCACCTCGCTCATGTGCTCGTAGCTGTCCTGGCGGTTATCGCCCTTGGTGAGGAGCAGCGCGATGTTGGAGTCGTAGGCGCCGGCGACGCGGTATTTCATGAACATCCCGGTGTCCGGGTTGAGCATGCTGATCCCCTGGTCGTCGCGGATCTCCCCTTCGATCGGCTTGGACCAGTAGCGGATGATCCCGCCGGCGTGCGGCGAAAGCGATGCGTCGGTCGCGTTCAGGCGCGCCTCGACGGAGGCGTTGAAACGGACGATGCGCTCCGGGCGCGGCAGCCGCTTCTTGTGCTCGGCAAGCAGAGCCATCGCCTCGACGAGGCTCTCGACCATGAAGAAGTCCTTCGGGTCGTCCGGGTTGGTGAACTTCAGAGCATAGCAGAGCTCGGTGACCCGGTGCTCGACCTGGATCCTGGTGTTCACCTCCATGAAGTAGTGGCGGTCGCGGTCCACGATGCACTCGAAGGTGGAGGCGGAGTCAAGGCCTACCGCCTTGCCGAAGCGCTCGCTCTGCTCCTCCATCCGCTTGAGGACCTGGAGATCGCTCTCCAAAGCCTTGACCTGCTCCGGCTTGCCGGCGGCCTTGGCGCGCTCGATCTCGGCCATGAGCCCTTCCTGGGTCACCGAGACCTCGAGGAGTTTCTGCTCGTGCATCTGCAGGGAGCAGTCGCGGCCCCCCAGGGCGATGCACCATTCGCCGTTGCCGAGAAGCTGGATCTCGTTGTGGCGGGTCTGCTCGATGTTGAGCTCGATCAGGATGTTCTTGTTGTCCCCCACCCCGTTGGCTTTCACCTCGTTCAGGATCTCGCGCACCAGACCCGGGGCCTCGGCGCACTCCTTGGCGATCAGCGCGTCGTCGGGGTTTTTGACGTTCAAAAGGCCGGCGCCCAGAAGACGCTGTCCCTTCCCACCGCCGCCGCCGATCGCCTTGAGACGGATCCGGCTCTGGGGGAACTTCTTGAACATCTCGGCCGCTTCGGTCTGGACCTGGGCGCAGAGCTCCTCGATCGAGAAGAGGTCGATCCCCTTGTCGTAGGAGGCGTAGAGGATGTGGTCGGCGAGCTCCTCCAGGGAGAGGTTCTTGTCGTCCAGGATCTTCTTGTCCACCTTGAGCCCGTCGGAGTTGGCGAGCGCCACCAGCTTCTCGCGGCTGGAGTGCTTCTTGACCAGGGTCCGGGCGGTGACGTTGTCGATACCGGGGGTAACCGAGACGTCCACCGAAAGTGCGGTGCGCTTGGCCTCGTCCTTCTTGCCGGCGCCGGCCTGGGTGGCGGAGCAGGGGCCGATGAACTTGAGGCCGGCCTTCTCGATGGCCGCGACGAACTCGTCGTCCTCGGCCATGAAGCCGTAGCCGGCGAAGATGGAGTCGTAGCCGTTATCGAGCGCGATGCCGATGATCTGGCCGATGCGCTCGACGCGCTCTTCTTTGCTCGCGCCGGTGTAGTCGGGTACCCGGTGCACGCGGTTGGAGTCGGTCAGGGTGCGCAGCTCGGGAGCCAGCGCGTTCGGGTAGACGATGGAGTCCTTCTCGGAGAGGAGGATCCCGAAATGGGTGATCCCCATCTCGGCGTAGACGTCCATCGCCTCCTTGCGGATCGGCCCGCGGCAGACGATGAGCGGCTTGAGGTTCTCGCAGGAAAACGAGGCGACCCAGGGGGAGGAAGCCTTGCCGAGGCGGCGGTCCCGGTGGATCAGCGGATTGTGGGTGTACTTTTCAGAGGTATATGCCATCGGTCTTTATCTCCAATCGGAAAATATGAAATGGGTGATTTCAGATCGTCCAGCGCGCGGTCCGGGCAGCGGAAGCGCCCGGGCCGCGGCCTCGCTCTTAGTGGAACTCGCGCTGCACCGCCATCATCGGGCCGGGTTTGTAGTGGCGCAGCAGGAAGTTCATGTTCTCGCCCAGGACCTTGCGAAGGTCGGTCGGCATGACCAGCGAGGAGATGGAACCGAGGCTCAGCGCCTCCCTCGGGTTCATCAACTCTTTCTCGTAGCGCAGGTTGAGGACCGCCTCTTCCGCCTTGAGCCACTCGGCGGCTTCCTTCTCGGCGTCCGCTTTGGCGGCTTCCGGCTTCACGCCGGCTTCGACGCGCTCCTGGGTGCCGCGTTTGACCCGTTCCATGACCGCACTGCGGATCTTGCGCAGCTCGTCCTTGTAGACGAACTCCTTGCCGGCCGGACCCATGACCGCGAGGCGGGTGGTGGGAAGGGCCAGGACGAGGTCCGCGCCGGTCGGGTAGTTGTTGTAGGAAGCGTAGGCCCCGCCGTAGGCGTTCCGGATGATGAGCAGGATGCGCGGGGTCCGGATGTCGACGATGGAGTCGAGCATGGCGCGGCCGGCGTGGACGATGCCGCGGGATTCCTGCTCGCGACCCGGGAGGAAGCCGGTGGTGTCTTCCATGAAGATGATCGGGATGTTGTAGATGTTGCAGAAGCGGTTGAAGCGGGCGATCTTGTACGCCGCGTCGCAGTCGATCTGGCCGGAGTCGACCGCCGAGTTGTTGGCGACGAAGCCGACGACGTTGCCGCCCAGGCGCCCGAAAGCGGTGACCACGTTGCGGGCACGGGTCGGCTGGAGTTCGAAGTAGTCACCGTGGTCGCAGATCTGCTGGATGATGATCGAGACGTCGAACGGGGTGTTGAAGCCGGTCGGGGAGTTGAACGCCTTTTTGAACAGGGTGTTAATCTCCCAGGTCTTGCGGTCCAACGGATCGGTGGTCGGGATGAAGGGGGCGGCCACCGAGTTGTTGTCCGGAATGTACTTGAGGAGCTCGACGGCGATGCGCAGCGCGCCGACCTCGTCCTCGGCGGTCAGGTCGACGACGCCGGACTGGCTGTGGACTTTCGGTCCACCCAGTTCTTCCGGGGTGATGTCCTCGCCCAGGACGCTCTTGACGACCCCGGGGCCGGTGAGACCGAAGAAGGTCTCCTTGGGCTGGATGACGAAGCTCCCCTGGCGCGGCAGGTAGGAACCGCCGCCGGCGTTGAAGCCGAACATGCACATGATGGAGGGGACCACGCCGGAGATCCTGCGCAGCGCGGTAAAGGCCTCGGCGTAGCCGTCGAGACCGCCCACCCCGGCCGGAACGAAGGCGCCGGCGGAGTCGTTCATCCCGATGACCGGGATCCCCTTCTCGGCGGCCATCTGGAAAAGAAGCGCCAGCTTGCGGCCGTTGGTGGCGTCGATGGAGCCGGCGCGCACGGTGAAGTCATGGCCGTAGAGGGCGACGTCGCGACCCTGGATGTTGAGGATGCCGGTGACCAGCGAGGCGCCGTCCAGGTTCTTGCCCCAGTTCTGGAACAGGATGTTGGGCTCTTCCTCGGTGAGGACCTTGATCCTCTCCCAGACCGTCATCCTTTTCTTGAAATGCTGTTTCTCGACCTGGTCGATCTTCACCGACTTGATCGGGCGCTGGATCAGGTCGTGGCCGGCCTGCATCGCCTCTTCGTAGCCGCCGGTGGCGCGGGCGATCTCACCGGGGATGTTGAACTCGATCTTCTGCTCTTCGATGAACGGGTTTTTCAATGAGGGTTTGATTGCTTTATTGGACATGGGCTCATCCTTTCCGTGAATGGGGTGATAAGAGATTGATGGGGGTACGACTCATGGGCACTCCTCCGACCGATAGAAATTTCAGGCTTTAAAGCCGATAGCACATGCAAAGACCGGCGCGTGGGCGCCGGCCGCGGGGAGCGGGGGCCGAAGCGGTCCGGCCGGGCGTTCCGGACACAAGGGCCGGAAGCTGCCGCCTCGAAGAGGAGGCCTTTGTCGTCGAGCCGGATCGGAGGCGGTATCGGGGCGGGCTTTTTCCTTTACGTACACGGAAAAGCGACGGTGGCGGAAGCCCGTCCCCTGCTGCTGCTCGACTGGGTGCCTGCGTTCGGGAGGGTGTCCGCAAACGGTTGGCGAAAACTAGCTTGTGACTAGGTTCTGCCTGAGGCAGGAAGGGGCCAACAAGGGTTCCGCGATCGGTGGTGGGGGATGCAACCTGCTGTTTTAAAACGGGACGCCTGGGGATATCTCCCTGATATTATTGGCAGAAACGTAATTCTGCGGGCCCTGTGCAGGGAAAATGCGCATTCCGTGTCCGGTTTTGACCGGTGGTGGGGAACCATGGTTGCTGCCGGGAAAACGGAATCAAGAACTGATGTTCTATTGGTGACGTGAACGTAAGCCTACATAAGGTTTTGCTTGGCAAAAGTCAATAAAAAAAACGACGTATACGAGAAAATACGCCGAAAAACAGGGGGTTGGAGGGAGAAGGAAAAAAGGGGGGGGAGGGGCGGGAGCGGCGCGGGCGCCGCGTCACCGCCGGATCTTTGACGCGAGAAGCTGTACGGTGTGGATAACCTTTGTTTTATCGCCGGCCTGTTTCAGGCCGTCGGAGAGCTGCATCATGCAGCCGGGGCAGCCGGTGGCGACCGCGTCCGCACCGGTGGCCTGGATCGCGGCGGTCTTGCCGGCATTGATCTTCATGGAGCTGTCGTAGTGGTAGACGTTGAAGGTTCCCCCCAGGCCGCAACACTTGTCGGCTCCTTCCATCTCGACGAGCTGGACCCCCGGCGTCGCGGTGAGCAGCCGGCGCGGCTCCTTGGTGATGCCCGCGGTGCGCAGGTGGCAGGGGTCGTGGTAGGTGACCTTGAGGTTTTCGCCCCCGCCGGTCTCCTCCGGGTTGAAACCGAGTTTCTGCAAAAGTACCGCGGTATCGATGCACTTGTCCGCCAGCGCCTTGAGGCGCTCGGCGAGCTCCGGGTTGCGTTTGCCGACCACCAGGGGATAGAGGCGGTGCAGTGCGCCGCCGCAGGTGGCGCAGGAGGTGACCACGTAGTCGGCGCGGCAGGCTTCCAAGACGGCCAGGTTCTTTTCGGCAAGCTCGCGGACGGTGTTGATGTCGCCGCCGGACATGGCGGGGAGGCCGCAGCAGTTCTGCAGCTTCGGGATCACCACGGTGCATCCCATGTGCTGCAAAAGGGCAAGCGTCGCCTCGCCGATCTCGGTGTAGACGAAGTTGCTCATGCAGCCGACGAAGAAGGCGACCCGCGGCTGGCCCGGCTTTCCCGGGATCTCTTCCGGGTGCCGTTTCAAAAACGGTTTCTTGGCGAGCTGCGGGATGTGGCGCGTCCCCCCCAGGAAGGGGAGCGGGAACCGGAGCCTTAAACCCGAGGTGGCGGGGACCTTGCGGAAGAAGAGCGGCCCGAGGATGCGTGCGGCCAGGGCGCCCAAGTTCATGAGGGAGCGGTTGGCGACCACCCGGCCTACCGCCTGGTGGAAGGTGGTCAGGCCGCGCTGCTGCGCCAAGGCCTCGCGGGCGGCGACCACGATCTCGTCGGTGGGGACGACGTTGGGGCACTTTTCCACGCAGCTGCCGCACAGAAGGCACTTGGACATGGCGGCATAGCTGCCGTCGTCCAGGGTGATGTCCCCCTTCATGATGTGCTGGGCGAGGGCGACCTTGCCGCGGGCGACCGCCGGTTCTCTCTGGAAGGCGGAGAAGGCGGGGCAGTTGGCCCGGCACGCTCCGCACTTGACGCATTTTTTAAGCTCTTTCTCCACCCGCTCCAGCGGGGAGTTCTTCTTGGTCATCGTAAGCTTCTTTCCTTAAAATCCATGACAGTATCCCCCCTTCCCTTGCGGGGGAGGGACGTTTGGGCGATTGCTCCGCAAAAAAACAGGGTGCACCCCGAAAGTTTTCCGCGAGGTGAGCGGGTCGGGCTAGGTCACGCCGGGAACATCTTCCCGGGATTGAGGATGTTGTTCGGGTCCAGCGCCCGCTTGATCCCCTGCATCACCCCGATCTGCTCGGCGGAGAGCTCCAGCGGAATGTACGGCTGCTTGGCCAGCCCCACGCCGTGTTCGCCGGACATGGTCCCGCCCAGATCGAGCGCGGCCTGGAAAACTTCCTTGATCGCCTGGTGCGCCTTCTCTTCCTGCCCGGCTTGCGACTTGTCGATCATGATGTTCACGTGGATGTTGCCGTCGCCGGCGTGGCCGAAGTTCACGATCGGGATGTCGTAGCGCTGCTGGATCACCTCGATCTTCCGGATGACGTCGGGCACCTTGCTGCGCGGCACCACGATGTCCTCGTTGAACTTGTCCGGGTTCACGTCGCGCAACGACGGGGAGACCAGCCGGCGCACCCGCCAGAGCTCCTCGCTTTCCGCCGCGTTCTTGGCGACGCGGAACTGCACCAGCCCCAGCGGCTGGATCAGGTCGTGGATGGCGCCGGCCTGCTTTTCGATCAGGTCCGGATCGCCGTCGACCTCGATCAGAAGCACCGCGCGACCCTCGGCAGGAAGCCCGAGGTTGAAACGGCGGTCGACGCAGGTAAGGGTGGCGTGGTCCATGAACTCCAGGGTGGTCGGGATGATCTTCCCCTTGATGATGGTCGAGACCGCCTGGGCGGCGCCGTCGATGGAGTCGAAGACGGTGAGCATGGTCTTCTTGGCCGCCGGGTAGGGGAGGAGCTTGAAGATGATCTTGGTGATGATCCCCAGCGTCCCTTCCGAGCCGCACAGAAGCTTGGTGAGGTCGTAGCCGACCACCCCCTTCACGGTTTCGCCGCCGGTCCGGATGATCTCGCCGGTCGGCACGACCACCTCGAGACCCATGACGAAATCCTTGGTCACCCCGTACTTGACGGCGCGGGGGCCGCCGGCGCATTCGGCAACGTTTCCCCCCAGGGTGGAGAACTTGAGCGACGCCGGGTCGGGAGGGTAGAAAAGGCCGAGCTTCTCCACTTCTATCTGGAACTGCTCGGTGACCACCCCTGGCTCGACCTCGGCCACCAGGTTGTCGGTGTCGATGCGCAGGATCTTGTTCATCCTGGTGGTGACGAGCACCACGCCCCCCCCCTTGGGCAGGGCGCCGCCGGTGAAGCCGCTCCCGGCGCCGCGGGGAAAGACCGGGAACTTTTCGACATTGGCGAGCTTCAGGATCTGGGATACCTCGTTGGCGTCGGCGGGATGCACGACGCAGTCCGGAAGAAATTCCATCTGGGTGGCGTCGTAGCCGTAGCAGATCAACTCCTGCGCGCCGGTGGCGAAGTTCTCCGCTCCGACGATCTTCTTCAACTGTTCCATTACCTGCGGTTTCAGCATGCGTTACCTTTCATCGGCACGGTAGTGCCTATTAAAGAAGTTAGTGTGATTAAAGAAGTTGGTAACCATCAACCCCATCCTCACCCTGTCCCTCCCCTTGAAGGGGAGGGGACGTGAAGGGAGGTGCGGGGCAATAGCAGCCTCTAAGCTCCGAACATGTTGGCCAACACAGTGGGAGCGCCATCGCTGGCGCGAATACTATTTCAATACCGGCAGCACCGCGCCCCCTTCGGGAATGAGGTAGCTGGTGTAATCCTTCGGGAGCCAGTCGGCCGCCAGGTCGAGCGCCTGCTTGAGGTCGCGGGCCGGGGTCATCCCCATGGTCCGCACTTCCTCTTCGGGCAGGGAGGTGACCAGGATCACCCGGAAGCGTCCCGCCTTCTCCTTCACCGACCAGGCGGTCTGACCGTTGATCTCGTAGCGCCGGCGCAGCGCCGTTTCCAACTCGGCGCAGGTGGGATAGCCGAACCAGTTGAAAAAGGTCGGGTTCCCGTGTCCGTCGCGGCATTCGGCCAGCAGGATCATCACCCCGCCCGGCTTGAGCGCATGGCTGCCGTACTCCATCGACTTGTGCGCCTGTATTGTATTTATGTCCTTCGGGAAGCCCCCGCAGGAAACCACCACCAAGTCGGCGAGCTCGGCGACCGGATAGCTGAAATGTGCCGAGAGAAAACTGCACCCTTCCCGGTGCGCCTCCCGCCAGTCACCGGCAAAGGCGGCGACGATCTTCTTGTCGGCGGAGAGAACCGTGTTCAGGATGAACTCCGGCGGGCGCATGGCGCAGGCTTCGTACATCGCCTGGTGCACCGGGTTCCCCTCCAGATTCGCCGTTACCGCGAGCTTGCTTTTGCCGGTTCCCTCTCCCGGGTTCAGGACGGCAAAGTGGCTGGCCATGCAGCTCTTCCGGCTGGCGACGCCGGGGAGGATGCTTTTGCGTCCTCCTCCGAAGCCGGCGAAGTAATGGAAGGTCACGGTGCCGGTGAGGATGAGGCGGTCCGCCTCGGCCACGGTCCGGTTCAGTTCGACCGGTACGCCGGTGGAGGTGTTGCCCAAATAGATGAGCTGCCCGGGATCGTCGCAGTCGTGGTCGCTGACCCGAATCCTCCCGAACAGCGAGCCCAGGATCTTGCGATGCTCGGGTTCGGTCTGCTTGCGGTGGATCCCCAGGGCAATGACGATCTCGATGTCCCGGTCCGGGATGCCGGCACGGTTCAGACGATCGACCAGGATCGGAAGATACACCTCGCTCCCGGTGGCGCGGGTGATGTCCGAGGTGACGATCACGACCTTTTCCCCGGCCTGGAAGCGGCTCAGCTGATCGGCGCAGCCGTCAAGGGCGCGCTCGACCAGTTCCTCGGGGGCGCCGGCGGGGGAGATTCCCTGGGGGCGCAGCACGGCAAGCACACGCTCCGGTGGGAGCTCGGCGGGAAACACGTTGTCGCCGCAGCGGAAGTCGATCATGCCGGTCCTCCCTCGGTTACCTGCCAGTCATGCATATCCATAGCACCAGCCGTTTCCGGGCCAGCGCTCATGATACATATTCGGATCTGAATGCGCAACATCTTACGCCGATGGGGCGCGCCAAGCGGGCGTAAAGGTTCGAGCGGGAAACGAAAATTGGTTGACAAATAAATCCATTTAATATAACTCACTTTGGTCTACCATCGCGGCCCCTATGCCGCTGCACTTTTATCCCAGGAATGTTAGAAGAGGAGGATGTTTTCAATGGAACAGTATGCGGTAGTGTTCGCCCTGGTCTGCGCCGTGGTGGCGGTGGCCTACGGGCTCATCTCGGCCAAGTGGATCCTGGGCCTTCCCCAGGGGAGTGACCGGATGCGCCAGATCGCCGCTGCGATCCAGGAGGGGGCGGGCGCCTACATGAAGCGCCAGTACACCATCATCGGGGTCGTCGGCGTGATCATGTTCGTCATCATCGCTGCAACGCTGGGCATCAAGACGGCAGTCGGCTTCGCCATCGGCGCCATCTTCTCCGGCCTTACCGGCTTCATTGGGATGTTCGTTTCGGTCCGCGCCAACGTGCGCACCACCGAGGCGGCAAAATCTGGGATTCACAAGGCCCTCAACGTCGCCTTCAAGGGGGGCGCCATTACCGGCATGCTGGTAGTCGGCCTGGGCCTTTTGGGTGTGGCCGGTTACTACATGGCTCTGCAGATCATGATGCCGGGCGCTCCGGTCAAGGAAGTGGTCAACCAGCTCGTGGGCCTTGGCTTCGGCGGTTCGCTCATCTCCATCTTCGCCCGTCTGGGCGGCGGTATCTTCACCAAGGGGGCCGACGTCGGCGCTGACCTGGTGGGGAAGGTTGAAGCCGGCATTCCCGAGGACGATCCGCGCAACCCGGCCGTTATCGCCGACAACGTTGGCGACAACGTGGGTGACTGCGCCGGCATGGCTGCCGACCTTTTCGAGACCTATGCGGTAACCCTGATCGCCGCCATGCTGCTGGGCGCCATGGCATTCAACAACTTTGCCGGCGCGGTCAACTATCCGCTGATCCTGGGCGGCATCTCCATCATCGCCTCCATCATCGGCACCTTCTTCGTCAAGCTGGGCGCCAATCAGAAGATCATGCCCGCTCTCTACAAAGGGCTGATCGCCTCCGGCGTGCTCGCCTGCATCGCCTTCTACTTCGTCACGGTCCAGATGTTCCCGGACGGCAACCCGACCGGTTACAGCGCCACCAATATCTTCATCTCTGCCATCGTCGGGTTGGTGGTCACCGGTGCCATCTTCTGGATCACCGAGTACTACACCGCCACCGAGTACGGCCCGGTCAAGCATATCGCTCAGGCATCCACTACCGGTCATGCCACTAACATCATTGCGGGTCTCGGCATCTCCATGAAGTCGACCGCCCTCCCGGTTATCGTCATCTCCGCCGGCATCATCGTTGCCTTCAACTGCGCCGGCGTTTACGGCATCGCAGTCGCCGCCGTCTCCATGCTCTCGCTTACCGGTATCGTCGTCGCCATGGACGCCTACGGGCCGATCACCGACAACGCCGGCGGCATCGCCGAAATGGCCGAGTTGGACGACTCCGTTCGTAACGTCACCGATCCGCTCGACGCGGTTGGCAACACCACCAAAGCCGTCACCAAGGGGTACGCGATCGGCTCCGCCGGTCTGGCTGCCGTCATCCTCTTCACCTCCTACGTGGATGAGCTGAAGGCTGCCGGGAAGATCGTCTCCTTCGACCTTTCCAATCCCAAGATCATCGTCGGCCTCTTCCTTGGCGGCATGCTGCCCTACTACTTCGCTGCTCTTTGCATGGAAGCGGTCGGCAAGGCCGGCGGATCGGTCGTTGAAGAGGTCCGCCGCCAGTTCCGTGAGATCAAGGGCATCATGGAAGGGACCGGCAAGCCGGACTACGCCTCCTGCGTGGACATCGTCACCAAGACCGCTCTTCGTGAGATGGTCCTCCCCGGCATCATTCCGATCGCCGCTCCGATCATCATCGGCTTCACCCTGGGCGTCGAGACCCTGGGCGGCGTGATCGTCGGCACCATCGTCACCGGCATCTTCGTCGCTATCTCCATGACCACCGGCGGCGGCGCCTGGGATAACGCGAAGAAATACATCGAAGACGGCTACCACGGCGGCAAAGGTGGCGAGGCCCACAAGGCTGCCGTTACCGGCGACACCGTCGGCGACCCGTACAAAGACACCGCGGGCCCGGCCGTCAACCCGATGATCAAGATCATCAACATCGTCTCCCTGCTCATCGTTCCGCTGCTGAGCAAGATGTAGTCGATGCAATCGTGATGAAAAAGGGCGCTCTTTCCGGAGCGCCCTTTTTTTATGACAGTTGTTCATTTGGCTGTAGGAGCGACATTCGTGTCGCGATAAACGCCCGCAATCGCGACAGGAATGCCGCTCCTACAGGCGATGCCAGCCGATAGCCCTCCCCACCTCGGATTTGGGCGTGTAAAGGATTTTGTGTAAATGCCCCATCGGCTACATAACGGGCATTCTTCCCTCGTAAATGATTGAGAAC
>NZ_JAEMHM010000017.1 GCF_016458275.1 Geomesophilobacter sediminis
TCTACGCAGACGTCAAGAAAAAAATGACTGTACTGAACAACTTTTTTAAAGCAAAAAGCTAACCGGACAACACTGGGCGCGTACGGGATCCGCTCCTGGAGTTTTTTCCAGAAGGCGGGGTCTTCCTTGGGGAGGCCGATCTCATGGGCTGAGAAGATGCCGGCAAAGTGCTGCGCGATGGGGACGGTGGCGAGTTTGAGATCAAGCGTCTTGAAATGGGCGTTGGTGACCAGGTAGGCACCTTTACCGTGACGCTCGAGGAAGAGGAGAAAATCGGTTACGGAGGGGTGCACCGCGATGAGGTGGCGCAGCTCCCGCTTCAGAAGCGGGATGTCGAGGTCCAACTGCGCCGACCAGTAATCCAGGTCAGTCCAGTTCAGGGTGTTTTCCTGGGAGTGGAAGAGCCGGTAGAGCTTTTCCTTGGCTGCATCGTGAGAGATACCGGCTTTTTCCGCATACCTTTTGGGGACGTGCTCCAACCAGAAATGGTCGTCGAAATGGCGGTCCAGGATGGTGCCGTCCATGTCGAGGAGCACGGTGTCGATCTCGTTCCAGTCGATGCGTACTTCTTTACCCATCAGTGCCGCTGGCCCGCCTTTTCCTCCACGAAACGTTTCACCGCAGAGCGGTCGGCATCCATCACCTCGCAGCGGGAAGGGAGTCCTTCCAGGGCCGCCAGCTGCGGCGGAAGGGGAGTGGGGGTGCTGATCGCCTGCTGTACAGCATCTCCGAATTTCGCTGGATGCGCGGTAGCGAGGCAGACGGGAATGGAACCATCCTTGACCTTCTCCAAGGCGCCGCAGACGCCGACCGCGGTGTGCGGATCGAGGATGTAGCCGGTTTCCTTATGGAAAGAGGCAATAGTGGCAAGCGTCTGCTCTTCACCGACGCTGCAGGAGAGAAATTCCGTCCGGACCTGCTCCATCTCTTCCTGGGTGAACGGAATTCTTCCGGTTTCCGCCAGGGTGGCGAACGCCGCCCGTACGTGAGCCGGGTCCTCGCCGTAGAGGTAGAACAGATAACGTTCGAAATTGGAAGCGAGCTGGATATCCATGGACGGGGAGACGGTCTGCACCACCTGGCCCAGGGAATAATCACCGGCCTCGACGAAACGGCTGAGGATGTTGTTCTCGTTGGTGGCGAGAAGGAGCTTGCGCACCGGAAGCCCCATCCTTTTGGCAAGGTAGCCGGCGAAGATGTCCCCGAAGTTGCCGGTAGGTACGGCAAAGGTGACCTCGGCACCCTCCGGAAGGCGGCACCAGGCGTAGAAGTAGTAAACCACCTGCGCGAGGACCCGGGCCCAGTTGATCGAGTTGACCGCGCCGAGGGCGTACTCCTTCTTGAAGGTGAGGTCGTTGAAGAGCTCCTTCACGATCTGCTGGCAGTCGTCGAACGTCCCCTTGACCGCGATGTTGTGGACGTTGGCGTCGAGGACCGTGGTCATCTGCAGGGCCTGGATCGGAGAGGTCTTCAGGTGCGGGTGCAGGATGAAGATGTTGATGTTCTCTTTACCGCGCACCCCGGCGATGGCGGCACTTCCCGTGTCGCCGGAGGTGGCGCCGATGATGTTCATCTTCTCGCCGCGCTCCTTGAGGAGGTATTCGAAGAGGTTCCCCAGGAGCTGGAGGGCGACGTCTTTGAAGGCGAGAGTCGGCCCATGGAAGAGTTCCAGGATCTGCACCCCGTTCACCGCGACCAGCGGGGTGATTTCGGGATGGGAAAAGGTCGCGTAGGAGCGGTCGATGAGCCCGCGCAGATCCGCAGCCGGAATGTCGTCGGCGTACAGCGAGATGACGGCAAAAGCAAGCTCGGGGTAGGAGAGGGTGCGCCACTCTTTAAGGGTCTCCGGGGAGACCTGGGGGATCGATTCCGGCAGGAGGAGCCCTCCGTCGGTGGCAAGTCCCATCATCACGGCTTCTTTGAAGTTGATGGGGGCGATGTTCCCCCGGGTGCTGATGTATTTCATAGGCAGGTTCTCTTCCGGTGGTGAATTTTACGGCAGCACCCCTATATAGCAGGTAACGCCGCTAAAGTGAATGAATAATTCGGGATCGGGGCCCCCGGGCCCTTGGGGCCGGAGAAAAACTCAGCCCAGGTTACTTGTCCAAAAGGTTCAGCAGGGTGTCGACGTTGCCGCGGTGTTTCCCTTGCGGGTATTTGCTGCGGTACTCCTTGAAGCGTGCCGTCGCCCGCTCCTTGAACGAGAGCTCGTAGAGTACCTGCCCGATGTAGAAAAGCGCGGTCTCGGCTTGCGGGGCGGAGGGATACTCCTCGATGATCAGCTCGTACTCCGCCAGGGCCGCTTCCGGGTTGGAGAGGAAACGCCCCTGGACGGCGCCGCGCTCCAGGCGGGCGTCGCAGCGGATGTCGGCGAGCTTGCTCAGGTCGAGGGCGATCTGGAAGACCTGCAGTGCCTGCTCGTACTTGCCCGAATCGGCGAGGTAGTGGCCGTAATTGACGTTCCAGCGGGCAAGGATGTTGGGGAGGTTGTCCGACGCCAGCCAGTCCTCGGGCGGTGCCGCCGCGGTAGCCGCCTCGAAAGCGGATTTCGCCTCGGCGATCGGGGTCCCCGGTTCCACCTGGACGCTTTCGATCGGGCGGTAGCCCCGCGTCGTCTGGGTCATCGAACCCGGGGGGAGCGGTTCGCTCCCTTCCTGCTGCCCGCTTACCTTCACCGTCCCTTCGTTGCCGAAAAAGACGTTCGCCGGCCCCTCCGAGAGCATGAGGAACTCGGTCCCTTTGATACCGGCAACCGCGGTTTTGCTGCGCACCTGGTAGGAGGTCTGCTGGCCGGAGAGCTTGGTGACCGAGGAGCGGAGCTTCCCCTGGGTCAGGTTGAAGACCCCCTCCTTTTTGTTCCGGTCGACGTGGAGCGAAGCGAGCTCCAGCTCCGAGTTGTTGGCGATGGTGAACCGGGAATTGTCGATCAGGGTAAGTTCGATCCAGCCGTTGGCCCCGGTTTTTACCCATCCCCCCTCGGCAAGGGATTTCCCCTTGTCCAGCTTCTGATAGGGAACGTTGTTGCGGTCGCGGAAAAATATGGAACCGCTGCAGTTGGTGACCTTGGCGATGGTGGCGGCAAAGGCGCTGGAGCCGACGAGGCAAAGGATTGCCATCACGATGGCGGCTGCGAACGTTCTCTTCATGTTAATCTCCCCCCTTTTGCATGACATTCCCGGCAGGCGCTTCTTTAAGGTACGACTCCCCCAGCAGATAAGCCTGGACGCCCTCATCCTTTTTGCCTGATGCTTCCAGGAGACGGCCGGCTGCTTTCATTCTTTGTGCGGCGAGATTTCGCTCGCCACGGGCAAGATGCACCGCGGCCGCGCGGCGGTAATAGGTGATCGCCTCCGGAAGGGCACCTTCCTTGGCCGCGACCTGTGCCAGGCCGGTGAGATCGGCGGCGATCCGTGCGCTCCGGCCGGCTTCCGTGTCGGCGGAGAGCGCAGCTAGGTAAGCCTGCCGGGCTTGGGGCAGACGCGCGGTGGCCAGGTAAATCTCGGCGAGGAGACGGTCGGTATTGGCCGTTTCCTCAGGCTCCCCCTGCACCGCACGTCCCTTGAGTGCGGTACTTTCCGCCTCCGGATATCGGCCGGCGGCGGCTTCGATCCTCCCCAGCAGGTTCAGGCGTGCCTTGAGCCGCCCTCCCTTTTCTGCATCCACCGAACGCTGGGCCCACTGGCGGGCCGGCGCAAAGTCGCCGCCGACCAAGGCGAGCTTGGCCTGTTCGAAGGCGAGTTCGGGGTAGAGCTCGGAGCGTTCCGAAACCAGCGGGAGCGCCTGGCTCAGCAAGGTCCGCGAATGGGTGGTCCGGTTGGCGAAACGGGCTACCCGCGCCCCGTTAAGCAGCGCCAGTGCCGCGCCCTCCGAATCTTCCACCGACGCACTGGAGCGCTGCGCCGCGGCGAATTCCCCCAGGGCCAGCTCGGTCTCTCCCGTTGCGGCGGCCCGGATGCCGCGGCGGTTGTGCGCGTCGGCCTCCAGCCGGGCCCGGGAGACCGGGACCTTCTCCGACGCGGCGCACCCGAAAAGGACCAGCGGCACCAGGAAAAGGAGCGCCCTATTCATAGCTGTCCCCCGGCACGAGCGCCTTATCCGAAACCGGGACGTGACTTTTCAACGGCCAGGTCTGCTTCAGCGCCTTGGCGACGTCGTCGGTATCCTGGACCAGGTCGCTCGTCCTGCCCAGAAGCGGAGCTACCTGGGGGAGGAACCGGGCGCTGTGGGTCTCCAGGACCTTGGTCGTCTTCTCCACGTGCCCTAAGGTCGCGTCGAGCTTTTCCACCAGCGGCGGGAGCGCCAGCTGGATTCCCGCCAGGGTGCCGTCGACGGTGGCGAGCGAGCTGTCCACCTTCTCCAGGACCGGCCCCACCTCGTCGACGCGGTTTTTCGCCTCGGCCAGGAGGGTTTGCGCGTTGCCGCCGATTTTGCCCAACTGGTGGCGCGAGTCGAGCAGAAGGGCGTCGACCTGGGTCCGCGTCTGGTTGAGCCCGCCGGTCAACTGCCGGATGTTGGCCAGGGACTGCTTGATATCCCCGTTGGGGTTGTTGACGTAGCTGATGATTTCCTTCACCTCGTAAAGGACCGGTTTCAGCTGGTCGGCGACGTCGTTTGCCACCTCTTCGAGCCCCTTGGTCTTCTGGTAGGCGATGTAGTCGCCGTTTTTGAGCATCGCCTGCTTGGTGGAGCCGACCGAGACCTCGATGATGTTGTCCCCGACCAGCCCCTCCTTGACGAGCTTCACGGTCGAGTCCCGCTTGATCCATTTCTGGTATTTGCTGTCGATTTCGATCCCGATGTCGACCTGGGCCTGTTCGTTGAGGGCGATGCTCTTGATCCGGCCGATGCGGAAGCCGGAGAGCTTGACCGGCATCCCGCGGGCAAAGCCGGTACCCTTTTCCGCCGTGAAAGTGAGGGTGTACTTCTTGGCGAAAAGGTCCTTGTCGATCCCGATCGAGACGGCGACGGCGACCAGGCCGAGGATGGCGATGATCACGAAGGCGCCGACCGTCTTTTCCAGGTTGATGAAGCGGGGATCCTCTTCTCGAATCATGCGTGCTGCCCCTTCGGTGCCAGCAGGCGCGCCTCGGCAAATGCGGCGACGCTGTCGGGCTGGCAGGAAACGATGAGGGAGGCCCGGCCCGGGCGCTCCCGGTGGAATTCTTGGATCAGCCGGTAAAAAAGCTCCTTCTCCTGCTGGTTGATGCCCTGCTCGGGCGATTCGTACACGACAAGCTCCGGGTCCATGATCAGGGCCCGGGCCAGGCCGACCTGCTTTTTCTGGAACAGGGTGAGATGCCCGGGGAGTTCCATGTAGCGCGCGGTGTACCCGATCCGCTCCAAAAGCGCCAACCCGAGTGATTCGACCTCCTGGTGGGACGCTTGCCGATGGTAATACAAGGGGAGGGTGAGGTTCTCCCATGCCTTGAGGTTCGAGACCAGACCGCCGCTCCCTTGGGAAAAACCGATCCGCTGCCGGAGCTGCTGCCAGTCGCGGTAGCTCAACGCGGCGGTGTCGGCGTCCAAAAGAACGATGCTTCCCCCGGAATGACGTTCCAGCCCGAGGACCAGCCGGGCGAGCAGGGCGCTCGCCTCTTCCTTCGCGGTCAGGAAAAGCCCCATCTCCCCGGGCTTCAGGGAAAAACTCACCGGTGCCAGGCCCGGGAGCGGGACCTCCTTGAGCTCGACTGCGGTCTCCGACGCGGCGGCGAGCGACGTCATAAAAAGAGCACCGGGACCGTGATCAGACCATCGAGGATGAAGACCAGGAACAGGCTCTGCATGACCCCTTTGGTCGCGGCCTGGGGGATCTGGGTGGCGCTTTTGCCGACGTAGAGCCCCTGCCGGCAGCAGGCGGCGGACAGGAAAAGCCCGAAGGCGATGCTCTTCAAAAGGCTCAGCCCCAGTTCGGTCAGCGTCATCACCGAGAAAAGTCCCTGCGAAAAGGTTTCGTACTGCACGTGCCACCCAAGCGATGCCACCAGGAAGCCACCGGCGACCGCGAGGATCTCGAAGTAGACGGTCAGCACCACCACCGCCGCAGTCACCCCGAAAATCCGGGGCATGATGAGATACTGGTCCGGCGAGATCCCCAGCGAGGCGATGCTGTCGATCTCGCCGTTGATCTTCATGTAACCGAGTTCGGTGGCGATTGCCGCGCCGCTGCGGGCGATGACGATGATCGCGGTCAGAAGCGGACCCAGTTCCCGGACCACAACCCAGACCAGGACCTTGCCGGTCAGCCCCTCGTTCCCCACCCCGACCAGGCTGATCACCTCGGTGATGATCACCGTGCCGAGGAGGATCGAGATTACCATGATGACCTTCAGGGTCTCCAGCCCGGTGAAGTAGATCTGCTTCAAAAGGACCCGGAAAACGGGCCGGCGTCCGGGGAGGACGTTTTTGAACGCGAGCGCGATAAGGGTGACCAGCTCGGTGAGGGTCACCAGCTTGTGCAGCGTGAAGTCGCCGACGATGCTCAGCAGGTTGGAATTTCTAGAAGTCGTAGACGTTGCCCTCCTTGAGCAACTCCAAACCCTCGAACGGGAGGAGGGCGACCTCCTCGCGGATCGTTTCGTGGTACTGCGGTTTTGGGTGGGTGACCAGGATCCGCCGGGGGAGCTTCTTCATCTTCTTGAGTTCGATCTCCAAGAGCTTGCAGGTGAGATGGCCGGTCAGCAGGGCCAGTTCCTCGAGCGCGTTGGGAAAGGAGACCTCCACGATCAGGGCGTCCAGCGCTCCGGCCATGGTCCAAAGCTCGTAGGTCGGACCGGTGTCGCCGGTATAGGTCAGCCGGGCGCCGTCTTTCTCGACGGTGTAGGCGACGGCCGGAACGGAGTGGTTCACCGGGGTCGCCCGGAACCGGTAGGCGCCAAAATCAAACTCCTGGCCCGGGTGGATCTCCTGGTAGCGGATCACCGGAGCCTCGGCGGTGGGGATCGTGCTGAAATCGGGCCAGATGACGTTGTTCATCAGATGCTCGCGCAGCGCCTTGATGACCTCGGGGATCGCGTGGACGGTCACCTGGTGCTGCAGGTTGCGGATGATCACGTTGTCGGCCAGAAGCGGTATCCCCTTGATGTGGTCCAGATGGGCATGGGTCACGAAGATGTCCCGGATGCGCCACTGCTCCTCCTCGGTGAGGACCGCCCCGATGGTTCCCGCATCGAGCAGGATGGCATCGTCGAGCAGAAACGCCGAGCTCAGGAATCCCGGAAATTCGGCGCCGGAGCACCCCAGGACGCGCAACCTCATACGTCACCCCCCTTTTTCTTTTTCTTGTCGATTATCTGCCCCTTCACCTTGAAGACGAAGTCCCAGTTGAGGACGTCCTCCCAGCGGTAACCCTTGGCGGTGGAGCGGGTGTCCTCCCCGGTACTGTACGGCTTGCCGGGGAGATAGAACCAGTTCATGATCGCCTCGCCGGATTTGCGCAGGATGACCCAGTATTTCCCCTTCTTGAGGGAGACTTCGCCCCGCTCGAAGGGAAACTCGACCCAGTAGTAGCCGGGGCGCCGGGAAATGTCGTCCAGCTGCACCGGCCGGGAGCGGAACCCGGCGCCTACGGTCGGCAGGCTCGGCTTGCCGTGGTCGTCGGTGACGATGTCGATGAAGACTGAGCCGTCGCCGCCGAACTTGTGCATGGCAAGGGCGATGCTGGACAGGGCGAGCGGATGATCCACCTGGAACGCCTGGGCGTAGACGTTCACCGAGGTGGCATAGGCCGAGGTCTCCTTGTCCAGGACCCTTACCCCCTGGTTTCCTTCCACCCGGAAGTTTTCCACCATGTTGGGAAACTCCATGTTGCCGAACTCCACGGTCTGGCCCGCGGCGGGTGGCGGGGGGGGCGGGGTCGGCTTTTCCGGCAAGGGGAGCGGCAGCGGTTCGGCCGGGCGCGGCGTAACGGCCCCCTGGGGAGCCTCAGCCTTGACGGCGTTGCTCATCAGGTAGGGGCGGGGGAGCGAGGTCGAGCCCATCGGTTTGAGCGCGATCTGGTCGTCGAGGAACTTCGCGTCCACCGACTCGGAATATTGGGGGAGATAGGGCGACGCCGACCAACTGTCGTTGATGTCATGGGAGTCGAGCCCGTGGGTCTGTTTGACATGGCGGGTCGAGGTGAACTGCTTGGACTGCTGCGGGTCGTAGGAGAGCCACCCCAGGTCGGGGAAGTAGATTTCCATCCAGGCGTGTCCCCCCTGGCCCATGCTCTGGACCAGGGAACTCCCCTTGTCCAGGGGGACCTTCCACGGCTCTTTCAGACTGATGCCCCCGACGATACGGGCCGGGATCCCGACGCTGCGCAAGAGCGCCATGGAAAGGTGGGCGTAGTTTTGGCAGTTGCCGCTGCCGGTCTTCAGAGTGTAGAGGGCGTCGTAGCTTTTGGGGTTGTAGGTGTACTTCACCTTGTCCGCGACGTAGTTCAGCACCGCGTTCACCGCCTCGAATTCGTTGGTGGCGCGTGCGGTGAGGGATCGAGCCGTGGCCGCCATTTCCGGGTCGTCGGCCTGGACCAGGGGCGTCGGCTTCAGGAAGATCTGCTCCCCGGCCGGAACCCCGGAAAGGGGGAAGGGGGCGCTGCTTTCCATCGCGGAAAGCTGGGCCTTCAGGCGCGGCTCGAAGGTGAGCGCCACCGAGGCGTCCTGGGTGAGTCCCTGCCAGGTGACCACCTTGAAGCGGTTGCCGAACTCGTCGGTCTTGTCTTTGACAGAAGCCGGGCGCGGCGAGACCGAGAGATGGAAGTTGTCGACCTGCTGGTCGACGCCGCGATTGGAGAAATTGGCGGGGAGCGCGAAGGTAAAGGTCAGCTGCGCGACCTCCTGCTGTACCGAAAAGGACATCCTTTGCTCAAGAGAGATGCGGCTTGCCAGTGATCCCTCGAGCACCAGAGTCTTAGCCATGGCCTGGGAGGAAACTAATAGTATACCGGTGAGCAGGGCAGCCAGGAGAGAGCGCACTGTGATCCTCCTATACTCAAAGATGATCTCGGGAGTTTAGCAGAATCCTTCGATGAGTGCATCTAAATTGAGACGGCGGTGGGGGTAAAGAGTAAGAAATCTTCAGGTATTGCGGTGCAGTTCTGACGAGGATGAATCGTTGCTCACCATAGGGTGAAAAAAACAACTGCTAAACCCGCTGTCAAAGCGCGGGAAACCCCCTTGCTTTTTAAAAAAATCGCTTGCATAATGAGTGTTCCCGTGGTAAAAAACCGACACACGTTAATGTTCACTCAAAAGTGAGCTCCTCAGGCTCGCTTTTTTTTATGGGAAATGCCAAGATGCCAAAGGTTGACGTAGCGGAGCGGGTGACCGAAATCGCCGGCCAAATCCTCCTGCCGCTCGGGATGGAGCTGGTCGATCTGGAATACAAGCGGGAGGGGCGCGACATGGTGCTGCGCCTCTTCATCGACAAGGAGGGCGGGGTTTCCCTGGACGACTGCTCGACGGTCTCCCGCGAACTCTCGGACCTGCTCGACGTCGAGGACCTCATTTCCGGCCACTACACCCTTGAGGTTTCCTCCCCCGGCATCTGTCGGCCGCTCAAGAAGATCGAGGACTACCAGCGCTACGCCGGGAAGCTGGTCAAGGTGCGCACCTTTGAACTGTTGGAGGATGAGGCGGGTCATAAACGCAAGACCTTCCTCGGAAAACTCCTCGGGGTCGAGGCCGGCGCCGTCAAAATTCATCTGAACGAGGGACCCAACGCCTCCATTCCCCTGGAGAAGGTGGCCAAGGCCAACCTCGAGTTCGAATTCTAATACCGAACTGATATTTAAAGATTTCAGCATAGTCGAAGGAGACCGTAATCGTGGAAACGAGCTTTAACCTCAAACACACTATCGACCAGATCGTGAAGGAAAAGGGCATCGATAAGGATGTGGTGGTGGAGGCGCTGGAACAGGCCGTCCTGACCGCCGCCAATAAGAAGTTCCGCAACACCCGGGACCTCGAGGCCCATTACAACCCGGAGATCGGCGAAGTGGAGCTGTTCGAGTTCGTTACCGTCGTCGAGGAAGTTCAGGATTCCTACCGTGAGATCGAGCTGGATGAGGCGCGCGAAGAGGACCCGGACGTCGAGATCGGCGACTCCATCGGGATGAAGATGGACGCGAGCGGTTTCTCCCGGATCGCGGCCCAGACCGCCAAGCAGGTCATCATCCAGCGGGTGCGCGAGGCCGAGCGCGAGACCATCTTCAACGAGTTCCAGGAGCGCCAGGGCGAGATCGTCAACGGCGTGGTGCGCCGCTTCGAGAAAGGGGACCTCATCGTCGACCTGGGGCGCGCCGAGGCGCTTTTGCCGCACAAGGAGCAGGCTCCCCGCGAAGTCTACCGCCAGGGTGACCGCGTGAAGGCGCTCATCACCGAGATCCGGATGACTACCAAGGGGCCGCAGATCATGCTTTCCCGCACCCATCCCCAGATGCTCGCCAAGCTCTTCGAGGCCGAGGTTCCCGAGATCGCAGAAGGGATCGTCGAGATCAAGAGCGTGGTGCGCGAGCCGGGCGGGCGGGCCAAGATCGCCGTCTACTCCCACGACGGCGACGTCGACCCGGTGGGCGCCTGCGTCGGCATGCGCGGCAGCCGCGTCCAGAACGTGGTCTCCGAGCTGCGCGGCGAGAAGATCGACATCATACCCTGGTCCGAGGACGTCGCCCGCTTCGCCTGCAATGCGCTGGCACCGGCGGTGGTCTCCAAGGTCTACGTCGACGACGAGGATATGGCCATGGAGGTCATCGTGGCCGACGACCAGCTCTCCCTGGCGATCGGCAAGCGGGGCCAGAACGTGCGCCTGGCTGCCAAGCTCACCGGGTGGAAGATCGATATCAAGAGCGAGACCCGCATGGCCGAGGCAGAACTGCAGCAGTTCGCCTCATATGACGGGACCGAAACGGAACCCGAAGAAGCGCCGGCCGAGCCGGAAGTCGCACCGGAGGCGGTGGGCGAAGAGGAGTAATCGATGCCCAAGGCAGTACCCCTGCGCAGCTGCGTCGCCTGCCGGACGAACCTGGTAAAGGGAGAGCTGCTCCGCTACGTCCTCTCCCCGGATGGGGAGGTGGTCCCCGACCTGCAGCAGAAGCTTCCCGGAAGGGGGGCCTACACCTGCCTCAAGGCGGGATGCCTGACCCAGGCGGTGAAAAAGCGCCAGCTGGCACGGGCGCTCGGGGCGACGGGGGAAATTGACGCCGTCCGGCTGGTAAGCCGGGTGCGGGAGCGGTTCGAGGAAAGGATCGCGGGATACATCTCCCTGGCCAACAAGGGGGGGAAGCTGGTCTCGGGCTCGGACCGGGTGCTGGAACAGTTGAAGAAGGGGAATACGGGGCTTTTGATCATGGCCGCCGACATCTCCCCGGATAGTGCCGATAAGTTCCAGGGGGCCGCCCAGGCCCACCACGTCCCCGTGGCGGTCCTTTTTGACAAGGAGCGGCTCGGCGGACTGATCGGAAAGGAACTAAGGAGTGTCCTGGCCGTCCTGGACAGCGGCTTCATCGGACCGATGACCTTAGAAATGGACAGGTACAGGAACTTCCTTGAGGAGGAGCGACAGTAGATGAGCAAAACCCGCGTATATGAACTAGCGCAGCAGTTGGGGATCGATAATAAGGAGGTAATGGCACGGCTCGCCGAACGAGGCGTGTCGGTCAAAAATCATATGGCCGTCATAGAAGATGCCGACGTCAAGGCCCTCTCCGCCCCGGCGCAGGCCCCCGCCAAGGAGGTCGCCCAGGAAGAGGTCCGGGTTAAACCTACTCTGATCCGCCGCCGCGCCGCGAAAACGCCCGAGCCGGCCCCTGCGGCCGAGGCCCCCGCCGAGGCGGCCCCTGCCGAGCCGACCCGCGCGCCGGAAGCCGAGGCCGCGGTCGAGGCTCCGGTTGCCGCGAAGCCCGAACCGGCCGCTCCGGCAGCACCCGCTCGCGAGGTGCACCGGGCCGTGATCATCGAGGCCGCTCCGCCCAAGCCTGCCCCTGCTGCCGCTGCCGAGCCGAAGAAGGTCGAGGAGGCGCCCAAGAAGGCCGCCGCCGCGACCCAGGCACCGAAGCCGGCTGCCGAGTCCGCTCCTGCTCCGGCCGCCGCAACACCTGCGGCCGAAACACCGGCACCTGCTCCCGAAGCGGCGGCTCCGGCCGCACCTGCTGCCGCAGCGGCACCGATGGCGCCCGCTGCCGAGGCCGCTGCGGCGCCCAAGGCTGCCGAGCCGCAACCGGAACCGGAAAAGGCAACCCCGACCCGCGCCCGCATCCTGGGCCGCGTCGAGATCCCGGGCATCACCCAGCCCCAGCAGCGCCCCGAGCGGCGGGTCGAGCGTCCCGGTACCGAGCCGCGCCAGGGACAGCGTCCCGGCGGTCCGCGCGGTGTCGAGCGCCCCGGTACCGAACGCCCCGGCACGGGGCGTCCCGGTGAGCGTCCCATGGGGGGTGGCCGTCCCGATCGTCCGGCTCCGCTGGCTCCGGTCGAGCCCGGCATTGTGGCCGGCGACGACCGGCGCAAAGGGGCGCGCAAGCCCGCTGCCCCTGGTGGCGGTGCCAGCGACTTCGGCAAAAACGCCAAAAAGGGCGGTCCTCCCGCCAAGAAGAAGGAAGCCTTCAAAAAGCCGGACATGCTCGACAAGCGCGAGCGGGTCTTCGAGCCCGGACCGCGCTCCAAAGGGAAGAAACGGGGCGTCGAGAAGGTCCAGATCGGCAAGAAGACCGAGATCACGGTGCCCAAGGCAATCAAGCGCATCATCAAGATCTCCGAATCGATCACCGTGGGCGAGCTCGCCAAGCGCATGGGGATCAAGGCGACCGATCTGATCCGCGCCCTGATGAAGATGGGGGTCATGGCGACCATCAACCATCCGCTCGACTTCGACACCGCGACCATCCTCGCCACCGATTTCGGCTATGAAATCGAGAACGTGGCGCTCGACGTCGACGAGATGCTGGAGTCGGAACCGGATGCGCCCGAGGATCTCGTCAAGCGTCCGCCGGTCGTCACCATCATGGGTCACGTCGACCACGGCAAGACCTCGCTGCTCGACGCCATCCGCGAGGCCAACGTCATCGCCGGCGAGGCCGGCGGGATCACCCAGCACATCGGTGCGTACGACGTCGAACTCGACGGCCGCAAGATCACCTTCCTCGACACCCCGGGCCACGAGGCGTTCACCGCGATGCGTGCCCGCGGCGCGAAGGTCACCGACATCGTCATCCTGGTGGTCGCAGCCGACGACGGCGTCATGCCCCAGACCCGCGAGGCGGTGAACCACTCCAAGGCCGCCGGCGTTCCGATCATCGTCGCCATCAACAAGATCGACAAGCCGGAAGCCAACCCCAGCAAGGTGAAGCAGGAACTCATGGAGTTCGGGCTGGTCTCCGAGGAGTGGGGGGGCGAAACCATCTTCGTCGAGGTGTCGGCGAAGAAGAAGATCAACCTGGAAGGGCTTTTGGAAATGGTCCTTCTGCAGGCCGACGTCCTCGAGCTCAAGGCGAACCCGAACAAGTCTGCCCGTGGCACCATCGTCGAGGCGAAACTCGACAAGGGGCGTGGCCCGGTGGCCACCGTCCTGGTTCAGGAAGGTACCCTCAAGGTCGGCGACTACTTCGTAGCCGGGGTACATTTCGGCAGGGTCCGCGCCATGCAGAACGACCGCGGCGACAAGGTCCTGACCGCCGGCCCGGCCATGCCGGTCGAGGTCATCGGTTTCACCGGGGTCCCCGACGCCGGCGACATCTTCGTGTCGATGGCCGATGAAAAGCAGGCCAAGGAGATCTCCACCCACCGCCAGATCAAGCTGCGCGAGGCCGAACTCGCCAAGAGCAGCAAGCTCTCCCTGGAGCAGCTTTACGAGAAGATCCAGAAGGGAGAGGTCAAGGACCTCAACACGATCGTCAAAGGCGACGTGCAGGGTTCGGTCGAGGCGGTGGCCGAGTCGCTCAGAAAACTCACCACCGACGCCATCCGGCTCAACGTGCTGCACGCCTCGGTTGGTGCCATCACCGAGACCGACGTCAACCTGGCCAGCGCCTCCAACGCTATCATCCTCGGCTTCAACGTCCGTCCCGAGGTCAAGGCGGCGGCGCTTGCCGAGAAGGAAGGGGTCGACGTCCGCCTCTACAACATCATCTACGATGCGGTCGACGACATCAAAAAGGCGATGGAAGGGCTCCTCGAGCCGACCTTCCAGGAGAAATACCTGGGGCGCGCCGAGATCCGCGAGACCTTCTCGGTGCCCAAGCACGGCATGGTCGCCGGCTGCTACATCACCGACGGCAAGATCCTGCGCGGCTCGCAGGTCCGCCTGCTGCGCGACAACGTGGTGGTCTACGAAGGTAAGCTCGGCAGCCTGCGCCGCTTCAAAGACGACGTCAAGGAAGTGTCGACCGGCTACGAGTGCGGGATGTCGCTGGAGAACTACAACGACATCAAGGTCGGCGACATCATCGAGGCGTTCGAACTCGAGAAGGTAGCCGGCAAACTGTAACAATCACGGGCGGGGCCGCTCCTGAACGGGATGGCCGCGCCCTTTTTTTACCCAGCGCCGACCGGGAACCTCCGGTGCGACGCGGGATGAAGTCAGGAAAGAAAGCATGTTCAAACGCAGCGACAAGGTAGCGGAGGCGATTCACAAGATCGTCTCCGAACTCATGATCAGGGGACTCAAAGATCCCCGTATCGGCTTCGTCACCATCACCGGCGTCAAGGTGACCCAGGACAGCCGCCAGGCCACCATTTACTACTCGGTAGTGGGGAGCGAGCAGGAGAAGAAGGATTGCGCCGCCGGGCTTTCCAGCGCACGCGGTTTCATCCGCAAGGAAGTGGGCGCCGCGCTCCAGATCCGCTTCACTCCCGAGATCATCTTCAAATACGACACCTCGGTAGACTACGGCCACCGAATCGACAGCCTCCTCAAGGAGATAGGTACCACCGATGATGGCGACACTCAGTGAGATCCGGACGGTCATCGACCGCCACACGACCTTTCTCGTCACCACCCACGAAGGGCCCGACGGCGACGCCGTCGGCTCGTCCCTGGCACTGGCCCACTACCTGAAGTCTTTGGGCAAGGACGCCTCGGTTTACATCTGCGATCCGGTTCCCGACGCGTACGCCTGGCTGCCGATGGCGGACCAGGTGCTCGGGACGCTCCCCGACCGGGACTACGAGGTCTGCTTCGTCCTCGACGTCGGAGAGTTCAAGCGTACCGGCAAGGAGATCACCTCCAGCACCCGGATCGGCAGCTTCGTCAACATCGATCACCACCCCGACTGCCCCCAGTTCGGCGCGCTGAACCTGATCGACCCGCAGGCCTGCGCCACCGGTGCCATCATCTACCGGCTGATCAAGGAATCCGGCGCCACCCCCGACTACGCGACCTCGCTTTGCATCTACACCGCGATCGTCACCGACACCGGGCGGTTCAGCTATTCCAACGCCAATCCCGAGGCCTTTGCCATTACCGGGGAACTGGTCACCCAGGGGGTCAACACCTGGGACGTGACCGAGAAGCTCTTCGAAAGCCAGCCCAAGGCGCGGCTCGACCTGCTCGCCCTGGCCCTGGCCGATCTGACCGTCTCCCCCTGCGGGGAGTACGGCTCGCTGTCGGTCACCCTCGACATGTACGAGAAGACCGGGGGGACCGCCGAGCTCACCGACGGGTTCGTCAACTACCCCCGCTCCATTCGGGGGGTCGAGGTGGCGATCTTCTTCCGGGAACTCGCTCCGCGGGAATTCAAGGTCGGCTTCCGTTCCAAGGGTAAGGTCGACGTCGGCGCCATCTCGGCGCACTTCGGCGGCGGGGGGCACCACAACGCCGCCGGCTGCAAGGTGAACGGGACCCTCGACGAGGTCAAGGACCTGGTCTTTGCCAAGTTGCGGCAGACCCGCTAGTACATGGACGGTTTTCTGGTAATCGACAAGGGCCCGGGGCTCTCCTCGCATGCCGTAGTGGCTCGGGTGCGGCGGATCCTGGGCCAGAAAAAGGCGGGACACACCGGGACGCTCGACCCCTTCGCCACCGGGGTCCTCCCGGTAGCAGTGGGGGAGGCCACCAAGGCGATCCAGTTTCTGGACGAATCGGAGAAGGAGTACCGGGCCGTCCTCAGGCTCGGGGTGAGCACCGACACCCAGGATTTGACCGGCAAGGTCATCGCCGAGGCCGATACCGGCGCGATCACCGAGGAGGGGCTCCTCGAGGCGGCCCGGGAATTTTTCGGCCGGCTCTCCCAGCTCCCTCCCATGTTCTCCGCGATAAAAAAGGGTGGGGTGCCGCTCTACACCTTGGCGCGCAAGGGGGTCGAGGTCGAGCGCGAGGCGCGCGCGGTGGAGATCCACCGGCTGAGCTTCGATTGGATCCGGCTTCCGGAGGCCTGCTTCACGGTCCGCTGCTCGCGGGGGACCTACGTAAGGACGCTCGCCAGCGACCTCGGCGACCGGCTCGGCTGCGGGGCGCATCTGCTTGAGTTGCGGCGCACCGCCAGCGGGCCTTTCACCGAAGCCCAGGCGATCACCCTGGAGGAGCTGGAGGCTGCGGCCGATCCCGCCTCGCTGCTGGTGCCGCTGCAGGAGGCCCTTTGCCACCTGCGCGAGTTCCACCTGTCCGAGGCCGGCGCGGTGAAGGTCGCCAACGGGGTTCCCCCCGCGGTGACCGACCTGGATGACGGCAGCCTTGGAGCCGGGGAGAAAGTGCGCCTTTCCCTCGGTGAACGGCTGGCCGCCGTTGCCTACCTCGATCCGGAGAAAGGGATGCGGCTGGCGCGGGTGTTCAATTAGCATTGTTCTTTACACGCAAACTGTTTTGTGATAATACTGCGTGATGTTTCGGAAAACTTTGCCGTGAAGTCATAACGCGGACAGGGATAGACATTGGATGGGGAAGGAGGTGTACCATGCTGGCAACCGATAAAAAACAGGAAATCATTTCCGCTCACAAACTGCACGATTCCGATACGGGATCTCCGGAAGTGCAGATCGCAATTCTTTCCGAGCGGATTACGTACCTGACCGAGCACTTCAAAACGCACAAGAAGGATCACCACAGCCGTCGCGGCCTTTTGAAGATCGTCGGTCAGAGAAGAGGGCTTCTCGACTACCTGAAGAAAAAGGATGTTGAGAGATACAAGTCCATCATCGCTAAACTCGGAATCAGAAGGTAAGAAAAGGCAGTATACCTTAACAGGGTATATTGCCTTTCCACTTTCTTAACAGGGCCTAGTGCCCTTTTCTTTTGTTGGGGACGTGGATAAAAAAGCTCTGCTGCATTCGCGGCATAGCTCTTTTCTCGGCGGCCCCAACACCAACCGTAGCTGGACCAGGAGGCCCAAAATAATGGAACACAAAGTACAAGTAGAAGTAGCCGGCAAGACCATCACCATCGCGACCGGCAAGATCGCCAAGCAGGCGAGCGGCGCAGTCATGATCTCCAGCGGGGACACCGTGGTGCTCGTCACCGCCGTTGCCATGAAGACCGCCAAGGAAGGGCAGGGGTTCTTCCCGCTGACCGTCAACTATCAGGAGAAGGCATACGCCGGCGGCCGCATCCCGGGGAGCTTCTTCAAGCGTGAAGGGCGTCCCTCCGACAACGAGACCCTTACCTCGCGTCTCATCGACCGCCCGATCCGCCCGCTGTTCCCGGAAAACTTCATGAACGACACCCAGGTCATGGCGACCGTCATGTCCGCGGACAAGGAAAACGACCCGGGCATCCTCGCCATGATCGGCGCTTCGTCGGCCCTCATGGTCTCCGACGTCCCGTTTGCCGGCCCGATCGCCGGCGTGAAAGTCGCCCGCGTGGACGGCACCTTCATCGCTAACCCGTCCATCGAAGAAGTCGAGAAGAGCGACCTCGAGATCGTCGTCGCCGCCAGCAAGGACGCCATCATCATGGTTGAAGGGTGTGCCGACGAGGTCTCCGAATCCGACCTCCTCGAAGCGATCTTCTTCGGCCACAAGGCGATCCAGCCGGTTCTCGAGGCCCAGGAGAAACTGGTCGCCCTGGTGAACCCGGTCAAGCGCGACGTACCGCCGCCGGTGGTCAACGTCGAACTCAAAGAGAAAGTCCGCGCCCTCGCCGCCGACCGCATGAAAGAGGCGGTCCGCATCAAGAGCAAAGGGGAGCGTCACGACGCGATCGACGCCATCACCGACGAGACCATCGCAGCGCTTGCCGAAGCCTTCCCGGAGAGCGAGAAAGAGATCCGCGGCTTCATGGAAGACCTCGAGTACGACCTGGTCCGCGAACACATCATCAAGGACGGCCAGCGCATCGACGGCCGCGACACCAAGACCATCCGCGCCATCTCGACCGAAGTCGGCATCCTCCCCCGCGCCCACGGCTCCGCCCTGTTTACCCGCGGCGAGACCCAGGCGATCGTCGCCGCAACGCTGGGCACCTCGGTCGACGAGCAGCGCATCGACTCGCTCTACGGCGACTCCCGCAAGCGTTTCATGCTGCACTACAACTTCCCGCCGTACTCCGTCGGCGAGACCAGCTTCCGCCTTGCCCCGGGGCGCCGCGAAATCGGCCACGGCATGCTCGCCGAGCGCGCCCTGCAGAAGGTGCTCCCCAAGCACGATGACTTCCCCTACACCATCCGCATCGTCTCCGATATCACCGAGAGCAACGGTTCCTCCTCCATGGCCACCGTCTGCGGCGGCTCCATGTCGCTGATGGACGCCGGTATCCCGGTCAAGGCACCGGTTGCCGGTATCGCCATGGGGCTCATCAAGGAGGGCGAAGATTTCGCCATCCTCTCCGACATCCTCGGCGATGAGGACCACCTGGGCGACATGGACTTCAAGGTCGCCGGGACCTCCGCCGGTGTTACCGCGCTGCAGATGGACATCAAGATCGGCGGGGTGACCCGCGAGATCATGCAGATCGCGCTCAACCAGGCCAAAGACGGGCGTCTGCACATCCTCGGCGAGATGGCCAAATCCCTCGGCGCGCCGCGGGAAGACCTCTCCCCGTTTGCGCCGCGCATCACCACCATCTTCGTCAAGACCGAGAAGATCCGCGACGTCATCGGTTCCGGCGGCAAGAACATCCGCTCCGTCACCGAGGCGACCGGCGTCAGCATCGACATCGACGATACCGGCCGTATCAACATCGCTTCCACCAACAAGGAAGCCTGCGACCTCGCCATCAAGATGATCCGCAACCTCACCGCCGAAGCCGAGGAAGGGAAACTCTACATGGGCACCGTCAAGAAGATCATGGAATTCGGCGCTTTCGTCGAGATCTTCCCGGGCACCGACGGCCTGGTCCACGTCTCCGAACTGGACAAGGAGCGCGTGAAGAACGTATCCGACGTCCTCAGCGAAGGGGACAAGGTTCTGGTGAAGTGCATCGGCATCGACAAGCAGGGGAAAATCAAGCTCTCCCGCAAGGAAGCCCTCGGGGCCACCTTCACCGAATAATTAGAAAGGTCGGCTGGCAATTTTCACAAATGAGGGTATAGTTCTCCGCATGCTCAACAAGACCATCCTCGATAACGGTATCCGCGTCATTTCCGAGCGGATACCGTATGCCAGCTCCGTCTCCATCGGAATCTGGGTCGCCAACGGCTCCCGCCACGAACGGCGGGAGTCGAACGGCGTCGCCCACTTCATCGAGCACCTTTTGTTCAAGGGGACCGAGCGGCGCACCGCCCTTGACATCGCCCGCGAGATCGACTCGGTCGGCGGGGTGCTCAACGCCTTCACCAGCCGCGAGTACGTCTGCTACTACGCCAAGGTCCTCGACAAGTTCCTGCCGCGCGCCGTCGATCTGCTGACCGACATCTTCCTGCACTCCACCTTCGATCCCGACGAGATCGAGAAGGAACGCCGCGTCGTCCTCCAGGAAATCAGCATGATGGAGGACACCCCGGACGACCTGATCCACGATCTGTTCCACCAGCACTTCTGGGACGGGCACCCGCTCGGGATGTCGATTCTCGGCGACGCGCAGAGTGTCGGCGGGCTCTCCCGCGACTCCATCGTCTCCTACAAGGAGGAGATGTACCGCGGGGCCGACATCATCGTTTCCGCAGCCGGCAACCTCTCCCACGACGAGCTTTTGAGCCTGGTGGGACCGATCCTTTCCGGGATTCCCGGGGGGACCGGACGGCAGGAGACCGAGCTTCCCGAGTACCGGCGCCGCATCGAGATCATCGAGCGCGACCTGGAGCAAATCCACGTCTGTCTCGGGGTGAAGGGGCTGCCGCAGAGCCATCCGCGGCGCTACGACGCCTTCATCATGAACGCCATCCTGGGGGGGAGCATGAGTTCCCGGCTGTTCCAGGAAGTGCGCGAGAAGAGCGGGCTCGCCTACTCCGTCTATTCCTACATCGCCTCCCACGCCGATGCCGGCTCCCTGGTGGTTTATGCCGGAGCCAGCCCGGACAGCGGCGCCGAACTCATCGAGATCATGCTCCGCGAGCTCGGCCGGTTCAAGCACGAGCCGGTACCGCCCGCCCAGCTCGACGGGGCGCGTGAACAGCTCAAAGGAAACCTCCTCCTGTCGCTCGAGTCGAGCGACAACCGCATGTCGCGGTTGGCTAAAAACGAGATCTACTTCGGCCAGCCGCAGCCCCTCACCGAGATCATGGGGGGGTTCGATCGCGTCACTGCGGAAAGTCTCCAGCAGCTTGCCAATGAACTTCTCGACCCCGCCACCCTCACCCTGGTAATGATGGGAAGGGTCGGCACCCCGGCCTTCCGGCCCGAAGACATCACCCTTTGACATGAATCCGCTTGAGATCAAGATCCGGCGGTTGCGCTCCGCTTCCTCCATCCCGCGCTACATGACGGATCAGGCGGCTGGAGTCGACCTTCACGCCGCGCTGGACGAGCCGTATCTGCTCGAACCCGGCGCGCGCGCCCTCGTTCCCACCGGTATTGCCATTGAAATTCCGGCCGGATACGAGGCACAGGTGCGTCCGCGCAGCGGGCTTGCCTTGCGGCACGGCATCGCCCTGGTCAATTCCCCCGGGACCATCGACGCCGACTACCGCGGCGAGATTGGCGTCATCGTCATCAACCACGGCAACGAACCTTTCCGGATCGAGAACGGGGAGCGGGTCGCCCAAATGGTATTTGCCAAGGTAGAGCGCTGCTCCTTCGTGGAAGTGGAAGAACTGAACGAAACCGGGCGCGGGGCAGGGGGCTTTGGTAGTACCGGTAAACAGTGAAGAGTCATAAGTAGTCAGAGCCAGTGTTGAGCTATCAGTACGGGCTCTGTTTCGTTCCCCTCCCAGATGATTTTAGTAGTCGGCACACCTGAACAAGTAGTACCATTTCCGTTAGCATTCAAACAACGAGCCGTCCTCCTGAACCGTGGTCACTGGTTCTGATCACCGTTCACTGACACTGAAAAGGCTACTGATATGAAGGATCCACGAGTTAGAAAACTTGCTGAGGTTCTGGTCGACTATTCGACGCGGGTGCAACCTGGAGATGTCGTTCTGATCAGCTCCGCCGGGTTAGAGACGCTTCCCCTGGTGAAAGAGATCTATGCCTTGTGCCTGGAGCGTGGCGCCAAGTACGTCGAGTACGAGTTCAACGTTCCGGACCTCAACCGCTACTTCTATAACATTGCCTCCGGCGAACAGCTCACCTACTTTCCCGAGCACAAGCTGGAGTTCATGAAGCAGGTCGACGTCTACATCGGGCTCACCGCTTCGGACAACTCGATGGTCATGGCCCAGGCAAACCAAGCCACCATGATTGCCTGGTCCAAGCTGGTGCGTCCCATCATCGACCAGCGCGTCAAGCACACCCGCTGGGTGATCACCCGGTTCCCGACCCAGGCCGCCGCCCAGGAAGCCCGCATGAGCCTCGACGAGTACGAACAGTACCTCTTCGACGCCTGCTGCATGGATTGGGAAGAGGAATCGCGCAAACAGGACGCCCTGAAGGTCCTGATGGATGCCGCAGACCGGGTGCGCATCAAGTCGAGCGATACCGACCTCACCTTCAGCATCAAGGGGTTGAACGGCATCAAGTGCGACGGACGGCTCAACATCCCCGATGGCGAGGTCTTTACCGCGCCGGTGCGGGAGTCGGTCGAAGGTTACATCACCTACAACTGCCCGACGGTGTACCAGGGGAAGGAATTCAACAACATCCGGCTCGAGTTCCAGAAGGGGAAGATCGTGAAGGCGACCTCTCCCGGCATGGACGACGCGCTGAACCGGATCCTCGACACCGACGAGGGGGCCCGCTACGTCGGGGAATTCGCGGTCGGGGTGAATCCGCGCATCACGGTGCCGATGCGGAACATCCTTTTCGATGAGAAGATCTTCGGTTCCATCCACTTCACGCCGGGCCAATGCTACGATGAGGCGGACAACGGGAACAAGTCGGCGGTGCATTGGGACATGGTGAAGATCCTGACCGGCGATGGCGAACTCTGGTTCGACGACCAACTGGTCCAGAAGGACGGACGCTTCGTACACGAGGCGCTGCTCGGGCTGAATCCTTAGGGAGTAGAAACGGCAATGCTGATCGAGATCAATCCCGATAATCCCCAACCCAGGCTGATCTCCCGGGTGGTGGACCTGCTGAAAAATGACGGGGTGGTGGCCTATCCGACCGACACCACCTACGGCATCGGCTGCTCCATTTTCTCCAAAAAAGGGGTCGAGCGGATCTACACGATCAAGCAGCGGGACCGGAAGAAACCGTTTTCGTTCATCTGCCGTGACATCTCCGAGGTGGCCAAGTACGCCCGGGTCTCCAACTATGCCTTCAAGGTCCTGAGGCGCCAGCTTCCCGGCCCTTACACCTTCGTCCTCGAGGCGAATTCCATCGTTCCCGATCTGCTGCTGACCAAACAGCGCACCGTCGGCATCAGGATTCCCGACAACAACATCTGCCTCGCCCTGGTAGCCGAGCTCGGTGCACCCATCGTCACCACCAGCGCAAACCTTTCCGGGGAGGACCCGATCGGGAACCCCTGGCAGGTCGACTGCGACCTCGGCAAAGTGCTCGATATCGTCGTTGACGGCGGAGACCTCTCCGCGGACGTCTCTTCCGTCGTCAGCCTCATCGGCGACGTCCCGACCGTGCTCCGCAAAGGGGTAGGGGACGTGAGCTGGTGCGAATGAACCACACCACTTCCTAAACCGCCATGCGCCGATCAACCGTACGTTACGGACTAAAACTCATCCTCGCCGGGATCCTCTGCGTCACGGCCGGAACCTTCTTTCATTCCGAAATTGCGGACGTCCTTCTGCTCGGTGGGGGAGGGGATGCCGAAATTACCCTGCTCGGGTTTTTCCTGGGCGGGTTGACCGGTGGCTGCGGCGTTCTGATCGCCGCCGGCGGTTTCCTGCAAAGCGGCGCCGGCGACCGGCCCGCCAAACTGGGGCGCATTTTCGCCTACATCGTCCTTGCCGTCATCCTCTTCTTTTTCCTCGCCTATCGCTCCTTCACGACGCCCGTCTCGCAGCCGGTCCGCCCCGGGGAAAGCATCAGCATCTGACCGGAAGACCTCCTTTCCTGCTCCATTGCATTCGCGCCAGCAAAGGCGCTCCCACAGCGACCAGCCACCTTTTTATACCCGCTCCCTGTCCTTGGTTACGGCGTTAGAAGTCGATATTGGGCCGGATGATGACGGTGAAACCGCTGTGCTCGAGGTAATGGAGCCTGCCGGTGTAAAGGTTGGCGCCTTCCCAGGCAAAACCCAGGTCGAGCTTGAGGGCGTAGTTCTTGCCTTCGATCGGGTATGACTTCCCGATCAGGTACTCCTGCCGAAGGAGCTCCATTCCGGGCTGGGAAAAATCCAGGCGCATCTGCATGTTGGTGTTGTCCAGCCAGGAGAGAAACGGCGACCGGAAGCTCAGGTTGTTGCGCCGGATCCCCAGGTAGATCGCGTTGGTGATGTCAGGATTTTCGTGCAGCTTCGCCCCCACCCGGAAACTCCAGCTCAGGCGCTCCCCCTGGAAGTTCCGCTCACCCTTCATCTTCCATTCCACCTCGTAATTGTTGTCCTGGATCAGGATGTTCCGGCGGATGTGCTCGTTGGAGTAGCTGAAAAGGTACCCCATGTACCCTTTGTTGGTGCCCACCTTCTTTTCATCCGGCTTGCTGAAATTGACGATGTCTCCCACGAAGACCGACACCGCATAGGGTTCCGGGAAACCGGTCGTGATCGACTCGATCAGGTTGAAATCGTCGCCGATGCCCATCTTCTGGTAGAAATCCGGAGCGTACTTCCTGATGCCGACCCCGGTGAGCGGCATCGGAAAGACCCCCGCCTCCAGGAGCAGGTAACGTGGCGTCAGCGAGTTCAGGAAGAGGTGCCGGTACACGTTGTATTCCGAAGAGGTGCCCAGGTCGGGGATCGCGGCTTTGGTGAGCGGGATGTGCAAACCGAGGCTCGTGTAGTAGAGATCGTAGTCGGGGACGAGTTCGACCTTCGACATCCAGGCTTCCGTTTGCGGGGCGAACTCGGCTTTCTCTCCCGTTGCCTCGGAAGCGGCGTCAGCGGTTAGATGGGGCGTGCGGGAATCGGCTGCCGTTGGGGGCGGGGGCGGTGCGGGAATATCGGTTGCCGCCGCTGCGGACGGCGGAAAGGCAACCAACAACAGGAACACGGATCCTGTGCTAACGGCCGCGGTAAAGACGGTTATGCAGCGGTGCAACTTCCGGGAAATGGATCTCAAAAGCGACGCTTCCTTCAGAGAGCTGGCGGGTTTGTCTGGAGGGGTAAACCTACTTCATTAAGGGAAGGGCGTCAAGATGCTGTTTGGTTGCCGCCGGAAGACGGCCGGCTTGTGGATTGTGTATTAAGAACGCCTCTGCTATAGTGCGGTGATCTATCAATAACAATCGGAGGGGCGTCATGTACCGTCTTACCATTCACACTGCCTTTGCCGCCGCACACAATCTCACCCATTACCAGGGTGACTGCGAGAATCTCCATGGCCATAACTGGAAGGTGGAGGTTTCCGTCTCCACGGATTCCCTCGACAAGGCCGGTCTGGGCATCGACTTCAAGATCCTCAAGAAGGAGACCAACGACCTTCTGAAAACCCTGGACCACAAGTACCTCAACGAGCTGACCCCGTTCAAGGAGATCTCTCCTTCCTCGGAGAACATCGCCCGCCACCTCTACGGCGAGCTGACCCGGATTTTCTCCGGGCGCGGGGTGAAGGTCGAGATGGTAACCGTCTGGGAATCCGATTTCGCTGCTGCGAGTTACTATGAGTAGCTCCACCCCCGCCGCCGGTGTCGTGGAATGCTTCTCCTCGCTGCAGGGAGAAGGGGTGCTCGTCGGATTGCGGCAGGTTTTTCTGCGGTTTTCCGGGTGCAACCTCACCTGCAGCTTCTGCGACACCCCCGGCATGAGCAATCTTCCGGAACATTGCCTTCTGGAGCAAACCCCGGGACGCCGCGATTTCATCGAGGTCGCGAACCCGGTTTCCATGCAACGGATCGTATCCCTTATCGGGGAATGGATCCATGGCTGGCCCGGCGTGCACCATTCGATCAGCGTGACCGGCGGCGAGCCCCTGCTGCAGGTCGATGCCCTGAAGGTCTGCCTCCCCGAACTGCGCAAGATCCTTCCCGTCCACCTGGAGACCAACGGAACCCTCTGGGAAGCGCTTAAGGAGGTCCTGCCTCATCTGGACTGGGTGGGGATGGATTTCAAGCTTCCTTCCGCTTCGGGCGTGGAGCCGCGCTGGGATGACCACGAGCGTTTCCTGCGGCTTGCGGCGCAGCGGCAGGTATATGTCAAGGTTGTGGTCGACGAGACGACCCAGAGCTGGGAAATCGAGCGCTCGGTGGCCCTCACCGCCGAGGTTGATCCCGCCATTCCCCTGATTCTGCAGCCGATGACCCGCCCTGACGGCCGGGTCTCGGTGACCCCGATCCGGATGCTCGAATTCCAGGAACTCGCCTCCCGGCTGCTCTCAGAGGTGCGGGTGATCCCCCAGACCCACAAGTTCATGGGGCAGCTGTAGGACAGGGTGGGTGTGCCGGACTGGATAAGCTGGGGCCTGCCATAGCTGTGGGAGCGACTTTCCAGGCGCGAATAATCCTTTTACTACTGCTTCTTAAGGCGGGTTCCTCTTTCGGAACCTGCCTTTTTCTATTGGAATCGGGTTGACGGGCGCGACATGCAGCGCGCCCACGACTTTCTAGCCGGCCAGCTCCCGGTTGGCTCCCAACGCCCTCCCCAACTCTCCCCAAAGAAAGGGAGGGGGAGATAACCTTTAGCTTTTCCCATCGAATTGATATACTGGGTTGATTCTTGGGCACAGGGAGATTCTCATGAGTTTAGCGAAGCGCGACGAGATGATTGCCGTCCTGGACGAGCTTTCCGGTCGTCGCCTGCGAGGGAAGGGGAGGGCGGTCCGTCTCTGCCTGATGGCCCTTCTGACCGGCGGACATATCCTTCTCGAAGACCTTCCGGGGCTCGGCAAAACGACCATGGCACTCGCCTTTGCCGGCTCCATGGGGCTTTCCTTCGGGAGGGTGCAGTGCACGAGCGATCTTCTTCCCTCCGACATCACCGGTCTTTCCATCTACGACCGCAACGCGGGGCGTTTCACCTTCATCAAGGGGCCGGTGTTCAACAACATCGTCCTGATCGACGAGATCAACCGCGCCATGCCCAAGACCCAGAGCGCCCTTTTGGAGGCGATGGAGGAGCGGCGGGTGACCGTCGAGGGGGTGACCTACCCCCTTCCCCAGCCTTTCCTGGTCCTGGCCACTCAGAACCCCATCGAGCAGGTCGGCACCTTTCCGCTCCCGGAAGCACAGATGGACCGTTTCATCCTGAAAACGGGGATCGGCTACCCTCCCGAAGAAACCGAGAAGAACATCCTGATGCACGGCTCGATCCGGGAGGAGATCCAGCATCTAACCCCCACGGTGACCCACGATGATCTGATCGAGGCGATGCGGGCGGTGCACGGCATCTACGTCGGCGAAAAGGTCATCGACTACGTCTATGCCATCGCGCGGGCGACCCGGGAGCATCCGATGGTCCTGGCCGGCATCTCCACCCGCGGCGCCATCGGCCTGGTCGACGCCGCCAAGGCGGCCGCCTACCTGGACGGTCGTTCCTTCGTGATACCGGAGGACGTCAAAGACGTGGCTGCGGTGGTCTGCTCGCACCGGTTGATGCTCAAGCCGGAACAGGAAGCTATCCGCAAGGAGGAACTATTAAACGCCATCGTGAAAGAAATACCCCTCCCGGTCACATAAGCCTCACCAAGGGAGGCGGCTTCTACGTCGCCGCAACGCTTTTGCTCGGGATTGCCGCGGTGAACACGGGGAACAACCTCCTTTTCCTGACCGTTTCGGCCATGCTGGCCTTCATGGCGATGTCGGGGCTGCTCGGCTGGCTGAATATCCGCTACCTGGCGGTCTCGCTCCGGCTCCCGGACGAAATCTACGCCGGTCGCGAAACCCTGGTCGGGCTCTCCGTCCAGAATCGCAAGCGCTGGCTCCCCTCCTTCCTGATCAACACCCAGCTCTGCGGCGTCACCAGCGTCTTTACCATGCTGGATGCCGGAAAGAGCGAAGAGGGATCTTTCATCACCTCTTTCGACACGCGGGGGCGCCACCACGTCGACCGGCCGTTAATCAGCTCGCCATTCCCGGTTAATTTCTTCGTCCGTTTCACCCGTGCTCCCATCAGCGCCGATTTCACCGTATTCCCGGCCCCGCGTTCGGCTTCGGGCCTTTTCGCCTCCGGAACCGAGGAGTCCGGCATCGCCGCGGCCTCCCGGCAGCCGGGCTACGAAGGAGACCTGGCGAAGATCAGCGACTACCGCGGTGGAGAGTCGCTCAAACTCATCCACTGGCGCCTGTCCGCCAAGCACGAGGTCTTCAAGGTGAAGGAACTGACGGCGACCGCCGAGGAGCCGGTCATCCTGGAGGTCGATCTCCTCCCGGGACGGGACCTGGAGGAGCGGCTTGGTGTCGGGACCTATCTCATCAACGCGCTGATAAAAAGGGGGCGCGCCGTGGGGCTGAAGATCGGCGAAGATATCATCCAGCCCGGTGCCAGCCGGGCGCACCGGCTCAAAATGCTCGGAGAATTGGCGACCTATGGTCAAAATTAAGGCGGTCGTAGCCACTCTGGCGATCGTCATCGCCTCGATCGGATACCTGCCGCTCTTCCCCTACCTGGACCCGCTGGCCCGATGGTTTTTCCCCGTTGCTTTGGTGGTCGGTGTGACCCTGGAACGCCGGGAAAAATCCCCCGGCGGCAAGATCCTTACCCCGCTTTCCATCCTGCTTTTCCTTTACTACGTCTCGGGTCTGTCGCTGGAAACCGTGGTTGCCGTCACCTCCAACCTGCTGGTCGTCCTTCTGGCGGTGAGGATGCTGGGGGAAAAGAGCGGCCGTAACTACCTGCAGATTTTCGGACTTTCGCTTTTCTGCCTGGCGGCCTCCTCGCTGTACAACCTGTCGGCACTCTTCCTGGTGTATCTCCTGGCCCTGCTCCTGCTGCTTGCCGTATCGCTCGTTGTGCTTACCTTCCAGGTACAGGAGCGGGAGATCATGCTTTCCCGGCTGCAGCTGAAAAGGGTCCTCTCTGTGGCGCTCCTGATGCCGGTGGCCTCCTTGCCGCTGATGCTCTTTCTGTTCTTCCTGCTGCCGAGGACCCCGTATCCGCTCTGGTCCTTTCTGAAGGGAGGCGGCGCCCGGCAGGTCGGTTTCACCGACACGGTGCGCCCCGGTGCGACCTCGAGCGTCACCACTCCCAAAAACGTCGCTTTCCGGGCGGTCTGCCGCAAATTGCCCGAGGATAGCCTCTATTGGCGGGGCATCGTCCTCAACGGTTATGCCGGCGATGCCTGGGTGCGCCTGGCTCCCCCGGAAGGGGAGGACGCCGCGGTGCCTGCAGGGGAATCCGTGGAACAGGAAATCTATCCCGAACCGTCGGCGACCGGCTACCTGATCGCGCTGAACCTTCCCCGAAAGCTGGTCGGGGTGCGGAACAACGCATCGCCGGACCAGGTGTTCACCGGGCAGGTCCCTGGCAACAAGCGGGTTTCTTATCGCGCCTGGTCGGTCCTTTCCGACTCCCTAAAAAACGTCGGCGACCTGGATCGCTCCTTTTACCTGGCGCTGCCTCGCAGCATCCCGCCCCGGCTTTTTGCCGAGGGGCAGGTGCTCGCGGCCCGGTCCGACGATGCCGAGGGAAAAATTGCCGCGGTACGAAGCTTTTTCCGCTCCCGGCGGCTCTCCTACACCACCCATGACCTCCCGGTCGGCAAAGACGCGCTCGACTCCTTCCTCTATGTGAAACGTCACGGCAACTGTGAATATTTCGCCTCCGCCTGCGCGCTTCTGCTTCGGCTGGGCGGGGTCCCGGCCCGGCTGGTGGGCGGTTACCATGGCGGGATCTACAGCGACATGGGGGGGTACTACCTGATTACCGAAGACACTGCCCACGTCTGGGTGGAGGCGTTTGTCGACGGCAAGGGATGGGTTAAGATCGACCCGAGCCAGTGGTCCCAGGGGTTCGTCCAAAACGAAAGCCTGGGGGCCCGGGTGCGGCTGTACGCCGACCTGATGGGGTTTTATTGGAACAAGGCGGTGGTTACCTACGATCTCGAAAAGCAGATATCCCTGGTCCGCACCGCGGCGCAGAAAGTGCGCGGCTTCTCTGCTCCCTCGGTTCCCAAAAGGGAGGTTATCCTGGTCCTGCTCGCCGCAGGCGGGATCGTAGCGGTCTTCTTCTGGATCCGGCAGCGTCCGGCCTCGCCCGAGGAGCGGTTGGTGCGGGAATTTCTCCGGATTGCGGCACGCCGTGATCCGGAGCTCAACTCTCGAAAATGCGGCGTCTACGAAGCGAGCCGGCGCCTTCGGGACCCCGCCCTGAAGGAATTTGCCGCCATTTACGGCGCGGCGGTTTATCAGGACCGCCCGCTGCAGACCGACGAGCTCCGCCGCTGTCGCGACCTGCTCAAGCAGGCCCGGCAGCAGGCTTGACAGCGGTTCTTCTTTGTTTTAATTTGGCCCGAACCCTTACTATAGAGGCATAAGTGGCGTCACAAAAAGACAAATTTCTGGAAAGCGCTCAGCGTTTTGCGCTCCGTGGGCAGATCGACCGTGCCATCCGCGACTATCAGCAAGTCGTGGCCCTTGATCCGCGCGACAACCGGTATCGGCAAAAATTAGCCGAACTCCTGGTGCGCGACGGCCGCAAGGAAGAGGCGATCGAGCAGTTCGAGGATATCGCCCGGAACTACGCCCAGAATTCGTATTACCTGAAGGCGATCGCCGTCTACAAGCAGATCCAGCGCCTGGTGCCAACCGACACCCACGTTTCGCTGACCCTGGCAGAACTCAACCAGAAGCAGGGGCTGGTCGGCAACGCGCTGGCCGAGTACGGGCAGGTGGTGGGTGCGCTGGAGCGGGAAGGGAACCTGAAGAAGGTAATTGAGGTCCTGGAGCAGATGATCTCCATCGACGGCCAGAACCTCACCACCCGTTTGAAATACGCGGAGACGCAGCGCCGGGTCGGCGAGAACGAGGCGGCCTACCACACGTTCAGCGAAATCCTCCGGACGCTCAGGACCCGCGGGGACCTGGCCGGTGCGGAAAAGTTCGAACAGCGCCTGAACCTCATGTACCCGGAAAAGGCGAAACTGACCGCGGCGGCCGCACCGCTGCACCGGCAACAAAGCGATGCCGCTCTGGCAACTGCGGGCGGCGTTGCCGAGGCTGAGCCCAAGCAGCCGGCACCGCATGCCGAGCTTCCGATATCCCTGGAGGATGATGCAGCGGAGCCGGAACCCGCCGCCGGCACCGCTGCTCCCGTTGAATTTCCGGGAGCGGCCGAGGGGCCGGAACTTGGGTTGGCATTGGAGCCGGAAGAGCTCCCCTCCGAACCGGTCGGCGCGGCCGAGTCCCTTCCCGACTTTGAACTTCCCGATTTTCTTCAGGAAGAGCTTCCGTCAGCTGTTCCCTCGGTTGCCGAGGCACCGGCTGCCGCTCCGGTGGCGATCAGCGCGGCCCCGGAGGGCATTTCCCCTGAAGTCGAAAGAGACGCTGCCGAAACCGCCGCGGCTCCCGAGCCGTATTGGGAAGTGGAAATTGAGCTCGATTTCGACGATGCCGCCGATGAAGATGACGAGGCTGAGGCACCCCTTGCTCCCCTGGCAGATGTTAGCGCTGGTGCCGATGCCCGCGTGGCAACCACGCCGGCCCCCGAACTCCCCGCGCTGACTTCATTAGATGAACCTGCTGAGGTGCCCATCGAAGAGGGGCTGGATTGGCTGGACCTGGTGGATTTGGAAGCCGCAGGTCCTGTGCCGGTCGTCTCGCTCGAGGAAACGGCTGCCCCGGCAAACTCCGCCGCTGCGGTGGAGTCTGCCCCCGCTGCCAAGGCGCCGGGCGCGCCGGTGGCGCCGATACCTGCGGTGCAGGCGCCGGGTCCGGACACGGCCCCGGCCGGTGGTGAACCGGCCGCTCTTACCTGGGGGGATATCTTCCCTGAATGGAGCATCCCCGCTGCTGACGGTGATCTTGCCGAACTGCAGTCCCATTACGATCTCGGCCTTGCCTACCGGGAAATGGGGATGTACCGCGACGCGATCAAGGAACTTTTCCAGGCGGGACGCAACCCTCGGCGCCGCCTTGATTCGCTGACCTTTCAGGCACTGTGCTACCGCGATTTGGGCGACAATGAAAAGGCGGAGGAGCTTCTTACCCAGGGGCGTTCCCTGCAGGGGGTCTCGGTCGAGGAAAGAATGTGGCTCGGGTATGAGCTGGCTGACCTCTTCGAGCAGAGCGGCAAGACCGGCGCGGCGCTGGAACTCTACCAGGAGGTGTACACTTGGGACGCCGGGTTCCAGGATGTGGCACTTAGGCTGGGCCGGCTGACCGGCGAAGAGAAGATCGAGGAGATCGAGGAGATCGAGCTGGAAGACGAGTTCTCGCTCTGAATCGCCTAGAGGGGCTTTTGGTCATTCGTGCCGGGAATGGCGCTCCCACAGTTACTACTGCGGCGTCAATAAATAAAAGGGGCTCCCTTTCTCGAGGGGAGCCCTTTTGCATTGCTGGAGGTTAGGACCTCATCAGGTCCAGGGGGGGGACCAGGCGGATCGGCGCCTGGAAGAAGTCTCCTTCGTAGCTGGCCGGGAGCGGGGGGAGGGGGCTTGCCTTCCGAATCGACTCCAAGACCGTCCGGTCGTAGGCATCGTTGCCGGAGCGCTTCAAGAGCCTTTGGTCCACGATCTCGCCGTTGCGGGCGATGACGATAGCGATGATGACCGGTTCGATCCGCTTCGAGCCCGCGGCGGGGCCGCCGAGCCACCACTTTTCATTGATCGCCTGGAGCATGTCGATGTAGTAGGGGCGGATGTCGGACCGAAGCGAAGCTCCCTCGGAGATTGACTTGAAAAACCCCCGGGAAAGTCCCAGCCCCATTTCGGAAAGAAGGCTCTCGGTGGCGGGGGCTTTGGGCTGGATGGCAGGCGGTTCCGCTGCCTGGGCAGGGGAGACGGCCGCCGGAGTGGGGGCCTGGACCGGCTGCGGCTCCGATTTCGCAACGCTCACCGGTTCCGGTGGGGCCTTGGTCACCGCGGGCTGAGCTTGTGGTGCGCTCATCGGGGCCTGCAACTGGGCCATCTTAAGATCGAGGTAGGTAATGGCGGAGCTGGTCTGAACCCCTTTGGGGGCGGCCAGGAGCATCGCGCTGCAGATGACGTGGAGCAGGGCGGATGCGGCAATGCCGTACAGGAAATAGTTTTGGTTTTTCTGCACCAACTGCGGGGGGGATGCTAGACGATCCATGTCATTCACCTCTGTTTCCGCCGTCACCTTTCGGCCGGGGCAAAAAACTGGTCCTAGCCAAAAGACGCCAGGGGGCGGCAGGGGGTAGCCAAATCACGCAAAAATAAAACGGGACCGATGGGGACCCTGCTTTGTTTGATTTCGGTGCAAAGCCGGGCCCGGCGCAGGTTTCGCGGCATCCGACCTGGAACCCTTGAGTGATCTTTACCGCGGACCCTGCTGAGGATGCAAAGGCGGCACCAAGAGTTCGAGTGTGATTATCTTTTCGAAAGAATGAGATAGCGTCCCGGCTGGAAGGGCGGGAAAGTTAAGGTTTAGGTGCTTCAACTGTGGGAGCGCCATTCCTGGGGCGAACCGCCGCAGGCGGCAAATGAAAAAGGAATCGCGTCTGGAAAGGCGCTTCCCTAGGGTGGGCAGCCATCTTCTTGAGGTGGGGCAAAAATAAAAAGGGATCCGGAAATTCCGGATCCCTTGTGGTCGTTTCTTTTTTACCCGGCAGCTGCCGGCGTTACTGGGCGTCGACGACCGCGATGGCCGCCATGTTGACGATGTTGGAAACGTCGTCGCCGCGCTGCAGCACGTGGGTCGGCTTGTTCATCCCCATGAGGATCGGCCCGATGGCTTCGGCGCCGCCCAGGCGGTGCAGCAGCTTGTAGGCGATGTTCCCGGAGTTGAGGTCGGGGAAGATGAGAACGTTGGCCGGACCGGTGAGCGAGGAGAACGGGTAGTTCCCCAGAAGCTCCGGGGTCACTGCGGTGTCGGCCTGCATCTCGCCGTCGATCTCCAGGCTCGGTGCGCGCAGCTTTACGATCTCCACGGCGCGCTTCACCTTGTTGGTGAGCTCATGGTTCACCGAACCGAAGTTGGAGAAGGAGAGCATCGCCACCCGCGGCTCGATTTCCAGCATGCGCACCTTCTCGGCCGCGAGGATGGCGGTCTCGGCCAGTTCCTCAGCGGTCGGGTCCATGGTCACCGTGGTGTCGGCCATGAACGTGATCCGCTTGTTGAAGATCATCATGTACATGCCATGCACGCCGGAGAGCTGGGGCTGGCGGCCGATCACCTCGAGCGCCGGGCGGATGGTCTCCGGATAGTGGGCGTCGATACCGGAGAGGAGGCAGTCGGCATCGCCCATGTGCACCATCATGGAACCGAAATGGTTGCGGGACTTGCGCCGCATGACGCGGTGCGCCTCGGAAAGGGTGATCCCTTTGCGCTGGCGCATGCGGTAAAACTCTTGGGCGTAGCGGTCGGTGAGCTCGGAATCCTCGGGATCGATGATGTTGATCCCCTCCAGGCCGAGGTCGGCCATCAGTTTTTCGATCCGCTTGCGGTGGCCGATGACCACCGGCTCGGCGATCCCTTCCTCGATGAGGATGTAGGCCGCCTTGAGGATCTTCTCGTTCTCCCCTTCCGGGAAAACGATCTTCTTCGGATCGCACTTCGCCTTGTTGATGATGAAGCGCATCGTCTCCTTGGCCTTGCCCTGGAGGGCTTCAAGGGACTCGACGTAGCGGTCCATGTCCTCGATCGGCTGCCGGGCGACGCCGGAATCCATGGCGGCCTTGGCGACCGCGGGGGCGACGCGGAGCAGGGCGCGCGGGTCGAACGGCTTCGGGATGATGTAGTCACGGCCGAAGGCGAATTTCTGGTTGCCGTAGGCGCGGCAGACCGAGTCGGGGCAATCCTCGCGTGCCAGTTCGGCAAGCGCCATGACCGCGGCCCGCTTCATCTCCTCGTTGATGGTGCTGGCCCGAACGTCGAGGGCCCCGCGGAAGATGAAGGGGAAGCCGAGGACGTTGTTGACCTGGTTCGGATAGTCGGAGCGGCCGGTGGCCATGATGACGTCGCTTCGGACCGCAAGCGCCTCTTCCGGGGTGATCTCCGGGTCCGGGTTGGCCATTGCCATGATAATCGGGTCTTTCGCCATGCTCCGGACCATGGACGGGGTGACGGCGCCCTTGGCGGAGACTCCGATGAAGACGTCGGCGTTTTGCATGGCCTCGTCGAGGGTGCGCTCCTCGGTATCCACCGCCAGGCGCTCCTTGTAGACGTTCATCCCTTCGGTGCGCCCTTTGAAGATGACCCCCTTGGTGTCGCACATCAGCACGTTTTTCTGCTGCGCGCCCATGGAGATGGCGAGGTTGGCGCAGGCAACGCCCGCGGCGCCGGCGCCGTTCACCACGATCTTGATCTCCTCGATCTTCTTCCCCACCAGGTGCAGGGCGTTGATCAGCGCGGCAGTAGAGATGATTGCGGTGCCGTGCTGGTCGTCGTGGAACACCGGGATGTTCATCGTCTTTTTCAGCTCTTCTTCGATGTAGAAACACTCGGGGGCCTTGATGTCCTCGAGGTTGATGCCGCCGAAGGTCGGCTCCAGGAGCTGGACCACCTTGATGACGTCGTCCGGGTTCTCCGACTTCACTTCCAGGTCGAAGACGTCGACGTCGGCAAAGCGTTTGAAAAGGACCCCTTTACCTTCCATGACCGGCTTGCCGGCGATGGCTCCGATGTTGCCGAGGCCGAGGACCGCGGTGCCGTTGGAAACGACGGCGACCAGGTTCCCTTTGGCCGTGTACTTGTAGGCGTCTTCGGGATTTTTCTCGATTTCCAGGCACGGCTCCGCGACCCCGGGGGTGTAGGCCAGGGACAGATCGCGGGAAGTGAGGCAGGGCTTGGAAGAGATAACCTCGATTTTGCCCTTGCGGCCGGTGGAGTGGTATTCAAGGGCGTCCATTTTCTTTGTCATTTTTACCTCCTGGTTTGTGATGCAGGCCTTCCTGACATCCATGTACAACACGTACGTTGTGTTTTATTGACGAGTTTCTTCTTAATAAACAAAAAATTGGGCAGACAAATCAATGGGTTACGCGGCTGTCGCCGGGAGTCCCTGACTAATAAACCCATTATTTGGAAGTGTCAAGTCTTTTCCCGTTCCTTATAGAACAAGTGTTTTATTATTTATGGTATTCGAAGGCGTATTTTGCTCAACCTACCTGTTTTCCGCTCTTTTGACAAGCCAGTATTGTAAATGAACCGGAATTGGTTAATAATCCCGAAAGCGTTTTTCCCGGGCCCCCCGGGCGATGGGAGGTTGCAAGAGATGGAGAGGCTTTGGGCGCCCTGGCGCATACAGTATATCACCGGCGAGAAACCTGCCGGCTGCGTCTTCTGCATCAAGGATGACAATCGAGAAAAACTGGTGCTGCAGCGGACCGAACACGTGCGGATCCTGCTGAACCGGTATCCGTATTGCAACGGCCACCTGCTGGTTGCGCCGGTGCGGCATACGGCATCCTTCGACGAATTGAGCGATTGCGAGATGCTGGAGCTATTCCGTGGCATGGCCCGGTGCCGGTCCGTGTTGAGCCGCGCCCTCGCTGCCGAAGGGTTCAATATCGGCATGAACCTCGGTAAAGTCGCCGGCGCCGGAGTCGAGGACCACCTCCATTTTCATGTGGTCCCCCGCTGGAATGGCGACACCAACTTCATCGCGGTCAACGCCGATGTCCGTGTCCTGCCGGAGGCGCTTTACTCGACCTTCGACAAACTGCTCCCCTTTTTTACCGAAGGGCCGGAGGATGAGCCATGAAAGAGGTCTGCCTCGGGGTCGATGTCGGTGGTACCAACCTCAGGTGCGCAATGGTTACCGCCGAGGGCGAGATCATCCAAAAGGACCGGATCCCGACCGATATCTCCCTTGGGCGCGAGGCCTTCGTGGATAGGCTCCTGTCGGTGCTGTTCGACCTCAAGCGCGAGGCGGACCGGTTGGGGTACCTTATCGGGGCGGTCGGCCTGGGGATTCCGGGGCTCATTGCCAATGACGGCTGCATCCACTCCTCGGTCAACCTGTTGCCGCTGGAGGGGTTCAACCTTGCCCACGCCATCGGGAGCGGGCTCGGCATTCCGGTAGTTGCCGGCAACGACGCCAACGCCTGCGCGGTGGGGGAGAAAAATTTCGGCGCCGGTCGCCCGTATCAAACGCTTCTCGCTCTCACCCTCGGGACCGGGGTCGGCAGCGGACTCATCCTCGACGGCAAGCTCTGGACCGGCATCGACGGGGTCGCCGGCGAATTCGGACATGTGACGGTGGAGCCGGCCGGAATCCCCTGCGGCTGCGGCAACCGCGGCTGCCTCGAACAGTACGCCTCCGCAAGCGCCATCGCGGCGGCTGCGGCACGGGAGTTCGGTAAAGGGGAGGGGTCGTTCACGGCAGACGCCGTCGCCCAGCGGGCTCATGGCGGGGACGTCGCCGCGGCCGCCATTTTCGGCCGGGCCGGAAGTTACCTCGGCATTGCCATCGCCGGCGCGGTCAACCTTTTGAACCTGGAAGCGGTGATCATCGGAGGCGGCGTGGCGCAGAGCTTCGATTTGCTGGCCGATTCCCTGCGCCTGGAGCTGACCTCGCGTGCTTTTGCCATCCCCGGGCATCGGGTCCGGGTTCTTAAAGGAGAGCTGGGCGATGATGCCGGCGTTTTGGGCGCATCGGTGCTTGCTTTCGAGGCCTTGAAAAAAACGCCGCATCCGTGATGGAAGGAGCCGGCAAAGCTTACCAATTTACCCACGCCCATTCGGCGAAATTACATGGTTGTTCGGGAGGAAAAATGCTCAGCAGGAAATCCCTTCTTGCCCCTCTGTTCGCGGCTGTCCTGGTCCTTGTCATGGCGGTTGCATCTTATGCCGCGTCCGCTCCCAAGCCCGAGGATGCATTTCGTGCCTCTTTCCCCCAGGTCCCCATCGATGCGGTCTACCCGACCGAGATCCCCGGCCTGTACGAGATGGTCTCCGGTCAGAACGTGTTTTACTACTATCCGGCAAAAGATATCGTCTTGACCGGTGAGATGATCGGGAAGGATCTCAAGAGCCGCACCTCCGAGCGGAAGGCATCACTGGCGGCGGCGCAGGTGAAGAATCTTCCGCTGGACAAGGCGGTCAAGGTCGGGGACGGCAAGAAGGTGGTGATCGAGTTTACCGATCCGGACTGCCCATACTGCCGCAAGGCGTTCGAGTATTTCAGCAAGCGCAGCGATGTGACGCAGTACGTCTTCTTCGCGCCGCTGGCCCATCCCGGTGCCATGCCCAAGATCCAGTACATCCTCGGTGCCGAGAACAAGGCGGCCGCCTTCGACGCCATGATGCTCGGCCAGGACATCCCGAAAGACGCGCCGCAGCCGACCGAGGCGGTCAAGGCGCTGGCCCAGGAGCACCTTGCCCTGGCGAAGAAGGTCGGCATTCAGGGAACTCCCACCTTCTTCATCAACGGCGAGCCCGTGGTCGGTGCCGACGTGCCCAAACTGGACCAGCTGTTGAAGTAGCCTCTCGGCTCCCCGTGCTAAAAAAGAAAATCGCGGCAGGAATGGCGCTCCCAGGGGCAGGTTGACCAACCCTGTGGGGGCGACATTCCTGTCGCGATCGAGTCTCTTTGCACCGGCATCTTTGAGCAAACAAGGTAGCTGCCTACTCGGTGCGAGCGCTTTTTCCGGTGCGGTTGACGGCAACCGTTGTTACGCCTTCGGCGGATCGCGCCCGGAAAGGCGCTCCCACAGTAAAAAAGGCGTGCACCCGTTGCACCAAGCCGCGTTCTCGGCATTATCCCCCGTTCACCCCGCTTAGAGTACCGAAACCTTCCCGAACACCCCGTCGTAGCCTGCCTCGATATCCACTTGGCCGCTGCGCATCCTGCCGATCGCCTGCGCCAGCCGTTCCGATGAATGGCGGGCAATCTCCTCCAGCGGTGCCTCCAAGAGAACGTGAAATTCGTTCCCCACCTGTTCCAGAAGGTGCAAATAGCAGCGCAGCGCCTTCCGGCTGCTGCATTCGACCCCCAGACAGGCCGCTGCCAGATCCAGCAGGGGAATCACCGAATGAAACGCCGCGTTGCCCTTTGCGGTTTTCCCGTCTTCCCGGTCCGCCAGAAGTTCGATCCGGTGCAACACGCCGACGGTGATCTTGCCGCCGCAACCGGGGCAGCGGTAGCCGTTTGCCACCGTCTCTGCCGGCGTAAGGCGCACCCCGCAGGGTCGATGGCCGTCGGCATGGTACTTACCTTGTTCCGGGAAAAATTCCAGGGTGGAAGCCACCCCGTTGCCGGTACGGATCGCCTCGTAGACCGCGGCGTAGGAAAGATCCGTCTCAAATACCGTAGCCTCGCGTCCCAGCTTAATTGGTGAGTGGGCGTCGGAATTGGAGACCAGGGTGATACCGTCCAGCCCGGTCAGGCGGCGGTTCATCGCAGGATCTGAGGAGAGCCCGGTCTCGATGGCGTAGACGTGCGGCGTTAGCTCCTCGAAGCACTCCTCCAGGGAGCCGAATCCAGTTGCGGCACCGAAGATGGAGAAATGGGGGGTCCAGGCATGTGCCGGGATCAGGAGCGCTTCCGGGGAAGCATCGAGCACCCGCTGGAGCAGGTCCTTTGCGTCCAGTTTCAGAATGGGACGACCGTTGGCGGTCAGGCTGCCGAAAGGGGAAAGTGAGGCATTGAGGCGCTCTGCTGCGGCAAAATCGGGGGCGTGGATCAGGGCGTGGACCTTGCGGGTACGTCCACCCTTGCGGTAGATGCAGCAAACCTCGGCCGAGAGCAGGAAGGAAACCTCGGCGCGGCAGCGTTCGGGGACATCGGTGGGGCACGGGTTCGAGCGCAGGGAGAGAAGCTTTCCGGGGCCCGGCTCCAGGGCTGACTTCAGCTGTTCCAGCCAGGCGGGGTGGGTGAAGTCGCCGGTACCGAGAAGGGCGATTCCTTTGAGCTGTCCCCAGCGCCAGAGATTGGCCGGGGTAAGGTCGGCGCTGGTGGCCAGTGAATATGGGGAATGGATGTGGAGATCGGCGATAAGTCGCATCGCATAGATATAGCATGTTTGGAAAAGCGGGGCTAGGGGCTAGGGGCTGGCGGCTGGCGGCTGGCGGCTGGCGGCTGGCGGCTGGCGGCTGGCGGCTGGCGGCTGGGGCGGTTGGGGCGGTTGGAGCGGTTAGAGGCTGGGGCGGTTGGAGGCTGGCGGCTGGCACCGGTGGGTTTTGGTGTCCTTGGTGTCCCTTAGGTCCCTCTGTTGCGATAAAAAAGCAGCGCCGGAGGAGTCGTCCCCGGCGCTGTTGTCGTTACAGTTCCAGCAGCGTCTGGTCCAGCCTGATCGCCAGACCGCTGTCGGTGGTACGGACCACCATCCCGCTGAGGTTGCAGAGCCGGGAAGGGTGGTCGTCGTGGTAAATGGTGATGTCCACCGCCTCGGCCAGGGGAATCCGGAGGGTGGTGCTTACGAAGACGCCGTTGATACTCATGTCTCTCAACTGGGCTTCCGTGGTCTGGCCCCGGTGGGTCACCTTCACCTGGTAGTCGACCGGAAACCGCATGTAACGCCGTCTTTCATGCATCCCCGCGAATTCGCGATAGGTGGACACGTTCGATCCTCCCTCGTCCGATATCCTGCGTGCGCTGTCTGCCAAGGCTGCCGCGCGGCTGGTGGCCGGTTTGTTAGTAGCGCTCAAATTCTGCATCATCCTCCCCCATCTTCACATCAACGCCGCTGAGGGCACTGTCCATCCCCTTTTTCGGTGCCGGCGTTACGTGTCTGGCCGGGATCGGCGCCGCGTGGCCTATCTTGCGCAGCTCCCGGTGTCCTTCGTTGTGCTGGCGGCGGCCGGCGATCCCGCCGTGGCTGTCGGTCTTGAAGAAAGCGACCGCCGACTGAAGCTGTTCGGCCTGGCTGGAAAGCTCCTCGGATGTGGAGGACATCTCTTCGGCCGCCGAAGCGTTTTGCTGGATAACCTGGTCGAGCTGCTGCATCGCCTTGTTGATCTGCTCGCCACCGGTGTCCTGTTCGCGGCACGCGGCGGCGATTTCCTGAACCAACTCCGCCGTCCGCTGGATGTCGGGAACCATCTGGGTCAGCATGCCCCCGGCCTTCTCGGCGATGCTGACCGAGGAGGTAGAAAGATCGGAAATCTCGGCAGCAGCCTTTTGGCTCCGCTCGGCCAGTTTGCGGACTTCGCTCGCCACGACGGCAAATCCTTTGCCGTGTTCTCCGGCGCGGGCCGCCTCGATCGCGGCATTGAGGGCGAGCAGGTTGGTCTGCCGCGCGATCTCCTCGATGATGTTGATCTTGCCGGCGATCTCCTTCATGGCAGCAACCGTCTGCTGCACCGCCTCGCCCCCCTCCTGGGCATCCTTCGCGGATTTGAGGGAAATCTTCTCGGTCTGCAGGGCGTTGTCGGCGTTTTGCTTGATGTTGGCCGACATCTCTTCCATCGAGGAGGAGGCCTCTTCGGCGCTGGCTGCCTGCTCGGTGGCCCCCTGCGACATCGTTTCCGCGCTCGCGGAGAGTTCCTGGCTTCCTGCCGCAACGTTGTCGGCGGCGGTGGTGACCTCGGCAACGACCTCCTTCAACCGCGCCACCATCTCGTTGAGTGCTGCGGCGAGCTGCCCGACCTCGTCTTTGCGATGCAGGTCGATCTGCCGGGTCAGGTCACCGGAGGCGACCGCTTCGGAGAACTCCACCCCCTTGCGCAAAGGTGCGGCGATGCTGCGGGCGATGAAGAGCCCAAGGAGGATAGCCAAGGTCACCCCCGAAGAAACCAGGATAACGGTAAGGGTGATCGCACGGACGGCCATCGCGCCATTTTCGACGTTGGCCTTCTTGGCGTCGTCGGTTTTCAGGTCCGAAAGTTTTTGGATGGCGTCGTCAACGTTTTTGGCCGCCGCAGTCCCTTCGGGGCTCTTCAGCTCGACCAAGGCCGCATCGGTCCTTCCGGCTATGGCCAATTCACAGACCTTGTTCCAGATCGGGTCGTACTTGTTGAGCGCTTCCTGGGCCTTTTGGGCCTGGCGCTTTTCTTCTTCGTTGTTGGAAGCCTGGGCCGCCTTTTTCAGATCCTCGTCGACCTTCTTGTCGAGCTCCTTGATGCGGGCCAGGAGCTCATTTTTTTCCTCGGCGGAGTGGGCCAGGATGATGTCCCGCAACGCCACCCGCTGCAGTTGGAACTCGCTCGCCACGTCGATCAGGTAGGAGAGGGGCATTGCATTTAGCTCGTACATGTCATCGGCTTCAGCTTTGAGAAGCTTCAGCTTGCTCACGGAAATGTATCCGGTAATCACGGAAAAGAGCGCGATGAGAAGGAAGCTGCCGATCAGTTTCTTGCCGATCTTCATGTCGTAGAACCATTGCATACTCGACCTCCTGTTGGGGACTCACAAACACAATAAATTAGACGCTACTTATGTTTGTTTAGGCCACGTGCATCGATTGTGGTCGGAGCGATGTTGCAGCAGACTTTGCCTGTGGGGAATGTTTGACAGTGTATCGTCTGCATTCTTACCGTTTCGGTGGCAGCTCTAAAAACTTTAACCAGAAAAAACAAAAAAAGGACCTGAATTTACTCAGGTCCTTTCTTGCGGCTCTAGTGCGTTGACTTACTCTGGGGCGGGACGTTCGGCTGCCGGTCTTCGGGGCCAAGCTTACTTCGCTTCCTCCGCCAGTTCCGCCATCCGGCCCGTCATCCGCTGACGGTAGGAAACGATGTCCTTGCGCAACGAAGCCAGCTTTGCCATTTTCTCGTCGATCTTGTCGATGTGCTCGTCGAGAATCTCGACCAAGCGCGGAATCATGCGTTCGGTCAGCTTTGCTTCTCCGTAAGCGGCATAGAGGTCCTGCATCTCCTTGATGGTCAGACCCAGTTCCTTCAGCTTCATGATGAATTTGATGCGCCGCACATAGTAAGGGGTGAAGCCGCGGGTCGCCCCGTCGCTGCGCTGCACCGACTCGAGGATACCCACCTCCTCCCAGTAGCGGATGGTGCGGGTGGTGAGCCCGAACTTTATGGCAAGTTCTCCGATCGGAGTGACCTCGTCGCCGTCTTTCTCGAAATCCATGTTGTTTCCTTTTACGTTAATTTTTGAACAATGTAGTGCATAAGCCCTTTACCTGTCAACGGCGTTTAGCCTATATTTGCCGTTCATGCCGATTCAGGGGCCGAAACAGCGGTTCAAAAACGTGCGAAAGGGGGGATGAACCAGGAAAGACCGCCGGGGTGTGCGGAGAAAGCCGATCCGGCAATGATGTCGGCCAGGCCCCGGCGTCGGGCTCGTTTGGACCGAAGGTAATCATTTACAAAACAATGTTTTTGTTGTATAGACAAAAGCAGCTAACTGAAAAGGAGGCTATTTTGGACGTCCTGCAGGTGATCGCCGATCGGCGCAGCATTCGGAAGTATACCGATGCGCCGGTTGAGAAAGAAAAAATAGAACAGGTGCTTAACGCGGCGCGGCTTGCCCCCTCGTGGAAGAACCTGCAGTGCTGGCGGTTCCTGGTGCTCACCGATCCGGAGCAAAAGGGCCGGCTCCTGGAAGCCTTCCCCGGCGATAACCCCGGCAGGGGCGCCCTCGCCGCCGCTCCCTGCGTTATCGTGGTTTGCGCCGACCCGACGGAGTCCGGGGTGGAAAACGGGATCGAATACTACATCGCCGATACTGCCATCGCCTTCGAGCACCTCTGCCTGGCTGCCCACAGCCTGGGCCTGGGCACCTGCTGGATGGGATGGTTCGACGAAGCACCCATCAAGGCGGCACTGGGGATACCGGAGGGGATCCGGATCGTCGGCATGACCCCCTTGGGATATCCCGATCAGCAGCCCAAGCCGCGCCCGCGCAAGGCCCTGGCCGAGATCGCCTTCTTCGAGAAGTGGGGTGCGGCATGCTGATCCGTTCGGAATCCGAGGCCCGCATCGCACGGTTGCAGGGGGAGCTCTCCGCTCAAGGGATCGACGCCGCCCTCATCCTGCATCCCATCGACATCTTCTATTTCTCCGGTACCCGGCAGACTTCGGCCCTGCTGGTCCCTGCGGCCGGGGCGCCGGTCCTCTGGGTCCGGAAGAGCCTTTCCCGTGCCCAGGAGGAATCGGCGGTAACCGTTCTTCCCTTCCCGTCCAGCCGTGACTTCGCCCAGCAGCTTCCCGAAGGTATCCGCACCATCGGATTCACCTTCGATGTTTTGCCGGTGCAGCAGTACAACTTCTACGCCAAGCTATTGCCGGGGAAGGAGTTCGTCGACATCTCGGCGATCAACCGCGATCTCCGCTCGGTGAAATCTCCCTATGAACTGGAGCTGATGCGGGCCAGCGGGCGCCGCACCTGTGCGGTCTTCGCTGAAGTGCCGCAGTTTTTGAAGCCCGGAATGCGCGAGGTCGACCTGGCCGCCGAATTCGAATACCGGCTGCGCCGGGCCGGGTCCGAGGGGCTTACCCGGATGCGCGCCTTCAACCAGGAAATCTTCATGGGGCTCACCGTATCCGGCTCCCGCGCCGAGGCCCCGGGCTTCTTCGACGGTGCCGTCACCGGACGCGGCCTTTCCGCCGCCGCCCCGCACGGCGCCTCCCTCGCCCCCATCGACCGCGATGTCCCGATCATCCTCGATTTCACCGGGATCTGGGACGGCTACGTGGTCGACGTGACCCGCATTTTCGTCCTCGGCAAACTCAGCGAACGCCTCACCCACGCCTACCAGACCTCCCTGGCGATACAGCAGTACCTGGCCGAGCACCTCAAACCGGGGGTGATCTGCGAAGAGCTGTTCCAGGCGGCCGCTGCGATGGCCGAGGATGCCGGCCTGGGGAGGAACTTCATGGGGGCCCCCGGCGAGAACGCCCGCTTTGTGGGGCACGGTGTCGGGCTTGAGCTGGACGAGTACCCCGTGCTTGCCCAGGGCTTCAAGGTCCCCCTCAAGGCGGGACAGACCATTGCCATTGAACCGAAGTTCGTGATCCCGGGAGAGGGCGTGCTCGGCATCGAGAACACCTTCGCGGTAACCGAGCAGGGCGGGGAAAACCTGACCCAGTCTTCCGACGAGATCGTGTACTTGTGATGTAGATCCACTGCAATCGGCTCTTCTGCCGGCCGATGGATTTGGGGTAACCGACGGGTTGCCCCTTTTTTTTGTTCTTCCGGCGCTCCCGGGAACCTGCCGCCCATTTCCCGGCGGCACTCCCGGACCCGATTGTGTTGTATAATGAGCCAGCGCCGGATCAATTCTGAACCGGGCGGTTGCCGGACACTGACTCTGGCACCCAGAGGGGGCTCCCTATGAAAGAGAATCAAGTCGTCGAAGTCTTTTTTGACTATATTTGACCGTGGTGCTATTTCAGTACGGTTCGTACTGACCGATTGCAAAAAGAGTACGGCGTCCAGTTCCAATGGACCGTCTTCCCGCTGCATCCGGATATTCCCGAGGAAGGGGTGGAGATCCGGGACTTCTTCGGCGGGAAAGGGTATGACCTTGATGCCATGCAGGCCCGACTGGTGACGGTTGCCGAGCAGGAGGGGCTTCCTCTTGGCTCCCGCACCCGGATCTCCAACGGAACCCGGGCCCAGGAAGTGGGGAAGTTTGCCGAACAATCCGGGCGGTTCCTGGAGTATCAGAAGGCGATGTACCATGCCTACTTCGTCGAGGGGAAAAACATCGCGCGGGTGGAGGAACTCCTCGCGGTCGCGGAAAAAGTGGGGCTTCCTGTCGACGAGACGCGGCGGGTGCTTGAAGAGGGACGTTTCCGCGCCGCCGTCAACCGCGATTGGGATCGCTCCCGCGACCTCGGCATCACCGGCGTCCCCGCCTTTGTATATCGGGGCAGGATGATGGTCGGATTCCAGCACTACGCCGACTTCGTCCGCTTCATCGAAAAGTGGTAAATCCGGAAAGGAGGCTGTTATGAACGTTATCGTCGATCTTTGCGTGGTCCCGCTGGGGGTTGGGGTTTCCCTCTCGCCCTATATTGCGGCGTGCGAAAAGGTGCTCACCGAGGCGGGGCTGAAGGTAGCGCTGCATGCTTACGGGACCAATATCGAAGGGGAGTGGGATGCCGTCTTTGCCGCGATCAAGCGCTGCCATGAGGTGGTCCACGAGATGGGGGCGCCGCGGATCTCGACGACGGTGAAGCTTGGAACCCGTACCGACCGGGCCCAGAGCATGGAAGACAAGGTAAAAAGCGTCCAGGCCAAGATGTAAGCGGGAAGTTTTGCCTGGGAAAGGAAAAGCCCCCGGAAGATCTCCGGGGGCTTTTTTATTGGCTGATCGACTCCCTCTCCCTCCGGGAAAGGGGTGGGTGAGGGGAGCCGGCCGTAAGGATCACCATCTCTCACCCGGCTTCCGGCCACCACCTTCCCAGGGGGGGCTTCTTACCGCTTCTCCCGGCACGGGGGAGGCGGCGGGGGCGCGACCTCATCGCGGAACCAGCGCCAGTGCCGGGCCTGTTCCTGAACGGCGAAGACGTAAGGCTCCTTCCGGGGAGCCGGATAGTCTCTGGGCACCGGGGCGAACTCGCTCCCCTGGAAAGGCTCGCAGTAGAACTCGACCAGGAGCGGACCGGGGATCGGCTCGCTCAGGTTGGAGTAGTTGACGACCCGGGCGCAGACCTGGTTGTTGGCAATGGTGGTGATGGGGCCGGGGAGCCGGTCCTGTCCCGGAATCCCGCGAAAGACGACCCCTTCGGGTTCGTTGGTGAAATGAATCGTGGTCGGGGTGCATTCGGTGACCAGAATGGCCGGGGTCGAGGTCGGCAGCCCCAAAAGCGGCTCGGTCTTGGTCCAGTACAGCTGGAACGTGCGGTCCTTGCCGAAGGCATCGGGACCGGTCGTCTGGCCCTGGAAGACATAGGTAGTGCAGCCCGCGGCGCTAAGGGCCGCCACGATGAGGACCAGGGTGCGGATCAGGTGCCATGACATGGTGTCTTCTCCTAAAGGCGGGAGGTGCTCCCGCCGGTCAGTCCAGCCGTCAGCCAAGGGAAACGCCTGCGGATGCGCCTACCTTACCGTAAGAACCTTCAACTCCGTTCCCGGAGGAAGCGGCTGCTCGTCGGCGATGGTCGCGGGGAGGGTCGGTGTCAAATCGGTATCGCTCACCAGGCTCTGCACCACGGTATCCCGTCCGCCGTCCCCCAGGCTGATCTCCTTGAAGTCCCGCACGCCGCTTTCCTCGTCCACCTGGACGTCCCGGTGGCCGGTGACCTGGCAAGCTGCGGTCGCCTTTCCGGGAGTGAGACAACGCTCCAGGCGCTTGGCCCGGTTGAGGATGTCGCGGTTGGCGGTGGCTACCAATTTTACGTTCTGCAGTTCCTCCATCGACTGGGTGGCGGTGAAGGAGAGCTGCCGGTACCCTTCTCCTTTCTTCTCGACAATCCATGCGGAGACGGCGATGCCTCCCGATTTCTGGGCCACCGCGATCTTGGCGAAACATCCCCGGGGGGTTTTGCCGGACCATGCTTGATTGTGGAAGATGTCGGCGAAGGTCTTGGTGGTGCAGGTAGCAAGGTTGGCAACGTCGCCGGCGTGGGCGGAAACGGGCAACAGCACCGCAAGGGCGAGCATGAGGTGTCGGAAGTGCTTCATGGAGATCCCCTGTCTTGGTAGGTTGTCCTGCTCGGGAAAATTGCTTTTAGCTGCATAGCACGCTTTGTCTTCTTAGGCCAGCAATACCGATGTCGCGGCTCTGGGTGTTCTCAAGGCGCGGGGAAATGGACCAGGGAATCCCCGGCGGCGCTGCGGACGGTCCCCTTGCGGCGGATTGCTCCGCCTCCAAAGGCAAGGTAGCCGTATTTGCCGTAATGGGTGATCTTGTAGCCGTAGCTCGTGGCGGCCCGCTCCGAAAGCGGCTCGAACACCGCGACGATCCGCTGCGAACCCGGAGCGCGCGTCGTCAGGAACAAAAGGGCATCCTCTCCCTGGAATGCTTCCCCCTCCACGGTGAAACCGTCACCGAAAAGCGCGGTACCCGCAGGAAGCGGGCCGATCAGGCTCCGGTTCGCCGGCGCCCCGCAAAACACCAGGTCCTTTCCTTGCGTCCCTTGCCCCAACTCTTCCTCGCGCAGCACCGGCGCCTGTTTCTGGTCCAGCGACTCCAGCAGATCGCGTACCGATTCGGCGCTGGCCCGGCAGTTTTTGGTAATCACCGCGACCAGGTCGTGGGACCCCTTGATGCTGTTCACCGTCACCGGGATTTCGGATGGGTCCAAAAGCCGGAATACATCGGCTCCCGGGTCGAGGGCGAGGGAGGTCGGGCGGGTCTCCGAGGTCAGCTGGAAGGGGGTGCTTTCCCCCTCGACGGTAACGCAGCTTTTGACCGGGCCGTGGCCGCCCTCCTCGACCAGGGGCACACAGAAATCCTGGAACGCCGGCTTTTGAACGATCTTTCCGGCGATCTTCCATTCCTTGTCCTGCTGCTTGAGGGTGACGTCGGCGAGTGACAGCCGCGGTGCCCCGGTTCGGGTCAGCCACTGCTCGATGAACGAGTGCAGATCGGTTCCGGCGCTTTTGGAAAAGGCGTTGACGAAGTCGGTCCAGGAGGCGCTGCCGTACCTGCGGGTGCGGACGATCTCCCGCAGCGCGCCGAAGAAGGCTTCGTCGCCGATGCGGGTCCGGATCATGTGGAAGAGCATCGCCGCTTTCCCGTAACCTACGGCTCGCGAGGCGGGATCGACCCGGCTGGTGAAGCGGGTGAGCGGAAAATCCCGGTCCGGCGCGACCAGTTGGGCATAGTCGATCAATAGCTGCCGGCGGTGCTGCTCCGCCTCCGCGGGAGAACGGCGTTCCTTCAGGTAGTAGTCGGCCAGGTAGGAGACCAGCCCTTCGCACCAATTGCCTTGCCTCGGGTCGATCTCGATGCCGTTGCCCCACCAGGAGTGGGCGATCTCGTGCGGGAAACTGGTGTCGATGATGAACGGGAGGCGGATCACCGTGCTCCCCAAGAGGGTGTAGGAAGGCATCCCGTATCCGGTGGGAAAGAAATTCTCCACCACGGCGAATTTCTCGAACGGGTAGGGGCCGAAAAGGGCCGCGTAGAACTTGATGTAGCGCGCCGCCGCCTCGAGGTACTTGTGCGAGAGGGCGGCGTTGTCGGGGTAGAAATAGGTGTAAAGAGCGATGCCGTCCACGCTGCTTTCTTCGATCCGGTAATTGCCGGCGGAAAGGGAGAGCTCGCCGACCGGATGGGTTTCCTCCCACTCCGAACGGCTCACCCCTGCGGCAGTGGACCGGCTCACCCGCCTGCCGAAGGTCACCGCCTCGATTCCCGCCGGAGCGTTCACCCGGACCGTCCGGTGCCGGGGGGCCTCGCGCGGGACCGGATACCACCCCGAGCCGCTCCCCAGGAAGGTGCCCCGCTCGGCAATGGCCGCGCTTACGCCGTAGGTGGGGTCTTCGCTGGTGGTGGGACGGTCGGCGACCGGATCGTTGAAGGACACCCGGTACTGCACCGCGACCGCCCGGGGTGAAGCTTCGGGGATCGTAAACGTGATCCTGCCGTTTTTGAAGGAGTAGGGGATCGCGGCGCCATTGGCGGTGACCGAATCGATCCGGGCGGTCGGTGCCAGGGCGAGGTCGGCCGGTCCGGCGGATGCGAACACGACGGTGCTTTCCCCGCGGAGCAGGTGCTGCTCCGGAACCAGGGTAATCCTGACCTCCTGGCGCTCAACGGCCGGGATACCTTCGGCGCAGGCTCCCACGCAAAGCAGCGCAAGCAATAGAAGAAAAAGCGCCGGAACCACCAATCTTTTCACGTGCCGCACCTCCGTTTCAAACCCCATTCGGGTTAAATTGGAAAAAACTAACCTTTCGCTATACTTCTTCCCTGCCCGTTTCCGGGGGAAACGAATCCAGGAATTATCCATAAAAATACGTGCCGATCAACTGCTGACACAGCCGGGGCCGTTTTAGGTTTAACATGGTCGTTTAGAGGTGGATCGGGAGGAAGCAGTGATGAGCCTGACCAGGGGAACACTTATAGCCATGCTGGTCGCCGTCTCGCTGATGTATAACTTCCACGCCGACTGGGAAATTGTCCGGTTGAGCGATCGCCAGAATGTGGGTTTTGCCCAGATGATGAGCGATGCAGAGCACGCGGGCGTGATTGTTGTTGGCGAGACGCACGACAAAAAACTTCACCACCAACTTCAGCTTGAGGTTATACGCGATCTGAAAGAAAAAAAGAAGCCCATCGCTATCGGTCTAGAGATGTTTCAGACCGCAAGTCAGAAACAGCTGGACGAGTGGGTGGCGGGCAAAATGACCGAGGAGGAGTTCCTCCGCGTTTACGCCCGGAACTGGTCGGTCGACTGGCAGCTCTATCGGGACATATTCCGCTTCGCCCGGGACAACCGGATCCCGATGATCGCGCTGAACATACCGATGGAACTGGTCTCCAAGGTAGCGCACCAGGGGTTCTCCTCCCTTTCGGCCACCGACAAGAAGGATCTTCCTCCGGAGGTCAGTTGCGACCTCAACACCTCCTACACCGAATTTTTGAAAAGGACCTATACCGACATCGCAAGCCACGCCATGAGCGAGCGTTTTTTCATCTACTTCTGCGAGGCGCAGTCATTGAGAAACAACGGCATGGCCTACAACGTGTCCCGTTATCTCCAGTCCCACCCCGATACCTCCGTCGTGGTCCTCACCGGGATTCTGCATGCGGTGAAGACCGGGATCCCGCAGCGGCTCAGCCAATACCGAGATGTCACCTGCCGGGTCATCCTCCCGGAGCTCCCCGAGTTCGAGTCGCAGGATGCCCTGCTCAAGGAAGCGGACTACGTGGTGCAGTAAAGATTTAGCGACCTGCTCAACCCATGCCCCCCGTGTAGGAGCGACCTTCCTGTCGCGATCCAAACCTCCATAAAAAGCACGGTAGCGCCAACCCATTGGGAGCGCCATTCCAGGCGCGAACACCGCCACCCGCCACCACCGCCTCCGGCGATTCGCGCCAGGAATGGCGCTCCCACACGCATGAGACCTATCAGTATCGTTCAGGCCTCGGGCATATACTGCCGGGGCCTTTGATTTACCTGATGAGCGTCAATCTTCATACGATCCCTCTCCCTCTGGGAGAGGGTGCCCGAAGGGCGGGTGCGGGAAGGTGCTTCGTGGCAATTCCCCTCACCCCGCCCCTCTCCCAGAGGGAGAGGGAGGTATCGGTGGGATGAAGATCGACGCTCATCAGCTTGATTTATGGATCGGGCGAGTCTTGAGTCAGATCCGCCGAGCCGTTCTAAAGTTCTCGCCTTATCTGCCGAACAATCCTGAAGGATCAGAGAATTTGCGTCAACGGCGCCACCGGCCGATGGCGCGATGAAGCCGTTCAACGCAAACCACGCATTTGAAACCCTGCGTTACAGCGAATCTCCCTCTCCCTCCGGGAGAGGGGCGCGGTGAGGGCGCCGCTTTTGACGTGCAATTGCCATTTGGGGGGAGATATGAAAAGAAAGTCGCTTTGCTCGCTGATGCTCGGCCTGGCGTGCCTGACGCTGCCGGGATGCAGCTACTTCAAGAAAAACGGTGCCGACCGCCCCGTGGCAGCAGCCGAACCGCCGGTCGTGGCCAGTTCGCTCACCCCTCGGGAAGACGCCGCAGCAACGACCGCACCGCCGGCCGATACCCCCGCCGGTCACTTCAACTCCCAGGTCATCAACCTTGCCGAGCAGCTGGAAAAGAACCTGGACAAGAAACTCCTCGGCAATACCTACATCGTCACTTCCTTTGCCAATCTCGACAAATTGAGCGAGACCACCCCCTTCGGCCGGCTGGTTGCCGAGAACCTGGTGCATGAGCTTCAGGTCCGCAGCTGGAAGCTCTTCGACATCCGCCTCACCAAAGACCTCATCGTCAACGACAGCGGCGAGTTTTCCTTAAGCCGCGACCTCAAAAAGATCCGGGAAAGCTACAAGGTCTCCGGGATCGTCGTCGGAACCTATTCGGTCAACCGCACCAGCATCATCCTCAATGCCAGGGTGATCAATCTGGACTCCGGGTTGGTGGTATCGGCCGGCCAGATCCACCTCCCGATGAACGCTTTTGCCGAGAATCTCCTGACCGGCGGCGCCGGGGAGAGGACCATCATGAAAATCGTGGGGGACTACAATGCGCGCTAAGGCCCTGGTGACGGTGTCCCTGCTGGTGTCCCTTCTTTCCGGATGCTCCTCGCTGCATTCCGGAGCCGGGTACGGCACGAAATGCCCGAAAGACCTCGACAGCCAGCTCAAGGCGATCCAGGCCAAGCAGGTATTCGCAGACCTCGCCCAGGACCTCTGCGGCTCCCGGGACAGCTACGGAACCGTGCTGGTTACCGACTTCGTCGATCTGGAGTCGCTGGCCCCCAACGCCTCCGGAATCCTCATGGGAGAATGGATGCGCTCAAGCCTGAGTTCGGTCTGCGGGTACGACATCCAGCAGGCGGAGTTCGGCCGGTATTTCACCCTCGGCGCCAACGGCCTCGCGGTCCTGACCCGACGTGGGGAGGCGATCCGCAAAGACGAGGTGAAAAATGCCGACATCGTGGTCGGAACCTTCAGCCAGTCGGCCGACAAGCTGGTCCTGTTCGCCAAGAAGTTCAATCTCAACGGCAACGTGATCACCAAGATGAGCAGCAAGGAAATCGTCTTCAGCTGCACCGACTGGGGGACCGACTACAGCGTCCGGTAGGGGGCGGTTCTTTTACGGCCCGGCTAAGGATGGATGAGCCATTTGTCCCCTTCCCTTCAAAGGGAGGGTGGGGTTTAACCCAAACAGAAAAAGGCTTGGCGTCTATCGCCAAGCCTTTTGTGTTGAAACTGTCCACTGCCGCAAGCTACGGGGCAAGCTTCGGCCGTTAGGACTCCTGCTTTAGGGACAGATACGATTCGACCGTTTTCACCGTGATCCCGAGCGAATGGGCGATCTCGTCGACCGTCATCCCTTGCAGGTTCATGGTCATGGCGCGCGCCTGCGGCGAGATGGCGATGGTGTCCTTGCCGGTCGCGGCGGGCTGGGGCGCCGGCGCGGCCTGCGCCGGTTTCTGTTGCTGCTGATACACCGGAAGGGGCGATTGCAGCGGGGGTATTGAAGGAGTCGTTGCCATGATCTCTCCTCCTTTAGGCCGGATCGCGGAGGACGGCGCTGGCGGAGTGGAATTAAGTTGCTGTTATTCCAATGGATATAGCAAGAAGCATACCCTTTCCCGATATGCCTCATTCCATTGCCGAATCGGGATCGGGCCGTCGGAAATCGAGCGCGAAAATGTAAAGGGAGGCGACAGGGAAGGGGGGCGTTTGTAAGGAAATGCGACAGGTGGCTACCGCGGGTGGATCAGGGAACGGATTTTCTCGTGGAGGCTCCGCAGGTCGAGGGGCTTTTGGATGTAGTGCATCCCCTCCTCGACGACGCCCCGTTTGGCTACGATTTCCGCCGTGTACCCCGACATGAAGAGGACCTTCACGCCCCGGCGGATCTTTTTGACCTCGTCCACCATCTCGCGGCCGTTCATCCCGGGCATGACCACGTCGGTGAGGATGAGATCCACCGGCTCAGCGGTGCTGCAGATGGCGATGGCCTCTTCCGGGGTGGCCGCCTGGATGACGGTATAGCCGATCTGTTCCAGCATCTTCGTGGTCGTCCAGAGGAGCATTTCCTCGTCTTCCACGAGAAGAATGGTGCCCGTGCCCTCCAGTGGAATTCTGCCCTGGCTCTCCGGCGCTTTGGCGTCCGCCAGGTAGCGGGGCAGGTAAATCCGGAAGACGGTTCCCTGGCCCAGCTCGCTGTAGACGTTGATGAACCCGTTGTTCTGGGTGACGATCCCGTACACCGTGGCCAGGCCCAGGCCGGTTCCCTCGCCGATCGGCTTCGTGGTGAAAAAGGGCTCGAAAATGTGTTCCTGCACCTCCCGCGTCATGCCGATGCCGGTGTCGCTCACGGTAAGCATGACGTAATCGCCGGGACGGGCGTCGATGTGGGTGTGGGTGTATCCCTCGTCGATGTGGGTGTTGCCGGTGTGCATGGTGAGGGTGCCCCCGTGGGGCATCGCGTCGCGTGCGTTGACGCAGAGGTTCATCAGGATCTGGTCCACCTGCGAGGGGTCGATCAGCACCGTCCAAAGCCCGAGGGACGGCTGGAAGGTCAGCTTGATGTCTTCGCTGATCAGCCGGGAAAGCACCTTCTCCGACTCGAGCAGCAGTGCGTTGAGGTTGATCGGCTTCGGCGCCGTGACCTGCTTGCGGGAAAAGGCCAGGAGCTGCCGGGTGATGGTGCTGGAGCGCTCGGCAGCCTTGAGGATCTGGGCCAAAAGGGTGGTGATCGGGTCATCGGTGGGAGTGAGACCCTGGGCCAGGCTGGCCGCGCCGATGATGACGCTGAGCATGTTGTTGAAGTCGTGGGCCACCCCTCCGGCCAGACGGCCGATCGACTCCATCTTTTGCGAGTGGTGCAGCTGTTCTTCCAGCAGCTTCCGGCTGGTAATGTCCTCCCCTGAGCTCAAGGTTCCGATGACGGTTCCCGCGGCATTTCTGAGCAGGGTGTTGTGCCAGGCGATCAGCCGCTGTTCGCCGCTTTTGGTAACGATGCGGTTTTCGCTGTATTCCGCGTGCCGGCCGGAAAGGACCCGCTCGAACATGGAGGATGCGTCGTCGTAGTCGTCCGCGGGTACGCAGTGCATGAACCAGTCCTTCCCGAGCAGTTCCCCCTCCCGGTACCCCAGGACCTCGTACCCCTTCCGGTTGAGCATGGTGACCTGCCCTTTGATGTCGAGGGCGACCAGGACGACCTCGACGATCTCAAGGTAGAGCTCGGCCCGCTCCTTTTCCGCTTTTAGCTCCTCCTCGGAACGCTTCCGCTCCGTGATGTCCTCGTACACCCCCAGCACCGCGTAAACCCGCCCCGAACCGTCGACCAGCGGCAGCTTGGAGGTGTCCAGCCAGGCGCGGGTGGTCCCCTTTTGCAACGGCTCGATGATGTGCAGCTTGCTCCGGTTTTGGGACATCACCTCCCGGTCGTCGGTGCGGTAGGTGGCGACGTCCTCGGGGAGCCACCACAGGTCCAGGTCAGTCTTGCCGACGATCTCTTCGGGCGAGCCGACCCCCGCATCGGCCGCGAACCTACGGTTGCAGCCGAGATACCGGTAAGCCCGGTCCTTCCAGAAGACCGCCTGGGGAATGGTGTCCACGATGGTGGAAAGCATGTTGCGGTTGCGGCGCAATTCCTCCTCGGCCTTTTTCTGTTCCTCCATCCGGGTGCTGAGGACCTCGACCATGGTGACCAGGGAGGAACGGAGATTTTCCAGCTCGTCCAGCAGCGGCGCCTCGGAGACCGCCGCCTCCTGCGGTTCACCGCGGATCACCGAGCCGGCGAATTCGTTGAGCTGCTCCAGGGGGGAAAGGAGTTTCCGGGAGAGGATCAGGTACAAGATGCCGCAGGTGGCGGCATCGAGAAACAGGATCAGGACCAGGGTGGTGACCGCGCCGTTGACCAGTTCTTCCTTTACGTACCTGGTCGTGAGACCGATACGGACCGCGCCGACCTTTTTCCCCGAGTAGGTGATCGGCTGCTGGATCTCCAACACCGGCTCCGTCATGGGTAGCGCCCGGCCGATCACTTCCCACTTGTCGTTGCGGCCGCGCTGGAAAACCGTGTCGGCACCGGTCACGTCGATGTAGGCGATGGTGGGGTCTGCCATGATCCCGTCCAGAAAGGTGTCGACCTGGCGGTGGTCCCGATTTCCCAGCGGGACCTCGAGTCCGGTCGTCACCTGGACCGCGGTGACCTTCAGCTGCTCTCTCAGGTGTGACATGTGGTGGGCGCGGGCGTTGATGTAGTCCACGTAGCAGTAGGCCAGCAGGATCAGGGTTATGACCGTGAGGAGCACCACCGCCAGGTAATTGGATATGGATCGGGGCCGGATGCTCATGGTTGATCCCGATGGGGGCGCGCGGCCCGGTAGGTGGTCAGATGCAGAAGGCCGGGTTTGGTGCCGAATCGGCAGCGAGTGGCGTTTCGGTCGGAGGGGGAAACGGAAGCGATGGGCCAAGGGCAGGCAATGCCGCGGTCGAAGGAGGGGAGCGGTCCTGGCAGTGACGGGGTAAGGATGAATTGAAGCAGTCGGTACAGCTGTGGCATTGAAACGAGCCCTCCGTCATTGCAGTATCTGGATCGCAGGGTCTCGGCTGGTACTTCAGTTGCCACACTGACACTGGTTCTCTACTGCACTGCACTCATCGCGAAGCTCAGACTGGAAAGTGGAATGACTATAACATACTTCTTGTGAATGAGAAATGGAGGACAGGGCTCAGCTAGTGAAGAAAAGTATTTGCAGTCGGGAGGGTGGGGGCGGGAAAAGTCTCAGCAACGAAAAAGGGCTGTCTCGAGAATCGAGGCAGCCCTTCTAAGAGATCTATTTGGTGGGCGATACTGGGATCGAACCAGTGACTTCTACCGTGTGAAGGTAGCACTCTCCCGCTGAGTTAATCGCCCAATGGTCAAAGAGTAATAACAGATGCCTTTTCCGATGTCAAGCACGTTGTTGGCTCGTGCCGGTGGAGCAACATCCTCTTTGACTTCACTTTGGTCCCCGTAGGTCCTGTTTATTCGTGCCATACCTTTGGTCAATCCTCAGTAAACGCCGTTTTAATGTATACGGTTTCGCCTTGACACTTTTGTTGGCCTGTTGCTATAGTGCGGCAGTTTTGAGGGAGGCAATGATGGCGCTGGAACAGGGTCTCATCCAGGTCTATACGGGGAACGGCAAAGGAAAGACGACGGCATCGCTGGGACTTGCCTTCCGTGCGGTCGGGCGCGGCCTCAAGGTCTGCATGATCCAGTTCATGAAAGGCGGCGGCCCTTACGGCGAGCAGATGGCGGCCGAACGGCTGGCGCCGCTTCTGACCATCGTTCAGACCGGGCGTCCCGGCTGGGTGAACAAGGACAACCCGCACGAAAAGGACAAGGAGCTGGCCCGCGAGGCGCTGGCCCTGGCGCGCGAGAAGCTGACCAGCGGCGAGTACGACCTGGTCATCCTCGACGAGGCGAACGGGGCCGTATCCATGGGCCTTTTGCCGGTCGAAGACCTGCTTTCGCTGATGCAGGAAAAGCCGGCCCGGGTGGAATTGGTGCTGACCGGCCGCAATGCCCATGAAAAGGTGATCGAGGCCGCCGATCTCGTGACCGAGATGCGCGAGGTCAAACACTACTACAAAGCGGGCGTACCGGCCCGGGTGGGGATAGAGAAGTAGGGGAGGCAGGAATCTGGAGGTCGCGGATAGAACCGGTGTCCTCGGCCTACCCCAAGATCGTGCTCGGCTTTGCTCTTCTTCGGGGAAAACGGAGCTACGTTGGGATTGATTTTTCCCCGACCCCGGACCCCGGACCCCAGACCCCCGTTATTCCCTTTACGTAAAATGGTTCGCGATACCAATCAAAGATACCTGAGGAGGATGTTATGACCGAAAGAAGACTGCGTGTACTTGTTGGCAAGCCCGGATTGGACGGACATGACCGCGGCGCGAAAATCATCGCCCGCGCGTTCCGCGACGCCGGTTTCGAGGTCATCTACACGGGGCTGCACCAGACTTCCGAGCAGATCGTCGCTGCCGCCATCCAGGAAGACGTCGACTGCATCGGTCTTTCCATCCTTTCCGGCGCGCACAACACCCTGCTTCCCTCGGTCTGCGCCCTGCTGAAGGAGAAGGGTGCCAGCGACATTACCGTCTTTGCCGGCGGGGTCATTCCCGACGACGACATCCCGGGGCTGAAAGCTGCCGGCATCGGCGAGGTCTTCACCCCCGGCACCTCCACCGAGGCGATCGTGGAGTGGGTCCGCAAAACCATCGTTCCCCGCGCTGCTTAAAACACCTGAGCCGGAGGCGGCAACGCCTCCGGCTCATCACGTTGCCTGCCTGCCTTCCCTCAAAATCCCTCTGCTCCTTCTGGTTCCCATGCTTCAGCTTGGGAACCCATAACATCGGGAAGCTCCAGCTTCGGCCGGAAGTCGGGCGAAGCTTCGGCCGGGATGCGTTCCCAAGGCTGGGGAACAGGGGAATGATTAAACTGATGGGCGTCCTTTTTACTGTGGGTGCGCCTTTCCAGGCTTCCTATTGTGGGAGCGCCTTTCCAGGCGCGATCCGCCGCAGGCGGTGACAGAGTTACCGGTTGTTAGCCCCAGGAAAGAAGCTCCCACAGGGCAGGCCGCTGCGTTTCTTATCTGCGGGGACTGGATCGCGACAGGAATGTCGCTCCTACACGGGGGCGATTCGGGCCAGCAAAGCTGCAAAGGATGGATCTATTTGCCTTTTGCCGCCGGTAAGGTGTACCCTGTGAAGCTGGTTTGGCCTCGCCGAGACCGCCAGGATTGTGATGCCACCGGCGTGGCATATTCCAAGGAGATTTACTGATGACGCTTGCACAACGCGTGCTTGACGGCGATATCCGCGCCGCCGCCCGGCTGATGCGTGATATCGACGACCGTTTCCCCAGTGCGGTTACCGAGCTCAAATCGCTCTACCCGCATACCGGCAGTGCCTACATCATCGGGCTCACCGGTCCTCCGGGAGCGGGAAAGTCGACGCTGGTCGACCGGATCATCGAGGCCTACCGGAAAAAAGGGAGCCTGGTCGGGGTCGTTGCCATTGACCCGACCAGCCCGTTCACCGGCGGCGCCATCCTCGGCGACCGCATCCGGATGAACCGGCATGCCGAAGACCCCGGTGTCTTCATCCGCAGTCTCGCCACCCGCGGCGCGCTGGGCGGTCTGTCCCGCTCCACCATGGATGTGGTCAACGTGATGGATGCCATGGGCATGGACGTCATCATCGTCGAGACGGTCGGGGTAGGGCAGGACGAAGTCGACATCGTGAGCACCGCCCACTCGACCGCCGTGGTCATGGTCCCCGGGCTGGGCGATGACATCCAGGCCATCAAGGCGGGCATCCTCGAGATCGGCGATCTTTTCATCGTCAACAAGGGGGACCGGGAAGGGGCCGACCGCACCGTCCGGGAACTCTCCGCAATGCTGGAGATGAAGGAGAGCGATCCCAGTGCCTGGCATCCCAGTGTCCTCAAGACCGAGGGGGCCCGCGGGGTCGGCATCGACGAGTTGATCGACGAGTTCGAGAAGCATCGTGCCTACCTGAAGAGTTCGGGACGCCTGTTGCGGCTCAATGAGGAGCGCAACAACAAGATCTTCATGGATACCCTGCGTGAGGAGCTTTTCGCCACCGTGCTCGACGTGATCCGCAAGGATGGCCGTTTCGAAGAGATCATGGATGGGATGCGTGAGCGCACCAAGGACCCCTACACCGCGGTGGAGGAAATCCTCTCGCGACACGCTTTTTCTTGACCCCCGGGTCTAAAGGTGCTATCAACCCGGTAATGGGGCCAGTTCAGGCCCCATTAGTTGTTTCAGGTCGGGAGTTTGCAAGATGTTACGTTCGATGTTGCGCAAGGTGTTGTTTTTTCTCTGTTTGGCCGTTGCTACCGCAATCGTTGTCTACCACCCGGTCACTGTCGCCGAGCCGGGTGCCAGCCCGCAGGACCCCGCTCACGAGGACCTGACCCGGGTCGAGTATCCGAGCCTCGCCAAGATTCCCTGGAAACGCCACTTCATCCGCCCGGAGGAGACCCTCGAATCGCTTTTCGGCAAGGATTGGGTCTACGTGGCCCGCTTCAACCGGATCGACCGGCGTCATGTCTACCCCGGGATGACCATCAAGGTCCCGCTCGACATGGCCGCCTGCCGCAGCTACACGCCGCTTCCGGCGGAGTACCCGCCGGCGCAAAAATACGAAAAGTACATCCTGATCGATCTGACCGAGCAGTGGATGGGTGCCTACGAGCACGGGAAGCTGAAGTTCTCCATGCCCGCTGCCACCGGGGCCACTGGCCACGAGACCCCGACCGGGCTGTTCCAGATCGATGCTCGCGACCAGACCCATTCCTCGTCGCTCTACAAGACGGAAGACCAGTCCGACCAGTATCCCATGGACAACGCCATGCGGTTCCATGTGGGTGCCGACAACGTTTCCTACTGGATCCACGCCCGCGACCTTCCCGGCAAGCCCGCTTCCCATGGCTGCGTCGGTCTTTACGACGAAGGGATGCAGAACCGGGTGTACGGCGTGCCGACCCAGCCCGTACTGCTCGACTCGGAGAAGATGTACGAGTGGGCCGTGGGCGAGAACGACTTTGAGGACGATCCGGGCTCCCTGGAGGAGATCGAGGATGCCCCGATGGTCGAGGTGCGGGGGAGCAACCCGAGGTACATGTAACGCGGTTCAACGTTCAACGTTCAACGTTCGACGTTCAAACGTGAAAAGCGGTCGCTTTACTTCCTTTGCTACGTACCGAGCCTAGTATGGAGCACCGGCACCAAGGCACGCCACCACTTCATGCAGAACGTAACGTTGAACGTTGAACGTTCGATGTTTGTCCCGGGGTTCTCGTGCAGCAGCTACTGAAGGAATACCTACAGCTACACGGGTACTGGGTTCTCTTCATCGGTACCTTTCTGGAAGGGGAGGCGGTCCTTATCTTCGCGGGCCTGCTTGCCTGCCAGGGCTATCTCTCCATCTTCGGGGTGATCCTTTCCGCCTTCGCCGGCTCCTTCCTGGGCGACCAGTTCTACTTCCACCTCGGGCGTAAAAACGGCCCGTTCCTGCTCAGGGTGTTCACCCGGCTGTCCCGCAAGTTCCGCAAGGCGCTCAAGCTCATCGAGCGCTACGGCTCCTTCGTCGCTTTCATTTCCCGTTACACCTACGGTTTCCGGATCCTGTTGCCGATCGTACTGGGGATGACCGATTTCCCGGCGCGGCGCTTCCTGTGGTTCAATGCGATCAGCGCCTCCACCTGGGCCGCTGTCTTCGCGCTGGCGGGCTTTCTGTTCGGCAAGGGTGCCGCGCTGATCGTCGACGACCTGGAGCAGTACGAACCGTACATGTTCCTGGTCCTGGCGGGACTGATCGGGCTCATGTGGCTGTCCCATTTCCTTGCCCACTATATGCACCGGAACAAGGCACGAAAAAGGCTGCGCCGGATGCGGGCCCGGAAGAGCCAGTCCGCCGATGAACGCCGCTGAACGCCGATGTCCGCTGATAAGATCCTTGATCTCCCCCCTTTGCGAAGGGGGGCGGGGGGGATTTGCCTTTCTAGGTAACCTGAAAAATCCAAATCCCCCTAAATCCCCCTTCGCAAAGGGGGACTTAAATTCCTGCTTTAATTCACACTTCAAAAGGTAGCCTGCATGGAACTCAAAGATAAAGTCTGCATCGTGCTGGTCGGGACCCAGAGCCCCGGCAACATCGGGATGGTCTGCCGCGCCATGAAGAACATGGGGCTCTACGACCTGCGCCTGGTCAATCCCTGCCGGGTCGATCATCCGGACGCCCCGATGTTCGCCGTCTCCGCCAAGGACGTCCTGGAATCCGCCAAAATCTTCACCTCGCTGGAGGATGCCCTGGCCGATTGCGAATATTCCGTTGCCACCACCCGGCGCCACGGGAAATACCGCAACGAGATCAGCACCCCCTCCGACATCGTCAAGCGTTTTGCCACCTGCTCCGCGACCAGCCGGGTCGGGCTCGTTTTCGGCCGGGAAGACAGCGGGCTTACCACCGACGAGGTCGCTATCTGCCGCTGGCAGTCCACCATCCCCACCGCCGACGAATACGGCTCCCTCAACCTTTCCCAGGCGGTCCTGATCTTCTGCTACGAGTTCCTGATGGGGTACACGCCTGCCGCCCCTTCGGAGTTGCGGGAACTGGCCGGCACCAAATCCCTGGAGCCGTTCTACGACCACCTGGAGCGGACCTTGCTGCGGATCGGCTACCTCAACCCGCAAAACCCCGACCACATGATGCGTACCATGCGGCGGATCTTTGCCCGGGCCGAACTGGACGAGCGGGAAGTATCCTCGCTGCGGGGGATGCTTTCGCAGATCGACTGGGCTGCCGCCGAATTCAAAGGTAAAAAGGGGAAATAATGAACCTGGTCGGGGTTATCGGCATGCTTGCCGGGGTGCTCACCACCGGTGCTGCCATTCCACAGGTCATCAAGACCTACCGGACCAGGCACGCCCGCGACCTTTCCATGTGGCAGCTGGTCATGCTGATCGCCGGGATGTTCCTGTGGCTGGTCTACGGCCTTTGCATCAGCGACCTTCCCCTGATTCTCGCCAACAGCATTTCCATCCTCTGTTACTCCTCCCTCATCGTGATGAAACTCCGCTTCGCCCAAGCCGGCCTGGACCGTCCGGCGCCCGCCGCCGTCGAAGATCCCGAGCCCAACGGCTGATCGGACCTTAACGGGTCCCTTGGCATGTAGGAGCGACATTCCTGTCGCGATCACCATAGAATGGGTGACCTTGATGGAAGCGGGTTCTGGGGCCTGGAATAGCGAAAAGGGGAAACCGTGATTCCGGGACTGCAGAAAAGGGGAAAAACTTGATCCCGGGACTGCAGGATAGGGGAAACCCTTGATTCCGGGACTGCAGGATCTTACCCTGTGGGAGCGCCATTCCTGGCGCGAATAAAGGCAGATGCCGGTGGGCAGGGATACTGCCCGAGCTTGCTACGAGGTCGCCCAGCTCTTGTAGGAGCGACATTCCTGTCGCGATCAACCGCAACCCCGATTGCCATATTTCCCTCCTGGCGACGAAGGGTGCAGCAAGCTACGCCCCAACGGTTGTTGGCGCTACCCCAACGGTACCGTCGCTTACCTGGGTGGCGGACGTCATAGCTGTACTGGCATTGATTTGGCCTCATTGGTTATGGTTCATTGAATGAAGCTTGCTTTGCCGATACTCATACGTTAAACTTCAGCTTCCTTGCGGCCGCCGCACTGTCAGTATCGTTAACCGCTTGCGCTCGATGCTTCCTCACTCGTCGGGGAAACTTCCCGACTGGCCCGGCCTCTTTGGCGCCGGGCGCCGATGCCGGCCGAACTCTTGCCACGCATCTTGCTATTGCATTTGACTGGGAGGGGAAGTTGAAAGTCCTACTTACCAACGACGATGGCGTTCACGCCGCAGGCCTCGCGGCACTGGTTACTGCTTTTTCCGCCGCGGCCGATGTGGTCGTGGTTGCCCCGGATCGGGAGCGCAGCGCCATCGCCCATGCCTTGACCCTCCATCACCCCCTGCGTGCCGCCCGGATCTCCGATAACGTCTATTCCGTGGACGGCACCCCAACCGACTGCGTCAATCTCGGCATTCACAGCCTCCTTACCTTCAAGCCCGACCTGGTCGTCTCCGGAATCAACCGGGGCTCCAACCTGGGCGACGACGTTACCTACTCCGGCACCGTTGCCGCCGCGATGGAAGCCACCCTGATGGGGATTCCCGCCATTGCCGTCTCCCTGGTGACCCGAAGCGAAGGCGACAACTACGCGGCGGCCGCCACCTTCACCCTGCGTCTTGCCCAAACCGTGCACGAGAAGGGGCTTCCCCAGGACACCTTCCTCAACGTGAACGTCCCCGATCTTCCCGAGGCCCAGCTGCTGCCGCCGCTCGTTACCACCCAGGGAAGACGCAGTTACGAGGGGACCATCGTGGACAAGGTCGATCCCCGGGGGCGGAACTACTACTGGATCGGCACCGCCGACCTGAGTTTCCAGGACATTCCGGGCAGCGATTACCACGCCATTTCGCGCGGTCACATCTCGGTCACCCCGCTTCATTTCGACCTGACCAACTACGCCTCCCTGGACCATCTGAAGGGCTGGGAGCTGCGCTGAAGCTGGACTTTTGACTGGCGCTTTGTTATATTCCCCCGGCCTAAATAACGGGGGATTTAATGGATTTTGCAGTAGCACGGAAAAGGATGGTTGGGGAGCTGGTGAAACGTGGCATCACGGACCAACGGGTGATCGATGCCATGCTCTCGGTTCCGCGGCACCTTTTCGTCGAGGAGGCGATGTCCTCGCAGGCATATAGCGACACGTCGCTTCCCATCGGGGAGAAACAGACCATCTCGCAGCCCTACATCGTGGCGCGGATGACCGAGCTTTTGGAGCTCAAGGGGAAGGAGCGGGTGTTGGAATTGGGGACCGGGTCCGGCTATCAGGCCGCGATTCTGGCCACCCTTACCGACCGGGTCTACACCGTGGAGCGGATCCGTCCGCTGGCGCTCAAGGCGCGTAAGGTGCTGGACCGGCTCGGTCTTTTGAACGTGAACCTTAAGATCGGCGATGGCACCGACGGCTGGCCCGAGGAGGCTCCGTTTGATGGCATCGTCGTTACTGCCGGGGCTCCGCACGTCCCGGAATGCCTGGTCGAGCAGTTGGCACCTGGTGGCAGGCTGGTAATCCCGGTCGGCGACCGCAACGACCAGCGGATGGTGCGGGTGGTAAAAAATGCCGACGGTTCCGTGGTTACGGAACAGTCCCTGGACTGCCGCTTCGTGCGGCTGATCGGCAGGAACGGCTGGAGCGAGGACTCGTAAACCCGAAGCAAACTTGCATGGGCCCCGTGGCCGAAGGAGTCAGTCATGGAAAACGAAGAACTGGTTGAAGACGTTCAGGAACCGATATTCCACGAAGCTGAAGCGGAACCGGATGCTATCGAACTGGAAGAAGTTGAGGAAGAGGCCGAGGAAGAGCATCACGAAGTGGAGGAGGAAGCGATCAAGGCGGCTGCCGTCGAGCACTTCGACGACGCTATCAAGCTTTACCTGCGCGAGATCCAGAAGACCAAGCTTTTGACCGCCGACGAGGAGAAGGAGCTGGCGGCCCGGATCGACCTGGGGGACAAGGCGGCCCGCGACCGGATGATCGTCTCGAACCTGCGCCTGGTGGTGAAGATCGCCAAAAGGTACATCAACCGCGGGCTGCCGTTCCTCGATCTCATCGAAGAAGGGAACATGGGGCTCATCAAGGCGGTGGAGCGGTTCAAGCTCTCCAAGGAGTGCCGTTTTTCCACCTACGCCACCTGGTGGATCCGCCAGTCCATCGAGCGGGCCCTGGTAAACCAGTCGCGCACCATCCGGCTTCCGGTGCACGTCTCCGACGACATCAACAAGATGCTCAGGGTCACCCGCGAACTGGTGCAGAAGATGAACCGCGAGCCGACGGTGAAGGAGGTGGCCGACGCCCTCGACGTGAACATCGCCTACGTGCGCCGGCTCATGGTCCTGTTGAAAAAGACCTATTCCATCGAGCGGCCGATGGGGGAGAACAACGACTACTTCCTCATCGACACCATCGAGGACACCTCCACGATCTCTCCGGCCGTCCTTCTGGAGGACCTCAACAAGTACGAACTGGTGTCCAAGTGGTTCGAGACCCTGTCCGACGGCGAGAAGAAGATCCTCACCCTCCGTTTCGGGCTCGACGACAAGGACCCGCAGACCCTCGATACCATCGGGAGGAGCTTCGGGGTGACCCGGGAGCGGATCCGGCAGATCGAGGCGAAATCGTTGGATAAACTGAGAAAGATCCTGGAAGCGACCGACACCATGGGACGCAACCAGGCCACCACTGCGACCGTAAATCCGGCAAAGTAAAGGAGCGGCAGAGACACATGGAAGATCTGAAAAGCATCATCAGGGACGTGCCCGACTTCCCCAAAAAGGGGATCCTCTTCAAGGACATCACCACGCTGCTGGCCGACGCGAAATCGTTCCAGCGCATGGTCGACCTTCTGGCCAACCGTTACATCGGGGAGAAGATCGACAAGGTGGTAGGGGTCGAGGCGCGCGGCTTCATCATCGGCGCGGCGCTCGCCTACAAGCTTGGGGCGGGGATCGTCCTGGTGCGCAAGCCGGGGAAACTTCCTTCCGAGACCTTCCGGAAAAGCTATGCCCTCGAATACGGGACCGACACCCTGGAGATCCACACCGACGCCATCCAGAAGGGTGAGCGGGTGCTGATCGCCGACGACCTTCTGGCGACCGGCGGGACCATGGCGGCGGTAGTCGACATGGTGAACGAGCTGGGGGGAGAGATCTTCGAGTGCTGTTTCATGGCCGAGCTCGAGTTCCTGGAAGGGAAGAAGAGACTTCCCGAAGGAAAAACCTTCTCCCTGCTTAAGTTCTAGGGTTGAAGCCCACCGCAGAGGGCGCGGAGGGGCACAGAGTAAACCCTTGAATCTATCCGATGAAGTCGCCCTTTGCGAAGGGGGATTTAGGGGGATTTAGCGCTGCCGCCAACTTGGTACTGTAGGGCGGGAAAACCAGGTGGGCATCGTCTGCGAGAGGGATTTCGAAAAGAAAGAAGCTTTCCTCTGCGCCCCTCAGCGCCCTCTGCGGTGTGCTTAAAAGGGCGAAAAGCCTTGCCAAAGGCCGCCGGAATATAGTATAAAGTTCGTCTTATTTGTCCCCGTAGCTCAGCAGGATAGAGCACTTCCCTCCTAAGGAAGGGGTCGGACGTTCGAATCGTCTCGGGGACGCCACCTTCATAAGTAGCTGTATTGGCAGCATAAAAACAGAGCCTCTTAGCTTCAGGTATACATTTAGGTATACAAGGAGCGAGAGGCTTTGTCGTATCCAACACACCTCATAAGGGTCAGCCGCCGGTTCTACTACAAGATAAAGGTGCCTGCCGACCTGTCCCATCTTTTCCCTAGCAAGTTCATCAAGAAGTCTTTGCAGACCAGCCAACTACATGCAGCGAAGGTGATGCTGTGGAACCATGAGTATAAGACCCACAATGCCTTTGCCTTGTTAAGGACTGGTACGCTGGCCCCGGAACAGGTGCAGCAGGTTGTGCATAGCTTATTGCCAGTGCAGAAGGAACCGAGAGTCAAGGCAGAGAACCGGCTATCAGAAGTGATAAAGACATACACGGCAGAGAAAAAGGCTGGCTGGACTGAAAAGACGACGTTGGAGGTGGAAGGGGTCTTTAAGCTGCTGGTGGACATTATCGGTGACGTTGATGTCGCCACCATCACCAGACCCATGCTGATCGACCTGAGATCATCCCTGTTGAAGGTGCCGCCATACTTTTACCACAAGTACCGTGGACAATCCGTTAAGGATGTCATTGCTGCGAATACCGGTGACGGCATGAATCCCAAGACCGTCAACAAGCATGTGGCGAGGATCGGTAGCTTGTTGAAGTATTGCCATGAGCAGGAGATGATACCGAGGAACCCAGCTACCGGATTGCAGTTGGCAACGAAGCAAAGGGCAGATGAGGAAAGGAGTGCATATACCCTCAGTGATATTGGAAATATAGTAAGCAACTTGCCCGTGGACCCTGCGATACCCGAGCGGTACTGGATACCGCTTATCGGTCTATTTTCTGGCCTTCGCCTAAATGAGATATGCCAGCTCCATGTGGAAGACGTGGTGAAAATAGACGACTGCTGGTGTTTCGATATCAATGGTGCCGGTGACAAGAGGCTCAAGAATGATGCCAGTGCCAGGGTTATACCGATTCATCCTAAGTTGATAGAACTGGGTCTGATCCGGTACTATGATGCTCTTAAGGTAGCCAAGCAACCTCGACTGTGGATGAACCTGGAGCTAATACGGCTACATGGGTACACGAACGGTATTGGCAAGTGGTACGCGAGGTACAACCGGGAGTATGTGACTGAAGACCCGAAGAAGGTTTTCCATAGCATGCGTCACAGCGTGGCCGATACGCTCAAGCAGAAAGGTGTCTCCGAAGCTGCCATTGCAGAGATACTTGGTCATGCCCACGCTACTATCACCAGCGGTAGGTATGGCAAGCGGTACCAGCCGAAGGTGCTGTTAGACGCCTTGGTGCAGCTGGACTATGGGGTAGATATACCCGAGTGGAAAGTGTAGGACCCGGGAGCCGATATGCTCCTTGCTGCCGATGGTATGATCGGCTCTCTGTATCCTAATGACGCTAGCCGTAGACAAACCAGGGGCATCGCTCTCCTGGGTGTCTCCGGTGGCGTTGGTGTTGTGGTAGTTGTTCCGGTATCGGTAGTTGGGAAGGCGGTGATTCGCAGCTATCGTGCCAAGGATGTAAGGTGCGGTGGTGCTATGCTGGCGCGCTTCGCTTGCCTGCTCGCTCTTCGGATACAAACGATGAATCCGTTTGTCCCTCATCGCCGAGCGTCGGAGTTTATGGTTGCTGTACCGTGGTTCCCTTCCTGAAAAATGCTCTCCCGTTGGTCCTCTTGGTCCGGTTTCTGTAGCTAAATCCCCATCAGTAATCCCGTCACGTATCGATAAGTACCTGTATTTGTGAGGTGATGAAACGGATGACCTATCCGTTGCGCGACTTTTTTTGTGGTGCACTGAAAAAACTGTTGACCCGTAACCCGATGTCGGTATATACGTACATCACGTTGTACCGACGCCAAGACCGAGGAGCAGACGCTATGCCCAAGAAGACCTTCTACCTGTCCGAAGAGGATCTGTTGGTTTACGAGAAGGCGAAGAAGATTGCTGGTGAGTCTATATCGTCAGTCCTCATCCAGGGATTGAAAGACTTTGTAGCTAAGTGGGAAATGCAGGAGTTCGGATTCAAAGAGGTGCAGCTCTTCGAAGGTGAGGAGTATTATCGAGACCAGTATAGTAAGGGCCAGTATTTCAAGTTTTCTGGAAAGCAATTGGCAGAAGCAAAGGTGGAGCATATTCAGGGAGTCTCTACCATTTATACTCTTTATCTTTCAAGGAAAGGGAAGTTTCTGCTTTACATTATGTTTGAGGATCTGACCAAGGATATGTGTAAGTGCAGTAAGGAGATCTACGACACCATAGGAGACTTGAAGGGAAAGGACTTGCCACCTGAGTTGTTCAGTCAGGCTGACAAGGCCATGCCGAATCTCTTTGTGGAAGTGCTTGATATATAAGTGATACTGGTAAGGAGGCCGGTAATAAGAAAGCCCTAAAGACTGCGCCAACAGTCGATAGGGCGAGGTCAATGTGGCTTGGGACCGAACACTAACCGCTGCCATTATGGGGGAAACCTCCTCGTAATGCAACCAGAAAGACAGGGCCAAAGGACCCGGTACATCATGGAATGTTCAGCAACCATAGCAGAAGTTGAAGAAGCTCTTAGCGCATTTAAGGCAGCCGCTGAGGTCGATTCTGGCCTTGAGGCAGAGTGGTCTAAGAAGTTGTGGGCCATCACTGAGCTGCTCACCCTGAACGAGAAGGATCTGAAGCAAGCGTATACCAATGCTGAGAAGTGGTGGTCGGTACGGGCGATCAAGCAGGCTGATGGCTGTACGGTTGATCCTGCTAACAGAGAGAAAAAGATGAAGGAGCGGATTCACGCTTCCAGTGCCTGGGTGAAGTCTTGTAAGACTCCTCTGACCAAAACCAGAGCCGAAAGGTGGATGGCTAATGCCTTCAAGGCTGAGAGTGGCACCAATAGGACTTAAGCAACTTACGAAAGAGTCTCAGTATGGGGGCTGTGCCGGTATGGGCGCAGTCCCTTTTTTACTTACTAATCCAGTCAGGATGCCAGGACCGCATAATGTGGAGCCCGTGGTGATGCTCCTGTTGAGGATGGACTTAGGTCAACGAAAGGAAAAGAGGGTCATTCTGTGTAGTGCTCTTGCCGTCAAAAACCTGTTGTCTTTACAGTCATTTCTCACTTATTTTTACTTATTTTAATCTTTTACGTGAAGTCCTAAAACATCGACCCACTTGAGCCGATGAGATACTCCGAATCCTCTACTGGTGCTGATGCAGGTGTCTTTGCTGCATTTGGAGGATAGATAGTTGACCATGATGCTGGTCTCCGTAAAGTGCCAAATGTGACCATTTGGTGTAGTGTTTTTGCAACACTGTTGGGGTGAGGTTCCGCTCGATGTCGTCAAGTCTGGAGAAAATCATGAAACCCGATTGTTTGGAATCCATAACGGAGATTGGAGTGCAGATGGAAGGTGAATCCATCATTGTTGAAAATGATACAGCAGAAGATGATGAAGTCTTGCAGGAGGAGTATGACGTTCCGGATTACAACAACTACATGCCGTTCGATGTGGACCTCTATTCGGAAGATGAAAGAGTCAAGGGGGTAGTGCAGCATCTATGTAGTGAGATGGGACATGCTCTTGATTTGGCCGTTCTTAATATGACTGTATTGCTTCTGAATCTCTATAAGTGTTGGCTTGTCAGTCCCAGGAAGTGGGTAGCATACTCAAGAAGACCAGCAGGGTACGTGGAGTCCTTTCAGTACAATGTAAATCGGATTGCTTACAGACCCATGAAAAAGATATCTGATTACCTTATAGTCCAAGACTACGTAAGCTACAAAAGAGGGTTTCATGATGAACGAGTTAAAGTCGCTAAGAGGTCTCGTATCAAGGCTGAGCAGAAGCTTGTTGATTTGTTTGGGAAGTTCGGATTCTCAAAAGAGTTGTTGAATGGTCTACGAAGAGGTGATGTGATTATTCTTAAGGATAGTGAAAAGAAGAAGGTGAAGTTTACTGACAATAGTTACAACGATGCTTGTAGGAAACGAAATCTTGTGCTTGCTTACAACGGTCTTCTGAGGAGCACATATCTTGATCTTGATTTAGATGGATACGTATCAACAAAGTGTCTTCATGTAGATATGTCACGTAAGGCAGTCTGTAGGATCTTTAGTAATGGAAGTTTTACACAAGGTGGTAGGTTCTATGGTGGCTTCTGGATGGGGATTCCTGAGGATCTTAGAACCCGTATCATCATTAACAATCAGGAAGTAATGGAGTACGACTTTAAGGGGATGCACTTAAAGATGTTATACGCTAAGGAGGGTAGACCTTATGGTGTTGAAGATCCTTATCGTGTACCTGGATACGAGCAGACCAAAAAGATACGTAATATATTCAAAACATTAACTTTGATCCTCCTGAACTCCAAACCTGGAACTAACATCAAAGCTGCTTTTATGAAAGACTTTAAGAAGAAGCCTCAAAAGTACCCAGACGAGAAAGACCTCCCCAATATCGACAAGGCTGCTAAAGCTATGATGGAGTTTCACGCTCCAATCAGTAAATACTTCTTCAGTGGGATCGGTATCAAACTTCAGTATGAAGATTCACAGATTGCTGAGCGAGTCATTGGGATAATGACTCGTCAGCAAATACCGGTACTCTCAATACATGACAGTTTCGTGTTTCCCAGACAGCATGAAGATCAAGTGTCCACCATTATGAGAGATGCATTTAGATCGCAAAGCAACATGGATATTAATGATATCGTTGTCTTTAAGTACTCCGAACGTAATACTTACAATGAAGAGCAAGGATCTTATGAATACAATATCGGCTCTATAGCCGATGAGCATCTTAAGCAGCGTATGCTATATTTCAAAGAAACCAATAAGATTCCAGACTACTTGTATCAGATAGATCTTCATGCTGTCGATTGTAAGTGTAATGTGGAATGTAGAAAGATCATAGATCAAGAAGCTGTATAGATAGCAGAGGAGCTCAAGGCTCCTCATGTAGTCGTGCTCTCAGGGGCAGCCCCCCTTTTAACACCATTCTTGGTTACATTATCCAATAACTATTTGTACTATCGAAGAAAGTTGCTCAGATTTGCGTTGTTGAGTTGGTGTGGCTGTCATTGCTTGCCCAAGCTCGCAGAGTCTACCTCTTTGAGCAATTAAGATGTTGGTTGTTAAGGTCTTGTTGATAGTTTTGGTGAAAAGAGTGCTAGGGTATGGCCTGCGATGGAAAGACCGGCTACAAGGTAAATATGGAAGCCTGAGAAGTGGTTTTATGAGAGGGGAAGTTGTTTCTTCGTTACGTTAAACGAGATGCTTGACTGATATCTCCAGAGGACCAGACAGCATAGGAGCAGTGGGGATGCTGTTTTTGGTTGTCGTAATAGACAGCCAGGGTGGAAAGATAAAGGAAACGGGACTCCCAAAAAATAGTCCTCGACCCCGCCATCGTTTCTGGCCCATGTATGAGAGCTTCCCCCTGAGCAGGCCGCTGTGGTATAAGAGCATGGTTCAAAAGCTATAACGTGAAGGTGTGGGTTGGTTGTCGATCTACCAGGGGGGGGTATGGAAGGAAACACATCATTTGTGGCTGGATATGTTGCTGGTAAGCTGATTGATGGTCTCGCTTCACAATTTTACACACAGGTCATAGCACGGTGGTCAAAACAACGGGCTGAAGAATTTTTGTACCAACTTTGTTGTGAGCTTCAAGCAGAGCTTTTAGATGGTGGTTGTTCTGACAAGGTAGACTCGATGCTGAGAGATATGTTGGAAGATGATATCAAATCTGAGGTGTTGTTTGATGCATATCGTAGGGTGTCTTTGTCAAAATCTAAAAAGCTCGGTCCTCGGATAATTGGGTTGATGACCTGTAAACTCATTTTAGCTGGACAAACAGCAAGTGATGAAGAAGAGAATGTGCTACTTGCAGCTGAGAGCATGTCCGATGATGAGCTTACTGCTTTTGCTCGTTTCATAAGAAATCAAAAAGAATATGTGCTGGATGTGAATCACAAGGATGTTAAGATAGACGAACATGGATTGCAAATGCAGTGGAATAGAGAGCAGATTGATTTGAGTTGGGGTGGCACAGACACGTCTTTAGCGCCTCTTGATTTAGGTGAATGTCTCGGTCCTTGGGCAAGGAAGCTAAAGGCTTACGGCATTATGGCTGATGATGTAAAAGAGCGTCAGTGGAGTGTCCGAGTTGACACTGATCGGCACATTGATGAAGATGGAACTGTCCGTGAAGTTTCATGGTGGATATATGTACCCCGTGCTTATTTCTGCTTTGCTGACATGATAGATCGTGTCTCAGGAGGCGACACAGAATAGTCCTATCAACACATGATGATAGTCCAATTTGGTGTCAGTTTTCAATGGTTATCGGTGTACCGATATAACCTAACCACCTATACTGCCAAGCTTATTCTGGATCTCATGCAACAGTTCTTGTAGCTTGGAGACCACTGCCTCCCTGTCACCACCAAGGCTATCCAGGTCTATGCTCTTGACGCACTTGAGGGTGTTGTCGGTAGAGGTGATGGTCTTCTTAGTGATGTTGAGCCTGGGTCTCTTGATCTCCTTCTTAGGAGTTGATAACGAGGTTACAAGAGCATCATAAGCCTTCCTTTGGCCATTGGCTCTCATGCGAGCTATCTTCAACAACGCACTCCTACTAAGCTCCTTCCTATGTCTTGCATCATCACGTATCTCTTGAGTCAGCTTCATCAACCCAAGTATGTCAGCAACAGTGTTCTGAGCCTTGCCGATCATGGTGCCTAACTGTTCTTGTGTGTAGTCGTACTTGGTTCTGAGCTTGTCGAGAGCTTCAGCTTCGTCTACAGGGTGCAGATCAACCCTTAATATGTTGTCTACAAGAGCTACTTCATCATATCTCTCACTACCGACCAGCATAGCAGGGATAGTCTCTTTACCTAAAGACTCAAAAGCTCTGAATCTCCTCTCACCAGAGACCAGGATGAAGTTGTTGTTCTCATCTACACGGAACAGAACAGGGTAGAGTAGTCCCTTCTCTTCAATTGACCGCTTGAGTGCTTCCAGTTCAGCAGAGTCAATGGATTTGCGTGGCTGGTCAAGGTCTACTTGAAGCTGGGTGACGGGCAGAGGATAGACGGTGCCTTTCTTGTATGTTTTGGGTTTGTGCGCAGTTTCGGTAGTCACTGTGGAAACCTCCAAAATAGGTTGAAAGCTGATTGTAAATATACATTTTTAGTTACATTTGCAATAAGTATTTGGATGTCGATGGGATGGGCAGGGTGGAGGTGAGTTCGTGGCTTGTAGGTCGGATTAGGAGAGCTGGCGCCTGGATAGGTAGCTGAAGGGTCTTACTGATTACGTGTGGTATAAACCGGTTCATTAATGATGATTTTGCTTGGTGTGCAGTAGGGTCTCATGGTATGTTTCCGCGTTAAAGGCTGTTTATGGTAGGCCATGGTAGATATGTATGTAAGTTATAAATCTGATTAGAGGAGGGAGCATGAGCCGGCAGACCTTGTTTAAGATGGTAGGTCTTTCGCTGCTATGTCTCATGTGCGTTGCCTGTGCGCAGACCATGCAGTTTACACCCAGACCTGCAGCGTATAGCAACAAGTTAGCTTTAAATATTGTGGATGTTCAAGTGAACGATCTTCGCGCTGACTCGACAGGTGATGGTCTTAAAGCTGTTCTGCGGGATCAAGTTTTATCAACTTTATCGCTACAGGCTCCGTCAAACAGCAAGATCAGATATCGCTTAGTCATAGATATCATTCAACATGGTTCTTTTTTCACTGCGCCAAACTGGAATGCATCTTCTCGATTCAGAGCTAAGTTGCTTGATGAAAATGAAAGGCTAATTGGGCAATGGGATTTGACCGGTGCCGCACACCAGTACAATATGGCTGGATATTCTACCGCTGAAGCTGTTTCGCAAGACTCATACAACATTGCTATAGCTGATTTGATCTCATCTCTTTCTCAAGTATCAATGAAAGAGTTAAGTGTAAATACTCCTGATGGTGTTAGCGACCGTCATTATGATAACAGTGAAGGTATTCCAGTTAAAGTGTTTGGTTATAGCCCCGTGGCAACTCAACGAAATATCAAGATTGATTCTCAACGAGCCATGATTGATGCTAAGGTCAAAGCCATCGAAAGGGCAGGCGTAAAGATAGAGTCAAGCACGCTAGTGAGCAACTTCGAATTGATGTCTGATCTTGTCGAAAGCAAATCTAAAGGTGTTTTGCTTCCAGGTTTTGAGTTCGTGGAGCTTGGTTACGATGAAAATGGTGCGTATAAAGTGTTGTTTATTGGTAGTGTACGGAGTTTGAAATAGACCTATTGAAAGTTGCTGTATGTGATAGTAACCCGCATGACGCCGTAAGGGGGACATAATGGATATGACGGAACTTATGGAGCTTGCGAATGAAACCTATCAGGAAGAGATAGACTTTCTCTTGGATCTTTTAAACGGTATAGACACCAAGCTGTCCACAGCCGAGGAGAAGGAATATTGGGCTAAGGCATATCTCTCATTAAGCAATCTGCAAGATATGATTGCTGAGCCAACTATTATATCTGAGACAGAAATGGAGGGTGAGCCTCCCTCCCTCGAAGAACGGGAGGAGTGGTTTAGGGCATGTGATGCTTTGATCAGGCTTCATGCGATGACTACAGGGATAATCCCTCAATCTGTGGGACAGTCGGCCCAGGTTGTGCAGCCAAAGAGGTCCTTTTTAGCGAGGATCCTCGGGAGGTCGACATAATGAACTACAATGATAGTTTGTATAAAGGACTTGATTGAATGATTCCTGTAGCCACAGGAGCAGGCAGCCCTTTTGACGAGCACACACAAGACTAAATGGGAGCAAGTGATGGATGACCCATTGCCGTGGCCAGATGAGTATAAGAAACTTTTTGTGCAAGGTGGCGATTATTTTGAATTTGCTCATTTTGGATGGGGAGATATGTGGCAGCAGTTCTACGGATACTGCGCTGGGTACAAAAGAGCCGCTGACTGCCTTGTTGATGATGCTATTTGTAGTTGTGATACCTCTCGATTGGATACAGTGATTTTCCCAGTACTGTTTTTATATCGGCAGTTTATTGAACTGTCTCTAAAACAATTAATTCTTGAGTTTGGAGATGGAAGTTGTGATGAGAAGGTAGAGCGACTTAAGCAGCTCAATCATGATTTAGATGCCAGTTGGAGAGAGTTTGTAAGACTGCTCCCCAAGAGTATAGAGGCGCATGAACAAAAAACTGTCAAGGTCGTAGAAAAATATATCAGAGAGTTTGCTGGAGTTGATAAATCTTCCTATTCGTTTAGATATCCTGTTGCAAAGAACCTAACTCTTATATTTGGTAAAGAGCAAAGATTGAATCTTCGTCATCTAAAAGAAAGAATGTCTGAAATTGAATCCTTCTTTTGTGGTGTATCTGGATTCTTGGATGATCTACGCACGAATCAGGAGTGATCGTTGATCTAAAGTGAGGTGGTTATGAGTATCTTAAGACATTATTTGTTGTAAGTTCATTTGTGTCATGCTTTGGCACAGTATCAGCACTGATTTGACTTGTCGTAATATTAAGCCAGGGTAAAATAGTGGGACTCCTAAGTTTGTAGACTATTTGCAACCCCGGCATCACTTTGTCATCATATATTTCAAATCATCAAAAGGCCATATCTCTAACGAGGTATGGCCTTTTTCTTCTTTCCGCTAGCAGTCTGACTGCACCACCTGACGAGGTGGAATACGTAGAAAGGAGAGAAATTATGAACGTGTACGATGCAGTGAACCAAAGGATCATGGAGCTATTGGGGAAGGGAACAGTGCCGTGGAGGAAGACTTGGAACGCAGGAAGTGGTACGCCAATGAACCTTGTAAGCAAGCGCGAGTACAGAGGTGTAAATGTGTTTCTGCTGGGATGCCAGGAGTACAGCAGTCCGTGGTGGCTAACCTTCAAGCAATGTGCTGATAGAGGTGGGCATGTGCGGAAAGGTGAGAAGTCAACTCCGGTGGTATTCTGGAAGTGGATGGACCGTAAGGATGCTGATGCTGATGGAATCGGTAGCGAGGATGGTAAAGGTGGCAAGGTTCCACTGTTGAGATTCTATAACGTGTTCAACCTGGAGCAGGTATCGGGGATTGAAGCACCTAAGACCGAGGAGATCGTAAACGCCTTCACTCCCATCGAGAGAGCAGAGCAGATCGTAGCAGGGATGCCATACAGACCAGAGATCAAGCATGGTGGCAACGTAGCAGCCTACTCGCCTATACTGGACTACGTGAAGATGCCAAGACCTGAAGCGTTCCTATCGCCAGAGGAATACTACAGCACCTTGTTCCATGAACTATCGCACAGCACCGGCCATGCCAGCAGGGTAGGGCGGAAGGGGATACTGGAGCCATCGTACTTCGGATCGCATGCATACAGTAAAGAGGAACTCTGTTGTGAAATGTCGGCAGCGTTCCTATGTGGTCATGCTGGCATCGAACAGAAGACCCTTGAGAACTCAGCAGCATATATACAGGGATGGCTGAAAAGTCTACGTAATGACCGCACCCTCCTGGTTCATGCAGCAGCTCAAGCTCAGAAAGCCTCAGATTACATCCTCAACGTATCCCACCAGGAAGACCTAACCGACTAACGATCACCAACATAGCAGAGGCGAAAAGGGCGACTACCTATCTACGGTATCGCCCTTTCGTCTTTTGGAGGCCCATATGCTAACCATCCTGAAAGACATCACACCAGCAATCAAAGTCAGATACCACTACCGACACCATGGGACCGTTTTCAACGGTATCACTATCAAGCACATGGAGAACAGGTATTACCTCCCATTTGGTCAAAACGATACGGTCCATGCTTTCCAGTTCGGTGTTGGAACCTACGTGCTCAACATCAACGAGAGCAAGGGATACATCGGCCTCAACAGCTACATGGGGGGAAGGGAGCATAACCCCATCAACAGCGTGTACCTGCATGGTACCCAGGAGATCAAGGAGAAGTTCGGTGACCAATGGAAGAACATGGAGCCAACGAGGATAGCCGCAGTGCTGTTTGGCTGTCTGAGCTGATGGAGGTGGAAAATGAGATGTGAGTACTGTTCCCGCATACTTAGACCGCAGGATACTGTTCATGCTGTCCGGTTCGGTAAGATTGATGTCATCAAGGAAGTATTTGTTGCTGCTAAAGAGAGTGCGCCAAGCATTATGTGTTCTGGATGTGGTGAGATGCTATTAAAGATGCTCTATATAAGGCTGGGTAGTGGGTAGTGTGTTCAGATGCATAAAGTCCTGCTGTAGGTCAAATATGGAAGCCTGCCGACGTAATTCGTTAAGCTACTCAATCCTATAGTTAATCCAACACACAAGTTCATCATCCACAAGAGCCCAACGGCTCTTTTTGCGTTCAAAGGAGACACATTATGTCAGTATATCGTCGTGGAAAAGTCTATGTATTTGATTTCGTTATTGATGGGAATAGATACTATGGTTCAACGAAGAAGCAAAGTAAACGTGAAGCTAAGCAAGCGGAAGCTAAAGAACGTGCAAGAGTGCTGTCTGGTACAACTAAAGGGCAGAAAACAGCTAACGTACTGTTATCTGATGCTATTGAACAAATATATGACAGCAAGTGGAAGAGTAACAAGGATGGATACGGGAGCTACCAGCGAGCAAGGAAGCTCTTGGAGGTGACGGGCAATGTGGTTTTGTCCTCGGTAGGAGATGATGTTGTTCAGGATCTCATTAGGAAGCTGGAGAGCAGCGGGGTATCGGTTGCCACCGTCAACCGCTACCTTGCTACCTTAAAGACCATCATGAAGCACTTCAGGCTCCAGGTGGACCACATCAAGCTCAAGAAGGAACGCAACGGAAGGATACGAGTGCTCACCAAAGATGAGGAGCAAATGGCTATCGAGCTGCTACGTGGAGCAGAGGGGCAGGGTAAGAGACCATATTATACGGAGGCTGCTGATATGGTGGTGGTCCTGGTGGATACTGGCATGAGGCTATCGGAGCTACTGAACCTAAAGTATGAGGACGTTAACTTTGGGCGCAACTTGATATCCATCTGGATCAATAAGGGAGATAGGCCCAGGAGCATACCAATGACCACGAGGGTAAGGACGATCCTTGAGCAGCGGAAGCATCTGAACAAGGTGAAGCCCTTTACGATATCGAAAGCCGAGATGGAGAGAGCATGGCAGTGGTGTAGGGCAGGGATGGGGCTGGATGGTGATAAGGAGTTCGTGCTACACGCTCTTAGGCATACCTGTGCAAGTAGGCTCATTAATGCAGGCATTGATGTCATGGTGGTCAAGGAGTGGCTTGGTCACAGTTCGGTACAGATCACGGAGAGGTACAGCCATCTAAACCCGATCAAGTTGGTACAGGCCGTGGAGGTGCTTGAGGTGCCAAGGTCTCAACGATACTGCGAAGAAAATACTTGAAGTTAGGTATAAAACTGGGTATAAAAGCAGCTGATCGGGAGCTAAGAGGCTCCAGCTATTACGATACTTGTTCTATGTGGAAAGCTAATGGTTTCATATAGTTGACGTAGCTTGTCTCCGAGCATAAGGGGTCGGACGTTCGAATCGTCTCGGGGACGCCACTAAAAACACGAGGGTTATGGCATTACGCTGTAACCCTTTTTTTTTCGTACTTTTGCTATCTCCACCCCGGAGGGAAATGTGATGACTATCAACACAGACCAATTTGCCCGGGGCATTCAAACTCTTGAGGCGTCACTCGCTCAGCTGGGACTGACCGAGGTGGACAGCATTCAGTTTGAGGTGTTTCGAAATGCGGTGGTCAAGGGCTTTGAGCTGACCTTGGATACGGCGGGAAAGCTGTTGCGAAAGGCGTTGAAGTCCTACACTGCTCGTCCCCGGGATGTTGATGCCCTGACGTACAAAGATGTCCTCAGACATGCGGTGAAGCACGGCTTGATGGTGTCAGAAGAGGTGGAGCGCTGGTTTGGTTATCGGGACAACCGGAACAACACCGCGCACGACTATGGAATAGGGTTTGCCGAGGACACTCTTAAACTACTGCCGTCGTTCATAGCTGATGCACAGCGCCTTGAGTCGGTCTTGAGGGAGAAGTTGAATCATGCCGACGCTTGATCTTCGGCCGAAGTGGCTGGAAACGGTACGATATTTAGCCGCTCGGTACACCCCCGACGCCGAAGTCTTTGCTTACGGAAGCCGGGTCAACGGCACGGCGCACGATGGCAGCGACCTGGATCTCTGTGTCCGTAACCCTGATGACCCGGACCGCCCCGTCTACGGAGTTGATGCACTTCGGGAGGCATTTTCCGAAAGCAACCTCCCCATTCTGGTTGATCTTCTTGATTGGGCCATCCTGCCGGAATCCTTTCGCAGGGAAATCCTCAAAAGCGACACCTTCTTGATCCAGCCGGACGGCAGCAAGGATCGATGCTCACCGTAGAAAAGGCCTCTGCGGTTGCGCGAGGCCTTTTTCATTCCGGATCATCCTCGACCCGGTATCCCTCCGTTAACCAAAGGGGGGAAGGGGGGGCAACGAACGGCGGCGGTTGTAGGTGCGGATAATGCCTTTCTTGACGTGATTCAGCACGGCATCAATGATGGTTCTCCCGCAGAATCTGTGGGTAAGAGCGGTCACCTGACTAGGTCATTTTGAGCCTCCATGAGGGGCTGATATTTCATCAGTAGCTCTTAGACCGTAGGCAGCCACAACGGCGGCAGGTGTCGGGAAAAAAGCATCCCTCCCCAGCAGGTCGGTAAGTTGGGACCGGTCAAATTCCGCCTGTACTTCGTCGATGAGTTCGCAAAACACGAGCCGAACCCCCGCTTCGGCCAGAGAACCGTAAAGATCGCGCAGCGATTCGGCCGCCGTGAAGTCGACATCGTCAACCGCTGCCGCATCAATGCAGAACCAGACAAGTGCGGGGGTCGCCCCCCTGGCAAGCTCCATGACCTCTCCGGTCAGCACATGGGCGTTGGCGTAGTACATGCTGTGCATGAAGCGGTAGATCATCAAGCCAGGTTGAACTTGTTCGGGAGCGGTAACCTTCTGCTGTCGCAACCCGTTTTTTTCATCGCGGACCAGGATCATGTTGTTCATCAGGTAGCCATGACGCGTGTGGACCATGAGCGACAGGACAATGGCCAGCAAAATGCTCTGTTCCACTCCGGCAAATACAACGGACAAGGCGGTGGTCAGGGCCACCCAGAATTCCCAGGGACGCGCCGCAAATATCCGGCGCATGCCTTTGGCATCGATGAGTTCCACGCCGATCAGGAAAACTATGGTTGAGAGGGCGGCGGTCGGCAGGTACGCCAGAGGACCCGTGAGAAAAAGCAGCACCATGAGGACCAGAAGACCCGTGGTGAGCTGCGACAACTGGCTGCGCCCGCCTGCGCTTTCCACCATCTGGGTCTTGGTCGGACTACCGTTGACGACGAACGTCCCAGACAGACCGGCGCCAACATTGGCAAGGCAAAGCCCCATAAGGTCGACATTTTGGTCGAAATCTTCGTTTTCGCGAGTCGCATAGGCACGGGAGGTGGCGGCGCTCTGGGCCAGGACGACCACGAACATCATGAAGGCGGTGGGAAGGAGTTTCCGAAGAAGGGCCCAGCTCCCTATCGTTTCCGGCAGACCTATCCTTGGCAGGCCGCTCGGAATGAGGCCGAGCACATGGACCCCTTTGCTTTCGAGGTTGAAAACCCAGGTGGCGATTATGGCACCGACGACGGCAATCAAGGCACCCGGGATCATCTTGGAGAACTTTCGGGAACCGACGACGATAACAAGTACGGCTACCGATATCGCGAAATCGGCCGGGCTGGCCTGGCCTATGTTCTGCGTGTCGGCGATGAGATGGCGGATGGTGCCGTGTCCTCCACCCGGCAGCCCGAGCATGCCGGAAATTTCTCCCGCGCAGACCTGAATGCCTACCCCGGTAAAAAATCCAACGAGAACGGTACGGGAAAGAAAATCAGCCAGGAACCCCAGTCGGGCGAGGCTGGCCAAAAACAGAAAGGCGGCAGTCAGCAGCGCCAGAGTGCCTGACAGGGCGAGCCATTCGGTCGACCCTGGCGTCGCCATACCGGTCAGGGAGCCGGCCAGAATTGCAGCCGTGGCGGAGTCGGCACCGACCACCAGATGGCGGGAGGCTCCGAAAAGCGCATAGAGGATCATGGGGATAAGAATGGTATAGAGGCCGGTGACTACCGGAGTTTCGGAAATTTTCGTGTACCCCATAACTTCGGGGATGGCCAAGGCCGCCAACGTGACGCCGGCGACGATATCGGCCCTCACCTGAGAGCGATCAACCGGGAGAATGCCCTGAAGGAATGGGAGTCGGAAGCTCACTTTAGGCGCGGTTGCCATAGATTTTCCTTAGCAGATCGTCCGTGGGTAAATCCATCTACCTCAATGAGAATTACTGACTCCCAAAAGGGACAACCCCGAGGCCCTGATAGATATCCTTTGCTTTGAATTGAATCATAGGCGTCTTGTGCAGTTCAGTCCACAAGGTCATCTACCTATTATTTATCATAAATCAAGGAAAGGTAAGATCCCCGGCAGGATAAATTTATTCTTCAGGTTCTGGTAACCATGTAATATCAATTCTATTGCTCATAGAGTTCCTCCCTAAAGACATTGTCCGGGGCCTACAGGAAGGGGACAGCTTGCTTTGAAAAAGCAGGCTGTCCCCTTTGCTTTGCGCGCGGCATGTATCCAGGTTTCTAATCGCTGCACTATTTTGATTAAATTAGAAGATCCCCTCGACCAAAAATGAAAAGCCGCTCTTTCGAGCGGCTTTTTCACTTCCCTGCGGTTGGGCGGGGTCGTCAGGCGTGGTGTTCTTTGGCTTCGTTGGGTTTCATGACCCCTTTGGCGGCGCCGAGCAGCATCATGACTGCCGGGATCAACTGACCTACTACGATCATCGCGCAGAGTCCGAGGAATGCCCAGCAAAGGAGGCCGCTATGATCTTCGAAACCGGTCGCTGCAAAAGCGGGGGTGGCTACCAGTGTTGCAATGATGGCCTCTCTAGGGACTCTATAGAACCCTAGACCTCCTATAGTCCGGGCTTATTGCCGAGACCGCATCCTCGGCTCAGTATTCCCGGAGCCAACCCGGCCCACTCATATGGGGGAGAATCGCCAGGGCCAGGACGGGCGGACGCCTCATGCACACCGGTTTCTATTTGAGCGGCTGAGTGCAAGACTCTCAGTTTACTGTGCCGGTTTCAGTGATTGAACAGGGAAGCTATGGCCTTCTACCTTATCCCCAGAAAACCACTCACAATATGCATCACCTTCCTCAATGAATTTAATGGTCATTGTAGGACCACCCGATTTAAGTTGAACCACTGACCCAGCTGCAAAGTTTTCCATTTGATTTACTCCCTTCAAAATATTAGTCTTGGACACATTTGGATTTTGTTATTTGCTCTAACTCAATCATGTTCATAAATACGAAGCCTGCTTCAGTAAATACGTGTTTCTTTAGCGTGTGGTTCACTTCGGCCAAGCCCATTGCTACAAGCTGCTGAACCTCAGCAGGATATTCAAACATCTTTAAACCTTGCACAAGATTAATCCTTTTATCTACAATGAAATCAAGGAGGTTTTTACTTTTCAGTATCTCTTTGACTTGCTCAAATGTTAGACCCTTAATAATAACGTCTGACTTACTACGCTCAAGTTGATTTCTTAATGTAGCATTTTCCTTGCTTAGTCTTGCTATTTCATCTGCGAGAGCAGGTACGTTCACCTGTTCTGTAGCACGAACCCAACCTACCAAATCCTCTCTTCTAGAAAGGTGAGCAAGCGTTTCACCTATGGTAAGTTTTATATCTTTGACATCATCCCAGAACCTAACGATCTTGCCAAGAACAAAGTCTCGAAATTCCTTTAGTTTTTGCGGATTCTCTCTTTCAACAAGGTCCAAGCATCCCAAGTTCAAAGCTCTTTTGTCGACAGTAGTCTCGTTTATTACACAAGCAAAAGCTGGTTTGCCTTGATCTAGTGCATATTCGTACTCAAGTTGGGTATAGCTTTTGCCACTTTTAGGCTCAATGCTGCCATAGCGACCGCCCAGGATAAGCAGGTAAACATCTGATTCATCAATCCACTGCTTTATTACTTCCATCTGCGACTCGTCGCCCGCGCTGAACAACTCCATTCCTGCTGGGATATGCCCAGCAGTCAGAATAGCCTCTACCGCCGCCTGACGCTCATGGATTAGGTCAGAGTAGGTAGATGAAACGAAAACTTGTAAGCGTTTTCTGATAAAGTCAACCATTCTGTTCTCCGCAATTCTGAAAATTTAACGAGTTATAATTACCATATTCCCACTATCTCAACAAGAAGAAAGTAAAGCCCCGCTGGCAATCCCAGCGCTACAGGGGCCGGTCTCTGACCGTTGCCGCAAGTACCCGGACTGAACAAACGGGGTGTCCCAGCTATTTGGACACCGAAGCAAACCACCACAACAGAAAGCAGAGGAGGGGCTTAAGTATGCTTTGACTCCCCTTTGCTTTGCGCGCGGCATTCATCCAGGTTTCTAATCGCTGCACTATTTCGATTAAATTGGATGATCCCCTCGACCAAAAATGAAAAGCCGCTCTTTCGAGCGGCTTTTTCATCTTCCTGCGGTGTAGCGGGGTCGTCAGGCGTGGTGTTCTTTGGCTTCGTTGGGTTTCATGACCCCTTTGGCGGCGCCGAGGAGCATCATGACTGCCGGGATCAACTGACCTACTACGATCATCGCGCAGAGCCCGAGGAATGCCCAGCAAAGGAGGCCGCTATGATCTTCGAAACCGGTCGCTGCAAAAGCGGGGGTGGCTACCAGTGTTGCAATGATGGCGTTGATAAGGGCTTTCATGGCGTTCCTCCTGTTTTGTTTTCTTTAACTGCCTTTGCCCTCTACATAGCAGTAGGCGTGCCAGGATTCGGCCAAGCCGGATTTATTCGCATAACTGGCTGTTTTTACGAGGTACTGTTCGGCGAATTACAACCGCACCCCAGGTCGTTCCCCCGACAAACGTATGTTTTTCATATACGGCGGCATCCCCCCCACCTACCGAGACAACCCGGAACCTTTACACGTAACCGGCCGTTTTTACATTGAAAAGAGAGCCATCACTCGATGGATATTTCCCGCTGCTGTTTCACTAACTTTGATATTGGCAGTATCGAGAGAATATACACATAGAGTGGTAGGCGATGACGGTGGGGTCCCTTCCGTCACGGAGTTGTGGGGAGATGCTTTATTCGCCTCTTCAGCTGTAGGTCTGACGGCATTCCTCCAGGTTTCTAACTGCTGCACTTTTTTGATCAAATTAGAAACTTCTTGATAAGCAAAACTTGCTGGTATAACTTCGGTATTCGCGCCGCAGAGCGTACTCATTTCTGCAGCCTTAGGGAAAGCTGTTCCGGCGATTGTAATGCGGAAAACGAATCAGACAGCAGTTATTCCGCTGTTGCCTTCTCCGCTTGTTCAAGTGTGACCCGCCGCTACCTGAATTAGTATTGTGTCGCCGGAATTTCTCCAGGCCAGCAAAAGGTTCAGGGTGAGTATAGAGAGCAATAAGGATTTGCGGGAAAATGTCCAACTGGTATAGAGACGTTGCGCTTTCAAATGTGTATGTACACCCGATACCGGGTGTCACTTGGAGAGGAAGGTATGGTGAGGTGTCTTGGATTTCTCGCTTTTTTTATCGTGTTTCCTGTGTTGGCGTATGGCAAGGGGCAATTCATTACCCCGAACATTGAGATGGTTGGCAAAAGGTTGCATATAGCTGGAAAAACTAATCTCCCTGATGGTAGTCGCATTTTTATTACCGTCGTCGGGAAGTCCTCGCCATTTATGGCCCAAGGTGATGCTGTTGTCAGAAATGGAAGCTTCGACGGCGGTGCTTATGGGCCTGTTGCAGGGTTTCGTGATGGAAGTTATCACGCGGAGCTTAGTGCCTTAAAGCCAGGACCCCCCGCGAATGAATGGCACACTGCCAAAGACTTGATGGAAACCACAGTGAAGCTGACCATCAAGGGCGGGCGTATTGGAAAGTTTAACGAACGGTCAGTTACCGCCGCGAAGCACCGAGCGCTACAGTTTGCAAAGAAGCTATCAGCTATGGAGAAGCAGGGAAGGAAAATGGACCAGTTCCGGTCCTCCCCAATATTGGAAGACATAGCCACGTGCTCAAGGATGATGCATAAGCTACAGCCCGTCGCCGATGAATACCAACGGGAGTCTGATGGGCTGCCGTCAATGGAGGTGAAGGTACCTCTTGGCGCGGCGGCGATAGAGTTAAAGATGTGTGTGTCATGCAGCGACAACGCAGTTGAACATTGCAACCGCGCCAAGGAGTACATTGCAGAGGGGATTAAACAGGCAAAGTCAGACCAATAGAACCCCCTGAGGGGACGTTGTTAAGATTTTTAGATTTGAGGGTGCCGGAGTCGAAATTTTAGTTCTTAACAACGTCCCCTATAGACTTCAAGTAGGGACCTGACGATAATGCTGCTGGATCGGGTAGTGAAAGAGGTCAACGCCACCGTTCGCGGATGGGTCGGATACTTCCACTTCCGCAATTGTACTCAGGTGCTGGGGCAGGTGCGCAACCATGTAGAGCAGCGGTTGATCACGCATCTGCGGAAACGGCATAAGGTCAGGAATCGTATGACGGGATACATCAAGTTTCCAAACAGGTCACTGTATGTGAAGTATAGCCTGTACAAAGTGCCGACCTCAGCGGCTTGGACGAGAGAGCGCACGCCTTAGGGTGAAGAACATCGGAAAGCCGTGTGCGGGAAAACCGCACGCACGGTTTGATGAGGGAGGGCAGGGTGAAACCTGCTCTCTACTCTACCAGGCATTTCCCCCGGTAGAAGTAAGGCAAGGTAATTTTGTATCTTAATGACCAGTACCACCTTTGAATGACGACCGTGACATCCAGTTCAGATTCTTGGTTGTGGGCAGCGGATTGATGGACGCAACCTTTCAAAAATCAATAGACCGTGGAGGGAACGCTGTGAGTGTTAGTTTTAAATATAGTATAACTATTAATCTAACAGAGTCGGAGCATGCAACATCATTTAACGATGGTGCGACATTTTATAAAAATGAACTGACAAAGGCTGTATCTATAGTCGAAAGTTTAGTCGCAAAACTTGGTGCAAATAATCTAAAAGATGATGGCCCTAACCATACCCATGACGCAATTACTATATTGGGACCGAGAGGGGCTGGTAAAACTAGTTTTATTCTATCGTTAAAATCAAAAGTTCAAGAAAATATAAAAGAATTACAGACTTTAGATCTTCTGGATCCGACTCTAATGGAGGACACAGAGACATTCCTTGTTACTGTCACAAGTGCTATTTTAAAAGCCCTAGTCGGCGTAAACAAGACTAACGAATGGAATGAGGCGCTTCAAAAGCTGTGTAAAAAATTCAGGGTGCTAGCTCCTAAAGAAGTGCAGCACTCTCTTTGGAAAGATGCAGTTCACGACGCTGATTCTTTCGCGTATGAAATATTAATGCAAGCCGATTCAGGAAGAGAGCTTGCTGAAGCATTTTCATTATTTGTAAGATCTAGTGCCAATCTACTAAATAAAAAAGCTTTTTTGTTGTCTATTGATGATGTGGACACGGCATTTCAAAAAGGCTGGCCCGTATTAGAAACCTTGAGAATGTACTTGGCGAACCCGTACTTAATAACCGTAATATCAGGAAATCTGGACCTGTACGAGATGCTTTGCCGAAATGAGCAATGGTCGAAGATTAAGCCGCTTGTGGATATTGAAAATGACTTAGAGGACTACCCTAAGATAGTAAAATATCGTGAGCAAGTTGATCAGTTGACATCGCAATATCTATTAAAAATACTTCCACCATATAACAGGATCACGTTAGCACCTATATCTCATAAAATTTGGCAAAATGCCCGAGCAAAAAGGAATATCATTGATGTCGCAAGCAATGGGCCGCTATCTGATATTTTTTCTAAATTCAGTAAAACATATTTTGGGTTACCTGCGGCATTTGAGAGTGGGGTCACCTGTCTTGACCCCTTAAAATGGCATCCTGCTAAACTGATTCCATCTAATTCACGCAGATTTCTGCGTTTTTTAAGGCAGATAATTGAATGCAACGTAGAGAATGAGAGTGGTTATTGGTTGGAGTTGTCGGAGGTTTTCCGAGATGAACTTTACAAAAAGGGTGTAAATGTGGAGGACATTGCAAGAGTAGGCGAGAGTGGAGGCATAGAGTGGCTGACTCGGTATTGTCTTAGTCATTCAATGGACACCGCTGAATTATGGAGGTTGGACTCTAGGTATGCTGGGGAGGTTGATGAAGTAAATAACCATATTGGTTTATTGTTGCAAGGAGCTTTATTTATATCCTGGAAGATTTCGCCATTTTCAGTTCTCGAATATGCGATTAAGACTGCATATTTATGCTACAGCGTTGATTATATGGTTCGGGGCAAAGAGTCAGAAAGCACTATAAATTACCTTCATTTGAATTTAGAAGAAAGGACGGGTGATACTGCTAACCGATTGATTGCTTTTTGTCACGATAAAACAAATTGGCAAACAACCGGTGACGAATATTTTCAATTGACGCAAAAACGTAAAAAACAAAATTTAGAACGCTCAATGGTTGGGTTTACTGCTGAAAAAGCCTCTGAATATGGGAATAAACCTTGGATAGATGCTCTACATGAATTCTGTGTCAAGGAAAAAAGTAAATCTAAGATTGATGTTAAGGATGTGATTCCATCGCTAGAAAACTTTGATGTAGCAGCTACTGAAAATGCTAGATTTTTGCTTGAATTTTTTAGTAATAGATATTCCTCAATTAAAAGTGGAGCTAAGTTTTATGTCAGTTTTATTGTTGGCATGGGACATCTTGATGATCTATTAAGGGCTGAAGATGAAGAAGCAGCTAATGCGACACTGCGACAAATTTTGCAACGTCGTACCTACCCTGTGTATTCTGAGGTTGGAGATGCAGGCATAGAAGAATCCGATGTTGTATCGGAAGATATTGCTCCAATTAAGGATGAGATTGTAGTCGAATGGGCCAAAGTGTTGATTGCTTGGAAAAAAACGCTCAAAGTAAGTGATATTTTGCCTCCCCCAATTATTGCTAGGATAATGGTCCGTCTTAAAGATAATTTTATTACCATCAAGTCTGAAGTTCCTACAAGGCATTGGTCAGCTGGTTTTGTTCTTAGACAATGGGTAATGTCATTCATTAATTCGATATTGGTAGAAGAATGCATTTACAGAAACATATCAAGAAACATATCTCTTAGCAGTGTAGTAAGCAAAGAAAAAACATTTGTAGATAATATAAGATCAGTTTTTATCGATGATGGGTACAAATCTCTGCCGTTCACATACACCTGGATGAGCTGCCCGCTTTTCCAACCATTTATCAGAGACATTGATGAGGTACGGGAATATTTGAATGCTGAATTAAATCATTTAAGTGAAGATGATACTTTCTGGAAAGCTAGTGCAAAGGTTTTAATTCCATCATCGGTTTACGCCCAGCTTTGCTCGCTAATGGCAACTCCGCCACAAGGGGTTACAAAGATTATTGAAACAAAGAAGTCATTAGATCCTGTATGGGGATACATTTTCCCTCCAACAGTAGAGGCCAAACCCTCTCCTGAGACTGCCGCAGTCGCTGGTCCACTAACTGAATTACCTGAAGGAGAAGCGGAACAGGAGCAGCAGGAGCAGAGTGGAACAGACGGGGACGATGTAAAAGATTTATTTTGATTGGGAGTAGCCCGAATGTAGAAATCCCCGGTGCCAACCGAGGTAATATTGTTGTGGAAAATTTATGAAATTAACGCGAACTCAAAACCTTGCCGTTACTGCTATCAGTGATTCCTCAATCTTGGAGGCTGTTGAACTTTGGGCAGCGTCTTCAGCCTCATATGAAGTTTTAACAAACAAGATCAAATCATATCTGACCGTTACTTCTGCGGCTAACTTCCCTTCTATTCCTGTTGAAGAAATGACCAACTGTGTTAGCCATTTTACTCAAAACCTTAGTGATTTGCATTTGTATCAAGTGGTTCTAAGTAAGCTTGCTCGAGACTTTTATGAATGGAAAAACGGTTGTGTGTCTTTAAAGTTTGGCGAAATTCTAAGGTTTCAACACCTTCTCGGTGAAATTAACACAGATCCAATATTATGTTATGCTTGGACAATTAAATGTCTTGATCATGAAAGCTTGTTAGCACGTAATATGCCATTTTCTGTTCTTTTATCACATTGGCATGGCCCATTGTTTCCAGAGATCACCAGCCCATTTATTGCTGAACTCAAAAACAATGGTCTTTCTGAAATTCATAGGCATCATAACGGGTCGTCTTTACCGCATTTGCTATGGCAAGGATTACTGCAAAACCCAAGGATGGCAAAGGACTCAAAAATCATCCCCTTATTGTATTCAGCCCGTGATATTAGGAATGCAATCGTTAATTTTTTAGATAATCGTAATGCCAGAGGAAAGGAATGGGGTATAGAGAAGTGGGATGTTATAAGAATGCGATTGAGTTCAATTAAAACTCTTCCCCCTGAACCGGTTAATAAATCAATATTTTTAAAGCCCAACCCTCTTATTGAAGGTGATCCAGCCGCAGTTCTTGTCGGGGTAGAAAATAAGGCAGTAATATCTGAAAGAGGTTTTTTGTGTCATGCCTTTCAAGCTGCTATCAATGCAAATGACCCACATTTTCATGTACTCATGCATGTTTATCTAATTATACAAAATATAATTTGGGCGCAATACATTCATCCAAGAGTCGTAGCTAAGGGATTCAATAGATTCGATACCTTTTCAAAAAATACGTTGCGTTCTATTGAGGAGGATGAAAATAAATATCACACATTCAGAATGACGCAAGCCGCTCGTACGGGTGGAGTTAGTAAGTTGGAAGTAAGAGTATCCCCATCAGGGTTATTGCATAAGCTAAAAGAACTGAGTGATGCTTATGGAAAGTTGGTAGATTTACCAACTTCGGCAAATAGATTCACACACGCTAGTACATTAACACCTAGATATGGAAATTTGCTTGCTTCCTCTTCCAATACCTTTTCAGTTAATAAATTTAAGATTGGAGTTGTCCCTCACTTTATAAGATATAAAGAAAACAACTCTGGTACTCCAAATTTTGTCAAAGCTCCCTACTCTAAAACTCGAACAAAGGCATGGTTTGCTGGATTATCTTTAAACAGAATCAGAAACTCCTCTGCTTATGGAAAGTTGATTGTGGGATTGGATGTTGCTAATTCGGAATACCATGCACGTCCTGAGGCATTCACTCCTACGGTGAAATATCTAAGGGATGAGCCCGTAGTTTGCCATGGTTATGAAGACTCAGGCACTATCTCCTCACAACGTCTTGGTCTTACTTATCACGCTGGAGAAGATTTTGCGCATATATTGTCAGGTATGCGAACAGTTGATGAAGCTGTTAAATTTCTGCGTATGGGAAGTGGCGATCGGTTAGGGCATGCCTTAGCACTCGGCCTTAAATACAGTAACTGGGTGGACTGGATAGGAGGAGAGGTTTTTATTGCTTCTGGAGAGTGGCTTGACAATCTCGTTTGGTTTAGATCATGTCTAGTGCAGACTGGCAACGTGGCCTTAATACACAGTCTGGATTCATTCATTGAAAAGTTGTCTTATCAAATTTACAACATTTCAGCAACTCCTACTGAACTTTTGGAGGCATGGCAACTGCGTGGGGACTCGGTACCGCAAACGGTAACTGGTATGTATGTGGAAAAATCAATCGAACTAGATAACAATAGGGTAGCATGGCGCTTACATGAATTGTATTCGAAAAATATTGATGTAAGGAAAAAACGAGAAAAAATTATAAACGTTCTTTGTAATGCTGATTGGAATAATTCAATCACAGAAGTTCAGGATTTTATGCTTATTTCTATAAAGGAAAAACAAATTGCGATAGAAATCAATCCTACCTCTAATTTATGTATTAGTGTTTTTGATACTACCTCTGATCATCCTGTTTTTAGATGGGACCCTCCATTTACTGATAAATCTGCTATCAGACCTATAATTGTTGTTGGTTCTGATGATCCTGGTATCTTTGCAACTGAATTGGTAATGGAATACGCTTTTTTAGCTCGTGCTGCTGAAAAATTAGGTACTGATAGGGATCTAATAGAAAGGTGGCTCCTAAAGCTGTCCAGGAATTCAAAAATGTACAGCTTTGTTACTGAAGAGCCATAATTGGTTTTTTATCGTATAAGGGAACTTCCCCTGTACCGGGAGGTCTTCAGGTAACTGCAATTAGATCCCCGTAGTTTGGGACTCACCGAACTTCTCCGGTCGGGGCAATTCCTAAGACCCGGAAGGCGGCGGGCCGCCACCCGGTCCGGTTACCAACCCATAGAAAAGGAGTACCGAAGCTGCGGACATGACGAGCGCCGCAAGCACCAACCCCACATTGGTTAACCACCCCAGTTTGTCCTTTCCCATTATCACCTGGTTGTTGCCGATCAACAGAAGCAATACCACCAGGATTGGTGACAGTACTCCCTGCAGCACATTGGCCCAGAACATGAGTTGCATCGGATCCAGACCAATCAGTGCCAGGAGTAGGCTCACAACCAGCCCCAACGTCAAGATCAAATAAAAACCTTCGTTTTGCCAAGGTTTCTTTGATAACCCGGACGGCCAACCGATGGTTCCCGCTACGCCGTAAGATGCGCTGGCCAAGAGCACCGGTATGGCTATAAGTCCGGCACCTATCAGACCCATGGCAAACAGATACTTGGCAAAGGGGCCGACCAACGGTTCTAAGGCTCGGGCTGCATCGAGCGCCGTGTGGATCTGCTGGTGATTGGTGAATAATGTTGCTGCGGTAGAGACAATAATAAAGTAGGCAATCAAGTTGCCACTGATTACGCCGGCAGCTATGTCGATGGCGGCGAAATGGAACTTTTTCTTATTTGAACCGGAGCGCTTTTCTTCTTTTTCCCCCTGTACCTGCCAGAAAATAGTATATGGTGAAATAGTCGCGCCCAACAGGGCTACTGCGGTACTAACAGAGGCAAAGTTGAGATCCAGTTGCGGAATGAAGGTACCTGTTAGTACCGTGGGCCAATCTGCCTTTGAATAAAACGCGGTGATGATATAGGCCCCGAAAATCATGCTCATCGCAAGGAATATTTTCTTTATCGCGTCGAAGTCCTGGTACACCGTGACATACCACAGCGTAAAGGCAACTGGTGGTGCGAACCAGAGCCAGCGGATGCCCGTTATCAATTCAAGGCCAGCGCTGATAGCCACCAAATCGGCAGCAATCAAGGCAATATTCGCGATAATCAGAAGCAGTGCCGCGGGCACTGCCAGTTTCTTTCCGTAGTGCTCCCGAAGTATCTCTGCCAGGCCTTTTTGCTGAATGCGCCCTATCTTGGAACTTGCGAATTGAACCGCTTGAAGTAGCGGCGTGGACAGCAACATGAGCCAGAGATGACCGTAACCGTTTTGTGCGCCATCCAGGGAGTATGATGCCACGGCCGAAGCGTCGTTACCTGCCATGCCTGACAAAAGACCCGGCCCCAGCACCTGGAATATCTTGACCTTGTCGCCACCAGCTACAGCGGCATTTGCACGATCTTCTCCCTCGATCGCTCCCGTTTCCAGCGCCCCGTGTTGAGCTGCCTCCTGATCAGTTGAATCCGTATCCGGATTTGCCTCCTCTTCGAGGCTACGCAGGCCAACATCAGTTGGCAGAGCTTTCGCTGTCTGATCAAGCAGATCGTCCCCGTTTTTTGGAATGGACGGCTCTTCGGAAGGAAACGCTTCCCGTCCGACGGGCGTCAACGCTTCAACCTCGGCTTCGCTCGCCGAGAAAACGACTTTACCCGGCGATTCGCCCGGCTTGTCTTCACCCGTACTTTGCACTACCGACTGGATCCGCTCCGATGGAATTTCAATCTCTTTTTGAAAGAAAGTACCTTTCTTAGCGACTATCGTCTCGACATCTCCCGCCTGACCATGAACTATGTCAGTCACTTTGGCCTCGGTTATGTCTTCCTGCCCAAGATCCCCTTCATCGGCCTCTACCACCATGCCGACCTCAATCTTCTTGGCCTCCTTCTGAGTGCCTTGGCGAGTCTGGTTATCCTGGTTTGTCGCAGACTTTTTCTTTCCCATGTGGAATGATTCCTTCTTGGCAGGTACATCTTCCATCATGAAAATATCGCCAAAATGATCCAGCCATCGCTGACTGCGTAATCGCCGCCCACACAAGGATGCTCAGGGAAGTAGCAACTTACCGCTTAACCTTTTGTGCCCAAGGTTACTGCTTAGAAGGCGAACCGCAATAAGGTGCCTTAGTGAATGTAGTCACTCCTGCCTTCATTGCCTGGCCTATGCAACGGCGAGCAATGCGCGCTATTATTCTGTTGCAGCCATTCAACGCGGGTAGGGGACGGCGGCCAAGGGCGAAAATTCTAACTGTTGGAGAAGAAGCCATGGAGATATCAGCTCCAGTACCCACGCGCGAGCAGTCACGAAAGGAAGAAATCGCCAATAGTCTTAGCCACGCCATTGGACTGGTCGCAGCAGTGATGGCAACACCGACTCTTATCACGCACGCCGTTCAACGCGGGGCTCCCGGGTTCATCATGGGAGCGAGTCTTTTCGCCGCATCCATGGTGTTGCTGTACCTTGCCTCTACCCTGTACCACGCCTTCCCTGTGGGCAAAACGAAACGCACGCTTCAGGTCATTGAGCACTCAGCGATCTTTCTCCTGATCGCTGGTACGTACACACCCTTCACACTGGGCGTTCTGCGCGGCACCTGGGGATGGATGATTTTGGGACTCGTGTGGGGATTGGCGGGTGTCGGCGTAGGGCTGAAGGTGATGAACCGGTTATTGCATCCCGTTATCTCCACGGGCCTGTACCTGATGATGGGGTGGCTCATTCTCATCGGGATTCCCACTTTGGTTACCCGGATGCCTTTAGAGGGTCTGTTTTGGATTGGTGGAGGCGGTATGGCCTACACAACGGGCGTTATTTTTTTCGCGGCGGAATCCCGCATAAAATATGGCCACTTCATCTGGCACTTGTTTGTCATGACCGGTACCGCATGCCATTACTGCGCCGTACTTTGGTACGCTGCCTGAAGATGCCATCTGTCCCGGAGGCGATCTGCCATCTCATCCGGAGACCACGTAGTGTCACCTACCGTACAGCACGATTCCGATCACCCCCGCTACCGCGAGAAGCAGCGGTTCGGGTGGTTTGAAGCGCCAGAGTATCAAAATGCTCGCCACTCCTATGACTGCAGTCCACGTATCGAAGATGGAACCCTCCCCCAGGATCACCGCCGCCCCGGCAATGGCACCGGATGCTGCGGCGGTCGCCCCCTTCACGAACCCTTTGAGTGCGGGTTTGTCCCGGTAGCGCACGATGTAGCGACCGACGAAGAGCACGAACAGATAGACCGGCAGGAAGACGCCGGCCGCGGCAATCACCGCCCCGGACAACCCAGCGACCAGGAAGCCGACAAAGGCTGCGGTGATTACCACCGGCCCCGGAGTGATGATACCCACGGCGACCGCGTCCAAGAACTCCCGCTCGGTAAGCCAGTGGTGCTTCATAACGACCCCCTCGTGCAGGAAGGGGACGATGGCGAGCCCGCTGCCGAAGGTGAAGGCGCCGGCTTTAACGAAGAAGGCTCCCAGCTCCAGAAGCAGCGGGATAGCCAAAAGGCCCGCCGTTCCCGGCGCAGCTACCAACCCCACCAGGGGCACGGTAGCTTTGCGCCAACTCCCCGGCGGGCTGTAAAGCAGCACCCCGATGAGTCCGGCGGCGACGAACAGCAGGGCGACCTCGGTACGGGCGACTACGGTGACCAGGGCGACTACGCCGAAGATCGCCCAGAGCCGTCGGTCCGAGCCTACGGTGGTGAGCGCCAGCCGGTAGGCGGACCGCGCCACGATAGCGATGATGGTCGGCCCCATCCCGTAGAAAAGTGCCTGGACCACTGAAAGCCCGTGGTAGGCGACGTAGAGCCAGGCTATGACGACCACGATGAGTAAAGCAGGCAGGACGAAAACGAGGCCGACCAATGAGGCCCCGACCACCCCGTGGCGGATGAAACCGATCCACATGGCGAGCTGGGCGGCGAGCGGCCCCGGCATCATCTGCGAGAAGGCGAGTCCTTCGCGGTACTCCTCTTCAGTGATCCAGCGGCGCGGGATCAGGTCCCGCTGCATGTACCCCGCCAGTGCGATGGGGCCGCCAAATCCGCTTGCCCCCAGGCGCAGGAAGTAGACCACGAGCTCCCACAGCCCGACCGGAACCAAGCCGTGCTCTGGTTCTGCATTTCTGCCAACGTCGCTCGCGCTCATGTCATTTGGCAAGGTTCACCTTGCCCAGCGCTGCCTTGAGTCCGGTGGCCACTTTCTCCGGGGTGTCGTAAGCCCAGAAGTGCAGGAAGAACAGGCGCGGCGACTCAAACAGCATGTGGCTGTGCACGGCGGTCACCATAATGCCATGCTCGGTGAGCGCCTTGACCACCGGGTTCACCTCGCTGCCGATCAGGACGAAGTCTCCCGTCGTTGCCACCTTGCCACCCACCGCCTGGAGGTTGATCGTCTGCCCAACACCGAGAAAGGGCGGGATCTCCATCCCGTGCTCTTTCACCTTTTCCCGGCGCGGAATGCTGTACTGGAGCAGGTCTCCCTTCTTCTGCCCCTCCCTACCGAGAATCGCCTCCACCCTCCTCCAGTCGTAGGTCGCCGCTGCGGCCGTCTTGGGCGGGGTCATCGGGGTTGCCGTCACCGAAAGTGCCGAGTACATGGCCGCGGCCAGCTTGCCCGGATCTCCCTCACCAGCGAAATGCAGGTACAGGACGGGCGGGTTCGACCCGATCAGGTGGTTGTGCAGCGCCGTCACCTTAAGACCGTGCTCGACGAGCTTCGCCGTGACCGGCCCCACCTCGCTTTCCAGAAGCACCAGGTCGCCCATCATCATGGCGTTCTTGCCCATCTTGTCGAAGCCGATCCAGGAGGTGAGCGCTAGTCCCGGTTCAACCTTGACCTCGCCCATAAGCACCGACAGATCGCTGCGCGGGAAGGTGACCTTGAACGCGTTCCCCTGGGCTTTCCCCTTCTGAGCGAATACCTTTTCTACTGAGCTCCAATCGACATCCTTGGCATAGGCAGAGGTAAAACCAAACAGCACGATGCCAAGAAGCAACAATGCGCGTTTCATTTTGTTCCTCTCTTTCACCCCCGTTTTCCGCAGGGATGCGGCGGTCTGTGTCTATTTATTGTGTTTCGATTTCATAAACGACCGAACCTGGAAAGTAATCAGTATTATTGCCGCAACTACCACAAATATCCCACCAACTATAAAAATCGTATCCATGCTAACCCCTCTAAAAGAGTCTCACTCTCAGCCTATTTCGTGGCAACTATGACCCGGTCAAAGAAGACATAGGAGTCGGCTTTGGACCAGAGACCAAGCCTCCCGTCGACCTTCTCGGTCCAGAGATAATCCACGTACTTTGTGCCGTTCAGATACCCTTCGATCTTCCTGCCGCTGACCACCACCTTGAGCGTCTGCCACTGGTTGGTGGGCACAGATACCTTGCCGGCCCACTGCACCGTCGAGCGCCGGCCCTGGTCCAGCTTGAAAAACACCATGTTCCCTTCCTGCGCATTGGCGCGGATGACCAGGTAATCTCCGTTGGGCTTCAAGTTGAAGACGATGCCGGCGGCCTGATCGATACGGCCGCTGACCGGCTTGAAGGAGACCTCGACGGTCCCCTCCTTGAAGCTCTTGACCTCCTTCAAGACGGTAAGCGGGAAGTAGCGGAAGTTTTCCAGGCTGTGCAGGAACTCTGCGCTTCCTGCTCCATAGAGCGCCTTTACTTTCTCTGCGGCACCATGGGCCAGAACCCCCTGTTCCCAGTTCCGGCCGTCTACCGCGTACACCGTTCGGGGACCGTCCTTATCCACATGCCACACGCCCACCAGCGAGCTGAACGCTTTGGCCTCCGCTCCCGGAGTGTCGTGGCCGAAATCAATGGTCCGGACACCCTTGGCCAACCCGGGGAGCACCGTGATCCAGAGCAGCGCAAGAGCGCCGGCAAGCGCGGCCCAGATCTCCTTCTTGGTTAGGTTCATGAGTTTCTCCCCGATCCTCGCTGGTACCTCCTGGAAAGCGTCGGGGCGTGCAACTCGCAGGCCCCGGCATGATAATGGTTATCCTTTTTTCACCCTGATGGTGAGGGTCGTGCTGTTGATCTCGGTCTGATCCCCCTTGAAGGAGCGTGCATTGTACCGGTTCAGGTCGTAGATGAGTCGGGCCTTCACGGTATAGTCGCCCGGTTTCAATTCCGGGGTCCAGGGGAGGATGCGCTCTTCGCCGGCCCGGATGTTCGCCTCGTGCGGACCCTGGGCATCGGCCTGGCTGGCGGCAACCGCATCGGGACGCTTCTTGTCCTCTTCGAGGAACTTCTTATCGTCCGGGCGGTTTCCGTAGGAGGGTGCGAACATCCATTCTTTGGAAGCCACGTTTTTCCCTTTCTTGTCAGTCACCACCACGTTCAGGTAGATTGCCCTGCGGTTGGATCCGGTCGGCACCGAATGTCCTGCGCCGATGTTGATGACGTGGAAGGCAAGAGGAGATTTTCCCGCCTCCGGCTGGCTGATAGCCATGCTGAGCGCACTGGCCAGCCGCTGCTGCGAACGCCCGCCGGTCCAAAGGTGCCGCGCCACGGCGCGCTCAGGGTTGTCGAAGTCTTCGGCGACCTTGCGCATGGTGCGCGGCATGTGGCAGTCCTGGCATTGCTGCTTGCCAAGCCCGGGCTTGCTGAAGTCCTCGCGCCACTCCAGGAAGGTCTGGGTCTGCTTGCCGATTACCCGTTTCCCCATGCTGTGGCAGTAGGCGCACATGGCCGAGGTCCGGATGGCCGGATCGGCCACCGTCTCGTGGGGGGCGTTCACGCCGTAGGGGCCTCTGATCTTCCCTTCCGGCGTCAGATGACAGCTCGCACAGGTGATGCCCGCGGCTTCCTTTTCTTTGGACCGCGCCTTGGGTTTGGTCATTTCCGCTACGTCCATCGCGGGAATTACGAACGGCTCGGGATAATGGCAGACGTTGCAGGAGCGACCTTCTTCCTCTGCTTCCCTGGCGTGGATCGGGTACTGTTCAGCTCCGGCGAAGGCATGGGCCGTTGCCGTCGCCGAAACCCCGGCCGGCATGGGAATGTTTTGGCCTTCCTTCTGCGGGATGGTGGTCGGCTTGTAGTGGATGTCGCTGCCGAATCCGAAGGCGAACTCCCGGTAGATGGCCTTGTGGCATCCACCGCAGGTTTCGGAAGGTGTTGCGGTACCTTCCGGGAAGGTCATCGGCTCCGCGAAGGCTGTGGCAGCCAGTGCCATGCCTGCAAGGACGGTGACGATGCCGGTCTTGATTCCCACGGTGACGGTATTCCTCATTCTCTCCTCCTCGTTGTGGCTGGTAAGTTAAGCTCGTGCCAGCTTGGGCACCACTATGGTAAAGGTGCTGCCGTGGCCCGGCTGGCTGGTTAATCGAATGCATCCGCCGTTTACCTCAACCGCCCAACGCGCGATGGCGAGCCCCAGGCCGGTGCCCCCGACCTCTCGCGAGCGTCCGCTGTCGATCCGGTAGAAGCGGTCGAACACCCGGGGTTGATGCTCAGCGGCGATGCCGGGTCCGTCATCACGCACCTCGAGAAACGCCTCATCCCCCGCATCCCAGACATGCACCCACACTTGGCCCCCCCGCGGCGCATACTTGACCGCGTTGTCGATGATGTTGAGGAGCCCCTGGCGCAGCGTGCTGCGGTCAAGGTCTGCTATTACCTCCTCGGCTGCTTCTAGGTGGATGGCCTGCTCCTTTTCCTCAGCAAGCACCTCCAGGCAATCGACGACCTCCCTCGCCAGCGCGGCAAGATCGGTCGGCTCGCGTTTGAGTTGCAGGGTCCCCGCCTCGGCGCGGCTAATGGTCAAGAGACTGTCCACGAGTCGGGTCAGCCCGTCGGCCTCCTCAAGCATGCTCCCTATCGCCTCTCGCAAGGCTTCCGGGTCCGTTCCTTTCCTAAGGCCCACTTCCCCGACACTTCGGATGGCGGTGAGCGGCGTCCGCAACTCATGGGAAGCATCCGAGGTGAACCGGCGTAGCCGCTCGAAGGACTCCTCCAACCGGGCAAAGGTGTCGTTGAACACTCTGGCCAGCCGACCGAACTCGTCGTCATGTTCCACCGGCAGGCGCTCCGAGAGCCGATCGGCCGTGATCTCCCTTGCCTTGGCCGCCATGGCTCCGATGGGGGCCAGGACCCTCCCGGCGAGGAGGTAGCCGCCGATCAGTGCCAGCGCCAGCGCCACAGGTATCCCCAGAGCGAGGATGAAGCCGAGGCTTTTCAGGCTGGCGCGCAGGTTTTGCTCGTCCTCCGCTACGGACACTTGGTAGGTATGTCCCGGCGCGGTAACGGATACGGATTCGATTCGGAAGCTGAGGCCGCTGGGCGCCATCCAAGACCAAGAACCGGGGAGCGTGGCTGCGTTGGCCTTTTCCAGTGCGGCCTTGCTCCAGTCGCCGGTCTCCGCGAGGACCACGTTCTCCTCGCGCACCTGGAACAGGTCGACCGATCCGTGCTGTGCCAGTTCGTTGATCTCGTTGGGCTCGTCTCGGATCACCCGGGAGACCGTGCCTAGGTCCCGCTTCAGTTGTGCGTCCAGGCTCCGCAGCAGACTGGAGCGCACCGACCAGTAGACGCCGAGGGCGAAGCAGAGGATGATGGTTGCCAGGGCCGCCGCGTACCAAAGGGTCAGGCGCAGACGTATGCTGCCATGCCACCGTCTCATGAACCTTCCTCGTTCATCATGAAGCCCAGGCCCCGCACCGTCTTGACGAGCTTCACAGCAAAAGGTCCGTCAACTTTGCGCCTGAGCCTGGCGATATGCACGTCTATCACGTTGTCCAGGGGCGTGGAGCGGTCCTTCACCTGCCAGACATTCCGTGAGAGCATTTCGCGTGAAACGATGCTCCCCTGGTTGCGCAATAGGTAGTCCAACAGTTCGAATTCCCGAGTCGTCAGCTCGATCTCCATACCGGCACGCACCGCCTTTCGAGTCACCAAGTCGACTTCAAGATCTGCGAGCGCGAGCTTCAGTACCTGCTCTTTCTTTTCCCTGCGCAGGATGAGCCGGATCCGGGCCAGCAATTCAGGAAAGGCAAAGGGCTTCACCAGATAGTCGTCGGCTCCGCTATCAAGCCCCAGCACCCGATCATCAACCGAATCCCGAGCGGTGAGGATCAGGACTGGCGTGTCAATGCCGCGTTTTCTTATAGTGGTCAGGATCTCCAGCCCGTCGCGTCCGGGGAGCATGAGGTCAAGCAGCACCAGATCGAAGACCCCCGCATTGAGCTGGAAGAATCCTTCTTCTCCACTGACTGCGACTGAGACCTGATACCGTTCCGATTCCAGGCCCTGTTTCAAGGCCTGAGCGACTTTAGGCTCGTCCTCGATCACCAGAATGTGCATCGGTTCTCTCCTTTGTTATCAATATTATGGAAACGGCGCGGATTCACAACTGAAGAAATTCTGAAGAATAATTCAGAATTAGTTGGGAGTGGAGTATGTTTAGTTGAATTGCTGAAACAGCCATGACTGTCGTACACAGGGGGAAGGAGTCAAGATGGTCAGGCCCCCTCTTGTGGATAGACTTTCGCGCACATCAACCAAACCGGTTGCATTGCCTCCAGTGTGGACTGGTAGTGATCGATGCTGGGGACAATGTACAACCTGGCCTGCTGAGGTTGCCTGCGGCGGGGCAACTTCGGTCGCCTGGAAGGTAGGCGTTGTTAGGGGAGGGAGGTGTGGCAACGCTTGAAGCATACCGCTGCCATCTGGGTGGACCTCTTCGGTGCCATCCATCTCATCATCTGCCATGGCTTCGGTGGGTGGAAGATTCCAGCAAATAACATGCCTTGTAGGCTCGAAGTAAGTTGCTTCTTACTCGTGATAATTTACTTTTCGTAAAAAGTAATTTGTTTCGTGCGGTAAGGTAATTACTTCAAGCTCGAAGTAAATTACTTACAGCTCTATATAAATTACTTCGTACTCAAAATTAAATACTTTGTGCGATAAGTAAAATACTTCGCGCTCAGAGTAAGTCACTTCTCGATCTGAAGAAGGTACCTCGTGCTCGGAGTAAATTACTTTATGCGGAGTGGTAGTAATTATGCGGTGGCGATTGATTGTTGCTTGAGGGGATGATTCTGCACCCGGAAGGGGAGGGGGCGTCCCTGGGCTTGGTGCTATGCCGAGCGGACGCGGCATTGCGAGGAGATTTGAGGCAAAAAAAGGGGTACCCGGAGGGAACCCCACGCTTGCGCTACGTCCCGGTTCTACCGAAAGATGCCTTGGAGCCGGCCGCTACGGGGCCGATTCCTCCGTTGCCACGTTTTGGCTCGCAACCTCGACTTTCAATGGCATTGCCACCGGGGGCTGCGGAGCCCGGCTGCGACCCCGGCGTTCCTTCGCCAGATTGAACCCGGAGGTAAGAAGCATTTCCGAATTCTGAACTGCCGCTGCTTCGAGAAGCGACGCGATCTGGTCCAGGTAGGCGATTACCTCCACTTCGAGCGTCTCGCGTGCGGCAATCGAGACGATACTGCGCAAAAGTGATTCGTGGTACACGATGTCCAGCTTGTCCGCTGCTGCGAAAAATAGCGCCAACAGGCCCGGGTGGTTCACCCACAAAGAATCAGGAATGTTCGGATTATTGGTCATGCCCTTCCTGACCCGCTGGCTAAACGCGTTAAGCTTCTTGCACTTAAAAAAACGATAGTCACGCAAGATTCTGGTACGCTTCACTGCCACATCGCACCTCCTTCACTTCGGCCGTCGACGAAGTAAGTGGGTTGACGGTTGGTGTTGCTCGGGACATTGGAGCAAGCTAATGTAGGCCAAAAGCATAGGGGGTAACGAGGGAAAATGCAAGGGGCCGTGGAGAGAATTGTGGATCTTGACCCGGTTGCCCAGCCAGGGCCCATAGTAATTTACCAGGGGAGAGCCGATTGGGGCGCGCTTTTCGGTACCGTCCTGTGATTACGGTGTCATACGGAAGGAGAGGTACTCATAGCACAGAAGCCCTACCTCTCTTGCTCCCTTGTGCTGGGCGGCATGTTGGTTACAATTGAAGTTGGTAAGAAATTTTTTACTATCAACGGTGCCATCGGGAGAACCTATGAGTACTGATGAGACGTCCCGTAACTTCAGGATGCCTGACTTCCGTGCTTTCCGGAGGGAATTGAGGTTCCTGAGGTCATTCAAAGACATCCGGCACTTCTACGAAAAGATCCGCTTCCTGTGGCCCCGATTGACCGGGACCATCGTCCGCTGGACCGACACCCCCCCCTGTATCCAGATCGAACCCACCGCCTTCTGCAACATCAACTGCCTGACCTGCGGCCGGTCCGATTCCACGAGAACCCCGGGGAACATGGACTTCGACCTGTTTAAAAAGATCATCGACGATGCCGCCGATCTTGGCATCAAGCGTATCCTGCTCTTTTTGCATGGTGAACCGCTTCTGCATCCCCGGATCGTGGAGATGATCCGCTACCTGAAGTCCAAGGACATGGGCTTTCATCTCACCACCAACGGCACGCTGCTCGACCGCGCTATGGCCCGGACCATTTTGGAGTGCGGCGTTTCCAGCTCGGATTACGTCACCTTCTCCATTTTGGGCTTCTCCAAAGAGGTCCACGAAAAGGTGATGAGGGGGGTCAATCACGAAGCGGTGGTGCAAAATGTCCACGATTTCCTGGAACTGCGCAAGGCGTCCGGCGTGAACGGTCCGGTCATCGAGACGGTCTACTACGCATCCAAGGAGAACCGCCACGAACGCGATCAGTTTCTGAAGTACTGGCGCGGGGTGGCGGACCATGCCATCGACGGCGGCTCCGTGGCGGAGGCATTTGTCTCGGGTGGTTTACCCCAGGTGCCCCGAACCCGGACCTGCACCCAGTTGTGGGAACGGATGATCGTTTTATGGAACGGCGACGTCGGGCTTTGCCCCCAGGACCTTAACGGCGATTACCTGATGGGGAACCTGAAGGAGCAGTCGATCCGGGAGGTGTGGACGGGGGATGCCCTGAGCCGGATCAAGAGATCGCACTACGACAAGAATTTTGATGCGGTGGAGATCTGCCGGTTCTGCGATTGGTGAATCTGGCTGCGCAGTTTGCGGGATGCCCCTTCAACTCGTGGTCTACCGAGGCAAATCCCCCCTGACCCCCCTTCGCAAAGGGGGGGACGCGGGTTCTCGTGCAGCACTTCGTGGGAATATATTTAGGTTCCCCGGAATTCCCAGAAGATCGTAACGTCAGGCCTGTAGCTTGAGGGGAGGTAAACATGGTTGAGCGCATTGAGGGATTACCGGAGCATGTCTTGGGATTCAACGCCCGGGGACAGGTGACCGCTGCCGACTACGAAACGATCATCATTCCCGCAGTCGAGGAGATGCGCCTGCGGCATCGGCGTCTCCACTTTCTCTATCATCTGGGTCCGGAGTTCACCGGTTTCGAGGCAAAGGCTCTCTGGGACGATGCGCGGTTGGGGATTGCCCACCGCAAGGAGTGGGAGCGGATTGCGGTCGTGACCGACCTGACCTGGGTCCACAATGTCATTGCCGCCTTTGGCTTTACCATGACCGGAGATACCCGGATTTACGGCAACGAACTCTATCAGGAAGCGGTTGATTGGGTCGCTGAAGGGGAACGGTAGCCTGGCAGGCAAAAACACGGGGGGGCGCCACGGATGGCGGCGGCCACTACGATCCGGAAACAAAGAAGGTTTGCGGCTTACCCCGCAACCCTTCTTTTGTTTCAATGGCCCGCAGCGTTTTGTCTCTCTGAAACAGGTGTGACGCTCACCGGGCAAAACAGAAATTGACCGTTTTCACCCCGATGAGTACTTTGCCGACCTTGTCCCCGTTGTAAATACTTACCTCCGCGCTGCACTGCCCCACGCCATTGCTCGAGATGGCGTAGCTTTTATCCCCGTCCTGGTAAAAAAGTACCCGGTTGGGTGCCCAGGTCTGTGCGACAGCGCGCATGATGGCCTGCTCCATGTTGGCGTCTACGAAAAACTCATTGGCGGGGTCGGACATCGCAGCTATCTGCCCTTTATAGACCCGATAGTGAGTCACCTTCCTTTGGGAAGTTTCAACGTTGCCGGTACTTTTCTCCACGACCTCGATACAATCCACCGGGTCCCGTTTTGTGGTGTCGGTATAGATATAGAGAATCTCCTGGTTACCGATCTCAATCGATTTCCTGGTTCCGGCCACCTCTAACACCGCATCTTCCACCGGATTCTTCGGTGGCCGGGGCGTTACGTACTGATGCCAACCTGCGGTAGTGGCGCCTTGTCTGGTGGATATGAGTTGAAAGTTGCCGATACAGCCCGGCAGGGAGAACCAGGAGAAAAACAGCAGCATCTTTAGTGGCAGGCTGAGGCCATGGCGAACCGTGGATTTGGTTTCCGCAAGGCTTCCCGTGATGCTTTGGCAATCATGCACATATGCCATCTGTCACCTCCTGTGAACCTGCTTCTGCTCTGATGCTACCGTGGCGACCGGTACGTATTTGACTCTTAGGGAGGGCGCCTGGTCGGTGCTTGGGAGGAAGGACACGGGACAGAGGGACGAGAGGGGTGGAAAGATCCCCTGGTGCAAGTGTAAGAGACGTCTCTGGTGAGTCAAGGCTACGGCTTCGAGTCGATTGCTGAGAGTGAAGGCGTCCGGAAGATTGCTGGCGATGGGAGGAAAGATATACAATGAAGAGAAGGTTACTCCATCTCATAGGAGGGTACCGATGCGTTTCCGAATCGTTTTAGTCTTCCTGATGCTGTTCGCCGGTTGCGCGGTCGGACCGGACCCGAACCTGACCCGGCTCGCGACCCTGCCTGGGCATTACCGTCATTTCGATATGGATATGGCCTGGGACGTAACCGACAACCCCTCCGGTGCGGTCGTGACCGGGGTAATCAAGAACGTTCGCTACACCTACATGGACAATGTCGAGGTCTGGGTGGCCATCGTCGACCGGGAGGGGAAGGCGCGGGGTCCTTCGGTAGGCTTTGTGGTGCCGATCCAACTGGAACTGGATCAGGCGGCACCTTTCACGGTTAGGCTTCACGATCATGCTCCCCCAGGCACAAAACTGCGCTTCACTTACATTTACCAGGCCAGTGAGGGGGGCGCCAGTAACGGAGCTGGCTTCCGCTGGATGCAGAGCTTCGATGCCCTGGTCCCTCCTGTCTGAACCTTTTCTCTCAGCCGAAAAATCACCGGCATGACAAAACTTTAGTAGTTCCCACCGAGACCTTCCGGTACCAGCTGGAAGGTCTTCTTTTTTCCCGTCCAATCCGATGCCAGGTAAGCGATGCGTTTCCAATCCCTGCGTCCTTTCTGATTGAATAGAAAGAGCGGAGGCGCCAAAAATGTGCTATTAAATGGGTGACTTCGTACCATCCTCGACTATACTGGTGACCTTCACGTGCTGCGCAGTGAGTATATTCCCGCCTTCCCAGGCAAAGATACTACAGCGGCAGCTCTTTACTGGTCCTTTTCACGGGAGCTTCTTTTGATTCGAACCAAGTGGTCACCGTTGGCGTGGGGAAAGGGCGGGGTCACCCGGTTATTCCAGGCCCTGCTTCTGCTGGCGGCCTGCTCGGCATCCGCGGCCTGCAATCTCCACCCGTCGGAACAGAAAACCGTCGAACCGGTAACCTTGGCGATTGCCACCCTGCCGGACACCGCCCTTTGCCAGATCGCCCTTTCCCGCGGGTACTTCGCCGCCGAGGGGCTCGATGTGACACCGCATCTGCATCGTTACGGCAAGCCGGCTCTTGAGGATGTGTTGCAGCGAAAAGCGGATATTGCCACCGTGGCCGAAACCCCGATCATCCACTCCATCATGAACGGGGATCGGATATCGGTCATTGCGACGATAGCAACCTCGAAACGGAGCAACGCCGTGGTGGCGCGCCGCGACCGCGGGATCCCCACCTTTGAACAGCTCAGAGGGAAGACCATCGCCGCGACTTTGGGCACCACTTCGGAGTTCTTCCTGCACAGCTACCTGATTGCCCACGGTATTCCGGTAGCGGCGGTAAGGATAGTGAACCTGGACGCAGAGAGTATCCCCGATGCCTTGGCGCGTGGTGACGTGGATGCCGCCTCCACCCTTTCCCCCTACACGACGATAGCGGCGCAGGCCCTCGGCACCGGATCGGTCACCTTCGAGGACCCGGATGTCTTTAGGGCCAATTTCACCATGGTGGCTACCCCGGAGTTCGTTCGCGCCCACCCCGGAATGGTGACCAAGGTGCTTAAGGCGCTGTTGCGTGCTGAGGATTTCGCCAGAAACAGACCTGCCGAAGCTCAGCGGATCGTGGCGGACTTTACCGGCCAACAGGGCGAATTCCTGCGGGACTACTGGAACCAGGCCCATCTTGCGGTAACCCTCGACCAGGCTCTGCTCCTTTCGCTCGAAGACGAATCGGAATGGCTTTTGCGCAAGGGAGGTGCCCGGGAGAAAGCGGTGCCCAATTACCTGGACTACCTCTATCTGGACGGCCTGAAGTCGGTGAAACCCGCCGCAGTCACCATCATCAACTGAGATGCCTTAGCCGATGAAAATAAAGCAACGACAGCAGATCAATATCATCGTCCTGGTCGTTTCGATCCTGGTCATTGGTTCGGTGTTCGTCGGCGCGTCGCTGCGCCTCAAGCGCGCGCTTGAGGCATCCGATGTTGCCGACGCCATCCTCGGGGCCTCTTTCGAACGCCTGATGCTGCGGACCGACCTGCACCGTTCCGGCAGCGAGCGCTCGAAGATCCAGTTGCTGGCCAAACACAAGCAGATCGGATTGCTGCTGCAACGCGCCCTGAAGGAATTCCCCGATGCCGAGGACCAAAAGACCATTCGGGAACTGATCTCCCTCCAGGATTCGATCGGGCATCTATCGAAGACCCTTCGCATCGCCCAGGAACAGCAACGGCAGGCCGCGAGCGTTGATCCCTTCAAACAGGAAGTCCAGGACCGGCTGCTCATTCAGCTCAACACCAGGATCTACGAAACGATCCAGTTGGACAACAAGCTGCAACGCTCCGGAGCGCGGCTCCTGACGTCGTCGTTGCTCCTTGCCGGCGGGGGGATCCTGCTGGTGCTGATCGTGGTCTCGGCAGTCACCATCGCCAATTCGGTCTGGGTTACCCGGTCCTTCGGAAAACGGATTACCATGCTGCGCGACGGTGCCGTCACCATCGGCGGGGGAGACCTGGCGCACCAGATCCCCACCGAAGGCGACGACGAGTTCAGCGAGGTGGCGGTCGCCTTTAACGAGATGGGGGCGCGCTTGGGGATCCTGTACCGGGACCTCACCCGGCAGATCGAAGAGCGCAAGAAAACCGAGCTGGCCTTGCGCCAGGCCCACGACGAACTGGAGCAGCGGGTTGCGGATCGGACTGCGGAGCTTCGGGAGAAGGACCGCCTGCTGCTGGTGCAAAGCCGCCAGGCAGCGATGGGGGAGATGATCGGCAACATCGCCCACCAGTGGCGCCAGCCGCTCAATTCGCTGGGGATTACCATCCAGCAGTTGCTGCTTTGCTACGATTTCGGGAACTTCGACCGGGCGTTTCTGGAGCGTAACGTCAATACCTCGATGGACCTGATCCAGCACATGTCGGCTACCATCGACGACTTCCGCAATTACTTCAAGGCGGACAAGGAGCGCACCGAGTTCAAGCTAAGCGATGCGGTCGCCAAGACCTTATCGCTGGTGGGGGAAAGCTTCCGGCACCAGGGGATCGGCGTCGAGGTCCGGGAACAGGGCGACCCGGTGGTGTCCGGCTTCGCCAACGAGTACGCGCAGGTCTTGCTCAACATCCTCAACAACGCGCGGGATGCGTTCGGGGAGCGACAAACCAGGGAGCCGAAAATCACCATTTCGATTCGCGCCGAGGGGAGCCGCAGTGTCGTTACCATAAGCGACAATGCCGGGGGGATATCCGAGGAGATCATCGACAAGATCTTCGACCCCTATTTCAGCACCAAGGGGCCGCAGTACGGCACCGGGGTCGGTCTTTTCATGGCCAAAGGAATCATTGAGAACAACATGGGGGGCACCCTGACCGCGCGCAACTCAGGAGATGGGGCCGAATTCAGAATAGAGGTGTAAAGAATGGGACCTGTGACCGGGAACGTTAACCTGTCGGTACTGATCGTAGAGGACGAACCGCTTACGCTTGATCTGCTCATGGAAACGCTTGCCTTGAAGTACCCGTCGGCGTCGGTTTTCCAGGCTGCCGACGGCAAAGCGGCGCTGGAGCTTTTTCTTGCTCACCGCCCGGAGATCGTGATAACGGACATGAACATGCCGAGGATGACCGGATCCCAGCTGGCCACGGCCATCCGGGAGGTCGCACCGGGCGCGAAAATCATCGCGGTAACCGGAGAGCGCGGGGATACCGGCAACCAGGCGGCGGTGCGCCGGGAAGGGCTCTTCGACTACTGCCTGATGAAGCCGATCCTGATCACGGATCTCTTGAATATCCTGGAAACCAGCTGCCGGGGATGAGCCCGACCGGCCCGGGTTTTCCGCAACCGGACCACAAACAGTTTCAGCATGAAAGGCCCAGCAACGAAGCTCGGCATCCCTCACGGGAGCCGGGCTTTTTTGTATCTAAACGACAATAAGTTAACGGGAGGAAACATGGCATTGGTTATCTTTTGGGAAAAGCCGGGGTGCGCGGGCAACGCTCGTCAGAAGGAGATTCTTTTGGCCTCGGGGCATGAGCTGGAGGTGCGCAATCTCCTTGCTGAACCGTGGACCAAGGAGCGGCTGGCGCAGTTTTTTGGTACCCGGCCGGTGGTGGAGTGGTTCAATCCCACCAACCCGCGGGTGAAAAGCGGGGAGATCGTTCCGGGGGAGTTGGGCCGGGAGGAGGCGTTGGCACTGATGGTTGCCGAGCCGCTTTTGATTGTGCGGCCGCTGATGCAGGTCGGCGAGCAGCGGATGGCCGGGTTCGAGGTGACCCAGGTGCACCACTGGATCGGTCTTTCGCTGGAGCACGTCGGCGAACGGGACCCCAAAAACTGTCCCTGTGTGGTTACGTCATAACGCGTAATTTTTATGGTATTGGAGGCGATTAACCTGTTTCCAATGTCACGGATTTGTGCTATGTTCGCCCCCAGCAAGGAGGGGTGCCATGGAGAGGTTCATCGTGTTGTCGGTGTTTCTTTTTTCCGCCATTCCTGTCGGGGCTGCCAACTGGTACATGTTGGAGCAGGACTCGGCCCGCTGCGTCCCAGCGAAATCGCCGATGGAGATGGCGCAGGATTTCGACAAGAAGAGGATTCCCTACCACGTTTTCCATTACGCGGAGCGGAACGGGAAACCCGCCATCGTAAAGGTGCTGTACAACGACGGCCGACCTCATGAACTGCTCTACTTTCAGGACCGGTCCTTTTGTCAGGAACAGGCCTACCTGAGAACCGGCCGGCCGGCGTTCCAGGTCAACCTGTCCGTCCCGCACTAGCGGTGTGGCGGCCATGGGAAAATTTAGCTGTGGTTAATGAGTAAGGGCGGCAGTATGCTGGATGGGTAAAAGGGGAGTCAATCCAAAATAAAAGAGGCGATCGGCCATGTTGTACTGGGCTCTGGTGTTTTTCATCATCGCTATTGTTGCCGCGGTGTTCGGATTCGGCGGCATTGCCACCGCTGCGGCGGGAATTGCCAAGCTGCTCTTCTTTATCTTTATCGTAGTTGCCCTGGTCATGTTCTTCATGGGAAGAGGGACAGGGCGTCCGCTCACCCATTAGGGAACCGGGCATTGCGGCTGGAAAATCAAAGGCGACCGAATCAGGTCGCCTTTTTTTTCGCCCGGGGCGCTTCTTGTCTTAAAAGGGCTTCCTAATGGCGAGTTCATATTTGGCACAGGGCAGAACTTTTATTGGGCAGCAGCGGAGCTGCCTGGTGCGGTAACCGGTGGAAATCAGGGAGATCACCTCTTGGCACGATTCCCGCTTAATGAGTGGCTATCACGTTCATTAAACTCAGGGATAAAAGGAGGCGCCATGGAGGAAATTCTGATAACGGTATCCAGCGTGATCATCAGCATGGGGGGGCTGTGTCTTTTTTTCCAGGTCCTTGGTTATCGGGAGCTGCAGCGTCGGCGCTGAATACGCCCGGAAGGAGCCGTCATGGAAGAGATCGTGAAAACCGCCGGTACCGCGGTCAGCATCATCACCTTGGCCATCAGCTTTGCCCGCCTCCTCCGGAACGTAAGGAGCACCCCCCGGCGGGTGATCCGGGATGAAAAATCGCAGATTTCCTGACCGCAAGGAGGTTACCATGGCCGCAAACGGAAAAAGAGTCCGGCGCCGCCGGGACTGGCGACGGATGCTCCTTGCCGGGGTCACCGTCTTCACCATCGGCGCGATGTATCTGGGCATCATCAAGACCTGGTTCCCCCCTGAATCCGCCGACTCCGGTGCCGTCCGCCTCGTAGCGACGGCAGCGGTGAGACCGGCGCAAATCCGCTGAACCCCGCGGTTACCACCCCGCATCCAGCTCGCGCCTTCGTTGCGGTGCGACCCCGGCTGCGGAGGCTCTTTTGCGCCCCTGAAATCGACGTCGCTCCCCGAATAAACCTGCCGCCCGCTCGTTCCTGCCTCAATTTCCTTTCTCATCGTTTCCGCCCCGATTGCCCGTCGTCTCATTAACCAGGACCGGAACCGCTTTGTTTACCGGTCTGAACTGCTACAATTCTGTAGCTGTCACTACCTACCATTTTGCAAAACGATGATAAAATGACCTGCATACTCATAGCAAAACCGTCTGCAGACAGAAGCCGTGGCTTTTGAGACCGCTACGGTCGGTAGAGCCGACTTGATTGTGATCCGGTAGTCGCGCCGTACTCAAAGGAGGTGAATCCAAGACCTTCCGTTGGCAGGAAGTCCCGGAAGAATCCGGCAACTGAGCGACCGGCTGCTCAGTCTCCTTTGCCGGATCCAATGAGCTCTGTCTGGAGCCAAGGCTGCGATTTTCGCGATTAAATTTATTCTTTTCAATTGAGAATTCGTCGCGCGTTGGTTCCAGGTGAAAATTGTATGTCCGGGGCAGTCTTCCATTCTTTCGGCGTATCCCGACCTTCTCGAAGATGCAGTGTTGCCATCTATTATCGAACAAAAGGGGGATTATCATGAACGCTATGACTCTGCACCAGGACGAAACCTTCGCTTCGGAAATCAACCAGGACTACATCTTCCTCAAAACCCTCACCAAAATCGTCGGCAAGCCGATCAAGCTCGATGACCTTGGGCAGATGAAATGCAAAACCTTTCCCGATCGGGATTTCATCGTGCTGGTGCATGAGCCTCTCAACATAAACAAGCTGGTCCACAACCGGAAACTGCAGACTGAGTATGCGGTCCGGCCGGAATCCCTGAGCAGCTTCCTCTATGACAACGGTGCTGCCGAGGTCGATCCCACCGGCCATACGGTATGCAAGCCGAAGATCGATCCGCTGGTGGCCCGAAGCCAACGGATTCAGGCCGCGCGCATGGTGCCGCGCACCAAGTACGTCTGGATGCAGAATTCGCGCGGCTTTTGGAAGAAGGTCCTGTCCGAGGGGCTGAGCCTGGAGCAGTTGAGGCTCTGCTCGGCCGCGTCCTGATCATCGGGAAAAAGTGCAATAAAAAGGGGAACCCCCGCGCCGGGAGTTCCCCTTAAAAATTTCCGGGCCATGCCGCGCCCCGGTGGCTGATCAGATGACGGTCTCGATGTAGTTGAACAGCTCCATCATGTCGACCGGCTTGAAAAAGATCTTGCTGAACTTGTCGCGCACCAGTTCGAGCTCGTTTTCGGTCACCCCGGTCAGCGCCACAAACGGCGTCTGGGCGCCCCGAAGCTTCATGATTTCCATCGCGGAGGCGCCGTTTACCTCCGGCATCACCAGGTCCGTGATCACCAGGTCGAATCTTTCGTTCGTTGCCGCCTCCAGAAGCTCCAGTCCGCTGCCAACCGCGGCAACCTCGAACTTTCTTTTCCTGGCGAAGTGCTGCAATAGATCCCTGGTGACCTCATCGTCCTCGGCAATCAAGATACGCTTGGCCATGCTTTCCTCCAGAAACTCCGACTGTTCCAATCCTCAAGGTTCACGGTTTACCCGTTCCACCGATGCTAAAGCTTTCCAAGAAGAGAACCGCGGCAGGGAAGGGGCCTTGGGGCTCTTCCCTCATTATCTCACTGATATTGGTCCCAGCCGGATGAATCAGGCAAGCTGACGGTGACTTAAAAGCAACGCAGGGATTGCCACATGGGGGAAACTGTCACTGCGGCGGTTACTTCTGGTTGCTGCATTCCTCAATCCAGAATCTTTTACCACAAAATTTTTCAATGCCAACCGGTTGTGTCGGAAAACTTTCCACTTTGGCGAGATGCTACGGTAATAATTTCCCCACGGCCCTCTCAGCAGGGGACGACGGTGTAGTTTGATGAAGGCCAAGCTGACCTGTGAGGTTCCCGATGGGTGATTTACTGGCATTGAGGTGATCTTGCTGGCGTAATCTGATAAAAAGATCCATAAGGAGTATCTGCTCATGATTGACCTTCAACAATTGATCATATATACTGACCGCTCCTTGTCTTGTTCTTCGCAGCTATGACAGTGAGATTCAGGTAGTAAGGAGGTAACATGCGTCTCCGTAAATACCTTGAACCTGCCCGAAGGCTGTTTCTGCTCGCCTTTCTCCTTTCCCTGTGCGCCTTCCCCATCCCTTCTGTTTTTGCCGCTGACGATGCCGGCTCTGCTGCCGCGGCCCGTGGTGCGGATCTGTACCGCGCCGGGAAATTCGCCGAGGCACTCGCTTCGTTTCGCGAGGCTGCCGAGGCAAGCCCGGAATCGGGCGAATATCCCTACCTGATCGGCCTGATGTGCGAGCGGGGGGAGGGGACTTCGGCGAACGAAGTCGAGGCGGCGCGCTACTACCGGGGAGCCTGGAAAAACGGCAACGAGCAGGCGCACGAGCGGCTCACCACCATGTATTCTTCGGCCGCGACCGGCGGGCAGAAAGCCCCGCCTCCCGCTCTTCCCATCGCCGCCGCGGCCGTCGCGGCGGTGCCTGCCGCAGCTTCGTCTACCGGCGACCAAGGGGTCATCGAGATCCCCCTCGAGGTGATCGCCTCCCTCAAGGGGGTCCATTTCCGCTCTTCCCACGACGACAAGTACCGGCTCATCGTCGCCTGTCCGGACCGCTGCTCCGATCTCGCCGACCGCACCCGTGAGGTTGCTGCGGCCCTGGGCGCCCGGGTCGCCGATGCCGGTGCCGCGGGGGAGGCAGCGCCGGACCGGACCGAATCCATCGCCTACCAGGCCGTGCCCGACCGCCCCGCCGGCGGCGCTTCCGCCGAGTCGCCCCGGTCGCTTGAATTGACCCTCACCTGCCAGGGGTGGTGCCGCATCACCCGGGTCGTGGCAAAATCCATCGCCGAACAGCTGGTTGTTAACGCGCAAAGCAGTCCGTGATCCGATAACGGTCAACCACACGAGTTTTCAAGGGGGCGCCACATGTCACAACGACAACTACGCAAATTTGTTGAGAGTGCAACGATCATCGCCGCGCTGTCATTGACCCTCACCGGATATTCCGTTGCTGCGTCAACGGATATGTTCCTCAAAATGGACGGCATCAGGGGGGAGTCCGCCGATGACAAGCACCGGGACGAGATCGACGTCCTCTCCTGGAGCTGGGGGATAACCCAAGCCGCCACCTCGCACATTGGCAGCGGCGGGGGGGCCGGTTCCGCCGACGTGAAGGACATCACCTTCACCAAGTACGTGGACCGCTCCTCGCCGATCCTGATCAAAAACACCCATTCCGGCATCCCCATCAAAAACGCGGTCTTCGTGGTCCGCAAGGCCGGCAAGCAGCAAAACGAATTTCTCAAAATCAGGCTCGAGGACTGCTTTATCTCCTCGATCACTACCGGCGGCAGCGGGGGGCAGGAGCGGTTGACCGAAAACGTCTCTCTCACCTTTTCGCGCTACACCTTCGAATACCGCCCGGAGAAAAAGGATGGCACGCTGGATGCGGCCGTGACCACCACCGGCACCCTCGCTGGGCACTAGGGGAAATCCCGAGGGGGGAGGGGCCGTGACCGCAGGAATCAACCTGTCCATTGCCGAGGCGCTCGACCTGGCCCGGCTGCTGCAAGATCACGAGGCGGGTGTCGAGGCGGAAAAGCTCTACCGTCGCGTACTCGATGCCGCTCCGGATCACCTCGATGCGCTGCATTTTTGCGCCCTCTTATGCCACCGGCAGGGACGGCTCGACGAGGCGGAGCGCCTGATCCGGCGGATTCTGGAGCTCGACCCGAATAACGCCGATGCCCACAATAACCTCGGCAACGTGATGCAGACGGTGGAAAAGTCCGAGGAGGCGGAACGGCGGTACCGGCGGGCGATCGAGCTCGACCCGAACCACCCGTCCGCCTTCAGTAACCTCGGCGTGGTGCTCGCCGCCGCGGGACGCCACGAGGAGGCGGTCGCCTCCTATCGCCGGGCGGTGGAAATCGATCCGAACTCCGCCGAGGTCCGCTGCAACCTCGGCAACGCCCTGCGCCGGACCATGGTCCTCGACGAGGCGGTCGCCGCCTACCAGGACGCCATCCGGGTCAACCCCGGCCACGACGATGCCTGGAACGGGCTGGCGTTGAGCTTCCGGCTCGCCAAGCGCCACGACCTCGCCGCGCGGGTCTTCGAGGACTGGCTCCGTTTCCGCCCCGGGGACCCCTCCATCCAGTACCTGATGGATGCCTGCTGCGGGGAGCGGACCCCGGAACGCGCCCCGGACGCCTACATCCGGACCGTCTTCGACGGTTTCGCCGAGGGGTTCGACAGTCACCTCAAGACCCTAAGCTACCGCGCCTCGGAGTTGATCTGCGACGAACTGGCGTCGGCCCTTCCCAAACCGAGACGGCGTCTGGACGTCCTCGATGCCGGTTGCGGCACCGGCCTGTGCGGGCCGCGGCTTGCCCCCTATGCCCGCATCCTCACCGGGGTCGACCTTTCCCCGCAGATGCTGACCAAGGCCGAGGAAAGAAAGGTGTACGACGCGCTGGTGCAGGCGGAAATTTCCGAGTTCATGGGGCGGCACCGCGGCTCCTACGACGTGGTCCTCTGCTGCGACACGCTTTGCTATTTCGGGGAACTGACCCAGCTTTTCGGCCTGGTCCATGCCGCGCTCAGGCCGGCGGGCGTTTTCGCCTTCACCGTGGAAGCATCGGACGAAGCCGACGGCGTGAAACTCACCCCCACCGGAAGGTATGTCCATGGGCGTGCCTATGTCTACGACGCCCTGGCTACCGCGGGGCTCTCGGTCCGCAGCTACGCCTGCGAATCGCTGCGCACCGAAGGGGGCAATCCGGTGGCCGGCCACCTGGTCGTGGCCGAGCGTGCGGCGGCATGACCAGCGGAATCGTTCAAGGAGAGACGGGATGAGACGTTATCTGCACGTTTTGGTCCTGATGGTGGTGCTGGTCGCGGCAGCGGCGGGGGTGGCCCCGGCCGCCGAAAGCCTGCTTCTGGCCCGGCACAGCGCGGTCGTGATGAACGGTGAGCTGAACGTTACCTGCCGGTGGGTCGCCAGCACGCCGGTCGCCTCGCTTCAGATCACGGTCGGGAGCGATGAGCGGACGGTTGCGGTCGATCCGGAGGCCAATCAGCGGACGGCGCAGGGTTGGGAGGGGGTGGTCACCGCTTCGGTCCCCGTCGATGCTGCCGGGTCCGAAAAGCTTGCCTACGCGGTGGTCCTGGCCGACGGGGCGGGGAACCTCAGTAACCGCGGTGAGGGGCGCCTGACCATCCGGTCCGCCGGGGCAACCTCCCGGGGAGTGGGGACCGGTGCTGCCGGAGATGAATCCCCGCCGAGCCTCGGGCGGGTCCAGGTGAACAAGGGAGCGGGGAACCTGGTTTCCTTCTCCTCGGTGGCGACCGACAACCTGGGGCTCCACGAGGTACGCTTCGCCGTCGTCGATGCTCAAGGCCGTCAGGTCAAACAGGTGACACTCAACGCGTTGGGGAAGCATTGGCAGGGGAATACGGAAGCCTTCATCTTGCCGGTCGGTTCCTACCGCCTGCTCGCCAAGGCGATCGACTCCTCGGGTAACGCCTCGCCGGAGCAGAATATCCCCTTTGACCTCTACGACCCGCCGCAGCACACCTGGAAAGTCAGCGTTCAAATCGCGCCTTTGGATGCGGCGGGGCGCGGCGCCATGTGGCAGTTGGACGGCGGTGCCTGGCACGGCTCCAACGCCGCGGCCTTCGCCGCACCCGGCGTCCATACCATCGCCTTCAAGGACGCCTCGGGGTGGCGGGCTCCCGCGCCGATGACCGTCACCGTGCCTCGGGGCGGGTTCAGCACCTCGGTCACCTACCGGGCCGATGTGGGGGCCCAGAGCCGCAGTCTGTCTTCCGGCGGATCCTATCGCCTGGTCCGGATCCCCGCCCCGGCTGGTTCGGAGACCCGTTCCCTGGCGGGGCAGGGGGGCTATTACCTCAAGATCAGCAGCCAGAGCGGGCTCGGGGAGGATATGGACCGGATTGCCGCTGAGGTCGCGGCCAAGGTCGGTGGTGAGGTGGTCGATCCCGGTGCCCTGGACCAGACCCGCAGCGCCTTCGGCGATTCGGCCCGGCGCGACGCCAGCATCGAGCTCAAGGGGAAGGAGGACTCCCGCTTTCCGTTTGTCGCGGCGATCGACCTCTTCTGTTACGGGACATCCCTTTTCAAGTTGAATTTGTGCAAGAATTCCGCTGACGTCGCCACCAAGGTCGCCTCCGCCATCGGCGGGGTCGTTACCAAGGTTTACGACGTGTACAACACCGTGTTCGGTCAGCCCCCCGAGGGGGTTCCGGAGCCGCCCAAACGGGATGAGCAACCTCCCCAGGCCCAGGAGTGAAGCCGCGAGCCACGGCGGGCGCAAAGAGAGGGACTCGTTCGCACCTGGGAAGGTGCTCCTTAATAATGGAGGCCGTTGCCTATCCTGTGGGAGCGCCATTCCTGGCGGGAACCGCCGGAGGCGGGGATTCGGTCGCGGTTTTATTCGCGCCTGGAAAGGCGCTCCCACCGGGTTGGGCGCTGTCTTGGTTTTTTGAACCAGCTTGATCGCGACAGGAATGTCGCTCCTACACGATTGGCAGGAATGTCGCTCCTACACGGTTGGCGGACACATTCGCGTCCGGGAAGGTCGATCCTCCATGGATGGGGGGCGATATTCCGCCCGTATCACTTGCTACAACAGGAGGAGACTGATTCGTGCGAAGGTTATTTGCTTCCCTTGCTTGCGGTATCGTCTTTGCCGGCGCCGCTTTGGTGTCGGCCGCCGACACCCCGCCGGAATCCGGCAGCGGCGCCGGCCCGGCCCAGACTACGGTCCTGCCGGCCACGCCCCAGGAACAGCCGGCACCGGCTAACGAACTTCCGGCTCCTGGTGCCGATCAGGCAGCCCCGGGCTCCCCGACGGAGCAGGCCGCACCGGCCGCGTCGTTGCCTGCCGCGGTCCCGACCGGGCCGCTGGAGCGGGGATTGGCGAATTTTCAGGCCAAACGGTATCCGGAGGCGCTCGCCGCCTTGAATGCTGCTGTCGAAAAGGACCCCCAGGCGAAGGATGCCCTCCTTACCCTCGGCATCATGCACGAACAGGGGCTGGGCGTCGCCCAGAACCATGTCGAGGCGGCCCGTTACTACCGGCGCGCCTGGAAAGCAGGGAGCCCCGAGGCCTACGAAAGGCTTTCCGCGCTCTACCACCAGGCGACCAAGCCGGAGGACCAGAAGGTCACCAAACCTTCCGAACCTCCTGCCACCCCTTCGGCACAAGCTGCGGCTGCTGTCCCCGAAAAAATCGTCCTGGAACTTCCTGCCGAGGCTCTGCTCAAGCTTTACCCCGAGATGAAAGATGCCCCCAAGGAGGCCAAGTACCAGCTGGCGGTGAGCTGCGAAAAAGGGTGCGCCAACCTGCAGGCTCAGGCCCAGGAAATGGCCCAGGAACTGGGGGCGACGGTCCTGCCTGCTCAAGAGGGTGGTGCTGCGGTTTCACGGTCGGCGGATCAGACGAACGAGGAGGTTAAGATCAAGCGGGCGCTCCGTTCCCGGAAGCTGTCGATCGAAGACGGTGCGAACCCCGACGAGCTCACTATCAACGTGACCTGCACCGGCTGGTGCAATGCGATCAAGAAGGTCGCCCAGGCGGTCATCGCCGTCTTTGAGGCGGCGACCGGTTCCGGCACCGCCGAGCGCGCCGCGGGGACTTTCGTTTCGGCCGGGGCTTCCGATACCCGCGCCCTTTCGGCCAAGTTCTCCCAAGGGAAAAGCTACGCCCTCATCATCGGCATCAACGAATACAAGAACATCAACAAGCTCAAAAATGCGGTTAACGACGCCAAGGTGATGGACGAGGTGCTCCGCGACTACTACGGCTTCCAGAACACCGTACTCATCGACCAAAACGCCACCCGGGACAACATCATGAAGGCGCTCAACGACCTGCGCAAGACGCTGACCGAAAACGACAGCCTCATCATCTTCTATTCCGGCCACGGCGAATTCAGCAAGGAGACGGGGACCTCCTATTGGCTGCCGGTCGACGCGGCGATCGACGACAATACCAAGTGGCTCGAATCGCGCAGCATCTCGGACCAGCTCAAGCTGATCAGCTCCAAGCATGTCCTCATCATCGCCGACAGCTGCTATTCCGGGACCATGACCCGCGCCTCCGAGGTCAATCTCTCCGGCAATGCCACCCGCGAAAACTATCTCAACAAGCTCTTCACCAAGCCCTCCCGGGTGCTGATCGCAAGCGGCGGAAACGAGCCGGTCACCGATGCCGGCGGTCAGGGGCACTCGATCTTCTCCGACGTTTTGATCCGCGCCCTGAAGGAACCCTTTGCCGGTGTCTTCACCGCCGAAGAGCTGATGACCCGTCACCTCAAGGAAGCGGTAGCCGGCCGCACCGAGCAGACCCCGGAATACAAGGTCGTGCGCAACTCCGGCCACGACGGCGGAGACTTCATCTTCGTCAAGAAGAAGTAGACAGCTTCGACAAGCCATTAAAAGAAGGAGCCAGATGTTGGCTCCTTTTTTTGTCTGTGGCCTCCTCGTCCCCGGGTCACGGGGCCTTCGCTTTCTCCGTCATGATGATGTCCGAAAACAGCTAGTCTTTGTCCCCGAACTGCGGTAACAATGGGGTTCGAGGTGAATCATATGGTAGCCAACCTTCTGGAAAATTTACCGAAGAGCGCCCAGCCCGCGGGCCTTCCGCTCGATCATGCCGCCTGTTACGAGGCGATGCGGGCCCATGATGCGCGCTTTGACGGCCGCTTTTTCTGCGGCGTCTCTTCAACCCACATCTACTGCCGTCCGATCTGCCGGGTGAAGCTCCCGAAGTCCGAGAACTGCACCTTTTTCCCCAGCGCTGCCGCGGCGGAAGCGGCCGGTTATCGCCCGTGCCTGCGTTGCCGCCCCGAGATTGCGCCGGGGCTTTCCCCGACCGACGCCCCGGCCCGGCTGGCCCGCAAGGCGGCACGAGAGATCGAGGAGGACAGCTTGGCCGACCGGTCCCTGGCGGAGTTGGCGGGCTCGCTCGGTATCTCCGACCGGCACCTGCGCCGGCTGTTTTTCGATACCTACGGGGTGAGCCCGGTTCAGTACCTGCAGACCCGTCGGCTCTTGCTGGCCAAGGCGCTCCTCACCGACACGGAGCTGCCGGTAACCGAGGTGGCGATGACGGCCGGTTTTGGCAGCATCCGGCGCTTCAACGATCTCTTCAGAAGCCGCTACCGGCTCACGCCCGCCAATTTCCGCAAGGCGGGGGCTGCCGAAGAAAAGGGGGCGCTGAACGGGGCCGAGCCGGATGCGGTGACCCTTTTCCTCGGGTACCGGCCCCCCTTTGCCTGGGACATCCTCCTGTCGTTTTTCGCTTCCCGTGCCATTCCGGGGGTGGAGGTGGTCCGGGATGGTTGCTACCGCCGGACCGTCGCTATCGCGAAAGGGGAGACCGTCTATCGCGGCTGGATTTCGGTCTCGGACGTGCCGCGGCGAAATGCGGTAGCCGTCATCGTGGCGGCAACCCTGCTTCCGGTACTCCCCCAGGTACTGGCGCGACTGCGGCAGCTTTTGGATTTGGACTGCAACCCGGAGGTGGTGGCGCGGAGCCTGGCGACGTTGGCACGGGTCTCATCCTCCCTCCCGGTGGCAGGGATCCGGCTGCCGGGCGCGTTCGATCCCTTCGAGAGCGTGGTCCGAGCGGTGCTGGGGCAACAGGTTACCGTGAAGGCGGCGCGCACCCTGGCGACCAGGATAGTCGGTACTTTCGGCAACCCGGTGGCGACGCCGTTTCCCGAACTTACCGGCACCTTCCCGTCGCCGGAAGCAATAACGTCCTTGGAGGGGACCATCGAGGACCGGTTCGGGCCGCTGGGGATCATCGGCTCACGGGCCCGTTCCATTCTCGCCCTGGCTCGTGGTATGGTGAGCGGCGACTTGGTCCTCAAGCCGGCCGCCGACCCCGGCGCGGAAATGAAGAAGCTCCTGGGTATCCCGGGGTTCGGCGCCTGGACCGTGCAGTACGTTGCCATGCGGGTGCTGGGTTGGCCGGATGCGTTTCCGGCGGCCGATTACGGGGTGAAAAAGGCCCTGTCGGCGCTCCCGCCGGCTGAGGTGTCGGAACTGGTGCAGGGATGGAGCCCCTGGCGCTCCTATGCAACCGTTTCGCTGTGGCATGCCCTGGCGCTTGCGGAGCCCGCCGGGGCGAAGGAGATGAAGAAATGATCTACACCTGTACTATCGATACCCCGCTGGGCGCCATGACGGCGGCTGCCGAAGACGGCGCCGTCATCGGATTGTGGTTTGTCGGGCAGAAGTATTATCCGCGGCAGACCGAAGATTGGATCGTCGATCCCGCTCATCCCGCCCTTGCCGCGCTGAGGGACGAACTCGACCGTTATTTCGCCGGTGCGCGTTTCTCCGGTGCGGTCCGGTTGGCGCCGAAGGGGTCTGTCTTCCAAAAGGCGGTCTGGGAGGTACTGGCCGGCATTCCCTATGGTGAGACGATGACCTACGGTGAGATTGCGCGGACCATTGCCGGTTCGCGCGGGATGGATTCCATGTCGGCGCAGGCGGTGGGGGGCGCGGTTGGCCACAACCCCATCTCGATCATCATCCCGTGCCATCGGGTGATGGGGTGTGGCGGCAAGCTCACCGGCTACGCCGGAGGGGTGGAGCGGAAAGAGGCGCTGCTGCGGCTGGAAGGGAACGTTTGCAGCTGAACCGAGGCGGCTCGTCCCCTGTTGGAAGGCAATTCAGTGGGAAGGCAATTCAGTGGGATTCTGTGGGAGCGCCATTCCTGGCGCGAACCGCCGCAGGCGGTAACGGTTATTTCGATTGATTGCGCCTAGCAAGCAGTTTCCCTGTGGTAGGCGCTACCTTGCTGTTCACAAAACTCATTCGCGCCAGGAATGGCGCTCCCACAGGGTATGTTCGCTGGCCCCAAAAAAAGGCCACCTCTTTCGAGGGTGGCCTTTTTTTATCACTCCAAGTTGTGCCACTAATGCTACATGTCCTGGCCGCGGCCGTGGCCCTTGCCATGCCCTTTGCCATGGCCTTTTCCTTTACCCGGACTGTCGTCGCCGGCGGAGCCGGCCGGCTGGCCGGTCAGGGAGAGGTTGCCGGCTTTAAGGGCGTGGAATTCGGCAGATCCCGGCTTGATCCCCAGTTCCTTGGCGATGGCACCCCAGCCCTTTTTCTTGTTCGGCTTGTACACGGTGAGAACCCGGTCCGGAGTTTTCTGAGCCATCTGGCCGAGCTGGAACACCATGAAGGCATCCGCCGGTTGCTCAACGGTCTGAATCACGGCCTGGACTTTGGGGATAGGTACGTTGAACTGAGTGCTTATCTTGGCAGAAAAACCGCCCATGTCCGCCTTCGCCGTGACATTGAGCTGGGACAAAAAGGTGTCGAGATCATACGCCCAGGAAGCAATGGGGGCGAGCAGTAACGCGGATAGAGCCACAACCAGCAAACGTTTCATCTTGTTACCTCCGGATCTGTGAATTTGTTTCCTTATTAGAGAAGGAACACGGCTGGTAACTGTAGACCCGAATCGATTGCTTGGCAATACAAATGGAAAAGGATTGCCGCATTACACGACAATCCTTTTATCCAGTTATTTATTCAGTGAATACAGTGAAACGGTTTCGCTAATTCTTGTTCCGTCGTTGGGGCACCGGTGCTTTCTCGGGTTTGAGAATGGAGAGACCCAAGAGAAGAAAGAGGCCGAGAGTCTGGAATGCCGCGGCAATCGAGCCGGCCAGCCAGTGGCGGTGATAACCGAGGTCGGTCTCGAAATCCAGGCCCGCCGGGAGCAACGTTCTCAGGTCGGGTGCCAGCCAGAAGGCCCCGAAAAGGAGGAGGATGGCGGTGATGATGCACTTTTCCTTGATCCAGCGGTGTTTGCTCCAACCCCAGCGGCGCAGGTAGCAGAGGGTGACCCCGGAAGTCGCCGAGATTCCGGCCGAAGGGATGATGAGGTAGTCGTCGACGGCGATGATCGACCGCTGCAGGACTTCGGCTTCTTCCTGGCCGGTGGGGGCGCCGGCGAGTTTGAGCAGGATGAGGACGGCAAGCCCGCCGCCGATCCACCCGCAGGCGGAAATCCAGTGGAGCGTTCTCAAGGTGTTGATGACGTAGGTGGTGATTGCAGATGGCATGACACGTTCTCCTTGTCCGGTGTTACGTCTCATTAGGAGCAAGGGTGGTGCCATTTTAAGGAACGATGTCGTATACCTTGGAATGTGTTGAAAAGTTAGGACGTTGCAGCGGTATCGGGGAGGCGGAACTGTGCCGGTGGGGCTATTTCGGGGTGTGCGTATACAAAACAGTGGCACACATCTTTGAACAGGTGTGCGCTTTCTGGCACACATTGGAGGGGGGCTTCGCCGATCCGACCGATCAGGCGGGTCAGTCGGATCGGCTAAGGGAGGGAGCGGTTCAGGCCGATTTTCTTTTCAGGAAAAAGACGCAGCTAAAGGCTATGACCAGGGTGGTCACGGTTCCGGCGAGCCCGGCCAATCCCGAACCGCTGCTCAGCGCCGGGTTGTCGTGCGGCTTGTTGGGGGCTGTCTTGTTCTGGGAGACCGGCAGTTGGTAGCCGGGGAACAGGCTCGTTTTCTCCTGGAGCGACCCCAGCAATCGGTGGGTGGCGCGAGCCGGAGGCGGGAGTTCGGTCTTGCCGGTGAGCTTGGTGACGGCCCATTCCAACCCGTCCGGCGCGGCCGATGCGTAGCCGGAGAGAACCCCGCCGGTGATGAGCGCGGCAGCCAGGATGGCAAAACTTGCGGCACGCAGCCGCGCCGTCGCTGCGCGGCTTTCCTTGCGGTCGAGCTTGACCATCCCCGGATGCAGTTTGGCAAAGGAGGAGACAATGGCGATGGTGGCCGCCCCTTCCACCAGCCCGATCGCGAGGTGGATCGGCTGCATGAAAAGGAGAAAGGTCGCCAAGGGGAGGGCGGCTATCCCGGAGAGCCAGCTCTCCAGCACGACCGAAAAGGCACCGAGCTGCAGGGAAAGCACCGACGTCGCCATGATCGCGAAGTTGAGCCGGAACCTCTGCGTGCCGTCCCCGGCGAGCGGGGTGAAGAGCCAGGGGAAGACCAGGAAGCAGGGGATGAACCCCATGTTGAAGAGGTTGCACCCAAGGGCGAGCAGGCCGCCATCGGCGAAGAACAATGCCTGCACCACCAGGACGGAGGCAATGGCGAGAAAGGCGGCGTAAGGGCCAAGAAGGGTCGCCAGCAGGATGCCCCCGGTGAGATGCCCGCTGGAGCCGGTCCCGGGGATGGCGAAGTTGATCATCTGGGCCGCGAACAAAAACGCCCCCAAAACCCCCATCAGGGGCGTCACCGACTGGTCCGCGTCCTGGCGCAGTTTCGCCGAACTGCGCGCGACGGCGGCCGCGGAAACGGCCCACATGGTGCCACCGACGGCGGGGGATAGCAGGGCATCTGCCATGTGCATGTACGGGAACCTCCAGGGAATATCAAACCCCATCCTCACCCTGGCCCTCTCCTTGAAGGAGAGGGGACGTGATGGCCAACGGAGAGGTGCTGACGAGACTGCTCGTCTGTTCAGCGCCGGATCGGCGACTTACTTGCTCTCCGGCTCTTCGTTGATCTTGATGACGTCGTCGCCGGTGGCGGCTTTCTTGAAGTTCCTGATTCCGCTGCCGAGCGCCTGGCCCAGCTGGGGCAACTTGGCCGGCCCGGCCACGACGAGGGCGATTACCAGGACGATGATCATTTCCGGCATTCCAAATCCAAACATCTCTTTTCTCCTGTTCTGGGGTTTGTATTTTTGTGTTTACACTTCGGCGTGATTCTTGAAGCATCCCAAGCGCTGCCTAGCGGTGTCGTATACGGCACTTGCCGTGCCAAGAACTCCGTTGACGGAAAAAATTCCGAAACCTTTGTAATCTCAAGGGAATACCGGGGGCGCCCCCGGAGCTCCCCCCGCCGCAGGATTGGGCATTTTGGGCGGAATGTGTCATTTTGTCCGGGTGATGTATCTTTTTGACGCGATCGTTGCGGCACACCAATGAAAGGGCCGGGGGGCAGCGTATTTCCGGTGGTCGAAACAGCGCCTCCCTCATTTCCTCTGTACCGGGGAGGGGGACCGGTGCTAATATCGCGCCGTCCCGGGTTTTTTTCAGAGGTTACCGCTGCAACGATATACCCACCCGGACCGTAGCCCGGACCAGGAAGGACCATGTAGATGGCTCAGCGCAAAATCTTGATATGTGATGACGAAGAGGGAATCCTCCGCTACTTGAGCAAGCTCTTGAAGACGCAGGGATACCTGGTTGAGACCTTCACCAACGGCAACGAACTGCTGGCCCGGCTCAAAGAGGGGGAGCCTGCGGATGCCGACCTGCTGATCCAGGATGTGAGGATGCCCGATTTGGACGGGATTTCGGTCTTGCGCGAGGTCACCCGGATCAAGCCGGGAATGCCGGTGATCATGATCACCGCATTCGGCACCATCGACGCCGCGGTCGAGGCGATCAAGATCGGCGCCTACGACTACGTCACCAAGCCCTTTCCCCAGGAAAAGATCGTCAGCATGGTGAAAAATGCCCTGGAAAAGGAAGAACTGGTCCAGGAAAACCGTGCCCTCAAGTCGGAATTGGAACGCCCGATCCAGCAGGATTCCATCATCTTCCAAAGCGCGGCGTTCCGCGAGATTTACGAGATGACCCTTCAGGTGGCCTCCAGCGAGGCCAACATCCTGATCCTGGGGGAGTCCGGGACCGGCAAGGAGCTCATCGCCGGGGCGATTCACTACAACAGCAGCCGCCGGGCGAAGCGCTTTCTCTCCATCAACTGCGCGGCACTCGCCGAAAACCTCCTGGAAAGCCAGCTCTTCGGGCACGTCCGGGGCGCCTTTACCGGCGCCATCACCGCCCAAAAGGGGCTCCTGGAGGAGGCGGACGGCGGGACCCTCTTTCTGGACGAGATCGGCGACATGAGCCTCCCGATCCAGGCGAAGCTCCTCCGGGTGATCCAGCAGGGCGATTTCATCCCGGTCGGCGCCACCAAATCCAAGAGCGCCGACATCCGGTTCGTCGCCGCGACCAACAAGAAACTGGAGCACGAGGTCCGGGCCGGGAAATTCCGGGAGGACCTCTACTACCGGCTCAACGTGATCAGCATCCAGCTCCCGCCGCTGCGCGACCGTCTCGACGACGTCGTCCCCCTGGTCACCCATTTCCTGAAGAAACACTCGCAACGGATGAAGAAGGAGGTGACCGGGATCACCCCGGACGCGCTCAGGGTGCTGCTCGACTACGACTGGCCCGGGAACATCCGCGAGCTGGAGAACGTCATCGAGCGGGCCGTGATCCTGGCGCGCTCCGAATTGGTCACCGCCAAAGAGCTCCCGATGTGGAAAAAGGAGGCCGAAGCGGCTCCCGTAAAGCGTGACGTCCCCCTGGTGTCGCTGGAATCCATGGAAAAAGACCATATCGCCCGCACCCTGGCCGATACCGGCTACCACAAGAGCAAGTCCGCCCTGATCCTGGGAATTTCCCGCCGGACCCTGGACCGCAAGATCGCCGAGTACGGCATCGCCTTTCCCGAATGAAACTGTCCGAGTTCCGCTTCGAGATCAAGACCAAGCTGACCGTGGCGACGCTGATCCCGCTGATGGTCGCCATCTTTTTCTGCTACCTCGCCGGCATCTTCATCCTGAACGCGAAGGTGGCCGGCCAGGCCCAGGAGAAGGTGCGCAACGACCTGAACGTGGCCCGGGAGGCGTACCAGAACGAGCTCTCCCGCATCTACGACGTGATCCGCTTCACCTCGCAGTTCGGAAGTACCGCGGCGGCCATTGACGCGGGGGACCGTGCCGCGATCGAGCAGTTCCTGGCGCCGGTGAGGCTGCGCGAACACCTGGACGTCATGGTTGCCGTGGACGGTTACGGGCGGGTGATCTACCGGGCCAACAATCCTGCGGTTTACGGCGACCTCAAAAATACCGACCAGTACGTCACCCGGCCGCTGAAGGGGGAGACGGTCTACGGGACGACGGTGATCCCGGCGGCCATGCTGGCCCGCGAGGGTGCCGACCTGGTGCGCCAGGCCCGGGTGGCGGTGCGGGAAACGCCCCAGGCGCTTCCCTCCAGCGAAGCCGAGCGGGAGGACGGGCTCTTTCTCATGGTCGGGGTCCCGGTGCGGGACCGGCTCGGAGCGATCGTGGGGGCGATCTACGGCGGGGTGCTCTTAAACAACAACAACGCCCTGGTGGACAAGATCAAGGGGATCGTCTACGAGACCGACAAGAACCAGGGCAAGTCCTTCGGCAGTGCCACCATCTTTCTCGGCGACGTGCGGGTGGCGACCAACGTCGCCGACAACAGCGGCGCCCGCGCTATCGGCACCAAGATGTCGGCGGACGTATACAAGAAGGTCATCCTCACCGACGCCAAATGGGTAGGGCGCGCCTTCGTGGTGAACGACTGGTACCTGACCGCCTACCAGCCGATCCACTCGCTGCAGGGGGTGCCGATCGGCGCGCTCTACGTCGGGATGAAGGAGAACCAGTACTCCTCGGTCAAGACCGACATCACCCTGCTCTTGAGTATCGTCGTCATCCTGAGCGCCCTGATCGGGGTGGGGGTTTCCTCCATCCTGGGGGGAAGACTGGCCCAGCCGGTGAAGAGCCTGGCGCTTCTGGCCCGGCGCCTGGCGGCCGGGGAGCGCGAGGTGCACTCGGACATCGCCTCGCGCGACGAGATCGGGGACCTTGCCGGCAATTTCAACGAGATGAGCCAGGCGCTCCGCGAGCGGGAGGACCGGATCATCGAGCTGAACCGCAACCTGGAGCAGAAGGTCGCGGAGCGGACCTCGGAACTGGAGGAGAACAACCGCCTGCTGATCCAGACCCGCGAGGAACTCTTGCGGGTGGAAAAACTCGCCGCCATCGGCGAGCTCGCCGCCGGGGTGGCCCACGAGATCAACAACCCGATGGCGATCATCCGGGGCAATACCGAACTCCTCCAGCTTTCGCTTCCCGAGGACGATCCGAACCGCGAAGAGGTGGAGACGATCTTTGCCCAGGTGAAGCGGGTGGAACGGATCGTTTCCAACCTTTTGATCTTCGCCCGGCGGGAGCGGCGGGAGCTCGGCACGGTGCGGCTGAACGCGCTGCTGCACGAGATCGTGGGGCAAATCGGGTACCAGGTGCCGCTGGAGGGGATCGAAATCGTGGAGAACTACGACGCCGACGCCGCCCAGGTCGGCGGCGACAGCCATCAGCTGAGCCAGGTGTTCACCAACCTGGTGGTAAACGCCATCCAGGCCATGCCCAAGGGGGGAGTGCTGACCGTGGAGACCGCGCGGGGCAAAAACGGCGGCGGTTTCGTGGTGCGGGTCTGCGACACCGGGGAGGGGATCCCTCCGGAAAACCTGAGCCAGATCTTCAACCCCTTTTTCACCACCAAGCGAAGCGGCACCGGGCTCGGGCTTTCGGTCACCTACGGGATCGTCAAGGAGCACGGCGGGTCGATCGAGGTGGAGAACCTGAGCCAGGGCGGCTGCTGCTTTTGCGTGAGTCTGCCGGAGTGAGGCTGGGCCCTGCCGGGGCTTGAAGTCCCCCTTTGCAAAGGGGGATTTAGCCAGTGTTGTCCGGTTAGCTTTTTGCTTTAAAAAAGTTGTTCAGTACAGTCATTTTTTTCTTGACGTCTGCGTAGAA
>NZ_JAEMHM010000018.1 GCF_016458275.1 Geomesophilobacter sediminis
TCGGCGTTCGGCGTTCGGCGTTCGGCGTTCGGCGTTCGGCGTTCGGCGTTCGGCGTTCGGCGTTCGGCGTTCGACGTGTCGGGGACGCTCTCCGGTGCCGTGCGGTGGGAGCGCCTTTCCAGGCGCGATTGACCGCTGGGGTCACCGCCTCCGGCGGATCGCGCCTGGAAAGGCGCTCCCACAGAGAAAGGTATCCCTCATCGGAGCCGTGGCCGCAGGGTGGGCAGCCCTCTGCCCGCCGCATCGGGCCTCCGCATTCGCACCGGGTGCCCACCCTGCCCCAAGAATTCTCTTGACCGCCGCCGGCCAAAAAAGTATTCCGGAACATGTCCTCCGTTTATCCCCCCTCGTCATCCTCTTCTTGTCACAGGAGCCGAAATGCAGCACCCGAGTCTGTCGCGCCTTCATGCCATTGCCGCCGCCATCTTCCTCGTTTACCTCACCCTCACCCCAGCCTTCGCGCAGCCGATGGCGGAGGCGGACATCCCGGTCCGCTGCAACAGCTGGCAGGTCGTCTTCGACGTCAACCCCGACGGCTCCTACACGGAAAGCCAGAAGTGGTCGATGACCGTCCTGAAGGAAAGCGCCCTGGAGGGACAGAAGACCGCCTCGTTCTCCTTCAGCACCAGCGTCGCCAAAGGGGAAGTGCTGGAGGCCTACACCCTGAAGAAGTCGGGCAAGCGGATCGACGCCCCCAAAAGCAGCTACCAGGTCACCGCCAACGACGGTTACAACAGCGCCTCCCCCCTCTATTCGGACCAGACCGCCATCAGCGTCGTCTTCCCCGACCTGGCCGTGGGCGACACCACGAACTTCTCCTTCCGGATCAAAAACAGCGAGGGCATCTTCCCCAACCAGTTCTCCGCCGCCCAGGTCTTCTCCCGTTTCCAGGCTGCCGACGACATAACGGTCAAGGTGATCGCCCCTAAAACGATGAAGCTCAGCCACGCGTCGTTCCATCTGACCGAGAAGAAGCCGGTCGAGAAGGACGGCAAGCAGGTCCTGGAATGGAACTACCGTAATCCCAAGCCCGAGAAATGGACTCCGGCGGAAAGCGGCATCTACGCCGTGGGGGAGGAGCCGAGTCTCTTCGTCTCGACCTTCGCCGACTACGGGGAAATCGCCCGGGCCTACGGACAAAGGGCGATGCCCAAAGCGGTTCCGACCGAGCGGATCAAGGCCCTGGCCGCCCAACTCGCCGGGGACAAGAAAGGGACCGAGGCCCAAGCCCGCGCCCTCTACGACTGGGTGGCCCGGAACATATCCTACGTCGGCAACGGGATCGGGATCGGTCGGGTCGTGCCGCGGGACCTCGACGTCGTTTTGGACAACAAGATGGGGGACTGCAAGGACCACGCGACCCTGCTCCAGGCACTTTTGGCGGCGCGGGGGATCGAGTGCGACCAGGTCCTTTTGAACGCCGACTCCCGTTACGATCTCCCCAAGGTTCCCGTGGTCGGGGTGGTAAACCATGTGATCAACTACCTCCCGGAACTGAAGCTGTACCTTGATTCGACCGCGGCGACCGTGCCGTTCGGCATGCTCCCGCAACCGCTGGGGGAAAAGCCGGTACTGCCGGTCGTCAAGTTCCGGGAGGCGGTAAAGACCCCGTCGACCGCCCAGTACGGGCATGAGCAGGTGATGCAGACGAGCATCAAGATCAACGCCGACGGCACCGCAACCGGCACCGCACACTTCACCCTCAAGGGGCTTCCCGCTACCGAAATGCGGCAGGTGATGCGCAACCTGCGCGGGGACCAGGAAGAGCTTTTGGTTCGCAAGTTCCTGGAGATGCAGGGGATGCACGGGACCGGCACCCTAACCAAGGACGATCCCACCGACCTCCTGGACAGCTACCGCTTCTCGATCACCTTCCAGTTGGAGGACCTCCTCACCCTGGCGAGCACGACCGGGATGCCGATCAAGCCGATTGCCTCGAGCGTGTTCGCCATCGACAGCTTCGTGTCGAGCGCCTACGAGCCGACGCCGAAAAAGTCGACCAACTGCTCCGGCGGACGCAGCACCGAGGAGTACGTCTACGAGTTCCCCCCGTCGATGAACATCGTGGGGTTCCCGAAGGACTTCCACTTTGCCAGCAAGGTGCTCAGTTACCAGGCGAACTATCAGAAGTCGGAAAACAGGCTCACCATCAAACGCACGCTGGAGGACCGGACGTCCGGCAACGTCTGTTCTCCCGAGTACGTTGCCGACTATCAGAAAAGCGCCCGCTCTATCTTGCGCGATCTGCGCGCCCAGGTGCTGATCAGCAACTGAGTGGGCGAAGAGGTGCACCCTATCGAGGTCCACTATTGACTGGCTATTCCCATCGGATACAGTGTGTCAGGCACCGTTGGTCCGGACCAAGGATGGGACGTTTCACTCTGAGCGTCACTTTTTTCTCAGTAACGGGAGCAGTACATGGAAAACCTGCGGGAACAGCTTAACGAAGCGCAATCCAAAAACAGGTTGAACAATGTCGTTGCAGTCACGGTCGCCCTGGTCTCTGTCTTCATGGCCATAACCAAGGTAAAAGATGACAACATCGTTCAGGCGATGCTGCAGAACAAATCCGACGCGGTAGACCGCTGGAACGAATACCAGTCGAAAAAGCTCAAGCACCACATGGCCGAGTTAGGGCTGAACCAGGTCCAGGCGCTGCAGGCGCTGGCCCCGGGAAGGGACGTGCCGAAACTCGCCGAGCAGCAGCGCCAGTACCAGTCGAGCATCGCCCGTTACCAGGGGGAGGAAGACCTCCTGATGAAGAAGGCGAAGACCCACGAAAAGGCCTACGACGACTTGAACTTCCGGGACGACCAGTTCGACCTTTCCGATGCCGCCCTGTCGATTTCCCTCGGCTTGCTGGCGGTCACCTCCCTCACCAACAAGCGCAAGCTCCTCTACCTCGCCTGGATCTTCGCCGGCTTCGGCGTCGTCATGGGCTTGGCGGGACTCCTGGAGCTGAACCTCCACCCCGACTTTCTCACCAAGCTCCTTTCCTAGGGGCCATTTCAGACAAGGAGAAGCCATGCTCAACTTCAACATCGACCGACAGAAGTGCACTGGGTGCGGTACCTGCGCGGCGGACTGCCCGGCCGGAATCATATCCCTGGAAGGAGGAACGCCCTCCATCCCCGCCGACCGGGAAAAGGGTTGCTACCGCTGCCAGCACTGCCTCGCAGTCTGCCCTGCGGCAGCAGTCTCCATCTTCGGGTGCCGCCCGGAGCAAAGCCTTCCCCTGCCGGGACACCTCCCCGACCCAGTGGCGACCGAGACCCTGATTCGGGGACGCCGGGCGGTGCGCCGCTACCGCGAGGAGAACCTGGAACCGGAATTTTTGCGCCGCCTCCTGGACGTCGCCTGCCACGCCCCCTCCGGAATGAACGCGCGGCAGTGCCGCTTCACGGTGATCGACGACCGGGCCAAGATGGTCGCCTTGCGTGACGAGTTGATGGCGCGACTCTCCGGCATGGCGCAAAGCGGAGGATTTCCCGCCGGCCTGGAATTCTTCCAGTTCTTCCTCGCCCAGTGGGAGGAAAAGCGGGTCGACTTTCTCTTCCGCGGCGCGCCGCATCTTTTGGTCGTCTCGGCACCCCAGGAGATCGCCACCCCGACCCCGGACTGTCTGATCGCCCTGACCAACTTCGAGCTTTACGCGAACAGCGTCGGCATCGGCACGGTGTGGGACGGGCTCGCCACCCTGGCGATCAACGACCTCTTCCCCGAGTTGCGCGGCCGGCTCGGCATCCCGGCAAACCACGTCATCGGCTACGCCATGGCCTTCGGGCGCCCGGCGGTCCAGTACGCCCGCACCACCCAGCACGCCCCCGCCGAGGTCCACTTCGTGTAGGCCTGGTTCACTCAAGGAAGCTGCAGCCAGCAAACCCAATGCAAAAGCGCCCCGGGGATCTCTCCACTCGGGGCGCTTTTGCATGATTGGTTTTGGACGCGACCGCCAGCCCAGGTAGCCCTACCTCTTCCTCCTGGTGATCCTGTTTCGGGAATTGAGCACGCCGCCATGGCACGGCCCCTCGGCCTTGCCACCCTTGATGATCGGTGGGGCTTCTTCCGCCCGACCGCCCTTGATCAGAGGAGGGTCCGGGGGGATCTGTTTTTGATTGTGCGTCGGCGCCGTTTTCAAAGTCAACAAGAGAGAGCCCTCCTCAACTTTTCAATATTCTTAACGGACCGCAATGTAACCCATACGACCAGGATTTATAACTTGCCGTTATCGGAAGGTGAACCTAGGGTAACCGGCAGGTAGGCGCGGGGAAAACATATCGGGCAGGCAAAGACAGGCGCCGGGCGGGGCAATGCTACCGGTCAGAAATTCCGGTCGCGAAAGGTCCGCAATCGCAGGCGGGCCGAGGTCACGAAAAAAGCCCTGGGCAAGTTGCCCGGGGCTTTTTTCGTGCTGCAGGGAGCAGGCAGAAGGAGTCGTTAATCCTTGTCCTTATGCTTCCCTTCTTTGTGGTGCTTTTTGTGTCCCTTGTGCTTGCCGTGATCCTGCTTCTCTTTTTCCCTCACGATCACCTTTTCTTCCTTCACCACGGTGACCTGCCGTACCGGGGTGACCTGGGGCTGGGTCGCGTTGACGTTGATGTTCACATCGACCGCGCCGGCGACCCCGGCCATGAAGGTGACGCCGACAAAAGCGGCACTGAATTCCTTGATCATGCGGTTCCTCCTGAAGATTAAATGAAATGAACCGAGACCATATCCTATTTTCCCTCCCCCTGTCAACGCTTGCGCGCCAGTCACAACATCTCACGCAGTGCGGACATCGGGGCAAGCGCCGCATCCTCGATCACCACTTCCATTTCGGCCAGGATGACCTCCTTCACCCCCAAAACGTGCGCCTCAGTCGTCCCGATCAACAGGAGCGACGGGTCGGAACGTGGCCCCACGCCGCAGACCCGGCAGGCGAGGTTCGCCAGGCGCACGATGGCAAGGAGCGGATTCAACTCGTTCCAGTCGTCGCGGTCATGGTCACGGACCACCTCGGCCAAGGACTCCGGAATCGACCACTCCCGAAGCAGGCGGTGTCCTTCTTCGGCATGGAGGGCATCAAAGACCTCCGCGAGCAGCGCTTCGGTGGCCATACCGGCCACTTCGTGCCGCTGTTCCAAGCCCTCGACCAGGCGCAACAGGAAGAGCTTGCCGACGTCGTGGAACAATCCTGCCAGGAAGGCATCCTGGGCGAGCGCGGTAAACCCGGCTCTACGGGCCAGCCACCCCGAAGCGACCGCGCAGCAAAAGGAGTGGCTCCAGAGACTCTGCATGATGCGGTCCAACCGGGGTACCCCGGGAGCGAAGACGTCTTCCCGGATCGTTTGCCGCACCACCCCGAGGGCCTCGGTGCTGCCCAGCCGCTGGAACGCCTCCTCCACCGTCCCAACCGGGGTCAATCCCCTGAAGAAGGGGGAATTGGCCTCCTTGAGGAGCTTCGTCGCCAGCCCGGGGTCGGCACCGGCCAGCAGGATCACCTGGTGCTCCGGGAAGTCCGGGCGCGACAGCAGGCGCTGTATCTGGCGCGCCACGGCCGGAAGGACCGGAACGCAGATCGCCCGCGAATCGATCCGGGACCGGATCTGGTCGATGATCGATCTTTTGCCGGTGGGGTCTCCACTGGGGGGGCCGGCCTGGCGCAACCGGGTGACGTTGGAAAAAACCGCTGCCGGGGGGATCGGAGTGTCGCTGTGGAACCCGTGGGAGGAGCTGGAGTGTCGGTGGGACATGGTTTAAACCTGCATGAGGAAAAGGATCAATGATTACCAGATCATACATCACCGGGCTGGCGGCGGTAAAGGGAATTTGAACGGACCGGTGCTCAGGATCCAGGCCTGACCGCTGACGCCGCAGGAGCCAGGAAGTATCCCTGCGTCCCTCACCGTTGTCGGTGTGGGAAGGCACCCCTGAAAAACGAAAAGCCGCCCTTTCGGGCGGCTTTTTCATCTCCCAGCGGTGCAGCGGGACCGTCAGGCGTGGTGTTCTTTGGCTTCGCTGGGCTTCATGACACCCTTGGCGGCGCCGATCAGCACCATGACGGCCGGGATTACCTGACCTACCACGATCATCGCGCAGAGTCCGAGGAATGCCCAGCAAAGGAGGCCGCTGTGGTCTTCGAAACCGTTCGCTGCAAAAGCGGGGGTGGCTACCAGGGTTGCAATGATGGTGTTGATAAGGGCTTTCATGGCGTACCTCCTATGGTGGGTTTTTACTGCCTTTGCCCTAGAGATAGCATCAGCCGTGCCAGATTGGCAGCCGCCGCACCTTTTGCGCTAACCTGCCGTTTTCCGGTCGTTTTATTTTTTCTCAATATTTGCCGTGCCCTCCGCGGCCTACCTGGCGTATCTTTTTTCTATACGCCCCGGAGGGGACGCCGTTCAGCAACGCAGCCGGGGCGAAACGCTAACCTGCGGTTTTATCGCTGAAAACCGGTCGGCCGGCAGATGTATATTTCAGGAACGCCTCGAACTGTTTTTCGCAGTGGCCGCATCGGAAAATATACACATAGCGGGAGCTGCCACTCTCAGAAGGCTACCGAGCGGCGGCGTTTGTAGGGAAAACACTCAAGCCAGAGGCATAACCTGCCGATAAGACGACACAGAAACGTATAAAACCGCGTGAGCAGACTGACCTCAGCAGGAACATCGGAGCAGTATGGGCGAATCCACTCTCAAGACATCATCCCTGATGGGGCCAATCCGGCTGTTTCTGGTACGGGTGGTCGCGGCGCTCCTGCTCATCAACCTGTTTGTGGCCGGGCTGGCCGGATTCCATCTCTACCGCAGCCGGCAGGAACAGGAAAACAAGATCGCGACCCAGACCCAGAACCTCGCGCAGTCGCTGAGCCTTACCTTAAGCGGGATCCTGGACAAATCGAGCGTTGGCCTCTTTGCCGTCAAAACCGAGGCGGAACGGCAGCTGCATCGGGGCCCGATCGACCACACTTCCTTCCAGGCCTACGTCCTCGCCGTGAGAGAGCAGGTCCCCGAGCTGGACGGCCTGCGCGTCACCGATGCGCAGGGGACCATCCTCTACGGCGACCACGTGGTGCCCGAGGCCCGGGTATCCTTTGCCGACCGGGACGTCTTCATCAAGTCCAAGGGGAACCCAGCGCCGGTTTGATGGTAGGAAATCCCATCTTCGGCCGGATGAGCAAGCACTGGGTTTTCCCGATCGCCAGCCGGATCAACAATCCCGACGGCTCTTTTGCCGGGGTCGTCTTCGGCGCCATCTCCGTCGATTACATCGCCCGCATCTTTTCCACCTTCGAGCTGGGGCAGCACGGGGTCATCACCCTGCGCAACGAGGCGCTCCAGGTGCTCGTGCGCTACCCCACCGCCAACAGCACCGGCAGCATGACCGTTTCGTCCCAGCTCAAGGCGCTGCGCCAGGCCGGCGTCAACTCCGGAACCTACAAGACCCCCGGCAGCATCGATGCCGTGGAACGGACCTTCTCCTACAACAAGGTCTCCAGCTACCCGCTCTTCGTCAACGTCGGCCGCGCCTCGGGAGATTATTTCGCCGGGTGGCGCTCCGATGTGAAGATGCTCGCCATGCTGGTGACCCTTTTCTCGGCAGGATCGGCCCTTTCCGCCGGGCTCCTGTATCGAAACCGCAGGCAGCGTGAGGCGTCCGCGACCGAGCTGGTCCAGTACCGGGAGCACCTGGAAGAGACGGTCCGGCTCCGCACCTCGGAACTGGAGCGCAAGAACCTCCTGCTTGCCGAGGAGATCACCTACCGCCAGCAGGCCGAAGCCGACCTGGAAAAGGCGGCGATCATCATGGAGCGGATGTCCGACGCGGTGTACTGGATCGCCCGGGACGGCAGGATCGTCTACGTGAACGAGGCGGCGACCCGGATGCACCGTTTCCTCCGCGAAGAGCTGCTCCAGAAGGCGATCTGGGAGATCACCCCGCATTTCCCCAAAGAGATGTGGCCCAAGCACTGGGAGGAGCTCAAGCGCGACGGTTGCCTCCAGTTCGAAACGGAAAATCTGCGCAACGACGGGAAAACCTTTCCGGTGGAGGTCGTCGCGACCTACCTCAACGTCGACGGTACCGAATACAACTGCGCCATCGTCCGCGACATCAGCGAACGGCGCGAGGCGGAAGCGGAAAAGCAGTCGCTCATGGTCCAGCTCGCCCAGTCCCAGAAGATGGAATCGGTCGGGCGGCTGGCCGGGGGGATCGCCCACGACTTCAACAACCTTTTGACCCCGATCCTGGGCTACGCCGAGCTCCTCAGCATGAACCTCCCCCGGGAGAGCCGGGAGCACGACCGGATCACCATGATCCACCAGGCGGCGGACAAGGCAAAGGCCTTGACCCAGCAGCTTCTGAGCTTCAGCCGGAAGCAGATCCTGGAAATGAAGGTCATCGACCTCAACGAGGTGGTTACCTCCTTCTACAACATCCTGCGCCGGACCATCCGCGAGAACATCGCGATCCGGCTCCACCTCACCGGCGACGTCCTCGGCATCCGCGCCGATAAGAATCAAATCGAGCAGATCATCATGAACCTCGCCATCAACGCACAGGACGCCGTCGCCGAAACCGGGGTGATCACCATCGAGACGGCGCCGGTGCAGTTGGACGCCGAATACGTGCGCCAGCACGCCGGGGTGAAGGCGGGAGAGTACCTGATGCTCGCCGTCACCGATTCCGGCAGCGGGATGGACCAGGAAACCCTGGCCCACATGTTCGAGCCTTTTTATACGACCAAGGAGGTGGGCCAGGGATCGGGGCTGGGGCTCGCGACCGTGTACGGCCTGGTAAACCAGCACGGCGGCTACGTGTACGTCTACAGCGAGGTGGGCAAGGGCACCGCATTCAAGATCTACTTCCCGGTGGTCCACGAAAAGCCGGTTGCCGAGCGGGAGCGGTCCCAAGCGGTCTCCTTCAACGGCTCGGGCCGGACCATCCTGCTGGTGGAGGACAACGACATGGTACGGGAGCTCACCTGCGATTTCCTGAAGAGCTTCGGTGCCGAGATCATCGTGGCCACCAGCCCGAAACATGCGCTCGCGATCAGCGCCGGGCAGCAGATCGATCTGTTGGTGACCGACGTGATCATGCCGGAGATGAACGGGCCGCAGTTGCACCGGAAACTGCTCGAACTCCACCCGGGCCTGAAGGTCCTCTACATGTCCGGCTACACGAACAACGCCATCGTCCACCACGGCGTCCTGGACAGCGGCGTCAACTTCCTGCAGAAACCGTTCACGGTCCAGGACCTCGCCAGCAAGGTCAAGGCGGTGCTGGCTTCTTAGGGAACCGCTCGGATGCAGTTCCACACATACAAAAGGGCCCCGCCGGGAAAGGCGGGGCCCTTTTTGTATCTGGTGCCGAATGCAGCGCTGCCGCGGGTGGAAGGCTAGTTCCGGCTGTCGGGAATGTCCGCGGTCATCAGTCCGGCCTGATGCAGCACGGAGCGGGCGCTGTCGATGTCCGGCAGCACACTGAGGTATCCCTTGAGGTAGGCCTGTTCGTCGGCGCTCACGCCGTCACGGCAGGATTCCCGATGGGCCCGGTTTCTGAGCATGGCGGCAAGGTTGTCGCTGATGGGGTTGGTGGCGACCAGGTAGGCGCAAAGGTGCATCAGCGCATCCACCTTCCCTTCCAGGAACATCATCCGGTCCTTCTCTTCCTGGGTCATAAGTCCTCTCGCGACCCGGAATCAGGGAAACGTGGTCGTGTTGTTGACGAAGGCGTTGACGAGATCGGTCTGGCTGACCAGCACCGAGTTTGTCGGATCGGAGGTGGCAACCGCAGGATAGAGCTGGCACTTGTAATGCCAGGAGCCGTCCGGATCGGAAACCAGGTGCGATACATAGAGAAAACCGGTATCGGGGAAACCCGCCGCAACGGCATCGGGCCCTGGCGGAACGAAGTTGATGACACCGTCGTTGTGGTAGACCGCGTTGCCGAGGGCGGTCAGGTCGCCGGAGGCTACCTGGTGGTAGGCGAACGGGTCGGCGATCGGGACATCCGGAGAGCCGGCAAAAGAGGTCGCGGCGCCGACGATCTTGACGTTGGGAGCGGCCGGGTCGAAGGCGGCGTAGGTGGTCGGAGTGACGACTTTCCCGACGCTCAGGTCCCACATGCCGAAGTCGGCGGCGAACGCCGGACCCGCCAGCAAACAGGCAAGTGACGCAATAACAAGAGACAACGATTTCATGGTGGGTTCTCCTCTGACTAGGTGCCGAGGCACGGGGTCCCGGCCGGGTCTGACACTATGCTACGAATGGTAGCTTCAGGAGCCGGAGAGGAAATGGGAGAGCCGGCACCAGGATGAGCAAACTACAAGAAAAAGGCGATGGAGTCAATACTTAGTAGAAACCAGCCAGTTGGGCAGAAAGCTCAGCCGTAGATTCGTACCCCTACCCGTTCGATATGCTCCAGCAGTGCCCGGTGACGGATGGCCGAAAGAGCCTTTACGTCAAAAAGATACGGGAGGGGGAGTTCATCCAGTTCGCTGGCAATCGCCTCCGCCGTAAGCTGATCGTCGATCCCCTCTAGAGCGAGGTCGACGTCCGAGGCGTCACGTGCCGTTCCCTTGGCCCTGGAGCCGAACACAATCGCTCCGGTCACTTCCGCATGCCGGGCGAGGACGCCACGCACCAGTTGCAAGGCGTGAGGATCAAGCGGTTCTACATTCACCCGGCCCTCCGTTCCATCAACCAGAGATGTAGTTCTTCAATCGCATTCAGGTAGCGATCGCGAATGGCAAAGACCGCCTTATCGAAGGTGGCCTCGTCATAGGTATGGGCCAGCAGGTTTCGGTGATCAAGCATGTCGATCCAAACCTGGCCGTCAGTAATGATACGTGCGGCGAAAGCCACTTTTACAACATTGCGGGGCGTAACCGGGGCAAAAACTTCCCCTTCGTGCTCCAGGTAATCTTTCAGAGTCTTCCAGGCTAGTTCGAGTGCAAACTCGAATCTCTGAATGGTCCCTTCTTTTTCGAGGTTAGATAGCGTGGTGACGTCACGCTCGATCGGTTCACGTAACAGAACCACTGCACGATCAAAATTTTGGAAGCGCTGTTTCCAGCGGACATCGTACTCGGACATGACGAGACTCCCGGCATTTAGTGCGGTGAATGTACCATCAATTGAAAGTGATGGCATCTGTTTTCAGTAAGGACCTTGGGAAAGCAGTTCTTGGTGAAACCGAGTGATCGCGGCAGGAGTGCCGCTAAACATGGACAGAGTTGGAGGGTTGTAAGAGGGTGACCGGTTGGTCATTGCGCCCGGGCCGAAAGGCAGCGCTGCTTCAGCTTCTGACCGGCGGGGAGCCTTTTGACGAGGCTTTCCCCAATGAGGATGAGGGGCTGCCGCCGTTGAGGATGGGGAGGTAAGACTGGGCCCCAGCCCCTGCCGGTGCTGAATAGACCAAAAGAAAGGGCCATGCTTTTTTGCATGGCCCTCTCTTCGTTCATCGCCGGTTCTTCGGTTTTGCGTGGTGCCCGGAGCCGGGGTCGAACCGGCACGCCCTTGCGAGCGAGGGATTTTAAGTCCCTTGCGTCTACCAATTCCGCCATCCGGGCGTGTCCGGTCGCCCGGAGTTCCTACAGGTTGTTGACGCGCTCCCTCAGGTCCTTGCCGGTCTTGAAGAAGGGGGTCTTCTTGGACGGGATCTTCACGATCTCACCGCTCTTCGGATTCCTCGCCTCACGCGGCTCACGGTCACGGATGGTGAAGCTCCCAAAGCCGCGGATCTCCACCTTGTCGCCGTTGGTGAGGGCCTCGCTCATCGAGTCGAACACCAGCGATACCACCGCCTCGGAATCCTTCCGGGTCAGCATGCCGCGCTTTTCCATCAGTTTGTCAATCAGTTCGCTCTTGGTCATTTACACACCTCATTCCATTGGGAAACGTTGCATTGCTGCGACGGTTGCGTGGTGACTAGTCGTCGTTTTTGTTCTTGAGCCTTTCCTTGAGCAGATCCCCGATGCTGGAGGTAGCCTCGCCGGTCGACCCCATGTAGGAGGCGTACTCGGACTTCTCGATGGCGGTCTGCAGTGCCTTGATGGACAGGCCGATTTTCTTCTCGATGGTATCCACGTTGAGGACGACCGCCTCGAGCTCGTCGCCCACGTTGGCGAAGTCCTTCGGGGAAGCGACCTTCTCCTGGGAGAGCTCGGAGACGTGGACCAAGCCTTCGATCCCCTCTTCGATCTCGAGGAAGACGCCGAAGTCGGTCACGGAGGTGACTTTGCCCTTCACGCGGGAGCCCGGCTTGTACTTGCGCGGGATCTCTTCCCACGGGTCCATGACCAGCTGCTTGATGCCGAGGGAAAGACGCTCGTTCTCGACGTCGATGTTCAGAACCACCGCCTGGACGGTCTGCCCTTTGGAGAAGAGCTCGCCCGGGTGCTTGACGCGGCGGGTCCAGGAGATGTCGGAGACGTGGACCAGGCCGTCGATGCCGTCCTCGATGCCGATGAAGACGCCGAAGTCGGTGATGTTCTTGATCTGCCCTTCGATCTTGGTCCCGACCGGGTAACGGTCGCCGATCACGGTCCAGGGGTTCACCTCGGTCTGCTTCAGGCCCAGGGAGATCCTGCGGTTGCCCGGATCGACCCCGAGGATGACCGCCTGCACTTCCTCACCCACCTTGAGGATTTCGGAGGGGTGACGCACGCGGCGGGTCCAGGACATTTCGGAGACGTGGACGAGACCTTCGACGCCGTCTTCCAGCGAGATGAATGCACCGTAGTCGGTGAGGCTGACCACGCGGCCGGAGACGCGTGCGCCTTCGAGGTAGCGGTCGGTGACGTTGAGCCACGGATCGGGCACGGTCTGCTTGAGGCCCAGGGAGATCTTCCCTTTCTCGCGGTCGTACTTGAGGACCATCACCTTAAGGGTGTCGCCCACCTTGACCATTTCCGAGGGGTGGCCCAGCCGGCCCCAGGACATGTCGGTCACGTGCAGCAGGCCGTCCACGCCGCCCAGGTCGACGAACGCGCCGTACTCGGCGAGGTTTTTCACCACGCCCTCGACGACATCGCCTTCCTTGAGGGTGGAAAGGGTGGCCGAACGGGCCTTCTCACGCTCTTCCTCGAGGAGGACACGGCGGGAGAGGACCAGGTTGCCCCGCTTGCGGTTGAGCTTGAGGATCTTGAACTGGTAGGTCTGGCCGAGGAAGCGGTCCATGTTGCCGCCGGGACGGAGGTCAACCTGGGAAGCCGGGAGGAACGCCTCGACCCCGACGTCGACGGTCATGCCGCCCTTGACCTTGCCCACGATCTTCCCTTCGATGATCCCGCCCTCGCCGGCAGCGGCGATGGATTCCCAGGCAACCTGGGAGTCGGCTTTCTTCTTGGAGAGGACCATGTGGCCGCGGATGTTCTCGCCGCGCTCGAAGTAGACGTTGACTTCGTCGCCGACCTTCACGGTCAGTTCGCCGGTCTCGTCGATGAACTCGTTGATGCGGATGCACCCTTCGGACTTGTAGCCCACATCGACCAGGACGATGTCCTGCTCGACCTGAACGACTACCCCTTTGACCACCTCGCCATTTTGCGGCTGTCTCAGGCTGTCCTGGAAGAGATCAGCGAATTCACCGCTTTCGGTCTGATCCAGCTCCTCGTCATTATCGTAAAACCGCTTGATAGGCATGTCTTTCTTTTTGAATGTCTTTTTGTCGTCACCCATCTAAACCCGTACCCCCTGAATTGATCTTCTCTATAAAATCGAGCTAATTTATCACATCTGTGAAAAATTTCAACGTTTTTTATCCCGCTCCACCTCGGTGATGCGTTCGAGCACCTCATCGATGAGCCACTTCGGCGTGGACGCCCCGGCAGTCACGCCGACCTTTTTGACCCCGTCAAACCATGCCGGATCGACCTGGCTGGCGGTCTCGATATGGTGGGTACGCGGCAGCAGTTCCGCACAGACCTCGGCGAGCCGCTTGGTGTTCGCCGAGTTGAAACCGCCGATCACCAGCATGCAGTCGACCTTGCCGGCCAGCGCCTTCGCTTCTTCCTGCCGCACCGCGGTCGCGTCGCAGATGGTGTTGTAGATCCGGATCTCGCTCCCTTTCTCCAGGCAGACGTCCACCACCTCCTTGAGGGTCTCGAAAGACTGCGTGGTCTGGGCGACAACGCCGATCTTGGACATCCTCGGGAGTTTCTGCGCCTCTTCCTCGCAGGAGACGACGAAAACCCGGCCGGTGGCATAGGAGACGATCCCCTGCACCTCCGGGTGGTCCAGGTCGCCGACCACGACGACGTCGTATCCCGCCTTGGAAAGGCCGGCGACGTGGTCCTGCGCCTTTTTCACGAACGGACAGGTCGCGTCGACGATCTCGAGGTTGCGGGTCATCGCGTCGTCGAGCTCGTGGGCCGCCACCCCGTGGGACCGGATGATGATGGTGCCGCTCTCGATGTCATCGACGTTGGGAAGCGCCTTGACCCCCATCTCCTCGAGACGCTGCACCACCTGCGGCGAGTGGATGATGGGGCCCAGGGTGTAGGTTTCCCCGCCCCGCTCCGCCGCCTCGAACGCCAGGTGGGTGGCCCGTTTCACGCCGAAGCAAAAACCAGCCTGCTTTGCCAGAATTATTTCCATATAACCTTGGAACCTCTTGATGTTAGATCTGCTGCGTTACGCAGGGACGTTCAGTGTCCCACATTGCCGGGGTCAAAAGCAAATCCCCCGGCGCGTCAAGTCGGGGCTTTAGTGACCGACCACTTCCTGGCGGCTCACCCGCTCGCGGACCGTGGCCTCCATGATCTGCAGCACTTCCTCGATGGAGAGCGCGGTGGAGTCGATGCTGAGCGCGTCGTCGGCACAGCGCAGCGGCGCGTGCTCGCGCTCGGCATCCTGCTTGTCCCGACGCACCACCTTGGCGACGGTCTCCTCGAGGGTGACGTTCTCGCCGCGCGCCACCAGCTCCAGGTAGCGGCGCCGGCCGCGCTCCTCGGCGCTTGCCGAGAGGAAAAACTTCACCTCGGCGTCGGGAAAGACCACCGTGCCGATGTCGCGTCCTTCCAGGATCACCCCGCCCTGCGCCCCCATGCGGCGCTGCAGCTCCAAAAGGGCCGCCCGCACCGGCTTACGCGCCGAGATGCGCGAGGTAAGGAGACTGATCTCCTCGGTCCGGATGGCGCGGGAGACATCCTCGCCGTCGACGATGACCCGGTACCCCTCCCCGTTGCGCAGAAAGGAGATATCCAGCGCGCGGCAAAGCTCCGCCAGCGAAACGTCGTCGTCGGGATCGATATGGCGCCTTTTGGCCATCAGGGCCACCGAACGGAACATCGCCCCGGTGTCGATATTGATGTATCCCAGCCGTGCCGCCAGGAGTTTGGTGATGGTGCTTTTGCCCGCCCCCGACGGTCCGTCGATGGCAACGACGACTCCCTTTTCCCTGACCTGCGCGCTCAACGGGAGATCACCCCCTGCAGCAGGTCGAAGAAGCCCGGGAACGAGGTCGCGATACAGTCGACGTCGTTGACGGTGGTCTCGCCCGAGGCGACCAGCCCGGCGATGAGCATGGACATGGCGATGCGGTGGTCGCCGAAACTGTCGACGGTGCAGCCGGAAAGGGCCCCCCTGCCGACGATCTCCATCCCGTCGGGATGCTCGATCACCTCGACCCCGGCCTGGCGCAGGTTGGTCGCCATGGCCGCGATGCGGTCGGTCTCTTTCACCCGAAGCTCCTCGGCACCGCGCACCACCGTCTTTCCTTCGGCCATGGCGGCCGCGACACAGATGACCGGGAACTCGTCGATCGCCCGGGGCACCAGCTCGCCGGAGATCTCGACCCCCTTCATGCAGGAACCGAGGACGTGGAGGTCGGCGACCGGCTCGCCCGACTCCTCGCGCAGGTTCTCCAGGGTCACCCTACCCCCCATCGCCTGCAGGATGTCGATGATGCCGGTACGGGTCGGGTTGACCCCGACGCCGCGGATCAAAAGATCGGCGTGCGGCACGATCAGGGCCGCGACCAGGAAAAAGGCCGCCGACGAGATGTCGCCGGGAACCGCGATGTCGCGGGCGGAAAGCTCGGTCCCGCCGCAAACCTTGACCCCGCCGTCGAATGTCTCGACGGTGGCGCCGAAGTGGCGCAGCATCCGCTCGGAGTGGTCGCGGGAAAGATGCGGCTCGCGCACCACGGTCTCGCCGTCGGCATAAAGGCCGGCAAGCATGATCGCCGATTTCACCTGGGCGCTGGAGACCGGAGAGTCGTAGTGGATGCCGGTGAGCCGGGAACCGACGATGGCGAGCGGTGCCTTTTCGCCACCGGCGCGGCCGAGGATCCGCCCCCCCATCTTGGTCAAGGGCGCCACGACCCGCTTCATCGGGCGGTTGCGCAGGTACTGGTCCCCGGTAAGCACCGAGAAGAAGTTCTGCCCGGCCAGCAGGCCGGAGAGAAGCCGCATCGAAGTCCCGGAATTGCCGCAGTCCAGCACGTCGGTCGGCTCGACCAACCCGCGCAGCCCCTTGCCGTGAATGGTGACGTTGGAGCCGTCGTCGTCGATCTGGACCCCCATGGCGCGGAAGGCGCCCAGGGTGGCCAGGGCGTCCTCGCCGCGGAGGAACCCGGTGACCCGGGTGACGCCGTTGGCGATGGAGCCGAGCATGATGGAGCGGTGCGAAATCGACTTGTCGCCCGGTACGGAAATTTCTCCGCGCAGCGATCTAACCTTTTGCATTGAATAGCTTTTCATTGGCACTCCCGGATTTTATTCAAGATGAAAAGCCTGAACCTCCCTCTCGGCTCGGGGTGAGGGAAGCAGCCACGCAGGGATCACCACCCCGCACCCGGCCTCCGGCCACCCTCTCCCGGAGGGGGAGGGGATATCGGGTAAGCCGATTACAGGATCGCGTCCCGCTTCTCCTTGGAGTTGCGGAAGAAGGCCTCCAGGCCGGGACCGTCGGCCGCCGCGACCAACGTGCGGAGCTTTCCCAGGTAATCGGAGAAGAAATCCATCGTCTCCAGGATCGCCTCCTGGTTGGTGAGGGCGATGTCGCGCCACATGACCGGATCGGAGGAAGCGATGCGGGTGAAGTCCCTGAATCCGCCGGCGGAGAAGGCGAGGAGCTCGCCGCCGAAGCGGTCGTAGCCATCCACGGCGTTCACCAGCGAGTAGGCCACCATGTGCGGCAGGTGCGAGATCGCCGCGAGCATCCGGTCGTGGGTCGCCGGGTCCATCACCGGCACGGCGGAACCGGCGTACGCCCAGATCTTGACCACCTTGGCCAGGGCGGCCGGATCGGTCTTCTCGGTCGGGGTCACGATGCAGCGCTTCCCCTGGTACAGGGTGGCAAAGGATGCCTCGACGCCGGAGTGTTCGGTACCCGCGATCGGGTGCCCGCCGACGAAGAAGGTTCCCGGGCGCATCAGCGGCTCGCAGGCGTTGACCACGAACTCCTTGACGCTCCCCCCGTCGGTGACGATGCAGCCATCTTCCAGATGCGGTGCGATCCGCTCCACCACGGTCGGGATCGAGCAGACCGGGGTTGCCACGAAGACGACGTCCGCCCCGCGCACCCCTTCGGTGGGGTCGAGGCAGTAGCGGTCGATGACACCGAGCTCGACGCCGCGTTTGAGGTTCGCCTCGCCGCGGCCGATGCCGACCACCTCGCCGACCGCCCCCCGCTCGCGCAGCACGCGGGCGAGCGAACCGCCGATCAGCCCGAGGCCGATGACGGCCAGGCGTTTTACCAACGGAGTTGCAGCTTTTGTCATTTCGCTCTCGGGTAGGAGCCGAGCACTTTGACGAACTGGCAGCAGGAGGAGAGCTCCTGGACCGCTTCGGCAACCTGGGGATCTGAGATGTGACCGGAGAGGTCGAGGTAGAAGATGTATTCCCACGCCTTCCCTTTCAGGGGGCGGGATTCGATCTTCGTAAGGTTGATGCCGCGGCTGGCGAACGGGACCAGCATCCGGTGCAGGATGCCCGGCTCGTCCTTGACCGAGAACATGAGCGAGGTCTTGTCGTCGCCGCTGCGGTCCGCGAACTTGCGCCCGACCACGAGGAAGCGGGTGAAGTTGTTCACCTGGTCCTCGATGCGCGCCTTCACCACCTTGAGGTTGTAAAGGGACGCGGCGTATTCGCTGGCGATGGCGGCGGCGGTGTAGTCCTCGGTGACGATCTGCGCGGCCAGAGTGGTCGACGCGACGTCGACCAGCGGGATGTTGGGAAGGTTGGTGGCGAGCCACTTGCGGCACTGGGCCAAGGGCTGCGGGTGCGAGTAGACCTTCTTGACGTCCTCGATCCGGCCGGTCCGGGAGAGGAGAAAATGGGAAACCTCGAGCAGGACCTCGGCGTTGATCTTGAGGTCGCTCTCCATGAACATGTCGAGGGTGTGGGAAATGACCCCCTCGGTGGAATTCTCGACCGGCACCAGGCCGTAGTACGCCTCACCCTTCTGGACCGCCTCGAAGACGGCGGGGATGGAGCGCTCCGGGGAGAGTTCGGCGGAAAGTCCGAACTGCTGCATGGCGGCAAGGTGGCTGAAGGTAGCGCTCGGGCCGAGGAAGGCGACCCGCATCGGGGACTCGAGGGCGAGCGAAGCGGAGATGATCTCGCGGAAAACGCCGCGCACCCCTTCGGACGGGAAGGGACCCGGGTTGTTGGCGGTCAGTCGCTCGTAAATCTCGCGCTCACGGCTGGGAACGTGAAAGTCGCTTTTGGTCTGGGTCTTGAGGGCGCCGACCTGCATCACCAGGGTTGCCCGCTGGTTCAGCAGTTCGAGGATCTTGTCGTCGATGGCGTCGATTTCTTGCCTGAGATTGGCGAGCGTCGGTTTGTCTGACACGCTTTCGGTCACCTTCCGGGCGGAAGTAAAAGTTCGGTAAAGGACATATCTATATGCCATGGCCCGGGGAATTGCAATGTTTTTTTGCCCGCGTCAAACAGAGCGCAAGGAACGGATCAGAGCACCTCGGGGTGGGCCTTCGGGTCCATCGGATTCATGCGGATGGCGAGGGAGTAGAGGTACGGGTAATCGGATTTCAGGTGGGCCATGTAGGAGACCCATTCGATCAGGAGATAGGTGTGGGCGCGCTTGAGGTCCCCGGAGAGATGGTCCAGGTCCGAGTTGGGGAGGCCGTCCAGGGATTGGCGCGCCTGGAGTTCCTCGATGACGTGGAAAACCGCCCAGAGGAGGTCGGTGAAGGAGGCGTGCTCCAGGAGGTTCGGGTTCTCCATGAGCATCAGCATGATCTCCTTCTTATCCAGAAGGAGCTCCTTCAGAGCGGGGAGATCCCCCTTGCGGGCGTTGAGGCGGAGGTCCAGCCCCTTCAGGTAATCCTGGGCCGCGGCGAAGTCGTTGTCCTTCCAGTAGACGGTCGGGTGGAGGTGCCGGGAGAGTTCCACCCCATCCTCGAAGAAGGTGAGGAAGTCGCGCAGCAAGCGGTTGCCGATCTCGCTGAAGAAGACCCCGATCACCATGTTGAGCTTCTTGCGCATCGCTTCGCGCTCGCGCTCTTTCAGGACCCGTTCGATCATCAGCGTTACGAAGAGGACGTACACCGGGAGGAAGGCCAGGTTGCCCATGAAGGAGGAGCCGATCTCATCGAGCCGGCGGTAGAAGAAAAAATCGACGCCGTAAAGGGCGAGGGATACGAGAAGGAGCGACCAGACCATCGCGTCCTTGGGGATGCGGAAAAACATCTTCAAAAAACCCTCCAGATCAATGCATAGATGCGGCAGAGCAGACTCCCTCCCCCTTGAACGGGAGGGGACGTGCCGGACCATCTTGTACCACAAAACGCAGGCGGCGTCCTCACTGATCTGCTGAGGACGCCGCCGTTCATGCCGCGGGGAAGCGCTGAGGCCGTCTATCCCCCCGGATTCGCATAAAGAAGCTCTTTCACCTTCGCCAGGAAATCGTTCACCGCGAAGGGCTTTTGAATGAAGTTCCTCCGGTCGCCGAGGAACCCCTGGTTGTCGACCACGGTGCGGGTATAGCCGGACATGAAAAGCACGATGAGATCGGGATGATCCTCGAGCAACTGCTGGTGCAGTTCCGGACCGCTCAGATCCGGCATGACGACGTCGGTGATCAGCATGTCGAAAGTCCGTCCTCGAGCCAGCTCCAGGGCCTGCTGCGGGCCATCCGCCTGGGTGACGTTCAGCCCCCGGGTGGAAAGGAGATTCGCCGTCATCACGCGCAGCATCTCGTTATCCTCGACCAGCAAGATGGAGTGGCTCACCGCGGCGAAAACCACTTCGCCGCAGGGCTCGGCACGTTCGGCCGACACCTCGTCATCGACCACCGGGAAAAACACCTTGAAGGAGGTCCCCTTGCCGGGTTCGCTGTACACCCAGATGGATCCCCCGTGCTGCTTCACCAGTCCGTAGACCGTGGCAAGCCCGAGTCCGCTCCCCTGCCCGACCGGTTTGGTGGTGAAGAACGGTTCGAAAACCTGCTCCATGGTTTGGGTGTCCATGCCGCAACCGTCGTCGGTTACCGCGAACATCATGTAGCGCCCCGGCTTGACGCTGGTGTGGTGGCGCGCATACGCCTGATCGAGGACCATCAGGGCCGTCTCGATGGTGATCGTCCCCTTGCCGCTGATGGCATCCTGGGCGTTGACGGCGAGATTCATCATGATCTGCTCGATCTGGTTCACGTCGGCCCGGATGTTGTGGATCTGGTCGGAGGGCTTCCACTGGATCTCGATATTCTCCCGGATGGTACGGCGCAAAATGTCGTAGAAGGAAGAAATCACCTGGTTGAGATCGACCACCTTTATGTCCAGCATCTGCTTGCGCCCGAAGCTCAACAGCTGTTGCACCAGAATCCGGGCCCGGTTGGCGGCAAGCAGGATCTGGTCCGCCATATCCACCCCGCCCCGCTCGGCGATGAAGTCCATCTTCAGAAGCTCCGTGTACACCATGATCGGCGTCAGCAGGTTATTGAGGTCGTGAGCCATTCCGCCGGCAAGCCTGCCGATGGATTCCATCCGCTGGATCTGGTGCAGTTGATCCTTCAACTGCTTCTTCTCCGTCTCAGCCTCCAACCGCTCGGTAATGTCCCGCACCACCGCCAGGAAGCAGGCCTCCCCGCCGATGCTCGTGGGGGAGATGAGCACCTCCGTCCAGACCGGCTCGCCGCCTTTGCGGCGGCATTCCCATTCAAAGGAGGCCGCATCGGCAAGGTTTCGGCTGGTCTCCCCCTCGCCCGCCGTAAGCCAAGGGATGGGAGCCGATGCCACCCCGAGGTCCTGCACGGTGAGGGAGAGGATCTCCGCCTTCGAGTACCCGTACATCTGTTGCACGGTGTCGTTTGCGTCCAGGATCCGCCCCGACTCCCGGTCGTGCAGGATGATGGCGTCTTTACTGGCGTCGAAGATCATCTGGTATTTCATTTCGCTGGCCCGGCGCGCCTCCTCCCCGAGAGCGAGTTCCTTGGCCAGGTTGTCGAAGGATTCCCCGAGACTCCCCAGCTCCCCTCCGGCGACCAGACCGGAGATCGGCGCGTCCAGTCCACCGTCCGCCAGATGCTGCGAGGCCTTTTTCAGAACCAGGATGCGATCGGCGATCGAGCGGTTGGCGATGAGCAGCGCGATGTAAAGTGCGACGATGAGGCCGGGCATCAACAGCGCCAGGTTGCTCCAGAGGATCTTGTTGGCGTTGGCCAAAACCGCGGCGGTAGGAATTCCTACCCGAATGTACATGTACGGGGCTTCCTCACCGGCAAGACGCATCTTGCGGTAGGCAACGTAATAGGTCCCATCCCCCAGAAACCGGCTCAGGCCATGCCCTTCTTCCGGTCCGTTTTTCATCTCATCGAAGAGCCGCGGGTCCAGCCGCTTCCCCACAAAGCGGATCGCGTCGGCCGCTCCGCTGAGAATCACCCCGCTGTGATCGATGATGAGAAAGTTGCTTCCGGCGGGAAGCTTGGCATCGGCAAATGCCTTCTCATAGGGCCCCAGGTCGAACCCCAGGGAGAGGACACCGATGATCTCGCCGCGCTCGTCTCGGAGGGGATAGCCAAAGTTGAACACCGGCTTGAAGATGGCCCTGCTGATGATGTATTCCCCGGAGGAGAACCTCCCGGCGGCGATGGGGTTTTTGAAGTAACGGCGGTCGGCGACGGAGCGATTGCGCAGGGCTTTGACGGCGGAGGCAAGGACGAGGCCATCCGGGTTGATGATGGCTATGTTCGAGTAGTGGGAGTTGAGACGCAGGATCTCGGCCAACAGCGGCTCCACATTCGCCGGATCCCCCCTTTTGACCGCGGGGAGCTGGGCCAGGGCACTCACCAATTGCTGCGCCGCGGCCACCAGGTTCTTCTGTTGCAGCGCCATGCTGTCGGCGAGCCGTTGCGAGTCCAGTACCGCTATCTTGATCGCCTCGCTCCGCAATTTCATCCCGGAGTACAGGATCATCCCACCCGCCGGCACGGCAGTGATCAACACAATGAAAACGAGCTGCGCCCGTATTGTCAGAGAGAAAAACCGGGTCATGGCACTGGAAAGAATATTGAGCATCCTGGCCTCCCTTCTTCAACAGGGTGATCCAATAGACCCTGGCGACGAAAATTAAAGGCCATTCACTATAGCGCAAGTTTCCTGAGCCGGTAGGGTTGGACGGGAAAAAAGGGGAAGGGTTTATCGGGGTGGGACGGACGATCGCAAGGCCGGAGCAGTAAAAGGGATCACTCCTTTTCCCCGGCGAAGATTCACTTATTACCCGATTCGTTTCAGCCCGGCGGCGATCCGGATGGTGGAGCCGCGCCAGGTCGGGAAAATACCGGAAACCACCCCAACCGTGAGCGCAGCCAGCATCTCCAGGAGGATGGTCTCCCGGGAAACGGAGAAGAAAGGAAAGTACTGGGCGAGTTCTACCTCGATCCAGTGCGCCGCGGGAAAAGTCAGAACGACCCCGAGAATCCCACCGGCGAGCGAGATCGCCACCGATTCGCCGAAGATGATGCCGCCGATGTGCGGCGCGGTGAAGCCAAGCGTCTTCATGGTCGCGTATTCCCCGAGCCGCTCCCGCGCCGTCATCGCCATGGTGTTGGCCGCCACGACCATGATGATCGCGATCACCATGTAAGAGACGATCTGGATCGCGACCATGATCGCCTCAGTCATGGAGACGAAGCCCAGGTTGAAGGCGCGCTCGGTCTCGGTAAGGGTCTCGGCCAGGGAATTCTTGAAAAGGGCATCCACCGCGACCGCCACGTCCGGCGCCACCGCGGGGCTGGTCACCCCGATAATGTAAAAGCCGACCTGGTCCGCCCTCCCCGCCGCGGTCTGCCGCACCGCTTCGTTGAGGTAATCCCAGTGGAAGAGAAGCACCCGCTCCTCTGTGGTCCGATCCGCGCCGTGGTAGATGCCGCGCACCACGAACTCCCACTGCCCGGGATAGATGGTCCCTTTGAGCGTGACGAGGTCGCCGATCTTCCAGCCGTAGGTCTTGGCCAGCCGGTTCCCGACGATGCAGGCCTTGCGGTCCATGAGAAAGGCCGACTTCTCCTTCTCGGGGAGGACGAACTCGGGATAGAGCTCGAGGTAGCTTTTCGGTTCCACGGCGTAGTTGGCGAAGAAGTGCTTCTCATCGATGTAGATGCCGCCGAACCAGCTGCCGTAGGCGACCTTTTTCACCCCCGGCACCCCGCGGATCCGCTCCAGGTACGACACCGGCAGCGGGAAGATGAGCGATATCGAGTTCCGGGTTATCAGCCGGGTATCCGAGGCACGATCGACACCCGCATACCACAGCCCGACCAGCGTCCGCAGCAGGCCGTAGGCCAGCACCGCAACCGCCACCCCGACAATGGTCAGGATCGACCGCAACCGGTGGCGGAAGATGTTCTTTATGACGAACTTGAGGAAGAACATAGGGAACCCGGGGCTCGGGGCTGGGGACTGGGGGCTCGGGAAAGCTCCGTCCGACTGGCCTCCTGGCGAAAATACTCTCGTTACTTTTAACTCTCGTTTCCAAGGTCCACCTTGGGACACTAGGATTCCAAAGCGCCAGCTTTGTAAGACCACCTGTTTGCGAAGCTGGAGCTTCGCGCTCTAAGGCAGGTTCCCAAGGTGGACCTTGGGAACCAGGAAAAAGCCCCTGGCCCCGCCTTCCAACCTACCCCCCGCTTCTAAGTGCCTCCACGATGTTCATCCGCGAGGCCCGGAACGCCGGGAGGGTCCCCCCGATCAACCCCATGACGAGCGAAAAGAAAAGCGATTTCCAGAAAATCCCCAAGGTCAGGGTGAAGGAGAAGGCGAGCTCGGAAAAGGACTGCCAGTTCATGGTGGAAATCGTGATGAGCTGCATGAAAGATGCCCCGATGACGCCCAGGATCCCGCCGCACAAACCCAGCAGCAGGGACTCGATCACAAACGCCGAGAGGATGTCCCGCCGGCGAAACCCGAGCGCCCGCAGCGTACCGATCTCGGTCACCCGGTTGGCGACCGCCGCATACATGGTGATGGTCGCCCCGATGACCGCACCGATCGAGAAGACGATGGTCAAAACCATCCCGAGGATGCGCAGAAATTTCGCCATCGCCTCGGACTGGTCCAGGTAGTAGCGGGTCTCCCGCTTGGCCTCCACGGTCAGCCGCGGATCGCCTTCGATCCGGCTTTTGAACTCGTCGAACTCGGAGCTGTCCCGCAACCGGAAGATCACCGACGAGTAGACCGGCCGTCGGAACGCCTGCATCATCTGCTCGACGTCACCCCAGATCTCCGAGGAAAAGCCGGTCGCCCCGGCATCGAAGACCCCGACCACGCGCCAGTCGCGCATCCCGAAGCGAAGCGTCTCCCCGAGGCCGGCCCCCTTGAAGCGCCGTGCGATGCTCTTTCCGGCGATAACCTCCGCCAGGCCGGGATGGGGCAGCCTCCCTTCGATCAGGCGCACCGCCGGGCGCAGCGTAAAGGAGGCCGGAGTGGCAACCCCGCGGATGACCACGTTGGCCGGCTTGTGGGTCCCCCGCTTCTGCAGGTTGATGAGGACCACCAGTTCCTTGGCGAGAAGCGGCTGGCCGTCCGCGCCGATCGCCACCTCAGGCTGCGTCTCGACCAGCGCCGCCTGGGTGCGCTCCACCCCGCTTTGCACCTCCGAGTTGGAGGATTTGCGCAGGACCACGACGTTATCCGGCGAGCCGGTCTGGACCAGCGTCTGCTGCAGCCCTTCGGCCAGCATCAGCGTCGCCGCGAAAACGAAGACGACCAGCCCCATGCCGCTGGCGGTAAGAACCGTAGTCAGCCGGCGGGTCCAGAGGTTACGGAAGCTGTATGAAATAGGAATGCCCATAAAGACCACGTTCGACGTTCTGCGTTCGACGTTCGACGTTTTTTCGCGCTACCAACGAATTCATTGTTTGCGCGTCGAACGTCGCACGCCGAACGGATGTTACTGCAGTTCGCCCTTCTCCAAATGCCGCACCAGGTGCGCCTTCTCGGCGGCACGCGGGTCGTGGGTCACCATGATGACCGTTTTGCCGAACTCGGTAACCAGGCGGTCCATCAGCGAGAGAATCTCTTCCGCCGAGGCGCGGTCCAGGTCCCCGGTCGGTTCGTCCGCCACCAGGATCTCGGGATCGGTCACGATGGCGCGGGCGATCGCCACCCGCTGCTGCTGCCCGCCGGATAGCTGCGCCGGATAGTGATCCATCCGGTCGGTAAGTCCCACCACCGAAAGGACCGCCTCCACATGCTCCCGACGCTCCTTCCGGGTCAGATGGGTAAGCAGCAGGGGCAACTCGACATTCTCAAAGGCAGTGAGCACCGGGATCAGGTTATAGAACTGGAAGATGAACCCGACGTTCCCCGCCCGCCAGTGCGCCAGCTCCGTCTCCGACAACCCGGTGATCTCCACGCCCGCAATCTGGATCGAGCCGGTGTCGGCAAAATCGATTCCGGCGATGAGGTTGAGCAGGGTACTTTTGCCGGAGCCGGAAGGTCCCATGAGAGCGAGAAACTCGCCGCGGGCAATGTCGAAGCTGATCCCGGAAAGGACCGGAATGATCTGGCTGCCGCGCCGGTAGCTCTTGGAAAGGTTCCGAATTTCGACGATCGGGGGCTCGGTCATATGAGTCTCAGTTCAGCGTTCAATGTTCAAGGTTTGTGGGTGGATGATCAGGGGCGTCCAACAGGCAAAGGAGACCACTCTGCGATGCATTTCCATCTTCACATGGAATGCACAAGGCCCAACGTTGAACGTTGAACCTTGGACCGAATTTACTTCTCCGCCGTCTTGATCCGGCCCCCGTCATGCAGCTTGTCCAGCGGCTTGATCGCGATCCGCTCCCCCGGCTTCACCCCACTCACCACCTCCACCAGGTCACCGATCTTGCCACCCAGCGTTACCGGCGTCTCCACCACGCGATCGCCCCGCACCACGTACACCACGGACCGGTCTCCTTTTTTGGCAATCGACGTCGGCGGAAGCGCCGTCTTCGGCTTCTGCTCGCCGGGCTGCAGCGGGTGCTCCAGAAAGGCGACCTTCGCGCTCATCTCGGGAAGGATGCGCCGGTCGTGGTCCAGAAAACGGACCTTCACCATCACACTCCCCTTGCTGCGGTCGGCCGTCGGGACGATGGTATGCACCTCGCCCCGGAACCGGCTTTCCGGCAGGGCGTCCAGCAGTACCTCGCAGGGCTGCCCGGCGCGTACCTTGCTCAGGTTCGATTCCGAGACATCCGCCTCCACTTCCAGGGAACTCATATCCGCCATGGTGACGACCGCGGCCTTCGCGTTCGCCGCAGCGGCCAGCGGGGAGACGATGTCGCCGATATCCGCGTTCTTGGTGAGCACCACCCCGTCGAACGGGGAGCGGATCAGGGTGTATTCCACGGCCACCGCGGCGCCGTTGAGCCCCGCCTCTGCGGCCTTCACCGCGGCGGCGGCCCCGGCCGTCCCGGCGACATCGCGCTTGTAACGCGCCTCGGCGGTATCGTAGTCCGCCTGGGAGACGATCCCCTCCGACAGGAGCTGCTTATAACGCTTCAGGTTGCGGCTCGCGTCACGTTCTTCCACTTCCGCCTGGGTCAGCGAATCGCGGGCCGTCTTCAGGTTGGCCGCGGCCTGAAGCCGGGACGCCTCGACGTCGCGGTTCTCCAGCCGGGCCAGGAGCTGCCCCGCCTTCACCACGCTCCCTTCCTCCACGCCGAGCCATTCCAAGCGCCCCGTTGCCTTGGAGGAAACCGCCGCCTTGCGCTGGGCGACCACGTAACCGCTGGCATTGAGCAGGGAAAACGTCTGCGAGGGATAGACCATGGAAACCGTCGCCGTTTCCACCTCCACGGGCCGGGCCAGAACCCCCTTCCACAGGATGACGGCAACGACCACCGCCCCGAGAGCGATTCCCCCCCAGAAACGCGGGCCCCTGCGCCGCGAGCTTTTGGCGGTGAAACTTCCCTTATCGATGGTCAGCTTACTGAGATCTTCTTGAGCCATGTAGCATCTCCGGCAGAAAAGAGTTCAGGTTACCAGGTTGAGCCGATTAAAGCCGTGAACTCGGGGACAGGGATTACAACTCGTCCACCTGAAGTTCAACGACCTCCACATCCGGGCGTTCCTCGACGAGCCAGCTCTCCAGATCCTGCATGACCCGCTTGCCGCCGGTTGCCGAGTCCGCGACGGTGACGAAGGAGAGGACCGCGTCGTCGGAGATGTCGTGAAAGTCGGTCTCGCTACAGGCGACGTTAAACCGGTTGCGCGCCCGGGACAGGATACTCTTTACAATGGCGCGCTTTTCTTTCAGATTGCGGCTTTCCAGGCGCAGGCGCAGTTGCAGCAAAACGATGGACATCGCAAATACCTTTCAACACAGAGGTAACACAAACATTGTATTCTCCCCGTTCACGGCTTTCTTAGCAACAATTAAATTCGGGACAGGCATCGGAGCAGGAATCGGTGGGAAAACCAACGCACCAAATGAACGGTGAACAAGAAGGCATGATCGATACCTTGAACTCCCCCTTTGAGGAAGAGGATTTGCCCTGCTGAGTTTGGCATCGACGTCATCCAGTCCGCCCCTTCCATTAGTCAATGCTCACCGCCTTTTGTCTTTGCCAATCACCTCATTTTAGGTACACTCCCTCGCATTATGAGGAGGGCGCTATGATAAGGGTTCACCGTCTTGCGGTTCTGCTTGCATTGACTGTGTCGGTATTTTCCGGCTGCGCCACGCTTCCGTACAGTGCGCCGCTGCCTAAAGAGCTTACGATCAAGAAAATCGGCAAGGTCGACCCGGGCGCCCCCTTCGCGGTGAGCCAAAACGGGACGGTTGCCACGGTTTCCGGCGGGGCGGTGCAAACCATCACCTCAGGGACGGAAACCCCGCAGCAGGTGGCCGATCTGCAGGCGACGGCGCTTAGCTTCAGCCCCAGCGGTGAACAACTGGCGGTGGCAGGGGGCAAGGAGAACGTCCTGCGCATCTACGGTCCCCAGGGAAAACTGCTCGGCGAGACCAAAGTTCGCGGCCGGGTCACCGCACTCATCTGGCGCTCCGAAAAGGAAGTCCTCGCTGCGGCGATGCACGTGCAGCGGTACAGCTTCGGAAGCGAACTGGTCACCCTGCTGCACCGCTGGAACGGCGCCGGTGCGCCCGCGACTGCCACCCTCAGCGACACCACCATCAAGAAAAGCACGGCAGCCTGGCCCGATGACGTCCTGTACGGCACCTTCGCCCTGGCGCTCTCCCCGTACGGCGACGAGATCGCCTACCGCTTCCTGAGGGATCCCCCCCTCTTCCCACCCTACCAAAGCCTGGTGCTCCGCCACCTGGAAAGCGGCCAGCAGCACGAGCTCACCAGCATCCCCGTCAGTTCGGCCGGCCCCTTCTTTGCCGCCGACGGCGAGCGGGTCGTGGTGGGAGACGCGATGGCGACGCACTGGTTCGGGGTACCGGAAGGCAAGGAGCAGCTCGTGATACCTGCCCCGGGAAGCAGCCTTTCGGCCTCGTCTTCCGGGGCCTATCTCCTGATGAACGGCCAGCTCTACCGCGGCGAGCAGAAGATCGCCTCCTTCGCGCCCGACTCGGTCGGCGCTTTTCTTCCCGATGGGACCGGACTGGTACTCGGATACCACGGGGCGCTCTATCTCGTCTCCGGCCTGACCGACACCCCGCCCCCGGCCCCGGCAAAGGATCGCGAAAAGCTGCTCAAGCTGCGCCGGCTGCGCAGCCTCGAGCTGATCACGAACGAGGAGTTCAAAAAAGAACTGGCGCGGGTCCCGGCGAAGTAATGCTATCGGTACTGCATAGAGGCCTGCTGCCGTTATTTTGTGCACTCACCCTGTCGGCTCCGGCTCTGGCAGCGGAACCGTGCCTCCCCTGCCACCTGGAAAAGACCCCGGCGGCGGTGAAGCGCTGGCAGGAAAGTGCCCATGCCCGGGCGGGGGTCGGTTGCGAAGGATGCCACGGCAAGGACCACGACAAGATCCTGAAAGGGGAAGCGAAGGTCGACATGACCGTCTGCGCCCCCTGCCATAAGAAGGCGTTCCAGGAGCACCAGGCCAGCCGTCACGGGATGGGGCTCCACTCCGGCTGGGGCTGCACCCGCAATCTCCCCGGGCGCAAAGCCGACGAGTGCCGTTTCTGCCATCGCGAAGGGGACACTGCCCCGCGCTCCGATGTCCAGTGCGCCCGCTTCCTGAAGCAATCGAGCGAGATGGGGCAGATCGGCTGCAACTCCTGTCACGCGGTCGAGAACGCCTGCGACTCCTGCCACTCCAGTCACTCGACCGACCTCGCCATCGTCCGCAATCCGAACGTCTGCGCCAAGTGCCACATGGGGCCGGACCATCCCCAATGGGAGATGTGGCAGACCTCGCAGCACGGCACCATCAACGCTACCCTCGGCCGCAATACCGGGCCCGACTGCCAGACATGCCACATGCCCAAGGGGACCCACAACGTCTCCATCGGGATCACCATGAACTCCGGCGGAATCCCCTACGACGAAAAGAAAGCCCGGCCGGCGCGCGCCGACATGGTGCGGATCTGCAGCGCCTGCCATGCGAGCGAGTTCGTCCGGCGGGAGCTTCAGCGCGACGATGCGGTGCGAGCCCAGAGCCTGAAACTCCTCAAGGAGGCGGAGCAGATCCTGTGGGACCTCAACGACCACGGGCTCCTCGATCCGATGCCCGAACAGCGTCCGCCCCACCCCTTGAGCGGCAACAAGCTGGTGACCGACGCGCAGATGCTCTACGAGGACACCTCCCATATCGAGCGGCTTTTCTTCAAGATGAAGAAGTACGACTACGCCAGGACCGTCAAGGGGGCATACCACCAGAATCCCGCCTATACCCACTGGTACGGCAACGCCGAGCTGAAGATGGATCTGATCGACATCAAGGCGGAAGCAAGCCGCCTCCGGGAACGGGGGAAGAAAGGCCTAGAGCGGAAAAGCAGCATCGAAGAGGAGCTGACCGCGCTGCAGAAGAAGTTCGAGCGCGGGGAGATCAGCGACAAGGAATACGCGCGGGAGAAGGAGAAGGCGTTGAAGGCAATGGAATGAGTCGGGGGGCCCCCTAACCCCGCCCGCCGGCCGCGGGGGGAACATTCGGCCGCACTTTCATTGAAACAATTTTCCTTGCCGCTGCTTCTCAAAAGGTGTACTCATGCAGGTTCCCCTCGGGGATAGAAAAGCGAAGGAGATACACTAGATGGGCATTCTGGCCAACACCGTTAGCATCTGCCACTTTCAGGTTCAGGGCGAACTTCCCGCCAAGGAAGAGCTCTACAGCTGGACCCTCAACCGCCTCGCAGGAAACCGCTTCAATCCCATCGACCAAGGTTCGGAGGAGCTCTCCGTGGGTTGGGTCCACCTCGACGATCCCCGTTCCTCGGAATTCGACACCCCCGCCGCCTGCTGGCGCGATCACTACCTCATGTTCACCCTGCGCCGCGACCGGCGCGCGGTCCCTTCGGCAATCCTGAAGGCGCACCTGGACCGGGAGTACGAGCGCTGGCTCGGCGAGAACCCGGGTTACGCCAAGGTCCCGAAGCAGGAGAAGGAAACGCTGAAAGAGGCGGTGCATGCCACCCTGCTCTCTCAGACCCTTCCCACCCCTTCGACCTACGATGCCGTATGGGATACCCAGACCGGCATGCTCACCTTCAGTTCGCTGTCGCCCAAGGTCATCGAGCTTTTCGAAGAGGAGTTCAAGAAGACTTTCGAAGGGCTGCGTCTTTCGGCGTTTCATCCCTACGCCCGCGCCGAGAGCGTCCTCGATGAATCGAACCGCGCCCTTCTGGCCCAGGCGAACCGCTCCAAGAGCGACAACTTCCTGGAGCTGATCAAGGAGAACCAGTGGCTGGGCGTTGATTTCATGCTCTGGCTCATGTACCAGACCATGAACGACTCCTCCGAGTACAGCATCAACCAGCAGGGGATTCTCTCCGACGGCGAGCGCTTCGTCGCCTACGTGGACGACCGGGTAGTGCTTCTGGGCGCCGGCGAGAACGGGGCGCAGAAGATCACCGTTGCCGGTCCGCAGGACCACTTCAACGAGGTGCGCAGCGCCCTGCTCAACCGCAAGCAGATCACCGAGGCGACCCTGCATCTGGAGACCAGCGAGGACGAGCACTGGAAGATGACCCTGAAAGGGGAGCTCTTCCATTTCGCCTCCTTCAAATCCCCCGCGGTAAAGCTGGAAAAAGACAGCACCACCGACGAGGCGATGGAGCGCGAGGCGGTCTTCTTCGAGCGGATGGTCCTTCTGGAAAAGGGAACCCAGCTCTTCAACTCGCTCTTCGCAACGTTCCTCAAGCTGCGCCTGGGCCAGGGCTGGGGCGAGCACGAAGGCCAGATCAACAAGTGGCTCAACGTCTGCAGCAACTGCAACAGCCCGCTCGTGTAAGTACTGCAATCTGCTTCAGGAGGTGCCTCAGCCCTCCTTACCGCCGACCAGGTCCCTCCCCCGTCAAGGGGGAGGGAGTCTTTCCGGGGAGGTCCCAACTGCTCCAGAGTTCCCCCTATCACCGCTTATTCATCCTGCTGCTGGCGCTCCTCCTGCTCAGTCCCTCCCCCAGCCGCGCCGGAGAAGTTTTCCTGCTCGGCGGCGGCATGCACGAGACCAACGTCGGCCAAGGCTCCTATTCCTTCCAGGGAGAATACCGGGAGGGGCTCGGGGAAAACTACGTCGTCAGCACCCATTACCTCAACGAAGGTCACGTTCCGGACCATCACCGCGACGGTTTCGCCCCCATCATGCTCTGGAGGCGTGAAAACCTGCAGGACCGGTCCCTATCCCTTTCCCTAGGCATCGGCCCCTATCTTTTTGCCGACACCACGACCGGGGCCAATGGATCGGTTCACAACGACCACGGGGTCGGTGCGATCGCCGGGGCATCCGCCATCTGGTACACCAAGTCGCAGTTCCTGGTTCAGGCGCGGGTCAACCTGATCCAGACCGCCGGGAGCATGAACGACGTCATCGCCCTGATCGGGGTCGGATACCAGCTGGATCAGCCGGACAGCTGCGGCCCGCTCCCCCGCCCTCCCAAGCACCGCAAACAAAAGACCGACCACGAGATCACCCTGTTCCTCGGGCAAACCGTCGTCAACCGCCCCGGCTCCCCGAAATCGCTGGCCACCGACGTGGAGTACCGGTACACAATCCTTCCCTATCTCGACATGAGCGCGTCGTGGCTGCACGAAAGCGACGACCGGGTCACCCGTCGCGACGGGATCATCACCCAGGCCTGGCTGGTACGCGGCTTCTGCACCGACCATCTCGCCCTGGGGATCGGTCTGGGCCCCTACTTCGCCGTCAACGAGCGCAGCGGCCCCCTTCTCATTGACCGCAGATTCGGCGGCATCGTCTCGCCGATGCTCTCCTTCACCGCCACCCTGCGCAATTTCGAGTTCAATCCCGACCTCAGCGCCCGCATCTCCCTGAACCGCCTCGTTACCAACTACGACCGGGACATGGATACCTTCCTGCTTGGGATCGGCTATCGATTCTGATAGCCTCCCGCCCCCCAAGATTCTCATTGTCGGAAGCGACATTCTTGTCGCGATCCTCTTTAAATCAAGGTAGCCGCCTACCCTGTGGGAGCGCCCTTCCGGGCGCGATTAACCGCCTTCGGCGGATCGCGCCCGGAAAGGCGCTCCCACAGTTATGGTGATCACGCGGCTGAAATCGAGACAGGAATGTCGCCCCTCCAAGGGGGCCGGCGGGGTAATGCTAGGCGAGGGTCTTCTTGAAGCGGAGGATCGCGCCGGAGAGGATGACTCCTCCCAAGACAAAGAGGGCCAGGAATTGCGGCCAGAGGATTTCCATCCCCACCCCCTTCAGGAAGATGGCGCGGATGATGACGAGGAAGAACCGGATCGGGTTCAGGTAGGTCATCCACTGCACGACGGTGGGCATGTTCTCGATGGGAAAGGCGAAACCGGAGAGGAGCATCGCCGGGAAGATCACGAAGAAGGCGCTCATCATCGCCTGCTGCTGGGTGCGGCTGATGGTCGAGATGAGAAGCCCGATGCCGAGCGAACTCATCAGGAAGAGCGCGGTGGCGCCGAAAAGAAGCGGGATGCTGCCGCGCAAGGGGACGTCGAACCAGAAAGAGGCGACGAGAGCGATGAGCCCCACGTCGATGAAGCCGATCAGGACGAACGGGATCGTCTTCCCGAGGATGAACTCCCCCTTGCCGATCGGGGTGACGATCACCTGCTCGATGGTACCGATCTCCTTTTCGCGCACGACCGCCATGCTGGATAAGAGCATGGTGATGATGAAGACGATGTTGGTGATGACTGCGGGGACGTAGAAATTTCGGCTCTCCAGGTTCTCGTTGTACCAGGCCCGGCTGGCAAGCTCCACCGAAGGAAGGCCGGTCTGCGGCGCCCCCGCCGCTCGGGCCAGCGCATCGGCCTGAAGTTCCGCCGTGTAGCTGGCGGCGATCTTTGCGGCGTAGCTCAAGGCGATCCCCGCGGTGTTGGAATCGCTGCCATCCAGGATCAGCTGAGCCTCGGCGGGCCGTCCCTGGCTCAGGCGCTCGCCGAAGCCATGGTTCATCCTCAGTACCAGCTTTACCTTGCCCCGATCGACCAGCTCCCGTGCCCGGGCGTCTGTTGACACCCGTTCTTCCAGGTCGAAGTATCCGGATTTCAGGAAACGTCCCGCCAGCTCGCGGCTGTAGCTGCTGTTGTCCAAGTCGTAGATCGCAGTCGCCACGTGGCGCACGTCGGTATTGACCGCGTAGCCGAAGATGACGGTCTGGACCGCGGGGATGACGAAGACGACGAAGCGCATCCGCGGGTCCCGCAGGACCTGGATGAACTCCTTGATCAGCATGGCTTTCAGCCGTTCCAGCATGGACACCTCATATTCAAAGCACACCGCAGAGGACGCCGAGGCGCGCAGAGGAAAACCTTCTTTTTCTTTGGTCCCGGCTTTCCCTCTGCGGCCCTGGCACCCCTACGGCTCCTGCCGCTCTTCGCGCCTGGTTGGAAACCGTAACGGCAAATCCCCCATCTCCCCTTTGCCAAAGGGTGGTATCAGGGGCTTGCCTCTCTTCCCGCGGGGAGGCGTTTCTCCCATCTGCATATCCGCTGCCACGACTGAGGCTGCCGGCGTTGAATGATTTTCCCTCTGCGCCCCTCAGCGTCCTCTGCGGTGCGCTTCCCGAATCCTATTCGATCTTCTTCCGGAACTTCACGTGGGAGAGCGTGATCACCGCGACGGCGAAAAGCGCCAGAAGCAGCGCATCGCCCATCAGGAGCTTGATGCCCAGTCCTTTCAGGTAGATCCCGCGCAGCAGCGTGACGAAATAGCGTGCGGTGAAGACGTAGGTAAAGAGCTGGATCGGAAACGGCATGTTCGCGATGGGAAAGATGAATCCCGAGAGCAGAAACGCCGGCAGCATGGTGACCACCAGGGCGATCTGGCTCGCCAGGAACTGGCTCTTGGTCACGATGCTGATCAGCATCCCCAGGCTGAGTGCGCCCGCCATGAAGATTGCCGACGCAGCAAAGACCATCCAGACCGCACCGCGCAGCGGTATGGAAAAGAAGACCTCCCCGACCAACACGCTCAGCATGAGATCGAACATCCCGATGGCGAAGTAAGGGAGGAGCTTGCCGAGGATCAACTCCCCTCCGGTCACCGGGGTGGCGATCAGCTGCTCCATGGTTCCCACCTCCCACTCGCGGGCGAAGGTGAGCGAGGTCAGCAGCGCCGCGATGACCATCATGATGATGGCGATCAGGCCGGGAAAGATGTAGTTGCGGGACTCCATGTCCGAGTTGAACCAGACCCGCGGCTTCAGCTCGATGCCGACGCGCGGCGGAGCGAGACCGCTTCGTTTCATGGCGGCGATGGTGACGCCGTCACGGTAGGTGCGGGTAACGGCCTCCGCATATCCCAGGGAGAAGGTGGCGACGTTGGAGTCACTGCCGTCGAGGATCGCCTGGACCGCCACCGGACGTCCCCCGGCGATCTTCGCGGCGAAATCGACCGGGACCACCAGCGCGATCTGTGCGTCGCGGGAATCGATGGCCCGGACGATCTCGGGGTAGCTGCGGGCGTAGCCGACGAGGGAGAAGTAGCGCGAACCGGTGAAGCCGGAGATGAGGGCGCGGCTGGCGGGGGTGGAGCTTTGGTCCCAGACGATGAGCGGGACCCGGTCCACGTCGAGGGTCAGCGCGTAGCCGAACAGAAAGAGCATGACGATCGGGATGGCGATCCCGATGCCCAGGCTCCTCCAGTCCCTGATCACATGCAGGAACTCCTTCTTGGCTATGGCTGATACGCGACGTAGTTTCATTGCGGTCCTTAGAACCCCATCCTACCCATCCTCACCCGGTCCGTCGCAAGCCCGCGCTGTCGCACGCGCCCCTTGAAGGGGGGAGGGGACGAATTTGCGAGAGTGCCGAAAATACAGGCAGTCCACCGGTAACTCTCCCCTTCGCGAAGGGTGGCTGGGGGGGATTTGCCTTTTATATGCGCAGATTACGTGCTGCCCGCCCCCGGCCGTCGAAAGCTCCAGCTATCGCGCCCCCCAGAGGAAGAGAGCGGTTTTTACTGTTCATTGATCATTGTTCATTGATCTCGTTTCCCCGACCATCGCCGCGATCTCGAAATGGAAGACCGCCCCTTTGGGAGATCCCGGTTCGGCCCAGAGTTTTCCGCCGAGACGGGTCGCAAGCCGCTTGGCCAGGGTGAGTCCCAGGCCGAGCCCCCCGTAACTGCGGGTCACCGCGGCATCGGACTGGGTGAAATCGGAAAAGATCCGCTCGGCATCCTCTTCCTTCAATCCAATCCCCGTGTCGATCACCGAGAAGCGGACCAGCGTCCGCTCCCCCTCGCTACGCGCCTGCACCGCCAGGGAAACCTCCCCCTCGGCGGTGAACTTGAGGGCGTTCCCCAGGAGCATCTTGAGCAGCTTGTAAAGCTTCCCTCGATCCATCTGCACCAGCTCCGGGACCTCGGGAGTCATCCTCAGGGTGAGCCGCAGCCCCTTTTCCTGGGCGTCGGGGGCCATCTCGGACATCGCCGCATTCAATATGGATTTCAGCTTGAACGGGCGGATATCCAGGGCGGCCTCCTCCCCTTCCAGGCGACTCGTCTCGATGAGATCCTCCACCATGTTCAGAAGCTTCAAAGCCGCGTTCTGGACAATGGAAAGATAGCGCCGCTTCTCCTGGTCCTTTTCCCCGCTCAACACGAGATCCGTCATCCCGAGGATCGGGGTCAAGGGGGTCCTCAGCTCGTGGTTGATGCTGCGCAAAAACTCCTTCTTGGCGCGGTCCGCCGCGGTGGCCATGTTCTCCAGCAGGTCGCGGTACCGCTTCACCTCCAACTGGTTCTTCACCCGCGCCCGGACGATGTGCGGGTTGATCGGCTTGGTGATGTAATCGATCGCCCCCAGCTCCAGCCCCTTGATTTCGTCCTGTTCCTGGGAAAGCGCGGTAACGAAGATCACCGGGATCGCCCGCGTCGCCGCGTCCGCCTTGAGGCGGCGGCAGACCTCGTGGCCGTCCATCACCGGCATCATCACGTCGAGCAGGATCAGGTCCGGGGTCTGCTCCCGCGCCAGGCGCAGGGCATCCTCGCCGCTGGTGGCGAAGATGACTTCGTAGTCATCCCCCAGGCATTCGTTGATCAGCTGGATGTTCTGCGGGACGTCATCGACGATCAATACGATTTGACGCAGCATGGTTATTCCTTACCTCTCCCGGTTATCCGTCATGTTATTGCAACAGCTGCCCGACCCGTTCCACGATTTCACGGGCGCGCCGGAAGTCGAGCCGGTCCAGGCAGGCGGCCAGCCGCTGCAGCTCCGCCGGCACCCCCTCCGGCGGAAACTCCTGGAGCAGCCGGTGATACTGCTTTTTGGCATCGAGGCTGTTCTTGGCGAGCAGGCGTTCCAGCTCCGCCAGTTCCCGGGCGACCGCAAGGGAATCCGCCCCCAGCGTGGCGAGATCGACGCGGGCCGGTGTAGCCGGCGCGGCCGCCACCGATGGCGCCGGCTCGGGCGCATTCATATCCAGGCTCAGCTGCGCATCTCCCATTGCTTCGCCGGCCTGCTGTGCCTCCCGGTGGATCAGCGCCCGGAGGATCCCGGTGCGCAACGCCTCGAGATCGCACGGCACCCCGATGTAACGGTGGGCGAGGCCGTTTGCCTCGGCCGCCGCCGGCGCCAATTCCTCCCGCTCCACCAGCACCGCGGATGCCAGTCCGGCGAGGGTGCGGTTTTCCCGGGTCCGGTAGAGAAGCTGCGCGGCCTCCCGGCTCCGCCCCCGGCAATCGTAAAGAACCAGGTCGTACTGCCCCGCTGCGGCCGCATCCGCGAGCATCGCCTCCCCGGCTCCTTTTTTCACCTCGAAACCGAGCTCCTTCAGGGATTTGTGCATCCCGGTCGGCAGGGTCCCCTCGACCATGACCCGGACCGCCGGCAGATTGAGGGGGGCATCGGTCGCCAGCAGTTCCTGCTGCAAGGGGGTGGCAAAGGAGACCGTGAACGAGAAGGTGGATCCGCTCCCGACTTCGCTCTCCACCTCCAGGGTCCCCTCCATCATTTCGACCAGCTGCCGGCTGATGGAAAGGCCGAGACCGGTGCCGCCGAAGCGGCGGGTGGTCGAGCTGTCGACCTGGGTGAAGGGGGTGAAGATCCGCTCCAACTGCTCCGCGGGAATCCCGAGCCCCGAGTCGCGGACGAAGAAGCGGACCAGGGTCTCGCCGCGGACCATGCCGCAGCGGGTGAGCCCCACCACGACGCCGCCGTGCTCGGTGAACTTGACCGCGTTGCCGACCAGGTTGCCCAGCACCTGGGTGAGCCGGAGGGCGTCGCCGACCAGTTGGCGCGGCAGTTCCGGGTCGAGCAGGAAACGGAGCGAAATCCCCTTTTCCGCGGCACGGGCCGAAAAGATGTCGTGGACCGACTTGAGGACCTGGCAGGGGTCGAAATCGAGGTGCTCCAGCTCGATCCTTCCCGCCTCGAAGCGGGAGAACTCCAGGGTGTCGTTGATGATGTTGAGCAGGACCCGGCTGGAGGCGTGGATCTTCTCCAGGTAGCCGCGCTGCTTCACGGTCAGGTTGGTCTTCAAGGCCAGAAGGCTCATCCCGATGATCGCGTTCATCGGGGTCCGGATCTCGTGGCTCATGTTGGCGAGAAAGCGGCTCTTAGCCAGGCTCTCCGCCTTTACCAGGTCGTGCTCGCGCCGCAGCGCCTCGGCCGCCCGCTTCTCGGTGATGTCCTCCACCACGGCAATGAAATAGCGCGGCTCCCCGGAGGGGCCGAAGGCGAGCGACTTGGAAAGGTTGACCCAGACCAGGGAGCCATCGGCGCGGAGGTAGCGCTTCTCCACGGTGTACTTGTCGATCTCCCGGGCTACGAGGGCCCGCACCGACTCGCGGTCCTGGGGAAGATCGTCGGGATGGCTGAACATCTCGATGGCCCGCCCCAGCAGATCGTCCTGATCGTAGCCGATGATGTTGCAGAAGCTGCGGTTGATCCGGATCATCACGCCGTCCAGGTCGAGATGGCAGATCCCCACCGCCGCCTGCTCGAAGGTGATCCGGAACCGTTCCTCGCTCTCCTTCAGCCGTTCCTCGGCGAGCTTGCGGTCGGTGATGTCGGTGGCGACCCCGAGGAGGCCGTAGACGGTGCCCCCCTGGTCCTTGAGCGGGACCAGCGCCCGGCTCACCCAGACGTTGGCACCGGGCCGCCACTCGTCCCGCTCTTCCGGGAGCCCCGCGGCCATCACCCGGGCATCGTCGGCGATCCGCTCCTCGGCAACCGCCTCCGGAAAGAGGTCCCGGTCGGTCTTGCCGAAGACCTCCGCGGTCTCCATGCCGAGTTCCCGGGCAAAACTCGAATTGCAGGAGACATAGTAGGAGTTGCGGTCCTTGAGGTAGATCGCCTGGGGGAGGTTCTCGATGAGGGCGCGGTAGCGTTTTTCGAAGGAGAGCGCGGATTCGGCCTGCTTGCGCTCGGTGATGTCGTGCACCACGCTCACCACCCGCAGCGGCTCGCCCACCTCGTTATGGAACACCTCCCCGGTCTCGAAAACGATCCGCTCGCTCCCGTCCGGGCGGAAGACGCGGTGCTCCAGTGCGTAGCCGGCGCCGCCGTAGAGGGCGGAGCGGATGGCGACGGCAAGGGCGTTCCGATCCTCGGGGGGAAGCAGTTGCAGGAACTCCGGGTAGGTCCGCGGGAAACTCTCGTCGTCCAGCCCGAAGATCCGGTACATCTCGTCGGTGCAGTCGACCCGGTCCGAGGCGAGGTCCCAGTCCCAGCTCCCGATGTGGGCGATCCGTTGCGAAATCCGGAGCCGCTCCTCGTTTTCCCGCAGCGCCACATCGGTCTCGCGCCGCCAGTAGAGACGCAGTACCGAGAAGACGGACCAGATCAAAAGGAGCATCGAACCGGCGATGATGAGGGCGATGCTCCCGTCGTCGAGGTGCCCTTGGAAGACTCCCTTGCGGAACTGATAGAGGAGGAAGGTGATCAGGAAGATGACGAAGATCAGCAGGGGGAAGAACAGGAGCCGGCGCACGGAGCGCTGCGGCGGATATGCGGGCTGCGGTAACTCGGCCATCACGCCACCTTGCTCTTTTGCTCGAGAAGCGAGACGAAGAGGTCTTCCAGCGACGGGGTGATCTGTTCGGCGCGGGGGGCGCTGTCGGCGATGGTTTCCAGGACGCGCGGGATGGTCTCCCGGGCGTTCTCCACGACCAGGTGCAGTCCGGCGCCGAAAAGGGCGGCGTGGTGCACCCCGGGAAGCGACTCCAGCCGCCCCATGGCGTCGAACGGGCGCTCGCAGCGGACCTCGACGATCTCGGCGGGAAAGAGCTTCTTGAGCTCGGTGGGAGCGCCCAAAGCGATCAGTTCCCCGCCGAAGATGAAGCCGAGCCGGTCGCAGCATTCGGCCTCTTCCATGTAATGGGTGGTGACGAAGACGGTCGCCCCCTCGCCGGCCAGCCGGTAGATGAGCTCCCAGAAGCTGCGGCGGCTGATCGGGTCGACCCCGGAGGTCGGCTCGTCGAGAAAGATGATCGGCGGCTCGTGGAGGATGGCGCAGCCAAGGGCGAGCCGCTGCTTCCATCCGCCGGAAAGGGTTGCCGTCCGCGCCTGCCGCTTGTCGGTGAGCCCCGCCATTTCGATCACCCACTCCTTGCGCTGCTGCTTCTTCCCCGCTTCGATGCGGTAGATCCCGCTGTAGAAGTCGATGTTCTCCTCGACGGTCAGGTCCTCGTAGAGCGAGAACTTCTGGCTCATGTAACCGATGTTGCTCTTGATCTGTTCGGATTGGGAGACGATGTCGAAGCCGGCGACGGTGCCGGTGCCGGAGGTGGGGGGGAGGATGCCGCAGAGCATGCGGATGGTGGTGGATTTGCCGGCGCCGTTGGGGCCGAGGAAGCCGAAGACCTCCCCCTTGGGAACATCGAGGGTGACGCCGTTAACCGCGACGAAGTCGCCGAACCGCTTGGTGAGGTCGCGCAGGGAAACAGCGATGTCGGAGGCAGGGGTATCGGCCATAGGTAAGCGTCAGCTCTTGAAAAGGTTTTTCCTGCCGTATCGGTAAAACCGGCGGGAAATGAAGGGGCAAATGATGGGACGATAGGGACTGGCTCCGAAAGTGCCGGTTCCCCTCGGTGAATGGTGTCCGACCGTATCTCCCCCATTGAAAAAGGGGGGCCGGGGGGGATTTGCTTCTGAGCCGCCCACGTCACCGAGTGACGTCTTGTTCAAAGAGAAAGTTGCCCAATTCCCCCCATCCTCACCCTGTCCCTCTCCTTGAAGGAGAGGGGACGTCTTGGCAACTTACTCAGAAGGTTTCCTCAGCCATGGCAAGACGAAACCTCAAAGGCAAATCCCCCTGCCCCCCTTTTGCCAAAGGGGGACTGGTCGGTCGTTACGGGCGCAGCTTGCTGCGTCCCTACCGATGTCGGCGCCACGTAGCTAGATTGCTGCCTACCCTGTGGGAGCGCCTTTCCAGGCGCGAACAACCGGCTGTCACCGCCTTCGGCGGATCGCGCCAGGAATGGCGCTCCCACAGGGTAGGGTAGGTTCAGCTCACCACCGGGATTACTAAAGCCGGCTCCCCTCCCCTTGCTCCTGCTCCCGGATCATCGAGACGACCACGTCTTCCAGGGACGGCTCGACCGGCCGGATCGTCGGAGGGGACATCCCCCCCTGTTCCAGGGCATGCACTGCCACCCCGGCCGCCTGCTCCGGGTCGGCGGCATAGAGATGCACCCGCTCGCCAAAGAGGGCGACCGAGCCGGTGGGAAAGGCCGCCGACAGCAGCCGCACCGCATGGCGAGGATCCGCCGTCTCGAGTTCCAAAACGCCCCCTTTCACCAATCCCTTGAGCGCCTGCGGCGCATCGCAGGCCAAAAGCTTTCCCTTGTGCATGAGCCCCACCCGGTGACAGCGCTCGGCCTCGTCAAGGTAGGCGGTGGTCACGCAGATGGTGACGCCCTGGGCCAAGAGCTGGTAGAGGATGCGCCAGAAATCGCGGCGCGACACGGGATCGACCCCGTTGGTCGGCTCGTCGAGAAAAAGGACCCGGGGGGTATGGATCAGGGCGCAGGCAAGCCCGAGTTTCTGTTTCATGCCGCCGGAGAGCTTGCCGGCGGGGCGGTCCTTGAACGGCGCGAGCTTGGCAAAGGCAAGGAGCTCCTCGATCCGGGGGGCGACCGCCTTGCGGGGGAGCATGTGGATCTCGGCGTAGAAACGGATGTTCTCCAGCACGGTGAGGTCGGGATAGAGGCCGAAGCGCTGGCTCATGTAGCCGATTGACTCGGCTACCTTGGGCCCCTGTTCCGGCATCCGGCTCCCCAGCACGTACGCTGCACCCGAGGTCGGGTCCATGATCCCGGTCAGCATCCGGAGCGTGGTGCTCTTCCCCGCCCCGTCGGAGCCGATCAGGGCAAAGAGCTCTCCTTCGGCGACGCTCAAGGTAAGCTCGTCGACCGCTCGCACCTCCCCGAAGCACTTGGAGAGCTTCTCGGTCCGGATCGCGTCCATCGGCCGCGCTAGCCCCCCACCAGGATCTCGGCATCGACCGGCATCCCCGGCTTGAGGGCCTGGTTCTGGTTCGGAATGGAGATCTTCACCCGGTAGACGAGCTTCACCCGCTCCTTCTCGGTCTGGACGTTTTTGGGGGTGAATTCGGCCTCGCTGGAGATGAAGCTCACCTTCCCTTCGAAGGACTTGCCGGGGTAGCTGTCGCTCAAAACCCGGGCGCGCTGCCCGAGCTTGACCCGCCCCAGCTCGGCTTCCGGGATGTATCCCTTCACCCAGGTGTCTCCCATGTCCCCAACGGTGATGACCGGCGTTCCCGCCGCCACCTGCTCGCCCGGCTCGATCCCCTTGGAGAGGACCATCCCGGTCAAGGGAGCGGTGAGCGTCGCATAGCCTAACCGCTCCTGGGCATTGGCCACGACCGCCTGGGCCTGCTTGAGCCGGGCTTTCGCCTCGTCGATCCGCTCGCGGCGCGGTCCTTTGCGCAAAAGCTGCAGGGCCTCCTTCCGCTCGCGCACGCTCGCCACCTGGCTGTCCCGCGCCGCCCGGGCCTGGTCGAGCTGGGCCTTGGGGATCACCTCCTTGCGATAAAGGGCGGCCGCCCGCTGGTAATCGGCCTCCAGCCGGATCGCCTCGGCCTGGGTCCGCTCCAGTTGGGCCTCACCCTCCGCGATCTCCTCGCGCCGCGACCCCGCCTGCAGCTCGGCCAGATTCGCCCCGGCCGCCTCCGCCTCGGCGCTCGCCTGATCCAGCGCCTGCTTCAGCTCGGCGTCGTCCAGCCGGGCCACCAGGTCCCCTTTCTTTACCAGGGCCCCTTCGTCGACCGCGCGCTGGGCCACGCGCCCCGGGATCTTGAAGCTCACCTGCACCTCGGTCACCTCCACGTTCCCCGAAATGCGCAGGACACCCTCATCCTCCCGCTTCCCGCGGGGGTGCACGGCGTACGCTAGGGCGGCAGCTATCAGCAGCACGACGACGATCGCGACGATCTTTTTATTCACGTATTCCACCTCCGGGCGCCATCGCCCCGCCGTTTCGTATACAGTCCACACCGGCGAAGCCCTTACGGCAAAGCAGAAGTCACTTATAGCACCAGTCAATCAGTTTTGGAACGATATATGCTTTTTACTCCGGTGAGGGCCGCATCAGTTTGGCGAGATTCGGCGAAAGGGGGTGAAAACATGAGGAAAGCGATCCTGAGCATTGGCGACGAAAGACTCCTCGGCAGCCTAAAAAAGAGGCTGAAAGAGCAGGGGTTTGCTGAAATAATAGCTTGCTCCGGTTCTGGTGAGCTGCTCGCCGAGGCGGCGGAAACCCTGCCCGAGGTTGCCGTATTGGAAATTTCGCCCAACGATGAAACGATCCATGCCACGTCCAGGAAGCTCTGGGAGCGCTTCAGCATTCCGATCATCCTGGTTGCCGAAAAGTGCGATCTGGAGACCGCGCAGAAAGGGGTGGAATCCGGAGTGTCGGCGATTCTGACCAAGCCTTTGCGTGAAGAGGAACTGACCGCGGCATTGGTGCTCTCGTTGGCAGCGGCGCGCCGTCTGCACGCCCTGAAGGGTGAAGTGGCGGCGCTCAAGGAGACCATCGAGAGCAGGAAGGTGGTGGAGAAGGCAAAAGGGCGGCTGATGGAGCGCGACGGGCTCACCGAAGCGGAGGCGTTTCGCCGCATGCAGCGACTGGCGATGGACCGCAGGATTTCCATGCGTCAGCTCGCCGAGGCGATCCTTTTGGCCGATGGAATCGCGGTTGAAAATTCCACGAAAAAGGTTGACAGTAAACAAAGGACTACTTATATTCCTTCCTGAATTAAAGGGGAGTAGCTAGCGGCCGAAATGATCGGCCGGCCCGAGTATCGTCAAGACGGCCGATGAGGCCCGGACTCGGGGCATGACACCCAACGTCATCGCATGCAAGACCTTTATCCAGCGCTTATAATCAACGCGCCTGGGTAAAGGTCTTTTTATTTACCCGGGCAGCAATCCACAGGAGGTACGACATGAACAGATTCAAGACTGCGGTTCTTCTTACGTCCCTGACGCTGCTGATGGTGGCCATGGGGAACGCAATCGGCGGGAGGGGTGGGATGTTCACCGCCTTTTTCATCGCCTGCGCCATGAACATCTTTTCCTACTGGTTTTCGGACAAGATCGTGCTCCGGATGTACGGTGCGCAGGAGGTGACCGAACACGAGGCGCCCCAGCTGTACGGGATCGTGCGCCGGCTCGCCGTCCAGGCCGGGCTTCCCATGCCGCGGGTGTACATCATCCCGACCGAGAGCCCGAACGCCTTCGCGACCGGGCGCAACCCCGAGCACGCCGCGGTTGCCGCAACCCAAGGGATCCTCCGCATCCTTACCCCCGAAGAGCTGACCGGGGTGCTCGCCCACGAGCTGGGGCACGTACAGAACCGCGACATCCTGATCTCCACCATCGCGGCCACCATCGCCGGCGCGATCTCGATGCTCGGCAACATGCTGCAGTGGGCGGCGATCTTCGGCGGCGGCCGGGATGACGACGACGAGCGCGGCGGCCTTTTGGGCGGGCTGGCGCTGGCGATCATCGCGCCGATCGCGGCAATGCTGATCCAGCTGGCGGTGTCGCGCTCCCGCGAATACCTCGCCGACGAAACCGGCGCGAAGCTCTGCGGCAACCCGCTTTCCCTGGCGAACGCCCTGAGGAAGCTCGAAACGGCGTCGCATGCCATCCCGATGCAGGAGGCGCGCCCGGCGACCGCCCACATGTTCATCGTGAATCCCCTCTCCGCCGAAGGACTGGTGCGGCTCTTCTCGACCCATCCGCCGATGGAAGACCGGATCGCCCGCCTGGAGGCGATGGTGTACGGTCGCAGGTAAGGCGGGGTCTGGGGGCTGGGGGCTGGCCCGTCCCCACCATGCGCGGCTGAATCGCGACAAGAATATCGCTCCTACCGCATGAACCCGGTGCCCCCGATGTGACAGGCTTATGCTTCATCCCGAAAGGAGTTCCGGTGACTGGTCAAGAAATCATGTGGATCGTCTTCGCGGCGGTCATCGCCGTGATGCTCATCCTGGACCTCTGGGTCTTCAACCGGCAAACCCACGAGATCCGCTTCAAAGAAGCGCTTTCCTGGACCCTCGTCTGGGTTTCGCTTGCCCTGCTGTTCAATGCCGGGGTCTGGTATTTCCTGGGACAGGTGAAGGCGCTGGAATTCTTCACCGGCTACGTCATCGAAGAGTCGCTTTCCGTCGACAACCTCTTCGTCTTCATCATGATCTTTTCCTTTTTCGGGATCAGCAAACGGCACCAGCCGAAGGTCTTGAAGTGGGGGATCATGGGCGCGCTCGTCATGCGCGCCGTCTTTATCGTCATCGGGATCGAGCTGATCGAGCGGTTCCATTGGATGATGTACGTCTTCGGCGCCATCCTGGTCTACACCGGGATCAAGATGGCCTTCCGCCGCGACGAGAAGATGGAGCCGGACAAAAACATCCTGGTCCGCCTGGTGGCGAAGGTCTTCCCGATCACCAAGCGAATCCGGGACGATCGCTTCTTCATCCAGAAGTGCGGCATGCGGGCGGCCACTCCGCTTTTCCTGGCGCTGCTCGTGGTCGAATCGAGCGATCTCATCTTCGCCGTCGACTCCATCCCCGCCGTCCTCGCGGTGAGCCACGATCCGTTCATCGTCTACACCTCCAACGTCTTCGCCATCATGGGGCTTAGGTCCCTGTATTACCTTTTGGCCCACGTCATGGAGATGTTCGTCTACTTGAAGCTCGGCGTCTCCTTCATCCTCACCTTTGTCGGCATCAAGATGCTGATCGCCGACCTGGTCGAAGTCCCTCTCCATTTCTCCCTGGGGTTCATCCTGGGGACCCTGGTCATCTCGATCCTCATCTCGGTCCTGGTGGCCAAGAAACCGGCGCACCACTAAAAAAGAAAAGGCCCCTGCCGAGTGGAAGGGGCCTTTTCTTTTCCTAATCTCTGATCCAGCCATTTTACTTGTAGGAGCGACATTGCTGCCGCGATCAGCGAGGTCGGATCTCGCTCCTACACTTCATCTTTACCTTGGGGCAAGAAGATCCTGACTTTGCCGATTGCGGTCTGGGTGACTTCCTCGCATACCAGGGTGTACTCGTTCAGCGGCAGGCGTTCCCCGTTCTCGGGGAACCTCCCCAACCGGTCCAGGACCAGCCCCGCCAACGTGTCATAGGGGAGATCCTCACCAAGCTTGATCTCCAGCAAATCCTCCAAATCGGATATCGAAATGAGGGCGTCGACCAGGTAGCTGCCATCGGCCAGCACCTCGACCCGGCTCGGCTCGCCTATGTCGTGCTCGTCCTCGATCTCCCCCACCAGCTCTTCCAGCAGGTCCTCCGTGGTAACAATCCCGCTGATCCCACCGTACTCGTCCACCACGACCGCCATGTGGATCCGGGTCTTCTGCATCTCCTTGAGCAGGTCGCTCACCTTCTTCCCTTCCGGGACGAAGAAGGGGGGGCGCACGATGGAACGGATGTCGAAGTCCGGCTCCCGGACCATCCGCCCGAGGAGGTCCTTGCCGTGGATGAAACCGACGATCTCCTCGATGGTCCCGCGGTACACGGGGTAGCGGGAATACTGGTTGTCGAGAACGCCGTTCAGGATCTCCTCCTTGGGAAAGTCGATATCGAAGGCCACCACCCTGGTCCGCGGGACCATGACTTCGCGCACCGAGGTGTGGGTGAAATCAAAGACGTTTTCGATGAACTCGTGCTCGGTCTCGCTGAAGATCCCGCTCTCGTGCCCTTCGGCCACGATATGGGCCACCTCTTCCCGGGTCATGAATCCCTGCCCCTCCCCTTTGACCCCCATCAGCCGAAGCACCGCCTTGCTCGAAGCCGTCAGCACCACCACCAGCGGACCGGCGACTCTGGCGAGCACGGTGATGGGCCGGGAGATCCGCAGGGAAATGGTGTCGGCATACTGCAGTCCGAGCGTTTTGGGAACCAGTTCGCCAAGGATCAGCAAGAGGTAGGAAATGGCCATGACCACGAGGGAAACCGCGATCGGCTCGGCGGCGTGGCTGACAAACGCGAAGGAAGAGGCCTGCAGCAAGGGGCGCAGGTAATCGACGGCAATGACGCCGCCCACCGTCGAGGCGGTGGAGCCGATCAGGGTCATGCCGATTTGAACGATGGCGAGGAGCCGGTGGGGGTCTTTCTGGAGGGTCTCAACCATGACGGCGCGCGGGTCACCTTCATCGACCAGCTGCGCGATCTTGCTCTTGCGGACGGAGATGACGGCGAATTCGGAACAGGCAAAAAAACCGTTGATGCAAACGAGGATGAAAATGGCGGTGAGTTCGAGAAAAACGGTGTCCAATGATCCTCCGGGTCACCTTACGCAGCGGAGAGCGGGAGCAATCCGCCGTACCTCAATCGAGGCTCAGCGACGGTTCATTTTCTCCACTAAATGTGCTCTTGTCAACAGATTGGTTGGGTAAACCGGCCGGGAATCCTAGTAAGACTGAGGCCGTAATGGCAAAAAAAGGATGGCAAAGGAAGAAAAAGATAATGAGTGACAGGGCAAATAAGGACAAAGGGCAATGCTATCAGGCCCGGCAGCAGCCAGAGAGCAATCCGGCGTTCCCCCGGTCCAGGGGAAAAAGGGAGGAACCTGAACTGGTAAGGATGCGATCTCCGGTTAAGAGAGAAGCGGCCGCTGCAATGCTATAGCTTGCTGATGGTGAAAGAAAGGAGAAAGCGGTCGCCGCCGCAGTCAAACGGCATCAGCAGCGATTCCGTGTTGGAAACGCTCTCCATGACATAGTCGCTGCCATAGATGACGGTCGGGATGGAGAGGCTGAGGTCGCCGCCTCCCGGGGAGAAGATGTGCTTCACGTCGCCGCCGATCATGTTGGCGATCTCGCCCATGGCGTCGTTGACGTCCTCGCCCATCTCCTCGACCTCCATGCCGAGCATGTTCGACGCGATCTTCAGCGCGAGCGGTTTCGGGCAGTGGACCGCCAAAACGCCGCAGTGGCTACCGGCCAGCCCAACCATGCTGGTGACGGTTTCGTGAAACGAGGTCACCGGCTCGGTCAGCGGATACTGGTCCTCGATGTCGAGCATCACCATCATCGAAAAGACACCTTTGGTGATCTCGGTGATGGATTGACGCACCCCGTCCTCGGTCAGGTTCGCCTCGTTCAACATTGCAGCATCAAGGGCCATGGTACGCCTCCTTTATCAACCAGCGCATGCCTGTTTGCCCCATCCCCATTCCAGCTTCCCACCGGTGGGACCGGCAGGGAAGACCAATCAGGAGAATGACTTAGGCTTTTGAAGTTCCGAAAGATACCATACCGGTGCCGTTTCCTGCAAGGGATACCACAGGACAAAAGGTGACAATTCGGTGAATTTCCATCAGCAAATGCTGAACGCACCGTTGGCTAGGGCAAGACAGAACGCATTGATCCCGGCAAATTCAGCCGCCATCATCTCCTCCACCCTCCGGGCAACAGGCTCGGGAGCGACCCCCTTCTCCAGGATGAGTTGGGCGCTCGCCATCAGCGGCTGGTCGATCGGTTCCCCGATCCGGCTCAGCAGCAGCACGTACGCCCCCCGCACCCCTTCGAACCGCTCGCAGATGGCGCGGGCGAGGCGATGCGCCAAGACGTTGTAGATCTTTCCGACGTGGCTCATCGGATTCTTGCCCGCCGCCGCCTCGGTCCCGATCGGCCGCCCCATCGGGATGATGCCGTTTACCCGGTTGCCGCGGCCGACCTGTCCGGAATCGGCGTCCTCGGCGGAAGTGCCGAGCAGGGAAAGATAGACCCCGCCCAATCCCCGCCCGGGTTGGTCCAGCGTGTTGAAGCCGATCCCGAACTCGCTGAAACCGGATTGTTCCGAGAGAAAGACCTTGAGCGCCGCATAGATCTTCTGTTTGCGGTCGAAGTATTCCTTTTCCGACTCGATCCGTTCGGCCAGAAGCGGCATGGCAACGGTCAGGTCGAGCGTGTTGCCGCGGCGCAGCCCCATCACCTTCACATCCTCCCCCGTCTCCGGGAAAAGCCTCTTGAACGCTGCGGAGTTGAGCTCGTGCTCCACGGCGAGAACCGTCAGCTCGGTTGGGCTGAGCGGATAATAGCCGACGGCGGCCGAGGTATCGTTGGCGCACCGGACGTCGCCCGGGCGCCGGAAGATGTCGGATAGTTCCTCCGACCCCGGCGCGAGCTTCACCCGGTACTGGATGTGATTGGTCGGGTCGACCCGGCGCAGGTTTTCCCGCAGCCACGTTTGTGCGGCCTCCACCGCGATCTCCCGGATCGGAAGTTCTTTGCCGAAGGCGCTGTACGTGGCCCGGTCGCCGATGGTCAACTCCATCGGCTCCAGCACCCTCCCCCCGCCAAACCGCTTCTCCACCCTCCCCGCGGCCAGGAGGCACTTGTCTATGTTGTAGTGCAGGATGACGCCGAACTCCTTGAGATAGGTCCGGGCCAGCGCGACCGAAATCGCCTCCATGATGCTGTCGCACATCTGGTCGGGGTGTCCGGTCCCCTTCCGCTCGACGATCTCCACCGCCTGTTCCGTGACCGGGAGCCCCCGGTAGACCTCGACGTTGATCATGGCTATCTCCGCAGCAAAAGGTTGAAGCGAAATGGATTACGTGGGGCCCAACACTGTAGGAACGGCATTTCTGCCGGGATGGATTGCCGCTGATTGCGACAGGAATGCCGCTCCTGCAGGCAAAGGCGCAGGTCAAAGAGTAAAGCTACATTGTAACTTTGAGCGGCCGACAGGCAACGGCAGGAGAAGATTCTGGATAAAAAAGGAGGGACTGCAGAGAAGGATCAGAAGCGGCGGATGACAAAGCCACCGCCGGCCAGGCGGTTACGCAGCCAGAGTCCCAGCCACATCTTGATGATGTTTCGGGTAAGGGGGATGAGAAAGAAAATGCCCAGGAAATCGGTGAAGAAGCCGGGAGTCATCAGGAGCACTCCCCCCACCAGGACCAGCGCCCCGTCCAGAAGCTGGGCCGCGGGAAGCCGCCCCTGCGCAAGTTCCTCCTGGATCTTCCTGAGGATGGCAAAACCCTGGTGCCGGACCAGGTAGGCCCCCAGCAGACTGATCGCGAGCAGGATGGCAACGGTCGGCAGCCCGCCGATCACCGAGCCGACCTTGATCAGCAGGTAGATCTCGATGACGGGAACGATGGCGAAGAGGATGAAGAGGCGAAACAGCATGAGCTACGAACCTTTCTTAACGTCGATCCCGTAGCTCTTGATTTTGCGGTGCAGGTTGCTCCGCTCGAGTTCGATCGCTTCGGCGGTGCGTGAGACGTTCCAGTCGTTTTCCTCCAGCTTCTGGATGATGAATTCCTTTTCGAACTCCTCCCGCGCCTCGCGCAGCGAAGAGAGCTCCAAAACGCTCTCCAGCCTCCCGGTGTTGCCGTCGCGCGAACCGGCGTCGTTGACCAGGTAGTCGGGGAGGTGATTGACGGTAATGGTGCCGCCCGGCGTCATGATCACGAGCCTTTCCACGATGTTCTTCAGCTCGCGCACGTTCCCGGGCCAGTCGTAGCGCTTCAGCGCCTCCAGCGCCTCCGGCACGATCATCTTGAGCTCGCGCTCCTCGCGACGGCAAAAGGTGTCGAGGAAGTAGGTGACCAAAAGCGGTATGTCGTCGCGCCGGTCCCTGAGGGACGGCACCTTGAAAGGAACCACGTTGAGCCGGTAGAAGAGGTCCTCACGGAAGGCCCCGTTTTTGATCTCCTCCTCGAGGAGCTTGTTGGTCGCCGCAACCACCCGCACATCGACTTCTATGGTGCGCGTCCCGCCTACCCGCTCGAACTTCCGCTCCTGGAGGATCCGGAGCACCTTCGCCTGGGTCTTGAGCGACATGTCCCCGATCTCGTCGAGGAAGATGGTCCCGCCATCGGCCTGGTCGAACTTTCCCTTCTTCTGGGCGACCGCGCCGGTGAAGGCACCCCGTTCGTGCCCGAAGAGCTCGCTTTCGATCAGTTCCTCGGGAATAGCGGCGCAGTTGATCTCGATAAACGGCTTTTCGCGCCGTTGACTGTGAAAGTGGACCGACCGCGCCACCAGTTCCTTGCCGGTCCCGTTTTCGCCGGTGATCAGGACCGAGGCGTTGGTGGGGGCGACCATCCGGATCTGCTCCCGAAGCTTCACCATGGCCGGGGAGCTCCCGATCATCTCGTGGCTTTGCAGCACCAGGCCGCGCAGCGAAGCATTCTCCTCCTTGAGGCGGGTCATGGCGAGGGCGTTTTCCACCGTCACCACCACCTTCTCCAGCGACAGCGGCTTCTCGATGAAGTCGTAGGCACCGAGCTTGGTGGATTTGACGGCGGTCTCGATGGTGCCGTGCCCGCTCATCATGATCACGTTCAGCTCCGGGTAGCGCTCCTTGAGGGCCTGCAGCGTCTGCAGCCCGTCCATCCTGGGCATCCAGATGTCAAGCAGCACCAGGCGCGGGATCTCCCGCTTGCATACGGCGAGCGCCTCCATCCCATCGGCGGCGGCGATGGTGCGGTACCCTTCGTCCTCAAGGATGCCGGCGAGCGAGGAGCGGATCCCTTCCTCATCGTCGACTATGAGAATTGTTTCGTTCATGGTGGTTCCGTGGTATGCGAGCTGACCACCCTCATCTTTCAAATGGATGGGCGGCGTGAGGATGGGGTTCCCCAGAAAAAAGGATGCTATTGAAGGACGCTTTGGGTCTTGCTGTGGGAGCGCCATTCCTGGCGCGAATCCAGCGGTAGTTCGCGCCAGGAATGGCGCTCCCACAGGGTTGGCGCCTTCAGTTGCCGAGTTGAACCTCCACGTCCAACGCCGAACGTCGAACGCCGAACGGCTCTTACTTGGAGATCCCGAGCTCGCGGGCGAGCTCTGCCCAGGCCGGGAGGCTCCGCTCGATCATCCCCTGGTCCACGCAGTAGGCGATCCGGAAGTACCCGGGCGCGCCGAAGCCGACGCCGGGGACGAGCAGGATCTTGTGCTTCTGCGCGGCCTTCACGAACTCCACGTCGTCGGCAAGCGGCGATTTCGGGAAGAAGTAGAAGGCGCCGTCCGGCTTCACCATCTCGAACCCCATCCCGGTCAGCGCGTTGTAGAGGATGTCCCGCTTGGTCTGGTAGGCCGCGATGTCGACCGAGGAGTTCTGCAGTTCGGCCACCAGGCGCTGCATCAGTGCCGGAGCGTTCACGAAGCCGAGGACGCGGTTGGAGAAGATCGTGCCTTCCATGAACTGGCCCACGTTTTTCATGCGCGGGTTGGCGGCGAGATAACCGATCCGCTCGCCGGGGAGCGCCAGGTCCTTGCTGTGGGAGGTGACGATGACCGAGTTCTGCACGTAGCGGAAGATGTTGGGTACGTTATTGCCGTCGTAGACGATCCGGGCGTAGGGCTCGTCGGAGATGACGCAGATCTGGCGGCCGAACTCCTGCTCTTTCGCGCTCACCAGTTCGCCGAGGCGCTTGAGGCTTTCCGCGGGATAGATCACGCCGGTCGGGTTGTTGGGCGAGCAGACGATGATGGCGCGGGTCTTGGCGTTGATGGCAAGGCCGATGGCATCGATGTCGAGCTGGAAGGTTTCCCGGTCGGTCCAGACCTCGACCGGCACCCCGCCGTGGTTGTCGATGTAGAAGCGGTACTCGACAAAGAACGGGGTGAGGATGATGACCTCGTCGCCCGGGTTGAGGATCGTTTTGAGAACGGTGTTGAGCGCACCGCCGGCGCCGACCGTCATGACCACGTGGTCCGCCTCGACCGGGAGCTCGGATGCGGCGCTCAGGGTGGCGGCAACCGCCTTCCTGGTCTCCACGTAGCCGGCGTTGTTCATGTAACGGTGCATGCCGGGAATCGGATCGTTGGCGAGCCGTTTGAACGCCCCGTAGAAATCAGCCGGGGGATCGACATCCGGGTTGCCGAGGGTGAAGTCGAACACCTTGTCGGCCCCGTACTGGCGGCGCAGCTGCTCCCCTTCCTCGAACATCTTTCTGATCCAGGACGACTTCTCGATGAAACCGCTTATCTTCTTGGCGACAGCCATATAAACCCCTTCAATGGACAATGGACCATGGACAATTGACAATGAGTCCTTACCTCATTGCCAACTGAATGTCCTTTGTATCTATAGTGCTACTGCAATCAGGCGTCGTTGGTCAAAGGACTGCCAAGGTTTTCGTTGTCAATTGTCAATTGTCCATTGTCAATTGAACCACCTTGTCAATTGTCCATTGCTACTTCCCGCAGCACTTCTTGTATTTGAGATTGCTGCCGCAGGGGCAGGGATCGTTGCGCCCGACCTTGGGCGAGGTCCGGACGACCGGTTTGGCGGTGACCATCTTGCCGTCGGTGAAGAACCACTGCTCCTTGTCCTTCTTGAACAGCGCCACTTCGTGGTGCGAGCGGGGGCTCCCCTTCTCTTTCCAGCGGGCGATGAACTCGACCTCGCCGGTGCTGTCCTCCGCCCCGCCCTTCTCGACCGAGACGATCTCCAGCCCTTCCCATTCCGCGGTCTCCGCCCACTCCTTGGTTCCGGCCGCATCGTAGCCGGTCCGGTGTTTCGGGTGGGTGGTTTCCAAAAGGTAGTCGGTCTCGACCTTTACATAGGCCGAGTAACGGGAACGCATCAGCGCTTCGGCCGTGGCGGCCGGCCTCTCTCCCTTGATCGCCGGGAGGCAGCACTCTTCATAGCTAAGGCCGGTCCCGCATGGACACTGCGACATTTCTTTCCTCCTGAATCGTTTGAGTCCCCCCTCGCCGCGCGGGAGGGGGAGTATGGGGCGTGGCTTACCCTTCGTAGTCGGCGGCGACGACCTGGGAGCAGACGCTCCTCATGTAGGCGGCGACTTCGTTGGCGTGGTAGGGATGTACCTGGTATGCCTGCAGATCGGCCAGGGAATCGAACTTGGTGACCAGGGCGATGTCGGCGGAGCGCTCCGAGCGGATCACATCCACCCCGACCTCCAGGTGCCGCAGCATCTCGACCTTGCCATCCATGCTGAGGAGCAGTTCCTGGGCCTTCTGGATTCCCTCGGCGGTCGCGTCCTTGAGCTTGAAAAGTACGATATGGGTAATCATCTTGTTCTCCTGGGATTTCCAATTGGAATTTGATTCGACCCCTTTTAATACATCGGCACCCGCCTTCCTGTCAACGACGCGATGCCCCACGGGGAAGATCCCGGCCGATTACGCAACCACGCCAACTTAAAAAGACTTGCGCCACCGGGGCAATACTGCTATAAGGCCGAACAGGATAAGTTTAGTCCTGTTTGGCACAACAGGAAAAAGGGGGTCATATGGCTTGCCGTGGCAGATTAATGTGTATACTGGTACTGGTCGTTTTAATTGGGATGATCACCACCGGCGTGGCCAGCGCCCAGACGGTGATGTTCGACAACAGCCACGGGGAACGCTTCTCCCCCGAGGGAACCGGGCCGCTGCAGCTCTCCGGCCTGGCCGGGACCTTGCAGAAAGCCGGAGCGCGGGTGGTTTCCTGCGACACCGCGCTTACCGATGCAACCCTTAAAGGAGTCGACGGGCTGATCATCTCCGGCGCCTTTCGTCCTTTCAACGCCGAGGAGACCGACGCGGTGGTGCGGTTTCTGCTGCGGGGGGGGAAGGTGGCGATCATGCTCCACATCGCACCGCCGCTCGAGGGACTTTTGCAGCGGCTGGAAGTCGCCTACACCAACGGCGTCATCCACGAGCGGGAAAACATCATCAACGGCGATCCGATGAACTTTCGGGTCACCAACCTCGGCAGTCACCCGGTCCTTAAAGGGGTGGAGACCTTCAGCCTCTACGGAGTCTGGGGGGTCAAGAACACCAGTGACGCCTCCCGCGTCATCGCGGCCACCGGCCCCAACGCCTGGATCGATCTGGACGGGAGCAAGATCCCCCGAAAAGAGGCGACCGGATCGTTCGGCGTAGCGGTGGCGGGAACCGTCGGCAGCGGGGGGTTCATCGTCTTCGGGGACGACGCCATCTTCCAGAACAAATTCCTCGACCGGGAAAACCAGCAGCTCGCGACCAACCTCGCCGGCTGGCTCAAGTAAGCTTTCGCACCAGCACCACATCCGGCACCACATCTACATCAAGGAGGGCATCACATGGCAGAGGCATTACAGGTTTATAAATGTGACAGTTGCGGCAATATCGTTGAAGTCTTTCACCCCGGCGCAGGCGAACTCGTCTGCTGCGGCGCTCCGATGGCGCTGAAGACCGAGAACACCGTCGACGCGGCGAAGGAAAAGCACGTCCCGGTAATCGAGAAGGGGAACGGCGTGATCAAGGTGAAGGTCGGCAGCGTGGCCCATCCGATGGAAAGCGCCCACTACATCGAGTGGATCGAGATCATCGCCGACGGGAAGGTGTACCGTCAGATGCTGCAGCCGGGCCAGGCACCGGAGGCGACCTTCAACATCTCCGCAACCAGCGTCACCGCCCGCGAATACTGCAACCTCCACGGCCACTGGTCGACGCAGGGGTAACGGGGCAGACAGAGCATGCGAAAAGGGGGACGGCCGCTGGGCCGTCCCCCTTTTTGTTTGATCTGAAGCTAACCCCATCCTCACGGTGGAGGACGGGTGGGAGATGCTACGGGTTACCTCCCGCTGCGGGGGGCCTGCCGGTTCCCCGGGCGCGCGGCGGCTCCCGTTCCGGCGGTGCGCTGGCCGCTGCCCCCGCCGTTTGCTTGGGGACGATTTCCTTCCCGCGCGGCGTGGTGCCCCGGCCCCTGCTTGGCGGCCGCTGCGGCGGGACGGCGGGGTCCCTTCCCGGGACGGCCCCCGCTTCCCTCGCTGCTTCCGGCTTTCTTCGGCGCCGGCTTGGCGGTCGCCTCGCGGCGGCGTTGCGGCTCGCGGGGGGCACGGGCGAACTCCTGATCCTTCTGCGGTGCGGCCACGCTGTAGTCGAATCCTTCCACCCGGCGGCGCTCGATCTTCGACCCGAGCACCCGCTCGATGCTCCGCACCATGGCGGTGTCCTCTTCGGTCACCATGGTGAAGGCGTCACCGGTCCGCGCCGCGCGCCCGGTACGGCCGATCCGGTGCGTGTAGGCCTCCGGCGTGTCGGGGATGTCGTAGTTGATCACGTGGGAGATCTGCGAGACGTCGATGCCGCGTGCGGCGATGTCGGTCGCTACGAGGATCTGGAAGGTGCCGTCGCGGAAGCCGTCCAGCGCGGCCTGGCGTCGGTTCTGGGAAAGGTTTCCCTGCAGCGAGGTCGCCTTGTAGCCGGCCTTTTCCAGCTGCTCCCCAACCCGCTTGGCCCGGTGCTTGGTCTTGGTGAAGACGAGGACGCTCTCGGTGTCGGTGTGGTGCAAAAGCTCGAACAGAAGCGGGGTCTTGAGGTGCTGGGAGACCGGGTAAAGGGCGTGGGACACGGTTGCGGCCGGTGCCACCCGGTCCACCTGTACCGTCACCGGACGGCGCAGGATCTCGTGGGCCAGCCGCTTGATGTCGTCCGGCATGGTCGCCGAGAACATCAGGGTCTGCCGCTGCGAGGGGAGCACCCGAAGGATGCGGCGCACGTCGGGGAGAAATCCCATGTCGAACATCTGGTCCGCCTCGTCGAGCACCAGCATCTCCACCTTGGAAAGGTCGATGGTCCCCTGGCCGACGTGGTCCAAAAGCCGCCCCGGGCAGGCGACCACGATGTCCACCCCCTCCTTGAGCCGCTTGGTCTGGGTGTTGATATTAACCCCGCCGTACACGGTAAGGCTCCTCAACCCGGTGCGTTTGCCCAAGGCGACGAGCGACTCGTTGATCTGCTCGGCGAGTTCGCGGGTCGGCGCAACCACCACGGCGCGAACCGTGCCGCGCCCTCCCTGCGCCAGCCGATGCAAAAGGGGCAGCCCGAAGGCGGCGGTCTTGCCGGTTCCGGTCTGGGCGAGCCCCATGACGTCTTTGCCTTCCATGACGGGCGGGATTGCCTGCAACTGGATCGGGGTCGGGGTTTGGTATCCCACCGCCGCCACCGCCTCCTGAATCCGCGGGTCCAACTTAAAATCTACAAATTGCACTGATACTCCTGATAGGTGTTGATGGCACACAAAGACCCCAAAGGCGCGAAAGGCCCGTGGGGTCCTTGACGTAAACTGGCCTCACTGTAGCACAGTCTGACCGGACAGTGACAGTTTTATTTACCGCTCCGCGGTCCCGGCGGCTCTCTCAACGCGGCAATTTCCCGTGCAAACTGTGTCATAACCTTGTAAAAAGCAAGGAATTGGCGGGGTTGCCCACCTCTTTGATGGCGGTTTTTCTTCAGCTGTGCTAATAACAGGAAAGACCGCTCCGACCTTCTTGAGGGCCCTGTGAAGATAATGATCAAGTACCGCCTTTTCATCGCCATGCTCGCCGCCACCGGCGCCGCCGTCATCTGCATGTTCCTGATCATGCAATGGAGCATCGGGCGCGGCTTTCTCGCCTACGTGAACACCATGGAAAAGGAGCGGATGGACCGCCTCGCCGAGATCCTGGTGCATAGTTACACCGAGCACGGCAACTGGCAGTTTTTGAAGGATTCTCCCGAGACCTGGTTCCGGATCGTTGCGGGCACCCGGGGAGTCATCGAAATGGAGCGGCTGGGGCAGCGGGACCGGACCGTCGAGCGGGACCGGGACGCAGATCGCACCGGGGCCGCCGAACGCGAGGAGTTCCTCATTCGGCAGGCGCGCCGTTTCGCCAACCACAGCGGTGCCTTCCCGCAGCGGCTCGCGCACCGTTTCGAGATGCGGGTGATCCTGCTCGACGCGCAGCATCAGAAGGTAATGGGCCCCCCCGAACAGGCGAGGCCGTACCGGGACGCGGCCTTCCAAAAGCTCCTGGTGGGGGGAAAGGTGGTCGGCTACCTCGGCATGCTGCCGCGCCTGCACCTCACCGACCAGCACCAGCTCCTCTTCGTGAAGCGGCAAAAGGTCGCCATGGGGATGATCGCGGCGGTGATGCTCCTCGTGTCGGCGGCGCTTTCCATGCCGCTGGCGAACCGGCTGGTCTCCCCGATCAAGCTCCTGGCCTCCTCGATGCACCGGCTCGCCTCCGGGAAGTTCGACACCCGGGTCGAGATAAATTCCGCCGACGAACTGGGGCAACTCGGGGCCGACTTCAACACCCTGGCCCTCACCCTGGAGAAAAACGAAGCGGCGCGCCGCCACTGGGTCGCCGACATCTCCCACGAGCTGCGCACCCCGCTGGCGGTCCTGCGCGGCGAGATCGAGGCGATCCAGGACGGGATCCGCCTGCCGACCGCGGATTCGATGCGCTCCCTCCACGGCGAGGTGATGCAGCTGAGCCGCCTGGTCGACGACCTCTACCAGCTCTCCCTGCATGACATCGGGGGGCTCAACTACCGCAAGGTGGACATGGACCTGAAGGAGGCGCTTTGCGACGCGCTGGACCTGTTCCGGTCCGAATTCGCCCAGAAGGGGATCCGGCTCTCCGAGAGTTTCTCCGACAGCTGCCATTTCCCGCTCTTCGCCGATCCGGAAAGGCTGCACCAGCTCTTCGACAACCTCCTGGAGAACTCGTTGAAGTACACCGACCCCCAAGGGGAGCTCGCGGTGCGCCTGGAGCGGCACGGGCAAAGGGCCACGCTCCATCTGGAGGACACCGCACCCGGCGTCCCGGAGGCGGACCTGGAGCGGCTCTTCGACCGGCTCTACCGCGTGGAGAATTCCCGGAACCGGGCCCTGGGCGGAGCCGGGCTGGGACTCTCCCTGTGCAAGAACATCGTGGAAGCCCACGAAGGAACCATTACCGCGCATCCCTCTCCGCTGGGAGGGGTGCAGATCCGCATCGATCTGCCATTGAGAAGGAGCTGATATGGGCGCCAACGTACTTATCGTAGAAGACGAGGAAAAACTTGCCGCAGTGCTCGGGGAATACCTGACCCAGGCCGGGTTCGACTGGACCAGCCTTACCGACGGGACCCAGGTCCTGTCCCAGGTCAGGGAGCGGATGCCCGACCTCATCCTGCTCGACCTGATGCTCCCGGGACGCAACGGCCTGGACATCTGCAAGGAGATCCGGACCTTCTCCCAGGTCCCGATCATCATGATCACCGCGCGGGTCGAAGAGATCGACCGGCTGCTCGGCCTGGAGCTCGGTGCCGACGATTACATCTGCAAACCGTTCAGCCCGCGCGAGGTGGTGGCCCGGGTGAAGACCGTGCTGCGCCGGGCCGTCGACAAGCAGGAAGGGGCCACGGGGGGGCTGACGCTCGACCCGGACCGCTATCGGGCCGTCCTGAACGGGCAGGAACTGGACCTGACCGCGGTGGAATTCAACCTGCTCCTCTTTTTGTTCCGCAACCCGGGAAGGATCTACTCCCGGGCCCAGCTGATGGACCGGATCTACCCGGACCAGCGGGTGGTGAGCGACCGTACCATCGACAGCCACATCAAGAAGCTGCGCAAGAAGATCGCCGCAGTCGCCCCGGATGTGGAGCTGATCCATTCCATCTACGGGGTCGGCTACAAGTTCGAAGCCCCCTGACGTTCCCAGAAACGGCAGCTTCCCCCTCGGCAGGGGCCGCGGCTTGACCGCAGCGGCCCCTGCGCCTTTTCCGGCCCAGCGGCGCGCGACCGCTTGGGCCCGGCCCGGCCCCGCCCCACCCCGCCACAGAAGTGTGACAAAATCCGTATTTTCTAAAGTACCCTCTTCCCCCCTCCGAAGACGAGCCATAACGCACATGCACGAAACGTGACTTTCAACGGGGGTTTTCATGCTTAAGAATTTGAGGATCGGCACGAGGTTGACCCTGGCCAACGGGCTATTGCTGCTCATCATGATCGCGCTCATCGGGACCGGGATCTCCGCCATGGGGAGAATCCAGGAACACCTGGAGCGGATCGTCTCGGTGAACAACGCACGCGCCTTCCACGGCACCGAAATGCAGACCTGCGTCTCGGAAGTGTCGATCAACCTGCGCAACATCCTGATCGACACCGATCCGCACAAGCGCGAGGAGTACGTGAAGCGCATCGCCGATTTTCGCGAGAAGTACGGGGAACACCTGAAGAAGATCGTCGAGCTGACCCCGAAGGATGACACCAAGGGACTGGAACTTCTGGCCAAGGTGGGCACCGCCGCCGAGACGGCGCGGCCGCTCAACACCAAGGTGATGGAACTGGCCCTGCAACACAAAGATGGCGAAGCTATCGCCCTTTTGAACCGGGACGCCCGCCCCGCGGTCCGGAGCTGGCTGACCGGCATCGCACAGCTGAACGCCTACCAGGAAGAGCGCTCCAAGGCGCGCTACGTGGAAGCCGAAGGTGACTACCGGCACGCCCGCGACCTCATGCTCGGCCTCGGCGCACTCTCCATCGCGCTGGCGGTCGGGATCACCCTCTTTCTCACCCGGAGCATCACGGTACCGCTCGCCAAGGCGGTGGACGCCGCCAACAGCCTGGCCCAGGGGGATCTGACCATCGAGGTCCGCGCCGAGAGCACCGACGAGACCGGGCTTTTGCTGTCGGCGATGGAGGCAATGATCTCCCAGCTCCGCGCCATCGTAACCGAGGTGACGGCGGCGGCGGACAACGTGGCGACCGGCGCGACCGAGCTTTCGGCAAGTGCCGAGACGATGTCGCAGGGGGCAACCGAGCAGGCCGCTGCGGCCGAGGAAGCCTCGTCATCCATGGAAGAGATGACCGCCAACATCCGCCAGAACGCCGACAACGCCCTGCAGACCGAAAAGACCGCGGTGCAGACGGCTACCGACGCCAAGGAGGGGGGTGATTCGGTGGAGCAGACGGTTGCCGCGATGAAGGAGATCGCGGTCAAGATCAACATCATCGAGGAGATCGCCCGGCAGACCAACCTCCTCGCCTTGAACGCGGCCATCGAGGCGGCCCGCGCCGGGGAGCACGGCAAAGGCTTTGCGGTGGTGGCAAGCGAGGTGCGCAAGCTCGCCGAGCGGAGCCAGCAGGCGGCGGCCGGGATTCTGCAGCTTTCCCGGTCCAGCGTCGACATCGCCGAGACCGCGGGGAGGATGTTATCCAAGATGGTCCCGGACATCCAGAAGACCGCGGGACTGGTACAGGAGATCAGCGCCTCCAGCCGCGAACAGGATGCCGGGGCGGAACAGATCAACAAGGCGATCCAGCAGTTGGACCAGGTAATCCAGCAAAACGCCTCGGCCGCCGAGGAGATGGCCTCCACCGCCGAGGAGCTTTCCAGCCAGTCCGAGCAGTTGCAGGCGACGGTGGCCTTCTTCAAGGTGGGCAACCTCCGCAGAGGTTCGGTTGCGGTCCGCACGCCGGCGGCGAAGGGGAAGCCGAAGACCATTCCGCACCAGGTCAAGCCCCGGCAAGCTCAATCCGCCGGCGTCGAGATGGACCTCGGTGCGGGGGGCGCGGACCTCACCGACGACAGTTTCACCCGGTACTGACCGCGCGGGTCGCTGGCCGGCGTTATGAAAAGAGAAAGGGCGCCTTTCCCATCAGGAAGCGGCGCCCTTTCTTTTTGATCTCTATGTATCGAGGAGTGACACACCGGTCGCGATGCAGGACAGATGACGGCGGGATACCGGGCGCCCCCCTGCTTTCCATTCTCCCAACGCACCTCTCCAATCGCTCCGCGGCCGCGTCGTTTCACGCCGAGTTTATTCATTTTTTATAATAAAAAAATTACTTTATATCGTTCCACTTGCGCCGATAAGAACCTCGCGCGCATCGGGATTTTCCTATTCCGTCACCACCTGGGTCTGCTTCCTTCGCTTCTCCACGACAAGTAAACCGTCATGAAAAAAACTGGCAGTTGGTAGGGGGTGTCCGATGAACTGGTTCAATGATCTCAAAGTCAGGACGAGGCTTCTCTCCGCGTTTCTGGTCATGTCGATCATCACTGCGGTGGTCGGCTTGGTCGGCATCAGGAACATGGCGACCATGAACGAACGGGCGGACGACATGTTCCGGAAGGAGCTCATGGGGGTCGCCCACATCAAGGAGGCGAGCATCAACCTCCTGCGCATGGTGCGGGCGGAAAAGAACCTCCTTCTGGCGGCAACCGACGCCGAAAGGAAGAAGTTCGTGGAAGATCACGAGCAAGCCGAAAAGGCGGTGAACGAGGATATCGGGAAAGCCTCCCCGCTCTTTTACTCCGAGAAGGGTAAGGAGCTGATTGGTCACGTGAACAGCTCCTGGCACCAGTACCAGCCGATCGGCAAGAACATCATGGAAGTGGCTCTTTCCGAGGAGCTCCAGCAAGCCAGGAAATCCGTGGCGCTTTCCACCGGGATCGGCCGGGAAAAGGTGACGGAGTTAAACAAAATCATTCAGGAAGCTACCGAGCTGAAGGAATCAAACGCCAAGAAAATCGCCGAGGAGAACCTGGCGTTGTACCATCAGGGGCGGCTGTTCATGATCCTCCTCATCGTCGGAAGCGTCTGTTTCGGGATCACCATCGGGGTCCTGATCACCGCAGGCCTCACCAGGCAGATCGGCGGCGAGCCCGGCCAGATTGCCGACATCGCCGAGAAGGTCGCCAACGGCGACCTCACCATGAAGTTCGAGTCGAACGGCAAGGCCGAAACCGGCATCTATGCGGCACTGAAGTCGATGGTGGCCAAGCTGCAGGATGTGGTGGGAGAAGTCACGAGCGCGGCTGAAAACGTGGCAGCCGGCAGTGAGGAACTTTCGGCGACGACCGAGACCATGTCCCAGGGGGCTACCGAACAAGCGGCTGCTGCCGAGGAGGCGTCCTCCTCCATGGAGGAGATGTCCTCCAATATCAGGCAGAACGCCGATAACGCCCTGCAGACGGAGAAGACGGCCGCCAAAGCCGCCAACAACGCAATCGAAGGCGGAAAAGCGGTCGCCCAGACCGTTGCTGCGATGAAGGAGATCGCGGGGAAAATCAATATCATCGAAGAAATCTCCCGGCAGACCAACCTCCTCGCCCTGAACGCCGCCATCGAGGCGGCACGGGCCGGCGAGCACGGCAAGGGATTTGCGGTGGTGGCAAGCGAGGTGAGAAAGCTCGCCGAACGGAGCCAGCTCGCGGCTTCCGAGATCTCCAAGCTCTCCACGAGCAGTGTCGAGGTCGCAGAGGCCGCCGGGGAAATGCTGACCCTGATGGTTCCCGACATCCAAAAGACCTCCGAACTGGTACAGGAGATCAGTGCCGCCTGCCGGGAGCAGGACACCGGCGCGGAACAGATCAACAAGGCAATGCAGCAGTTGGACCAGGTGATCCAGCAGAACGCCTCGGCCGCCGAAGAGATGTCATCTACGGCAGAGGAGCTTTCCAGCCAGGCTGAGCAATTGCAGGCGAGCATCGCTTTTTTCAAGGTGGGAGGGGTCCATGGGCAGAATCGTGCCCTGCAGTACCAACCGGTAAAAACCCAAGTTAGAAAGCCCGCCTTGGCAAAGGTGAACCCAATCCCCCAGGGGGCCGGTGCAGGGGTATCCCTCGAGATGGCCCACGCGAGCGACGACTTGTTTGAGCGTTTCTGAGGGAGAACAAGGGAAGATGTGAGGTTATCCTGCCTGAACAGTAAAAAAGGACTCATCCGGTAACGGTTGAGTCCTTTTTTTAAACCTGGATCCCAAGCCCGTCATGCCACCTCGGCACGGGGCGCCCCACCCGTCATAGAAGCTGCACCTCGCTTACCCGCACGATCAGCACTTCCTGCCGAAAGGTCGCCGCGAGCTCGCTGCGATAGGCGCCCCACCATTCCCGGTCCAGCTCATCGCACATGATCTCGAAGATCACGATATCGTCGGAAACCGTGGAGGTGCTGGTTTCCTTCCAGAGCCCCCGGGCCGGGGAACGCATGTAGGTCGTGATGCCGCCGAAACGCTCGGAGAGCTCGTCCCGCAGGCGGTTGTACTCCTCGTAGGGAAACGGGTTCCCGAGGTTGTCGTAGAGCGGCAGCAGTATCTGGATCAGGTACATGGTGCAACCCTCAGGCGGGGCTATTTCGCCGCTCCCCGCGTCTCTTCCAGCGCCGAGCTTTCCCGCGCGTTGGCCTTCTTGAACATCCCCAGGACCTTTTGCTTCATCCCCAGGGTCCCCTCGACCAGGTGCTCCGCATAGCTTTTGTACAGAAACACCGATACCCCGAGGAAAAATACCAGGTAGATCACCTTGGCCAGTTGCGCCGAGACGAGGTTGCGCGTCAGGCGCAGCACGATGAAAAATCCCGCCGCCAGACCGACCAGCACCAATACCGGCGTCACCCAGCCGCGCCGCCCCGCGTCGGCCGTTGCCTTGGGTGGCGCGGCAGACGGTGCGGCCTCCTGGGCGGCCCCCATTTCCACGCTCGATGCCGTGGGGAGCTGAGGCGCCGCTTTCGGCTCCTCCCGCGTCACCTTCATGGTCGCGCGGTATTTCTTCGGGACGGAATCGAGCTTGTCGGTGACCGTGACCACGCCGTTGCGGTCGGTGTACTGGTAAAGGTCGGCGAAAGCGGTACTCCCGGCAAGCAGGAGCAACCCCGCCAGGAGCAAAAAGATGAGAGCGCTGCCGGAAACTTTGGTCATGGGACCTCCCCAACATTCATGCCGATCAGGGTCAATTCTCAGTGAGACCATTACCCTCCTCTCCTTCAAGGAGAGGGCCGGGGTGAGGATGGGGTTAGGTCGCCGATTCAGACCCCTCCATCCCCCACCTCGTTGCACGCCGCGCTTACCGCGCCCCCTTGAAGGGGAAAGGAGTAGTTTACTGAAGATTGACGCTCGTCGCCATATTCATTAACAGCGGAAAAAGAAGACTCAATGATAGTGGAGCGCTGCAGAAAAGCAACGGGATGGCAACGGAGGAGCGCCCTGCCGGGCGCGATTTTTTGGCCGGCAGGGCGCCTCTTCTCTATCGGGTGGCGAAGCGGTGCGCCCGGCCCCCTATGCGTGGTTCCGTAGCGCGAGTTCCTCGGGAACCGGCGAAAGGTACAGCTGCCGGCTCAGGTACGTGTTCTCGAACTTCAGGCAGTAATGCCTGAGCATGGTAACCGGCACGATGTGGGGGACGAGGTGGTTGTGATACTTCCGGATCAGATCCAGGAGCTCCTCCTTCTCCTCCCGGGTGAGCACCGATTTGAAGTACCCCATGATGTGCATCAGGACGTCGGTGTGCTTCTTCACCGTCGCGCACATCGACATCGCCATCATGAGCAGTTCACCGTAGCGGAGGAACAGCTCCCCTTCCGGAAGTTCCGCCCCCTTCCCCACCAGGGCTCCCAGTTCCCGGTAGAGAGTCGGGCTGTGGGCCATGATCAGCAGTTTGTGGGCGGCGTGGAATTCCACGAGGTCGCCAAGGGTCGGCTCGGCGCGGAGAAAAGCCTTCCATCGGGAGTAGGTAAAGACCCGCTCGATGAAGTTTTCCCGGTGGATCGGGTCGTGCAGCCGGCTGTCTTCCTCCACGGGGAGAAAGGGGAACCGTTTGCATACCGCGTCGGCAAAAAGCCCCCTCCCCTTGTGTACCGTGACATGGCTTTTGGAGATCCCGTCCTTGGCCGGAACCGAGGTATAGACCTTGACCCGGTAGAGGCCGGAGCTGGGGGAATCCTTCTTGAAGATGAAGCCGCAGAGCTCCTCCCGCTCGAGCGCCTCGACCTTCTCCCAGCAAAACGACTCCATCTGTTCGGTCAGGTCGACGCGGCTTTTGATCGTCATCAGCCGGGGCTGTTCCGGATCTCCTTCCAGGCGCATCGGTTCGCGGGGGATCGGCATCCCGCTCCCCACCTCCGGGCAGACCGGGACGAAACGGAAGTACTTGCCCAGGGTATCGGTAATGTAGTGGTCGTGGCGGTGCCCGCCGTCGTAGCGGACCGCCTCTCCCAAAAGGCAGGAGCTGACGCCGAGGGCGATCTGGGAACTGCTCATGAAATCTCCTTGGTTGCGGTTCAGGCGGTTGCGGCGGGAAGGAGCCCGTCGACCAATTCGAGTATGGCCTCATCGCGGTTGAGCGTGTAGATGTGGACCCCGGGAACGCCGGCGGCCAAAAGTTCCTGCACCTGGCGCCGGGCGTAGGCGATGCCCAATTTCTGCACCGCGGCCGCCCCGCCCCGCGCATCGGCTGCCTCCAGCTCGGCGAGATACGCCGGGGGGAGATCGGAACCGCACAGCGACACGATGCGGCGGATCACCTTGAGGCTCACCACCGGGAGGATTCCCGGGATGATCGGTTTTATGACCCCGATCTTACGGGCGCGGGCAACGAAGTCGAAATAGCGTTGGTTTTCGAAGAAAAGCTGCGTGATGGCGAACTCGCCGCCCAGGTCGAGCTTGAGCTTCAGGTAGTCCAGATCCGACTCCGGCGAGACCGCCTCCGGGTGGGTCTCCGGGTATCCCGCGACGCCGAGACCGATCTCGGGGTGGGCGGCCCGAATGAAGCTGACCAGGTCCGAGGCGTGGCGCAGCGGTCGGCACTCGGGAAGCTGGGGAGTGTCCTGGGGAAGATCCCCCCGCAGGGCCAGGACGTTGTGCACCCCGGCACCGGAAAGTTCCGCGAGGAAGCGTTCCAGCTCGTTCGGGTCGGAACCGACGCAGGTAAGGTGCGCCATCGTTTCCAGGCCGTAATCCTTCTTGAGACGGGTCACGATTTCCAGCGTATCGCCACGGGTGCTTCCCCCGGCCCCGTAGGTAACCGAGGCGAAGAGCGGATTGAGCCGCGACAGCCTTTCGGCGACGGCAAAGAAGGCCGGCCATTCCGTTTTTTCCTTGGGGGGAAAGAACTCCAGGGAAACGAACTGTTCACCCCGGCTCATCAAATCTGCAATTTTCACAAAACCTCCTCAACGCCCGTCACCGGGCGCGCATAGCCCTTATCGGCAAGACCTCACCTTGCCATAAGCCCAAACGAAATAAAACTACTTTTTGTAAACAAAACGGAGGGTTCCCCCTGTTCAAAAGAGGCTTGAGTGCTGGACGAGGGGGAGGGAGAGGAAGCGCTGCTCGAGGCAGGCTCGCATCGTCAAGAGCCAGCAGCTTCCTACCCTGTGGGAGCGCCTTTCCAGGCGTGAATAATCGAACCAGTCGTCGCCGCCTGCGGCGGTTCGCGCCAGAAATGGCGCTCCCACAGGAGGGCGGGGGATTTTACCGGCCCGCCGCGTCATCCGTACCCGGCAAAAATGTTCGAGGTACCCTTCGAAACATTTATGACCGGAGAAGAATGTCTGAGGCTGCGGCAAACGGGCATGGGATAGGCGAGAATTGCGTGAGGTCGCGACAAAAATGCTGGAAAGAGGACAGAAATGCATTTTGTCGAGGCAAAAATGTTTTCGAGGCGGGAATAATCCGCGAGGTCGCTCTAAAAAGATTGGGAAGGCGGCAAAATTGCACGAGGTCGCGGCAAAAAGTTTAACAAGAGGGCAACCTGCCATTATGTCGCTATAAAAAAGAAAACAAGGCGGCAAAAATCCGCAAGGTCGCGGCCAACACGAAAAGACGAAGGCAAAATGTTTTAGAAGACTCCCAAAACGTAAAAAAAGGCGGCAATGTTGTCTGAGGGGGTTCCCCAAACGCACCGAAGACGGCAAAGTTGTTTGGGAAGCCCCCCAAAACGGCACGGGGGGGGCAACACGGCAGAGAAGAGACCAATACGGCAAAAGGCAGATCGCACACCGTCCGAGCGGCGTCAAGATTGCTTGTCAAAGGTGTACACGGGTCTTCAAAGGAGCACCTACCCTGTGGGAGCGCCTTTCCAGGCGCGAATAAATCCAACCAGTCGTCGCCGCCTGCGGCGGTTCGCGGGTCTTCAAAGGAGCACCGGGGTTGCCGCTTTATCCATAGGGGCGCGGCATGCTGGCAAGTTCGAGTCCCCCCTGAGCGAAGAGCCGCGACCGCCGCAAGCAACTTAACGGTTGCCGCGGGATCGCTAAACATGCTATACAGAGTAGTTCTTCGGAAACCACAGGCCGCGCCCTGTGGTTTTTTCATTTTTTTCGCACAGGAGCAGCTTCATGATCAGCGCATCAAACGTCACCCTCGGCTACGGCAAGAGGGTTCTCTTCAAGGACGTCAACATAAAGTTCACCCCGGGGAACTGCTACGGTCTCATCGGCGCCAACGGCGCCGGGAAATCGACCTTCCTCAAGATCCTCGCCGGCGAGATCGACCCGGACAAGGGGGAGATCAACGTCGGGCCCCGCGAACGGATCGCGGTCCTCAAGCAGGACCAGTTCGCCTTTGACGAACACACCGTCTTCAACACCGTCATCATGGGGCACAAGAAGCTCTACGAGATCATGGCGGAGCGCGAGGCGATCTACTCCAAGGCGGAATTCAGCGAGGAAGACGGGATCCGTTCCGCCGAGCTCGAGGCGGAGTTCGCCGAGATGAACGGCTACGAGGCCGAATCCGAGGCGGCGGTCCTGCTGAACGGGCTCGGGATTCCGGAAGAGATGCGCAGCATGCAGATGAAGGAGCTCGAAGGGGGCGACAAGGTCCGCGTCCTGCTCGCCCAGGCGCTCTTCGGCAACCCGGACGTCCTGCTCCTCGACGAGCCGACCAACCACCTGGACCTGAAATCGATCACCTGGCTGGAGGATTTCCTCTACCGGTTCCAGAACACGGTGATCGTCGTCTCCCACGACCGTCACTTCCTGAACCAGGTCTGCACCCACATCGCCGACATCGATTTCAGCCGCATCCAGGTCTACGTCGGCAACTACGATTTCTGGTACCAGGCGAGCCAGCTCAATGTGAAGCAGCGCCAGGACGAAAACCGGAAGGTGGCGGACAAGGCCGCCGAACTGAAGGAATTCATCCAGCGCTTCAGCTCCAACGCATCCAAGGCGCGCCAGGCGACCTCGCGCAAGAAGCTTCTGGAAAAGCTCACCGTCGAGGAGATGCCGGTCTCTTCCCGCAAGTACCCGTGGATCGTTTTCAAGCCGGAACGCCCCTGCGGCGACGTGATCCTGGAAGTGCAGGGGCTCTGCAAGACGGTGGACGGGGTCCAGGTGCTGAAGGACTTCGACCTGATCATGCGCAAAGGGGACAAGATCGCCTTCGTGGGCGGTAACTCGCTGGCGAAGACCACCCTTTTCCAGATCCTGGCAGGAGAACTGGAGCCGGACGCGGGAACCTTCCGCTGGGGAATTACCATCACCACCGCCTACTTCCCCAAAGAAAACGGCGACTACTTCAAGAACGACTACAACCTGATCGAGTGGCTGCTCCAGTACTCCCCGCCGACCGAGGGGGAAAGCTTCGCGCGCGGCTTCCTGGGGCGGATGCTCTTCTCCGGCGACGAGGCGACCAAGAAGACGAAGGTCCTTTCCGGAGGCGAGCGGGTTCGCTGCATGCTGTCCCGGATGATGCTCACCGGCGCGAACGCGCTGATCTTCGACGAGCCGACCAACCACCTCGACCTGGAGTCGATCACCGCCCTCAACAACGGGCTGATCGCCTACCCGGAGGTGGTGCTTTTCACCTCGCACGACCACGAGTTCGTATCCACCGTGGCGAACCGGATCATCGAGATCACCCCGGGTGGTACCATCGACCGGGTCATGAGCTTCGACGAGTACCTGGAAGCCGACGATGTGAATGCGGAAAGGGAGAAGCTCTGCAACGGACAGGTCGCACTGACCCTGTAGCGGCGGGACTGGAGCCGGGGGCTGGGAAACAAGGCCCTTAGTTTCGCGAAGAGAAAATAAAAAGGGCGCCTTCCATGTAATTGGAGGCGCCCTTTTCTTTATTCAACTGATCGTTCCCCAGCTGGAGCTTGGGATTGAGGAGTGAGAAGATCGAGGATTTCCCTAGCCCCTCGTCCCCAGCCCCTAGCCCCTGCCGTTACATCGTCATGACGATCTTGCCGAAGTGCTTGTCGGCTTCCATCATGCCATGGGCATCGACCACCTGGTCGAGGGTGAACGACTTCTCGATGATCGGGACGATGGTACGGTCGGCGAACTTGGGGAGGGCGCGTCTGGTGAACTCGGCCACGATCTCGCCCTTCTCGGAAACCGGACGGGAGCGGAGCACGCTGCCGATGATCTGCTGCCGCTTGACCATCATGAGGGCCAGGTTCAGCTCGGCCTTGATGCCGGAAATGACGCCGATGATGACCAGCCGCCCCTTGTAACCGAGGGAGTTCATGTTGGGTGCCAGGTACTTCGCCCCCACGTGATCCAGGATCACGTCGACCCCTTTCTTGTTGGTGAACTCCTTGACGGCCTCGCTGAAGTCCGGGGTCTCCTTGAAGTTGATCACCAGGTCCGCACCCAGCTCCTTCACGCGGTCCATCTTCTCCGGAGAAGCGGTGACGATCAGCTTGGTGTTCGGGGTAAGCGCCTTGCAGAGCTGGATCGCCGCGGTGTTGACCCCGCCGCCGCCACCGTGCAGGATAGCGGTCTGACCGTCCTGCAGCCCGCCGATCATGAAGACGTTCAAAAACGCGGTGATGTAGGATTCGCAGACGCAGGCCGCTTCCTCGAAGCTCATCGACTCGGGGATCTTCATCAGGTGGTTCGCGTAGGCCACGGCGTACTCGGCGTAGCCGCCCCCGCCGACCAGCGACATGACACGGTCGCCCTTCTGCCAGCCGGTCACTGCCGAGCCGACCTCTTCGATGACACCGGCCACCTCGAGGCCGAGAATTTCCGAATCACCCGGCGGGGGGGGATATTTCCCTTCGCGCTGCACCAGGTCCGGGCGGTTGATCGAGGTGGCATGCACCCGCACCAGAACCTCGTTCTCCTTGGGAGAAGGACGCTCCACTTCGCCTACCTTCAAAACATCCAGCCCACCGAAACCATCCAGCAATACAGCCTTCATCGATCAACCTCCTATGGTTTGATATCATTCCATCCTTTTTCTTAACCGATTGACCAACACTCTCGCCCCAGCGTCCCCTCTCCTTCAGGGGGTGCGTGCGCAAGCACGGCTTGCAACGGACAGGGTGAGGATGGGGGGCCGCTGCACGCATCACAACGAGAGAACTGGTCCACGCACGAGCCTTCCCTCACCCCAACGGAGGGAGTTGGAGCTGCGACACGAAAAAGCCCCGCCTCCTGCGATTGTGTATACGGACGCACACTATCGCAGAAATGCGGGGCAATTATCAACGTAATTCTTATAAAGACGTTATAAACGGCTAACGGCGAGGGGCCGAGTTCAGATCCAGGGGCTATGGATTTTAATGCATCGGCCAGGAACGGAAAGGGGCCAGGAGAGTGGCCTGGCGAAATACCTTTCCCTAGCCCCCAGTCCCCAGCCCCTAGCCCCGGTTTACGTGTGCTCGCCTACCGGAACTTGATCGCCACCCCTTTGGCCTTCATTTCGCTGGAGGGGAACAGGATGTAATGCTCGGTCTCCACCGACAGCTGGGGGAACATCACCGCGTCGGCTCCGATGCGGGCGGCCTCGCGGCGCAGCGCGTCGTACCCCCAGGCGTAGTCTTCCGGTGAGATGTCGGAGGGAGCGCCCATCCGCTCGCGCCGGACTTCCAGGTCCGCCACCTTCTGGTAAGGACGCAGCAGCTCGTCCTGGGCCAGGATCGGCGGGAGATCGCCGGTATAGGTCTTGGTGGTGGCACAGCCGCCGGCCAGAAGCAGCGCGCCCAGCAGCGTCAGGGGCAGGATGACCCGCAAAAGTCGGTAACTACTTTTTATCATTGATCCTCCCAGGAATGGAACGTTCGCGGTGTTGGAATTCGGCATAGTTTAGCTGTCATTTTCTGACTTTACAATACTCTTTTGGCCGTGATAGTATTCGGCATTTTTGTAGCAACAATCACGACCCGTTGAAAGGATGGATCTATGTCAGGTCATAATAAATGGAGCACCATTAAGCACAAGAAGGGCGCCGCTGACGCCAAGCGCGGCAAGGTATTCACCAAGCTCATCAAAGAGATCACCGTCGCCGCCAAACTGGGCGGAGGGGACCCGGACGGCAACCCCCGTTTGAGGACGGCTATCGATAAAGCAAAAGCAGAGAACATGCCCAAGGACAACGTCGAGCGCGCCATCAAGAAAGGGGTCGGCGGTCTGGAAGGGGTCAACTACGAGGAGATCACCTACGAGGGGTACGGCCCCGGCGGCACCGCGGTCCTGGTCGAGGTCATGACCGACAACCGCAACCGCACCGTCTCCGACGTTCGCAGCATCTTCAGCAAGTGCAACGGCAACATGGGCGAGACCGGCTGCGTCTCCTGGCTCTTCAACCAGAGAGGGCTCCTCGTTTTCCCGGAAGGGACCGATTTCGACAAGCTCTTTGAAGCCGCGATCGAAGCCGGCGCCGATGACGTCACCGACGAAGGGGACCAGATCGAAGTCCAGACCGAGCCCTCCTCTTTCAACGACGTTAAAACCGCCCTCGAAGCGGCCGGCTTCAAGGCCGAGTCCGCCGAGGTCACCATGATTCCGCAGACCATGGTGAAGCTCGAAGGGAAGCAGGCCGAGCAGATGCTGCGCCTGATGGACCGCATGGAAGACAACGACGACGTCCAGAACGTCTACGCAAACTTCGACATCTCCGAAGACGAGATGGAGAAGATGATGTAATCAGTACCGAGCGTCGCGCGGCACCGTGCGACAGTCGGCTTAGAGGCACCGGCGCGGAGGCGCGGAAGTCAGCAACCCAGCTTCCGCCCCTCCGCGCTTTCTTTTTTAACACCTGCCGGTTATACCCTCTCTTTTCGGGAGAGGATGGCCGAAGGCCGGGTGAGGGTAGCTGCAATCTGCGTGGATGCTTCCCTCACCCCAGCCCTCTCCCGAAGGGAGAGGGGGTAAAACGAGGCACCATGGTAATTCTCGGCATCGACCCCGGCTCCCGGATCACCGGTTACGGCATCATCTCCAAGCAGGGCAACCGGTTGATCCACATCGACAACGGAGCGATCTTCACCCAGAGCGCAAAGGACTTCCCGCAGCGCCTGGACAAGATCTACCGCGGCCTGTCCGACATCATCGCCGAGTTCCGCCCCCAGGCGATTGCCGTGGAAAACGTCTTTCTTGCCAAGAACGCGCAGAGTGCGCTTAAGCTGGGCCAGGCGCGCGGCGCCGCGATCGTCGCGGCGGTAAGCGTGGGACTGCCGGTCTTCGAATACACCGCGCTCCAGGTCAAGCAGGCCGTCGTCGGCACCGGCCGCGCCGAAAAGACCCAGGTGCAGCAGATGATCAAGGCGCTCCTGAACCTTCCCGAAGTCGCCCAGGAAGACGCCTCCGACGCCCTGGCCGTCGCCGTCTGCCATGCGCATTCAGCTAATCTAAAGGCCGTTCTAGGTTCAATGTTCAACGTTCAACGCTAAAACCCAGCGGTCCTTAACTAACGTTCAACGCTAAAACCCAGCGGTCCTTAACTAACGTTGAACGTAGAACGTTGAACGTTGAACCGAGGTCTTATGATCGCCCTTCTCACCGGAAAGCTCGCCCACAAGTCTCCCGATTACATCATCGTCGACGTCAACGGCGTCGGATACCGGGTCCAGATCCCCTTCTCGACCTACTACGTCCTCCCCGCCGAAGGAACAACGGTCTCGCTGCAGATCTACACCTCCGTCAAGGAAGACGCCATCAACCTCTATGGCTTCACCACCCCCGAGGAGAAGGAACTGTTCCAGCTCCTGATCGGCGTTTCCGGGGTGGGCCCCAAGCTCGCCAACAGCATCCTCTCCAACAGCGCCCCGGAGGAACTCTCCCAATCGCTGGTCCGCGGCGACATCGCCCGCCTCTCCGCCATCCCCGGTATCGGCAAGAAGACTGCCGAGCGCCTGGTCCTGGAACTCAAGGAAAAGGTGAAGAAGCTCTCCATCGCCCCGTCCGAGCAGGCCGCCGCCCCGGCGCCGAGCGACGACGTGATGCGCGACGACGTCGTCTCCGCACTCATCAACCTCGGCTACAAGGAGTCCGTGGTTCAGAAGGCCGTGGCAGAAATTTCCTTCGCCAAAGAGACCACCGTCGAGGCCGCCCTCAAGCAAGCACTCAAAATCCTGATGAAGTAAGCAGCATCGCCCCGCCCTGCGACCGTGGACTTGGACAGCGCAAAGAGACCCTTGTATAATGGGGTGTCTGAAAAAAGGGGAGCAATTATGAGCATCTACCTGACTGCCATCTACAAAAAGGTCGTCCACGGCTATATCGGCTTCATCGAAGAGCTTCCAGGTGCCAATTCCCAGGGCGCAACGATTGAAGAGGTAAGGTCGAATCTTGCCGAAGCTGCGGCGCTCATCATCGAAGCAAACAGAGCTCTCGCACAGGAGGAGGTCGTCGGACAAGACGTCATTCGCGAACCTATTCAAATCGAAATAGCGCCGTGAACCGGAAAAAGCTCATCCGACACCTTGAGCAGAACCAATGGTGTACTCCTCCGCGAGGGTGCCAACCACACCATCTATCTGAACCCCACGAAAAGACGTGTCTCCACCGTTCCCCGCCCCCCGCGAGATCGATGACTTTCTCGCCCGAAAGATCTGTCGAGACCTGGAAATTCCCGAACCGTAACCTCGGCATCACCATGCCGGAGGGCGGCCACCCTCTCCTCGCCAGCGGCCCGCCTGGGCACGGCGCGCCGCCCCTGCACGACCCCAGGAAACGCCTTTCCGAAGGCGGAGAAATCCCCCCTTCCCTCCCTGCTTGACCTTTGTCCCCAACTGTTATAACGTGGCTCACTCTTTGGATTTGAGAGCTGCATTACGGAGAAGTATGACCCGCACCATCGCCCCGGAAAAAACGGATGAGGATCTCTTTGAAGCCAGCCTGCGCCCCCGCGCCCTGAAGGATTACGTCGGCCAGGAAAAAGCGAAAGGCAACCTCGGGCTGTTCATCGACGCGGCCCGCGGCCGCAGCGAGGCGCTGGACCACGTCCTGCTCTACGGCCCCCCGGGCCTCGGCAAGACGACCCTCGCCAACATCATCGCCTGCGAGATGGGGGTGAACATCAAGTCGACCTCCGGGCCGGTCATCGAACGCCCCGGCGACCTCGCCGCCATCCTCACCAACCTGGAGCAGCACGACGTCCTCTTCATCGACGAGATCCACCGGCTCTCCCACGTGGTGGAAGAGATCCTCTATCCGGCGATGGAGGACTTCCAGCTCGACATCATCATCGGCCAAGGCCCCAGCGCCCGCACCATCAAGCTCGACCTCCCCAAGTTCACCCTGGTGGGCGCCACCACCCGCGCCGGCCTGCTTTCCTCTCCGCTGCGCGACCGCTTCGGCGTCATCTCGCGCCTGGAGTTCTATTCCCACGAAGAGCTCGCCTTCATCGTCACCCGCTCGGCCCGCATCCTCGGGATGGAGATCGAGGAGAACGGGGCGATGGAACTCGCCCGCCGCAGCCGCGGAACCCCCAGGATCGCGAACCGCCTGCTGCGCCGGGTCCGGGATTTCGCCCAGGTGCGCGCCGATGGCATCATCACCCAGAAGGTCGCCGACGAGGCGCTTTCCCTTTTGGAAATCGACGAAATGGGTTTCGACCACATGGACCGGATGATCCTTTTGACCATCATCGACAAGTTCGGCGGCGGCCCGGTCGGCCTCGACACCATCGCCGCGGCGATCAGCGAGGAGAGCGACACCATCGAGGACGTCTACGAACCCTTCCTGATCCAAAACGGCTTTCTCAACCGCACCCCGCGCGGCCGCGTGGCCACCCCTGCCGCTTACCGGCACTTCAACAGGATCGCGCCGGAACCGCCCCAGGGCAGGCTCTTCTGAGCCCAGCGGACGCCATCCCATGCAACTCATCTTCGACTTTCCCGTAGTATCCCGCTACAGCTTTGAAAACTTCGTCGTCTGCGGCGGGAACCGCACCGCCTACCACTTCGCCACCCGACTTGCGTCCGAAGACGGAACGGAGAACCTCCTTTACATTTACGGGCCGGAAGGGTGCGGAAAAACCCACCTCCTCACCGCCATCTGCGACCGGATCGGGGCGAACTACTTCTCCTTCCGGGACGCGAAGGAACTCTACGCCGCGGACGTTGCCACCGAAGGATCGATGTCCCTGGCGGAAAGGGTCGGCGACGCCACCGCCCTGGTCCTCGACGACCTCCACCTCCTCCCGGACCGGCAGGATTTCCGCGTCGAGCTGTGGGAGCTTTTCAACCGCTTCTATACCGCGGGGAAAAAGATCGTGATGGCGGGTCTCATGCATCCCAAGGAGCTGCCGCACCTGGACGGGCACCTGACCAGCCGCCTTTTGTGGGGACTGGTCGCGGGGATGGACGTCTCCGACGACGAGTCGCGCCGGATGATCCTGAAAAAGCTCGCCGAGGACCGGCACATGCTGCTGTCCGACGAGGTGGTGGACCAGATGCTTTTGCGGGTGCGGCGGGACATTCCTTCGCTTTTGTATGCGCTGGAAGGAATCAACCGCCTCGCGATCGCAACCAAACGGAAAATCACCCTGAAGCTGGCGAAAGAAGCGCTGGATCAGTAGTCAGTGCGCAGACTCACGGTGCAGTAATCAGTCGCAAGAACATACTATTTACGGCAGTCCTGACTCCCCCTTTTGAGAAGGGGGCTGCGGGTTTGCCGTTCGAGGATATCAACCATGCCCAAAGCATGTATCGTAGGTTCCGAATCGGTACGGATGATCGAACTGGGGCATCCCTGGATCATCGCCGATGCCTATACCAAGCGCTGGCCGGCCGGCGAAGCGGGCGAGCTGGTAGATTTAACCGATGCCTCCGGGCGCTTTCTCGCCACGGCGCTTCTCGATCCGAAGGAGCGCATCGTGGCGCGGGTGCTTTCCCGCGAACGGGTGCAGCTCGACCGGAACTGGCTCAAGAAAAGGCTGGAGCGGGCGATCGCCCTGAGAAACGACCATGCCGATCTGGCGGACTCCAACGCCTATCGGCTGGTGAACGCCGAGGGTGACGGTCTTCCCGGGCTGACCGTGGATCGCTACGGCGACTTCCTGATGGTCCAGATCTATTGCAACGGATGGAAACGTCATCTGAAACTCGTGACGCAGGCGCTGGACGAGCTCCTTTCCCCGGTCGGGATCTACGAGAAGGGGCGGCCGCAAAAAACGAGGGAGCTGGAGGCCGAGAGCGACTCCAAGAAGTACGGGCGGCTCTTGACCGGACGCCCGGCGCCCGATCCGCTCATCGTGCGGGAAAACGGCCTGGACTTCGAGGTAAGTCTGGAGCGGGGACTTAATACCGGGCTGTTCCTGGATCAGCGCAAAAACCGGCGCGACCTCATGAATCGGGTCAAGGGGAAGCGCTTTTTGAACCTGTTTTCCTATACTGGGGCGTTCTCCGTCGCCGCGGCGGCGGCCGGAGCGAGTCTCGTCACCAGCGTGGATGCCTCCCCTTCCTACATGGAGATCGCCCGCGCCAATTTCCGCGCCAATAAGCTGGACGCCAAGCGGCACGAATTCCTCAACGGCGACTGCTTTGCGGTCCTGGAGGAGATGGGGCGGCAGCGGAAAAGCTACGACATCATCCTGATGGACCCGCCTTCCTTCTCGACCACCGCGAAAAGCCGCTTCACCACCCGCGGGGGGACTTCGGACCTGGTCGCCGCGGCAGTGAAGCTCCTCAAGGCAGGCGGGCTCTTGATCACCTCCTCCAACCACCAGAAGGTCGACGTGGCCGAGTACCTGAAGGAGCTGCGCCGCGGGGCGCTGCAGGCGGAAAGCTCGCTGCAGGTGATCTCTCTGGGCGGACAGCCGGAAGATTTCCCCTACCCGGTCACCTTCCCGGAAGGGCGCTACCTGAAGTACGCGATCTGCGTCAAAGGGTGACGGGACGGCGCGCCGCCCCTCGATACCGTAGGAACGCAACGAAAAAAGCCCCTTGTTGAAGGGGCTTTTTTCGTTTTACCCGCCCGGAGGGGGTGACCCGGCTACCGCTGGGAACCTACTGGAAGTTGTTATGACAGCTGTTGCACGCCGGCCCGCTTAAGAAGACCCCCTTGAGATCGGTCCCGTGGCATACCGCCGTGGCGCAGGCGCTGGATTGGTAGTTGGCGCCGTAACCGGCATGGAGCGAGACGATGTCGCTGTTCCAGGCTTGGGGATGGGCCGAAGTCGGGCCGCCAAGATGACAGCTGGAGCACGAAGGTCCGCTGCCGGAGACACCGTTGAGATCGGTGCCGTGGCACGAGGCGACGGCGCAGCTCGCCGTCCCGTTTTGTTTGACGAATTGGCTGTGCAGGGCATAGGCATAGGCCCCCCACTGCGCCGGGTGGATCTGGCGCTCGCTCCCGAGGTGGCAGTTGGTGCAGGCAACCCGGGAAATGCCGCCCCCCAGGTCCTCACCGTGACACTCGGTGCAACTGGCACCGTGGTCCTGGGCCGCGACGGTGTGCCCGCCCGGGAGCCACCCCGGGGCATGCTTTCCGGTAGCCGGATCGAGGTCCGCCTGGGAGTTGCGATCGCCGCACCCCGTGAGCACCGCCACCGGCGCCAAGAGAAGAACTGCCAGCAATGCTCGTATTATCTGTGGCATCGTTTGCACCCCTCATTGTTTTGCCTTCCGTGGCACGCGACGCAGGAAGCGGGATCGACCCGGCCGTCGATCTTGTGCTGGGCCAGATAGTCGCCGCGGTGCGGCAGGAAGCGCTCCGGAGCGTCCTTGTACTTGTCGCTCGGCTTGATCTCTTCCTTGTGGGCGTGACAGTCGGCGCAGAACGCCTCCGCGTGGCACGACGCACAGGCCTGCCGGGAGTTCGCGAAGACCTTGTGCTTCAGCATGAAGTCGGGGGCCTTGTGGTTGAAGGCGCCCCAGGAGTCCTGATGGCACTCGGTGCAGTCCGGCATGCCGGTCACCGCTTCCGGGTGGACCCGCGCCACCGTCGTGGTGCCGGCGCAGGCAACGAGGCTCCCCGCGGTCGCCAGGGCAGCCAGTAAGATGAGCAGCTTGCTATTTTTCACTCTTTCCCCTCCCTTCCAAAGCGGCGTCGAAGCTGACCACCGCCTTCAGCATCCCTTTCACCTCGTTGTCGAAGTCGGGGTTCTTCGAGTAGTCGACGTCCGCGGCGAGGGTCACGCTGCGGGTGACGCGGTAGGCCCCCGCGGCGGTCACCACGAAGACGTTCCGGACGTTGTTGGTGCTCAGCGTGCTGTCGTAGTTCACGTCGATGAAATCGAGGGTGAGATCCGCCGGTCCGAACGACTTGGAGGCATAGACGCGGTACTCCAGGTACCGCAGCGGGTCGCTCCCCCCGTCCATCCGGTGCACCGATCCGCCGGCGGCGAACTTCTCCGGAAAGGAAAGGGCGACCTTGCCGCCGTAATAGTGCGCCTCGCGGGCGATCTCGTAGTCGTGGTGGCGGTAGTCGGCCGTCAGGGTGACCCCCTTCACGGGGGTGAAGCCGATTCCGCCCCCCAGCGCCAGATCGCGCTCGCCAGGGTCGATGAGCCGGTCCTGGAAGGTCAGCGCCGTGGTGGTCACGCGGTAGAAGAAGTCGCGGTAGTTGACCTGCCGGAGATCGGCGAAAAGCTGCAACTTGTCGGTGGGGCGCAACGACATGGTATAGGCGTGTTCCATCCACCCCTCGGTGACCGAGTTGTAGGAGGAACGTCCGGTCACGTCCAACTGGCGCACCGGGCTGAGCCACAGATCCACCCCTTCCTCTTCCCGGTAGCGCGTGCTCCCGGCATTGGAGCGCAGGGCACTCACGCCCAGGGTGTAGTACTTCGCTGCGCTGTGGGTGACCCGCCCGCCGAAGACGAAGTCGTCGGCCTTGACGTTGGGCTCGGTGTTCACCGGGGAACCGACGAATGCCGCGGCGGCAAAGCCGGCCCCGAGGTCGCTGCGCAGGTAGAGGCCGTCCAGCCGCTGCGTCGCCACCCCTTCGGTGACGAACTGCCTCCCGGCGTTGGCGACGGCGTTGTTGCGCCCCCAGCGGTAGCTCAGGAAGCCGTACTGCAGGTCGCCGTCCGTGTAGCGGTCGTTGAACGACTTGTCGCCCAGATCCCCCCTCCCCCAGCCGCCGAAGTACAGCGACAGAGAATTCCCCTTCGTTTCGGCGCCGGTGAGGGAGAGATGCAGGTACTCGTACAGGGGGTAAAGGTCCTTGCTGCCGGGGAAATCGGTGTTCCCCAGGCGCAGGATGGTGGTCGACTCCGCCGAAACCTCCGGAGCCGCCCAGGCTCCCGCGGGAAATGAAATCAGGAGGGCGCCGGCGGCAAGACCTCCGGCCCAGGCAAGAACCCGGCCGGCGGCCGCACGCAGCGACCTACACGAGTGATGGCTATTCAAGATGGCCTCCTCTCTACAACTTCTCTATTTTTGCCTCGCGCTTGAGCTGTTCCTCGAATTGGCGGTAAGCCTCCGCGACCTTCTGTTCCCGTAGCCGATTGCGGATGGTCCCCGCTACGCTTTCCAGGTCGCTGTGGGCATTCTTGCGGGCCTCGTACCTTTTGAAGAGGTAGAACCCGGTCTCCTTCATGGAGAGCACTCCGCTCACCTCGCCCGGGCGCAACCGGTAGACCGCGTCCACGAAGTCGAAGGGGATCTGGTCCCAGGCGGTGTACCCGATGTCCCAAGGTTTGGCCGCAATCGGAGCGCTGTGCGCCCCGGGAAGCGGAACGGTGCTCGCCACCGTCTCGAAGCTCGCTCCGGAGCGAACCTTTTGCAGCGCTTCCTCGGCCGCCTGCCGGGTGGTGAAGGTCACCATGCCCAGGTGCAGCTCGGTGCCCACCTTCTCCGCGTTGCGGTCGTAGTAGGCCTTCACCTCCTGCGAGGTTACGTCGATCTTGGAGGTGATCTGGGTATTGAAGACCCGGCGCGTCATCTCGATCCGCTTCAGGTTGGCCAGCTGCCGTTCCAGCTTTTCGATCTGGGTACGGTAGCCCGGGTCGTTGCCGAGCCCGAGTTGCATCCCCTTCTGGTACAAAAGCTCTTCCTTGATGACGTCGTCGAGGGTCCGGGAGACGTCCTCCCCCGCCATACCGTGGGTCTTGCTGATCCGGAAGGCCACGTCCTGGTCGGTGATGGGGACCCCGTTGACCTTGGCGAGCACCTTCACGCCCTCGGCATTCCCTTGGGCCGGCGCTTTCTTGGCCTCCTGGCAGCCGGCCAGCAGGCAGGTGAGCAGCAAAGTGGCGATTACGCCACGAGATTCGCATCGCATGATCGATCCTTCTTTGTGAGTTTGAGGCCTCGGGCCCCGTAGGCCGGCGGGCCGTTGCCGGCCCGCCGGGTTTCAGGTGAAAGGTTACGGAGTCCAGGTCCCTACGTGAGCGTAGGTGTTGTCGAGGACTTCAAAGGCGAAGGCCGGGTTGTGCACCCCGCGGCTGGCGTCGTCCTGCACCAGGACGGTGTTCCAAAGGGCCTTGGCGAGGATGCCGTTCACGCCGGTGGCGGTCACGGCCGCGTTGGCGTTGAAGGTCACGGACAGGGCGCCGGAGAGGTAGCCGGTGCAGTTGGCGGTGCCGTCCGTGTTGGCGACGCACCCCTGGACCAGGGCGTTGCCGTTGTTCGGGTCTTCCAGGAAGGCGTCCTGGTTCGCCTTGTCGTTGATGAACCAACGGCGGGTGACGCCACCGCTGGTGACGTCGACCATGCCGGAGCGGTTGGCGACGAGGACGGCGGACCCGGTCGGGGCGGTCGTGTTCTGCTTGACCTGCAGGATGGCGGTGCCGATCTGCCGCTTCACCGCGAGCAGCTTCGCGTCGAAGGTGGTCTGGACCGCTTCGGCGCTGTAGGCGGTGTGGCACTTGTTGCAGACGTCGGTGGTCGCCTTGAAGTCGTGACGGGTCTGGCCGGCCTCGGAAAGCGACAGGTTCAGGGTGGTCAGCTCCATGTGGCAGGTCACGCAGGTATCGGCGATGTAGGAGTGCTTGGAACGGGTCTGGGCGCTGTTGTAGCGGGTGGTCCCCATCCAGTAGGCGTTACGCCCCATGAGCACGTCGCCCTGGCAGGCCTCGTGCGGCGCGCCGTAGCTCGCCAGCGTGCCGAATTTGAAGTCGCCGTCCTCGTGGAGGTACGGACCGGAGGAGTAGCCCTGGCGGCTGTTGTGGCAGGCGATGCAGAGGGCGCCCTTGCCTACGCCGTTGGCGGCGAAGCCGGAGGGGAGCATGTAGGTGCTGCCGCTGTCGGGGCCGACGCTGGCGAGGTTGGCGAAGTTGACGTCGTTGTAGGTGTTGGCTCCGCCCTGGGATTTCCCTTCGTTGTGGGAATCGTGGCAGGCGGCACAGGTGATCGGTTCCGCGTTGCTCAGCCGCAGGCTGGCGGGGAGCGCGGTGAGGCTGCGGTTGCCGTTCGCGGTCGGCAGGATCTTCAGGTAAGCCCGGAAGCCCTGAGCGGAGTGGCAGCAGGCGCAGCTGTTGGCGAGGGTCCCGTCCGCGTTGGAGTTGAAGGTCGTGGTCGCCATCGAAGCGTGCCCGCTGGATTTCCACTGCGAGAAGCGGCCGTGCTTGGGCGCCCTGGCGTGGCAGGTCGCGCAGACGTTGGCGGAGAAGCTGATCCGGGAGTTAAGCGAGATGTTGTCCGGGTCGGAGGTGACCTGGTGCTGACCGCTGTTGGCCTGCGGGCCATGGCAGTTTTCGCACTGGACCCCGGCCAGACGGGCCGACTGCGGGTTGCTCGCCCAGAAGGCGCTTTCAGCGTTGTTGTTCCCCTGCAGGCTGGCAAAGCTGGTCAGTCCTTCGGCGGCGGCGGCGTCGACGAAGCCGTTGGAGCCGCGGGCGCCCTGGCCGACGGTGTGGCAGGGGGTGCAGGTCATGGCGTAGTGGCCGTCCGGGAGCGGCTCACGGATACCGGCATAGAGGACGTCCTTGTGGCCGGTCTGCAGCCAGGTGGTCATCTTGTCGTTGTGGCAGCCGTTGCACGCCGGGTCGGGAGTGGCAACGCCGGTCATCATGCCGACGTAAGTACCGGCATAGACGGTCAGGACCGGGCTGCTGCCGCCATTGACGGTCTCGTAGACGGAGTAGGTCCCCGGGGCGGTCGGGGTGAAATCGGGATAAGCGGTGGTGGCGTCGTTCACGGTAACCGCGCCGCTGGGGCCGGTGACCGACCAGTTCCAGGAGGTATACGGGGTGAACATGTAGGAGCCGTCCGCGTTCTTGAAGGGGAACTGCCCCTGGAGCACGACCGGCTGGTTGACCGGGACGTTGGTCAGCCCGTTGGACGGGACGGCCGGAAGTTTGGCGGCCACGGCTACGTTGGAGGTATAGGACTTCCCGCCGATGGTGGCGGTTACCTTCAGCGTGGTGGTGTTCCCCTGGGTGCTCGCCTGCTCGTAGGAGAAGGGAACGATCTGGTAGCGGTCCACGTTGACCGGCGGCTCGTCCGCATTCGGCTTGTAGAGCGGGGTGGAAAGTTCGACCAGGTACTTCTTGAAGGCCGCCGAGTTGGCCAGGGTGACCGTCGGGGTGGCGGAGTTGGCATTGTCGATGGCGACCGCCGGACCGGAAACCACGCTCCAGGTGTAGGTCGGGGTCTGGCCGGCCAGGGCGGGATCGAAGGTCAGCACCTTCGCCTTGAGCGCAATCTGGGTCCCGGGAACCACCGGGCTCGTGGTATCGGTCCGGCTCGCCATGACCGCCGCCGCGCCGGTCGGGTTCAGCGTGACGTTGAGGGTCGACGCCTTGCCCGGTACGCATTCATAGGACTGGGCATAGCTGTTGTAGCCGCTGGCGGCAAAGGAAAGGGTGCGGGCGCCCGCCGGCAGCGACAGGGTATAGGCCCCGGAGGCGTCGGTGGTCGCGCTGGCCGGATCGCCGCCGACGGTGGTCGAGACCGTGGCGCCGGCTACGTTGTTGCCGTAGGTATCCACCACCTTGCCGCTGACGGAGCCGAAGGCGTTGGCATTGGTGCCGTTGTCGCCGGAGCAACCGAAGAGCGCTGCCTGAAGCAGCAGTAGGAAACAAAGGGCCGAGTAGGTAATGAGTTTTCGAGCATGATCACTTCTCATCTCTTTCTCCTTTGATTGATTGATGCGTGCTGTACTACCCTGATACTGCTGACCTTTTGAACTTTTTCCTCCCTCTTTGGTTGATTTGGGACTGCGGGCGCAACGGTGACGTTACCCGCGGCAATAACTGCCGGGGCGCTTTAAGCGCGCAGGACGAGCGGGACCGGTGCAGACCGGAAATGTCAGCGAAATGAAAGCGGCAGCGGGTGGAAGGGGATCAGGCTGGTGGTGCGCGGTCGGGGTGGTCGTCGAGGTACTGGGGAGATGGCATCGACGGAGTCGAGGGTAAGATGGGGCGAAGCGGCTGGGACGCGGAGTGCGGCCGCACAAGAACGGTCGCCAAGGCGATGAGCGGGCTGACCTCCTGCGCTGCCTGGTGGGCGGTCTGCGCCTTCTTAATCCGGGCGAGATTTACCGTGGTGAAGCTGTGACGGGGATCGTGCCGGTCGTAGTAGGAGTTGGCGACGTGCTGATGGTTTCCGGAGACGCCGACCAATATCTGCAGGACGAGAAACGGCAGCAGCAACAAGGCTCTGCACTTATTCAGTCTCATCAGCAGAATGCAGTACATGGCAACCATCTCCTCAGGTTATGGCTTCTCAGGCATCAAACCGGATTTACGACCTTTCCATCTCCTACCCGTCCAGCTCTTGCAGTATTAAATTTCCCTTCATTATGATGCTGTTGTCACACTTTTGTGACTCTAATTCATCTCCATGTGACAGTGAATCTCTCAGAAGGTAGTATTGGTGTCATTATCGTCAGTTACGGCGCAGACTTTAGTAAAAAATTACTTTCCCATTACTTTTTCATTACCTTAATTGTATACAGTACGTAACTTCCCGATTCATAAAAAGAAGAATGTTCATTATTACTTGCTTAATATGCCATTGTATTTCTTCCATCAGTCAGATTCCGGGTACGGCGGACTGTCTGCGACCGCCCCGGAAAACGAAAAGGGGAGCCTGGAAATAACTCCAGCTCCCCTTGCCATGCTTACCCTCTGCTCAACGTTAATTCACTGCGCCTTTTTGGTCTCAAGCTCTTCCCAGCGCTGGTAGTCCGACGCAAGCGCGGCCTCGAGCGTGCTGTACCTCGCGGAGATGGCCGCGATGCCGCCATCTACCGACCCGTACGATGCCGGGTCGGCCAGCATCGCCTCGACCTCGGCAAGCTCCCGCTCTTTCACCTCGATCTCCCCTTCCAGGCGCTCCAGCTCTATCTTCTCTGCGTAATTCAGCCCCTTCCTGGGCCGCTCCGTTTTCGCCGCAGCCTCCCGTTTCTCGGGCTTGGCTTCGGCGGCCTCCGCTTTCAGCGCCTCTTTGCGCTCCCGGTAGCTCGTGTAATTCCCTTCGTAGAAGATGGCTTTCCCACCCCCTTCGAAGGCGAGGATGCCGGTGGCGACCTTGTCCAGGAAGAAACGGTCGTGGGTGACCATCAGCACGCAGCCGGGAAACGAGGCGAGCGATGCATCCAGAAGCTGCAGGGTCGGAATGTCCAGGTCGTTGGTGGGCTCGTCCAGCACCAGGAGGTTGGCATCCTGCAGCATGAGCCGGGCCAGGATCAGGCGGCTCTTCTCGCCGCCGGAAAGCGTTCCGATCGGGCGCCGCCGGTCTTCCGGGGCGAACAGGAACTCCTCCAGGTACCCCATCTTGTGCCGCTTCTGTCCGGCGCAGGTCACGTAGTCCCCTTCCCCGAGAAAGTCGTAGATGGTCTCGGAGGGATCGATCACCTCGCGCAACTGGTCGAAGTACGAAATGCGGGTCTTCTTGCCGACCACGATCTCGCCCTGGTCCGGCTCTGCCTCCCCCATGATCATCCGGATCAGGGTCGTCTTGCCGCAGCCGTTGGGACCGATGATGCCGATCCGGTCCCCCCGTTTCATGCCGAAGGAAAGCGGCGTCAGGAGCGTCTTGTCGTATGCCTTGGCCACCGCCTTGAGTTCCAGGATGGTCCCCCCGAGCCCCTCTTCGGTGTTGAATCCGAGGGAAAGGTTCCGCTGCACCGAGACGTCGCACTCCTCCTTGAGGTCCTGGTAGCGGTCGATACGGGCCTTCTGCTTGGTGGAACGCGCCTTGGCGCCGCGCCGGATCCAGGCGGTTTCGTTGCGGAGCAGGTTGAGGAGCCGGGAACGGCTCCGGGCCTCCCCCATCAGCCGTTCCTCCCGCTGCTCCAGGTACAGCGTGTATCCCCCCTGGTACGAGGTCATCGCCCCGTCCTCCAGTTCCAGCATGCGCGTCACCACCTCGTCCAGGAAGTAGCGGTCGTGGGTGATCAGCATGACGGCGCCGGGATAGCGCTTGAGGTGCTCCTGAAGCCATTGGGTCGTGTCGGCATCGAGGTGGTTGGTCGGCTCGTCGAGCAGGAGAAGTTCGGGCGCCTCGAGCAGGAGCCGCGCCAGGGCGACCCGGCGCTTGGTCCCGCCGGAGAGGGTGCCGATCTTCTGGTTCGGATCGGGGAGGTTGAGATGGGTCATCATCTCGGCGACGCGGTGGTCGGTATTCCAGCCGCCGTGGTGCTCGATCCAGACCGAAAGCTCGCCCTGGCGCGCCAGCAGCCGGTCCACGTCCGGCGGGTTGCCGGCGAGTTTCTCCGAGATCTCGTTGAACGCGGCCATGGCGCTGCGGATTTCGCGCAGCCCCCCCTCGATTTCGCGCGCCACCGTCGACTCTTCGTCCAGAACCGGGTCCTGGCAGAGGTACCCCACCGAGGCGCCGCGCTTCATGACGATGGAGCCCCCGTCGCGATCCTCCATCCCGGAGAGGATCCCGAACAAGGTCGATTTCCCGGCACCGTTGGCGCCGATGATGCCCACCCGGTCGTCCTCGCCGATGGCGAAGGTCACGTCATCCAGGATTTTCCTGGCACCGAAGCTCTTGGAAAGCCCCATCACATCTACCACGTTCATTCAATGCTCCGCTTTTGGAATAGAATCTCAAAATCGCGGCAGGAATGGCGCTCCGGGCACCGGCATTGGCCGAAGCTGTAGGAGCGGCATTCCTGCCGCGATCGTACCTACCGCTTATTTGGTTACTGCCCCAGGCCGAGGATATCCTTCATTTTCCCCAGGTAGTAGGAAGGGCGATACTGCCTGGGAATCCGGTAGGTACCCTTCCGGTCGATCGGGACCGTCATGTGCCCCACCGGGGTATCGAGGTCCAGTCCCGCGCGCAGCCGGTAGGGGACGTGGTCCGGGTCGGGATCGCGCTGCAACAGCGAGATCAAATCCCCGTAGGCGATCCGCACCGGGATGTTGAACTCGGTGGCCTCCTTCGGGGCGAAGGTGACCTCGTCGCGGGCGCCGCCTTTGGTCAGCGGGATGCCGCTTACCTCGAGGTCATAGCTGTAGCCCAGCAGGCGGATGTTGTAGCCGTTTTCGTTTTCGACCACCAGGTTCAGCTCCATCTGGGCCCCCCCGGCGTCGACGCCGACCATCTTGACGTCCTTCACGGTCACCACCGGCTGTTTGACGAAGGAGGTGCAGCCGGGAAGCAGGGTTACTACCACCAACAGCAGGAAAAGATAGTTTCGCAACAATATGAGCTCCTAAAATGGCTGTGCCTTAGTACCGCGACCATGCCGTTCTCCGTGGGACTCGAAACATAAGAAAAGCGGGTCCCGGAACCGGAACCCGCACAATATAACATAAATCGAATCACAAAAACCAAAGAGTTATTATCGTCTTGCGAGCGTCACGCGCTCCTTTTTCTCGAGCTCGGCCAGGATCTCCTGCCGATACACCCGACGCTGTGCTTCGTAGATGCGCGCTGCGCGCCCACCACCACAGTACAGCCTTTTTGCCCGTGCCAGGTTTCCCTTGGCTATTCTCAGTTTTTCATGCAGCTCGCTCACCGCGGCCTGGGCGCATTTCTCATCGTCGCGCATCTCCCACGGCATGAATCCGTGGCTCAGTGCACGCTCGGGCATCAATTGCCAAACACCCATGGCTCCTTTGGGCGAGGTCGCCTTCGAGGAGAGGCGGAAAGGGCCCGTTTCCGCAAGTGCAATTTCGGCAAGGTCCAGGGGGGAAAACATCGTCCCCTGGGTTGCCCGGTAGCAGATCTCCGCCAGCCATTTCGCCCGTTCGGACGAGGTCCGCTTGGCAAAGGTTTCGGTAATGGCGGGTATCAGTTTCTTTCTCCCCTCGAGAATCGCGTCCTTGGGCTCATCCACCACGACGAACGGGTGGGAAGGAAGCTCGGTCCCCTGGGGTTCCCCCTTTGAATAAATCCCCAGATCCATCGCCGAACTCGCCGGACTTACCGGCACCTCGGCCTGCTGGAAATGGGACTGGTCGCACGACACGATGAAAAACAGCAGTGCGATCAGCAAAACAGTAGTTTTGGTCATAGACGGTCACTAGATGGCTTCTGCCGGCTCTTTAGGTAGTTTGTTACGTAAATGTCGGTAAAGCCTGCGCCAATCATCTCCTTTCATTGGATTAAGCTCCGCTTAGAATGCGGAACAGTGTACTCAAATAAGAGCCAATTGCAAGCATTAACATTAGAAATTTTAAATTTACTTTTAATTTCACGGGCGTATCGCCCCGTCCCGATACCGAGCGCACCTCAAGACGCAATTCGGGTAAGGAATGAGTGAAAAGCCTGCCGGGGGCGGCATATGTGCCGTCGCGAATCGGTCTCAAAGGCGGCCTAGGCCGCAGCAAAAAGATCGCCCGTAGGTTGTTGGAGGAAAGGGCTGGAGGTGGTGGAAGTCGTAGGAAGGGTAGTTCCGGAAGAATTCGCGACAACGTCAGTCAAGGAAGAGGAAGAGGGTCCGATCCAGGCGGCCCGCTTCACTATTTTGTTTTTAATGCTGAATCACTGGCCGAAGCCTCTACAGTTGAACCCCCATGCGCTCGGCAACGGTATGGATATCCTTGTCGCCCCGGCCGGAGAGGCAGACGACGATGGTCTCCTCACGGCCCAGGGTCGGCGCCAGCCGGATGGCGTGCGCCACAGCATGCGACGATTCCAGAGCAGGTATGATGCCCTCCTCGAGAGTGAGGGTTTGGAACGCATCCATCGCTTCGTCGTCGGTGACCGAGACGTAGCTGGCCCGGCCGCTGTCCTTCAACCAGGCGTGCTCGGGACCGACACCGGGATAATCCAACCCGGCGGAGATGGAGTGGGCGTGGGCGATCTGGCCGAACTGATCCTGCAGCAGGTACGTCTTGTTCCCGTGCAGGACGCCGACCGTGCCGGCGCAAAGCGGTGCCGCATGCTTGCCGGTCTCGATCCCAAACCCAGCCGCCTCGACTCCGATCATCCGGACCGAGGCGTCGTTCATGAAAGCGTGGAACAGTCCGATGGCATTACTGCCGCCGCCGACCGCCGCCACGAGATAATCGGGTAGTCTACCCTCGGCCTCGAGATGTTGCGCTCGTGCCTCCTCCCCGATGATCGATTGAAAATCGCGCACCATGAGCGGGTAAGGATGCGGTCCCGCCACGGTGCCGATGATGTAAAAGGTGTTCTCCACGTAGGTAACCCAGTGACGCAGCGCTTCGTTCATCGCGTCCTTGAGCGTTGCGGTCCCCGAAGTTACCGGCGTCACCTTGGCCCCCAGGAGTTTCATCCGGAAGACGTTGAGCGACTGGCGCCGGATGTCCTCCTCCCCCATGAAGACTTCGCACTCCATCCCGAAGAGCGCGGCCACGGTCGCGGTCGCGACGCCGTGCTGGCCGGCGCCGGTTTCGGCGATGACCCTTTTTTTCCCCATTCTCCTGGCGAGGAGCCCCTGACCGATGGTGTTGTTGACCTTGTGGGCGCCGGTGTGGTTCAGATCCTCCCGCTTGAGATAGATCTTCGCCCCCCCCAGTTTCTTGCTGAGCTTCTCGGCATAGTAAAGGGGGTTGGGACGCCCAACGTACTGACGCAGGTAGTACGCGAACTCCTCCTTGAACTCCTTGTCGTTGCGGAAATGCTCGTAAGCCTTTTCCAGCTCCTGGAGTGCAGGGATCAGCGTCTCGGAGACGTAGCGTCCGCCGAAAGGTCCGAAATGTCCGCTGTGGTCAGGTTGGGTCAAAACTTCCTCCGTGGTGTCAGTGGGATGGTCATCATAGCCCCTACCCCGGCAAATTGCAAGCACAGCAAAAGAAACCACAGTATTTACGGGCAGATACAACAGCTAAAATTGCATTTTCGCCCTTTTTGAGATAGAACAGGGAATCTTCTTTCCAGTACCACCGCATCGCAGATGGGAAGAAGTTCCCACAACCTTTTCTCTGTGCCAAGGCAGGTACGGTCCGGCACGGTCCGGGAGGAAGGAAAAACCGTCAGGAGTGTCCAAAATGTCTGTAGCAATGCCTTTCCATATCGTCCTCGTCGAGCCGGAAATCCCCCCCAATACCGGCAATATCGCCCGTCTCTGCGGCGCGACCGGGACGGTTTTGCATCTGGTGGGAAAGCTCGGGTTTTCCACCGACGACCGCTATCTCAAGCGGGCCGGCCTCGACTATTGGAGCGAGGTGGAGATCCATTACTGGGAAAACCTGGAGGAGCTGGCCAAGGCGTATCCCGGGGCCCGCTTCATCTACACGAGCAAGAAGGCGGCGAAAAGCCATGTGGCGATGGAATTCAAGGAGGGCGATTTCATCGTGTTCGGGAAGGAAACCAGGGGGTTGCCCGAGGAGCTGATCGACGCGAATCCGGAAACCTCGGTACGGATCCCGATCTTGGGAAAGGTGCGCAGCCTCAACCTCTCCACCTCGGCAGGTATCGTACTGTACGAGGCGCTGAGACAGACGGGAAAACTGACGGGACAATGAGACAGTGAAACGTCGAAACCAATAAGGCTGCGGATCCTGTGGGGGCGCCCTGCGAGGTTGATTGCCAACCGTCGGTGAGGCCTGGCGCCAGGCAAAAAAAAAGCGCCGGTAGGAAGGAGGACTCCCAGCCAGCGCAAAATGGGTTGATGCGCTCTCAAGCATCGATCTTCTTACTACAACAACAATGCCAAAGTCACAGGCGCACCCATTTCTCTCATAAGCCATTGAATCAGCGGCACTAATCAGATATAAAATTTCACCAATCCAGAACCTGCCACTGCAACTTCTTGAACAACTGCTCCCCCCATTGTCTTCTGGTCCTGGCATAACCCTGCGCCGCATCACGCAAATCCTGCATTTGTCCTTTTCTTGCACAGCGTCCCTGATTTTGAACAGGGACAACAGACAAGCAACAGGTCATCGCCGCAGCATTGCCGCTGCTACCGTTGCCCCCAATTCCATCTATCGTGAAGAAGGTCAACTACAGGTAGGGGCGCAGCATGCTGGGCCCATCCATCCTTGACCTACTCCCTCTCCCCGAGTGCGGGGGGTGGTACCGCCAAGGAAAACAAAAGGGGCTTCCTGATCGGAGCCCCTTTTGTTTTCCTGCCTGAACCGCTGCGGCACTTATTTCTGATTTATCGCCGCCAGCCTCCAGGGATTGTTTCCCACCGGCCGGGTGAAGGTCCAGTACTCTTCGAACTTCACCGGATCGGTCTTGCTCCCGGCTACCACCGCACCGGTGGCGTCCTCGGTCGTGTAGTCGAGGAGGTTCGCGTAGATCAGGGCGGTGATGAAATCCTTCCCTTCCTCCTGCCACGCCTCGGATACCTCCACGGTGCGCACCGCGATGTTCTCCAGGCGGTTCACCCGCCCCTGGCTCTTCAGATCGTCGATGTCGCGCTGGAAGATGCCGCGCATCTCCTCGGTGAGCAACCCATTCACGCTGCTCAGGTCGCGGTTCATCCACGCCCCCTGGATCTTGAAGAAGATGTCCATGACGTTGTCGTTGAACCGTTGTTCGTCGAAGCCGGGGTCCATCTGCCGGATGTAGGAAAGCCCTTCCTCCAGCTCGCTCGGGCCCTGGGTGCCGCCGTAGCCCTGATTCTGGTACTCGTTCATCTGGATCACGTTCCCCTGGCCGTTGCGCCCGCTGTCCTGGTAATAAGGCTCCGAGCTCCGTTTTCTGGTCACGAAGCGGTAGATCAGGTACCCGATCCCGGCCAGGAGCAGGATTTCGAACAGCCCGATTCCCCCGCCGCCACCGTAACCGCCGCCAAAGCCCAAGGAGCGGAAGAGCATGCCGCCCAGGAAGCCGCCCGCCATCCCCCCCAGCATGCTGCGGAAGAAACCGCCCGCCGGGCGCGGCTGCTGAAAGGGTTGCTGATACGGCTGCTGAGTGGGCGACGGGGCGTACTGGCGCGACGGTGCCTGGGAGGGCGGCGCAACCGGACGGCTGTAGCTGCGGGAGCCGCGGCTCCCCATCGAGCGTCCTCCACCGGCGCGCGCATCGGCATCGCCTGCGGTAACCGTCATCCCGACCACCGAAAGTGCCGCCAATAGTGCGAAGAGTCTCAAGTATCTCTGCATGTTGTTGCTCCTTTTGCCCTGAACGGTTGTGGCCCCGGCCCCCATGGGGACCGCGGTCCGGGGCTGTCTACGTTGACTGAGCCTGCCGGCGCAATGTAAGCATCGCTTCGGCAATTTTCAACCCATTATTTCATTTTCACCGCGACGCCTCGTTTTTCCCCAGCCGAGCCTCGAGGAAATCCTGCAAATGGGCAACTGCCCCCAACACCTCGGGAGCGTCCGGCAGGGTTGCCGCGATCTGATCGATGATCTTGCGCTCGCGGACCAGCGCCAGTGTCGCCTTGAAGTTGATGTCGTAAAGCCAGGAGAGCTGCAGCATCTTGAAGTCGTCCAGGGTCTTAAGCTGGGTGAGACGGACGATCTCTCCGGCGTGAACCGTTGCCACCACCTCCGGCGAGCACCCCGGCACTTCGGGAAGCCCGAGTGCGGCCGCGGAAGCGCGTTCCTCCGGCGGGGCCTGGTAGTACTCGATGAACACGCGCCAGATGTCGAGCTTGTCGGCGTCGCGCACCAGGAGCAGGAGGTCGCGGCTTTGCGGATCGAGCCCTTGGGGGATGCTGAACACGTTGTGGAGCCGGACGGCGGTATGGATGCTGGCGGCCTCGCCGGCCGGGAGGGAGCGCAGCAGATCGCTTTCGGAAAGGATCTGCGCGGAGAGGTGGGCGTGATTGACGGAATCGCTGTCGCGAAAGGTGCCGTAGCTGCGGTACTGGGGGAAACGGCCGAGATCGTGGCAAAGCGCAGTGATCCCGGCAAGGAAACGACGACGCTCGTCTCCCTCCGCCGCGATCAGCAAAATACCTTCCAAAACCTTCCGGGTGTGCAGCTCCTTCAGGTCGTAGTTGCGCTGGTCGTCGGGATTGTCGCTACGGTAAGAACGGCAGTAGGTCTCGAACCACTCCAGAAAAGGAGCCAGGTCGTTCGCCAGGTTCATTACTCGCCTTTTTGGGGAGTCTCGATCTTCTTGCGCACGTAGTCGGCGAACTCGGTCAGTACCTGGGTCACGTCTCCCATCTGGTAGGAGATGACGCTGCGCAGGTGCGCAAAGGAATCGATGTCCATCTTTTCGAAAATGCAGCCGAGCCCCGTCTCTTCGCAACGCGCGACCGAACCGCTCACGTTGATCACGATCGGATCGGCGGCGGAGAGGTAGATGGTGATCTCGACGGGAGTTCCGACCGGCAGTTTCTCTTCAGTCTGCACGAAGATGCCGTGCATGCTGATGTCCTTCACCTCACCCTTAAGAGTGACTCCGTCGGCCTGGAGCAGCGCCGAAACCTTGAATGATACCCGGGAAAAGTCCCTCTTGTCTTGCATGGCAACACCTCTTTGCCTTGGTTAAAAAAAGGGGGCCTGGGGCCCCCTTTCGGTTCTACCGTCCACTACCAGACTGCAACAGACAGGATCAGTCTTCGAAATTGCCGGCGGGACCCTTGTCGCGGGAAAGCCCCTGGGCCTGCTTGGCGAGCATCTCGCGGGTCCAGTCCGCCGGGTTCTCGATCCGTTTCCCTTTGGCGCCGAGATCGTACGAGCCGGCGGCGAGGATCGCGGCAATCGCCAAGGGCGCGGTGTCGGCGGAATTGAAGACCTTGGTGATCAGCTCGTAGGCGAACGCCTCGACCCGGGCCGCCATCCGCTCGCGGATCTCGCGCGGCTGGGCCAAAAGCTTGTTCTCGAAGGGGAGGTTGAGGTTCTTGTAATCCCCCTTCTTCCACCCCTTGGATTCGGCGAAGGCGACCATCTCGCCCCACAGCTCCTCGCTCATCCCTTCGCCCTTGACCTTGATGAAGTTGCCGTTGGCGTCGAGGTTGGCGTTGCCGTACTCGTTCACCTCGAGCCCCCAGGAGACGAACTGCAGCGCGGTCGCGACGTTGGCTTTGGTGGTGCGGGTCTTGGTGGCGATGGCGCGGAGCCGGTCGTAGGAGTTGCCGGAGGTCCCGTGCTGGGCCCCGTTCACCCCGTACTGCTTGATCGCCTCGTGGATCTCGGCGGTCAGCTCGACCTGGATACCGGCGTCGCTCGCCTCGATCCCATGGGTGGTGCCGTTGTTGAGGGCGATCCAGTCCGGGAAGATGTCGTGGGCGTTGAGCCCGCGGATCAGGAAGAGCGCCTCGTCCACGGTGGAGAGCCCCTCTTTCCCTTTGATCTCGCCGACCTCGGTCTCAAGGCTCGCCCAGGCCGGGATGAAGCTGTTCAGCTCGAGGTTGGCCAGGAGATTCTCTTCGTCCGGCAGGTGCGAAGCGTCGATGGCGATCGAGGTGATGCCGGCATCGAACATGCTCGGGATCTCGACCTTCGCGGAGGCGATGTCGCCGGCGTTCTTGATGCCGTAGTGGTCGGCGTGAATGGCAACCGGGATGGTGATGCCCAGTTCGTTGCATACCGCGTCCACCTGGCGCGCCATATTCCAGTAGTTCACCGGGCAGTAGGCCTTCTGGCCCCCCTCGGATTTCGCTATCTCGATGATGACGGCGGCGTTCGCCCGCTGGGCGGCGGCCAGTACGCCACGGATCACGAAATGGTTCCTGCCGTTGGCGGCCAGCGCCAGGGCATGCCCTTTCGCGTTCATCGCCCGGTCGATCGCCTTGCCGCTCACCAGCAGCGCTTTCGAATTCGGGAACAGCCGTCCGATGTTGGGGGGGCGGCCGACCTCAAGCGCCTTCACGTAGTCAGAATTTGCTGCCGACATATCTCCTCCTTGTGCTGGAAAATTAAAAACCGCCATCTCACGCAAAAATGAGGACCTTATAACATTTTAATTCTTAAAAGGCAAGGACTGATCGTCTCATTTGCCAAACACCATTTCACCTGCGTTTCCGCCGGCATAGAGGATGCTGCCGAGGTATTCGCCGCGCCAATAGCCCGACGCGATCCCCGGCGCCAGCCCCGCTGCCGTATCGCGGAAGGTGAAGGAGAGGGCCGGATGAGGCGCCTCGCGGTAGGTCACCTTTTCCACGGCGAGCGGGCGGCGCCACAGGACCGGGAATTCATCGTCGACCGCCAGCGGATGCGGCGCCGCCGCCAGATTGCCGGGAGCGACCAGGTAGCGGGTACCCTTCTCGCGGGAGGGAAGCCGGGCATGGAGCAGAAGCTCCCCCTCGCCGGGACCGTTGAGCCGGAAATCGTAGCTGGGGGTCCAGGAAACGCCGTCCCGCAGGTAGGAGATCCGGGTCCGTTTTCCGGTGGTCCAGACCCGCACCAGCGCCTCGCCCTTGCGCGCCTTCCGGATCTCGTCTTCGACCGATTTGAGCGCCCCCTGGGCCTTCTTCTTCGCCCGGTGGACCTGGTCCAGCTGCCCCAGGGCATAGTCGGCGCCCTGCCGGATCTGCCCCATGGGATCGGGGTTGTTCTTGCTCTTGCGCGGCGCCCGGCTGGTGTGCGATTTAGCCGCAGCGGCGAAGATCTCCTCGCGCAGCTCCAGCGACTCGATCCGCTCCAGGAGCGCACCTTTCCGTTCCTCGAGCCGGGCCAGCTCCGAAGCCGGCCGCGGATCGTGCTCCGCCGGGACGACCTCGACCCGCTGCACCGTTCCACCCAGCGGCTTCACCCGCAGCGAATCCTTGCGAAACGATTCCGGCAGCGGGAGTTCCAGGTAGCCGCCGGAAGCGGTGACCTCCTGCTCGACCCGGGCTCCGTCCAGGTAGAGGATCACCTGCTTTTGCGCCGCCTCGACCGAGGATACCGAAAGAAGAACGACCACCGCCCAGAGCATCTTTCGCATGGAGCCACCTCCCGAAGGTTCGTTTTGACCGCGAAAGAGTCAAATGTAACCACCGGAAGGCCTTTTGCAACGACGTCGGCAACTCAGTCGGAAGCGATTCATTGGTAGGAGCGGCATTCCTGCCGTGACCGGCAGTTGCGAATCGCGGCAGGAAGGCCGCTCCTGCAGAGAATGGCGCCCGCGCCCCGGTTACTGGGCTGCGTCGAGCAGTTCAACCTCGAAGATGAGGGTGGCGTTGGGGGGGATGACCCCGCCGGCGCCCGCGGCGCCGTAGCCGAGCTGCGGCGGGATGATCAGCTTCCGCTTGCCGCCGACTTTCATGCCCATGACCCCTTCGTCCCAGCCCGGAATGACCTGGCCGGCGCCGATGGTGAACTTGAACGGCTCGCCGCGGTCTACCGAGCTGTCGAACTTGGTCCCGTTCACCAGCCAGCCGGTGTAGTGCACCGTCACGACCTTGCCCGCCACGGGAGAGGCGCCTTTGCCCTGGACCAGATCCACATAGGCGAGCCCGGACGGCGTCTTCACCTCACTGCCGGCGGCGGTAACGGGTGCTTCGCCCGGCCCCTTCACCTCTTTCTGCGAGCAGGCGGGAATGGCGATAGCTGCAATCAGCAGCAGCGCGACGATGAACTTCTCAACATTACGCATCGAAACAAACCTCCTTTTGAGTCTCTTCTCAATCGGTTGCGGCGGTCTGAGCGGTGTATACATCCGCACTCTTCGACCCAGAACCGCGATTCTTTAATGTAAATGTTCTGTTTGGCGAAGTTTTCTTGCTTTTGCCGGACAATGTCATCCGCGATGGCTCGGGAGTGCCCCCCCTAGCGCCCCTCTCCCTCCGGGAGAGGGAGAAAGCGCCTAATCCAGCATGTGGATGAACAACCCGCTGCGCAGCTTCGGCTCGAACCAGGTCGATTTCGGCGGCATGATCTTGTCCTGGTCCGCCAGCGACATGAGCTCCTCCATCGAGGTCGGGAAGAGGGAGAACGCGACCTGGTACTCGCCCGAGTCCACCACCCGCTCCAGCTCTTCGATGCCCCGGATCCCGCCGACGAAGTGGATCCGCTGGTCGGTGCGCGGGTTGCGGATCCCCAGGACCGGGCTCAAGAGGTTGTCCTGCAGGATGGAGACGTCCAGCGCCCCGACCGGGTCCCCCTCGACAAAGGTCCCCTCGCGCGGGACCAGCTCATACCATTTCCCGGCGAGGTACATGCCGTACTGGTGCCGCTGGGTGGGGCTCAGCTTCCCGGCCACCGGGGTCACCAGGAAACGCTCGGCCACCTGCGCCATGAACTCGGCCACGCTCCGGTCGTTGAGGTCCTTCACCACCCGGTTGTAGGGCATGATGTTCATTTCGTTGTCCGGGAAGATGACGGTGAGGAAGAAGTTGTACTCCTCAGTACCGTTGTGGGCCGGGTTGGCCGCCTTGCGCAGTTCGCGCACCCGGCTCGCCGCGGCGCTCCGGTGGTGGCCGTCGGCGACGTAGAGGGTCGGGATGGCGGCAAAGCGCGCGGTGAGCTCGGCCACCAGCGCCGGATCGGCAGCCGCCCACAGGGTGTGGGAGACGCCGTCGTCGGTGACGAAGTCGTAGAGCGGTGCCCCGGCGGTAACCGAGTCGACCAGCGCGGTGATGGCCGGATCGTGGCGGTAGGTGTAGAAAACCGGTTCGTCGTTGGCATCGAGGGTATCGATGTGGCGGACGCGGTCCTCTTCCTTGTCGGCGCGGGTAAGTTCGTGCTTCTTGATCGCACCGCTCTGGTAGTCGTCCACCCCGGCGCAGACGACGAGCCCGGTCTGGGTGATGTTCCCCATCCGCTGCTTGTAGACGTAGTAGCGGTCGGTCTCGTCCTGCAGCAGCACGCCCGTCTTCAGGAAGCGCTCGAGGTTTTCGTGCCCGCGGCGGTACACCTGATCGCTGTGCTCGTCGGTGCCGAGGGGGAAGTCGATCTCCGGACGGGAGATGTGGAGAAAGCTCACCTCGTTCCCCTCGGCCATCCGGATCGCCTCCTTCGTGTTCATCACGTCATAGGGAAGCGAAGCGACCTTTTCGGCCAGTTCCTTTACCGGGCGCACGCCCTTGAAAGGTTTGATAAATGCCATCGTGTTCTCCCAATTGAGTTTCTTCCCCCGCCGGACTGCTCCGACCGATCCGTCGGATCGGACCGATCGGTCGGATCCGACCCGGCGGGGAAGCAATTGCTAAAAATACCTTTTCGCGCCGACAAAGCGCTTCTGGAAATACCCTTCGTCGATGGTGGAAACCTTGATGTCGTCACCGCGCTTCGGCGCGTGGACGAAACGGCCCCCCCCCACGAAAATGCCCACATGGGTGATCTGGTCCTCGGAAGCCCCGAAGAAGACCAGGTCGCCATCCTTCAACTCGTCCTTGCCGACCGCATCGCCCACCCGGAACTGCTCCCGGGAGGTCCGCGGGATGTTCACCCCGCACAGGTTGTAGACGGCGCGGACGAATCCGGAACAGTCCATCCCGTCGACGACGGTGTCGCCGCCCCAACGGTAGGGGATTCCGACGAAACGCTCGGCGGTGCGGGCCGCAATGAACCCCATGTCGTTGCGGTCCTTGCGTGCCTCCACCTCCCGACGGCGGTGCTCCTGCTCACGCGGCTCCTGCTCCTTGCGGGGCTCGACCTTCGCCTGCCGCTCCGGCGGCGCCTTGCGCAGCGACGGTGCCGGCGCCTTTTCCAGGACCGGCTCCATCCGGCGCCCCTCCGGCCTGGGAGCGGCGATGAAATACGGGCCGATCACCCGCTCCGAAACCAGCTTCCGGGCCGCCCGGCTCGCCTCTTCCTTTCGCTCGAAGTCGCCGAAGCGCACGGCGTAGATACCGTTCTCCTTCTTGAAATAGAAGGCCTCGATCCCCTTTTTCTGCAGCTTCGCGGTCAGCCGCTCCGCGTTTCTCACGTCGGAGAACGCACCCACCTGGATGGCGAAACCGAGGTTCCTGATCCCGGCCTTCTGGGCGGCGCACCCGGTCGCCACCGGCACCAGCAGGCAAAAGGCGATCGTAGCCGCTTTCAACTTCCTAAACATCCTGAGTCTCCCGGCGAACCCCCATCAGATACGGGACCACGAAATCCTCGAGGTCACCGTCCAGGACCGCGTCGGGGTTGCCGCTCTCCACGCCGGTCCGCAGATCTTTCACCATCTTGTAAGGATGCAGGACGTAGGAGCGGATCTGGCTCCCCCACCCGATCTCCTTCTTCTCGCCGGCGATGGCGCTGGCGCTCGCCTCGCGCTCCCGAAGTTCCATCTCGTACAGCTTGGAACGGAGCACCTTCAGGGCGGTCGCCTTGTTCATGTGCTGGCTCCGCTCGCTCTGGCAGGCGACCACGATCCCGGTCGGGATGTGGGTGATGCGGACCGCGGAGTCGGTGGTGTTGACGTGCTGGCCGCCGGCACCGCTGGAGCGGTAGGTGTCTACCCTTAGGTCGCTCTCGACGATCTTGATGTCGATGTCCTCTTCCTCGATGACCGGGAAGACGAAGACCGACGCGAACGAGGTGTGCCGCCGGGCGTTGCTGTCGAAGGGCGAAATCCGGACCAGGCGGTGGATGCCCGCTTCGGCCTTGAGGTAGCCGTAGGCGAACTCGCCGGTGGCCGCGAAGGTGCACCCTTTGACCCCGGCCTCCTCACCGGCCTGGTAGTCGGTGATCTCGGTCTTCCACCCTTTCTTCTCGCAGTAGCGCAGGTACATGCGCAGGAGCATCTCGGCCCAGTCCTGGCTTTCGGTGCCGCCCGCCCCCGCGTTGATGGAAACGAAGGAGGAGCTCGCGTCGTGGGGACCGGAGAGCATCCGCTTGAACTCGGCGCGGGTGACCCCCTCCTCCAGCTTGGCATTCAGCGCGGCGACCTCGGCGAGCGTCTCCTCGTCCTCGGCCTCGCTGCCGAGCTCGATGAGGATCCGCACGTCCTCCAGCTCGCGGCTCAACCGCTGCCACTCCTCGACGTCCTTCTCCATGGAGGTCCGCTCCTTCAGGACCTGCTGCGCCTTGTCCGCGTTGTCCCAGAAATCGGGACGGGCAATCGCCTCCTCGAGTTCCTGGATCGACTCCTTCTTGCGATCTACGTCAAAGAGACCCCCGGAGCTTGGCAATGCGCTCGGCAAGATCATCTACTTTGGCGATTTCTTCTCTGAACATCTGGTGACTCCTTTATGTTTACCGGGCTGCTCGATGGTGGAGCAGCTCGTTATTAACCGGTGGACCGTTGCAACCTTGAACCTACTTTTTCTTCGTTTTCCCCTTCGCCGACGTCTTGAGCGGGTACCCCGCGCAGACCGCGGCGCCGCAGAGACAAAGAATCGCAAAGACGTCGCCGAAGCGGTTGTAGAAGGTCCCCCCCTTGCCGGGATGGACCTTGGCCGCCAGGGTGGCCTCCTCGAAGAGCGGGGTCATCCCGTCGATGTGCCCCCTGCTGTCGATGGCCGAGGTGATCCCCGTGTTGGCGGCACGCACCAGCGGGACCCGGTTCTCCACCGCGCGGAACACCATCATGGAAAGGTGCTGGTACGGCGCCGAAGAGCGCCCGAACCAGGCATCGTTGGTGATGTTCACCAGCACGTTGGCCCCCGCCGCCACGTAGGAGCGGGCAACTTCCGGGAAGATCCCCTCGAAGCAGACCAGCACCCCCAGCCGGGCGCCGTCGGTCTGGAGCGGCACCGCGCTTTTGCCCGGGGAGAAATCGCCGATCCCGGCAACCATCTTGTTCACGAACGGGAGGAGTTTGGCCAGCGGCACGTACTCCCCGAACGGCACCAGGTGCAGCTTGTCGCTGCGCCCGACCACCGCGCCCTGCGGCGAGATCAGGTAGGCGCTGTTGAGATAGCGTACCAAGCCGTCTTCTTTCTCGACGGCCGGGCTCCCGGTCAAAAGCGGGCTCTTCAGTTCGGCCGCCAGAGCCCTCACCCGCGCCGCGTAGACCGGTTCGGCCTGAAAGAAAAACGGCAGCGCGCTCTCGGGCCAGACCACCAGGGTCCCCGGCTCCCGGCAACCGAGCCGGGTCAGCCGCTCGTAGGTCGCGACGGTCGATTCCTGGAAGGCCGGGTCCCATTTCACGTCCTGCGGGATGTTCCCCTGGACCAGGAGCACCTGCTGCTCGGGGCCGCTTTCCGGCCGGCTCAGGACGCCAAAGCCATAGGCGACGGTGAGCGCCATGAGGACCAGCAGCGCAATCAGCCCGCGCACCGGATAGGTCGCCCCCTTGCGGGACACCGAAAGGAGTACCCGGAAAATCACCACGTTGGCCAGGGCGATCAGGAAACTTAAACCGTAGACCCCGGTCAGGTCCGCGATCTGGATCAACGGCAGGGTGCGGTACTGGGAGTACCCCAGGGATTCCCACGGGAAGCCGGTAAGGAGAAACGAGCGGACGAACTCCAGTCCGGTCCAGATGACCGGAAAGGAGACCAGCGCGGAGATCCCCGCGTTCTCCCCCCGGCGCACCAGCCAAAGCGTTACCGCCGGGTACAGCGCCAGGTAGGCGCAAAGGAACATATAGAGGGCGAAGCTTACCGAGAGGGGGAGCTTGCCGTAGGTGGTCATGACGATGTTCACCCAGTAGAGCATCCCGGCGTAGCCGGCGAGCCCTGCGGTGAACGCGAGGTTGAAAGCCTTGCCGGGAGCCGCTCCGTCGGTCGCTTTGAAAAGCGGCACGAAGGCGCACCAGGCCAGGATGGAGAGTCCGGGAATCGGGAACGAGAGCGCCAGGAAGACGCCGCTGAGCAGCGCCCACAGATAGCCGGCGCGGGACGACATTTTCATTGTCTTCGCGGTCACGGGGTTTCCGGCTCCTGCTCGTCCGGCTGCCGGCGCACCACGCGTACCTTGCCGATGCGGCGCTCGTCCGCTTCCAAAACGGTGAGGGAGAGGGTGTCGGTCTCCACGATCTCGCCGACCTGCGGGATGCGGCCGGTGACGTGGAAGATGAGCCCTCCCACCGTCTCGAACTTGTCCCGTTCGATGGCCACGTCGAAATGTTCTTCCAGTTCCTCGACCGGAAGCCGCCCCTCGGCGACGATGGCGCCGTCCGCCTCGACCGAAAGCTTCTCCTGCTCCAGGTCGTACTCGTCCTGGATGTCCCCGACGATCTGTTCGAGCAGGTCCTCGATGGTGACCAGTCCCGCCGTTCCGCCGTACTCGTCGATGACCACCGCCATGTGGACCCGGCGCTTCTTGAAGTCGTGCAGCAGGGCCTCGAGGTTCTTGGTCTCCGGGACGAAGAAGGGGGGGCGGATGATGCTTTTCAGCTCGATGGCCGAGTTCTCCGTCCCCCAGTAGCGGAGGAGGTCCTTGGCATAGATGAGGCCGACGATGTTGTCGATGGTCCCCTGGTAGACGGGGAGCCGCGAATGGCCGCAGGCGATCACCGCCTCCAGGACATCGCTGATCTCCGATTCGATGGAGACGCACGCCATGCCGGTGCGCGGCAGCATGATCTCGCGGACGACGGTATCCCTAAGGGCGAGGATGGAACGGATCATCGCGTTCTCCTCCTCGTTGATCAGCCCTTCCTCCTCGCCGGCATCCATGACCTCCTGGATCTCCGCCTCGGTCACCCGCTTTCTTCCGTACAGCAGCCTGGAGATCGACTCCAAAAGCCCCTGTCCCTTTTTTCCGTTCTCCTCTTCCAAGGATTAACTCCCTTATTCCATGATAAGGATTTGAATTTTTCCAGCTGCGCCGGCGATGTTCCTCGTTTCCCAAGGTCCACCTTGGGAACGCATACCGACCATCAGAGTTCCAGCTTTGTCACACGAGCGAAGCTGGAGCTTCGCGTCTAGCCGGCCGTTCCCCAGCCGCAGCTTGGGAACGAGAATTTCATTACGGTCTACCCCACGAAATGAAACAGCGTCGACACCCCGGCGGCCAGCGCCGTGCCGACCATCGCCCCGAAGATGACCTCCCGCAAGGTGTGGATCCGCAGCAGGAGCCGGGAATGGCTCACCATGATCGCCAACAGGTAACAAAGGAGCGAGATCAGCGGTTCCTGCGTGTTCAAGGTGATGGAGGTGGCGATGGCAAAGGCGACCGCGGCGTGCCCGCTGGGGACTCCACCGTGCAACGGCGTTCCCTTCCCGGTGACTGCCTTGAGAATGATCACCACGATGACGACAAGGAGGACCGAGACGATCGTCCCCATCTCCGAACTGGTTCCCACCACCGACAGCCCCTCCCGGTACAGCGGAAAAATATATTTGGCGAGCACCAGGTACCCCAGGACCGCCGCCCCGAAGGAGGCGACCAGAACGGCACCGGCGGCGACGTCTTTGGCGATCTTGGCGAGCGGATGGTACTCCGGGGTGATCATGTCCACCGCCGTCTCCACCGCCGTGTTCAAAAGCTCGGCGAAGAGGACGAAGGAGACCGACAGGGAAAGGAGCATGAACTCGACCGGGGTCACCCGGAAAAGGAGCGCCGCCAGCAAGAGCACCAGCGCGGCCAGGAAGTGCCAGCGCATGTGCTTTTGGGTGCGCACCGTGTAGATGATCCCCTGGACGGCGCAATTGACCGAATCGATGAAGCGGGTCGGCTTCACTCCCCCCTCTCCATGCTAGAGCTCAAGCAGCCCCTCCCCCTTGAGCACGGTGAAGATCTCCTGCTCGCGCTTTTCCATCCGGCGCGCTTCCTCCTCGCCGCTGCGCTCGTGGTCGTACCCGGTGATATGCAGGATGCCGTGCAACAGCAGGAAACAGAGCCTGGAGAAGAACGGCTCTCCCCCCTCCTCCGCCTCGCGGGCCGCGGTGTCCGCGGAAACCACGACGTCGCCCAGGACGTCCGGGTTCACCTGGCCGAACTCCCCTTCCTGCATGGCAAAGGAGATGACGTTGGTCGCCTTGTCCCGCCCCAGGTACTCGCGGTTGATCTGGCGGATGGTGCGGTCCCCGACGATGCTGATCGACAGCTCCGCCTCAGGACATCCCAAGTCGTCTAAGATCCTCTGCGCCACCTTTCGCAACGCCGTCGTCCCGACCGGCCTCCGTTTTTGGCGGTTCGTTATCGCTATCTTCTGGCTTCTTGGCGGCAACGCTCTTCTCCTTGTAGGCGGGTTCCGGGTAGTCGATCCGGTGGTGGTAGATCCCGGAGAGGATCTTGTTGAAGCTCTTGGCGATTTCGTGCAGGTTCTTCAGGGTCAGCTCGCATTCGTCGAGCTGCCCGTCGATGAAGATGTTGTTGATGATCTTCTGCACCATCCCCTGGATGCGCGCCGGGGTCGGATCGGTAAGGGTGCGCGAGGCCGCCTCGACGCAGTCGGCAAGGAGCACCAGGCCCGCCTCGCGGGTCTGCGGCTTGGGCCCGGGGTAGCGGAAGTCCCGCTCGTCCACCCCCAGCGTGCCCGGCGGCTCCGCCGCCTTCGCCTTCTGGTAGAAGAAGGTGATCAGCGAGGTGCCGTGGGACTGGCGGATGATCTCGATGATGGGAAGGCCGAGCCGGTGTTCCCGGGCCAGTTCCACCCCTTCCTTCACGTGCGAGATCAGGATCAGTGCGCTCATGCTCGGGGAGAGCTTGTCGTGCTTGTTCTCGCACTCGCGGAGGTTCTCGATGAAGTACTGGGGCTTCTTCAGCTTGCCCACGTCGTGGTAGTAGGCGGCGACCCGGGCCAGGAGCGGATTGGCGCTGATCGCCTCGGCGCCGGCCTCGACCAGGTTCCCGACCAGGACGCTGTGGTGGTAGGTGCCCGGGGCCCGGATCATCAGTTCGCGCAAAAGCGGCGCGTTCAGGTTGGCCAGTTCGAGCAGCTTTACGTCGGTCGTGTACTGGAAGAGCGCCTCGACCAGGGGGACCATGCCGGAGACGTACACGGCGTTGATGATGCCGCTGGCAAAGGCGAACATCATGCAGTAGACCGTCTGCAGCGAGATGAGCTGTCCTTCGCCGTAGATGTGGAAGCAAAACGCCACCGCCATGTTGGCGACGCTCACCTTGAGTCCGGCATTGAAGATCGTGCCCCGCTCCTTGCATTGCCGTACCCCGTGGGCGCCGATGATCCCCCCGACCAGGGCGTACACCACGACCTGGAGCGAGCCGTTGTACATCATCCCGATCAGCGGCGCGCAGACCGCGCAGTATACCAGGGCGACCTCGGAGTTGAGGATGATCCGGACGATGATGACGCTCGCGGCGAAGGGGAAGAGGTAGAAGTAGCCGGAGGTCTCGATGGTGGGGAAGACCCCGCCCAGCGCCGAGGAGACGGCGAAAAGGAGCTTCAAAAGGGCAAAGTGCGCCACGGTGAGCAGCGACAGAAGGAGGATGTCTTTGTTGGTCGGATTGAACTTGCGGATGTTCTTCCGGGCGAACCGGTAGGGGAGATAGACGAGGACCAGGATCAGCCCGCAGATCCCCAGGGCGGTCAGCACCGGGGTGAGGCTTTGGGACTTGTTGACCCGGGCGAGCTTCATCGCCTGGTCGGCGGTGACCCGCTCCCCGACCCTCACGATCATCTCGCCCCGTTTCATCCGGAACAGGACCGGGCGGACCGCGTTTCGGGCCTCGGACTTCTTGTGGTCGGTGGCGTCGCGGTCGAAGGAGAGGTTGGGGGTGACCATGCGGAGCAGGAGCCCCTTGATGGTTTCCAGGTCGCGCGGCGAGGCGCCTTGGGTGAGCCGGATGCCGGCGAGAGATCTTTTGACGAAGGGGAGTCCGACGCAGGACGAAAAATCGCCGGCGATCTCCTGCCGGGTCTCGGGGTCGAGCACCTGGATGCCGTGGGCGCGGTCCGCCTCGAAGCTCTCCCGCTCGGCTACGATCTTCTGCCGATAGTACGGGGCGAGGTTCTTGCCGATCTCGGAGAGGAGGATCCGCTCCTGCTTCACCCGCGCCAGGGCACCGAATTCCGGCGCGGAAAGCTCCATCCCGAGGACCTTGGCCGCCTGCAGCCGTCCCCCTTCCGCCTCCGGGTTGCGCGCAATGGAAATAGCCTGCTCCAGGCGCCGCACGATCTCGATGTTCGCGGTGGGGTCCAGGTCATAGATGTAAGGAGCCGCCGCCTCCGCCTCGGCCTTCTTCTTTTCCGTCAGCAGGAGGTCCTCGATGAGGTAGTCCTGGCTGGCGCGGATGTCGGAGGTGGCAATGTCCCCCTCACGGTAGGTGACCGCGAGGAACTGCGGGCTGGGCATGACGGCCAGGGTAAGCAGCACCGCCGTCACCAGCAGCACGAGGTAACGGCTCCGGCGCTCGTAGCGCTCCGCCGTCAGTCCCCGCTGGGCCGACTCCAACCAGCAGTAGCAGAGCCTGAGTAGCGGGCTCTGCTGAGTATGTTTATCGCCGCTTTCGCTGGGCATGTATATTCCGAAGTCCCCACTCTCACGAGGCAAGGGTGCTAAGTTTACCGTAAGGAGTGAATATATTCTGTTTGCCGCGCCACTGTCAATGGAAACTGGGGCAGGACGGCGCTTCCCGGATTAGTGTTAGCAAAAATTTAAGAAAGGGCTTGCCCTTTGCCGGGAAATATTGTTATAAGACGACAATCCAATAAACGGGCGAACCTGCCCGTTACATTTTATGCAAGCGGGGGTAAAAGATGAGCCAGATTACCGAGGTTTACGCCAGAGAAATCCTTGATTCGAGGGGGAATCCTACCCTGGAAGTCGAAGTCTTCCTTGATTCGGGCGTCATGGGGAGGGCTGCGGTTCCCTCCGGCGCGTCCACCGGCGAGCGCGAGGCGCTCGAACTGCGTGACGGCGACAAGGGGCGCTATCTCGGTAAGGGGGTCCTTACCGCCGTTTCCAACGTCAACGACATCATCGGACCGGAAGTCATCGGCCTGGACGCCACCGACCAGGCGGGGATCGACAAGAAGATGCTCGACCTCGACGGGACCGAGTTCAAGAGCAAGCTCGGCGCCAACGCCATCCTCGGCGTCTCGCTGGCGGTAGCCCACGCCGCGGCTGAAGAAGTCGGCGTCCCCCTGTACCAGTACATCGGCGGCGCCAACGCCAAGGAACTGCCGCTGCCGATGATGAACATCATCAACGGCGGGGCCCACGCCGACAACAACGTCGATATCCAGGAATTCATGATCATGCCGGCCGGCGCGAAGAACTTCCGCGAGGCGCTGCGCATGGGTGCCGAAATCTTCCACGCGCTGAAGGGTGTTCTGAAAGGCAAAGGCTACAACACCGCCGTCGGCGACGAGGGTGGCTTCGCTCCGAACCTCAAGTCCAATGAGGAAGCGCTCCAGGTGATCATGGAAGCCATCGAGAAGGCCGGCTACAAGCCGGGCGAGGAAGTGCTGCTCGCGCTCGACGTCGCCTCCTCCGAGCTCTTCGAAAACGGCATCTATACCCTGGAGAACGAGGCCAAGCCGAAAAAGACCCCGGCGGAACTGGTCGACTTCTACGAGAACCTGGTCAACAAGTACCCGATCATCTCCATCGAAGACGGCATGGCGGAAAACGACTGGGAAGGGTGGAAACTCCTCACCGAGCGCCTCGGCAAGCGGATCCAGATCGTCGGCGACGACCTCTTCGTCACCAACCCGAAGATCCTCAAGGAAGGGATCCAGAAAGGGATCGCCAACTCCATCCTGATCAAGCTGAACCAGATCGGGACCCTGACCGAGACCCTCGACGCCATCGAAATGGCCAAGCGCGCCGGTTACACCTGCGTCATCTCCCACCGCTCCGGCGAGACCGAGGACACCACCCTCGCCGACCTCTCCGTCGCGGTCAACGCAGGCCAGATCAAGACCGGTTCGCTTTGCCGCACCGACCGCGTCTGCAAGTACAACCAGCTTCTGCGCATCGAGGACGAGCTCGACGAAGTCGCGCTGTTCCGGGGCAAGGAAGTCTTCTACAACATCAAGAAGTAACGCTCCGATCAGCGGAGTCAGTTGCCGCATGATAAAAGGCGCACCGGAATTTCCGGTGCGCCTTTTCTATTTGGCTATCTATCAAGCCCCCTTGCCCGCAGAACTCTCTCTACCGGCGGCAATTCCCTAATTCCCCCGACTTTGAGCTACTAAGCTATAATGCTAGATATGGAGCAGCCACGACCTGCAGCATCAGCTCATCCGGCAAAAACTCCATAATGCTATAACGTGGAGCCACCACAAAGCCTCAAGGGAGATACCGCCATGGAAGAATGCAAAGATCAGAACCACAAAGAGCATATCTGCGCGCTGACTGCAAAGGGGGATATCTCGCAGGTCCACAGGCTTTCGCTGCATCCGGAATACGAATGCAACCGGTGCGGAGCCCGGGTGCACGATCTGGATCGCGTCTGCGACCCGCGGGACCTTCCTGACATCGGCGATTTCGGCGACGGCGCCGACGTGAAATCCTGATCCGCGCCGTTTTGCCCACCCGCCGGGTTTCTCCTGCCCGGCGGGGCCATCCCCGTCACCTTCCCTTCCGCGTTCCAAAAGCCCGCCGGCAAATTACCCCCGGTTCTGCAACAAAGACCGCTTGCTTCACCAACGCCGCAGCAGGTATACTCCGCCCCATGCTTACCTACACCATACAAGCGGAAGATCACCTGCGGCGGGCGGACAGCTTTTTGCGCAACCTTCTCCCGAAGGCCCCCCTGTCGTACATCAAGAAACTTTTGAGCGCCGGCCACGTCAAGGTCAACGGCAACCCGGCCGCCGCCTCGGACCGGCTGCGGATCGACGACCAGGTCACCGTCAAGGAAAGCGGCAAGACCGCGGCGATGCTGGAGCGCCCGCGCTTCATGCTCGACATCCTCTACGAAGACAGCTGGATCGTCTCATTCAACAAGCCGGCCGGCCTCGCGGTGCACCGCACCGAAAATGCGGCCGAGCCGAACCTCGTTGAGCTGGGGGAAAAGTTTCTGGCCCAGCGCGGCGAGCCGCTGAAACTGCGACCGGTGAACCGCCTCGACAAGGGGACCTCCGGGGCGATCATCATGGCCAAGAACGGCGTCGCGGCAGGGATGTTCGGGAGAATGGTGAAAGAGGAAGGGCTGGGGAAACTCTACCTGGCACTCGTGGAAGGGACGGTCGAGGAGCAGGGGGTGATCGATCTCCCCCTGGAAGGGAAGGAATCGCAGACCCGGTACCGGAGGCTTTTGCAAGGAAGTGAAGGAGCTTTTCTGGCGGTCTATCCGCTGACCGGCCGGATGCACCAGATCCGCCAGCACCTGCGGGCGATCGGGCGGCCGATCTTGGGCGACTTACGCTACGGCGGAGCCGGGGTGGACGGATTTACCGGTCATGCGCTGCACTCGTTCACCACCCGGCTCACCCATCCGGCGACCGAGGAAGCGCTGCAGATCACCGCGCCGCTCCCCGGCGATTTCCTGGACCTGCTGATGACCTTGACCGGCATCGAAGAAAAAGAAGCGGTGCAGCTGTTGGAAGGTTCCGAAGAGAAGTAGCCGCAAGGGCCTGATAAACGTCATGCTGATCAGGGTCAATCTTCATACCGAAGCGCCTGAGCCTCCCTCTCCCTCCGGGAGAGGGTCGGGGTGAGGGGATTTCCCCTGGAGAACCTTCCCTCCCCCCCTTCGGGCACCCCCCCCGGAGGGAGAGGAACCACCGGGAAGTCGACGCTGGTCAGATTGTTCATTGCTTCCACCCCTGTTCCCCCACCAAAGGGACGAACCGGACCGCGCAGAGCTCCTCGGTCCGGATTTCGGTCTCACCTGCCCGCCGCACCCGCACCAGCTCCTGGGACAGGGGCGAGCGCCCCACCGGTATCACGAGCCTTCCCCCCAGCGCAAGTTGCCGCACCAACGCATCCGGAACGCTCGGCGCCCCCGCGGTCACGATCATGGCATCGTACGGGGCGTGTTCCGGAAGCCCCAGGGTACCGTCGGAGCAAAAGACGGTGACGTTGTCGATCCCCAGCCGCCGCAGCCGCTCCCGTGCCTGATCGGCCAGAAGCGGGAGCCGTTCCACCGAATAGACGCGGTGCACGATCCGGCTCAGGACGGCGGCCTGGTAACCGGACCCGGTGCCGATTTCCAGGACCCGGTCCTCCGCTTTGAGCTGCAACTCCTGAGTCATGTAGGCGACGATGTACGGCTGGGAGATCGTCTGGCCTTCGTCGATCGGCAGCGGGTAATCGTCGTAGGCAGAGGCCTCCAGACCGGGCGAAACGAACTCCTCGCGAGGCACCTCCCGCATGGCCCGCAGAACCGCCGCATCGTCGATCCCCCGCCCCATCAGGTGAACGAGGATCATGTGCTCCTTTTTCTCCGCTAAATCCCGCGTCCTGTCGTTTCTCATGGGCGACCTCCGGGAAAAAACCTAACAATGCTACCACGCTAGGCCCCCTCCGCAATCATTAAAACGCGTAAGTATTGACACTAGCGTCGTTTTCCTGCTAAATAGAGGCACCTCCAACCCGAAAATAAAACATGGAAGGGGCGCAATTTGACTGATCGCAGATGGGACCGCCGCACGTTCTTCAAGGCTTCGATGCTCTTTGCTGCAACGCTCTTCACGGAAAAAACGGCTTTCGCACGGCTGCCGAATCTCCAGGGAGCCCCCGAGGGAAAGCTCTCCCTCCACAACATCCACTCCAACGAACGACTGACCGTAACCTACCGCAACAGTCTCGGCGAGTATGACCCGGAGGCGCTCAAGGCGCTCAACTGGCTCCTGCGCTGCCACTACACCAACCAAGCCACCAAGATGGACCTGAGGGTGATCGAGTACCTGAACCAGGTCGACAAGAACCTCGGTGGCGGCAACGAGATCCAGATCATCTCCGGCTACCGCTCCCCCGCCTACAACTCCGAACTGCGCCGCGAAGGGCACGGTGGGGTGGCGAAACACAGCCTGCATACCAAGGGGAAGGCGCTCGACATCGCCGTTCCGGGGGTCGGGCTCAAGACGGTGCGCCGGACCGCGCTCGCCCTGGCCTACGGTGGGGTCGGATACTACTCGCAACCCGGCTTTGTCCACATCGATTCCGGCAATTTCAGAGTCTGGGGCAGGTGATCTGTTTCAACACCGGGACCCCCACTGTCAGCACCATCGAATGTATTGACTCTCGGAAAGCGTGAGCAGTACAATATAATCGTAAAGAGGAAATGTTCTTTGAACTTCTCTCTGGGGTGCAGGTAACCGGTAGTTTTGAGGCACCTGTCGACAGATCGAACAGGGTACCCAGGTCCAAGCGTGGTGAGCGATCCGGAAGTTCTCAAGATCGCCTGAAACGCTTTCCCGGGTCATACTGGCACAAAGGGCAGTACGCTCAGCACCGGTACGGCACCCCCGGAGCGATAACTGGCGTTTCATGGAGATGAAGCCGACAAGGCCTTGTGTCTCATCCGTCATGCGCGTAAGCACCGCTAGAAAAAGGGGTCGCTTCAAGTCGCACCGTATGCATGGCCCTAAAAGGAGCATGCATCCGCCCTCCTAAAAGCGTTCCACCGACGGATAAGAGAAAAGCGTCTCATATCAATGCCAGTTATCCACCCTCTTTAACAGAAAGCCCGACTTGAAACGTCGGGCTTTTTTGTGCCTGGTGGAGGCCACCGTGGTTGGTGCGAAGCGGGCAGACGAGGCTATACTTTAGCGTCGTCCAATCTGCCAAGGGAGGTACTGTCATGCCACGAGGGATCAGAAGAGCTGAGGAAAAGGGGCTCCGGACCGTGCGGGCTCCCGATGCATATCTGCCGGGAGAGGGGCGGAAGGAAGGCTCGCTGTGCCGGGGATGCGGCATTGTCTATCGCAACAAGCGGTGGCAGCTGGAACCGACCCGGGGCGCAATCTCCTGCGAGGTCCTCTGCCCGGCCTGCCAGCGGATCGAGGACCACAACCCGGGCGGGGTGGTGACCCTTTCCGGACCGTATCTTGCCGCCCACAAGGAGGAGATCCTCAACACGGTCAGGCACATGGAGTCCAAGTCCCGCACCAAAAACCCTTTGGGGCGGATCATGGACATCACCGAGGAAGACGGCCGGGTCGTGGTGACGACGACCGAAGACAAACTGGCCCAGAAACTGGGGCGGGAAGTATTCAAGTCCCAGCGCGGCGAGTTGCACTACCAGTGGAGTCACGAAAACAACCTGGTCCGGGTCGAGTGGATGCGCTGACCGCAAGGGAGGCAGCTTGAATTTCCCGGCGCCGGGACGATCAGCCCACCGGAGGAGCAGCCACCAACAAAAAAGATCCCCCAACGAAAGTCGGGGGATCTTTTTTTTCTGTGCTTCGGGCTGGGGAGTGCCGGCGTTTCAGCGCAGCGGATCGAACAGGTATTCGAGTCCGTTCACCTTCACCTCGTACATGCAACGGAGCAGGTCCCCGAGCTCTCCCCCGGGATACCCTTCCTGGTTCATCCAGACCAGATACGGCTCCGGTAGGTCGACCAGCAAAACTCCGGCGTACTTCCCGTACGGCATGCGGGTCCGCGCCAGCTTCAAAAGGTTGGAGCGCTCGGGAAAAACTTCCTGCAAATCCTACCCCTTGAGCTTCGCCTTGAGCAGATCACCGAGAGTACCCATGGCTTTGGGGGCCTCGGAGACGCTCGCCTTGTAAGCCTGCATGGTCTCGGCCTGCTCTTCCTGGGCGCGGCTCGCCGCAGCCAGCGACAGGGAGATGCGGCGCTGCTCACGGTCGATCCCTTCCACCTTGACCTCGACCTCCTGCCCTTCGGAAAGAACTTCCTTGGGGTGGGCGATCCGCTTGCCGGCGCCCAGCTTGGAGATGTGGATCAGGCCGTCGATCCCTTCCCCCAAGGTGACGAACGCGCCGAACGGGGTGAGCCGTGCCACCTTGCCGTTCTGGTAGGAGCCTTCCGGGAAGGCCTGGGCCGCAGTTTCCCACGGATCGGCCAGAGTGTCCTTCAGGGAGAAGGAGATCCGGTCTTTTTCCCAGTCGATCCCCTTGATGATGACTTCGACCTCGTCGCCGACCGAGAGGACGTCGCTGACGTGTTTCACGCGGGTCCACCCCACCTCGGAGACCGGGAGGAGCCCCTGGACGCTGCCGATGGAAACGAACGCGCCGAAGTCACGCAGGGAAACCACGGTGCCGCGCACGCGGTCGCCGACCTTGAGGGTTTCCTTGAGCGCTTCTTTCTGCTGGCGCTGTTCTTCCTCGAGGATGGCGCGGTGGGAGACGACGATGTTGCGGCCGTTCTCCGAGTATTCGGTGATCCGGAAGGCGAGGTGCTTGCCCACGAAGGCGGCGGCATCGTCGATGCGGCGCAGTGCGATCTGGGAGAACGGGCAGAAGGCGCGCGAACCGGCAACCTTGACCTCGAACCCACCCTTGATCTCCTTCTCCACGGTCCCCTCGACGGGGATCCCGGCGGCATACGCCTCCTGGAGCTGCGCGTTTCCGGCACCCTTGCCGGCCGCGCCGACCTTGGTGGTAAAGCGCATCTCGTTGTTACGGGAGGAGATGAACCAGGCGCTGACCTTGTCCCCCACGTTGACGGTGAGGTTCCCCTCGGCGTCCGTCACTTCCTTTATATCCAGGATCCCCTCGCCTTTTCTCCCGGTGTCGAGAAACACCCAGTCTTTAGCGATCTTGAGGACCGTTGCTTCAACCTTGTCGCCCGGCTCCAGACGCCCTGCGTCCTTCTGGCTCCGCTCGAACAATGCGGCGAAACTCTCTTCGCCGGTTTCCAGTTCTTCCACGTTATCGTTATCCATTAGCCTACCTCTTCGCTGAATTATGCCTTTGGGCATTACGCGAGCATACAGGTGAGGGAGTAGTATTGTCAACTGTCCGTTTGCGCAGCCGGAACTCCAAACGCGCCCGCCGCGACGGGGATTATTGCCGTGCAATAAAAAAATGCTAAAGATCGGCGAAGCACCCTCCGATAACTACCTCCATGACATGACACTGTATTGAGTTTTGGAGGGAAAGATGGGCATTCTGGTTTGTTATGACGAATTTACCTATGACGTAGTCAGCGACTATCACCTCGAGTTCCTTATCAAGTCGAAGTGCATCACCGGATATGTCGAAGACGGCAACTGGGTCCGCCTCGAAGAGGACGTCGAGGGAAACGGCATGGACCCGCGGGTGCGCCGGACCTCGACCCTGCGCACCGAAAAAGAGATCGACTGGGAAATCTGAGCCGACTTACGGCGGCTTCCTGTCTCTCGGAGCGGATGCCGCCTTCCCCCCGCTACCGCACCGCCTTGATCACCAAGGCTGCCGCAGCCGAGCCACACCCGGGATCTTCCCCCCCACCAGCTGCGTCCCGACCGGCGCCTCACCACCCGATCAAGCACCGATCGCCCCCACCGCGCTCCGCCACCGCCGTACCCCGCATACCGATCCTCCCTGCCACGCCCGCCCCCTTCTGGTACTATTGTCCGATCGTGAAAGTTAACGGTCGCGCAAGGGGGGAATCATGAACATACCAACCGCCATCACGAAAATTTCGCCGACCCTTTGGGAGATTCCGGTCAGTTACAAGGAAGGGATGCTCGTCCCGGCCCGGATCTTTGCGACGGAAAAGCTCCTCAGCGAGATGGATGCCGGGGTTTTCGACCAGGTCACCAACGTCGCCTCCCTCCCGGGCATCCTCAAATACGCCTACTGCATGCCCGACGGCCACTGGGGCTACGGCTTCCCCATCGGCGGGGTCGCCGCCATGGACCCGCACACCGGCGTCATCTCCCCGGGAGGCATCGGCTTCGACATCAACTGCGGCATGCGCCTGGTGCTCACCAACCTCACCGAGGAGGAAGTCCGCCCCCGGCTGCATCAGCTCGTGGACCGGCTCTTCGCCCGCATCCCGACCGGCGTCGGCTGCCACGGCTTCGTCCGGCTGAGCGAGTCCGAGTTCGGCCAGGTGGCGGAGCAGGGATCGCGCTGGTGCTTCAAACGCGGCTTTGCCACCCAGGACGACCTGGACATGACCGAGGAGGGTGGCTGCTTTGCCGGCGCGGATGCATCGCACATCAGCAACAAGGCGATCCAGCGCGGCTACAACCAGCTCGGCACCCTGGGTTCCGGTAACCACTACTGCGAAATCCAGGTGGCACGGCCGGAAAACGTCTTCGACGCGCAGCTGGCCCGAGCCTTCGGGATCGACATCCCCAACCAGGTCGTGGTGATGTTTCACTGCGGCAGCCGCGGTTTCGGGCACCAGGTCGCGACCGACTACCTGAAACTCTTCCTCTCGGTGATGGAGCGCAAGTACGGCTTGAAAGTGGTGGATCGGGAGCTCTCCTGCGCCCCGTTTCGCTCCCCGGAAGGGGAGGCCTACTTCAGCGCGATGAAGTGCGCGGTCAACATGGCATTTGCCAACCGCCAGGTGATCCTGCACCGGATCCGGGAGGTCTTCTCCGACATCTTCCAGCGCGACCCGTTCAACCTCGGCATGAAGATGGTGTACGACGTCGCCCACAACACCGCGAAGCTGGAGCGGCACGAGATCGACGGCAAGCAGCGCGAGATCCTGATCCACCGCAAAGGGTCGACCCGCGCTTTCGGGCCGGGGGGGTACGGGCTGCCGGAATGCTATGCCAAGACCGGCCAGCCGGTGATCATCGGCGGGAGCATGGAGACCGGCTCGTACCTGCTGGCCGGCATGGCGGGGGGAGCGGACGCCTTTTTCACCACGGCGCACGGCAGCGGACGCACCATGAGCCGGCACCAGGCGAAGAAGACCTTCCGGGGGGACAAGTTGCAGCGGGACATGGAGAGCCGGGGCCTCTACGTCCGGACCGACTCGTTCGGCGGGCTCGCCGAGGAGGCGGGGGCGGCGTACAAGAACATCGACGAGGTGGCCGAGACGACCGAACGGGCGGGCCTGAGCCGCCGGGTGGCGCGCTTGGTCCCGATCGGGAACATCAAGGGTTGATGCGGGGGGACGCCATGCCTTTTCAATTTCGCGGAGACATAGCCCACGCCGACGTCGCGTTCGACGCCTGGGCCGCATCGCTGGACGAGCTTTTCGCCGCGGCCGCCGAAGCGACGCTGGCGGTGATGGTGGAAAGCCCCTCGGAGGTGTACCAAGTGGCCGCGGTGCCGGTGCATCTCGAGGAGCATGACCTGGAGATGCTGCTTTTCGAATGGCTCAATGAAATCATCTTTTTGAAGGACGCGCGGCGGCTCCTGTTGCATCCGGCCGAGATTCGGGTCGGGGAAGCACCCCAGGGGTGCACGATCGAGGCGCTGTTAAAGGGAGAAGAGATCGAACCGGAGCGTCACCGCCTGATCACCGACGTGAAGGCGGTGACGCTGCACCGCTTTTCGGTCCGGCACACCGGCGAGCGGTGGGAGGCCACCGTGGTGCTCGATGTATGAGCCCCCCGCCGGCAGCGGGCGCCGCGGCGCCAACCCGGCCGGTGCCTGCCAACCACGCCCCCTTGCCCTACGCCGGGCTCGCCGATCTCGTTGCGGTGCTGCACTTTATCTGGATCCTCTTTCTCTTTTTCGGCGCCATCTGGGGGCGGCGCAACCGCCTCGTCCGGGTGGTCCACATCGCCGGGCTGGTGTTTGTCTTCCTGGTGGAAACCCTGGACTGGTACTGCCCCTTGACCGATCTCGAGGTCTGGCTGCGGCACTTGGGGGGCGGCAGCAGCTACGCCGGCTCCTTCGTCGCCTATTACCTGAACCAGATCATCTACCTCACGGCGCCGCGCTCAGTCATCGTCACCGGCACCGTTCTCCTCTGCGCGGTCAACGCCTGGCTCTATCTCCACCCCACCCATCCCGCTAACCGATCGTAAAGAGCGGTTCCGCGATCTGCTCGCTGTGGCAGACCGGGCAGCGTCCCGGCCCCTTCAGCCGGTCCCGCTTTTTGAAGACGAACCCGCACGCCCGGCAGGCCGCCGGCTCCATGACCAGCGTTCCGTAACGCCCCATCCGAATGTGCTCCAGGTGATCGAGGACTTCCTTTTCGCTGATACGAATCCGGATCGATATCTCCCGCGTTGGCAAGGATTCGGCCTGCAGCAGGGTGACGATCCGGTGCCGCTCGGTCTCGTCGCGATCGCGCGGGACGGTGGCATGCTTGGGGCGAATCTTCATGGGAGCCTCCACGAAAAAGGCGCCCGCCATACGGTCGGACGCCTTGCCTTGCCGACACGGGAGAAGCGTCTTCCTGGCGATCAGGGGATGACGACCAACTCGTTCACCACCCCGTCCACCCCGAAGACAAACCAGGCATCGGATTCGGCGGCCTTTCGAGAACGCTCGCTGGCGACCGATCCGGTAAGGGTGACGATAAGATCGCGGCAGTAGACCTTGACCTGCGACGCGTTCACCAGCGGGTCCTTTTCCAGCACCAGGCGGATCGCATCGACGACCTCGTCCGGGTTGTCCTCCTCGGGCGGCGAGATCTCAAGTCCGTTGACGACATCGCGGGATCCGGGCACCCACCAGGCCAATACCCCCGCCAGCCGTTTATGGGAAAGGCTTTCCGCCTTCCCGTTCAGGGTGACCACCCCTTCGGCCACCTCGATCTCCAGTACCCTTCCTCCCTCTACCATTCGGACCGTTTCCCATTCCCCTTTGACCAGAGTACGCAACGAGTAGGAATTAAACGCGGACTCTCCCATGAAGGCGTGGCTGACGTGATCGCGGATTGCCCCATCCTCCATCCGTTCCGCCGGTTCCACCCGGAGCCGGTCGACGATTCCCGTTACCTGCGGCGTCGCCGCGGCCAACTCGAGGGCGATCTTTTTGGAGGCGACGTCCTCCACCTCCCCGGTCAGCGTCACGACACCCTCCTGGAACTCCACCTGGATCGGGTGCCGGGCCAGATTCATCCGCGGCTCTTTTCCCAGGGCAGCGAATACGGCAGTGACGAATTCTTCGGCTCGTATCATCGTGACCCCCTTGCTAAGCTAATGAGCAGCGCGATGGTCGTGCACTTGTGAAAAAGACCGGCACGACCAAACTCATGTGAGTTACTAATATTATGGCATAAGATTGTAACATGGGGGGCATTCTTGTCGAACCCCGCCCCAGCGGGGGCCGGGCCGGGTGAATCGCGCTCGATCTTTCCACCGGCCTCACAAGCAGGTGCGGAAAAAGCGTTGCCGTATACTATGTTGCCCGTCAACTGGCAAATCGGTATACTCTGAGGTGGTCCGAATCAAGACTTAAGCAATGCGCAGAGGCTACTAATGTGCAAGAAGATATTCATAGCTGCAACGGGGCAGCACTGTGGGAAGACGACAATCAGTCTTTCCTTGATGCACCTTGCCAAAAAGAGGTACGCACGGGTAGGGTTCATCAAACCGATCGGACCTAAGGTGTGCATTCTGGACGGGGTCGAGATGGACATGGATGCGGCCCTGATCGCTTCCATCTACGGCCTGGAAGAGGACCGGCGCCTGATGTCGCCGGTCGTCCTGGGGCGGGGCTTTACCAAGAGATTTCTCGCCGGGGACATCACACCGCACCAGCCGCTGGACCGGGTGCTCAAGGCCTGCGCCGAGCTGGAAAAGAAAAACGACTTCCTGATCATCGAAGGGTCGGGGCACGGCGGCGTCGGGTCGGTCATCGGCATCAACAATGCCCAGATCGCCAAGGCGCTCGGCGCCCCGGTGATCATGGTCGCCAGCGGCGGGATCGGAAGCGTCATCGACATCGTGCAGCTGAACCTCTCCCTTTTCCGCCAGGAAGGAGCCGAGGTGAAGCTGGTGCTGGCCAACAAGCTCCTTCCGGAAAAAAGGGCGGAGACGCTCGGGTTTCTGCAGAAGTCCTTCAACGGGAAACCGCCGGTGGCGGGGGCATTCAATTACTCCCCGATCCTCGCCAACCCGACCCTCGCGGACGTCGCCAACCTGTTCAAGCTCCCGCTGCAGGGGGACCAGGAGGCGAAGAGCCGGATCATCCACCACATCCAGCTCGGTGCCGCCTCCTCCCAGCGGGTCATCGACACCATGCAGGATTCGACCTTGCTCATCACCACCAGCTCGCGCGACGAACTGATCGTTACCTCGTCGGCCCTGTACAACATACCGGCCTACCGGCGCAAACTCGCGGGGCTGGTCATTCCGGGCTCGGCGCCGATCTCGGCGATCAGCCAGAAGATCCTGGACGACAGCCGGATTCCCTACCTGCGGGTCACCGAGTCGACCGCCAATGCCTTCATCGCGTTGCGGGAGCACGTCTCGAAGATCACCAAGGACGACCACGAAAAGATCAACCTGATCAAGTACAAGGCGGAAGAGCTCTTCGACTTCGCCGCCATCGACGCCATGGCAGCCTCTTGAACTTAAAAAGAAAAAGGGTGCCTCGGGGCCCCCTTGCTAACGTAGAAAAACAGCCGCAGGATTTCCCGCGGCTGTTTTTGTTTCCAGCTCATTGCTTATTGCTCACTGCTCATTGAGCAGCTCGAGCGCCTCGTAGATCCCGCGCGGGCTCGACTCCGCCACGATCACGGTCACCCCGAGCGCCGCTTCGATATCCTCCGGGGTCAGATCATCCAGGAAGACCCCCTCCCCCTCTTTAAGCATCACGTCCGGCACCAGTACCACCCCGCCCGGTTCCATCCCCTCCAACTCGGCAATGATGTCCTTGCCGCTGATCAAGCCGGTGACGGTTACGGTGGGTCCGAAAAGCCGGTTTTTCACCGGGACGCAGCGAAAGGCCGTTCCCGTCTTCGCGGAGAGCTTTTCCAAAAACTCCGAGAGGTAGCGGAACGGCGAATCGCCGGTCACCACGGTAACCCGGGCCGGGGGAAGCTTCCCGGCCTCCTCCAGAACCTCCTCCGCCTCGTGCAGAAAAAGCGGGATCATCCCGACGCCGTTTTCCAGCTGCGGGAGGTCCCCGTAGGTTTCCAGGGGAGGAAACGGGAGATTTGCCTTGAGGTAGAACTCGTCGGCGAGAAAGAGAAACGGCTCGCCCAGGCGCTTCTCGAGCTCGCGCGCCTTTGCCTCCCACTCCGGCACGAAGCTGCCGGCAAACTCCTCGGTCACCGGGGTCAGCCCGGGGAGCCGTCCCCGATGCGCCGTGAGCCCCACCGGCACCACCGCCAGCGAGGCGACCCACGGGTGCAGCGCGGCAAGATCGGCCACGGTTTGCGCAAACGTCGCGCCGTCGTTCAACCCCGGGCAGAGCACCACCTGGCAATGCATGCTGATCCGAGCCTGCGCCAGCTCTTCCATCACCTCGCGGATCGGCCGGAGGTCTTTTTTCCCCAGCAGCCGTTCGCGAGTGGCCGGATCGGTCGCGTGGACCGATATATAAATCGGGGAAAGCCGCTGTTCCTTGATCCGGTCCAGTTCCTCCTGACCGATGTTGGCCAGGGTGACGTAGTTGCCATAGAGGAAAGAGAGCCGGTAATCCTCGTCCTTCACATAAAGCGGGGAGCGGAGCCCCTTGGGGAGCTGGTGCACGAAGCAGAAAACGCAGTTGTTCCCGCAGCGCGCCGGTTCCGGTGCGGCGAAGACGAGCCCGAGCGGTTCCCCCTCTTCGCGTTCCACCTCGAGCTCCCAGAGCTCGCCGTCCGACTTCTCGACCTCCAAAACGAGGTTGTCCTCGGCACCGAAATAGTTGTAGTCAATCACGTCCCGGACGATGTGCCCGTTGATGGATAACAACCGGTCCCCCGGCTCGATCTCCAACTCCTCGGCAATCGATTCCGGCATCACATGGTCAACGATCAAACCTGACATTATCTCTCCATTTTCCTTACCACCCTTCCCAGGAGGTGAGTACTCCCGAGCCCTGAACTGCCACCGGCGGCGCTATTTCTGTGGGAGCGCCATTGCTGGCGCGATTGCCTTTAATCAACCTGCCAACGCGGTGCAAAACCGGGGGGAGCCATCGATCACGCCATCCGCTGTCGCATCATAACATCGACAGTCACCAAAAGAGAACCCGAGATCGCGTTGGAAACGGGCAGGATCGTGCCAGGGGGAAACAGGGGGAAGGGTGTTCCGGAACAGGGAAACCGACATCCGGGAGCGGCACAATAAAGAAGCCGGCTGGAATCGAAGGAGCCCAGCCGGCTTTCGGAAGGAACGTGGCGTGACGACATTTCTTTCAGAGCAGAAGACCGCTGCTCCGAACCGAGCTACTGATGCAGCCGGAAAGTGCCGTCAACCGAGGTGATACTGGAAATGGCGTGCTTATAGATGAGAATATCCCCGTGCACTTCCATCAGTACGGAGAAGTTATCGAAGGACTTGATATTTCCTTCCAGTTTTTCACCCGACATGAGCTGTACCAGAACCTTTACGCGCTCTTTGCGGGACTGGTTAAGGTACTGATCCTGAATGTTAAAGGGCGTTTTCGGCATGTTCCTCTCCTTTACGCAAAAAATTCAATGACATGTTGGTGGATAGTAGCAAAACTTTCAGGATATTCAAGCCAATAAATTTCATTATCCCTTTTGAACCACGTCAACTGACGTTTCGCGTAATGGCGGGTATCGCGTTTCATCAGTCGAGTGGCCTCTTCGAGGCCCATCTCACCGGCAATATAGGCACACATTTCCTTGTAGCCGATGGATCGCATTGACTTGAGCTCTCTCGAAAAACCGCGAGATAGCAGAGAGCGGACCTCCTGTTCCAGACCGGACTCGAGCATCGTGTCCACCCTCTGGTCGAGGCGACGGTAGAGCGCCTCACGTTCTACTTTGATGGCGATTTTAAGAGTGTCGTAGTGTTCACCGGAAAAGCCATGCTCAGTCCGCAATGCCGAAACCGGTCGTCCGGTCTGGTGATACACCTCGAGAGCCCGCACCAGGCGCACCCGGTCGTTTCGATGCAGCCGACTCGCCGATTCGGGGTCCACCTCGGCGAGCCGGCATACCAGTTCCTCCCCCGACAGTGCCTCGAGCTCCCGGCGCAGGGTTTCGTCCGCCTTGGGCGAATCGACCAGCCCTTCCACAAGCGCCCGGAGGTAAAGCCCGGTGCCGCCGACGACGATGACCTTTTTCCCCCGCGCGACGATGTCTTCGATCACCGCAGCGGCCTCACGTCTGAAGTCGGAAGCGGTGAAATTGACCTCGGGAGAGACGAATCCGATCAGGTGATGGGGAACCCGGTCGAGTTCCTCGCGGGTAGGTTTCGCGGTGCCGATATCCAGGTACCGGTAGACCTGCATCGAGTCGGCGTTCACGATCTCGGCACCGATCTCCTCGGCAAGGCGCACCGCGAGCCCGCTTTTCCCCGAACCGGTAGGTCCGCCGATGACGACGAGTTTGATCCTGGCTTCAATCATTGCGGCAACATCCTCCGGCCCGGTCAAAGCCGCTTGAACATCTTCTCCACCTCGGCAAGCGTCAGCCGCTGCAGGACGGGCCGCCCGTGGGGGCAGTTGCTGGAAAAGTCGGTGCCGTCCATCTGGGCAAAGAGGGCGGCGATCTCCTGCTGGCTCAGGGGACGGCGCCCCCGGACCACGCTGTGGCAGGCGAGCTTGGCGAGGATGTCCTCCAGCAGATCGGTGAAGGTGCGGCTGCGGCTCAGCGAGGAGAGCTCCTCCAGGATGTCCCGGACGGTCCGCAGATATTCGGCGTTGGCGAGCAGCTGCGGAACCGCCTTGAGCAGCCAGGTGTTCCCGCCGAACTCCTCCAGGTGAAAGCCGAGACGGGAGAGCTCGTCGGCGTGCTCCTTGAGGGTCGCGGTCTCCTTAAAAGAGAGCTCCATGGTTTCGGGAAAGAGCAATCCTTGACTTGCGACGGCGCGGTCGGTAAATTCCGCCTTGAGTTTTTCAAAGGCGACCCGCTCGTGCGCAGCGTGCTGGTCGATCAGCACCAGATCGGTCCCGTCCTGGCAGACGATGTAACTCGCGTTGAATTGGCCGATGACGGAGAGGGAGGAGAAGTAGCCGACGCAAGCCACCTCCTCGGCGGAGCTGACCGCAACCGGCGCCGCGGCTGAGGGTCTCTCCTTGGCAGGGTTAGTAAGGTAGGGGCGTAGCGGAGGCTGCTGCCGGGGACGGTAGTCCACCAGCAGCTCTTTGACCTCGGCGACCTTGGCGGCGCTCACACTGGAAGGTGCCGCCGGAGCCGGCCCCCCTGGGGCGGCCGGCTCCCGATCTGGTGTCAACGCCGGTCTTTCCGCTTGATCCAAAACCGGTGCCGACTCGGGTAACGTCCTCGGGATTGAAGCCAGTGCCGCGGCCGATGTTGCAACCGCGATCGATACCGGTGCTGCTGCCGGGACCGGAGCCTGTCCGGAATTTCGGAACAGAACCGGCTGAGCTGCCGGCTGGGCCGGGGCCGGTCGACCGGAAAATCCGGCAGTTCTCGCAGCGGCTGCGGCATCTTTTTTCAACCAGGGGGTCGCCTTGAGCACCCCCTCCACCGCGTATTGAATCGCATCGTGGACCCGGCCCTGCTCCCGGAAGCGGACTTCGTGCTTGGTCGGGTGGACATTGACGTCGACCTCGGAGGGCGGGACCTCGATGAAGAGCGCCACCACCGGGTAGCGGCCCCGCTCCATGAAGTTGCGGTACGCCTGCAGGATGGCGTGCTGCACCACCTTGTCCCGGATGAACCGGCCGTTGATATAGGTGTAGAGATGGTTCCCGGCGCTGCGGCTGCATTCCGGCGCGGCAACGAGGCCGGTGATCCTGGCGGCTGCGCCTTCGGTTGCCGACACCGGATAGAGAAAGCCGGCGATCGAGCGCCCCAGCAGCGTGGCGACCCGTTCTTTGAGATCGGAGTCCAAAGCCCGGAAGACGACCTTCCCGTCGGTACGGTAGGTGAATCGGACGTCGGGACGGGAGATGGCGAGCCGGGTCATGAATTCGCCGACATGCCCGGACTCGGTATCGGGGCTTTTCATGAACTTGAGCCGGGCCGGCGTATTGAAGAAGAGGTTGCGGACCGAGATCACCGTCCCCCCGGCCATCCCGCACTCCTTGACCTCCTTGATCTTGCCCCCTTCGGCATAGATCTCGGTTCCTTCCAGGTTTTCGGCGGGGCGGGTGGCAATGGTGAGCCGGGAGACCGAAGCGATCGACGGGAGCGCCTCGCCGCGAAAGCCCAGGGTGGAAAGGGAGAAGAGGTCTTCGTCGCTGGCGATCTTGCTGGTGGCGTGGCGCTCCAGCGCGAGAAGCGCATCTTCCCGGGACATGCCGCTGCCGTTGTCGGTGACCTTGATGAGCTTGCGTCCGCCGTTTTCGATCTCGACGACGATCTCGGAGGAGCCGGCATCGAGGGCGTTTTCCACCAGTTCCTTGGCAACGGAGGCAGGGCGCTCGACCACCTCGCCGGCGGCTATTTTGTTGGTCAATTGTTCGGGAAGAATCCTGATTCTGGTCGCCAAAGGGAACCTCGCTGCAGCAGATAATCTGGCGAGAATACCCCAACCCGATGCTAAATGTAAATGGCGTAAGTGGCGCCCACCGCAGCTTCGATGGCGTTTGCGCGGCAGGGATTCAATGCTATAAGACGTTGGATGAAATTTTTCTCATTCGCCATACTGACGCTGATCGCCCTGCTGCTGGTTACCGTTCACCCCGCCAGCGGTTACGCCGCCAACTTCGCCTTCGCCGATCCTCCAGCCTCGTACCTGCTGCAGGTAAACGGGAAGATCTACCGGGAGCGGGGCTCGGGCATCCGCCGGCCGCAGGCCAGCCTCACCAAGGTGATGACCGCGCTGCTCGTCCTGGAGCATTGCCGGCTGGAGGAGGTGGTCACGGTGAACAAGGCTGCCGCCTCGGAAACAGGAAGCAGGATCCATTTGCACCGCGGCGATCGTCTCACGGTGCATAACCTGCTCGCCGCTACGCTCATGGCGTCCGCCAATGACGCCTGCCGCGCGTTAGCGGAGCATGTTGGGGGGAGCCAACCGAAATTCGTGACCATGATGAACCGTCGCGCCGCCGAGCTCGGGCTCCACGACACGCAGTTTCGCAACGCCTGCGGCCACGACCAGGACGGGCATTACTCCACGACCCATGACTTGATGGTTCTCGCCAATGCCGCGCTGCATCACGAAGCCTTTGCCGAGTTGGTGGCAACCCCTCGGATGACCATCACCACCGTCTCCGGCAAACGCTCCTACACCTTCAGAAATATCAACCGTTTGATCGGTCGCTATGATGGAGCCAGGGGGGTGAAGACCGGGACCACCCCGAAAGCGGGACAATGCCTCATCGCACTTGCCCAGCGCGGGGAGACGAGGGTGCTCCTGGTGATCATGCGCTCCCGGCACCGCTGGCAGACGGCGCCGGCAATGCTCGATGCCGTCTTTGAGGCGCACGCCCCGAAGCGACCCGAGCTCATTCCGAAAGAACTACCCGACGAGACTATCCTTAAGGAGCTGGACGAAAATGGGGGCAATGGCCCTAATGGAATGTTCAAGGAGGAGGACAAGACGCAATGAAGCATTATCGGAAGGAACTTTGGTTCGAGACGAAAAGCAGGCGCGCCTTCATCAACATCACCGGGCAGTTGGCGGACGCCGTCACCGAAAGTGGGGTCCGCGAAGGGCTCATCCTCTCTAACGCCATGCACATCACGGCGAGCGTGTTCATCAACGACGACGAAAGCGGACTGCACCGTGATTTTGAAGAGTGGCTGGAAGGGCTGGCGCCGGAAAAACCGTATTCGCGGTACCGGCACAACGTAGGCGAGGACAACGGCGACGCCCACCTCAAGCGCACCATCATGGGAAGGGAAGTGGTGATTGCCGTAACGGCAGGCAAGCTGGACCTGGGGCCCTGGGAGCAGGTCTTCTACGGGGAGTTCGACGGCATGCGTCGCAAGAGGGTCCTGATCAAGATCATCGGGGAATAGTTCAGCATCTCCGTCCCCTGGGAAAGAAAACGGCCGCCCTGCATCTGCTGGGTGGCCGTTTTCTTTTTCAGTTCCGGTAGCGGCGTATCAGTTGTCCGGGAGCACCGCCCCCTGGGTCGCCCCGTGGTGCGTCTCCGCATCGTATTCCACCTGGTCGTCGTTCAACTTCTTCAACTTCGCGTCGATCAGCCGCTTGACCTCTCGTTCCAGATCGGTCCGGGAAGAAAAATTGTCGAGGGAGGCCAGCGTCTCATTGATCTCCCCGGCTGCCTTTATTGCGAGCTCCTTATGCCCGAACTCGTGCACCTTGAGATGCTCGTAGTAATCGCTCCAGACCCCGCCGATTACGTCTGGAGTGGCCAGCGAGGTAATGCGCCGGGGGAAATGGTAAACGATGTCCACGTCGGTAGCCACAGATTTCACCCCACATCTGCCGTCATGTTCAAAGATGTCGTAGTTGTAATGGATGTCCCAGGTAGTCAACGCGGCATAGACCCTGCCATCGTTCCACCTGGTGCCGTTACTCCTCATCTGCTTGCGCAGGTCGCCGACGCTGGTGCCGTTGATGTCATAGAAGTCGTAATGTTCTTTGACATTGAGTTCGCACGCCGGAGCCGGCGGAGTCGGTTGGAAAAGATTGGTAAAGAAGCCCCCTTTCGAGCGGGACATTCTCCCTTCGTCAGCCCAAAGAGACACGGCGCCGAACAGAACAAACGTAAGAACCAGCAAAGAAACCTTACGACTTGAAAGCATCTAACTCCCCCTGGTAAAAAGGCCTACCGCTATGACGTTGACTGAAGATAATTGATTTCAGCCCCGCCTGTATGTGAGCTGCATCACAAAGCGACAGATATATGAGCAAGGGGAGTTTGGGTTTCACATGAGAAACACTAAAAGCAAAAGGCCCACCCGGTGATGAACCAGGTGGGCCTTTCAAATAAATTCCCTGCGGCGACCTACTCTCCCACACAGTTACCCATGCAGTACCATCGGCC
>NZ_JAEMHM010000019.1 GCF_016458275.1 Geomesophilobacter sediminis
AAAGCGAGATCGAAAAGAAACACCCGCTTAAGAAACAAGCGACGTAAAGCAAAAACCTAACCGGACAACGCTGGGGCTGGGGGGGATTTGCCTTTTGCAATGAACCGTTAGGAACACGAAGCCACCAATTTAACACGGAGCAACCAGTCCGCCTCAGCCACGCCCACCCCACAGTTTGTCCCTCAACCCCGATCGGCGCACCACCCGCCGGGCAACGGCTCCAAGAAAAATCTCCTCCGTCCCCAAGATCTCCACCGATTTCTTCGCCCTGGTGATGCCGGTATATACCAACTCCCTTGTCAGCACCGGAACATCCCGGTCCGGCAGGATCATCAGCACGCGGTCGAACTCCGAACCCTGGCTTTTGTGGACCGTCATGGCAAAGGCCCTTTCGTGCTCGGGGAGCCGCAGCGGCACCACCTTCTTCATTCCGCCGCCGCTGGGGAAGAAGGCACGCAGCTCGCCCCCGGCTTCCCGGTCGGGAAGGATCAGCCCGATGTCCCCGTTGAAGAGCCCCACGTTGTAGTCGTTGCGGGTGATGAGGATCGGCTCCCCGGCGTACCAGCGCCCCTGCGGCGCAATGAGCCCTGCCCTGGCCAGCCGCTCCTCCACCATCCGGTTCATCGCGTCGACGCCATACGGCCCGTTGCGCAGCGCACAGAGGATCCGAAACTCGCCAAACCTTGCGAAGGCACCTTCTGCGGAATCTCCTTTCAGATAAGCCCGATACCCGGAGAGAATCCGCTCGGCCAGTGCCTCTGCGAGCTGCGCCATGGGCGGCAAAGCGTCGATCCTGATGTCCGGATACCGTCCGTCCCGGCATGCCGCAAGGGCCTCGGCACCGTCACCGTTGTTCACCATTGCGGCAATCATCCCGATGCCGCTCGACGCAGAGAACCGGTAGCTCTTCTGCAGCAGAACCACGGCATCGCCCAACGCGCCGCTTGAGTCCTGAACCGGGAGCTCGTCGCCGGAAACCTTGCCGGCCAAATCTACGAAGGTCGGAGAGAAACCGTGGGTCCCGCCGGTGCCGCAGATATCGCCGAGCACGGCACCGGCCTCCACCGACGCGAGCTGGTCGCGGTCTCCCAAAAGGATCAGGCGGGTATCCTCCCGCAGCGCGTCGACCAGCTTGGCCATGAGCGGCAGCGACACCATCGACGCTTCGTCGACGATTACCAAATCGTACGGAAGGGGATTTTCCCGGTGGTGGCGGAAGGTGCAGGAGCCTTTGAGATAGCCGAGCAGCCGGTGCAGGGTCGAGACTTCCTCGGGAATGAGCGCGGCGACCTCGGGAGCGCAATCAATACCCGCGACGATGGATTCCTTGAGCCGTGCGGCTGCCTTGCCGGTCGGTGCGGCAAGCGCGATGCGAAACTTCTCCCCCTGTTGCTGCTCCAGCAGGAGCGCCAGGACTTTCACCACGGTGGAGGTTTTCCCGGTGCCCGGACCGCCGGAGATGACGCAGAAACGTCGGGTCAGCGCGGCGACGGCGGCGATCCGCTGCCAGTCCGTCTCCCCCGGCGCCTTGGCGCCGAAAAGGCGCTCCAACCCGTCCTTCAATAGAGGCTGGTCCACCGGAGCGGGGGCGCTCCGCTTCAGGAGCGCGGCGGCGAGATCGTCCTCGTAGCGCCAGTAGCGCTGGAGGTAGAGCCGGTTCGCATCGTCCAGGATGAGCGGGGCGAATTCTCCCGGCTGTCCCACTACCGCAAAGCTGCGCAACCGTTCCGCCCATCCTTCCAGATCCTTGATCCCGAAGCGCGGCGCATCGCCATCGGTAAGTGCCGCGGCCAGGTCGAGGCAGACGTCGCCCGAGACCACCCCGCGGCTCAAAAGCGCCGCGGCCGCAAACAGGCTTCCGTCGCGGCTTGCCGCCTGGCGGCAGATGAAGTCGGCGAAGTGCCGGTCTATTTCATTGAGATGGATTCCTTCGGGAATCATAAACACCCCACCAGCACCGCCGAAAGCTCCTGGATCAGTGCCTTCGGCGGGCGGTCACTGAAAATTCCGTTGCCGGTGCCGTCCACACCGCGCAGAAAGACGTAGTGAATCCCACCGAAATGGCGGTCGTAGTCGTATTTCGGCAGCCGCAGCCTGAGGTAGTTGTCCAGCGCCACCGTGTAGAGCAGGTACTGCAGCGGGTAGAGGTGGTGCTCCATCTCCCGGCGCATCCGGACCGTGCCGTACTCGCCGACGCTGTTCCCCAGGTGGTTCGACTTCCAGTCGAGAATGTAATAGCGTCCCTTGTGCTCGACCACGAGGTCCATGAAGCCGCGCAGCATACCCTTCAGCGTGGTAAAGGAGAGCCGGTCGAACAGGGCGCCGAGGTCCACCGGCAGCGGTTGGCTGGTGAAGGCCCAGATCGCGTTGCGCAACCGGTCGGAGCTCACCTTGGCCAGGGGAAAGAAGAATTCCAGCTCGGTGAAGCGGCGCGCCACCGGAATGTCGGCCAGCTTGAATCCGGCCTCCCCCAAAGGCGCCGACAGGACCGCCCGAACCATCGCGGACACCGGCTTCTCCCACTCCTTGTCAAACCCGTGCCGATCCAAAAGCTCTACCACCAGGGACGGAAGTTCTTCCGCGGGTGCGGTGAAATCCATCCGCTCGAAAATCTCGTGCAGGAAGATACCGGCCTTGGCTCCCTTGGGAAAGGCGAAGATCCCGGTCGCCGGCACGCTCGACGGGGCATCGAAATCCGGTGCCTCCGTCTGGGTGGCCTCGTCGCGGTCCGGCAGTTCATGATGCTCCCGCGACCGGGTCGCCAGCGAGGTAAAGCTCGCCACCCGCCAGTCGCGCTCGATGCCACCGGTGAACTCCCGGCAGCTCAGCTCGGAGGCGTCCCGGTGATCGCCTGCGTACCGCGCCGCGTCCGGCTCCGGAAGGGTGACCACCTCGATGGCGCCGTCCGAGCGCTGCGCCAGCCGCTGCAGTTCCTCGATCATCTCGTCGTCGCTCAGCGCCACCTGTCCGCCCGCCGCGGCCTCCGGATGCAGCAGGTAATGCAAGGCTCCGGAGCCAGCGTCCTTGAACGCCCCCCAGGCCAGGTAGGTCAAGTATTTCCCGCGGGTCAGGGCCACGTACAAAAGCCGCAGGTTCTCGGCCAGGGTCTCCCGATCAGCCCGCGCCAGGTTGCCGCCCAGATCCTCCGAACCGATGTCCAGCACCACCCGCCCCGAATCGTCATGGAAGTAGGCGGCATCCTTGCGCCCGCCGTGCTCGGACCAGCAGAAGGGAGCGAAGACGATGGGGTATTCGAGCCCCTTGCTCTTGTGGATGGTGACCAGTTGCACCGCGGCTTCGTCGGTCTCCAGCCGGATCTCGTGCTCTTCACCCTCTTTCTTTTCCATGATGCGGGTGGCCAGCCAGGAGATCACCCCTTCCATGCCGAGGTGCCCCTCGACTTGCGCCTGGTGGACCGTCTCGATGAGGTGGAGCAGGTTGGTGAGGCGCCGTTCCCCCTGGGGGAGCGACAAGAGCCGTTCGCGCACCCCGCGCCGCTCCAGGTAGCGGAGGATCATGGTCATGCAGCCGCGTTCGGCCCAGATCTCGTGGTAGCCCCGGAACTCGTCCAGGATCTCTTCCCACGCCGCCTCGTCGGCCATGAGCACGGCAAGCTCGTCTCCGGTCACTCCGGTCATCCGGGTGGCCAGCGCACCGCGCAAAAGCGCTTCATGGCCTGGCTCCGCAACCGCCGAGAGGACCCGCAACAGCTCCGCCGCCTCGGGCGCCTCGAAGAGGTAACCGGTGCTGCACAAAACGCTCGGGATGCCGCGGCTGGTCAGCGAGCCTTGGACCAGTTTCGCCTGGTGGTTGGTCCGCACCAGGACCGCGATATCACCCGGCGCCACGGCTCGCTCGCCGATCCGGACCTTTCCGGCGGCGCCCCCCTCCAGCAGCCGGCAGATCTCGGTCGCCACCGTCTCGGGGAGAAATTCGTTCGCGTCCCCCTTGTTGATCGGCTTGCCCGGCTCCCGGCGCGGCGCGAACCAGAGCTTGAACGGGACCGGCTCGGCTCCGGCGATGGTAAGGGGGGCGAGCTCGCGCTGGGCCGCTTCGACCTCCAGAAACGGGATCGACTCGAAGAGAAACGGACTCGGGTGCGAGGCGAAAAGGGTGTTCACCCCGCGGATCAGGCGGGGGTGGGAGCGCCAGTTCTGCAGCAGGGTGTGCCGCTCTCTCGTGGCGCGAGCGGCCCCCATGTAGGCGAAGATGTCCGCGCCGCGGAAGCTGTAGATGGCCTGTTTCGGGTCCCCGATCAGGAAGAAGGGAGCCGGATGCTCCGCGGGATAGATGGTGTCGAAAATGGCGAACTGGGTCGGGTCGGTGTCCTGGAATTCATCGATCAGCGCGGCCCGGTAGCGCTTCCGGATCAGCGCCGGCAGCAGGGAGTTCTTCTGCTTGAGCGCGGCGTTCAAGTCGATGAGGAGGTCGTCGAAGGAGCGGACGTTCCGCGTCTGCTTTCGTTTGGGGAGTTCGGCGGCGAGGTAGTCGAAAAAGCCCCGTTTCAGGGCGAGAAGCCAGGCGGAGATCTCCGTGGTCTCCGCGGGAAGGTCCGGGATCACCGCCGCCGACGGGTCGGCCGCCACCCGCTTGGCGAGGTTCAGCAGCCCCTCCGGGGAGAGCCCGGCGTTCTGCGCCGCCTCGACCCGTGGGCGGGGGGCGTAATAGCAGTTGATGCGCCAGTAATCCCGGGCGATCTCGCGCAGGATCGATCCCTGGTCGGTGACCAGCTCGGTGTCGCAGAGCGAGCCGCTCTCGAAGGGATTTTCCTGCAGGGTGCGCTGGCAGAAGCCGTGGATGGTGAAAATGGCCGCCTCGTCGAACGAGCGGACCGCCAGCGAGAGGAGCCGCCGTGCTCGGGTGCGGTCGGCAGCTTCCCCGATGAGCTTTGCCAGGAGCGGGTCGGATGCCTCGCCTTTCTCGAAGGCCAGCTCCGCTTCCTTGAGCCGCTTGCGGATCCGCTCCTTCAATTCCTTGGTGGCCGCCTCGGTGAAGGTCACCACCAGGATCTCTCCCACTTCCAGGCCGAGTTCCAGCACCAGACGCAGGTACACCCCGGCAATGGTGAAGGTCTTGCCGGTGCCGGCACTCGCCTCGATCAGGTTTCTCCCGGCCAGCGGGGTATGGAGCAGGTCGAAGCGCTTCATTTGGTCCGTTTCCCCCCCTTGGATTGATGTGCCAGCAGCGGGCTCCAGATCGCCAGCGCGGTCGCCATGAACTCCTCGTCCAGCGGCTCTTCGTCGCCGAATACCCCGTGGTTGTGAACGTCCCCCGACTCCCCCGGATAGAATTCGCTGCCGTACCACTTGCCCCGCGCGTCGGTGAGCGCCTTGTGCGACTTCTTCGGGTCGAGGTGCTTCTTGGCGTATTCGTAGGAAGTTTCCGGGAAGAACCGGACCGGGAACTCCATCCCCCGGTGGTAGAGGGCGAGGATCCGCTCCAGGATCTCCCGGGCCTGCGGGATGGGCGGAAGGGCGACCAGCGCGTCCGAGGCGATCACCACCGACTCCTTCGGGTAGCCCGCCTCGTCGAGGCAGTTGAGCGCCAGGTGCTCGACCCAGATCCGCAGCAGGTCCTTCGCCTTGAGTTTGGTATAGCGGTAGTGCAAGAGCCGGTCGCAGCGCAGCGACCCTATCCTGCCGATGACGGTGGCGGTATCGAAATGCAGCTCCAGATCGAGCGGCGGGAGCGGCTCCCCCTGGCAGGCGTCCAGGACCTGCTGGGCAAATTCCGCGGCCTTCACGGCCAGCCCGTCGAAGAGGGTGCGGCCGTACTCTCCCGGAGGGAGATCGCCCCGTCCCCTTGCTATGGCAAAGACCTCTTCCACGTCCTCGCGCTTAACCTGCGCCGCGACGATCTCCTGTTCCAGTTGGTACTTCACCAGTTGAGGCAGGGCCAAAGGCTCGCACTCTTCCAGCGGTTCCACTGCGTGTTCGACCTTCATGCCGAGGCGGCGCTTGAGGAGTTCGCGCGAGGGATGGCAGAGGAAATCGACCAGGGACTTCAGGGTGACGAACTCGTCTTCGCCGACCCGGGGGAGCGGGGAAGAGATGAACCGGGGGAGGGCGGCCACCGGGGCGAGCTTCGCTTTGGCCCCCGCGAAGTTGTGCTGCGAGTAGCTGTAGAGCCGGCTGTCGCCGGAGAAGTAGGCGGGGCTGAACGGCTGGAGCGGATGGCGCACCCAAAAGAGCGTTTCGGCCTGCTTTTCGCCGTAGCCGCGGGCGAGGTAGTCGAGGAGCTCGCTCACCAGCACCGATGGTGGGATTTCGGAATTGTCCCGGATGCTCTGCCCGACGTAGCTGATGTGCAGCCGCTGCCGCGCCGACAGGAGCGCTTCCAGGAAGAGGTAGCGGTCCTCGTCGCGCAGCGAGCGGTCGCCGCGCCGGGGCTCCGCCGCGATGAGGTCGAAGCCGGAGGGGCGGTTGCGCCGCGGGAAGGCGCCGTCATTCATCCCGATCAGGCAGACCACCGGGAAGGGGATACTGCGCATCGGGAGCATCGCGCAGAAGGTGACCCCGCCGGTGAGAAAGCCGAAGCCGCGCTCCGCCTCGCCGAGCCGCTCCTGGAGCCAGTACCGGATCGCCTCGATCCCGATCTCCCCGTCGAACGCGGCCGCGGCCAGATCCTTTTCCAGGTCGTCCAAAAGCTCGCGCAGGGAAACCAGCTCCCGCTCGCCGTCTTCGTCGCTTTCCAGAAGCGCCGCAATCCCCTCGCGCAGTTCCTGGGCCCACCCGGTCACCCGGCGCGGGGCCTCGAGCTTGCGGCAGAAGGAGAAGAGGGTCTCGCAGAATTCCAGGAAGCGGCCGAGGACCAGGGCGTCGCCCCCTTCCATGTCGTCGAAGGGGAGGATGTCGCGGAAGAACCGCCGGCCCGCGCCGTTTGCGGCGTAGCCCAGGAGGAGTCGGTCCAGCCCGGCTTCCCAGGAATTCTCCTTGAAAGGGGGGAGCCCGTGGCGGCCGCGCTGGTCCGCGTCGATCCCCCAGCGGATGTTGGTCCGGCGCAGCCAGTCCCGCACCGTTTCCAGGTCCGCCGAGGCGAGCGAAAAGCGGCGCGCCACCGGCGGCGCTTCCAAAACGTCCATCACTTCCGCCGCGCCGAAACGTCCGCCGCACAGGCGCAGGACGGCAAGGAGGGCCCGGGCCGCCTCTCCCTCGTTGATCAGGTTGCGGTCCGCAATGGAATAGGGGATCCGTTCCCCCCCTTGCGGCGGCGTCTCAAACACCGCCGAAATGTACGGGGCGTACGCCTCGATGTCCGGCGTCATGACGATGACGTCGCGCGGGGTGAGGTCCCGGTTCTTTTCGAAGAGCGCCAAGAGTGCATCGTAGAGGACTTCGATCTCGCGCATCGGCGAGTGGCAGGAGTGCACCAGGATCGATTCATCGCCCAGGGGGAGTCCGGCATCTCCTTCCGGAGCGGACGGCTCGGCGAGTTCCAGGATCTCGGTCTGAAGCCGGTGCAGCGCGCACTCGGTGGGGGGCGCGGCAAACGCTTCCTCCGGATCGTCGCAGCCGAAGCCCTCGATGACGGTCTCGAAGAAGTCGCGCCCCAGCTTCCCCAGCGAGGCAAGGAGCGGGTTTCCCGTCTCGTACCACTCGTCCGCGCCTTCTTCCTCGCGGCGCAGCCGCTCTTTCTCGGTGACGATCTTGCCCCAGTATTGCCGGCAGGGATTCAGCAGGAAAAGGTGCACGTCGAGATGCTGCGCCACCTCCCAGAGGACCTTGAGGTGGAACGGCGGCAGCGCGGGGATGCCGATCAGCGCGATGCGGCGGGGAAAGGGAACCTCCCCCTTGCGCATCAGGCGCAGCGGCACGGCGAGGGCCTCGGCAACCCGACGGGAGAAATCGGCGGGATCGGCGGCACCGGCGCAGAACTCCAGGAAGAGGGCACCGAGGTGGCGGTCCGAGCGGTCCCGGGTCAGCTCGCGCCACATCAGGGTCTGCCACCCGTCGTTTCGCTCGCCGTTCTCCCATGCTTTAAGGAGATCGGGGCGGTAGACGGTGTACTTGTCGAAGGTGTCGGCGATCCGGCGCGCGAGCTGCAGCGCTTTCAGGCCACCGGGATCGTCGGCAACGTACGAGCCAACCTCTTCGAACCCCGGCGCAGCACCCTTCTCCCGGAGCAGGGACATCACGCGCCAGGCGAGCACCTCCTGTCCGAAGCGGCGGGTATCCTCGGGGTAGTCGGGAATGAGGGCGGCAAAAAGGGTTTGGACGATCTTGTTGGGAAAGGGGTAGACACAGTTGGCCCAGACCCCGAAGCGGGAGGCGAGTTCCATGGAGAGCCAGCGCTGCATCCCCTTGCTTTGAACGACGATCGTCTCGGGTGCAAAGGGGGATTCCAGCGGGGAGCGGACCACCTCGGCGAGGCTGTCCAGCAGGAGCTCCATTCGGTTGCTGGTGTGGATCTTGAGGGCCATCGGAGATCCCTTAGGGTGGCGGTTGTGCGGATGGGGAAACATAGCATAAGCGCTTGCCGCTGTCATTGGCAAAGGGAGGCAACTGCAGGAGGATGCGACATAAAAAGTCGCGACGCTCCAACCCCATCCTCACCCCGACCCTCTCCTTGAAGGAGAGGGAGCCCACGAACCGACAGCAGAGAAAGAAGAGCGGTGCCAGGTCTTGAAAAATAAGGTTTTTGGACAGCACAGAATAGGTGATATTTCAAGACCTGGCACCGGGGGCCGTGGCACCGGGGGCCGTGGCACCGGGGGCCGGCACCGGGGGCCCGGCACCGGGGGGCCCGCACTCCAACCCCATCCTCACCCCGACCCTCTCCTTGAAGGAGAGGGAGCACACGAACCGACAGCAGAGAAGATGGTGATCTTTCTGCCATAGCAGCATTTGCAGGGGGGGCGATAAATACGTCCCCTCTCCTGTAAGGTCGTGCGCGAGAGCGCAAGCTTACGACGGACAGGGTGAGGATGGGGGTGGGGAGTCGCTCCCAGAAAGATTAGTATCATCGTGCCTGGTTCGACCCTTACCCGGTGAAACTATTGCTGTTTGCTCCCCCCTCTGCTATAAAGGAGCGTTACCTTTTGGAAAACCTGCTCGGTTTTCCGGTCTGGAGGCCCTTGTCATGATGATTCTCACCCTCAATTGCCGCACCTATTCCATTCAGTACCAACTCTTCGATTGGAAGAACAAATCGGTGCTGGCACACGGCGAGGTGGAGCGGATCGTGGTGGGGGATTCCTTCATCACCCACAGGGTTCCCGGGCTCCCCAACGCCCACCGCGACGCGGAATGCTCCGACCACAAGGCGGCGCTGGGGCTGATCCTGAAGACGCTCAGCGATGCCCGGATCGGGGTCATCAAGAACGTAAATCAGATCTCCGCCGTCGGGCATCGCGTCGTGCACGGGGGGGAAAAATTCACCCGCTCGGTGCAGATCGATGCGGACGTCATCGACGCGATCCGCGACTGCGCAACCCTTGCTCCCCTCCACAACACCCCCAATCTTGCCGGCATCGAGGCCGCTCGCGCGCTGCTCCCCAACCTGCCCCAGGTTGCCATCTTCGACACCGCCTTCCACCAGACCATGCCGGAGCGGGCTTACATGTACCCGCTTCCCTACGACTGGTACAAGACGCACGGCATCCGTCGCTACGGCTTCCACGGCCACTCCCACCTCTATGCCGCGCGCCGCGGCGCCGAGCTTTTGGGAAAGGCCCCGGCGGAGACGAACCTCATCACCGTCCATACCGGCAACGGTGTTTCTCTCTGTGCGGTACAGGGGGGGAAATCGATCGACACCAGCATGGGATTGACGCCGCTGGAAGGGGTGATGATGGGAACCCGCTGCGGCGACATCGACCCGGGGATCACCTCGTTCGTCATGAAGGAGATGGGGCTGTCGGCGACCGAGATGGAGCTTTTTCTCAACCAGAAGAGCGGTCTGGCCGGTATCGCCGGGCGTTACATGAGCCGCCGCAGTGCGCTGCATGAAGCCAGCCAGGGGGACGAGCGGTGCCGCATCGGGTTGCAGATGGAGGCCTACCGTCTCAGGAAATACATCGGGTCGTACATCGCAGTAACCGGTCCGATCGACGCCATTGTCTTCAGCTTCGGAGAAGGGTGGGTTGATTGGCCGGTGCGCGGGATGGCCCTGGTTGAGATGGAGCATTTTGGCATCAAGCTCGATCCGGTTCAGGATCTCATGGCGCTCGGGGATGGGAAGGAGCATAAGATCAGCGCTCCCGATTCCAAAATCGCGATCTATGTACTTCCCTCAGGGGAGGAATTGGTCCTCAATGAGGACGTGGCGGCGGTGCTGAAGTGGCATTAGTCCAATGAAACAATGAGACAATGACGATATGCAAAAAGGGCTGGCGCCAATCGAGGCGCCAGCCCTTTTTGCTGGAGGGGTGGCTGGTGCTGTGGGAGCGCCGTTCCTGGCGCGCTCCGCCGGAGGCGGTGATGAAGGCAGCGGGTGATTTCGCGACAGGAATGTCGCTCCTACATCGTTGGCACCCGCAAATGCTATTTCTCAACGTTCTCCAGGAACGTCTGCACCATCGGCGTGAAGGTTTCGTGCTCGAGCAAAAAGGCGTCGTGGCCGTAGGAGGAGGTGATCAGGTGGTAGTCGACTTCTTTCCCGAGCTTCTTCAGGACCTCGACCATCTCCTCGGTCTGCGCCGGCGGGTAAAGCCAGTCGGAGGTGAAGGCAAAGAACTGCAGCGGAGCGGTTACCGGGGCGAACGCCTCTTCCATTGATTCACAACCCAGGCTCACGTCATAGAGGTCGAGCGCCTTGGCCAGGTAGAGAAAGGAATTGGCGTCGAATCGGTCCACGAAGTTGTAGCCGTTGTATGACAGATACCGTTCCACCTCGAACTGCCCGAAGAAGTCGAACTGCCCGTCGCGCGCCGAAAAGCGGCGGCCGAATTTGGTGGTCATGGACTCGTCGGAGAGAAAGGTGATGTGCCCGATGCCGCGGGCCAGCGCGAGTCCGTCCTTGGGATTTTTCCGGTATTCACCCTTTTTCCAGTTCGGATCGTTGAAGATGGCCCACCGGGCGACGGCGTTGAGCGAGATGGCCTGCGCCGACGGGCGCGGTGTCGCCGCGAGGATCACGGCGGAGCCGATGCGGTCCGGATGCTGGGTCGCCCACTCCAGCGCCTGCATCCCTCCCATGCTGCCGCCAAGCACACAGACCAGCCGGTTGATTCCCAACTGGTCCATCAGGAGGACCTGGGCGTTAACCATGTCGCGGACCGTGATCACCGGGAAGGAAAGGTTGTAGCGCTTCCCCGTCTTCGGGTTGATGGAGGTCGGTCCGGTGGAGCCGAAACAGGAGCCGATGACGTTGGTGCAGATGATGAAATAGCGGTCGGTGTCGAGCAGTCTGCCGGGGCCGACGATTTCGTCCCACCACCCGGCGCGCTTCTCCTCCTCGTTGTATCGTCCGGCGAGATGGGCGCTGCCGGTCCAGGCATGGGTCACCAGGATGGCGTTGGTCCGGTCGGCATTGAGGGTGCCGTAGGTTTCGTACGCGATTTCAATCGGGCCGAGGATACGGCCGCTCTCCAGACGGAGGTCGGTATCGAATTTTGCGAGCTGCGGGGTAACTATGCCGTAAGCCATATCTCTTCCGATCTGCGGTTAAAGAAAAAGCCCCAACTCATAAATGAGAAGGGGCTTTTCCGGTTATCGGACTTCCAAAGCGCCTTTCTCATCTTCGCCTTTCGGCAGGATTTAGCACCTGGCGCCCAATGGGCCGGTTGCTGTGGTTTCGCAGGGCCTTTCCCTCCACCACTCTCGATAAGCAGGTCTTTCTATTCAGTTTTGCGGCAGGATAAGGGAGCCTGCGTCTTTTGTCAACGGAAAATGGATAGTTAGTTGACCAGGGGAACGGGGCGCCTCGTACGCCCGAATGGCTGGAACCTAACGGTAGGGGGGGGCGCAGCCTGCTGCGCCTGCAGCTTCGCTTTGGTTTTAAGAGATCACCTTGTAGACTGCGGAAAAATCCTCATCCGAGCAGCCCAGCGCCTTCGCCTTCTTGAATGCCTCGTTGGCGACCGCCGCCGCGACCAGAGGCTGCCCCACGGTATCCCCCAACGCTACCGCCAGCCGAAGGTCCTTTTGCATGTGCTTGAGCGGGAAGGCGACGGTGTAGTTTCCTTGCGAGATCAATCCCCCCTTCAGCTTGAACATGGGATTGGCCAGCGCACCGGCATCCAGCACCTCCAGGAGATCGCTCTTTTCCAGTCCTCCCTTTTCGGCCAGCGCCAGACCTTCGCAGAAGATGGTCATCATGCCGCCCATCACCATGTTGACGACGAGCTTCATCCGGGCGCCGTTGCCGACGGCACCGAGGAAGAGGATCTTTTTCCCCATCTTCTCCAATCCGGGCATCGCGGCATCGTAGAGCGAACGATCGCCGGCGGCGAGGATAACGAGAGTCCCGTCTTCGGCCGGCTTCTTGCTGCCGGAAACCGGAGCCTCCAGGAATTTCCCCCCCTTCTGCAGGATGGCCGCACCGATCTTGGCGGAGGTTTCTCCGTCGACGGTGGACATGTCGACGTAGCCGCGGCCGTCGCCGATGCCGGCCAGGGCGCCATCGGGACCGAAGCAAACGGCTTCCGCCGCGGCGGGATCGGCGAGCATGGCGAAGGTGATCCCGCACGTTGCGGTGACTTCAGCCGGATTTGCTGCCACCCGCGCGCCCACCGCGGCAAGTTCGGCAGATTTTTCCGGTGAGCGGTTCCAGACCGTGACCTTGAACCCCGCCTTCACCAGATTCTTGGCCATTGCGCTTCCCATGACTCCCAGACCGATAAACCCGAATTCCTGCATGGTGACCTCCTAAGTAATGTAATGAATCTGTTTGCAAAACCATCTCGTTCCCAAGGTCCACCTTGGGAACGAGGGGGGCGTAACTATGCAAGGCAGCTGCCTTACCCTGTGGGAGCGCTTTTCCAGGCGCGATCCGCCGAAGGCGGTAACTGCGGTTCAGGCAAATCACACCTGGAAAGGCGCTCCCACAGTTAGATAACCAGTTTTGCCCGGCGCCATTTGCGCACCGAGTTTATCATGTAAAGCTCCTCGGCTCCGTGCAGATCTTCCACCGTTATGGTTCCTTCTTGGATCTCCCCGCACTCCAGAAGTTGGCTCCGGAAGACGCCGGGAAGAAGGCCGCACGACAGCCGCGGGGTGATAAGTTTCCCGCCGATCCGCACCACGATGTTGCTGTAGCTCCCTTCCGTGATTTCACCCCGTTCGTTAACGAAGAACACCTCGCCACAGTCGGGGCGCGCGGCCAACTCCTTGCTGAACAGCTCGCGCAGGCTCGTCTTGTGATACAGAAAGCGGTTTCTCGAATCGACCGACTGCCGTGCCAGGACGACGTTCACTTCCGGGGCACCTTCGGGCAACGGTGCTGCCTCACAATGCCAGGTCCCGTCCGGGAACAGGAGAAGCCGCACCTTATTCCTCCCCTCCCACCCTCGGGCTTGGGCTTCGAGAAGGTCCCGAGCCTCGGCGACGGGAAAAGGAAAACCGAAATAGGTCGCGCTCTCTTCCAGCCGTTTCAGGTGCCGCTCCAGCAGAAAGTAGCCCCCCTCGTCATGAAGCAGCGACTCGATGAGGTGGAACTCTCGCTTTTGCTGCCGGGCAAAGCTCCCCTTGGCCAGGCACTCGGCATACTCCGCCGCCGCTTTCGAATCGTGGGTAATGCCGCTCCCGATGCCCAGCACCCCCGTTCCCGTCTCCAGGTCCAGGACCGCGGTCCGGATGGCCACGGAGAACTGGGCTTCTCCACCGGGAGAGACATAGCCGATGCAGCCGGTATACATGCCACGCGGGTCCCGTTCCAGCTCCGCGATGATTTCCATGCTCCTCCGCTTCGGAGCGCCGGTGATGGAGCCGCACGGAAAAAGGGCCTGCATCACGTCGGTCAGCGTCGCCCCTTGCTTCAGTCGCGAAATCACCGTCGAGGTCATCTGGTGCACCGTCGGCAGCGTTTCCACCTCGAAGAGTGTCGGCACGGTGACCGAGCCGGTCTCGGAAACCATCCCCAGGTCGTTGCGCAGCAGATCCACGATCATCAGGTTTTCGGCCCGCTCCTTGGCATTCTCCCGGAGCCCTGCCGCCAGTTCCCGATCTTCCTCGATCCACCTGCCGCGGGGAGCGGTCCCTTTCATGGGGCGGGCGGTGAGTTGCCCATCCCGAAGGGAAAAGAAGAGTTCGGGAGAGGCCGAGACGATCCGGTAACGATCGGCTTCGAGGTAGGAACCATACTCGGTAGGTTGATTGCCAAGCAAAGTGGCCGCGAGCGCTGCGGGGGCACCGGAAAAACGGAAGCGTTCGGCGAGGGTGAAGTTGACCTGGTAACAGTCTCCGGCGGCGATCAGCTCCCGTATTCTTGTTACGGCCGCCAAATACTCGGGCTCGGCCAAGGTGGGAGACCAGGAGGAGGTGGCGCACTCGTCGGCCGGGCCGGGGACCGGTTGCCGCCGCCGGTTCTCGTAGAAGTCGAACCGGAGTAGTGGGAAATCACCCTGGGGGGGCTTGGTTGTCAGGTGCGGATTCAGGCCGGCCGCCGCCTCGTAGCTGATGAACCCGGCCGCATGAAGACCTTGGGCCACCGCCGCCTCAATCCGCCTCAAAGCCGGGATCACCTCCCCTTGGGTCGTTGCGGTCACCGTACCGGCGGGCCCGGAAAAGGTGCAGCCGTGCACGTAGGCTTGCGACGGCTGCCGGGTCATTTCTTTCCTTGGGCGCAGAGCCCGGTGATGGCGCAGTTGCGGCAGGTCGCGCGGTTTTTCCCGTCGCACCCCTCGGAGATCCCGAGGTGGCAGATGGGAAAGTCGTACTTCACCGGGTCTTCCGGATCGAGTTCCCGAAGCCGCGTCGTGATCTCCCGTGCCATGCGCCAGTCCGCCTGTTTGCGGGTGGTGAGGCCGAGGAAGGTGCAGATGCGCTGGATGTGCGCGTCGACCGGGATGACCAGCCTGGACGGCGCGATCCCGGTCCAGATGCCGAGGTCGATCCCGTCGGCGGGGCGGACCATCCAGCGCAGGTACATGCAGAGCCTTTTGCAGGCGCTGCCGGAAGCGGGGGAGGGGAAGAAGAAGGGGAAATAGGAATCGGCCGGCACCCCGCCCCGTCCGAACACGGCGCCCAGGTCCAGCTCTTTCATGGAAGCGCTGAATCCGGAGAGCGTCTCCGTCACGTCCTCCTGCGCCTCATCATGGAATCGGAGCAGCCACCCCTGGATGGTACCGGCCTCGCGGACCATGATCTGTGCGGCCAAAAGAAGACCGCAGAGGTCCCGGCCGTCGTTGAACCGGTGCTTGAAGCCCGAGAAGGTTCGCTTCCCCTTGGCCGGGTCGAACCGCTCGACGTAGTGCCGGGGGGAACTCCCCATCTCGCTGAAGATGTCCTGCAGGTTTCGTTTGATGATCTTGACGTTGCCATAGGCGAAACAGGAAGCGATCAGCCCGGCGACCTCCTGATCTTCCGGCGCCTGGAAGCGGTGGCAGAAGGAGAGCGGGTCGTTGGCAAGATGTTCGGCGGAGCGGTCGCGGTAGACCTTATCCAGGGTGGTCTTGAGGTTCGGCATGGTTCACCTGTATGGTGTATACGTAGACATTTGCAAGCAGCCTGCTAGATTAACATAGTGGTTTCACCGCTTAAAAGGGAAAAGGGGGTAACCTATGAACCTTGCAGAATTGTTTCCGGAAGGGGGGCGCGGGATCATCGGCACCGCAGATGCCAAGGGGAGCGTCAACCTGGCGATCTTCGCGACGCCGCGCATCATCGACGACCATACGCTTGCCTGGGGGCTTGCCGAGGGGCGTACCTGCGAAAACCTGAAACAAAATCCTCGCGCCAGCTATCTCTATCTCGCTCCAATCCGCGGCTACACCGGTTGGCGGCTGACCCTGACCCTCAAGGAAATCAAGGAAGGGGAATTTTTGGAGGAGATTCGCGCTTCCGCCGAGCTGACCTCGGTCCCGTCGGCGGCGAGTCAGATCAAGCACGTCGCGTACTTCACCGTGGACGAGGTGCGGCCGGTGGCGTAGCCTGGGCATCTTAACCCCATCCACACCCGACCGTTGCAAGCTCGCGCGACCCTTGAAGGAGAGGGAGACAACAGCCCTGACGGAAGATTGATGCTTCTGAGAACGTCGCTCTCCACGTTCCTTCCTTCAAGGAGAGGGACAGGGTGAGGATGGGGTTCCCGTCGTGGCTGATCAATGAAAAGAAAGCACGGCGTCCCTCGCTACCGAGGGGCGCCGCTTTTTTTCGGGCTTTCGATGATGAAGGTGACCGGTCCGTCGTTGATGAGCGACACCTTCATGTCCGCCTGGAAGATCCCGCTCTCAACCGTGATCCCCAGGGCACGCACCTTTTCCATGTAATGCATATAGAGCCGGTTCGCCTCTTCCGGGGGGGCGGCGGTGTCGAAGGAGGGGCGCCGTCCCTTGCTGCAGTTCCCCGCCAGGGTGAACTGCGAGACCGCCAGGAGCGATCCGCCGATGTCCGGGAGCGCCAGGTTCATCTTCCCGGCGTCGTCCTCGAAGATCCGCAGCGCCACGGTCTTTTCCGCCATCCATTCCGCCTGCGCCTCGGTGTCGCCCTTTTCGACCCCGAGCAGGACCAGCATCCCCGCCCCGATCTCGCCGACCACCTTCCCGTCGACCCGGACCGCGGCCTCGGTTACCCGCTGCACGACTGCCTTCACGCAAAGACCTCCTGAAGGGCGGCTTGGTAGGCGGCGAGCGCGTCGGGGCCGAAGGCGCAAAAGACGACCCGCCGGATTTCGGGATAGCTGGCGAGCGCCCTTTTCGCCTCTTCCACCGCGATGCGGCACGCCTGGTCCATGGGATAGCCGTAGACCCCGGCGCTGATGGCGGGAAAAGCGATGGAGGCGAGCCCGTGTTCCTGGGCGAGTCGGAAGGCGTTCGCGTAACAGCTGCGCAAAAGTTCCGGCTCGCCTTTGCCGCCGCCGTGCCAGACCGGCCCCACGGTGTGGATCACGTGGCGCGCGGCAAGGCGGTACCCCGCCGTTATCTTCGCCTGCCCGGTCGGGCAGCCCCCGAGTTTGCTGCACTCCTCGACAAGCTGCGGCCCCGCCGCCCGGTGAATGGCGCCGTCGACCCCGCCCCCGCCCAAAAGCGAGCTGTTGGCGGCGTTCACGATGGCATCTACGTCGAGTTTGGTGATATCTCCCTGGACGACCTCGATCTTCTCGCGCATGGATTCCTCCTTGCTTCAGGCCTCGATGAGATCCCGTAGTGTCTGCAGGTTGATGCGGTCCATCTCGTCGTCGTCCCCTTTCGGGGTCTCGATGATCTTCGGTACCGCGGCAAAACGCGGATCGTTCAAGAGGAAGCGGAACGCGTCGATTCCCAGCACCCCTTTGCCGATGTGGTCGTGCCGGTCCACGTGGCTGCCGAGCCCCTTCTTGGTGTCGTTGAGGTGGAAGGCCTGCAGCCGCGAGATGCCGACCGCGGCGTCCAGATCCGCGAAGGTCTTCTCGTAGCCGTCGCGCTCGGCAATGTTATAGCCGGCAGCGAAGGCGTGGCAGGTGTCGAAGCAGATCCCGAAGCGGTCCGGCGAGCCGCACCCCTCGATGATCCCCTTGAGGTCTTCGAAGCGGGAGCCGATGTTGCTTCCCTGGCCGGCGGTGTTCTCCAGGAGGATCTTCCCGGTGAACTGCGGGACCATGTAGAAGAGCTCGTCAAGCCCCTCGCAGATGCGCCGGATGCCGACCTCGGTGCCGTCTCCGTTGTGCGAGCCGGGGTGCATGACGATCTTGGCGATCCCCAGGCGGGCGCAGCGCTCCATCTCTTCCTTGAGCGCGATCATGCTTTTGTCCCGGACGTCGCCGGGGGCCGCGGCCAGGTTGATGAGGTAGATGTCGTGGCTGATCGCCTCGGCGATCCCGAAGACCGCCATGTTTTTCTGGAAAAGTTCCGCCTCCTGGTCCGGAATGAACTTTCCTTTCCACTGGTTGGAGTTCTGGGTGAAGACCTGGATCACCTTGCAGCCCGACTGCGCGCCGCGCTCCGGCGCCTTGTAGACCCCTCCCGCGATGGATACGTGTGCTCCGAGCAAAGCCATTCCGTTACCCCCTTTCCAGATGCGAACGAATCAGTGCCACCCGCTGGGTCGTCTCCTCCGCGGAGAGGACCAGTTCCTGGTGCGGCTCGCTCCAGTGCGGACGCGGCCAGAGCGGATCGGACGAGTGCCTCGGCAGCACGTGCCAGTGCATGTGCGGCGCCATGTTCCCCAAAAGCTCGTAGTTGATCTTGTCCGGGTGGAAGGCGCCGTGAAGCGCCTTGGCGACGGCGTTCACCTCGGCCATGACGGCGTTGCGGGTCGCCTCGTCCAGGTGGAAGAGCTCGGTGACGTGCTCCTTGGTGTAGACGAAGCAGTAGCCGGGGAAGAACTGGTCCCGGTTCAGCGAGACGTAGGTCTGCTTGAGCTCCGCGATGCGGTTTTCGGGTTCCGCCTCCCATTTGCTGCAGATGGGGCAGTTGCTCATGATGTCTCCTGCAACATCGGACGAAGGGGGACCGGCACCTGGCGGAGCCAGTCCCCCGATCCAACGGATCGGTCCAATAAAAAGAAAAAAGGGCCGATGCTGCTGGCACCGGCCCCTCGGGAACTTGCTGCAGTGGTTTACAGCGCGATTTCGCCGGAGAAGACCTCGACGGCCGGGCCGGTCATGTAGATGTTGCCGTCCTCGCTCCACTCCATCTCGAGGTCGCCGCCGGAGAGGTGGTTGAGGATCTTCTTCTCGGTAAGGCCGTTCAGCACGCAGGCGGCGGTCACCGCACTGGAGCCGGTGCCGCAGGCGAGGGTCTCGCCGGCGCCGCGCTCCCAGGTCCGCTGGCGGACTTCGGTGCGGGAGATCACCTGCACGAACTCCACGTTGGTGCGGCGCGGGAACATCTCGTGGTTCTCGATGAGCGGGCCGTACTTCTCGACCGCGAACCCCTCGACGTCCTCGACGAAGATCACGCAGTGCGGGTTGCCCATCGAGGCGCAGGTGATGTTGAAGGTGGTGTGCATGATGTTGAGCGGCTGGTTGATCACCTGGCTTGCCGGCTCGCCCTGCATCGGGATCTCGGCGCGGGTGAGCCGCGGCGGTCCCATGTTGACCCGGACCTTGTTCACCTTGTTGTCGTCGCCGGTGAAAAGCTGCAGGGTCAGGATCCCCGCGCCGGTTTCGGCGGTGATCTCCTTCTTGGAGACGATGCCGTGGTCGTAGGCGTATTTCGCCACGCAGCGGATGCCGTTGCCGCACATCTCGGACTCGGAGCCGTCCGAGTTGAACATGCGCATTCTCACGTCCGCCTTGTCGCTGGGCATGATCAGGATCAGTCCGTCGGAACCGATGCCGAAGTTGCGGTTGGAGACCTTCACCGCTACCGCGGCCGGGTCCTCGACCTTCTCTTCGAAGCAATTCACGTACACGTAGTCGTTTCCAGCGCCCTGCATCTTGGTGAATCTCATGAGTTCCCCCGGGAGAAAAAATATATCTCTCTCTATTAGCAAAAAGACCCCGGTACAACAAGAAAAATCCGGTCTCGCTTGACCGGAGACCGCCCTTTTCAGTAAGATCATGCAAAACAAACCGGGAGGGTACCATGGAACTGAAAAACAAGATCTGGATGAACGGAAACCTGCAGTGGTATGCCTTCCTCGGCAACGACGAGGTTTACCTCGGCTCGCGCGAGGTGCCGTACCCGCTTTCCGAAGGAGACAAGTGGACCAACGAGTACGGCGACGTCTTCGAGGTCGTCGACAGCGAGATCGTTCGCCGCGAACGGGTGGAGCCGCCACAGCGTTACTGGTAAACCGCAGTCGGCAAAGCCGTAGCTTGCCGGTTGGCAATTCTCTTTTTGATTGCATCAAAATTCTTGACGCTTTAGATGTAGTATTGTACCCTCTGCCTACCAATAAAAAGCGGGGTACAGCATGAGACTTTCTACCAAAAGCCGTTACGGCCTGCGCGCCCTTTTCGACATCGCTTACAATGCCGGAACCCAGCCGGCGCAGATCCAGGACATCTCCCGTCGGCAGGAGATCTCGCCGCGCTACCTTGAGCAGATCTTCCAGGGGCTGAAGAAGCACGGCATCCTGAAGAGCAAGCGGGGGCCCCAGGGGGGCTACTGCCTGGCCAAGGAGCCGGGGGAGATCACCGTCCGCGCGGTCATCGAGGCGACCGAGGGGGATACCCTCATCGTCGATTGCGCGGGTAAAAAAAATGGCGAGTGCGGTTTCGACGGAAGCTGCGTGACCCAGACCGTGTGGGAGGAGTCGACGGCGAAATTGAACGAGTTTTTCGACTCGGTCACCCTGAAGACCCTCTGCGAGCGCGGCGAGGCGCTGGGGATCAAGCGCGAGCAGGATCACCGGTTCATGTATTTCATCTAGGGCTTTACCTGCCGGCTGCCGCCGACCTTACCGGCTGTGACGGATCGCGGCAGCAATGCTGCTCCTACCGGGTAAGCCCACCTTCCTCATCTTTCGCCCACCGGCGGATCTCCTGACAGGTAATTTCATGTCCGAAACAGTTGATGCCAAGTACGCTAATTTGCAGGCGAGCCTGAAGGAGATGGGCTCGCTTTTGGTAGCCTTCTCCGGCGGGGTCGATTCGACCTTCCTGCTCAAGGTCGCCATCGAAACCCTCGGCAGCGCCGCGGTCTGCGCCGTCACCGCCACCTCCCCCACCTATCCCGAATCGGAGCTGGAGGAGGCGATACGCCTGGCCGGCGTGGTCGGGGCGCGCCAGATCCTGGTGGAGTCCAACGAACTGGAGATTCCCGGCTTCAGCGGCAATCCCCACAACCGCTGCTACCACTGCAAGAGCGAGCTCTTTTCCATCTGCGTCGCCAAGGCGAAAGAGCTGGGGCTCAACTTCGTGGCGGACGGGAGCAACACCGACGACCTCGGCGATTACCGCCCCGGGCGCCAGGCGGCCTGCGAGCTGAACGTCCGCTCCCCGCTCCTGGAGGCCGGCCTCTCCAAGGAGGAGATCCGGGAATTGAGCCGCCGGCTCGGGCTGCCGACCTGGTCGAAACAGCCGTACGCCTGCCTGGCCAGCCGTTTCCCCTACGGTGTCGAGATCACCGAGGGGCGCCTGAAGCAGGTGGAGCGGTGCGAGGAATTTTTGAAGGGTGAGGGATTCAAGGTCTACCGGGTGCGGTTCCACGGGGAGAATGCCCGTATCGAGCTCGGGGAGGCCGAGCTGCCGCGCCTTCTGGACCCGCTGCTCAGGAAACGGGTGGTGGAATTTTTCCGCGCTGCGGGATTCACCTACGTCGCCCTGGACCTGCAGGGATACCGCAGCGGGAGCATGAACGAAGGTGAGGCGCTGAAGGCTACTTCAGCTTGAGGGTGACCGGCTCCTGCCGGACCTTCGGGATCACGATGGTGAGGACGCCGTTGTCGCACGAGATCTTGAGCTTCTCGCTCTCGAGCTCGGGGAGCAGCACGAAGCTTCTCTGGAAGGGGCCGTAGTAGCGCTCGATCCGGTGGAAGTTCTCCTTCTTGATCTCCTCGCCGTGCTTGCGCTCCCCCTTGATGGTGAGGACCTGTTCCTCGACCCGGATCTCGACGTCTTTCTCTTCCAGGTCGGGGAGCTCGACCTGGATGGTGACCGCCTCGTCGTCTTCGAAGATATCCGCCGGCGGCTGCCAGACGCCTTCCCTCAGCTCGTCCCCGACCTCCTTGGTCCAGGCCAGGTCGAGAAGGCGGTTCATCTTCTCCTGCATGCTGCGCAGCTCGCTCAACGGGTTGTACTTGACGATCGCCATCTGCTGCCCCCTTATCTTTCCGTCGGAAAGTCTCAAAGATAGTCACAGCGCCAAAAATGTCAAGGGGAAGGAACTCTCAGTCGAGTCCTTCCCCTTTTTAGTGTCGGTTTGAAGGGACCAGCGGTTTTAGATCCGCTTCCCTTTCGGCATGCTGTGTTTTAATTTTTTGGAACCGTCATATAACGTCTGTTTGGTCAGTTCCCGCTGTGCCTTCAGGTCTTTTTTCTCGTAGTCCACTTCCAGCGATGCTTCGAACCGCTGTGCCAGTTGATCGATCCTGGTCTCTTGATCCTGTGCCATGCTGACTCCCTTTGATACTGGTTAGTGACCTAAAAAATCCTTCCGATGACCTGTCTGCACCCTCCTTGATTTTTTCCCAAATCATAGCAGTTTCCCGGTTTAAAGCAACAAAACATTTGGGTTGATGGCCGCGTCCTAATGGGCTAGTATGTTTGGGCTAATTTGTGTTTCTAAGGATGCTTTCATGCTCAAATATAAAGTGATCGAAATCAACAACGTCAGTGAGGACACCATCGAGGATGCTCTCAACGAGGGAACCTCGGAAGGGTGGCGCTTTGACGGTCTGCACTTTGCCATGCGGGAGTCCAGCAAGCGCCCCTCGATGGCCTTTGTCATTTTTACCCGTGAGGAGGCGTCTTGAACTTCGACAGTAAGACGGTCTATCTGATCGACGGCTCTTCCTATATCTACCGTGCCTACTTTGCCATCCCTCACTTAAGCTCACCCACGGGCTTTCCCACCAATGCCATCTACGGATTCACCCAGATGCTGCTCAAGGTGATGAAGGACCGCAAGCCCTCCCACGTCGCCGTCGTCTTCGACGCTGCCAAGAAGACCTTCCGGCACGACATCTACCCCAACTACAAGGCCAACCGCAGCGCCATGGCGGACGATCTCGCGCCGCAGATCGAGCCGATCAAGGAGGTGGTGCGCGCCTTCCACATCCCGGCGTTGGAACTGCCGGGGTACGAGGCGGACGACCTCATCGGCACCATCGCGCGCGACTGCGAGAAAAAGGGGATGTCCTGCGTCATCGTCACCGGGGACAAGGACCTGATGCAGATCGTGACCGAAAAGGTGACCCTGCTCGACACCATGAAGGAGAAGGCCTTCGGCATCGAGGAGGTGAAGGAGCGCTTCGGGGTGTCTCCGGAGCGGGTGGTGGACGTGCTCGGCCTTTCCGGCGACACCTCGGACAACATTCCCGGCGTCCCCGGGGTGGGCGAGAAGACCGCGATGAAGCTTCTGGACCAGTTCGGGACCATGGACGAGCTTTTGGCCCGGGCCGACGAGGTGAAAGGGAAAACGGGGGAGCGGCTGCGCGAATTCGCCGACCAGGCGCGGCTTTCCCGGCAGCTGGCCACCATCGACGTCACCGTACCCATCGCCTACGACCTGGACTGTTTCGCGGTCTCCGCGCCGGACAACAAGCGGCTTGGCGAGCTCTTCAAGGAGTACGGCTTCCACACCCTGGCGAAGGAGCTCACCTCCAGCGCGACGCTGCCGACCGACCAGTACCGGATGGTCCTCACCCGGGAGGAACTGGAGCAGGTGGTGGCGCGGCTCAAGGATGCCCCCTCCTTCGCCATCGACCTGGAGAGCACGAGCCTCAACCCGCGCGAGGCGATCATCGTCGGCTTTTCGGTCTCCTGCTGCCGCCACGAGGCCTGGTACATCCCGGTGGGCCACGATTACCCCGGCACTCCCGAACAGCTCGACGCCGAACAGGTGATGGAGATTCTGCGCCCGCTTTTGACCGATCCCCGCATCCACAAGATCGGGCAGAACGTGAAGTACGATTACCAGCTTCTGCGCCTTGCCGGGATCCGGATGGACGGGATCTGGTGCGACACCATGCTCATGGCGTACCTTTTGAACCCGGGGCGCAGCGGGCAGGGGCTCGACGCCCTGGCGCTCGAGTACCTCGACCACCGCATGATCTCGTACGAGGAGGTGACCGGCAAGGGGAAGGACCAGCTGAACTTTTCCCAGGTCCCGTTGGAGCGGGCGATGCCGTATGCCTGCGAGGATGCCGATGCCACCTACCTGTTGCATGAGCTCTTCCTCCCCCAGCTCAAGGAGTCGGGGATGGAGTCCCTTTTCAACGAAACCGAGATGCCGCTTCTTGAGGTTTTGGCCGAAATGGAGCTGAACGGGGTCAAGCTCGACCTGCCGCTTTTGCGCGAACTCTCCGACGGCTTCGGAGCAGAACTTGCCCGGCTCGAAGGGCTGATCCATGAGCACTGCGGCGGCCCCTTCAACATCAACTCCCCGAAACAGCTCGGCGAGATACTCTTCGGGAAGATGGGGCTTTCGGTCGGCAAGAAGACCAAGGGGAAGACCGGCTGGTCCACCAACGTCGAGGAGCTGGAGCGCCTGGCCGAGGAGCACGAGGTGGCCAAGCTCCTTTTGCAATACCGCGCCCTCTCCAAGCTGAAATCGACCTACACCGACGCCCTCCCCAAGATGGTCGACCCGCAGAGCGGCCGGGTGCACACCTCCTACAACCAGGCGGTCACCAACACCGGGCGGCTCTCCTCGTCGGACCCGAACCTGCAGAACATCCCGATCCGCACCGAGGAGGGGCGCAACATCCGGCGCGCCTTCATCGCGGAGCAGGGGTGCCTGCTCCTTTCCGCCGACTACTCCCAGATCGAGCTGCGCGTCTTAGCCCACCTCTCCGGGGACCGCGTCTTCTGCGACGCCTTCGCCAACGGGGAGGACATCCACCAGCGCACCGCCGCCGAGGTCTTCGGCCTCTTCCCGCAGATGGTGACCCCGGAGCAGCGGCGCCAGGCCAAGACGATCAACTTCGGCGTGATCTACGGCCAGAGCGCCTTCGGTCTGGCCAAGGAGCTCGGCATCCCGTCCAAGCAGGCCAAGGCCTTCATCGACCACTACTTCGAGCGGCACAGCGGCGCGCGCGCCTTTTTGGACAGCTGCATCACCGAGGCGGAGGTGGCCGGCTACGTGACGACGCTTTTGGGGCGCCGGCTCCCGATCCCGGACATCCACAGCAAGAACCCGAACGTGCGCAACTTCGCGCACCGAAATGCGATCAACTACCCGATCCAGGGCTCCGCCGCCGACATCATCAAGCGGGCGATGATCGTGGTCACCCGCAGCATGGCCGAGGCGGGGCTGAAGAGCCGCCTGATCATGCAGGTGCACGACGAACTGGTATTCGAGGTGCCGCTCGCCGAGCGCGCGGCGATGGAGGAGTTGGTCCGGACCGGGATGGAGGGGGCGGTGCCGCTCAAGGTACCGCTGAAGGTCGACCTGAACTTCGGCGCCAACTGGAGCGAGGCACACTGACGTGCAGCATCGGTGGATTTTTATGGCATGGTAGGGCTTCCGCCCCGCCCCTCACCCCGACCCTCTCCCGGAGGGCGCGGGAGGAAAAGGACTGCGAGCGAGGCACAACGATTTAATTAAACGTGAGGTGGGGTAGGTATGACCCAGGACTTCGAAGAATACGCGCGGTATTTTCCCCCCGGGATCAGGGTGCGGGTGGGAATTCCCCTTGAGACGGGGAGGATGTTCCAGGAGTGGGGCGTCGTGGCCGCAATGGACGACGATCTCCTGGAGCTGAGGCTCTCCCGGGACCTGCTACCCGTGGAGGCCCGGCTGGAGATCGGCCGCGCCGTGGAGCTCCGGGTGGTGCACCGGGAGAAGGTCCGCTTCTGCCGCGGCGTCGTGGTCACCGAGGACATCGACAAGAACTGCTCGATCCGGCTCATCGAGGACGTCGTCATCGACGAGCCCCGCGAGTTCTACCGGCACGAGGTTTTCCTCCCGGTCGAGTACCGGGTCCCGTTCCACCAGGACGTCAACGAGATCAAGAAGGAATGGCAGGAGAAGCACCGGGACCGGGAGTTCGCCTACCAGCAGCCCTCCCCGGACGAGCCCGACGATGTCGTGGCGCGGCGCGAGGCGCTGCGCCGGGAGCTGGAGGCGGGCCCGCGGGTCCCGCCGCAGGCCGCGAACATGAGCGGCGGCGGGCTGCGTTTCATCGTTGCCGAGGTGCTGGAGCCGGGCACTCTGGTGGCATTGACCATCTACCTGCCCGGGCGGAAGGTGCTCCACATCGTCGGTGAGGTCGTCGCCCGCCAGCAGCTGCGCGACGGCACCCACTTCAGCACCGCCCTGCGTTTTCGCTTCATCGACGAGCGGGACCGCGACGCCATCGTCGCCTACATCTCCGCCGAACAGCTCGCCCACCTCGCGGAAATGCGGGAGAGGATGTCCGCGGAGTACCAGGCCGGCTCCTTTTTCGGCAACCGGCAGTACTGGATCGCCGTCACCGTTGGCCTCGCCATCATCGTGGGGGCCGCCTGGTACCTCACCCACGCCATCCTGGAAAGCCAGCGGCGCGGCGAAAAGCACATCATCGAGCAGGTCTTCGAAGACGGCATCAAGAAATATCTCCGACAGCGGGATTGACCATATCCATCGCGTCTTCGATCATGATCTCCAGCTCGGCGAGCATGATCTCCTTGATCCCCAGCCCTTGGGCTTCGAAGGTGGCGGCGAGCATGAGGGAGGGATCGGGGTTGTTGCTGATCCCGATCTTGCGGCAGGCGTTGTCCACCAGGTGGACGATGCTTAAAAGCAGGTTGCTCGTGTCTTTCTGCTCCCGGTGGTGGTCGCGGACGATCACGCAGTACAGGTCCGGGAGGTTCCAGCGCTGCATCAGCTCGTAACCGGAGTCGGCATGCATGCTGAGCATGATCTCGGTGACCAGCTCGCGGCTGATGCTCTTGATCGGCTGCTCCTCGCTTCCCCCCATCCCTTCCACAACCTTCAGGATCAAGAGATTCCCGATGTCGTGCAAGAGCCCCGCGATGAATGCCTCCTGGGCGAGGTGGCCGTAGCCGGTCTTCTCCGCCAGCCACCGCGAGCCGATCGCGCAGCCGATCGCGTGCCTCCAGAGGAGTTGGGCGTACGCCTTCAGTTCCGGACTGTTGAGACTTTGGTAGCTGTTCTGCTGGCTCGCCAGCATGGCGACCGAGGCGACCTCCCGGGCCCCCAGGCGCACCACCGCCTCGGTGATGGTGGTTACCTTGGACAGGCCGCTGAAAAACGCGGAATTGGCCAGCCGCAGGATCTGGCTGGTGAGCGCCGGGTCCTTGATGATCAACGCCACCACCTGGTCGATGGTGAAATCCTTCGCCGAGAGAAGCGCCTGCAGCTTCACCGCGATCGGATGGAACATCGGCAGGTTGAGAGTCTCCTGGGTCAACTGGTCTTGGATCAGCTCCACGAACGATTTGGTGCTCATGTCATTCCCCCAGTAAGCGCCTGATCTCCGCGACCGGGCGCGGCCTGCCGATCCTCGGCAGCAGTCGCACGCAGTCCTGCAATGAAACCATCCCCTGGGCCGCCTTGGCCAAACCCGACTCCAAAAGCGTCACCATCCCCGTCGTCTCGGTGCTGATCCTCCTGATCTCATAGGAGGTCTTCTTGCTGAGGATGGCGTCTTTGACCAGCTCGTTCAGGATCAGCATCTCGAACACCCCGACCCGGCCCCGGTAGCCGCTGTAACGGCATTTGGCGCAGCCGCGTCCCTTCTTGAATTCCGCTCCGCGCAGGTCCTCGTGGCTGTAGCTGATCCTTCTGAGTTCGGTCGGGGTGGGGAGCACCGGCTCGGCGCAGGCGCTGCAGATCCGGCGCAACAGGCGCTGGGCCAGCACGCAGTTCACCGTGGAGGCGATCAGGAAGGCCTCGATGTTCATGTTCAAGAGGCGCAAAAGCCCTCCCACTGCATCCTCGGTGTGGAAGGTGGTGAGAACCTTGTGCCCGGTGAGCGCGGCCTGGATCGCGGTCTCGGCCGAGAAGTTGTCCCTTATTTCCCCCAAAACGATGATGTCCGGGTCCTGGCGCACGATGTGGCGCAGCGTCTCGTCGAACGTCACCCCGATCTTGCTGTTGATGGAGCACTGGGCGATCCCTTCGACGATGTACTCGACCGGTTCCTCGACGGTGACGATGCAGGCGTCCAGGGTATTGAGATGCTGGACACAGCTGTACAGGGTCGAGGTCTTGCCGCTGCCGGTGGGGCCGGTGACGATCATGACCCCGCTGGGGGGATCGAGCGCGTCGTCGATGAAGCGCTCCAGCATCCGGTCCGGCATCCCGATCTCCTTGAGTTCGAGGAGTTCCCCTTTCTTGTTCAAAAGCCTGAGGACGATCTTTTCCCCGTGGATGGTGATGTAAAAGGAGACCCGCATGTCCAGGATCTGGCCGCTCTTGGCGCTCTCGTAGCAGATGCGGCCGTCCTGGTGGCGCCTTCTTTCCGCGATGTCGGCATCGGCCATGACCTTGACCCGGGAGCTGATCGGCATGGAGAGCTCCTTGGGGAAGTCCTTGTACAGGGTGAGGATCCCGTCGCGCCGGAAACGGACCCGCAGTTTTCCCTTGAGCGGCTCGATGTGGATGTCGCTGGCCCCCTCCCGCATCGCCTCTTCGAAGATGCTGTTGACGATGCCGGTGACGGTGTGCTCGTCGGTGGCGGTGCTGTCGCCGCCGGTGGCGGTCCCCTTCTTCAGGAGGGTGACCGCCTCGCGGATCCCCTTCAGGGTGGCGATGGCGAAGGTAGTCCCGATGCCGAAGAGCTTCTCCGATATCTTGCGTGCTTCGGCGTCGAGCGGGTCGGCCAGGGCGACCAGCACCCGGCCCGCCTCCTCGCGGATCGGGAGGAAGCTGTGCTGGGCGATCCACTGGGGCGGAATGCGCCCCAGCAGGGCCCGGTCGATGGTGGCGACGTCGATGTCGAGGTAGGGATAGCCGAGCTGGTAGGCAAGCGCTTCGGCCAGGGTGTATTCCTCGATGAAGCGCTGTTCCACCAGGATCTCACCCAAAAGCTTGGTGTTTTCCCCTTCCTGCTGGATCGCGAGCGCCGCCTGGAGCTCGCCCGGCTTCAGATAACCGAGCTCCACCAGGAGCGCGCCGAGCTTCACCGAGTGGATCCCTTGCTGCAGGGTGGTCCGGAGCTGCTCCCGGTTGAAGAAACCGAGGTCCAGCATCACCGAGACCAGGGTCTTCGGAGTGAGGAGCTTCCCCTTGACCCGCTTGGCATGTTGCAACTGTTCCGGGGTGAGATGTCCGGCCTTCACCAACAGCGCCGCGATCTCGAGTCCGGAATCTTCCGTGCTTATCTGGACACCGCTGTCGTTTGCCATGGGGCGCTCCTAAAATAGGGGTCGGGGGTCCGGATTGGGGGCAAATCGCTTTGCTCTCCCCTCTCCAAACCCCCGACCATGCCCTCGCTGGAGAGCCCGGATCCGGTAGCGGCCGCGTGCCGCGGCGCCCCGGACCCCTTGCTCTCGTTGACTTTTGACCCAAATGGCTGGTATTATATCACGCGAATTGGAGGCGGCTAATGTATGTTCAGCCTTTCCCGCCGGCCCCGGACTTCCCCAACTCCCCACCCGCAAATACATTTTCAAGATTGGAGAGCCTGACATGATGCGGAATCTATCCTGCCTCGTCGCGGTGCTTTGCGCCGTTTTTCAGCTCACCGGATGTGTCTCCAACGAGACCTACCGCGTGAAGGAACAGGAGGCGGCCCGACTGGGCAAGAGCCTCGAAGAACAGCAGGGGGAGGGGAAAAAGCTCGCCGCCCGCAACGAACAGTGCCAGGGGGAGGTGCAGCGCCTCTCCGGCGATCTGAAGACGGTCCAGGGCGAGCGCGATGCGCTGGCAACGTCGAAGAAGGGGCTGGAGGAGAGCCTGCGCTCCACCGCCGATTCCAAAAACGCGCGCATCGCCGAGCTGAGCCAGACCCTGGGCGAGCAGCAGACCGAGAACAAGCGCCTCAAGGACGAACTGGTCCGGCAGCAAAAGCTCAAGGAGCTCGAGGTGCAGAAGACCAGCAAGACCTACGAGGACCTGCTGGACAAGATGAAAGGGGAGATTTCCAAGGGTGAGATCACCATCTCCGAGTTGAAGGGGAAACTGACCGTGAACGTGGTGGAGTCGGTTCTCTTCGACTCCGGCAAGGCGGAAGTGAAGCCGGAAGGAAAGGCGGTGCTCTTCAAGGTCGTAGACATCCTGAAGACGCTCAAGGACAAGGCGATCCGCGTCGAGGGGCACACCGACAACGTTCAGATCGGTGGCGAACTGGTCCGCCGCTACCCCACGAATTGGGAGCTCTCCGCGGCCCGTGCCATCAACGTGACCCGCTACCTGCAGCAAAACGGTATCGACCCGCACCTTTTGGCGGCGGTGGCGTTCGGTGAATACCATCCCGTTGCCTCCAACGACACCCCCGAGGATCGGGCAAAAAACCGGAGAATCGAGATCACCCTCGTTTCCAACGAATAGCAATTCAGCGAGAGGATATGAAGAAAAAGCAGCCCACCCAACAGAAACCGAAGGAGTTTTCGGCCTCCCCGTTCCAGGCGTTGAAAAAGCTGGTCGCCTCAGGGGAAAAGGAAGCTCCGGCTGCCAAGCAGCCCGCCCCGGCGACGAAGCCGGCCGGGGCCAAGCCCCCCGTAAAGCCCGCTGCCACGCCGGCCGCCAAAACGCCCCCGTCGCGTGAGGAAGCCGAAGACATGTCGTTTTTCTTCGATGCCATGGAGGGGGTGCAGCGGCTCGGCCAGAAGGGAACTCCTGCCCCGGCCCAGCCGGCCCAGCCGACCGCGCCGAAATCTACCAAGCGGGACGATGATGATGCGCGGGTTTTTCTGCAGGCGGTGGAAGCGCTGCGGATGGACGTCCGGTTTACCGATGAGATCCCGGAGCCGACGGCACCTCCCGCGTCGGTAAACCGTTTGCGCCAGGTGCGCCGGGGGACGATCCGGGTGGACCTGGAGCTCGACCTGCACGGCCTGACGCGCGAGGAGGCGATCGAGAACCTGGAGCGGTTCGTCAAGGGGGCCTATGGCCGCGGCCAGAAAGGGGTGCTGGTCATCACCGGGAAGGGGAACAATTCTCCCGGTGAGCCGGTACTGAAACAGGCCGTCGCTACCTGGTTGCGCGAGGCGGGGAAGCCGATGGTCGCGGAGTTCGTGGCGGCCCCCCGCGAAATGGGAGGCGGCGGCGCCTTCGTCGTCTTTCTGAAGGAAAAGAAGCCGCCCGAGCCCGACCAGGGGGAGCCCTCCGAGGGTAAATAGGTGCAAAAAGAGACGCCCCGGCAGATACCGGGGCGTCTCTTTTTTCGAAACCTTTGGGTTCGGAGGGGCACTTAACTTCTCATTTCTTGCTTAGCGCCATTACCCTGTGGGAGCGCCCTTCCGGGCGCGGTCAAGGACCGCCAATCGCGCCCGGAAGGGCGCTCCCACAGCAGCATGAGTCCTCGCGCCGCTACTTCCCTTTCTTCTCTTTCCCCCCATTCGCTTTTTTAAGTTTGGCCGGTACGGCTTTAACCTCTTTCCGTCTTTCCGGCTTTACCACCACTCCCTTGGTCGGCCCATCGGCCGCCACGCTCTTTAGCGCCTGTTCGACCGAACGGCAAAGCGACTTGAGCACCTTGATCCGGGCGAAATACTTGTTGTTCGCCTCAACCAGCACCCAAGGTGTGATCTCGGCGCTGGTGCGGTCGATCATGTCGCAGATCGCCGCCTCGTACTCGTCCCACTTGTCCCGGTTGCGCCAGTCCTCCTCGGTGATCTTGAAGCGCTTGAACGCGACCCGTTCGCGCTCCTCGAAACGGCGCAACTGTTCCTCCTTGCTGATCGCCAGCCAGAACTTCACCACCAGGAAGTGATGGCGCTCCAGCTGCTCCTCGAAGTCGTTGATCTCGCCATAGGCCCGCATCCAGTCCGCCGGGGAGCAGTATCCCTCCACCCGTTCCACCAGAACCCGGCCGTACCAGGAACGGTCGAAGATGGCGAAGGTGCCCCGCGGCGGGAGTCGGCGCCAGAAGCGCCACAGCCAGGGCTGCAGCCGCTCCTCCTCGGAAGGCGCAGCGACGGGATTGCTCCGGTACTGCCGGGCGTCGAGCGCTTGCGTCACGCGGCGGATGGCTCCCCCCTTGCCGGCGGCATCGTTTCCTTCGAAGACGACGAGCAGGGAGATTTTCTTGAAATCCGGGTGGCGGGAGAGCAGGTTCAGCTTCCCTTGCCAGTGCTCCAGTTCTTTCTTGTAATCGGCCTTGCTCAGCTTCTGGTCGAGTTGCAGGGATTTCAAAACGGTGCGCCCGTCGATGGCGGTGGTGACCGGTGGGAAGCTTGCTTCCGGCGCCGGCGGTGGCGCGTCGAGCCGCTCGCGGAGCGCCTGGAGTATCACCTTTCCAATGGTGAGGGAGCGATAGTTCGGGTCGCTGCCGTCGACGATGAACCAGGGGGCGCGGGGGGAACTGGTGACGCGGAGCATCCGCTCGGAGACCTGGTGAAACCGGTCGTACAGCTTGAGGTGGCGGCGGTCCTTCTCGGTGACCCGCCAGCGGGTGTCGGGATCTTTTTCCAGCGCCTTGAGGCGTTTTTTCTGCTGGTCGGCGGAGAGGTGGAGCCAGAACTTGAGGATCAGCGCCCCCTCGTCGCAGAGGATCTTCTCGAAACGGTTGATCCGTTCCAGTCGCTGGTCGAGCTCGGCGTTGCCTATCGAGCCGTAGACGTTTTCCAAAAGCGGACTGGAGTACCAGCTCCCGATGAAGATGCCGATTTTGCCGCGTGGTGGAAGTACACGCCAGTAGCGCCACATCGGCGGGCGCTGCAGCTCCTCGTCGGTGAGATCGCGCAGCGCGTGAGTTTCGATGTGGCGCGGATCCAGCCATTCGTTGAGGAGGTTTACTGTCTCACCTTTCCCGGCCATGTCGACCCCTGCCATCAGGATGATCAGGGGGAACTTGCGCGTATCCAGGAGATCGTACTGCGCGTCAAGAAGGGCCTCCCGCAGCGGAGGAAGCTCGCGCTTGTAGGTAGCATTGTCGATCTTGTGACCCAGCTCCGCCGATTCAAACATGCAGCCCTCCCTTGCCACAGCAGGTAAACGTTATGCCCCTCTCCCCCTGGGCGAGGGTGCCCGGAGGGCGGGGCGCTACAACGTGATTTCCCTCACCCCAGCCCGCTCCCCGAGGGAGAGGGAGGTTTGAAACGATACTTGCTAGGGGTGCTTTTTACGCTCTTTCCATTCCCGGTACGGATGGGTGACGAGGCTCGCGTTGGAATAGCGCCGATCATCGCTTACCTCTGCTCCGACCCAAGGCGGGTGGGGAGGCCGCTGTTCTTCCGATTCGAGCTCGACCTCCGCGATGAAGAGACCTTCGTTCTCGCCGAAAAACTCGTCGACCTCCCAGGTGAATCCCTCGTGGACGATCTCGTAGCGGATTTTCTCGATCACCGGCTGCACGCAGATATCCCGCAACAGCTCCTCGGCATCGGCAAGCGGCAGGGGATACTCGAACTCGGATGCCGATATTCCCTGACGCTCCCCCTTGATGGTCAAAAACGCTGCTGTTTCCTTGGTGCGGACCCGGACCACCCGGCCCTTGTCCAGGCAGAGGTATCCCTGCCGGAGGTGGGTCCCTTTTCCGGCGTGGTTGCGCCAGCTTTCATCTTTGAGTAAGAACTTGCGTTCGATCTCCGTGGGCATAGTGCGATCCTTTTCAGTATCAGCGGGAAGTGGACCAGAAAAAGGTACCTTGTTCTCTGGATGACTCAAGAGGATATTGTCAGCCGAGCTAAGAAAAAAGCCCCTCTCCTGACGGATAGGGGCTTTTTTTTGATGGAGCCGAAGAGCGGACTCGAACCGCCGACTTGCTGATTACGAATCAGCTACTCTACCAACTGAGTTACTCCGGCCTATTTGTTTTTCACTGCCAAGCTTGTTCCGTCGATCTGGCTGCCGGTGACGGCGTAGTGTGGATGGAACAAGTCAACGCAACTTTTTACCTTAAAAACGGTGCATCGTCAATGAGATTTTCCGAAGCAGATCCTGTCTCTGCCGAAGGCAGGAGCGACTCTGTGCCATGTCCCCTGTCGGTAAACAGCTGCCGCTCCGGGGGGGGGGCTAAGACAGCAACGCAACCTGCCGACCTGCCGGTGCTTCCACGTCAAAAAGTGGCTGCCCCGGATTCATCAGCGCGAGATCAAGCGCGGCCGCGGTGCGGGCGCTCTGGTTGCCGTTCTTCAGGACTTGCTGCAGGTGGAGTTTGGAGAGGGGCTGACCCAGGCGATGGCGGACGCCCGGACGGAAATTCTTCCTGTTCTCGTTCCACCAGGCGGCGACCTTTTTCCCGTCCGGCCAGGGGAGCCCTCGATCAGGGGCCTGGGTAGGCTCCGATGCATCCCCGGCGGTCTCAGATGGTGAACCGCAAGGTTTCGCAGGTGCTGTATCGAGCTTCAAGTTGGCCAAGTCGACACCCGTTATCAGGCTAAACGCTGCCCCGGCACCTCGTGCATAGGTGGGAGCTGCCATCTGTTCCAAAAGCCACGGAACCAGCATCGGATCTCCGATTATGCCGGCGGCATCTGCTGCCAGTCGGCGGGTGGATTGATAACGCGCCAAGACATCCCACCATCGGTGAGCCTTTGACTGCTCCATGTGCCTGAGAGCCAGCGCTAAGGCCCGGTGCCGGAATTCGGACTCCGGAGTGATGAACTTCGTCAGTACGGACATTGCATCGGGGTCCCCCGCCATGACTCCGGCCCAGGCGGCCCAAAATCTCACCTCATGGTCATCTGCCTGGTAGGAGTGGCTCAGGTGGACCAGGTTCAGCCTTCCCCGTCTCCCCAACTCCCCCATGGATCTCATCGTCCGTGCGACGAGAAGGGGGCAGGCATCGTAGGCTGCGTGATTGAGAAGGTGGCCGGGATCGTGGCGGTGGAAAGCGCAGGCGGAGACCGTGATGTAGCGGTGCAGGGGCGAATCGGATCGGAACAGGAAATCGATGTGAGGCTTCGCCTTGGTGAATGGCAGCCAGCCCAAGGCCGATGCAATGGCTTTCAAAAAGCCGGCATCTTCCGCTGCTTTTTCCAGGAGAGCCTCGATGCTTTCCTGATCGGCAGTTTTGAATGCCGGATAGGCCACGGCAAAGTAATCGCTTGCCTCCGGGAACGCTGGCCAATGCTCCCAGCCGTCCCCTCCGGACTCTTTGGCAAGGGTTAAGCCGGCGAGGTTTGCCGCCAAGCGTCGGTCGTGCCGGCTGAGGTCGGCCAAGCTCCGATCCGGCGCTGTGACGATTTCCGAGCGGCTGTTCCATAGGAAGACGACTTCTTCACCATGCTGGCTGATGACCGCAGGAACGGTAACTGCCCCTTTGCCCTTTTTTGCATCGGTCGAAGTCTCCTGGCATCCATGTCCCCTTTGCAGCGACAGGGCCCGCCGGGCGGAGCCCTCATCGGAACAGTAGACGACAACGCGGGTAGGAGAGGGCGTCTCGGATAGAAGATCGAGAGCAGTGGCGAGCAGCACTGCGCCCATGGCCATCCCGCAGTCACCGGTGCAGTCGGCCGGGTGCAGCAATTCTGTTTCCGCCTTTCCTACGAAGACCCGTGAGGCGGCCAGTGCCCATTCCTGCGATCTTTTGCCATTTCCATTGAGGTCCGCGACCACATGGATCAACTGCCTGCCACCGTTGCTATCAATAGGGGGCACCGTCTTATTCAAGGCTTCGCTGAGCCCGACCGCGCTGAACTCGGATTTGCTACTGTTCCAAGGGCAAGGCTCGATGCCGCCGCCCCATGAGTCGATAAAACCGAGTGGGGCAGCGCCACGGCGAGCGGCGCTTGATGCCAACTCCAGCGCAAATACGCCCGCCGCCTCGCCGGCAACGATCCCTTCCGGGTTGTCCATCCGACTTTTCAGCCGGTCTTCTTCCAATAACAGTTCGAGGATTTCGGTGCCGCAAAGAGAATCGACGCATCCTATGAACGCCAGTTCTACCGCACGTTTCTGCAATGCTTCGGCAGCTTGAATGAGATCTTCGAAAAAGAGGCAGCGTCCAAGCTGGCTATCTGGTTCGTTTTTCTTCTGGGGGATGTGAACCGAGATCTCGGGGTGGGCGGCTAGGAGAAGCGGGACCGGGGCCCTTGGGTCGGGCGACGACCCGGCCGAAACCAGCCACAACGCCCGTTGCCGAAGGTGGTTGGGAATTCCCTCTGTGCATTCCGTGATTGCCCGGGAGAGGAGCGCGATGGACCGATCTGCGCCCTGGAGGTCACGCGGGCAAATGTTATGCGGCAAACGCGCAATGGTGGCGCCGCATAGTTCAGTTCCGTACTGGTCACATTCGACCAGGACCGTTTCGTGTTCGGAGAAGTTGGCCAGCCCGCTGCGGATGGCGGCAAGGGAACTGGCGGCGTCCAATCCCAGTGAGGTCACGAGCCCCATGGCCGTGATGGCAACCCGATCCGAGGTGGCGGGGCTGTTCATGACGGCTTCCGAACGAACATCGGTTTCATCGAGTCGAGGATGGCGTCCCAGATCTGCAGCTTCTCGTCCAGGTTGCCGTCCGGGGATTGCATTTCGATCTTGGTCGTCGGGTACTCGCCGGAATTGTCTCTGCCGTTGAACTGCCAGGTGAATACCAAATCTTTGGAATCCCCTTCCCGTATCCTCAGAACCGATTCCTCCCCCGGCATCCCTGCGACTTCGCGATGACGCAGGCGGATTTTCGATATGCTCCCACCAGGAACGAGAATTGACGCGGCAATCATGGCTCTCGTCCCATTGATGAGACTGCTTTTTTCGATCTTCTGAGTGAGGTCCATATTCATCTCTATTACCAACGTGAGGTTGAGTGGGTGACCTTCGAAACGTACAATGGATTCTTCCTGTTCCGAATATGGAAGGTTAATCATCCCGTGTTCGAGGTAAAAGCTATCTCTTTGGTGTGAGACGGTGTATTGGTCAAATGGTTGATATGCCTTAGCAATTGTCTCATAATTCCGTATGCTTAGGCGTTCGAAACTTTCTCTCCTGATGTCAATGTTATCTGTGGTTAACCACACTCCTACTTTCCCAGAATCAAATAATAGTGACCAACGTCCGCCCACGGAGTCAAACTCATCATTGTAATATAGGATTCCCTTAGACCATTTGCCCTCGATATTGAATTCAGGCTGCAAAATAACTACCTTGTTTACACCTTCGGGCGGTTGGAGACGATTTACCTCATTTATAAAAGTTTTCCATTCTTGATCTCGTGCCTGCTCCTGTGATATGCGAGGCGGCCAGATAATTTCTTTGATATCTGCGAATCTCAATTGTGACGAACGCAGCTTCTGCTCCATAAGGGTTGGTATTCCTATTGAAAATCTTCCTATACGATATGTGTTCATCAGCTTTCTTCCTTTTTTTTCTGGAGATGTTTCAAACCTTACTTGAAGTACGGCTGCCCACGAGAAGAAAATGGCTAGGATGATCCAGAATGGATTCAACCTATTCATTACCTTAATCATCTCAACCTCCAATTCTCTTTGTTGATGCTGAAACCTCTCTATCCATTATTCCGTTTGCTAATTTGACGATTGCACCGACTACATATTCGATTGCACTCCTGTCGGCGTAGACCTCCTGGTGTGGAAGCCCCTTAAGTTGATGGGAATTCAGAACCATCTTCAGTGCGGTCGCCGACGAAACAGGAACTGTCCCATCGCCTCCTCCGTGATAATTGTTTGGGTGCAACAGCTTCACTCGCCGTGTCGTAGGATTGATGCTGGACGGTATTTGTATATCATCGCCATCTGAGTACATTATGCTGTTTCCTCGGGATAAAGTCGTAGAGGCCGGACTTGTTGCAATAGATGTTGAAAATTTAAAAGCCGATGGTTGCTCTTGCTTTTGAAGTGACAATAGCTCCTGCTCAAATCCAATGAAATCAACAGTGTTCAGCATAGAAGAGAAAAATTGATAGGTGCGCTTGTGGCAGGAATCCCTTAGGCACGAGTGGAAAAATTCTGCCTTGTTAAGACATGTTATGAAGCTGTTCCAAGATGTCGTCCTGGTTGCATTTTGTGCAATCTCAGTGCCCCCCTTGTCTTTTGGGGACAACCAGTCTGGATCTATCAGTCGCCAGTACCGATTACCCTCTTTGTATATTTCTTTGTATGGATTGCCCATGCGCGGCAGGCTGGTGAACCCTCCATTTGCCGCGGGTATTTTCAGCCACGCTGCTTCCTGTTTGTTATTTCTATATAGCTGGTTCGGCAGTAGCTCCAGGCATCCTGGAGAGTTGCCCATGATACAAGTAACTTCCTCACCGTTAGTTCCAAGTACCCATGCTGAGGCTTTGCTACAAAATCTGTTCAAAAAGCCGGTTCCGACCCGCTCGAATCCCGCTTTCATTCGCCAGTACGCTGCCGCAGCACCGGTGACTGGCTGCACCCCATGGATTACGCCGAGCACGTTATTCTCTGCATTCCAAAGCTTGCATGCAGAGCGGCAGACGAGTCCCCCCATAGAGTGGCTGACGAGGATCACATATGTACATAATCTACCCTTGGACCTGTACCAACCGATGATCTTTTCAATCTTTTCTGCGAGCTTATGTCCAGATTCGCGGTTGGTGTCCGTCCAGTTATATCCGAAGGCCCAAACAGGAAATTCGAAACAAATCCCAATCATGTCATTTAATTTTGTCCGTCGTCTCAACTCCTCAGCCGAAGTGGGACCATAATCCACATGCTGGGACCATTGGTGGTTCTGTAATGTTTCCAGGAAATTTCCATACGAGCCCCAATAGACACCTCCCCAGCCCCGGGCCGCGCGATAAGGATCCAGTGGACTGTTCACCTTCCGGTTGTGATCATGGTTGTCCTCATCCACCTCGAGATAGCTCCCATTAAATGAATTTCCGATCAGCATCCGTTTCCTTTGTGCCGGCGTATTCCAGAACCCGCCATATTTCCGGAACATGCACATGATCTCCCGGTCTGGGTCCCAGACGATTTCGCCGGTTTTTTTGTTCTTCAGCCGGCTCCCCATGATGCCGGGGACGAAGATGATGGGGATCACTTCGCGGTTGATGCGTATCCGGTTGTACTTTTCCTGGTCCAGCCCGGGGATCGGCTTGAACAGATCCGGCCAGTCGATGTCGATGTAGTTGCGCTTTCCCATAGTCGACCCCACGCTAATCCGGTTGCTCCTCTGGTTTGTCTCCTCTATCGAACTCTAAGCTGTATTTCCCCCCGGGTGTGTCGCAGTGGTGGACGGTGCCGACGTGACCGGGTTCGGTCTTCTGGTGGGTCTCCGGCCCCTTTACGGTAGGGGGGCGATACAGGCTGCCTTCGAGTCCCCGTGAGGTGACGAGACCAATGGGGGAAATGACGACCCGATCCGTGGTACCCGGAGGTTTGCTCATGATGGTTTCCGGACGAACATCGGTTTCATCGAGTCGAGGATCGCGTCCCAGATCTGCAGCTTCTCGTCCAGGTTGCCGTCGGGGGACTCCATCTCGATCCGCGTGGTCGGATACTCACCAGAGTCATATTTGCCGTTGAACCGCCAGGTGAAGACGAGATTTCTGCTGTCTCCCTCCTTGATTCTCAGGACCGATTCCTCGCCCGGCATCCCGGCTACCTCACGATGCTGCAGGCGAATCTTCGACATGCTACTTCCCGGAATGAATAGTGATGCTGCGAGCATGGCGCGGGTCCCGGAGATGAGACTTGTGGTTTCAATCTCCTTTCTAGCGTCCATATACATCTCAATCAGAAGCGATAGCTGCAGCGGATGCCCTTCGAAACGAGCGATCGATTCCTCATGAACAGAGTATGGTAAATCAATAACCCCATGACTCAGATAGAAACCGTTGCTGGCTCGGCCAAGTTCTGCTTGAGCTGCGTTGAGTGTTTGGTAATGCAAAGCAATATTTTCTATATTCTTGGCCATCTTATGATTAATCAACTCCATTTCAACGATGGTAGGTTTCCCAACAATCCATAATCCAATAGGGCCCGAGTCCAAAAGCAGAGACCATTGGGCCGCTTCCTCATCATAAAAATCATGGTAATAGTAGATACCTTTTGCCCACTTTTCTAATAGAGGGAACTTGTCCACTTGTGTGATTATCAACGCTTTTTTCCCTTCCGGTGCCTTTAACTCATGTATTTCCTGGAGTTGTCGTTCCCACTCAAGCGATCGCGCCTCCATCTCACGGCCTGGCGACCACCTGATCTCCTTTAATTCGGTACGTCTCAGCATCGACGACCGAAGTTTTATTTCCATTTCAGTTGGTGTCGAAACCGAAAATCTGCCAATCAGATTTGTCCCCATTTGGCCTCCGTATCCCGCAGATGATCTTTTTGATGTACATCCTTGAAAGGAGATAAACACCAGAAACGAAACTGCTATTGTGAAACCAGACGAAATCCCCGTTTGCTTATACATATTTGCCCCCTTCAAAGCTTCAGCATGTGACTCTGTTAGCTTCAATAAGTTCGGCTGCAATATTGATAATAGTGGAGTAGACGAAGGTAACGGCAATCTGGTCTTCAAAAACACTTTGGTGGTCCACTCCTAATAATTTGAAACTATCTGCTTCTCCTGCTAATGCGAACCCTGATGATTGAGGTACAGTACCGTCGCCACCACCGCGAAACTGTTCTGGATGGGTCATTGTAAAAACTCTTAATCCATCTGTGTCAGCTGGTGGCGATGTAAACTCGTCTCCTGCCTCATTGGCATAGATTACGCAACTACCCCTGGATGATAATTGGTGAGAATATGTCTTTTCAATGTAGTAGGGGATACCCCCTGCATCAGTAGCTGCTTTGTATTCTGACCAAGATCTGAGTTCTTCGTCTTTAAAAGATATTTGGTCGACGGTTTTGAGGTTGCTAGAAAAAAAGTGGTAGGTGGTCCGATGACACAGCTTGTTGAGCTTTGTGTGGAATGATTTTGCTTTCTTTAAACAACGGAGGTACTCACCCCAAGCACTTTTTTCGTTTCCATACCTATCTTCTGTTGTAAGAGCCTTGTCTGTTGGTGACAGCCAGTCCGGTCTAATCAGTCGCCAAAACTTCTGAGATTTAATTCTATATATTTCTTCATAGGGATCACCGTTCTTTGGCAAAACAAGTTCGGTACCTCCTTTGACGGGTATGTGTAGCCAACCGGCATTGCCGTTGTTATCGGTATAGTGCTGGTTCGGTAACAGTTCCAGGCCACCCGGCGAATTTGCCAGGATGCAGGTGACTTCCTCTCCATTTGTCCCCAGCACCCAGGCTGATACTTTGCTGTTGAGCGAACTTAGCAGCCCTCCGCCCGTTCTCTCGAAACCTGCTTTCATCCGCCAGTACGCTGCGGCCGCTCCAGTGGCCGGTTGGACTCCATGGATGACCCCCAACACCTTCTTCTCCGCATCATGAAGCTTGCATGCTGAACGACAAACGAGCCCCCCCATCGAATGACTGACAAGAATTACGTGATTGCACATCCGCTCTTTTTTTCGATACCGCCAGATGACGCTGTCGATCTCCTCTGCCAACTTTTCCCCGCTATTAAAATTGCTGTCCGTCCAGTTGTAACCGAAGGCATGGACTGGGAATTCGAAACAATATCCAACGAGATCCTTTATTCCTGGCTTTTCGGATGGTTGTAACGGCACTTCCCAATCATGATTTTGCAGTTGTTCAAGGAACCGCCCGTACGACCCCCAGTAAACGCCACCCCATCCCCTCTTGGCACGACCAGGGTCTTCTGAGGTATAAAACTTCTTGTTGTGATCCGGGTTGTCGCGGTCAACCACCAGGTACTCCGGCTCAAATCTTTCCCCGATGAGCATCCGCTTGCGTTGGGCTGGGGAATTCCACGCCCCTCCGTATTTCATGAGCATGCACATGATCTCCCGGTCCGGATCCCACACCCTCTCACCCGAGTTCTTGTTTTTCAGGCGGCTCCCCATGATGCCGGGGACGAAGATGATGGGGATTACCTCCCGGTTGATGCGGATCCGGTTCAGTTTTTCCTGGTCCAGTCCGTCGATCAGCTCAAGCAACTCCGGCCAGTCGATGTCGATGTAGTTGCGTCTTCCCATGCTCGCCCCCGTGTTAATCCGGTTGCTCCTCCGGTTTGTCTCCCCTCTCGAACCCCAAGCCATACTTTCCGCCCGGTGTGTCGCAGTGGTGGACGGTGCCGACGTAACCTAGTTCCGTCTTTTGGTGGGTCTCCGGTCCCTTCACCGTATGCGCGACCTGGAACACCGGCTGATGTCTGCGGCCGCTGCGCACGTCAGGGTGGCGATACTCGAAGGCGATGGTGAGCTGGTACTTGCCTGCGGCGGCTTCCGGTGTGCCACCAGCGCAGTTGGGTTGCGTCAGCCGGCCCGGCGGCGTGTTGCCGTTGTTGCTGGTCATCACGTCGAGCCGGCGACAGACGTTGCGCCCTTCGACCTTCACGTCGAAGGAATAGTTCTGGAAGGTGGCCCTACCGTTACTGGTCCCGGAAAGAACGCCGGGCCCGATGCCGCCGCTGCTCTTGGAAAAGCAGGAGTCCTTGAGCATGATCGGGTTCCCGTCGACGAGGACGGTCTGGCTCCCGTTCTGGGTGTCTTCGGAACGGGCCACGTTGGTATAGGGGATGGGGACGAGGGTCGGGCCCACGGGGGTGAGGCAGGTGTCGGGGACGGTAATCAACACGCCCTCGCTGGTCTTGTGGACCACGGTCTGGCCGTTTACTTGCGTGGTGGTTGCCATAGCTTCCTCCGCGATCTCAGTTGATCCGGATCGAGCTCCCCTGGATGCAGTGGGTGCCGGAGGCGCGGCTGATCAAATACTCCCCCTTGATCAGCACCTTGCCTGACTTGTTCAGGGTGATGCTGGCCTTTCCGCAGCGAAGTACCACCTCTTCGGCGGCATCGACGATAAGGCTTTTGCCGTCAACGATGATTCCGACCGGCTGGGAGGGGCCGTCGATACTCGGCTGCGGCTCTCCGGCGATGGTGTCGACGATGATCGGGAGGCTGGCCTTGCCGTCCTCGAAGCAAAGCAGCACTTGTGCGGGCGGGGAGAGTCTCCACAGTTGGGCCTGGACTGAGGATGTCAGTTGCGCCCGGAGGGGGCCGCGTCGGTTGCCGGGGAAATCCACCAGGACTTCTCCCGGGTCGACCGAAATTACCGTTCCGGTACTGAATCCGGAAGAAAGCCTGGAGTCACCGTCGTCGTCTTCCGGCACCGGCAAAATCCTGACAGGTTCGCTCATGGCGGGTCACCTTTGGGCCTTGGGGATAGGTTAGGTTTGGCGGGGATTTATCAGATGGTTGGAAAGGGTGGGGTGAGGTGCGTTAATAAGAACCCCATGCTACATTGGCGGATCTTCCTGTCAAGCCACCGCGGGACGCCGAAGAACATCTACCGATCCTCGAACCCTGGCGAGCCAAGAAGCCTCATCCCTACCGGAGGCTTTTTCTGCGAATCTGTGGTTGTTCGCGGCAGGAATGCTGCTCCTGCAGCGAAAGGCGTGCACGTTGCCGGAGGACTGTCCCTAAGAGACCCTCCTTCACTGGGCGGATTTCTGAGAGAGCATTTCTTTACAACAACTGCGTGTCTGCTATACCTGTCAAAAATACGCTTCTGTTTGGAGGCGCTTTCTACTATGTCACTATGTAAAGAGTCTGTGAGTATCCAGGAGAACAGCGTGGTTCGCCTGGCCAACCTGGCAAAGGGGTCTATGACTTCCCCCAGCCAGCTTCCTAGGGAGGATCGCGATGAAGGTAAGTGCACGTAACACATTCTCGGGGACCGTTTCCAACATCACTAAAGGGGCTGTGAACTCTGAAGTGGTTCTCGAACTAAAAGGCGGTGTCTCCATCGTTGCCACGGTAACCAACGGGGCGGTTACCAACCTCGGGCTTAAGAACGGAGACGCTGCGTTTGCCATCGTCAAGGCGAGTTCCGTCATTATCGGCACCGACCTGCACGATGCGAAGGTCAGTGCGCGCAACATGTTCTGCGGCACCATCGCCACGATCATTGAAGGTCCGGTCAGTACCGAGGTCGACATCGAGATCGGTGGCGGGAACCTCGTCAGCGCCGTTATTACCCACGGGAGTTCAATGAAACTCGGCCTCAAGGTCGGCGGGCATGCCTGCGCCATGTTCAAGGCGTCGAGCGTCATCCTCGGCGTCGCCTGAGACGGCTTTCATCGGCAGCAGCGGTCTCATCCGCTGTCCTTTGGAAAAGAAAAACCCCGCCTGGCATGATGGGGTTTTTCTTTTCCAACTGTCCTGAAACAAGGTCCGACGGTCTGTCCCGTACTCTCTCCCGGGCAGGGCCACAAAAAGGCAGAGCGGGCCTCGCGGTCCGCTCCTCCGCGTTCAAGACCTCCTACGCGATTGCATTGCAAAAACGGAAAAGGTGCTGCGGGACCAACTCTTACTCCTCGTTCATTCTCTCGATCATCGCTTTGATGTCGTTGAGCTTCATCTGGAGCTTGGCAAGCTCATCCGGAGAGTAGACTTTGGTGCCCTTCTGAATTTCAGCAGTCAGCCTGCGGACCTGATTCTGGATGTCGTCCACGGTGTTCGAGCAGTTTTTAGAAGCAAGCAGGCATTCGTCTTTTTGAGCGGTACCGGCCATGTCTGCAAAGGCCGGCGCCGCAGTGCTCATGCACATTGCAGCGGCAAGCATTATGGCTAATTTTCTCATCTAACCGGTCCTCCTGAAAGTGAAAGTTGCTATCATGGAAACATTATGCTCGTTACCTTCTTATAGTGCAAAGGTTTTTGACGGAGAAGACTCTCAGGAAAAGGTTAGAAACCGCCGGGAGATCGGGGCTTTGACAGAGGTGGCTCTGGCGTCGTGTTAAGTCGATTCTTGAGGGCTTACCCGATCACCCTGTCCGTCGCACGCTCGTCCTTTCGTGCGCGACCCAAGAAGGAGAGGGGACCCGGGGAGCGCCGCCGCTTTCATCGGCCGAGAGTCAAATAAGAAAAAGCCATGGGTCTTATGACTCATGGCTTTTTATCTGTGACTGCAATCTGAGATGCTATGTCAGGAATGAATCCACATATCCGCTACTTGTGGCTTGTTTTGCGCTCCATCTCGGTGGCGTCGTCCATGACCTTGTAGGCGCAGAACTCGCCGCACATGGTGCAGGCGCCGTGATCGGCGACCCCCGACTCGGCGCGCAGCCGGCGGGCTTTCTCCGGGTCGATGGCCAGCGCGAATTGCCCTTCCCAGTCGAGCTTCTTGCGGCAGGCGGCCATCTTCTTGTCCTTCTCGATCGCCCCTTTCACCCCTTTGACGATGTCGGCGGCGTGGGCGGCGATGCGGCTTGCCACCACCCCTTCCTTCACATCGTCGACCGACGGCAGCTTCAGGTGCTCGCTCGGGGTGACGTAGCAGAGAAAGTCGGCGCCGGCCGCGGCGGCGATGGTCCCGCCGATGGCGGAAGTGATGTGGTCGTAGCCCGGAGCGATGTCGGTGACCAGCGGCCCGAGGACGTAGAACGGCGCGCCGTGGCAGAGGCGCTTTTGCAGCATGATGTTCGCCTCGATCTGGTTCAGCGGCATGTGGCCCGGACCTTCGATCATCACCTGGACGCCGAAGTCCCAGGCGCGCTGGGTCAGCTCGCCCAAAAGGATCAGCTCGTGGATCTGGGCACGGTCGGTGGCGTCAGCCAGGCAGCCGGGGCGGAAACCGTCGCCCAGCGACAGGGTCATGTCGTATTCCTTGACGATCTCCAGGAGCCGGTCGAAGTGCTCGAAAAGGGGGTTCTCCATGTTGTTGTGCGCCATCCACTCGATGGTGAAGGCGCCGCCGCGGGAGACGACGTCCATGATCCGCCCCTCGTTGCGCATCCGCTCCACGGTGGAGCGGGTGACGCCGCAATGGACGGTGATGAAGTCGACGCCGTCCTCGGCGTGCTTGATGATCCCCTTGAAGATGTCCTCGACGGTCATCTCGACGATCGCCTTCTTCTGGTTGCGCACCGCGTCGAGCGCCGCCTGGTAGAGCGGCACGGTGCCGATGCAGGCGGAGGTTTCGGCGATGATGGCGCGGCGGATCTCGTCGACCGGCCCGCCGGTGGAGAGGTCCATGATGGCGTCGGCGCCGCTGTGCACCGCCACCCGGGCCTTTTCCAGCTCTTTCTGGATGTCGAGGTCGTCGGCGGAAGAGCCGATGTTGGCGTTCACCTTGGTGCGAAGGCCCTTGCCGACCGGCAGCGGCCGGCCGTTCTTGTGCTTCACGTTATGGCAGATGATGATGTTCCCCGCTTCGATCCCCGCGCGGATGAATTCCGGCTCCACTCCTTCCCAGAGGGCTGCTTCCTTCATCTTGTCGGTAATGATCCCCTTGCGGGCGTATTCGAGCTGTGTCATGTCCACTCCTGGTCGTATAGGTCCGGCAGGGCCGGGTTGTTAAGGTGTTGCAGCGCGATAGTGGTTCACCGATCCGTGTCCTTTTCCGAAGGGGCCGGCGAACTGTATGGCGCGGGTAATGTACTGTTTTCCCCGGCTGATCGCCGCCGGAAGCGGTTCCCCCTGGGCGAGGAACGTCGCAATGGCGGAGGCGAGGGCGCAGCCGGTGCCGTGGGTATGCGGCGTCGGCGTGCGCGGGGCGGTGAAAATGGCGAAGCGGGAACCGTCAAAAAAAAGATCGGCCACCTCGTCCCCCTCCAGGTGTCCCCCTTTGAGAAGAACGTTGCGCGCCCCCATCCGGTGCAGCTCCCGGGTCGCGGCCACCATGGCTTCCACGCTGGTGATGGAAAGTCCGGTCAGCCGTTCCGCTTCGGGAACGTTCGGGGTGAGGAGGTAGCTGAGCGGAATCAACTCCTTCTTGAGCACCTGGACCGCCTCGTCATCGAGCAAGTGAGCGCCGCCCTTGGCGACCATCACCGTGTCCAGTACCAGCATTTGCTTGCGGTAAGTGCGGAGCCGGTCGGCGAGGACCGCGGCGTTTTCCGGGGACAGGAGCATCCCCACCTTCACCACGTCGATCGGGAGGTCGGACAGGACTGCATCGAGCTGGTCGCGGAGAAACTCGGCCGGGACGGGATGGATTCCGGTGACCCCGGTGCTGTTTTGGGCGGTGAGGGCCGCGATGGCCGAGGCGCCGTAGCTCCCCAGAAGGGTGATCGTCTTCAGGTCCCCCTGGATGCCGGCGCCGCCGCCGGAGTCGCTGCCGGCGACGGTGAGGACGGCGCCGCGCGGCTGGGGGAGGGCCCGGTTGAACAGAAGGGCGATCTCGCGAGCCGCCAGTTCCGGCTCTCCCGCGGCCAGGACCGCGGAGATGACGGCGACCGCATCGATCCCGTTGTCGATGAGCGCCGGGGCGTTGTCGCGGTCGATGCCGCCGATCGCCACCACGGGAATCTTCACCCGTTCCTTGATGGCGCGCACCGCCTCCGGCCCCTGGATGATGCCGACCTCCTTGGAGGCGGTGGGGTAGATGGCGCCAAAGCCGAGGTAATCGGCACCGGCGGCCTCCGCGGTAGCGGCCTCTTCCGGGTTGTGGGTGGAGATCCCTATTACTTTATTCGGTCCCAGCAACTGCCGGGCCCGGACCGGGTCGCCGTCGTCCTGCCCCAGGTGGACGCCGTCGGCGTCGAGCTCCCGGGCGAGTTCCAGGTCGTCGTTCACGATGAAAGGAACATCGAATCGGGCACAGAGCTCTTTGAGGGCACTGCCCAGGGCGAACCGGTCGGCGTGGCTGCGGTGCTTGTCGCGGTACTGCAGGACACGGACCCCGCCGTGCAGTGCCGCCTCGACCCGTTCCAAAAGGTGTTCGCCGTCGTCGGTGATGAGGTAGAGGCCGGAGATGACACTTTTTCGATGTAAAGACATGGTCCTTCTTATCTCTTAAAGGGTGGCTGAACCGCTAGGGGCGCAGCATGCCGCGCCCGCAACACCTATCTACCCTTCTCCCCTCGGGAGAGGGGGCTCGGAGGGCGGGTGAGGGAAGAGGCCACAACGGGACGGGGGAGACTGATACGACCCTTACCCCGACCCTCTCCCGTAGGGCGAGGGCCCGTCGGATTTACGATCACCAGCCAATAAAAAAGCCGCGACGGAAAGGGTCGCGGCTCCTGGATGGTATGGATGGGAGTTCGCGCCGCTTCCCTACGCCGGTTCTAGCCGGATCAGGTTCAAAGGGTCTCAGGCGGTGCCTGTCTCAGTTCGGAAGAACTCCCCCAGCTGGCAAGTGTAGCGGCATACGTTATTTCATAGACAGCGTTTTGTCAACGTCTCTTTTTCCCGTAAGGTCAACGGTTTCCGGGTTTTTGCCTTTACAGCCAAGGGGAGAAGTGCTAAAAAAAGCGAGCATCTGGAATGCCCCTGGCTGGTAACGGCCCGGGGCTTTTCCGATGGAACCGAAATCTTCAGATGTATGGGGAATTCACGAAATGGATGGTCGTACGACCGTTGCGGAGATCAACCTCGCCGCCCTTCGCAAAAATTACGCGCTGGTGAAGCGCACCATTCCCGCCGGGAGCGGGATCCTCGCCGTCGTGAAGGCCGACGCCTACGGCCACGGCTTTCTCGACATTTCCAAGGAGCTGGAGTCGCTCGGGGCGGAGGCCTTCGGGGTCGCCTTCCTGGCCGAAGGGATCCAACTGCGTCGCAGCGGGCTGGACCGCACCGTCCTCATCCTGGGGGGGATCTATCCCGGCGAGGAGCGAAAGTGCGTCGGCTACCACCTCTCCACCGCCCTTTTCACCCTGGAACAGGCCGAAGGACTGGATGCGGCAGCGGCGAAACTCTACCGCAAGGCGCTGGTCCACCTCGAAGTCGACACCGGGATGGGGCGACTCGGCGTCTCCCATGCCGACATCCCCGCCTTTCTGAGGGAGCTCAAGAGATTCAAGAACCTGGAGCTGGAGGGGATTTTCTCCCACTTCGCCAGTGCCGACGAACTCGACCCGGAGGGGGTGAACTACACCGAACTCCAGGCGGAACGGTTTTCCAAAGCGGTGTCCGAGGCACGGGCCCAGGGCTTTGCACCCCGGTACATCCACATCGCCAACAGCGCAGCAGTCTTGAACCTGAAGCTTCCCTACTGCAACCTGGTGCGTCCCGGCATTATTTTGTATGGCGCCCTCCCTTCCGCAGATTTTCAGGGGAAGGTGGTGGAGCCGGAGCCGGTTTTACGCTTCCGGAGCAAAGTCGCCATGTTGAAGTGGGTCGATCCGGGAACCTGCATCAGTTATGGCCGGCGCTACACGGCCGATGAGCGTCGGCTGATCGCCAGCGTGCCGGTAGGCTACGCCGACGGCTACAACCGGGCCCTCACCAACAAGGGAGAGGTGCTGATCCGCGGCAAGCGGGCGCGGGTGACCGGGACGGTCTGCATGGACTGGATCATGGTCGACGTGACCGGGATCGAGGGGGTGTCGGTGGGCGACGAAGTGACCCTTTTGGGGATGGACCCGAGCGGCGTCTGCATCAGCGCCCAGGAACTTGCCGATAAAGCCGGGACGATACCCTACGAGATTTTCTGCTGTATCAGCAAGCGCGTCCCGCGGATCTATCTGGATTAGCCAGGAACCGGGGCTGGGGGTGGGAAGGAAGGCCTGGAACCCGGGGCTAGGGGCTGGGGACTGGGGGCTAGGGAAAAACGATAGGGTTTGTTGATATCCCTTACGTCCCTGCGCCAGCTACTGCCGACAAACCATTACAAGGAGCTGCCAATGTCTGACATCAGACTTACCAGCATGGTGAAGGCGGCCGGTTGAGCCGCCAAGCTGGGCCCGGCGGGCCTGGAGGAAGCCATTGCTGATATCGTACGCTCCGATGACCCGAACCTGATCGTGGGGGTTGAGGGGGCGGAGGATGCGGGAGTCTACCGCATAGGGGACCAGCTCGCCCTGGTGCAGACCACCGACGTCATCACGCCGCTGGTCGACGACCCCTTTACCTTCGGGCGCATTGCGGCGGCCAATTCCCTCTCCGATGTGTATGCCATGGGGGGACGGCCGGTGACTGCGCTGAACCTCGCCTTTTTCCCGGCGTGTTCGCTCCCGACTTCGGTGCTGGCTGCCATCCTCGCCGGCGGCGCTGATGCGCTGCGCGAGGCGGGCGCCTGCCTCGTCGGCGGCCACACCGTTGAAGATGATGAGCTCAAATACGGCCTGGCGGTGACCGGGCTGATTGATCCGAGCCGGGTAATCCGCAACAGTACCTCCCGTCCCGGCGATGTTCTCGTCCTCACCAAGCCGCTCGGCTCCGGCATCGTTTCCACCGCGATCAAGGCGGAGATGGTCCCGGCTGAGCTTGCCGCCGAGTGCAGCCGCTGGATGACCCGACTCAACAAGGAAGCGGCGGAACTCATGGTGCAATGCAATGCATCTGCCGCGACCGACGTCACCGGTTTCGGCTTCATCGGGCATGCCTGCGAGATGGCCCTTGGTGCCGGGCTTTCCTTTGCCTTGGAGCTGGATCGGATACCGGTCCTTGCCGGGGTCGATGCGTTGGTGGCGGACGGGATGGTTCCGGCCGGATGCTACCGCAACCGTGAATACTATAGTGAGCTGGTATCCGGCGGGACACCGGACCGGCTCCTGCCCCTCTTCGATCCGCAGACCTCCGGCGGGCTGCTGATCGCCTTCGCTCCGGCCGACGCCCGTGAATTCCTCGCTCGTTCTGCCGACCGCGGCGCCTTCGCGGTGCAGATCGGGGAGGTCGTGCCTAAAAGAGAGACCGCATTGGTTTTCAGGTAGCACCGTTAAGTCCCCCTTTGCGAAGGGGGATTTAGGGGGATTTGCCTCTGAGGTTCTCCCTCGCGCAGAGAAACAAGTAAAACCCTGACAGCAAATCCTCTCCGGCCCCCCTTTGTCAAAGGGGGGCGATCAAGGGCCTTGCTGTGGGAGCGCCCTTCCGGGCGCGAATGGCTTTGATCGCGGCAGGAATGCTGCTCCTACAAGTTTTGGCACCAGTTGTTCGCGCCAAGAATGGCGCTCCCACAGGGTTGGCGCCTGCTTCATGGGGAACCGGCCAGTCTGCTCCTCAACATCGCCTAGCGAAATACACCGCAGCGTAGCTCCGGATCTGCCCGCCTTGCTGTGGGAGCGCCCTTCCGGGCGCGAATGGCTTTGATCACGGCAGGAATGCCGCTCCTGCAGGTGTCGGCGCCTTTCTCTGTGAATTTTCCGTCTTCCCAAATAAAGAGCCCCTTTTTTCAATGACTCCTTCCCACATTCGCAAACTCGCTGCCGCCTTTGACCTCGGCACGACCACCATCGCCGCCTCTCTCCTTGACCTTGGTACCGGCGAGCGTCTTGGCGTCTGTTCCGCTATGAATCCACAGCGCCAGTGGGGCTCGGACGTGCTTGCCCGTATCGGCGCCGCTGCCGATCCCGTGGAGCTCTCCGGCATGCAGATGGCCGCCGCGGCCGAAATGGAGCGGATGACCCGGGACCTGCTGCAGCAGATAGACGCTTCGCCGGAGCACCTTTCCGGCGTCGCGGTCGCAGCGAACTCGGCCATGGAGGAGATCGCCCTCGGGCTCTACCCCAAATCCTTAGCCGCGCCTCCCTTTCGCCCCTCGTTCAGTGCCGGCCAATCCGTGACCACGGCAAAACTCGGATGGGATCTCGACGTCCCCGCCTACCTCTTCCCGCTCCCCGGGGGCTTCGTCGGCGGCGACCTGCTCGCCTTCCTGCACGGGCTCGCCGAAACGCCCCGCCCCCGCTCGCTCTATCTGGATCTCGGCACCAACGCCGAGATCGCCCTCTACGATGGCAACGGTTTTCTCGCCACCTCCGCGGCAGCGGGGCCTGCCTTCGAAGGGGGGAACCTGAAGTGCGGCACCGCCGCGCTTCCCGGTGCGATCAGCTCCGTGGAGATATCGGGCGACCGTCTGGCCGTCCGCACCATCCCGGGAGCGCCGCCGCATGGCATCTGCGGTTCCGGCGTTCTTGAGGCCGTATCCGCGCTGCGCGGCGCCGGCATCATCGACGCCACCGGCCGGATCGTCTCCGCCGACGAGATTCCCTCCAATCTCGCCAACCGGCGTACCGATATCAACGGCGTCCCCGCGTTCGTGCTGCACCGGGACGCGAAAAGCACGGTCTACCTCGACCAGGAGGACATCCGCGCGCTTCAGCTTGCCAAGGGGGCGCTGCGTGCCGGGATAGAGGTTCTCCTCTCCCGCGCCCACCTCTCTGCCGACGATTTGAGCGAGGTCGTTCTCACCGGCTCCTTCGGTGCCGTGCTTTCCCCTGCGGTCCTAAAAAGTATTGGAATTTTCACCGAAAAAATGGTAATAATCACGGGCTTTGTCCGTGAGGGCGCGCTGGCCGGGGTGGAGCGGTTCCTGACCGATCCCGGGGGGCGCGAGCAGGTCGAGCGCCTGGCCGAAGCCGTCCGCGTGATCCCGCTCTCCGGCACCCCGCTTTTCGAACAGTTGTTCCTTGCCAATCTGGATTTCCCATGACTCCCCAGGTGGTCGGCCGACCGCCCGCCGGAGTTGCTTCATAGGTAAGGGGTAGTCCCCCCTTCGTTCCCCCTTCTGTAGGGTGGGTAGCCCTCTGCCCACCAAGCTGACCGCGTGGGCACAGCGTGCCCACCCTACGAATTGGATTAGAAAGTGCCTGGCACCTGCGGAGCTGTGGATTAGAAAGTGCCTGGCACCTGCGTGTCGTGGCACCTGCGTGTCGGCTGAGAGGGGGACAGGCACCTGCGGAGCCAGTCCCCGGTTGTTTCCCACTCAGATTTTGAAGTTATCTGCGTTCATCTGCGTGTATCTGCGGACCGAATGCTTTTTTGTTTTTTGGACTCGTCGTCAGGCAAGTAAAACCAATAGAAAAGGAAAAGGAGTACATTCATGGCAAAGATTGGTCGCGCGCTGATCAGTGTGTCGGAGAAGACCGGTGTGGTCGAGTTTTCCAAGGCGCTTTCCGGGTATGGCGTGGAGATCCTCTCCACCGGCGGAACCGCAAAGCTGCTGCGTGATGCGGGGGTCCCGGTGAAGGACGTCTCCGAGTTCACCGGCTTCCCGGAAATGCTCGACGGCCGGGTCAAGACGCTGCACCCGAAGGTGCACGGCGGGATCCTCGGCATGAGGGAGAACCCGGCGCACGTTGCCAAGATGCAGGAGCACGGCATCGAGCCGATCGACATGGTGGTCGTGAACCTCTACCCGTTCGAGGCGACCGTCGCCAAGGAAGGGTGCACCATGGAAGACGCCATCGAGAACATCGATATCGGCGGCCCGACCATGCTCCGCTCCGCGGCCAAGAATAACCGCGACGTCACCGTCATCGTCGACCACGCCGATTACCAGGTGGTCCTGGACGAGATGAAGGCTTCCGGCGGCGCCGTTTCCCGCGAGACCAACTTCCGGCTGGCCGTCAAGGTCTACCAGCACACCGCCGCCTACGACGGCGCCATCTCCAACTGGCTCGGCGCCCGTCTGGGCGAAGGGGTCGATGCCTACCCGCAGACCCTCACCATGCAGTACCGTCTGGCCCAGGGGATGCGCTACGGCGAGAACCCGCACCAGGGCGCGGCCTTCTACGTCGAAAAGAACGTGACGGACGCTTCCATCTGCACCGCCCGTCAGCTCCAGGGCAAAGAGCTTTCCTACAACAACATCGCCGACACCGACGCGGCGCTCGAGTGCGTCAAGCAGTTCAACGAAGGCCCGGCCTGCGTCATCGTGAAGCACGCCAATCCCTGCGGCGTCGCCGTCGCCGGCAACATCCTCGAAGCGTACGAGGCGGCCTATAAGACCGATACCGAATCCGCTTTCGGCGGGATCATCGCCTTCAACCGCGAGCTCGACGAGATGACCGCCCGCGCCATCGTCGACCGCCAGTTCGTCGAAGTCATCATCGCTCCGAAGATCAGCGAGGCCGCCTCCGAGGTGGTCGCCGCCAAGAAGAACGTCCGTCTCCTCGAGTGCGGTTTCTGGGCCGAGCAGCCGGCGGCGCGCCTTGACTTCAAACGGGTCAACGGCGGGATCCTGGTGCAGGACGCCGACCTGGAACTCTTCAACGAGCTCAAGGTGGTGACCAAGCGGGCGCCGACCGACGCCGAGATGGAAGACCTCCTCTTCACCTGGAAGGTGGCCAAGTTCGTGAAGTCCAACGCCATCGTCTACGGCCGCGGCAACGCGACCGTAGGGGTCGGCGCCGGCCAGATGAGCCGCGTCAACTCCGCCCGTATCGCGGCGATCAAGGCCGAGCACGCCGGGATTCCGGTCAAGGGTGCCGTGATGGCCTCCGACGCCTTCTTCCCGTTCCGTGACGGTCTCGACAACGCCGCCCAGGCCGGGGTGACCGCGGTGATCCAGCCGGGTGGCAGCATGAGAGACGCCGAGGTGATCGCCGCCGCCGACGAGCACGGCATCGCCATGGTCTTCACCGGTATGAGGCATTTCCGCCACTAGGAAAAAGCCGGGGCTAGGGAGCAGTGGCTAGGGGCTAGGGAAAACCGTGACACTTCTTCCAAAAGGGTGGCAGGTCCGGTTGCCCCAGGCTTCAACGAAAGAAGAGGGATCGCCGTTCTTCTCGTCTGCTCACTCTAGTCCCCAGCCCCTAGCCCCCAGTCCCGCTTCTTCGGCCTTCGGAGTGGGGCACACAGCACAGTTGAGGAATTGACATGAAGATACTGGTAATAGGCAGCGGCGGGAGGGAACACGCACTGGTATGGAAGATCGCCCAGTCGCCGCTGGTCAAGAAGGTATATTGCGCCCCGGGCAACCCCGGGACCGCGGAGCTCGCTGAGAACGTCGCCATCGCGGTGGACGACCTGCCCGGCCTGCTGAAATTCGCCCAGGACAATGCCATCGACCTGACCGTGGTCGGGCCGGAGCTTCCGCTCTCCCTGGGACTGGTCGACCTCTTCGAGGACAACGGCCTCAAGGCGTTCGGCGCCCGGAAGAACGCCGCCCTCATCGAGGCGAGCAAGGCCTTTTCCAAGGACCTGATGCATAAATACAACGTGCCGACCGCCGCCTACGGTGTCTTCACCGAGGTCCAGCCGGCCATCGAGTTCATCGACCGGACCGGGATTCCCATCGTCATCAAGGCGGACGGGCTCGCTGCGGGCAAGGGGGTCATCATCGCCCAGACCCGTGAGGAAGCGGTTGCCACGGTTGAGGACATGCTCTCCGGCAATGCCTTCGGCTCGGCGGGCTCGCGCGTCGTGGTCGAGGAGTTCCTGAAAGGGGAGGAGGCCTCCTTCCTCGCCTTCACCGACGGCAAGAACATCATTCCGCTGGCGAGCGCCCAGGACCACAAGGCCGTTTTCGATGGCGACAAGGGGCCCAACACCGGCGGGATGGGGGCATACTCCCCGGCTCCGGTGGTCACCCAGTCGATCCACGACAAAGCGATGGCCGAGGTGATGCGGCGTACCGTCGACGGCATGGCCGCCGAAGGGCGTCCCTACCGCGGCGTCCTCTACGCCGGGCTCATGATCGACGGCGAAAACGTCAAGACCCTCGAATTCAACGCCCGCTTCGGCGATCCCGAGTGCCAGCCGCTCTTGATGCGGATGAAGTCGGACATCGTGCCGGTGCTTATGGCGGTCGCCTCCGGCGACATCTCCAAGGTCCAGGTCGAGTGGCACGACAAGGCCGCGGTCTGCGTGGTGCTGGCCGCCGAGGGTTACCCAGGCGACTACCGCAAGGGGGACGTCATCTCCGGAATGGGCGATGCCGCGCAGCTCGAAGAGCTGGTGGTATTCCACGCCGGTACCAAAAGCCAGGACGGCAAGATCGTCACCAACGGCGGCCGGGTTCTCGGCGTCACCGCGCTGGGGACGACCGTGAAGGACGCCATCGACCGCGCCTACCAGGGCGTTGCTCGCATTTCCTGGCCTGGCATGCACTGCCGGAAGGATATCGGGGCGAAGGCGATGACGCGGGGATAAGGAAACCGGGGCTAGGGACTAGGGGCTAGGGTACAACCTTGCACCTCCCCCCTTTGAAAAAGGGGGGCTGGGGGGGATTTGCCTTTCAGGTTTTGTGACCGTGGCCCCCCCCCTCACCCCATCCGTTCCAACCCACGCTCGCCCGCTACCCCTCAGGACGCGGGTGCTTAAAGGCCCGGTTGCCTTGTCTAACGTTCCCTCTCCTTCAAGGGACGCGCGCGAAAGCGCGAGCTTGCGACGGACAGGGTGAGGATGGGTTATTTGCCTTAATCGCACTAATTCAATCGTTTTTATCCGCTCGTGGGCAACGTTATCCAAGGGCGCAGTTTCTGACACACCAACCCAAGAGGTGAATCAATGAATAACCCTGCTGTTCTTATCGTTATGGGGAGCGACTCCGACCTGCCGACCATGGAGGAGGCTGCCAAGGTCCTCGACGAGTTCGGCGTCCCATACGAAATGCGCATCTCGTCGGCGCACCGCTCGCCGAAAAGAACCGCCCAACTGGCTCACGAGGCGGCGGGGCGCGGCGTCCAGCTGGTGATCGCTGCCGCCGGCATGGCTGCCCACTTGGCCGGTGTCGTCGCCGCCGAGACTACCCTGCCGGTCATCGGCGTCCCGATGGGGGGGGGTGCCCTGAGCGGCATCGACGCTCTCTACGCCACGGTCCAGATGCCGGGCGGTATCCCGGTCGCCACCATGGCGGTCGGCAAGGCCGGCGCCAAAAACGCCGGCATCTTCGCGGTGCAGATCCTCTCGCTGCGCGACCCGGAGCTGACCAAGAAGCTCATTGCCTATCGCGAGCAGATGGCCGCCGAGGTCGAGCGCAAGGACAACGAGCTGCAGAAATCGAGGAGCTAGTGGCCCCCCTAGGCTAAGGAGCCTTGTACTCCCCCTTTTGCGAAGGGGGGCTGAGGTTCTGGTAACCCTTCAGAAGGCAAATCCTCCAAGGCAAATCCCCCTTCACAAAGGGGGACTTGCTCGGACTTAGTTGGTGCCGCTTGAGGTGCCGCTTGCGCTAAAACACGGACGATTTCGGCTTCCCTGCCCCGTATCCCGAGCCCCTGGCTCCTGGTTTTATCCTTGACAATGGTTAAAGCGCTGTATTAATCTTCGCGTTACTTTACGATACTGGAGGGAATCTAATGAACAAAATCATCGTAGCCGTCGCTCTTACCTTCGCGTTTGCCGTTTCCGCCGTGGCCGCGGACACCGTCGTCTACCCGGCTCCTTCCAAAGGTGCGGTCACTTTCAACCACAAAGCCCACCAGGGCCGCGCCGAGTGCAAGGCTTGCCACGGCGAAGGGGCTCCGTCGAAGATCACCATCGACAAGAACAAGGCGCACGAGCTCTGCAAAGGGTGCCACGCCAAGACCAGCGGCCCCACCAAGTGCGGCGAATGCCACAAGAAGTAATGTTTTCCTGATTGTTTTGTAATAAAAGGGTAGCCGGACTGTTCCGGTTACCCTTTTTTTATCTCTCGGTATAAGTAGCGGAATTTTTTGTTTGTCGCTATTCGACAATTTGTCTATAATGGCTTGCTTTCTTTTCAGTCAGTTGCAAACCACCTCATCGGGAGACTCGCCTTGAATACGACGAAACGCGGATTTGCTTACCAACTATGGGATTTTTTCTGCTCTCTGAGACTCTCAATTTTTCTTCTCATCGGGCTTGCCCTCGTTTCCATTATCGGCACGATCATCCCGCAGGGGAACCCCCCGCAAGAGTACCTGCAGACTATCAGTGAAACGAAGTTCAAGCTGTACCAGCAGCTCGGCTTTTTCGACATGTACCACTCCTGGTGGTTCATCCTCCTTCTTTACTTCCTGACCCTCAACCTCATCTGCTGCTCCATCAAGCGGCTCCCCCGGGTCTGGAAGATCATTTCCGAGCCGGTTCTGGTCATGGACGATCGCTTCGAGACTTCTCTCTCGATCACCCGCGATGTCAAAATGACCGGCGCCGCCGCCTCCATCAAAGACCAGATCGTCTCCTTCCTCAAGCAGGAGTTCGCCGAGCCGGTCGTCACCGAGGTAAACGGCGAGTATCACTTGTTCGCCCAGAAACACGCCTGGTGCCGCCTCGGGGTCTACGTAGTTCACTTCTCGATCATCATCGTATTTATCGGGGCCATCATCGGCTCCTTTGCCGGATATAAGGGATACGTCAACATCCCGGAAGGTGGGAGCATCTCCAGGGTCGTGACAAGGAACGGCAAGGCCGTTGACCTTGGTTTCGCCGTCCGCTGCGAGAAATTCTCCGTCGCCTTCTACGACACCGGAGCTCCGAAGGAATTCAAGAGCCTTCTGACCGTCCTCGAAAACGGCCAGCCGGTTGCCGGCAAGCAGAACATCCCCGTTATCGTTAACGAGCCCCTTACCTACAAAGGGGTGACCTTCTACCAGTCGAGCTACGGCCCCTCCGACGAAGGCGCTAGCTACCACATCTCGGTCAAAAACCGCAAAACCGGTGCCGCGACCCAGATCACGGCGCGCCAAGGGGAGCGGGTGGCACTTCCGGGAGGAGCCTTCCTCTCGGTCATGGAAGGGACCGCTGACGTCCGTCCTTTCATGAAGGACTTCGACGGCCCGGGAGCCCAGGTGGAATTCACTCCGCCGGGTGGACAGCCCCAGCCGTTCGTCATCCTGGGTGACAAGTACCAGTCCTTCAACGAGCAGCACGGTGGCGACCTGGTCCTCACCCTCGCCAGCCTGGACCAGAAGTTCTACACCGGTCTCCAGGTGGCGAAGGACCCGGGGGTCCTCGTGGTCTGGCTCGGCTGCGCGCTCATGGTGGTCGGGATCTGCATGGCGTTTTTCATGTCGCACAAGCGGCTCTGGGCGAGGGTTACCGACGGTTCGGTCACCTTCGGCGGCTCCGCTTCGAAAAACCCTGCCGGGTTTGAGCTCTCCTTCGACGAGCTGATGCAGAAGCTGAACAAGGGGTAGCACCGGCCCCTTCTTTACCATGTCTTAACTGAACCGACCGGAGGTCATCGATGTCCAGTTCCATGTTTTTTAACGTCGCCATGGTCACCTACCTGGTGTCCACCTGCATATTCTTCGCATTTCTTGCATCCCGTAGCAAGGCGGTCGGCCTGGCCGGCACCTACGCCGCGCTCTTCGGTTTTCTCGTTGAAACCGCAGCCATCGGGCTGCGCTGGAAGGAATCCTACGACCAGGGACACGGCCACGCGCCGCTCTCCAACCTGTTCGAGTCGGTGGTCTTCTTCTCCTGGACCATCATCCTGATCTTCCTGATCATGGACTTCAAGTACAAGTACCGGGCGGTCGGCGCCTTCGTCGTTCCCTTCGCCCTCTTCGGCCTGGCCTGGGCCCAGCTCAGCCTGGACAGCGGCATCGAGCCGCTGGTCCCCGCGCTGCAGAGCAGCTGGCTCATGTACCATGTCATCACCTGCTTTTTGGGCTACGCCGCCTTCGCGGTCGCCTGCGGCATCTCGATCATGTACCTGATCCGGGACAAGATGGAACAAAACGGGGGGAGCGCCGCCGCGGGGGGGATGCTCTCCATGTTCCCGGCGGTGAAGGTCCTCGACGACCTGAACTACAAGGCGATCATGATCGGCTTCCCGCTCCTCTCCCTGGGGATCATCACCGGGGCGGCCTGGGCGAACTACGCCTGGGGCACCTACTGGAGCTGGGACCCGAAAGAGACCTGGTCCCTCATCGTCTGGTTCGTCTACGCGGCTTTCCTCCACGCCCGCATCACCCGCGGCTGGGTCGGCCGCCGCGCCGCGATCCTGTCGGTCATCGGGTTTGCTGCCACCATCTTCTGCTACCTGGGCGTCAACCTCTTCCTGTCCGGCCTGCACAGCTACGGCAAATAGGCGGCCAACGGCAGTATAAAAGGAGCGTTTCTCCACCATGAACCACCATCGCAACCTGGTCCTGGCCGCGGTCTTTCTGGTATGCGCCCTGATGCTCCCCTCTGTTGCATCGGCGGGGGTATCGGAGCCGTTCAAGTGCTCCATGTGCCATAAGAACCTCATGGACGGGAAGGTGGTGCACAAGCCGGTCGGCGCGTGGCAGTGCCTCCGGTGCCACGAGCAGTTCTCCCTGGAGCACCCGCTCGCGAAAGGTTCGATCGGTTTCATCACCGAGAAGAAAAAGCTCTGTGCCACCTGCCATGGCTACATCGTGAAGAAGCAGTTTTTGCACGGCCCGGTCGGAAAGGGCGAGTGCACCGCCTGCCATCTCGCCCACAGCGGCGAGTTCAGCAAGCTCCTCAAGGCGCCGCCGCCCAAGCTCTGCTACGGCTGCCACGGCACCGAGAAATTCAACGGAAAACACGGACATCCCCCCGTCACCCGGGGGGAGTGTCTGTCCTGCCATGATGCCCACCAAGCTGACGTCCGGATGCTCCTGAGAAAGCCGGGCGCGCAGCTCTGCTTCTCCTGCCACGACGCGAAACTCGCCGAGGGGAAATCGGTACACAAACCGGTGGCCGAGGGGAAATGCCTCGACTGCCATCGGCCGCACGTGTCGGACAACCGCAAGCTCCTCAAGGCGGACTTCCCGGACACTCCGTACCGGCCGTTCGGCGATGACGCGTTCCCGCTCTGCTTCTCCTGCCACAACAAGGATCTGGCAGCGGCGGCCACCACCGACAGCGCCACCGGTTTCCGCAACGGCACCCGCAACCTGCATTATGTTCACGTGAACAAGGCCGGGAAAGGGCGTAACTGCAAGATCTGCCACAATCCGCACGCGGCATCCCAGGAGCGGTTGATCAATCCCAAGTCTCCGAATTTCGGTGCCTGGCAGATCCCGATCAACTTCACCAAGACCCCGACCGGCGGGAAGTGCTCCGTCGGCTGCCACAAGACCTTCTACTACGACAGAGAGAAACCGGTTGGACCGCAGTTCAAGTGATGCCGGCCGCGCTGACGCCTCCATCCCGGTAAGCGTCATCATACCGGTGAAGCCGGGGGGGGAGGTGCGGGCACTCTCGGCCTTGCGTGCCGCAACCTATCCTCCGGAGCTGATGGAAGTCCTGGTCGCCTACGGTTCGGCGCCCAGCACCCAGCGCAACCGGGCGGCGCGGCAATCACAGGGGGAGATCCTTTTCTTCCTGGACGACGACTCGCGCCCGGTTCCCGGATTCATCGAACGGGCGCTGGAACAGTACCGCGATCCCGCTGTCGCAGCCGTGGGAGGGCCGTCGCTCACCCCGGAGACCGATACTCCGCTGCAAAAGACCTTCGCCGCCGCCTTTGCTTCCCGCTTCGGCGGAGGAGGGGCGCGCACCCGGTATCTCAAGTTCGGGGAGGCGCGCAGCACCGATGACAGCGAGCTCATCCTCTGCAACCTGAGTTTTCGGCGCGAGGTTTTCCTGGAAAACGGGGGGCTGGACGAGCGGCTCTACCCGAACGAGGAAAACGAGCTGATGGATCGGCTGCAACGGCAGGGGCTGAAGCTGGTACACGACCCGGAGCTGGCGGTCACCCGGAGCCAGCGGCCGACCTACCGGGCCTTTGTGAAGCAGATGTTCGGCTATGGCCGCGGGCGCGGCGAACAGACCGTGCTCGCCAAAGGGGTGAAACGGGTCGGGGCGTTTGCGCCCTCCGTTTTCCTGATCTATCTCGGGGTGCTGGCGCTTCATCCGGCTCCCCTGTTGGCGCTCCCGCTGCTTGCCTACCTGCTTGGGGTGGGGATGGCCAGTTTTGTCGAGGCGGCCCGGGTCTGCGATCCGGCCTTGGGGGTGCGCCTGCTCTACGTCTATCCGACCCTGCACCTGTTGTACGGCGCCGGTGTTTTCCGGGGGCTGCTTTTCCCACGTTTCCGGCAAAAGGGACGGACGGCGCCCAACGTTGAGGTGGCGGAAGTCAAACCGATGGGAAGAACGTGGTCATGATCGATGGACAATGATTATTGACGTCTTTTGTTACTGAAGAAAGGTCTGGGAACTTTGCTGCGAGACGCTGGGTTGCCAGGCCGAATTGTTCTTTGATCATTGATCATTGAAAAGAGGTGTTTGTGGATTTAAGTGTAGTTGTTCCCATTTATAACGAGGAAGATAACATCCCGATCCTGCATCGGCGGGTGAGCGAGGCGTTGGAGCCGTCCGGCTTCGACTATGAACTTATCCTGGTCGACGACGGATCCTCCGATAATTCCTACCCGGCCCTGAAGCTGGCCGCTTCCGAGGACCCGCGGGTCAAGGTGATCCGCCTGCGCCGTAACTTCGGCCAGACCGCCGCCATGTCGGCCGGGTTCGATGCCGCCACCGGCCGCGTCGTCATACCGATGGACGGCGACCTGCAAAACGATCCCCTGGATATTCCACTGCTCATGGAGCGCATCGACGAGGGGTACGACGTCGTTTCCGGATGGCGCAAGGACCGCAAGGACACCTTCATCAACCGGCGCCTCCCTTCGATCATGGCGAACGCGATGATCTCGAAGATGACCGGCGTCCATCTGCATGACTACGGCTGCACCTTGAAGGCGTACCGGCGCGACGTCCTGGAGGACGTGAACCTCTACGGCGAGATGCACCGCTTCGTCCCGGCGCTGGCCTCTCAGGTCGGCGCGCGGGTCACCGAGATGCCGGTGCGCCACCACGAACGGCTCCACGGCACGAGCAAATACGGCATCTCCCGCACCATGCGGGTCGTCCTCGACCTGATGACGGTGAAGTTCCTGCTCAACTTCTCCACCAAGCCGATCCAGCTCTTCGGCAAGTGGGGAATCTACACTTCGGGCTTCGGGGTCCTCACCGGCCTGGCGACCCTGTATATGAAATTCTTCGAGAATACGAGCATGAACCGCAACCCGCTGCTCATCCTCACCGCGTTCCTTCTGTTCATGGGGGTCCAGTTCATCGTCATGGGGCTTTTGGCGGAATTGAGCGCGCGGACCTACTACGAGGCGCAGGGAAAGCAGATCTACAAGATCAAGGAAAAGCTCAACTTTGGCTGAGCCGCTTCGCGTCCTCATCCTGGCCCCGACCCCCTTCTTTGCGGACCGCGGCTGCCACGTCCGCATCCTGGAAGAGGCGCGCGCGGCCCAGGCACAGGGGGTGGAGGTCCGGCTGGTCACCTACCACATCGGACGGGACGTCCCCGGCGTTCCCACCGAACGGATTCCGACCATCCCCTGGTACCGAAAGCTCGCCGCGGGACCCTCCTGGCACAAGCCCTACCTCGATATACTCCTTTTCTTTAAGGCCCTCAAGGTGGCGAGGAGTTTCCAGCCGCACCTGATCCATGCCCATCTCCACGAGGGAGCGTTCATCGGCGCCTTTTTGAAGCCGCTTTTGCGTATTCCGATGCTCTTTGACTGCCAGGGAAGCCTGACCGCCGAGATCACCGACCACGGTTTCGTGAAGGAGGGATCACTTTTGCAGCGGTTCTTCGCCGGACTGGAGCGGTGGATCAACGCGCGGGCTGAGTTCATCGTGACCAGTTCGGGGCCGACCGCGGAACTCCTGGTTAACCAAGGGGTCCCGAAAGATCGCATTCGCCCGCTGATCGACGGGGTGGACACCGATTGCTTTGCGCCGCACCCCCAAGAAGCGATCCGGCAGCGGCTCGGCCTTCCCCTGAACCGGCCGGTGGTGAGTTATCTGGGGGTTTTGAACCGCTACCAGGGGGTGGATCTGCTCCTTGAGGCGGCCCAATACCTCAAACAACAGGGGGCGCGGGTTCATTTCCTGGTGATGGGGTTTCCCGAAGAAAAGTACCGCGCCCAGGCGAAGGAAATGGGGATCGACGACCTGGTGACCTTCACCGGGAGGGTACCCTACGACGAGGCGCCGCAGTACCTGTGTGCCGGGGACCTGGCGGTTTCGCCCAAGGTATCGCTCACCGAAGCCAACGGGAAGCTTTTCAACTACATGGCGTGTGGGCTCCCGACGGTAGTTTTCGACACCCCGGTGAATCGGGAGATTCTGGGGGAAGCCGCGCTGTACGCCAAATTCGGTGACGCGGCGGACTTGGCGGGGGCCATCGGAAGGCTGGCAGGAGACCGGGAGCTTCGTGCCGAGGTCGGCGCCGCTGCCAGAGAAATGGCGATCAAGGAACACTCGTGGACCGTCCGGGGCAAACGCTTGACGCAGATTTACCGAAGGATCGTCAATATCGAGGGATAGAAAACCTCAGCGTTCATTCTCCTTATGAAGTACGACTGTCATCAGCCCACCGCAATTAAGTTGTCGTCTCGCTCCTAAACGGCCAATTCCCGAAGTATTAAATACGTCCCTGGCCGACTTGACCATTTCCACCACAAACCTTTTTACACCCCCTGCAAGGGAGTGGTTCGGCATGCAAGGAAAGCGGTTCCGGCTGCAAGGAAAGCGGTCCTGCCTGCAAGGAAAGTGGTTCCGCCTGCAAGGAAAGTGGTTCGGCCTGCAAGGAAAGTGGTTCCGTCTGCAAGAAAAGTGGTTCCGTCTGCAAGGAAAGCGGTTCCGGCTGCAAGGAAAGTGGTTCGGCCTGCAAGGAAAGTGGTTCCGCCTGCAAGGAAAGTGGTTCCGCCTGCAAGGAAAGTGGTTCGGCCTGCAAGGAAAGTGGTTCCGCCTGCGAGGAAAGTGGTTCGGCCCGCAAGGAAAGCGGTTCGGCCCGCAAGGAAAGTGGTTCCGCCTGCGAGGAAAGTGGTTCGGCCCGCAAGGAAAGCGGTTCGGCCCGCAAGGAAAGTGGTTCGGCCTGCAAGGAAAGTGGTTCCGCCTGCAAGGAAAGTGGTTCCGCCTGCAAGGAAAGTGGTTCCGCCAGCAAGGAAAGTGGTTCGGCCAGCAAGGAAAGCGGTTCGGCCAGCAAGGAAAGCGGTTCGGCCAGCAAGGAAAGCGGTTCGGCCTGCAAGGAAAACGGTTCGACCGCTTTTGTGTTGAAATCCTGGGGTGTTTCCTGTAAGTTCATCGCATGAACGGTGACAACGAAAAGGTTCTTGATACCTACCGCGCCTTTCTGCTCCTCTCCGAGATCTCCGGCGACCAGCAACTCTCCCAGCGCGAACTTTCCAAACGCCTCGGCATCGCCCTCGGGCTCGTAAACTCCTACTTGAAAAACCTGGTCGAAAAGGGCTTCGTCCGGGTCACCACCTTCCCCAAGAACCGCTACGGTTACCTTCTCACCCCCAAAGGTTTCGCTGAAAAAAGCCGCCTCGCCTACCAGCACTTAAGCTACTTCACCGGGCTTTACACGGTTGCCCGGCAGGACTACCTGAAGCTCTTCCGCAAGATCGCCGCGGAGGGGGTGCGTGGTGTCGCCTTTTGCGGCGTCGACGAGGTCGCCGAGATCGCCTACCTTTCGCTCAAGGAGGTCGGCCTCACTCTCGACCTGGTGATGGACCCGAAGGCCAGCGGGAAGTTCTTCGACAAAACGATCGTCACCCCGGCCATCGGCCTTCTCTCCGGCAAGCACCGCATCGTGATCACCTCGCTCAAACAGGGCGAGGAGCTGCGCAACGAACTCCTGCGCCTGGGGGCGGAGCCGTCCAGCATCTACCAGACCGGCGGGGAGCGGGGCTGACTCTGAATAACTGGGAGCTCATTCTGCCTATGGAGGAGACGCCATGACCGAGCAAGACCTTGAGTTAATAGAAAAACTGCTAACCAGGAAGCTCGACGAACAGTCTGCGTCACTGTCTGCGTCACTGTCTGCGTCACTGTCTGCGTCACTGTCTGCGGAATTGGACCGGAAGATGGACCAGAAGATGGACCAGCTGAAACTGGATTTGACCCGCGATCTCACTCGCCGAATGGAAGAAGCAATAGAAGCGTCGGAGCGTCGCACCGGTGTCCTGATTGAACGATTGGAACAGAAAGTAGATATGGTGATTGAGGGACAGCAGGCGATGGTCGAGCGAATGGATCGAATGGAGCTTAGGCAGGATGAAGATTATGACAAGCTCGACAACCGTGTTACCGCGTTGACAGCCGATTTTGTTGCGCACAAATCCGATCCTCTGGCTCATAAAAGAGGTTTCAGTATCAAGGAAGAAGAGGAGAAATTTGAGTAGCTTTTGTGGGGCTTGAACTTTTCGGCTCCCACGCCAACTGCGACGCGACGCCCATACGTGATATCGATGTGAGGGAATCCTGGCACGGCTTGATGACGTGGATAGCTTTCTCGATCAAATGATGGCACCTTCCCGCGCTCTTAAAAAATCTTGCCTCTGAAGAAGGAACCTATGCTGACGATACTCTCTGTATTTGGCACCCGCCCCGAGGCCATCAAAATGGCCCCGGTTGTGTTGGAACTGCAAAAGCACCCCAAGAGTTTCAAGAGCCTGGTCTGCGTCACCGCACAGCATCGCCAGATGCTGGACCAGGTCCTGAACCTTTTCGAGATCCGGCCCGATTTCGACCTGGACATCATGAAGCCCAAGCAGGACCTCTACGACGTCACCTGCAATGTTATGCAGGGGCTCAAGGGGGTACTTGCCGAGGTTAAGCCGGACGTGGTCCTGGTTCACGGTGACACCACCACCACGATGGCAACGACCCTCGCCTCCTATTACGCCAAGTCGAAGGTGGGGCATGTCGAGGCGGGGTTGCGGACCCACGACAAGCACGCCCCCTTCCCCGAGGAGATCAACCGTCGCGTCACGGGTGCGGTGGCTGACCTGCACTTCGCCCCGACCACCGCGGCACGCGACAACCTCCTGGCCGAGAGGATCGCAGCCGACACCATCTTCGTCACCGGAAACACGGTCGTCGATGCCCTTCTCTCCGTTTCGGCACGGCTCGCCGATGACGTCGCCCTGCGCGGCCAGTTCGACCGCCAGTTCGACTTCCTCGATGCCGGCAAGCGGTTGATCCTGGTGACCGGGCACCGCCGGGAGAACTTCGGGGCCGGCTTCGAGAACATCTGTGCGGCGCTTGCCGAGATCGCAGGGTCCTACCGGGACGCCGAGATCCTCTATCCGGTGCACCTCAACCCGAACGTCCAGGAACCGGTGCGCCGGATCCTGGGGGGAGGAGAGCACCCGAACGTGCACCTCATCGAGCCGGTCGATTACCTCCCCTTCGTCTACCTGATGAACCGCTCGCATCTCATCATCACCGACTCGGGCGGAGTACAGGAAGAGGCCCCGTCCCTCGGCAAGCCGGTGTTGGTCATGCGCGACACCACCGAACGCCCCGAGGCGGTCACCGCCGGCACGGTCCGCCTGGTCGGGACCGATCCCGAGCGGATCATACAGGAAACCTCCGTGCTCCTGACCGATCCGGCAGCCTACGCGGCAATGTCCATGGCACATAACCCCTACGGTGATGGCAAGGCGTCCGAACGGATTGTTGCTTGTCTGGGATCTCTTTGATGCCTGAGGCGGCGACAAACCAAGGGTGGACGAAATACCTCCCGGCATTTCTCAGAGGAAAGCTGGAAAAAAGCCAACTCCTGCAACGGGTAATCCACAACACCGGCTGGCTCTTCTTTGACAAGGCGCTTCGCATGGGGGTGGGATTTCTGATCACCGTGTGGGTGACGCGCTACCTTGGGCCAGAGCGTTACGGCCTATTGAGCTATGCCAGTGCCTTTGTCGGTCTTTTTACCGCAATTGCCAACATCGGTCTTTACGGCATCGTTGTGCGCGATGTGGTGCGTCACCCGGAATCGACCGACGAAATCCTCGGCACCGCCATGCTTCTGAAGTTCTGCGGAGGGGTGCTCGCACTGCTGCTTTCAATGGGGGCCATTCTTATCCTTCAGCCGGGCCAGTCTCTAACTCACTGGCTGGTCGGTATCACGGCTGCCGGGTTTATCTTTCAGTCGTTTGAGGTATTCGATTTCTGGTTTCAGTCGCAGTTGCTGTCCAAACGGGCGATTTCGGCCAATCTGGTGGGCTTCGTCCTCATCACTATTGCGAAAATCGTCCTGATCCTGATCAAAGCACCCCTGATTGCCTTTGCGTGGGCAGGGACTTTGGAAGTCTTGGTGGGAAGTTTCGGCCTGCTCGTCGCCTACCAGATGGTGACCAAACGTATGTCGTATCTCCGGATCAGCCTGGACTGGGCAAAGAGGCTCCTGAGGGACAGCTGGCCGCTGATTTTCGCTGGTTTGATGCTGATGATCTACAACCGGATCGACCAGGTCATGCTCGGTCAGATGCTCGGGGACCGGTCCGTAGGTATCTACTCGGTGGCGGTAAAACTCTCCGAGTTCTGGTACGTCTTTCCGGCGCTCATCCTCAACTCGATCCTGCCGACGATTGTGGAGGCCAAAGCGGCCGGTGAAGATTTTTACTACCGCAGACTGCAACGCGTTTTCGACCTTATGGCGATGGTGTCCCTGGGGTTCGTCCTGCCGCTATTCCTGTTCTCGGATCAGATTATCCGGCTGCTTTACGGTAAGGCATACCTGCAGGCGGGAGGAGTGTTGGCGATTTACGTTCTCTCGGGCGTCTTCGTCTTCATTGGTCACGTTCGGGAGTATTGGGTAACCGTCGAGAATTTCACCCGGTACTCGCTGTACTCCACGGGGGTCGGAGCGGGGATCAACGTAGTTTTGAATCTTATACTCATTCCGCGTTTCGGAAATATCGGCGCAGCCTGGGCGACCCTGATTGCGCTTTTTACCGGGAGCTATTTCATCAACGCCTGGCATCCCAAGACGAGATCGATCTTCGTCATGCAGACCAAAGCTCTCCTGTTGATCTCGCCGATGCGCCGGTTGCTGAAACAGCAGTGATTCCTGAATAGCCAGAGTAGGTGTGATGACGAAGCCAACCGTCCATTTCGTATATGCGACCCCTTACAGCAAGGTCGACCAGTACCAGCTAAAGCTGTTGGGGCGAAAGCTCTGGCACCAGAGTTGGGACCGCTACCGCTGGCCGGCCCCGGTCCAGGCGCCTCTGTCGATCACCTATCACGTGGCGCGTCGGTTATCGGAGCGGTTTCCGGTAAAGCTCTACAACCTGCACGAGCGGATCGATCTCCGTCCCGAGGATGGGGACATCCTGCTCGGGCATCCCGTGAACGACTGCGACTCCGTGGTTTGGCGGGCTCTCGCTGACAACCGGTTTCACCGCAAGTACCTCATCGCGCCCTACAATCACGACCCTCGCCAGGTCGGCTGGCTGGCGGAAGCGGTGGAGCAGTGTGACAAGTTCTTTGCTATCTGCGGCAATTACTGGATCGACACCCTGGACCGCTCGCCCCTTTTGGGCCTGCGGGATAAGCTGGTCCATCTGAACATGGCCTTGGATCCGGCCGATTACCCGCTGCTCAAGACGACTTTCAACCCGCCAGGAAAGCGGAAGTTTTTTTACATCGGGCGGCTCGGGACCGAAAAGGGGGTGGACCTGTTGGAGGGCTTTGCGGCGTCGGGCCGCGGGTTCTCTGGGGGATTTATCTGTTCGGGCGGGGATATCAAAGGGTGGAAACGGATCTCTGTGCCAAGGAAACTGACGCCGGATTTCATGGCGGCGGTGGCTCGGGAGTACGACATCTTTATCAACATGAGCCGGGCCGATGCCCAGGCGACGACCATCCTCGAGGCGATGAGCTGGGGATTCCCCGTCGCATGCACCAGGGAGAGCGGATATACCAAAGAAGACTTCACATATCTTGATTTGGATGACGCCGAGGGCAACCTGAAAAGGCTGGAGGCGCTTCAGGAGCTTCCGGAAAGTGAACTGAAGTGCATGAGTGAGGGGAACCGGAACCGGTTGCAAGAACGATACGGTTGGAACAACTTTCTGAATATCTTGGAAGAAAACCTGTAATGCTGGAGGAAGAGATGGCAAAAAAGCCTGTTTTGGAACGGATCATGATCACCCGGGAAAAGTTCTCCGAAGTCGAGTCGGAAATACGTTTTCACGAGCACCTGCGTCGCTATGCTGCGGTGCGGAGGTTTTGCTACGGCAAAGTACTCGATTTTGCCTCGGGTTGCGGTTATGGCTCCTATCTCCTTTCGGTAAATCCTGAGGTCGAAGTCGTCGTCGGCATCGATAAGGATGACTCGGCAATAGCATGGGCTAAAACCGAATACCAGACTAATAAGACGGATTTCCGCTGCCAGGATATCGAAGACTTGAGCGAGAAATTCGATACGTTGGTGAGTCTGGAGGCGATCGAGCACTTTGAAGATCTGAGCTTAATTCCCCGTCTTGCCGCGAGATGCAAAATCGACAACGTCATCATCTCCTATCCCAACAAGAAATCGAGTCACTTCAACCCGTACCACGTACAGGACTTCTGTCTGCAAGATATCTTGAATATCATGAGCGAGTATATCTGCTACCACGATTTTCAAATGGGGGACGTGCACTTCGCCCTGTTTGTGAAAAAACCTGCGAAGGCTCCCGCTCATATATTCGGGAATCTTGCTGACCTTAGGTAAAGAAGAGGCGCCATGATGTCGTGCCCGCTCTGCCAATCTCCCCTGTCGCCCTTTGCCAAGGCGCTGGTGCTTAAGAAATACCAAGTCAACTATTATCGGTGCGACGGCTGCGGTTTCGTCCAAACCGAGCCGCCGTACTGGCTGCCGGAGGCGTATTCGGAGGCGATCAACCGCAATGATATCGGCCTGGTCGGCAGAAACCTGAGGCTGGCGAAGGCCACGCGGGCCATTATCTCTTCCTTTTTCGACGGTAATGGAAAGTTCGTCGACTACGGCGGAGGGTACGGTCTCTTTGTTCGCCTCATGCGGGACGCCGGTTTCGATTTCTACCGCCACGACAAGTACTGTGCTAACTTGTTCGCCCCCGATTTCGAGGCAGACCCGACCTCGGGGCAGCAGTACGAACTTCTCTGCGCCTTTGAGGTCTTCGAACACCTGGCTGACCCGTTGGAAGAGATCGACCGGATGCTCTCTCATTCGGACAACATTCTATTCACCACAGAGATCCTTCCCCCCGGTCCCCCGCAGCCGGACCAGTGGTGGTACTACATCCCGGATTACGGCCAGCACATCTCGTTTTATACGATGGACGCCCTGTCGAAGATCGCCCAGCGCTTCGGCTTGCATTTGTGCTCAGATGGCAGGTCACTGCACCTTTTTTCTCGGCGCAGGATCTCACCGCTTCTTTTCAAAGCCGTCAGCAGGCAGTTGGTGGCAGCTGTGGTCAACTTAATATTGCGTCGGACATCACGGTTGGCTGACGACTTTCAAGAGATAGCCAAAGCTGGACCAACCAGGCTTCATGACTAGATAGGTGGCAGGATCATCGCAGGTTGTAGTTATTTTATCTTTGGGGTTACGAAATGAAGGAAATCTTTAATACCTACCTGGATACGGCTTTTGATGGAAGAGAGCAGGCATGTTTCAAGATCAAGCAGTTCGAGAATAACTATCGGACTCTTTTCCCGTCCAATTTAAATGATCACGTGCTTGACATCGGAGTTGGCAGAGGGGAGATGCTGACCTGCATGAAAACCTGGGGCTATAAAAATTACCAAGGCATTGATATTTCGCCTAGCACAATAGAATTTTGTTTATCTTTAGGTCTAGAGTGTGAAGTAGTACAAGACTCAGCCACTTGGCTGGCAGAGTGCGATAAAAAGTTTGCACTTATAACTGTACTAGATGTATTGGAGCATTTTCCAAAGGACAAGGTGATTTCATTTCTTTCATCTCTCCGAAACGCTCTTTCTGACGGAGGCAAGGTAATAGTACAAGTCCCGAATATGCAGGCGCCCGACGCTCAGCTACACAGATACAACGACATCACCCACGAAGTTGGTTACGTCGAGCATAGCCTACATCAGGTTTTAGTGACTGCAGGTTTCAAAAATATTAAGATGCATGGTTTCGAAGAGTTCATATCGGAACATTGGTCAAAGTATTGCTGGAAATCTTTACGTGCGGCATATTGGAAATATATTAAATTTTCTCGGCGCCTTACTGGGAACCTCAACCCTGAAATACTGAATCCAGTTTTCTATGCCGTGGCATACCATGACTAGTTTTCTAAGTGAATGCCAATGGGTTCTAGCTTTGGCGTTTATGGTTGCTTTTTCCTTATATTTTTGATCATGCCAGATAAGAAAATTCGTAACGATATCCTAGTCAATGGTCCGCGTCTCACTGCCTTTCGCTAGAGAACAAGCATATGCCTGGATCCATCAAAACTCTGCTTGAAAAGGTCTTCAACAATGTGAGGGCCTGTTTTTTCTTCTTTGTGCAACAAGCTGTGCTTGCTGTCTCTGAGGAAGGAGGAGACCGCCCCGAGAGCGTTCTAGTTGTCCGCCTCGACGCCATCGGTGACTTCGTTTTGTGGGTCGAGAGCGCCAAGGCTTTGAGGAAGTTATACCCTTCCGATAAGTTCTGCCTGACGCTTTTGTGCAACCAAATCGTTGGCGATCTTGCTGTTAGCCTCGGCATCTTCGACGAAATCTGGCATCTGGATCGACGAAAGTTCTCGAAAAATCTCACTTACAGGATTTTACAGTTACGAAAAATCCAGAAAGCATCTTTCGGTATTGCGATCAATCCGACGCAAGCTCGGGAGTTTATGTACGGAGATAGTGTCATTTTTGCCACCGGCGCCGATCAGCGAATCGGGTCAAAAGGAAACCTTCTGAACTTGGGCGTGTGGCAAAAAAGGATCAGTGACCGCTGGTACACAAGTCTCGTGGCGGCGACCCCAGGGCTAAACGTGCTGGAGCAGAATGCGGAATTTCTCAGAGGCCTGGGTGTAACCCATGCTAAGCCTAAGATTCCAGATTTGCCGGTATCGACCGAGAGCGTCCCTGATTTGGATATCCCCGATTACTTCGTTGTCTTTCCGGGGGCCGGTGCAGTACTGCGGCAATGGCCTATTGAGAGATTCGCGGAGGTCGCCGACCGTATCTCCTCCGCCACAGGTTGGACCGGGGTTATTTGTGGGGGGCCCGGTGAAGAAACGCTGGGTGCGTTGCTGGAGGACAAGGCTGGAGTGAGTCTCAAAAATCTGGTGGCGAAGACAACTCTTCCGGAATTGGTGTCAATTATTGCTGGAGCCCATTTGGTTTTGGCAAATGAGACTAGTGCCGTGCACATTGCCGCTGCAGTATCGACCCCGTCGGTGTGCATCCTGGGAGGAGGCCATTATGGCAATTTCCTCCCTTACCCTGTGATGGAGGAGAGCAGTAAGCCCTCTCCCATTGTCGTTTCCCGGCGGTCGGAGTGTTTTGGGTGCAACTGGAAATGTCCTTCCTGCGCACCTAATAGAGTCGCTGATTGTATCGAAGGGATCTCGGTTGAGGAGGTTTGGTGTGCCGTAAAAGAGATTCTGCCAACTGGGTTCCGTTCTTAACGTACGGGGCCGATAGCAGAATGCTGTCTTTATGTGTGTCGGAGGGTGATCGCTTGTGAAACACAGGTCAAAAAAAGGCATAGTTGCATGAAGCTGACGGTAATCACACCGGTATACAACGGTGAGCGGTTCATCAGGCAATGCCTGGACAATGTAATTGCTCAAGACTGTCCCGGAGTTGAGCATCTGGTCTTGGACGGTTGTTCCAAGGACGGGACGGTCGCCATCCTCGAGGAGTACGCGACCCGGTACCCGCACCTGAGGTGGATCTCGGAACCGGATCAGGGGCAGTCCGACGCCATGAACAAGGGGATCCGGCTCGCTGCTGGTGAGGTGATCAGTTTTCTCAATGTGGATGACTTTTACGAGTCCGGAGCGTTGCGGCGCGTCGTGGAACTGTTCCGCACTCTGCCGGAACCATCCCTGCTGGTCGGTAATTGTAAGGTTATCGATGACGACGGTGCGCTCCTCTTTATCAACAAGCCGGCTCGCCTCAAGCTTGCGGAGCTCCTTGTGGGACCCGAGGTCAACCCTTGGCCTATCAACCCCGCCGCCTATTTTTACCACCGTTCGCTGCACGGCCAGGTCGGCCCCTACGACGTGAATGAACACTACGCTCTGGATCTTGAATTTCTATTGCGGGCGGTCCAGAAGGCGCAGGTGCGCTACGTAGATGAAACTTTTGGCTATTTTCGGCTGATTCGTGGTACCAAGACCTTTTCCGATTGGGAAGCGGGGAGCAATGTCGGTCGCTGCCAGACCCTACTGCTTAGATACCGCAAAGACCTTCCTCCCCTGCTCCGGCATGGGTTTCCGGTTTACCGGCTGGGGCAGAAACTCCGGCACTGGTCCGGTTATGTGGTCGATCCGAAACGTTTTTTCGAGGTGTTGTCACGGAAGATAGAACGGAAGATCCGTAAGGTGAAACGTATCGCCTGAGAAAGTCAGTGAGGTTGTCTCCACGCATGAATATTGGGCTCAACGGCATCAGCCTGTATCCCGGCAAGATCGGCGGGATGGAAACGTATTTCCGGAATTTGCTGTACTGGTTGCAGGTGATTGACCGGGAGAACAGTTACGGCGTCATCCTCAATGAGGGATACGTTGACTCCTTTCCGCTACCGAACCCCTCCTTTACGCTGAAGCCGTTTCATTACGAGCTGAATTCCTGGAACTGGAAAGTCCGCGGCGTGCTGCGCAACGTGCTGAACGTGGATCCGCTCCGACGCAAGATCGCCGACCTGGGCTTCGATCTCGTGCACCATCCGTTTAACGTCTTGAATCCCGTCTCGCTGTCGGTTCCATCGGTGCTGACCGTCCATGATATCCAGCACGAGTACTGTCCCGAGTTCTTCTCCGCTGCTGATCTGCACAAGCGGAAAAGACTGTTTGGGCCTTCCTGCAAAGAGGCGCTGCGCATCATCAGCATCTCGGACTTCACTCGGTCCTGCATCATGGAGCGGTACGACGTTGCACCGGAGAAGATCGATGTCGTACCGGTGGGATGCGGAGCGGAGTACCGTCCTATCGAGGAACCCGCTGTTTTGGAAGCGGTTCGGAAAAAGTACACCCTGGACCGGCCGTTCCTATTCTACCCGGCGGCCACGTGGCCCCACAAGAACCACAAGGCCCTCCTTGCGGCGTTGCGACTGTTGAGGGAGCGGTGGGGCTTTGACGGGTGTCTGGTGCTGACCGGCATCGCGAAGCAATCCCACGATGCGCTCCTTTCGGAGATCGCAAAGCTGGGCCTGCATGGATTCGTCAAGGTGCTGGGGTACCTGCCTCTTGAGGACCTTCCCGTCCTTTTCAACTTGGCAGAGATGCTGGCTTTCCCATCGCTATTCGAGGGATTTGGCATTCCGGTCCTGGAGGCGATGGCCTGCGGGTGCCCGGTTGTTTGCTCGAATGTCACATCGTTACCTGAGGTCGCCGGGGATGCCGCTCTGTTGTTTGATCCAAAGTCCCCCGAGGCGATTGCCGAAGCGGTCTGGAGCGTCTGGAACGACCGGTCGGAGCGGGACCGGTTGCGCCGGTTGGGATTCGCCCGAGTCCCGGAATATCGGTGGGACCGCGTGGCCCGAAAAACGGTCGACGTGTACCGGGCGGCGCTCCAGGGAAAATAGCTGTAGCGCCGGTAGTCCATGACAGCGGCGCTGCCGGGCGCCCCCGCTGGTTCGATGGGGAGCATTGACTAAATGAACTTCCCTCCGGCTTGAGTCGGAGATCAGGAGCCGATGTGTCGGTTGATTCAGTACAACCATCTAGACAAATTGATCAGCTGACCTTCACCCGGTTCGTCGCGGCCTTGAGTGTCGTTTACTACCACTATGGCTCTGGCATTTTTCCGTTCAATTACGCCACGCTTGATCGACTCTTCCTGGTTGGACCCATTTCTGTTAGCTTCTTCTATGCCCTTAGCGGATTTATTATGGCGGTGGTCTACACCCAGAAGGGGGGCGGTCCTTTCGACCGCAAACAGTACTGGCAGGCTCGGTTTGCCCGCATCTACCCGGTATACCTTCTGGGGCTTGGGGCGACTGTCCTGCTCCTTGATCCGCAGCGCGATGCCTCGCGAAAGCAGCTGTTCAGTGCCTTGCTGGTCCAGTCGTGGATTCCGGGTTATCCGATGGCCTATAACTACCCGGGGTGGTCCGTTTCTGTCGAGGCCTTCTTCTATCTGCTTTTCCCTTTTTTGATCACCGCCTTTGCCAAGGCCAGCCTGAGAAAACTTTCGCTGACGGCACTGTTTTTCTGGGTTTCCAGCAGCATGGTCCACGTGTCATTGAGCACCTTTTTGCCGGTTAAACCATCTTCTGTTCTCTTCGATCTGCTCTATTACCTTCCCTGCCTACATTTGAACACTTTCCTGTGCGGCATGTTGAGTGGTCTACTTTTTCTGAGCCATGGCCGATGGCTGTCCGAAAGACGAAAGCTCAACGTGGCCCTTCTCATCGGTACCCTCGCTTTGATCGTAGCCGTACTGCTAGGGCGCCAGAGTTTGGAGCACCTCCCCCTCAAGCTGGCTCTTACCAACGGGGCAATGGCGCCGCTGTTTCTCATATTCATTTATTCTCTTTCCTGTGATCGCACCATCATCTCAAGGGTGCTATCCGCCCGGCTATGTCTCTTGCTGGGAGATGCCAGTTACTCGATCTACATTCTGCACGTCCCGATCTTTCTTGCCTTCCAGAAAGTGACGGCATCATACCACGGCACCCTTTCAAAAGTCGCCGTGTTGCATATCTATGTGATGGCAGTGATCCTTCTATCGGTGCTTTCCTATCTCTTTATCGAGCGCCCGGCGCGAAGCGGATTGAAACGTCTGTTCCAACATGAGTTGCGCTGCCGGGAAAAAATCGGGGAAACGGCCCCAAGCGTAGGCTAACCATGGCACGGCTCTCTGTCATCATCCTCAATTGGAACGGGAAACAGCATCTCGATGGCTGCTTGGAGTCGCTGGCGTTGCAAAGCTTCCGGGATTTCGAGACGGTCCTTTTCGACAACGGCTCGACCGACGGTTCCGCCGAATACGTCCGGGAGCGGTTTCCCTGGGTGCGCCTGGTGGCTGTGCCGCAAAATCTCGGCTTCGCGGGGGGGAACAACCGTGCCTTCGATGAGTGCCAAGGCGAATTCATCGTCACTCTCAACAATGACACCAAGGTTTCCCCCGATTTCCTTTCCGAGTTGGTTGCCGCCGCCGAGGCCGACCCGAAGATCGGCATGGTTGCGGCCAAGATGCTGAACTTTTACCAACCGGGGCGGATCGATTCGGCGGGGGTGAAGGTCGCGGCGAACGGGATGGGCTACAACGTCGGGGTGGGGGAGACCGATGTCGGACAGTACGATACCCCCACTGAGGTCTTCGGCCCCTGCGCCGGCGCGGCGCTGTACCGCCGCGCCATGCTCGACGAGGTCGGCTTCTTCGATGACGACTTCTTCGCCTATTATGAGGACCTGGATCTCGCCTGGCGGGGGCGGTTGGCGGGGTGGCGGGCGGTGAGCGCTCCGGGGGCGGTGGTGCTCCACGTCCATTCGGCGACCAGCGGCAAGATGAGCCCGTTCACCGTCTACCACGTGCACCGCAACAAGTGGTTCGTCCTGGTCAAGAACTGGCCGGCTTCCCTTCTGGGACGCCACCTGTTTCGCATCCTTTGTTTCGACCTGGGTGCTCTGGCGCTGGCTGTCCTGCGGCACCGGGCCGGAGCCGCGCTGCGGGCGCGCTGGGACGTCGTGCGTTCCCTTCCACTGCTGTTGCAAAAGCGAAAAGAGGTCGCCGCGCTGCGCCGGCTTACGCCTCCCGAGCTTGCCGCCCTGCTGCAGCCGGCGAACAGCGCCGTCGCCACCTTCGCAAGGAAGGCGCGGGAGTAGGAGTCTGGCCGCGGTGAGGGTGGCAGGTTGACCGGTGTGGAACCCAAGTCTGATTCTGTCGCAACATTCATTGCTGCGGACGGTAATCGCGCCTGGAAAGGCGCTCCCACATTGGTGGCTGCTCGTACCGTGAAGGTGTTCGGCACCGCGAGTTCCTGCTGGTATCGCGACAAGAATGTCACTCCTAATGGGGGAGCCGCCTGAGCACAACAGGGGCTGTCCCGTTGTCGAAGTTCACGCTTGCAATTTCCGGGCATTCCAGATAACTCTGGTGGTCTGCGTTCGTGTCATCGCCTGCAGGAGCAGATGCGTTATGAAGATAGTCTTTCTCGCACCGTTTGGGATCCGTCCCAAGGGGACCGTCTTGGCCCGGATGGTGCCGCTGGCGGCGGAGCTGCAAAAGGATGGCCACGAGGTGGTCATCGTCGCTCCCCCCTACACCAATCCGGAGGATTCAGGAAAGACCGAGATCGTCGAGGGGGTGCGGCTGGTAAACGTCCAGCTTGGTCCCCGAAACAAGGTGCTCGCCGCCCCGATCCTCGCCGGGCGGATGTTTCGCACGACGCTCGGAGAGCGGCCCGACCTGGTCCACCTCTTCAAACCGAAGGGATACGGCGGCCTCGCGGCGATGCTGCATCTGGCGCTTCGGCGCACCGGAATCCGGCTCGCTCCGCTTTTCCTGGATACCGACGACTGGGAGGGGGACGGCGGCATGAACGACTTGCATGCCTACTCCGGCCCGGAGAAACGGTTCTACCGATTTCAGGAACAGTGGATCACCCGGCGCGCCGCCGGTGTAACGGTGGCCAGCCGCGGGCTGGAACAGCTGGTATCGGGAATGGGAATCGCTGCGGAACGGCTGCTCTATCTCCCCAATTCGGTCTCCGCCGCCCCGCCGGGTAACGGAGCCGCGGCACGGGAGCGGCTCGGCATTGCAGCCGAGGCGCCGGTGGTCCTTCTCTACACGCGGTTTTTCGAGTTCAGCCAGGAGAAGCTGCATTACCTCTTTGCCGAGATCTACCGGCAGGTGCCGGGGGTGCGCTTTGTCGTGGTCGGAAAGGGGCGCCAGGGTGAAGAGGAGCTCCTGCAGCGGGTCGCCGGGGAGTCGGGCTTTGCCGAAGCGCTGGCTTTTGCGGGGTGGGTTGAGCCCGCGGCGATTCCCGATTACCTTGCCGCAGGGGACGTGGCGATCTATCCGTTTGCCAATACCTTGGTGAACCGCACCAAGTGCCCAGCCAAGGCGACCGAGCTTTTGCGCGCCGAACGGGCGGTAGTTGCGGACCGGGTGGGGCAGTTGGCTGAATACATTCGGGACGGGGTCTCCGGCGTGCTGTGCGACCCCGATGACTGGAAGGAGATGGCGGCCGAGACGGTGGCCCTGCTGAACGATCCGGACCGGCAGCGCCGGCTGGGGAGTGCGGCGCGGCAGTATCTGCTCGACCATTTCAACTGGCTGCTCGCTTCCCGCCGGCTGCAGGATTTCTACGCTTCGTTTTCATTGGACACGCCGCTGCCCCGTGGGTGAATCTTGATACCCTCGCCCCCGGGAGAGGGTGGTAAGTTGATGCTTAACCAGCTTTTCGAATTTTATTCCCAGCGTGGGGTTTTCATGACGGAACGCAAAAAAGACGGACTTCTCCTTGTCGGGCTGCTGACGCTTTTCATCATCCTGTTCGCCAAAATCCTTTTCACCCACCAGATCGTCCGGGCACCGGACATCATCAACGAGTTCTATTGGGCGGTGAAGGACACTTCGGCACGCTCCTTCTGGTCCCTGTTCCGGGTTGACCTCGCCTCGGCGGGATGGGACCTCCACATCAATTCCGGGTTCACCACCGAAGGAGGGGGCGTCTCTTCGCAGTTCCTTTTCTTCCGGAACCTGGTGTTGTGGCTGTTTCCCTCGCCGGCGAACATCGCCTGGTACATGGTGCTGCACCTCTTCTTCGGGGCGGTCGGCGCCTATTATTTCTGCCGGCTGATCGGCACGAGCCGTGTGGCCGCCGTTCTTGCCGGGCTCGTTTTCGCCCTGGCGCCGGAGCACGCCTCCCTGATCAATGCCGGCCATGTCATGAAGATCGCCACGATCTCCTTCACCCCCTGGGTCTTCTATTTCTTCGAAAAAGGGTTCAAGACCCGCCGGCTTTTCTGGTTTCTGACCACGGCCCTGGTGCTGACCTACCAGTTTTTCCACACCCACTGGCAGATCGCGTTCTACACCTGCCTGGCGGTGGCCATCTACGGCATCGCCCGTACTGTTGCCATCATCCGCACCGAGAAGGCCAGCGGGAAGGAGAGCGCGCGGCTCTTCGGCCTGAACGTGGCGCTGCTCCTGTTCTTCCTTACCTCGGTCGCCATCTCTTTGGCTCCGCTGGCGAACTGGTCCAAAGACACCAACCGCGGCGCCGCCACGGTGGCTTCCGTCGGTGCGGCCGCCCAGTCCAAGGGGGGACTCAACCGGGATGAGGCGATGGCGTGGTCGCTCCCCCCCGAAGAGCTCGGCGCCTTCATCATTCCCGGGTTCTTCGGGACCTCTCGCCAGGAGGCCGGCGAGAACCCCAAGAACATCACCGCATACTACTGGGGGCGGATGAACTTCTCGCAGACCCTCTCCTACATGGGGCTTCTCCCGTGGCTCCTGGTCCCGCTGCCGCTGATTTTCCGACGCGACCGCTACACCTGGCTCGCCACCGCGGCGATCGTGTTGGGCGTCCTTTTTTCCATGGGGAAATACACCCTCTTCTACAACCTGTTGTTCGATCACTTCCCCGGGATCAACCGGTTCCGGGTGCCCAAGATGATGATGTTCATTCCGGTGCTGGGGCTTGGGGTGCTGGGGGCGCTGGGGCTCGATCTGCTTTTGGACGAGAAGGTGCGCCAGACCAAGGCGTTCCGGCGCTATCTCACCGGGATCGGCATCCTCCCGGCCGCGCTGTTGGTGCTGCTGGGGATCGAGGCGTTCGGAAAGGGGTACTGGATTCAGACCTTCATCGACCAGTTGGGGCAGCCGACCCGCTACGAGCAGACTTCCGAGCAGCTCATCGTGCAGCGCTACGTCAATCTCATGGTCGAGACCGGGTTTGCGGCCGGACTCGCCGCGCTCTTTGCCACGACCTTTTTCCTGTACCAGCGGGGCAAGCTGAGCGCGAAGCTCCTTCCCGTGGTGCTGCTGGCGCTGTTTCTGATCGACGTGAGCCGGGTGAACGCGAAGTTCATGTTCCTGGTGGACCCGCCGCACCGGGAGAGTGCTGCCAAAACTCCGGATATCAGCTACCTGTTGAACCAGTCGAAGCAGTTCCGGACGCTGCCGATGGCCGGCGACCCGATGCCCTATGCCGCAGCCGGAATTCCGGTCATGTTTACCTCGAACGCGGTGCAGCAGCGGCGCTGGCAGGACTACCTCGACAACTTCAACCTCGCCTCTGCGATGCCGGATATCTTGAATGTGCGTTATCTCGTCGAGCCGAAAGGTCAGGCGGCACAAGACGTGGCAACGCTGAAGGGGAAATTCGCCCCGGTCTTCACTTCGCCGGACGGGGGAACGGTCATTTTGGAGAGCCGGACCGTGCTTCCCAAGGCGTGGCTGACTCCGACCGCGATTCCGGTCGACAACCCGCAGAACCTCCTGACTGCGCTGCAGAACCCCGCCTTCAACCCGCGCGTCTTCGCCCTGGTGGAGTCTCCCCCGCCGATCCCGCTGGCCGACTTCCGGGCTCAGGCCTACCCCGATCCGGGCCGGGCCCAGGTAACCCGCTACGAAGGGGACCGGATCGACGTCGATGCCGATGCGGCGGTGAACGCGATGCTGGTACTCGGGGAGAAGTACTACCGCGGCTGGCGGGCGACGGTGGACGGGAAGCCGAGCGAGATCTATCCGGTCGACTACGTGCTGCGAGGGATTTATCTTCCGGCCGGTAAGCACAAGGTGTCCTTCGTCTTCGACCCGGTTCCGTTCAAGATCGGCAAGCGGCTGACCCTGGCGTCGTTCGCCTTTTTCCTCCTGATGTTGGCGCGCGAGGTGCGGTTCCGGCGCCAGGGTTCATTATCGGTCTGATCGGTCTGATCCGACCGGCTATTCTGATACGGCAAAGGTACGAAGACCTGCACTGGTGCATTCCAGGCAGGTTTTCGCTTTAAGGGAAACGATGCTGGCAAAAGACGACGAAACCCTCGACGAACTCACCGGCTATGGCCTTAAGATCGTGCAGCCGCGGCATGGCTACCGGTTTTCGGTCGATCCCCTGCTGCTTGCCGACTTCGCCGGGATTGCTCCGGGGGAGAGCGCGGTGGATCTCGGGACCGGCTGCGGTATCCTCCCGCTCCTGCTCGCCCGGATCGAGCCATTCTGCACGGCAACCGGCATCGAATTCCAGCCGGCGATGTCGGAGCTGGCCCGGCGCAACGTCGTGCTGAACGGCCTGCAGGAGCGGGTGTCCATCGTCTCCGAGGACATCGTCGCTTTGAAGGCGCACTTTCCGGTATCGACCTTCGACCTTGTGGTATCCAACCCGCCGTACCGCCGTCCCGGGACCGGGAAGATCAGCCCGCGCCGCGGCCGCGACGAGGCCCGCCACGAGACCACGGCCGCCTTGGCCGACTTCCTTGCCGCCGCGAAGTACCTGGTGAAGGAGTCGGGGCGGATCTGTTTCATCTACCACACCTGCCGGCTGGTCGAGCTGATGGCCGAGGCGACCCGGCAGAAGCTCGCGCCGCTGCGGCTGCGGATGGTACACGGCAGCGGCAGTGCCGATGCCCGGATGTTCCTGGTTGAGTTGGCGAAGGGGAGAAGCGGAGAGCTGAAGGTGGAACCGCCGCTTTTGGTGCGCGACGAGGAAGGACGGTACTCTGAGGAGAAGCTGAGGATATATCGGAAGGTTGATCGGGAGTCAATTGACAATTGACAATTGACAACGGGATGCACGAAGCCGACTGCATCGGACGGCCAGAGTTCGTAGGGGCGCAGCATGCTGCGCCCATCAGTCCACTTGTTATTCGGAGGATGAGACGGGGCTGCAGAGATTACCGGTTCTCCAAGTCCCTCTTGATGAGCCGTTCGAATACGGCGCGCAGCTCGGGGTCTTCCAGGGAATTGGCCTGCTCGTTGGCCCACTGGATCTCTTCTTCGGTAAGGGGACGCCGCTTTCGTTCTGGTGGGGGAGGGGGCGCGGGCTTGACCCGTCCCGCCTTCAGGTAGAGGTCGCGGACCATCGGCTCGCGCAGGGCCTCATTGACCTTGGCGATGATCTCGCGCTTGAGATAGGTGAGCTGTTGCATCCAGGGGGCACTCTCGACGGCCAGGGTAAGCGTGCCGTCGCGGAAGCTGACCGGGTGGGCGTGGGCGGCGATGCCCGGGCCAACCGCGTCTTCCCATACCACCCAGATCTGTCCTTCGCGGAGCCGCTCGGCCGCCGGGGTGCCGGTGAAGACGCCGCTCAGGATCGAGCTGACCGTGGTGGGACGACGCATCCTGGGGCGCTTGTCAGCCATTCCCCTTCCTCTTGCGGTAGAGCCTCCCTCCGAGGATCTGGCCGCTGATGGTGCCGGCCAGGGTGAACGGGATCACCTGCCAGCCAAGACCAGCCTTGATTCTGAGATAGATGATGAGCGGAATGGATATGTGGACGTAAAAAAACCAGCCAAAGGAGAACTTCTCGCAGGCCTGGCGCTGATACCCCATCGGGATGTTGAAAGCGGCAGCCAGGATCATGAGGAGGGCTACCTGAAGAACTGTTTGCATTGAATTTCCTCTTGCGCCATTAATAGTAGAGTCCGCATTCTTTGTCAATGCGCATTCATCGGGCGCGAGATACCAATCCGGGAGGATCCCTATCGTGGTAAAAGACGGTGATTACGTGGCGATTTTCAAATCGGTGCATCGGGTGATGGAGGCGGAGCGGCTTCTTAAGGACAGGAAGCTTCCTATTCTCATGATTCCCGCTCCCCGGGCGATCGCATCGGATTGCGGACTGGGCCTCCGCTACGGCGAAGAGGTGCGCCGCGAGGTCGAGTCGGCGCTTTCCGAAGCGGGGCTGCTTCCCAAGGAGCTTTTTCGAAAGCAGGGTGAGGAATACCTGAAAATACAGGAGGAACCATGAAAGATCTCGACGTGCGCGGGCAAGCCTGTCCGCTTCCGGTGGTGGCAGTGAAAAAGGCTTTGGATGAAGGCGGCCCCCTCCGGGTGCTGCTGGACGATGGCGCGCCGCGGGAAAATGTCCGCCGTTTTGCCGAAAACCGTGGGTTTAGCGTTGCCGAAGCGCCGTGCGAGGGAGGCTATGCCTTTACCATCACCGGCAGTGCAGCTGCCCCGGCGCCGACCGCGCCCGCCCCGTCCGGCAGGGGAACGGTCATGCTGATCGGCACCGACCGCCTCGGCGACGGCCCGGAAGAGCTGGGCCGGCTGCTGATGAAGAACTTCATTATGACCTTGGTCGAGACCTCCCAGCTTCCGGACCGGATGTACTTCGTGAATACCGGTGTGCTTTTGACGGCGGAGGGGTCCGAGGTGATCGAGGCGCTGACCGCGCTGGGAAACCGGGGGGTCGAGGTGGCTTCCTGCGGTATCTGCCTGGACTTCTTCCAAAAAAAGGATAAGCTCGCGGCCGGCATCGTGACCAACATGCTTACCATTGCCGAGAGCCTGGTGACGGCAGGGTCGGTGGTGCGGATCTAGGGGCGGAGGGTGGGAGGACCCCATCCTCACCCTGTCCCTCTCCTTGAAGGAGAGGGAACGCTCGAAGAAGGGGGAACGCTCGAAGGAGAGGGAACGCCGGGTTGAGGGAACGCAGTGCGCGGGAGCAACGGTTCGATTTCCAGTCGGTTTTTCCCCGGCCGCCGGCCCCCGATCCCAGACCCCCGCTCTTTTTTTCCCTTGACATTATCTGGCTTTTTCAACTAAAGTGACTCTCTTGCCGCGGGATATCCGTGCGCTTTTTCCGGCCCATTTGGGGCTTTGGCGCAAAATTCCGCGTAGATACAGGACTTTACCCCAACGGGTTTAACATGTTTGCAACGCTACAAGACAAGCTCGATTCGGTATTCAAAAAGCTCCGCGGCCAGGGGGTGATGACCGAGGACAATATCAAGGAAGCCTTGCGCGAAGTGCGCCTGGCCCTCCTTGAGGCCGACGTCAACTTCAAGGTCGTCAAGGACTTTGTCGAAAAGGTCCGCAGCCGCTCGGTCGGTACCGAGGTGCTGCAGAGCCTGGCACCGGGCCAGCAGGTCATCAAGATCGTTCACGACGAGCTGGTGCTTCTCATGGGGGGCGGAGAGGACAACTCTCTCGACCTCGCCGCGAAGCCGCCGGTCTCGATCATGATGGTGGGTCTGCAGGGGGCCGGTAAGACGACCTCGTGCGGCAAACTCGCCCGGTATCTGAAAAGCCAGCGGAGAAAGCCGCTGATGGTTCCCGCCGACGTCTACCGCCCGGCGGCAATCGAGCAGCTCAAGACTCTGGGGCGCCAGCTCTCCATCGAGGTCTTCGACTCCTCGTCGGACCAGAAGCCGGTCGACATCTGCGCCAACGCGATCCGCTACGCGACGCTCAACGGTTTCGATACGGTCATCCTCGACACCGCCGGCCGCCACCAGATCGACGACTACCTCATGGACGAGCTCGACGCGATCAAGCGCGCCGTCGAGCCGCGCGAGATCCTGTTCGTCGCCGACGCCATGACCGGCCAGGAGGCGGTGAACGTCGCCTCCGGCTTCAACGACCGTCTCGACATTACCGGGGTGATCCTCACCAAGCTCGACGGTGACGCCAAAGGTGGTGCGGCCCTCTCCATCAAGGCGGTAACCGGCAAGCCGGTGAAATTCGTCGGTCTCGGCGAGAAACTCGACGCCCTCGACGTGTTCCACGCCGACCGACTGGTATCCCGGATCCTCGGGATGGGTGACGTCCTCACCCTGATCGAGAAGGCTCAGGCCACCTTCGACACCAAGGAGGCCGAGCGGCTCCAGCAGAAGCTGAAGAAGAACCAGTTCGACCTGGAAGACTTCCGGGCCCAGCTGCAGCAGATCAAGAAGATGGGTTCCCTGGAGTCGATCCTCGGGATGATCCCCGGCGTCGGCAAGGCGATGAAGCAGATGCAGGGGGTGCAGCCCTCCGAGAAGGAACTGAAGCGGATCGAGGCGATCATCGACTCGATGACCCGCAAAGAGCGCGCCGACCACACCGTCATCAACGGCAGCCGGCGCCTGCGGATCGCCAAGGGGAGCGGGACCTCGGTCCAGGAAGTGAACCAGCTCCTCAAGCGTTTCAGCGAAGCGCAGAAGGTGGTGAAGCAGCTCCAGAAGCTCGGTCCCAAGGGGTTGATGAAGGGGATGAAGGGGATGGGGAAGGGATCGTTCCCGTTTTAAAAGATTTTCGCTTTAATGTGTTTGCATATCACGTACAATTAACTAAAAACGAACTCAGTTACGGATCTTCGATCCGAGCATTCCAGGAGGAAGAAATGGCAATAAAGATCAGACTTGCACGGGCCGGCGCTAAGAAAAAACCCTTCTACCAGGTAATTGTTGCGGACTGCCGCAGCCGCAGGGACGGACGTTTCATCGAGAACGTCGGGACCTACGACCCGAACAAAAACCCGGCCGAGTACAAACTCGAAGAAGGCAAGACCCTTGAGTGGCTTGGCAAGGGCGCTCAGCCGACCGACACCGTGAAGCAGATCCTCAAGAAGACCGGGATCTGGGACAAGTTCGTTTCCCCCGCCGCCTAAAAAGCGGCTTCCGGCCCGCCGGATATCCTGAACGAACAGAGGGCAGCGACATGAAAGAGCTTGTAGAAACCATCGCCAAAGCACTTGTAGATGATCCTACTCAGGTACGCTCTTCCGAAGAGATGGAAGAGGACACCACTGTCATCAAGCTCACAGTAGCCAAGGAGGATATGGGCCGGATCATCGGTAAGGAAGGGCGAACCGCCAAAGCGATCCGCACCCTGTTGAACGCCGTCTCTACCAAGGACAACAAGAAGGCGATCCTGAAGATCGTTGAGTGATGTCCGGTAGCAAGCAGGTACTGATCGGCAAGATCCAGGGCACCCATGGGATCAAAGGGCAGCTGAGCGTCATTCCCTTTGCGGGCGACGCCTCCAGCATCTCCAAGCTCGAAAACATCCTGGTGAAGGCGCCGAACGGTGCTTTGGAGAGCTTTCCCGTGCTCTCGGTCAGGGGTAGCGCCAAGAAGATCATTCTCGGCCTGAAACCCTTTGACAACATCAACCAGGTGCTGCACCTGGTCGGGCGCGAGCTGTACGCGGAGCGAGAAATGCTCCCGGAACTCGAGCCTGACGAATACTACTGGACGGACCTGATCGGGCTCCAGGTGGTGACCGAGACGGGCGAAGCCTTGGGCGAGCTCGTCGAAATCATCGAAACCGGGAGCAACGACGTCTACGTGGTACAGCGGGAGGGGCGCGAGGTACTGATTCCCGCGCTCGAAGATGTGGTCGTTTCGGTGGACCTCGGGAACAACCTGATGACCGTCGCGCTCCCCGAGGGGCTTCTGGAACCATGAAATTCGACATTCTGACGCTGTTCCCGGCGATGTTCGAGGGGCCGTTGACCGAGAGCATCATCAAGCGCGCCATCGAGGCGGGCACGATCGAGATCGGCCTGCACAACATCCGCGACTGGGCGCTGGACAAGCACGCCACTGCCGACGATGCTCCCTATGGCGGCGGTGCCGGAATGGTGATGAAGGTCGAGCCGCTCGCCGCAGCCATCGAGGCGGTGAAGGAAAAGCGTCCTGCGTCCAGGGTGATCATGACCACCCCGTGCGGGCGCCCCTTCAACCACCAGGTGGCCCGTGAGCTTTCCACCGAGGAAGGGCTCATCATCGTCTGCGGGCGCTACGAAGGGGTGGACGAGCGGGTCCGCACCCTGTTCGTGGACGACGAGATCTCGCTGGGGGACTTCGTTCTCACCGGAGGCGAGCTCGCCGCCATGGTTATCGTCGATGCCGTCTCCCGTCTGGTCCCTGGAGTTTTGGGGCACAACGACTCGGCACTCTACGACTCTTTCGCCGACGGCCTCCTGGAATACCCCCAGTACACGAGACCGCCGGAATTCCGGGGACTGAAGGTCCCCGATGTGCTTCTTTCCGGCAATCACGCCGAGATCGCCAAGTGGCGCCGCAAGGAATCGATCCTGCGCACCATGGCCTCCCGCCCCGAACTCCTCGATCGGATCGAGTTGAGCAAGGCGGATAAAAAGCTGATCGGCGAGGCAGGCAAATGAGCGGCGCCAACCTGAGCGTGGCGCTCATTCATTTTCCGGTGTACGACAAGCACCGCGACATCGTGGCAACCGCGGTCACCAACCTGGACGTTCACGATATCTCCCGCTCCTGCCGCACCTACGGCGTGGGCCGCTACTACATCGTCACCCCGGTGGTCGAGCAGCGAAAGCTGGTGGAGAAGATCCGGGAGCACTGGCTTTCCGGGTGGGGATCCACCTACAACCCCAAGCGCAAGATGGCGCTGGAGATCCTGCAGGTTGAGGACGGGCTTCCGGAGACGTTGGCGGACATCGAGCGGCGCACCGGGAAAAAGGCGAAGGTGGTCGTGACCGGCGCCTCGGGACGCGACAACAGCATCGGCTTCGAAGCCATGAAACAGATGCTGCGCGACCAGCCGGATCAGCCCTATCTGCTGCTTCTGGGGACCGGGTGGGGGCTTACCGAGCAGTTTTTTCGGGACGCCGATTACGTCCTGGAACCCATTTCGGGCGGAAGCGATTATAATCACCTGTCGGTGCGTTCGGCGGCGGCGATCATGCTGGATCGGCTGCTGGGAAGGTAAAAGAGAGTTATACGTCGGCGCAGTGCCACATAAACATAAACTTGCAGGTTAGAAGTTCGGATAAGGGAGGAAGCACATGAACAAGATTGATGCAATTGAAATGGAGCAGATGAAGAAGAATATCCCGGCGTTTATTCCCGGTGACACCATCAAGGTGCAGGTGAAGATCGTCGAGGGCGACAAGATGCGTATCCAGGCTTTCCAGGGCGTCTGCCTGGGCCGCCAGGGCGGCGGGATCCGCGAGTCCTTCACCGTTCGCAAGATCTCCAACGGCGTCGGCGTCGAAAGGGTTTTCCCGCTGCACTCGCCGTCCGTCGAGGCGATCGAGGTGGTGACCCGCGGCCAGGTCCGCCGTGCGAAGCTTTACTACCTGCGCAAGCTGCGCGGCAAGGCTTCCAGGATCAAAGAGCGCAAATACGTCGCCGGCCAGTAACTGGTCGCCCCAACGTAGTGAGAAAAGCCCCGATCATTCTGGTCGGGGCTTTTTCTTTTGCGCTGGTCCGATCTGATTGAACCGACTGAGTGGGCGGATCAGACCCCGGAGTGGTGTTTACAGTTGACTCACCCTCCGATTCCCAGTATCTATGTGGCTTGCTCCAGCAGCTACTTTCCCTCTGGGAGACACCCTTTACATGACCTCCGGGCTTTTCCCTGACGATACATCCCCCATCGACATGCTGGCCCATGAGGTCCAGGCGGCACGGCGCGGCTACCAGCGTATTGCCGGGGTGGACGAGGCCGGGCGCGGACCGCTCGCCGGTCCGGTCGTGGCGGCGGCCGTGATCCTTCCTCCTGGATTGATGCTGCCGGGGGTAAACGACTCGAAGCAGTTGACCGCGGAGCAGCGCGAAGTGCTGTTCGATGTCATCCACGCCGAAGCCGTCTCGGTTGGCGTCGGGATCGGGGACCATGACCTGATCGACAGCATCAACATCCTGCAGGCTACCCTTTCCGCCATGCGGGAGGCGGTGAGCAAGCTCGCACCTGCGCCGGATTTTCTCCTCATCGACGGCATCTCCAGCGTTCCCCTGAACATCCCGCAGCGAACCGTCAAGCAGGGTGATGCCCTGAGTCTCTCCATTGCCGCGGCTTCCATCATCGCTAAAGTCACCCGGGACCGGATGATGGTCCAATACGACCTCCAGTATCCGGGGTACGGCTTTGCCAGCCACAAGGGATACGGTGCCGCTGCGCATCTGGCTGCCATCGCTGAACTCGGCCCTTGCCCCATTCACCGCAAAACCTTCAGCGGGGTAAAGGAGCATCTCCCCCCTGCGCCGGTTGGCGACGGGGGGCGGCCCACCAACGGTAGCTTCTCTTTCTGAACCATTTCCCTGTCAGAGCAGATCGGGATTTTCCTTTAGTTGCTGCTAAACTGTTACTCTTTTCTGTGTCGTATCGGTAGAGGCATGGGGCGTCATGGAAGATAAGAGCGGCAACAGTGACAAAGGCAAGGTCGGCGAGTCCATCGCCGCCACGTTCCTGAGGGGACAGGGCTTCACTATTGTCGATAGAAACTACCGCTGTGTCTGCGGCGAGATCGACATCGTGGCAAGAGACGGGAGAACCATTGTCTTTGTCGAGGTGAAGTGCCGAAACAATAAGGCCTACGGTCCGCCGCAGCTCGCCGTGACCCCGTTCAAGCAGAGGCAGATATCTAAGGCGGCCCTGGTATGGCTGTCAAAGAAGAAGCTCTATGACGCTCCGGCCCGTTTCGATGTCGTGGCGATCGTGCTCCGTGAGCACGACGTCCCCGAGATCGAGCATATACGGGATGCCTTCGATCTGGCGTATTGAGTTTAATAGGGCAAGGTTTAAAGTCCCCCTTTGGAAAAGGGGGATTTAGGGGGATTTGGTTCTGAGGTTTTTGGCTGAAAGGCAAATCCCCCCAGCCCCCCTTTTTCAAAGGGGGGAGCTCAAGGTCAACTGACCCAAGGAGGTTTTTGAGGAATGAACATCCTGAACATCATCTATCATCTGGCGGTCTCGCTCTGGGTGGGCGGGGCGGCGCTGTTCACCTTCGTGCTCACCCCCATTCTTTTCCGGTCGGAAAGCCGCGACACCGCGGCCCGCATCGTCGGGCTCTTCTTCCCCGGCTACTTCCGCTGGGGGGTGGTCTGCGGCGTGGTCGCCCTGGCCACCGTGTTCTTCCGCGGAGAGAAGTTCGGCCTGAACATCGGCATCCTGGCGATGATGCTTGCCTTCGTTTCCTTCCAGGCCTTCTACATCGAACCGAACGCGGCGATCCTCAAGCAGCAGATCGGCTCCTTCGAAAAGACCACCAAGGATCATCCCCTGCGCCAGCAGTTCTCCCGCCTGCACGCCTTCTCGGCGACCTGCAACCTTGCGGTCATCGCCGGAGGGGTGACGCTGGTGGTGCTGTTCTAGCTTTAGGTTGCAGCGTGGCTTGCTCGGTAGGAGCGACATTCTTGTCGCGATCCGGAGCCGGATATCCGGCGACTAACCCCATCCTCACCCTGTCCCTCTCCTTGAAGGAGAGGGGACGTCCCGCCAGCCGTTTCGAGAGGTGAGTTGCTTCGCACGCCCCCGCCGTGGTTTACAAAGGCACGGCCGCTGTGCTAGAAAAGACAAAAAAGTTCCGGAGAAGTACATGGATTTTCTTGTTGCCCTCGCCCAGATAAAGCCGAAACTCGGCTGCCTGGATGACAACCTTGCCCTTGTCGAAGCGGCCGTAGAGAAAGGGATCGATCAGGGTGCCGCCCTCATCGTCTTCCCTGAACTGGCGCTGACCGGCTATTTCCTCAAGGACCTCGTCCCCGATGTCGCCCTCCACGTTGAGGATCCCCGACTGACCAGACTGAAGGAGCTCTCCCGCCGCATCTCCATCGCGGTGGGATTGGTCGAGGTGACTTCCGACTACCGTTTCTTCAACAGCGCCCTCTACCTGGAAAACGGCGAGATCCGCCACGTGCACCGCAAGGTCTACCTCCCCACCTACGGCCTTTTCGACGAGCAGCGCTACCTGGCCCGCGGCGAGCACTTCCGCGCCTTCGACTCCCGTTTCGGACGGATCGGCATCCTGATCTGCGAGGACATGTGGCATCTTTCCGCCTCCTACCTCCTGGCCATGGACGGCGCCACCACGCTCCTTTGTCTCTCCTCCAGCCCGGGGCGCGGCATCAACGAAGGGGAAGGGCTCGGCTCGGCCAACGCCTGGCAGAAGCTCACCTCCACCACCGCCATGTTCCTCAACTGCCGCGTCCTGTATTGCAACCGCGTGGGGTACGAGGACGGGATCAACTTCTGGGGCGGTTCCGAGCTGATCGGCCCGAACGGGGAGGTCACCGCGCGGGGCGCCATTCTCGAGGAGGATTTCGTCATGGGCCGGGTGGACGAGGGGGCGTTGCGCCGGGAGCGGATTTTCTCCCCGATGATGCGCGACGAGAACCTCCACGTCACCTTTCGGGAGCTGAAGCGAATCGACCGGGAGAGAGGTAACTGATGGGCGTTCTCAACGTGAATACGGCGCTTCTGCGCAAGATCCTGGTCGGGTTCGTCCGGGACGAGGTGACCAAGGTCGGGGTGACCAAGGGGGTGCTCGGGCTTTCCGGCGGCATCGATTCCGCGCTGGTGGCGTTCATCGCCGCCGAGGCGCTCGGCCCGGAGAACGTCTACGCCTACACGATGCCCTACCGGACCAGCAATCCGGAGAGCGAGGCGCACGCAAAACTCGTGGCGGACCAGTTGGGGATCAACTATCAGGTCATCGAGATCACCCCGATGGTCGACGCTTACTTCAACCTTTTCCCCGATGCCAACAACATGCGGCGCGGCAACAAGATGGCCCGCGAGCGGATGACCATTTTGTACGACCACTCCGCCGAAGTGCGCGGCCTCGTGCTCGGGACCAGCAACAAGACCGAGCTTCTGCTCGGCTACGGCACCCTGCACGGCGACATGGCGAGCGCGCTCAACCCGATCGGGGACATCTACAAGAGCCAGGTTTGGGAGCTGTCCGAAGCGATGGGGGTGCCCCGCGCGGTGATCGACAAGAAGCCGTCCGCCGACCTTTGGGCCGGCCAGACCGACGAGCAGGAGCTGGGCTTCACCTACCGCGATGCCGACGAACTGTTGTACCGGATGGTGGACCAGCGGATGAGCCGCGACGAGCTGATCGCCGAGGGGTTCGACCCGCATTTCATCGACGTCGTCCACACCAAGGTGCAGGGCTCCCATTTCAAGCGGCGCCTGCCCGTAATCGCCAAAGTCTCCCACCGCACCATCGACCGCGATTTCCGCTACTCGCGGGATTGGGGCAAATAAACCCGTTCGACGTTCTGCGTTCGACGTTTCGCCGCCTTTGGCGGTTGCCAGGCGGTTTCGAGAGCCCCCCGGCAGGTCAGCATAAAAGACCATTCGTTTTGACGCCGAACGTCGAACGTCGAACGTCGAACGGATCCTATGCCTGCTACCCTCTACATCGTTGCCACGCCGATCGGAAACCTGGAGGACATCACCCTCCGGGCGCTGCGCATCCTCAAGGAGGTCGACCTGATCGCCGCCGAGGACACCCGCCATTCGCGCAAGCTCCTGACGCACTTCGGCATCTCCCGCCCGCTTACCTCCTACTTCGATCACAACCAGGCCCTCAAGGGGGAGTACATCCTGGAGCAGCTTAGGGACGGAAAGTCGGTGGCCTTGATCACCGACGCCGGGACGCCCTGCATCTCGGACCCGGGGTATCAACTGGTGCGCGATGCCGCGGCCGAAGGGGTGGCGGTGGTACCCATTCCCGGGGCCTGTGCCGCGGTTACCGCGCTTTCCGCCTCCGGGCTGCCGACCGACTTCTTTACCTTTGCCGGATTTCTGCCCAACAAGCAGGGGAAACGGCGGGAGCGCCTCCAGGCCCTGGCCGCCGAGAAAGCGGTGCTGATCTTCTACGAGTCACCCAAACGGCTGCAAGCGACGCTTGCCGACATGTTGGAGACGATGGGGGACCGGGAGGTCGTGGTGGCCCGCGAGCTGACCAAGCTCCACGAGGAGTTCATGCGGGGGCCGCTTTCCCGTCTCGCTGCCGAGGTTGCCGAGCGGGAGGAGATCAGGGGGGAGGTGGCGATCCTGGTTTCTCCGGCGCCCGAGGTGGAGAGCGTCGAAGGGCCGCAGATGGAAGAGCTTCTCAAAAGGTATCTGGAAAGCGGGGAGCATTCGCTGAAGGATGCGGTGAAGCGGGTGACCCAGGAGACCGGCCTGCCCAAGGGGACGGTCTATGCGGAGGCCCTGCGGCTGAAGGAAGAGGGGCTGGCGGAGGGATGATTTAGATTTAACCAGGGGGCGGTGGCACCACCCGGTGGGAGCGCCATTCCTGGCGCGAATGATGGTCGCTTGATCGGATTTACGGGCGCAGCCTGTCGCGCCCCTACGGAGGGAAGCAGCCGGCATCACAAACATGGGCGAGATAAGAAAGGGGACACCGTCGTGAGGTGTCCCCTTTCTTGTTACATCCGCTTCGTTACTTGGCCCGGAACCGGCTGTCCCAGAGCTGGTCACCGTAGGCGACACCGACCCCGTGGTCCGGATTGGCGGCCAGATGCCGGAGGATGATGAAGATCGTCTCGGCCTCCTCGGGTTTTCCCAGGGCGGCGGCACAACCCTCGGCGGTAAAGTCCTCCCCCTTGCGCCTCCCAAGGAGCGCCAGTATCTCACCCTGCAGTTTCAGCACGCTTCCGGCCGCCTTCTTGCCCGCCTCAACGCCGGGCTGGTGGTAGGCATTGATGTTCACCAGCGTCGCATAAAATCCCACCGCCCGCTCGTAGAGCGCGATCAGCGAGCCGACGGTCGCCGCCGACACCTCGTCCACGGTGATGGTCAACGACTCGCGCCCCTTCTCGTACAGTGCGGCCCGGGTCCCCTGGTAGAAGCCGGAGAGGTAGTCCCCGGAGGTTGCCCCGGGCTCCATCTCGGGCGAGGCACCCTGCCGGTCCTTCAGGACTTCGATGAAGGTCACGAAGAAGTTGTGCACCCCTTCGCGCAACTGCTGGACGTAGGCGTGCTGGTCGGTAGATCCCTTGTTGCCGTAGACGGCAATCCCCTGGTGGACCGTCTTCCCGCTCAGGTCGAGTTCCTTGCCGAGCGATTCCATGATCAGCTGCTGCAGGTAGCGCGAGAAGAGGATCAGCCGGTCCTTGTAGGGAAGGATGACCATGTCCTTGGCGCCGGTGCCGCCGGTGGCGTGGTACCAGGAGAGGGCCAGCAGTGCCGCCGGGTTCTGCCGGGTGGCGGTGCTCCGGGTGGCCTCGTCGCAGATCCGGGCCCCTTCCAAGAGGGCCCCGATGTCGATCCCCTGCAAAGCGGCGGGGAGAAGACCGACGGCTGAGGTGACCGAGGTGCGGCCGCCGACCCAGTCCCACATCGGGAAGCGCTCGATCCATCCTTCGCGCACTGCCGTCTGGTCCAGTTCGCTGTCAAGCCCGGTGACCGCGACCGCGTACTTGGTGAAGTCGAGCCCTCTGGCGGTGAAGGCCGCTTTGGCCTCCAGCATGCCGTTGCGGGTTTCCTTGGTCCCGCCGCTCTTGGAGATCACCACGACCAAGGTTTCGTCGAGCCCGGCACCGATTTCGGCCAGCACCTTGTCCATTCCGTCGGGGTCCGTGTTGTCGAAGAAGTAAGGGCGCATGGGATCGGAGGGGGTGCCGAGGCTGTCGGCGACGAACTGCGGCCCCAGCGCCGAGCCGCCGATGCCGACGACCAGGAGGTTTCGGAACGGTTTTCCTCCCGGCGCGGCGATGGCGCCGTCGTGGACCGAGGTGGCAAAGATCTTCACCCGGTTCACGGTCTCCTCGATCTCCTCGGTCAGGGCGCGCTGCGGGGCAAGCCCGGGAGCCCTCAGCCAGTAGTGCCCCACCATACGCTGCTCCTCGGGATTGGCGATGGCGCCCCCTTCCAGAAGGGCCATCGCTTCATAAGCCTTTTGCAGGCGCGGCTCCATCTCAGTGAAAAAGCCGCCGGGAAAGTCGATGCGGCTGGTGTCCAGGCTCAGTGCCATCTTCCTGCTTACATAGAGGCGCTCCTTGTAACGATCCCACAGTTGCAGTTTTTCCACATGAACCTCCTCAGAGTATCGTGATCGTACCTTTAACTGGCCGAATGCGAATGCTTTCCTTTCAACGCCGCCGTGCCCAGTCTACCGCAACGTCACTGACCGGGACAGGTGCCGACGCATACTAGCAGAAATTAAATTTTTTTCAACTAGCTGTTCTTCTGAGAGCCCTCTGTGCAAACCGTGCAATCCGGCTCATTCAGATTGCCCGGTGCAACGTGCTGTTTGTCCGTGCTTTTTCAGGCGTTGTTGCCGCGGTTGTGCAACTGCTGAACAACCACGGCGCCGTTGCCAAGGTTGCGCGACGATTCTGGGCGAAGATAAAGGGTAGTAAAAACAGCAGTTTATCTGAAGGGCGCCTCCTCTTTTGGCGCTGGTACGGCTGTTGAAGTAGCTGAATCAGGTAACGCCGAAGTACGGAATGTCGGACCGGGGTCAACGGCTTTGGCTTCGAAAGCGTTGTGGTAACAGCGGCTTACGAAGAGACCCCGTCCAGGGAGGGCGGCCATGGGCTATCGAGCCAGGACAATAAATACCAGGGACAAAGGCAACGGTTACAGCGCCATCGAGGTGGTGCTGGTCGAGAGCAACGGTGAACCCGCCGAAGGGGCAATCCCCGACGTGCTGATGGTCAACGATGATCTGGAGACGCTGCACTTTGTCCAAAATAACATGGGGGAGTTCGTGGGGAATCTGGTGAGGGTGAAGCAGATGAACGAGAGGCGGGCAGAAATCGAAGAGAACGCTCGGCTGTTCCAGCGCAACCTGGAACCGCTTTTTTCCTTGATCACGGCGACCGCCAAGGATCACATCCTGGACAAGTTTTCCCACTCCCTGCGCAAGGCCCTGCTGCTCATGGCGATGGAGCGGTACAGCTGCGACAGCGACCTGATGTGCCGCGCCTTGGGGCTTACCCGGCCGAAACTGGAGAAAGAACTGAAGCGCTGCGGCCTGGTCAATCTGGATCCAGTCTGAGGGACATTCCCGGCGGGTGCAGCTGCTGCCCCGCCGGGGCGCGTTCCGGGTCGAAAAATTGACCTCAACCCACTCTTAGCGTCAAATCATTGAACGTTTCTGCTGAGCCCTTCCTTCGGGCGCCCCGTGCCGGTCACAACGGCAAGGGGCCGGTACCCGTCTCTCGACCCGCGCCAATCCTGCTCTTTCAGCCCGTCCCGCATTCGGAAAGCCACGAAATACCTTGAATAATGACGGGGGATTTGCTAAAGTGCGCCGTCGGTCCCTGCCCCTGTGGGGGACTTTTGACACCGAAGAAACTCTTATTATTTCGAGTACATAACCAGTTTGCCTGCCAGTGCAAACGGATTAGAGGGTTGTTATGGATGCAGCGCTTGCCCTGATCGGGGAAGACCTGAAAAATGTGGAACTGCAGTTTAAAAAGGACCTCGAGTCGAATGTCCCGCTGATCCGTAAGGTTGGCGAGTACGTCCTCTCCAGCGGAGGGAAGCGGATTCGCCCCGCGCTGCTGCTGCTCGCGGCCAACCTCTGCGGTTACCGCGGCGACCGGCACGTTCCGCTGGCGAGCGTGGTCGAGTTCATCCACACCGCGACCCTGCTGCATGACGATGTTGTGGACAACGCCAACCTGCGCCGGGGGCTGGCCTCCGCAAATACCTTGTGGGGCAACGAGGCGTCGGTTCTGGTCGGCGACTTCCTGTTCTCCAAGTCGTTCTCGCTCATGGTAGCCGACGGCGACCTGCGCGTGCTGAAGGTGCTTGCCGACGCGACCACCATGATCGCCGAGGGGGAAGTCCTGCAGCTCGTCTGCACCAGTGACCTGGACATCACCGTTGACCGCTACATCGAGGTGGTGCGCTCCAAGACGGCGATCCTTCTGGCCGCGGCCTGCGAGGTGGGCGCCATCCTCGGGGAGGTGCCGGTGCGGCTGCGTGAGGCGATGGCGGCCTACGGGATGGAACTCGGGATCGCGTTCCAGCTCATGGACGACACCCTCGACTACACCGCCAAAGAGGCGGAGTTCGGCAAAAGCATCGGGCACGACCTGGAAGAAGGGAAGATCACCCTGCCGCTCATCCATACCCTGAGATCCTGCACTGAGGCCGAACGTGAGACCATCGCCGCCGTCGTTGAGAAAGAGGAATTAACGGACCAGGATTTTGCTGCCGTCTTCGAGTTGGTGCACCGCTACGGTGGGATCGAGCACACCGTGGAGAAGGCCCGGGAACACGTCGCCCTGTGCCGCAAGCACCTCGAGGCGTTCCCCCCGTCAGGCGCCCGTGATGCCCTGGTGGAGTTGGCCGAATACGTGGTGACCCGCGTCAAATAGCCGGAAGGTTACGGTTATAACACGGGGAAACGGGGGCTGAAGGGAGCTAAACCTCTTTTATTCAGTCTGGTCCAATTCTTGCTAACTGAACGTCATCTGAATCTGATGTTTTGTTATGAAAGGGGGCCAGGATGGACGAGGATGTATTGCTGCATTCATCAGATATCGAACTGAACGGGGAAGTTTTCCAGATCAAAGTGTTCTCCAAGTCTCCTAGTCGCTTCTACGCGACTACCTGTCTGGGGAACGACGACTTCATCATCACCGATGGTCCCACCGTGCCCGACGCGTTGAAAAAGCACGAGGAGCTGCTTCCTCTGGCCGTCGGCACCCGGGAGATCACCCAGAGCTACATGGGGTTCACCCGGCGCAGCAAGGCCCGCCGCACCTAAGCCAAACCAGTGAGCAAAGGGCAATGAGCAAAGAGCAGCGTTTCCCGAGACGCAGCCCTCTGCCCTTGCTATTGTCTGCTCATTGCTCATGGCACATTGCTCATTGAGTGGCGCCCCTTGCGGCGCATCCCCCACCTATTGCCTTTTGCCCCACTTTTCTCACCCTTTTCCCCCCAGCTCGCCCCTTGGTCCTGCGCTCAAAATTAGGTTGTACTGGATTGCCAAATCAGTTAAGTATGAGGAGATATCTCTCTCATTTTTCTGCCAGGACCGGGTGTGCATGTCGGCAAAAATACTGATCATAGATGACGACGATTCTCTACGGAGAGTGCTCGAGTACAACCTGCAGCAGGAGGGATACTCGGTATTCACCGCCCCCAACGGGGAGGCCGGGCTGAAGATCTTCACCGACGAGGCCCCCCCGGTCGTCATCACCGACCTGAAGATGCCGGGAATGAGCGGGTTCCAGGTCCTTTCCTCGATCAAGGAGCGCTCTCCGGCAACGGTGGTGATCGTCCTCACCGCCTTCGGCGCCATCGACACCGCGGTCGAGGCGATGAAGCTCGGGGCTTACGATTACCTGACCAAGCCCTTCAACCGGGACGAGCTCAAGCTCACCGTCCGCAAGGGGCTCCAACTGCAGGGGCTTTCCGAGGAGAACCGGCTGCTCAAGGAAGAGCTCGCCGATCGGGCCGAATTCAAGAACATCGTCGGGACTTCCCGGGCCATGGAAGGGGTTTTCTCGGTGGTCCGCAAGGTCGCCGATACCGAAGCGACCGTCCTCATCACCGGCGAATCGGGGACCGGCAAGGAACTCGTGGCCCGTGCCATCCACTCCGGGAGCGCCCGGCGCGCCGCGCCGTTTGTGGCGGTAAACTGTGCCGCGATCCCGCGCGATCTTCTCGAGAGCGAATTGTTTGGACACGTTAAGGGAGCCTTTACCGGAGCGATACGTGATAAAGCCGGTAAGTTCCAGCAGGCGGACGGGGGGACGATTTTCCTGGACGAGGTGGGGGACCTGCCGCTGGAACTCCAGCCCAAGCTCTTGCGCGTGCTGCAGGAGCGGGTGGTCGAGCCGGTGGGGGGGAACGCCGAGGTGAAGCTCGACCTCCGGGTGGTGGCGGCGACCAATGCGGACCTGGAGAAGGGGATTGCCGAAGGGAACTTCCGGGATGACCTCTACTACCGCCTCTCGGTCATCCCGCTCAGGCTGCCGCCGCTTCGGGAGCGCCCCGACGACATCCCGCTCTTGGTGCGTTACTTCTGCGGGAAATACGGCGGCGGGTCCGTGGCCTTTGCCAAGGAGGCGCTGGAGGCGCTGCAGCGTTATCCGTGGCCTGGCAACGTGCGCGAACTGGAAAACACGGTGGAGCGCCTGCTGATTCTCAGGGAAGGGGAACGGGTGGAACTTGCCGACCTCCCCGAGAAGATCGCCGCGCCGGGGGCGCGGAGCGGCGAGGGGGTATTGCGGCTTCCCCCGGAGGGGTACTCGCTGGAACAGCTGGAAAAAGAGATCGTGGTCGAGGCGCTCAACCGCTGTAGCTGGAACCAGACCGCCGCGGCCCGTTTCCTGCGGATCCCGCGCCACACCCTGATCTATCGGATGGAAAAATATCAAATTGCGCAACAGGGGAGGGGAAAATGAAGGGTTGGATCCGTTTGGCGCTGCTCGTGACGGTGCTTCTGGCCATGGCGGCCTGTACCAAGCCGGAGGAAGCGCCGGTGGAAGGAAAGCATGCCCCGGATTTCACCCTCAGCGACCTTTCCGGGAAGCCGGTCACCCTCTCCCAGCTCAAGGGAAAGGTGGTCCTCCTGAACTTCTGGGCGACCTGGTGCCCCCCCTGCCGGGAGGAGATCCCCTCCATGGTGAAGCTGAACCAGGCGATGCAGGGTAAGGAGTTCCAGATGCTGGCGGTCTCCATCGACGAGGGGGGCAAAAACGCGGTCTCCGGCTTTTTCGCCAAGAGCGGCCTGACCCTTCCGGCGCTGCTCGACACCGACGGCAAGACCGCCAAGCGGTACGGGACCACCGGGGTGCCGGAAACCTTCGTCATCAACAAGCAGGGCGTTATCGTCAAAAAGGTGATCGGCGGGATGGACTGGATCCATCCGGAGGTTGTCGCGGCCCTGGACACCCTCTGTAAGGAAAAAACAGCCGCACCTTGACCCTTCGGAGCACGTCATGGAAACGAACCACGTCGGCCTGATCGGCGCCTTCATCGCAGGGTTTCTCTCGTTTCTCTCCCCCTGCGTCCTGCCGCTGATACCCTCCTACGTTACCTACATAACCGGCCTCTCCTTCTCGGATCTCCAGGCGGAGCACCCGTCCCACAAGGTGCGGCAGCAGACGATCCTGCACTCGCTTTTGTTCATTGCCGGCTTCACCTGCGTCTTCGTGCTGCTGGGTGCGTCGGCGACCTTCATCGGGAGCTTCATGCAGGAGCACATGACGGCGATCCGGCGGGTCGGCGGGGTGCTGATCGTGGTTTTCGGGGTCCACGTCGCCGGGTTCTTCGACATCGGCATCCTGCTCGGGGAAAAAAGGGTCACCCTGCACCGCAAGCCGGCCGGCTATCTCGGGAGTTTTGCGGTGGGGCTCGCCTTTGCCGCCGGGTGGACCCCCTGCATCGGGCCGATCCTCGCCTCGATCCTGATGGTTGCCGCAACCGAATCGACCATGCTGCGGGGGATCTTCCTGCTGCTCGCCTATTCCATGGGGCTGGCCATCCCTTTTTTCCTCTCCTCCCTGGCCATGCATCAGTTCCTGGTGATCTTCTCTCGGTTCAAGAAGTACATCCGGGTTTTCGAGGTGGTCACCGGCATCTTCCTGATCATGGTGGGAATCCTAATCTTCGGCAACTACTTCTCCCTGTTCAGCAGGTACGCCAGCCGCTTCATGGGAGCATAGCCGCATGACCCCCGGAGCAAGACCTTGAACGGATCGCAGCTGCTGACCATCCAGCTCGTGGTGGAGGACCTGGATGCCACCGAGGCGTTTTACCGGGGGATCCTGGAACTTCCCGTGGAGCGCGCCCTGACCGCGGTGGGGGCGCCGGAACACCTGGTGATGACGGTGGAGGGCGTTCAGGTGATCTTCGTGGAGGAGGATGCCGTGGAAATGGAACATCCGATCCTGGTCCCGCGCCTGGAGAGCTTTCCCAAGGGGGTCGGGATGACCCTGCACCTCACGGTCCGGGATCTCGATTTCGTTCACGGCGAGATCCTCGAAGAGGACCTGGAGATCCTCTATCCCCCCAAGCTCAACCCCTACGGCGCGCTGGAGCTTTGGTGCTTCGACCCAGACGGGTACCTCGTCGTGCTGCAGGAGCCGCGCCGCCGGGCACCGGTGCCGTAGCTTATAGCCAAGGCAAATGCAAAAGGGGCGAACCGGAAATGGTTCGCCCCTTTTACTTTTATTGGCTGGTTCTCGGACCGATCCGACGGATCAGGGGCGATCCGACCTTTCCGGCGGTGCAGTTGCCGGCGGCTCGGTGCTTTTCCCCGACCCCCGACCCCCGATCCCCGACCCCGCCCTCAAGGTGCCGTCACCGACACCACGCCGCTCTCCTCGCCGTTGGGGTTCACCACCTGGAGTCTCAGGTCCTTGGGGGTGGCGTCGTAGGGGTGGCGCTGGTAGATGATCTGGCTGCAGCCGGCGTAGATCAGCGACTCGCGATTTCCGGCCCTGGGCTCGCCGGTGTGGATCCGTACCCCGTCCACTACCAGGGTGGACCCCTGCTGGAAGTTCCGGCCGCTGACGATCAGCTCGTAATAGCTGACGTAGTCGGAGCCGATGGCCACGTTGCTGATCTCCGGCTTGCTGTCGATGATCAGGGCCAGGGGATCGGATGCCGCCCCGGAAGGGTTGCGCACCATCACCTGGTGCAGCCCGGAGGGAAGCTGCGGGGTGACGAAGGCGACCGCCTCGGGAGAAACGAACCGGGTGCCGATCCCGCCCCCGTCGAAAACGATCTGGGCGCCTCTTTGAAAGTTCAGCCCGTTCACGGTCACCTCGCGTTCCCGGCCGGCGGCGCAGGCGTCGATCTTCTCCGGGGAGAGCGAACTGATCTCGGGGCGGACCGGTTGCACCGAGAAGTTGTAGGGGCGCGAGGTGGTCCCGTCTTCGCGCCGCAGGTAGAGCGCGTAGAGCCCCGGCTGCAGGTCGGGGATCACCAGGGTGAGCACCTTGTCCGCCACCAGGGTGGTCCGGACCTCGGTGGCCCCGAGAAAGGCGACGGTGCGGTCGGTGAAGCCGTTGCCGTTCAGGGTGACGGTGATCCCGGGCTCGCCCTGGGCGGGAATGATGCTGAGCACGGTGAGCGGCGCGCTGCGCGCCTCGCCGCGGGCGGCTCCCCCGGCGGCCGGAACTCCTTCCCGGGGCGTGGGGAGGGGGGGGAGCGGTTGCGCCACGGCGCTCCACGTCAGTGTGGTGAGTAGAAACAGGACCAGAATGCTCACGGATGGTTTCACGGCGCACCTCCTATTGCATGGTAATGCTGAAGCCTTCCGGTGGGTCAGCTTTCGACCGTCAGGCAGAGCCAGATCCCGACCAGGAGGAAGATGAAGTTCGTCGCCCACGCCGCCACGATCGGGGGGAGCACGCCCACCTGCCCGAAGGAGAGGATGACGTTGTTGACGATGACGTAGAGAAAGCCGATCCCAAGCGATAGCCCGATGCCCAGGGCAATGCCGCTGGAGCGGCTGCTGCGCATGGCGAAGGGGACCCCGAGAAAGGCCATGACCGCCGCGCCGAACGGCAGCGAAAACCGTCCGTGCATCTGGGCGAGGTAGCGGGTGGGGTCGTATCCCCCCTCCCTGAGCTTCTTGCAGTAGTTGCGCAGCTCGGAGATGGTCATGTTGTCCGAATACTTGCCGAGCACCTTGAGGTCGGCGGGTTTCAGCTTGAGGGGGACCGGAAGGGTGGCTGCCTCGTGGAACTTCGGCTCGCCGGGGGCGAAGTCGCAGACCACGGCGTTTTTGAAGATCCAGCCGTTGGCCCCCAGGATCCCGGAGGCGGCGTCGGTGCGCCGCAAAGGCTTCAGGTCGTGGTCCAGTTCCCAGAAGGTGATCCCCTTGAGGGTCTGGCTCCCCGGGTCGAACAGGGCGGCGCGGAGCACGGCGCCCGGCTCGCGGTACCAGATGTTCTGCTGGCGGAAGAAGGTGCTCGGGCTCTTCTTCTCGATCAGCACCTCCTGGATGTAGGTCCGCTTGGCGTAGCTTTTGGGGAGGACCATTTCCCCGACCACCAGGCTCAGGACGCTGAAGATGAAGGCGATGACCAGGATCGGCATGGTGATCCGGGCCAGGCCGATGCCGCAGCTCCGCATGGCGGTGATCTCGGAGTTCATGGAAAGGGTGGCGAGGGTCAAAAGGGTCGCCATCAGCACCGCAAGCGGCGCGCTCTGGCTGATGATCTCCGGCGTCTTGGCGACGAAAAAGGAGAAGATGACGTACCAGGAGGCGCCGCTTCTGGTGAAGCGGGCGACCTTCTCCATGAAATCGACCACCAGGTAGATGGCGATGAAGGCGCCGAGGCAGAGCGCCAGGATGCGCAGGTAGGTCGTGGCGACGTAGCGGGTCAGGATCCTCATCCGCGCCCTCCCCGCGCCATCATCCGTTTGACGGCACGCAGCGCCTGTCCGATCGGCGCGGCCAGCGGAAGCTCTTCCTCCACCGCCGCCTTGCGGAAGAGGTAGGCGCCCAGGACCAGGAAGACGATGTTGGGCGCCCAACAGGCGAGGGCCGGGGAGATGACCCCGCGCTCCCCCATGGTCTTGAAGCCGGAAAGGGCGATGTAATAGAGCAGGAGCACCCCGATGCTGACCGAGAAGCCGGCGGCCTTCCCGGAGCGGCGGTTCTGGATCCCCAGCGGCATCGCCAGGAGAGTGAACACGAAGCAGGAGAAGGGGAGCGCCAGCCGGCTGTAGTATTCCAGACGCATCGACATGACGTCCTTGGCGCTGCGCCCCTTCGGGGGGTGGCGCAACTCATCGAGGGTCATTTCGGACTCGCTCTTCTCGGCTTGCTTGTCCTCCTGGGCGAGGGACACCCGCAGGTCGTACCCCTGGAACTCGACCAGGCGGTACCCTTCCTTGCCGGAGCTGCGGTGGATGCTCCCGTCTTTGAGGTGGAACTCGATGGAACGCTCCCCCGGGTCGGCGACGAGAGCGCCCCCCTTGGCAAAGATGGTCGACGGGTCCTTCGGATTGCGCTCGTCGTTGATGATGACCCCTTCCATGGTCTGGCGTTTCGGGTCGAACTTTTCCGTGTAGATCACCAGCCCCGGGAAGGCGTCGTTGAAGACCCGTTCCTTGAGCACCACGCCCGCCTTGTTCTGGGCCACCTCGATGATGAGCTTCTTGAAGGCGAGGTTCCCCCAGGGGACGGCATAGATGGTGATCCAGCTGCAGAGCACGCAGCAGATCAGGGCGAAGACGATCGGCGGGGGAAGCATGCCGTAGAGGCTGATGCCGCAGCTTTTCATGGCGGTCACTTCGCTGTCCCCGGAAAGCCGGCCGAAGGCGAGCAGGGTGGCCAGCAAAAGCGCCATCGGAATGGTGTAGAGCCAGAAGGAGGGGAGCAGGTAGGCGACCATGCGCAGCACGTCGGAAAGCGGGACCCCCTTCTCCACCACCATCTCGGCCAGCTTTAAAAACCGCCCCATCAGGAGCATGAAGGTGAAGGTGGCCATCCCGATCAAAAACGGGGGAGGTATCTCCCTGAATATATAGAGGTAGAGGGTCTTTTTCATGAAGGTGCCATGTTACCCGAGATCATCGGCGAAGTAAAGCGTGGCGCGGGCTCTCCCGCCGTCCTTGGCGCGGATCGGACCGACCGCCTGATCCGCCGGATCGCTCCCCATTTAGGTATTGCCTCCACGCCCCCAATCAGGTAAATATGAGGGCATGGAAAATAGCGAGATCATTAAGAAGGCACTTCTTTTCTCCGGTCTTTCCGACGAGCACCTCGCCGACGTGGCGCAGATCGCGGTACGCCGCCCGTTTGCCAAGGGAGAGACGCTGTTCACCGAAGGGGAACAGGCGGAAGGTTTCTACCTCCTTGCCCGGGGCGCCCTCAAACTCTGCAAGATCTCCCCGGACGGACGGGAGAAGGTGCTCCACATGGTGCACCCGGTGGAGACGTTCGCCGAGGCCGCGTTCTTCGGCGACGGCAGGTATCCCGCCGAGGCCCGCGGGGTCGAGAAAGGGGAGGTGCTCTACTTCCCGCGCGAGTCGTTCATGGGGCTCTTGGAGCGTAACCCCCGCTTCTCGATGAACCTGATCGCCTCCCTCTCGATGCTTTTGCGCCGCTTCGCCCACCAGATCGAGGAACTCTCCTTCGCCGACGCGCCCTCGCGGCTCGCCTCCTATCTGCTCGAGCTGGGGAACCGGAAAGGGACCACGTTCCAGGGGAAGACCTACGTCGAGCTCGACATGCGCAAGGGGGAGCTCGCCTCCCGGCTGGGCACCGTCAGTGAGACCCTCTCCCGGACCCTGAAGAAACTCAAGGACGAGGGGATCATCGAGGTCGACGGCAGCAAGGTCGTGATCCTGAACGTCGAGCGCCTCCGCCAGGTGGCCGGAAAGTAGTCCCCGCTTCCACCCCGCTATCTTTCCCCGTACCCGCCGGCCCTGCCCCCTGTGCAGGGCCGGCTCCAGCTCCCGCCCCGCTCCCTACCTTTGTCGCGCATGCTTTGCGTGGTTCAGTGCCTGATTTTGACGACTTAGTGCAGCCGCTCTAGCAATTGTTAATTAATAAATCGGAAAAAGTTGGAAAATTCTCCTTGAAATTCACAAATGGGCTGATATAATTTCCCGCACTTCTTTTTTCCTAAGTGTGGGACCCCGGGGAGGCTGCTTGGATTGGGAATGTTGTTGGAGTAAAGAAGAGATCGTCCCCGAAGCGTGCCCTTACATCGGCGAGGGGGAGGAGGACCTGTATACCTCGCACCGGCGCCGGGTGGTGGAGAAGTGCGCGGAGTGCCCCCGCTTCAAAAACGACCTGGCCCGGATGAAGGGGATGGACAACCCCCTGGCCGAGGTCGTCCCCTACATCCTCACCGAGTTCCAGGAACAAAAGAGCCAGATGGGGGTGATGCTGAGCTTTTTGAACAGCAGAACCCGCGAGATCAAATTCCTGCGCGAGGTGGGGCTCGTCCTGCAGACCTCGATGGACATCGACGAAGTCCTCTCGGTGGCAATGACCGCGATCACCGCCGGCAAGGGGTTCGGGATGAACCGCGCCTTTTTGCTGATGACCGACAAGGAGCGGCGCTACATCCGCGGCTACCTGGGGGTCGGTCCCCGCGATTACGAAGAGGCGTGGCGCACCTGGGACGACATCGGGCGCAGCAACTTCACCCTCAAGGAGTTGGCCAAGAACTTCCAGAAGACCAAGCTCAGCTCCGAGAAAGTCAAGTTCCACGACATCCTGAACCAGCTCACCGTACCCCTTTCCGACCAGGGGCACATCTTCAACCGTGCCCTGCGCACCAAAAAGCCGATCCTCGTCGAAAACGCCCTCAACAACCCGGACCTCGACCGGGGGCTCGCCCGCATCCTCGGGGTCGACTGCTTCCTGGTCATGCCGCTCATCTCCCGAAACCGCCGCATCGGGATCATCATCGCCGACAACTGCATCACCCATAAGCCGATCACCCTCCAGGACATGCAGTCCCTGGAGACCTTCGCCTTCCCGGTCGCCTTCGCCCTGGAGCGGGCCTCGCTCTACGAGCGGCTCCAGGAGGAAGTGGAGAAGCAGAAGGGGGCCAACCTGAAGCTTCGCGAGCAGCAGGAGCTGATCGTGAAGATGGAAAAGATGGCGCTGGTGGGGAAGATCACCTCCTCGATCGCCCATTCCATTCGCAATCCGTTGATGGTTATCGGCGGCTTCGCCCGCACCCTGCTCAAGGGGAGCCCCGAGGACGACAAACGGCGCGGCTATCTCGAATCCATCGTGCGGGAGACCCGCCAGTTGGAGGACGTCTTGAGCGAGGTCCTCGACTACTCCGAGTCGCTGTTTCCGGTCATGGATCTTTGGGATCTGAACGAGCTCGTCATGACGAACCTGGACGACGTGGCGCCGAGCCTGGAGCAGGTCGGGATCCGGGCCCGCACCCTGCTTGCCCCCGACATCCCCCGGGTCCGCATCGACTACAAGCAGATCTCCTATTGCGTCCGGACCATCATCGGCACCGCCATGGTGGCCATGGAGAAGGGGGGGGACCTCACCGTGGAGACTGCGCTGGAGGGGGACGACGTCCTGGTCCGGATCAGCGATTCCGGGGCTCCACTTACCGAATCGGCCCAAGAGGCGCTCACCGCGCCTTTTTTTGTCACTCAGGAGATGGGGACCGGGGTCGGTCTCTCCCTGTGCAAGACCATTTTGGAGCGGCACGGCAGCTCCTTTTCCATCACCAACCCTCCCGGGGGGGGGAACGTTTACGCGATAAGGCTTTCAACGAAAGGAGAATATCTGCATGGCGAAGCTGCTTGTAGTTGATGATGAGTCGAACATCAGGTTGCTCTACGCACAGGAACTGAGCGACGAGGGGTACGAAGTGGTGACCGCCGCCTCGGCGGTCGACGCGGTGGAGAAGCTCCAGGCGGAGACCTTCGACCTCGCGGTCCTGGACATCAAGCTGAAAAACGAAAGCGGTATCGACCTTTTGCAGAAGATCGTGAAGGAGCGCCACTCGCTCCCGGTGATCCTCTGCACCGCCTTTTCCTGCTACAAGGACGATTTCTCCGCCTGGCTCGCCGACGGCTACGTGGTGAAGTCGAGCGACATGCAGGAGCTCAAGGACGAGATCAAGAGGGTCCTGACCAAGAAACAGAAGGCGGTGGGGTAGAGGCAGTTCAAGGTTCAACGTTCGACGTCCAACCTTAGACACTCGACGTCGGACTTGCCAAGAACTTCGGCCGCAGAAGCTTGCACAGACGAAACCCTTGAACCGTGAACCACAAACCTTGAACGTTGAACGTCGAACGTTGAACGGTTTCACCTAAGGAGCTCCTGATATGAAAGCTGTGATTATGGCGGGTGGTTTTGGCACCCGGATGCAACCGCTCACCTGCAATATTCCCAAGCCGATGGTTCCGCTCGTCAACCGTCCGATCATGCTCCACATCGTGGAGCTCCTCAAGAAGTACGGCATCACCGACCTGGTGATGCTCCTGTATCATCAGCCGTTCGTGATCAAGAACTTCTTCCGCGACGGCGCCGAGTTCGGGGTCCGCATCACCTACGTCACCCCGCTTGAGGACATGGGGACCGCCGGGGCGGTGAAGTACGCGGAAAAATACCTGGACGAGCGCTTCGTCATCATCAGCGGCGACCTCCTCACCGACTTCAACATCCAGAAGGTGCTCGACTTCCACCTCTCCAGCAAGGCGCTCGCCACCATCACCCTCACCTCGGTCAAGGACCCGCTCCAGTTCGGGGTGGTGGTCACGGACAAGGAGAAGCGGATCACCCAGTTTCTGGAGAAGCCGGGGTGGGGCGAGGTCATCTCCGACACCATCAACACCGGGCTTTACGTCCTGGAACCGGAGATCTTCAAGTACATCCCGGAAGGGGAGAACTTCGACTTCTCCCAGGACCTCTTCCCGCTCCTTTTGAAAAAGAAGCTCCCGCTCTTCGGCTTCCCCATCAAGGGATACTGGCGCGACATCGGCAACACCGATTCCTACCGCGAGGCGCATCACGACATCCTCAAGGGGAAGGTCACCGTGAAGATCGACGAGGCCAAGCGTGAGGTGCCGGGCAAGGATCTCCGCCTGGGGCTCGACGTCCGCCTGGGCGAGGCGACCACCACCGAAGGGACCGTGGTCATCGGGGACAACACCCAGGTGCTCGGCGGCGCCGAGATCCGCGACGCCGTGATCGGGCGCAACTGCACCATCGAGCCGGGGGCCAAGCTTTCCCGCTGCGTGATCTGGGACAACGTCTACGTGAAGAAGGGGGCGCGAATCAACGACAGCGTCATTTGCAACAACGTGAGCGTCGGCCCGGGCGTGGTCACCGAGGAGGGGGTGGTGGTCGCCGACGACACCGCCATCGGCGAGGAATCCTTGCTCAAGCGCGACGTGAAGGTCTGGCCGCGCAAGGTGATCGAGGCGGGCTCCACGGTGACCGGCAACCTCATCTGGGGCGAGCGCTGGAAGAAGTCGCTCTTCGAAGGAGAGATGATCAAGGGGCTCACCAATATCGAGCTGACCCCGGAGTTCGTGGCCAAGCTCGGCTGCGCCTACGGCTCGTCGCTCCCCAAGGGAAGCCATGTCCTGATCGGGCGCGACGCGACCCTTTCCTCCCGGATGCTCAAGCGAAGCTTTCTGGGGGGATGTCTCTCCGCCGGGGTCAACGTCCGCGACCTCAGGATGATCTCGCTGCCGCTTTTGCGCTACAAGCTGCGCACCTTCGGGGAGGTCGGCGGGGTCCATTTCCGCCAGGCGATGGACGATCCCGCCTCCACCGAGATCGTCTTCCTCGACGCCGACGGCCTCGACTTTTCGAGCTCCATGGGCAAGAACGTGGAGCGGATCTTCTACAAGGAAAACTTCCGGCGTGCCCACCACACCGAGCCCGGCGGGATCACCGAACTTCCCCAGGTCGTCGATTTCTACCGGGAAGGGTTCTTCCGCGGGCTGGACCAGGCGCTTTTGCGCAAGAGCGCGACCAAGGTCGTGATCGACTTCAACCATTCCGGGGCGGGGCAGATCCTCCCCCAGATATTGAACGACATGGGGTGCGAGGTGATCGCGCTCAACACCTACCTCGACGAGCAGCGCGGGGCGAAGAGCGCCGACGAGAAGCCGCACAGCCTGCAGCAGCTGTCCAAGATCGTGGTCTCCTTGGAGGCGCGGGCCGGCTTCTGGCTCGACCCGACCGCCGAGGAGGTGGTCCTCATCGACGAGACCGGCAAGATCTACCAGCCCGCCGAGCTCTTGCGCCTCATGGTGGCGCTCATGCTGAAGGCCGGGGCCCGCGGCGCCTTCGCCATTCCGGTTTCCGCGCCGTCGGTGATCGAGCAGATGGCTTCGGACCACGGCTGCTCGGTGCGCCGCACCAAGAGCGCGGAGCGCTCCATGATCGAGGCGGCCATTTCCCCCGAGGTGGTGATGGCCGGGTCGATGGGGGGGCGCTTCGCCTTCCCGAAGTTCCAGGCCGCCTTCGACGGCCTCTTCACCATCGCCAAGACCCTGGAACTCTGCGCCGCCGCCGGGGTGCCGCTGTCGCGGGTGATGAAAGAGGTCCCCTTCCGCACCTTCCTCGAAGGGAAGGTCTCCTGCATCTGGGAGATGAAGGGCGGGATCATGCGCAAGATGAGTGAGGACAGCGTGGAGAAGGAGGCGACCTTCATCGACGGGATCAAGGTCTCCTTCGGCGACGACTGGGTCCTGGTGCTCCCCGACCAGTACCTCCCGCTGGTGCACGTGGTGGCCGAGGCGAAGGAGCCGCGCACCGCCCAGCGGCTCCTCGAAGAGTACATGCAGAAGGTGGAAAGGTGGAAGAAGGAGCTGCAGCAGTAGGGCCGGCCGGCGCCCGGAGTTCGGCGCCGTAGACGTCATGAAACCGAGGGAGCCATGGCCGAACCCCTGTACGTGTCATTCTTGTGGCACATGCATCAGCCCTACTACAAGGACCCGGTGGAGGGGGAATACCTCCTCCCCTGGACCTACCTGCACGGGATCAAGGACTATTACGACATGCCCGCGATCGTCGAGGCGACGGAAGGCGCGCGGGCTACCTTCAACCTGGTCCCCTCCCTTTTGGAGCAGCTCCTGGAGTACGCCTCCGGTACCGCTTCCGATCCCTTCCTGACCCTCGCGGCGCGTCCCCCCGCCGATCTCGACGATGAGGAGCGTCTCTTCATCCTGGAGAACTTCTTCTCGGCGAACCGGCAGCGGATGATCGAGCCGCACCCGCGCTACCTGGAGCTCTACTGCCTGGCCGGCGGGGGCTCGGGGGTGCCGCTTAAGGACCGGCTGCACACCCTGCGTCCCCAGGACTTTCTCGATCTGCAGGTCTGGTTCTTCCTGACCTGGACCGGCGAGATGGCCCGGCGCCGCTTCCCGGTCTTTGCCGAGTTGATCGCCAAGGGGAAAAACTACACCGAACAGGACAAGGCGCTTCTCCTGGCGACCCAGCGAACCCTCCTGGGGGAGATCGTTCCGCTCTACCGGCGGCTTGCCGAGGAGGGGAAGGTCGAGCTTTCGGTCACCCCCTATTTCCACCCGATCCTCCCGCTTTTGTGCGATACCGGCGCGGCGCGTACCGCGCTCCCCAAGATCAACCTTCCGATGTTTCCGTTTCGCCATCCTGAGGACGCCCGGGCCCAAATCTCCCGGGCCATCGCCCTTTTCCAGGAACTCTTCGGGGTAAAGCCGAAGGGGATGTGGCCCTCGGAAGGGTCGGTGAGCGACGAGGCCCTGTGCCTCATGGCCGAATGCGGCATCGGGTGGGCCGCCTCGGACGAGTGGGTGCTCGCCCACTCGCTTGCCGGCGGGATCGGCAAGGAACGCGATCACCTCTACCGCCCCTACCAGTTCCAGCGCGACGGCCACGAACTCGCCCTGTTCTTCCGCGACCACGCCTTATCCGACGCGATCTCCTTTACCTATTCGCAGTGGGAGACCCAGCGGGCGGCGGCGGACTTTTTGGGGCGGCTCAAGGAGATCCTGCGCCATTGCCACGCCCCGCGGGTCGCCTCGATCATCATGGACGGCGAGAACGCCTGGGAATATTTCGAGGGGAACGGACTTCCCTTCCTCTCCCGCGTCTACAGCGCACTTTCCGAGACCCACGGGCTGGTTCCGGCGACCTTCTCCGAGGCCCTGGAGCGGATCCCGGAGCGGCGTCCGCTGCATCATATCCATCCCGGCTCCTGGATCAACGCGAACTACGCCATCTGGATCGGCCACCCGGAAGAGAACACCGCCTGGGACCATCTGGCCCGGGCCCGGCAGGCGGCGGTCGCGGCCAGCCCCGAGGTGGCGCGGATTCTGGCCGGCGGCGATGACGGGGATGAAACCGCGCAGCTGGTCTGCACCTCGCTTTATGCCGCGGAGGGGAGCGACTGGTTCTGGTGGTACGGCGACGACCATTTCTCGCACCACGCCGGGACCTTCGACCTCCTCTTCCGGCGCCACCTGATGAACGTCTACCGTCTGTTGGACCTCGAGGTGCCGCGCGAGCTCTTCGCCCCGATCAAGAAGCTTTTGCCGGCGGGCTTCATCCGGGAGCCGGCCGCGCTGATCACCCCGGCCCTCACCGGGACGGTGACCGACTACTTCAAGTGGCTGGCCGCCGGGCTTTACGATCTCTCCAAGCGCTCCTCCACCATGCATGCCGGGGAAAGCCTGCTCCAGTCCCTTTACTACGGGTTCGACCTGGAGTTCTTCTATTTCCGGATCGACGGGGTGCAGCCGCTGGACCGTATCCTTGGCGCCGCCGACGTCTTCACCCTCAACCTGATCGCCGGCTTGGAATTCCGGGCCGACCTGGTGGGCGGGGCAATGAGCGCGGAGCTGTTGCAGAAGGAGGACGGCGTCTGGCGTCCCTCCGGGGCCAAGGTCCGCTACTGCGTCGTGCGCGTCGCCGAGGTCGCGGTACCCCTGGCCGTGCTGGGACTTGCCCCGGGTGATCGCCTCTTCGCCCAGTTCACCCTCTCCCGGGCCGGCGAACTGCTGGGGCGCTGGCCTCTGGACGCGCCGCTGCTCCTGGATTATGCCGGACCGGAGCTGGAGGCCGAAACCTGGCTCATCTGACGGTTCGGCGGCAACACGAGGTGACGATGTCGGAATTACGCTGGGATCCTTTGAAGCAGAACTGGGTGATCATTGCCACCGAACGCGGGCGGCGCCCGCGTGATTTCCAGGTTGAACCGGAGTCCTTTTCCGGGGAAAGTTGTCCGTTTTGCTACGGTAACGAGGAGAAGACCCATCCGGAGATCATGGCCCTGCGCGAGGCGGGGGAGCCGAACCAGCCCGGGTGGCGGGTCCGGGTGATCCCGAACAAGTACCCCGCCCTGCGCATCGAAGGGGAGCTCAAAAGCCGGGGGTACGGCCCCTACGACGTGATGGAGGGGGTCGGCGCCCATGAGGTGATCATCGAGACCCCGGACCACGGCCGGGCCCTGGCCGACCTCTCGGCCGACGAGATCGCCGAGGTCTTAGGCGTCTACCGCGCCCGCCTCGCCGACCTGAGCCGCGATCCCCGGCTGCGCTACCTGGTCCTGTTCAAGAACCAGGGGAGCTGCGCCGGGGCCACCCTTTCCCACGCGCACAGCCAGCTGATCGCGGTCCCGCTGACCCCGCCGGTCGCGGTGACCGAGCTCAGAACCTGCCGCGAGTTCTACGAAGCCAAGGAGCGCTGCATCTTCTGCGACGTGATCGAGTTCGAGCTCGCCAAGGGGGAGCGGGTGGTGAAGGAATTCCCGAACTTCGTCACGCTCACCCCGTACGCCTCCTGTTTCCCGTTTGAGCTTAGGCTCTATCCGAAGCGCCACGTCCACGACTTCACCCTGATGGACGATCACGATCTCGCCGATCTTGCCGTCGCCTTGAAGGACATGCTTTGCCGGCTGAAGTCGGTGCTGCGTGATCCCCCGTACAACTTCATCCTCCACACCGCCCCGCCCAGGCAGCCCCGGCAGGGGAAACCGGAGTTCTGGAGTTCGCTCGAGTACGACTACCATTGGCACATCGAACTCGTGCCGCGGCTGACCCAGATCGCAGGGTTCGAGTGGGGGACCGGTTTCTTCATCAACCCGACCTCACCGGAGGACGCCGCGACCTTTCTGCGCGAGGCAGAAATTTGACATTTCCCTGCAGTTGAGAGTATGGTAAGGAGTTTCTTTCCGAGCTTCTCATTGGTCGATCAATTCAAGAATTTTGAGGTTTTACATGAAAATCCTGTTCGTCGCCTCCGAGGTGACCCCCTTTGCCAAGACCGGCGGTCTCGCCGACGTTGCCGGCGCCCTTCCCAAGACTTTGAAGGCGCACGGCCACGACGTGCGGATCATGATGCCTTTCTACTCCACGGTTGAGAAAGGGGGGATGGCGGTCCGCAAGGGGAGAAAGAGCGCCTCGGTCGTCGTCGGCGACACCGAGCGGAAGGGGTTCCTGCGCCAGGCGTCCCTGGGAGAGATCCCGGTCTACCTCATCGAGAACAAGGAATACTTTTCCCGCGAACATCTCTACGGCACCGCCGACGGCGATTACCCCGACAACCACCTCCGCTTCTCCTTCTTCTGCCGCTGCGTTTTGGAGCTGCTCAAGAAGATGGACTTCCGCCCGGACATCATCCACTGCCACGACTGGCAGACCGCCCTGATCCCGCACCTTTTGCGCCACGAGCGCAAGGACGACCCGTTCTTCGCCCGCACCGGCGTGGTGTTCACCATCCACAACCTCGCCTACCAGGGACTCTTCCCGCCGGAGACCCTTACCGACATGGGGCTTGCCCCGGAGTGCTTCACCATGGACGGGCTGGAGTTCTACGGCAAGGTGAACCTGATGAAGGCCGGGATCATCTCCGCCGACGTGGTCACCACCGTATCCGAGGCGTACTGCCGCGAGATCCAGACCCCCGAGATGGGGTGCGGGCTGCACGGGGTGCTCCAGCAGCGCAGCGAAGACCTCTTCGGCATCCTGAACGGGGTGGATTACGAGGAATGGAACCCGGCGGTGGACCGGGAAATCATGAAGAATTACAGCCACGCCTCCCTTTCCGGAAAGATGGTGGACAAGGTGGGGCTGCAGCGGCTGATGGGGCTCAGCACCTCTCCCGACGTGCCGCTGATCGGGATGGTCTCCCGGGTCGTGGCCCAGAAGGGATTCGACCTGGTGACCGAGCTCTTGCCGACCTTTGCCGCCGCCCCGCTCCAGCTGGTCATCCTGGGCTCCGGCGAAGAGCGCTACGTCAAGGCGCTCACCTCGATCAAGGCCCGTAACATCGCGTTTGCCAGCGGGTTCGACAACGCCCTGGCTCCGAAGATCTACGCCGGCAGCGACATGTTCCTGATGCCTTCCTATTTCGAGCCGTGCGGCCTGGGGCAGCTGATCGCCATGCGCTACGGATCGGTTCCGGTGGTGCGCCGCACCGGCGGGCTCGCCGACAGCGTGGTCGACCCGCGTGACGGCGACAAGGCCGCCCCTAACGGTTTCGTCTTCGACGAGTACACCGCGGATGCGCTTTGGGCGACCATCAGCCGCGCGATGGCCGCCTACGAAGACCGGGTCTTGTGGAAGAAGTTGATGCGGCGCGGGATGAGCTGCGACTTTTCCTGGAACAACTCGGTGAACCGTTATCTTGAGCTGTACCGCAAGACGCTTGCGCGCCGGGGGGGAGAAGGATGAGCGTTGAGTGGGACGACCTTGAGGAGCTGACCAAGGAGATCCGCCGGCAGATCGAGAGTAACCGCCAGTTTTTGAAGCGGGTGAGCGACGAGGATTTCGACGACGAGCCCGAAGCGGGGGGCGATGAGGAAGTCGCCGAAGAGACCGACGAGGACCCGGAGGATTTCGAGGAGCTGTAGCTGGCAAGCAGGGGCCGAGGGTAATGAAAAAGCCGGCGCGAGAGAGACTCGCGCCGGCTTTTTGTTGGGTGAGAGACGCTGGAAGGCGGCATTGGTGGGAGCGCCATTTCCTGGCGCGATTTCAGCCCGATCGGACTAGTCGCGCCGGCATGGTGCTACCACAGCACGAGGCGCTCGTTGCGTATTTCCCGGCGGGCGCGGCCCGGCCGCCAACTCTAGGGTTACTGGCGGGAAGGGGGGAGGGTGACCTCTCCGAGCGAGGTCGGCGCAGCGATTTTCGGTTCCGAAGCCGGGGCCGCCGCCGGGGCCGGAGTGGGCGCCGGAGCTGAGACGCGGGCCGCCGCCGGTGCGGGGGCGGAGGCCGGGGTCGCGATCGGAGCCGCCGCCGGGGCTGCCACCGCTGCCGGAACCGGTGCCGGTGCCGAAGCGGGTGCCGCGGTCAGCGCGGTGCCGTCATCCTTCTTGTTCCCGAAAAACGGCTTGTCCGTCTTCATCAGGGAGAGCATCTCGTCGAGCTGCTTGTCGTAGAGCGCGGAGATCTTGGTCCCGTTGGCAATCGCGGATTCCTTGCTCTGCCCGAGAGCGGCAATGACCCCGGCCACGCTCTTGAACTTGATGTCGACCTGGTCGGAGAGGTTGGCCGCGGCCTCGTCGAAGTCCGGGTACTGCAAGGAAAGCAGCATCGGGTAGGAAAGGGAGCGCTGGCGGAAGTTCGGGTACTCCCAGAGGATGGTTCCTTCCGGGTCGAGGAGCTGCGCGGTGAGGGAGAGGTTGTTGAAGTCGGTCTCCACGTAGGAAAGGAGGTTGCTGGAGCGGACCTTCTCCCGGGTGGTGAGCCCGCTCACCATGACGACCATCAGGGCGTCGTAGCCGTTGGCCGCCATGAGCTCCTTGAGCTCCTTCTTCTTGTAGAAGTACTTGTTATAGACCACCCCGGCATCGTCGCGGCGCTCCCGGCTGGCGACCAGGTTGGTGAACAGCCGTCCCGGCTCATCGTCCATCGGGCGCACCGCAAAGAAGATCCCGCTCTCGCGCAGCCGGGCGATCAGTTCCTTTTCGTTGCGCCGGTTCACCTGCTCGATCACCTTCACCACGGCGGCCTTCTCCGGGTGCTTGATATCGGAGTCGGGATCGACCATGAACGGTGCCACGCCGACCACCTTCACCTTTTCCATCGAGGTGTGGGGGACGTTGTAATGGTTCTGGGCGCAGCCGAAAAGCGCCGTGGTTGCCGCAACAAATACCGCCAGCTTGATCAACATCCGCATGAAGTGACGCCTCCTTTGATGATGCGACGTGGGAGCCCGGGCCACTGCGTGCGGCCGAGCCACTCCGCGTCAGAGCATAATGAAGCCAACCTGCCGGCCGGTCCCCTCGGAATCGCGCCGGTGAGAGAAGAAAAGGTCGTGGTCGCAGCAGACGCAGTGCTCGCTGGTATCGATGCGCGACTCCGGAAGACCGGCGTCTTTGAGCTGCCAACGGTTGGCCGCGGCCAGATCGAGGTTCCACTTGCCGCGTTCCTTTTCGGTGGCGCAGAGCTCCCACGGCGCGCCGGCCGCCTGGAACGCTTCCTTCACCGGCTGGTCAACCTCGTAGCAGCAGCTGTGGATGCAGGGGCCGATCGCGGCGCGGATGTCGCCGGGCTGGGAGCCGAAGAGTTTCACCATCGCTTCGACCCCCTTGCCGGCGATGTTGCCGGCCGTCCCTTTCCAGCCGGCGTGCAGTGCCGCCGCGACTCCCTGCACCGGGTCGTGCAAAAGGACCGGAACGCAATCGGCGACGCAGATCGCGATCATCAGCCCCGGCTGGTTGGTGACGATGCCGTCGCACTCCAGCTTGAGGAAATGGTCGAACTCGGGGTTCGGGGCGTCGATCATGAGGAGGTCGGTCCCGTGCACCTGGGTGACGGTCAGGAAACGCTCCAGGGTTCCGCCGAAGGCGCGGGCCAGGAGGCTGCGGTTCCCCTCGACGTTGTGCGGCGAGTCGAGCGTGTTGGTCCCGAGGTTCAGCGAGTTGTACGGCGGGCGGGAAACCCCCTCGTGGCGGGTGGTGAACCCCGCGGCAGTCAGCCCGTCCCCCAGCTCGGGTTTCAGGTAGTGGATCTTTCCGGCCTTGGTCATTTCCATCAGTAATTCCTCGCGGTCCTTATTGGTTGTTGCTCTCCAGGTAGGAGATGATCCCCGCCAGGTCGGGGGGGAGATCGGTGTCGAATTCGAGGTAGCTGCCGGTGACCGGGTGCAGGAAACCGAGCGTCTTGGCATGGAGCGCGTGGCGCCCCATCTCCTTGATCATCTTTTTCAGCTCCGGGTCCTTGAGCGCCGTGATGCGGGTTCCGCCGCCGTAGGTTTCGTCGCAGACCAGCGGATGCCCCGCCTCGGAGAGGTGGACCCGGATCTGGTGGGTGCGCCCGGTTTCCAGGCGCAGCCGGAGCAGCGTGAGGCCGGGGTAGCGGGCGACCACCCTCCAGTGGGTGACGGCGTGCTTGCCGTGCCGCGCCTTCCCCGACATCTTCTTGCGGTCGATGGGGTGGCGTCCGATGGTGGACTCGATCTTGCCGCCGTCCTGGGCGAAGCTGCCGTACACCAGGGCGAGGTAGACCCGCTTGATGCTGTGTGCCTTGAACTGTTCGGCCAGGTGCTGGTGGGCCCGGTCGCTCTTGGCGATCACCAGCACCCCCGAGGTGTCCTTGTCGATGCGGTGCACGATACCGGGGCGAAGCTCGCCGCCGATGCCGGAGAGGTCGGTGCAGTGGCCCAAAAGCGCGTTCACCAGGGTCCCGTCGGCGTTGCCCGCGCCGGGATGGACCACCATGCCGGCCGCCTTGTTGACCACCACGAGCTCGCTGTCCTCGTAGAGGATCTCCAACGGGATGGTTTCCGCCTGCGGCTCGGCCGGGACCGGCGGGGGGATCTCCAGGATGACCTGCTCCCCCCCCTTTAGTTTGAGCGACGGCTTGGGGTGCTCCCCGTTCACCGTCGCATGGCCGGTCTCGATGAGGCGCAGCACGGCCGAGCGGGTCAGCTCCGCGACGCTGCGGGCGAGGAAGCTGTCCAGCCGCTCGGGGTCGGCCCCGACGGGAAAGGTGAGTTCGAACTGTTGCAATGTTCCCCCAAAAAAGCTGCCGGCGTCGGTCGGATCGGGCGCCGGAAAACCGGAAATCGTAGGACCAAAAAAGAGGCGGGCGCGTTTCCAAGAAGCGCGCCCGTCCCTGTTCTTTACTGTATTCGCGTCTCCACTACCAGATGAACGACTCGATCTTGCCGGCCCGTTTGATCAGGACATCGACCACGGCGATGTCGAAGACGTTCGAGGCAGCAATCTCTTCGGTGACTCGGGAGTTGAAGTGCTCCCTGCCTTCGGCAAGCTGTTCGCCCAGGACCTCGAAGATGTTGTCGTTCTTGATCCCTTCCTCGACCTTCTCCCGGTTGTAGATCGCCACATCCGATACGATGGCTCGGGCCAGTCGTCTTGCCTGGTCGCGATTGTCAATGAGGCTCATCTAGGTTTCTCCTCAGGTTGATCGCCGGCCATTATACGCAGCTTTTTCGCAAGATACTACCTTAATCTTATTGAGAAGTAGATGCTGGCGTTGCCCCTTTTGACCAGCAGGGTCGCCGCACCGCGATCCTCGGCGTCTTTCATCATCTGGTAGTATTCGGCGAGGTTTTTCACCTTCTTCTGGTTCACCGAAACGATCACGTCGCCGCGCTGGATGCCGCTTTCGGCGGCGGCCCCGTCCGGATCGAGGTCGACGACCCGGACTCCGCTCATGCCTCGGGCCTTCAGCTCGCGCGGCAGTTCCTGGACGCTCAGCCCGAGCAGGTCCTGCTGGCCGTTATCCTCGTTGTTGCCGCGCTGCGGCTGTTGCGGGGCGTTCTCCGCCGGGGCGGTCGCCAGGGTGACCTTCACCCGTTTTCCTTCCCGAAGCAGCTCGACATCCACCTTCTTGCCCACCGGCGTGTCGGCAACCAGGCGCTGCAGCTGGCGGACGTCTTTAACCTTTACCCCGCCAAACGAGGTGATCACGTCTCCCTGCTGGATCCCGGCCTTGGCCGCCGGGCTGCCGGCGACGACTTCGTTGACCAGGGCGCCGCCGGCTCCGGGGAGGCCGAAGGAGCGGGCCATGTCCTCGGTTACCGGCTGGATGGAGACGCCGAGCCAGCCGCGGCTCACGCTCCCCTTGCTGATCAGCTGGCTCACCACCTGTTTGGCCATGTTGGCCGGGATGGCGAAGCCGATCCCCTGGCCGCTCGCGACGATCGCGGTATTGATGCCGATCACCTCGCCGTAGATGTTGAGCAGCGGTCCCCCGGAGTTCCCCGGGTTGATCGAGGCGTCGGTCTGGATGAAATCCTCGTAGGTCTCGATCCCCATGTCGGAGCGGCCGGTCGCGGAGATGACCCCTACGGTGACGGTGCGGTCCAGGCCGAAAGGATTCCCGATGGCAACCGCCCACTGTCCGACCTGCAGTTTGTCGGAATCCCCGAGTACCGCCGGGGAGAGCGACTCCTTGGCGCTGATCTTGATCACGGCGATGTCGGTCTTGGGATCGCTCCCGATCACCTTCCCGGTGTAGACCTTCTCGTTGGAGAGCTTCACCCGGATGGTCTCGGCGTCGCGCACCACGTGGTCGTTGGTGACGATGTAGCCGTCCTTGTTCAAGATGAAGCCGGAGCCGAGGCTGCTCTCCCTTTTGTACTGGGGACGGCCGCGCGGGCCGAAGAAGTCGTCGAAGAACGGGGAAAACTCGAAGAAGGGCTGCACCATCTTCTTCTTGCCGATGGTGGAGATGTTGACCACCGAAGGGGTGACCACCTTGACCAGGTTGGTGAAAGCCTGCTGGGTGGCAAGGATATCCTTCTGCGGCTGCACCGGGGCTTCCACCCGCTCCCCTTCCTGGCGCCCGGACTCGTAGTACTTGGGCTCGTGCTTCTTTTTGCAGCCCGACAGTAGCAGGACCAGGATGAGGGGAACGATGAAGAGACGCAGGGATTTCATGGGTAAACTCCTTGGGCGCTTCTCATAAATTAAGAGGTAAAAGCCTAGCCAAAAAAGTGTCTAATGTCAACTGGTTCGCCACCTAAGTGGCTGAATCGAACGGCGTTAATTAGCGCTTGACGGGAAGAGACCTTTTGCATATAAATGTGGCGCAAATATGGAGGGAGCTCCCGTGCAAGAGACGATACGGCAGGAAATCAGGGAGATGAAGTTGGGGGAGAAGGTGCGGAGTCTGCGCCAGGAGCAGCGGCTTACGCTGCAGGCGCTGGCGGAGATCACCGGCCTTTCGAAACCGCTGTTGTCGCAGATCGAAAACGACCAGGTGATCCCACCGATCGCCACGCTTTTAAAGATCGCCAAGGGGCTCAAGGTTGGCATCCACTACTTCTTCGAGGAGCCGGGGGACCGGCAGAAGTTCGTCCTGACCCGGGGGGAGCCGCCCTTGGGGAGCCAGCGCCGCCCCGGCAAGGATGCGGTACAGGGGTATATCTATAAGCCGCTGGCCCCGGGGATGAATCAGAAAAAGGTGGAACCGTTCCTGGTGGAGTTCGAAAACCGCGCCTGGGACGACTCCCTCTTCTACAGCCACGAAGGGGCGGAGTTTCTCTATATCCTGGACGGGGAACTGGAATTCCACTACGCCAGCGAGGTGATGAACCTCCTGCCGGGTGACAGTGTCTACTACGATTCCTCCGAACCGCACGGCTACGTGTCGGTGGGAGATATGCAGGCCCGCGCCGTGGCGGTTCTCTACACCAAAAGCTAGGCCCAGCGCCCGTATTAAAATGGAAAAGCCGCGCCAGTTTCCGGCATCTTGCCGGCCACTGCAGTCGCGGCTTTTCTGCGTTGACACCCTGGGCATAAAGCAGCTAAGATGAGCTTCTGGCGCTGTAAGTGTCAGTATTTGCGTGGTTTTGCTGGTTATGGGACGTGGTCGGTGACGGGGGTAAGGTTAAGGAAATTTACTCATTAAGTCCCTTGACGACGGTACCGTCCTCTGTTATAAAGTGTGACTTCGCGCCGCACCAAGGTGGCTGACTCCAAAAGAGCGGTCACCGGGCCAGAAAAAAAGATGTTGACAGGCGAAGCGGTTTGAAGTAACTTGCCGAGTCTGTCGCGAACGGCGGCTTGGTCTTTGAAAACTAAATAGTAGACAGTGAATTCATGCAAACAAAGTAGTCAGCTTCACAATTACTAGAATCGGATTTTCCGGTTTCATTTTAAACTGGAGAGTTTGATCCTGGCTCAGAACGAACGCTGGCGGCGTGCTTAACACATGCAAGTCGAACGGGATTCAGAGCTTGCTCTGATGAGAGTGGCGCACGGGTGAGTAACGCGTGGATAACCTGCCCTGGTATCTGGAATAACATCTCGAAAGGGGTGCTAATACCGGATAAGCCCACGAGGTCTTCGGATTTTGCGGGAAAAGGTGGCTCCGGCTACCGTATCAGGATGGGTCCGCGTACCATTAGCTAGTTGGCGGGGTAATGGCCCACCAAGGCGACGATGGTTA
>NZ_JAEMHM010000001.1 GCF_016458275.1 Geomesophilobacter sediminis
CTTCTACGCAGACGTCAAGAAAAAAATGACTGTACTGAACAACTTTTTTAAAGCAAAAAGCTAACCGGACAACACTGGGATTTAGGGGGATTTGCCTCTCCCCACCAGCCCCCCTTTGGGGGAAGATAAGTCTTTGTGACGAATCCATTCTTCCGTGTGATCCACGGACGAATTTTTTTATCCCGTCGCGATCCCGACGGTCATCACCTGCAATATAAGGAGTGAAGATATATGGCGCAAAACAACCAGAGTTACCTGGAGTTTGAGAAGCCGATTGCCGAGCTGGAGAAAAAGATCCAGGAACTCCTCTCGTTCTCGACCGACGGGGTCGACCTGAAAAACGAGGTGAGCAAGCTTGAGAAGAAAGCGGAGCAGATGCGCGCCGAGCTCTTTTCCAACCTGAATCGCTGGCAGACCGCCCAGGTCGCGCGCCACATCAACCGTCCCTTCACCCTCGACTACATTCAGCACATCTTCACCGATTTCGTCGAGCTGCACGGCGACCGAAACTTCGGCGACGACCACGCGATCGTCGGCGGCCTCGCCCGCATGGACGGCGAGCCGGTGATGGTGATCGGCCACCAGAAGGGGCGCGACACCAAGGAGAAGGTATTCCGCAACTTCGGCATGCCCAACCCGGAAGGGTATCGCAAGGCGCTGCGCCTCATGGAGATGGCCGAGCGCTTCAAGCTCCCGATCATCACCTTCGTCGACACTCCGGGCGCGTTCCCGGGAATCGGCGCCGAGGAGCGGGGCCAGGCCGAGGCGATCGCCCGCAACTTGCGCGAGATGGCGCGGCTGACCGTGCCCATCATCGTGGTCATCACCGGTGAAGGCGGCTCCGGCGGGGCGCTCGCCATCGCCGTCGGCGACCGCGTCCTGATGCTCGAGCACTCCGTCTACGCCGTCATCTCTCCGGAAGGGTGCGCCGCGATCCTCTGGTCCGACGGGACCAAGGGAGCCCAGGCCGCCGAGGCGCTGAAGTTGACCGCAACCGACATCAAGGAGCTCGAAGTCATCGACGAGATCGTGCCCGAGCCGGTCGGCGGCGCCCACCGGGACCACAAGGCGATGGCCGACAACCTGCACGAGGCCCTGGCGAGGAACCTGAAAGAGCTGAAGAAGCTCAGCGAGCCGGACCTCATCGAGGCCCGCTACCAGAAATTCCGGAAGATGTCGCGGTTCATCGAGTAGTCGTGGTTTCCATAACAGGAAAAAAAGAAGGCCATGGAGCAGCCAACTCCATGGCCTTCTTCCTTAGTATCTTCTCGTTCCCAACGGTCCACTTTGAGAACAGCTCCGCCTCCGAAGCTCCAGTTTCGTCAAATCCTGCGGAGGTGTCGAGAATTAGTACACTGCCGCCCCTTGAATCACTTTACCCGATGCCGGCGACTCATGAGCAACCCGACCAGGCCCGCCCCGACCAGAAGAAAGCTCCCCGGCTCCGGAACCGGCACGACCGGTATGGCGCCGGTTCCGTTGGGGGAGGTTCCCTGCTTGGTAAAGGTGAAGTCGTCCATGACGAACTGATGCCGGGGGAGGTTTCCGCTGTCGAAGCTGAGGGTGTCGATGCCCAGAAACTCAAGATCGAAGTGGGCGGGACTTTCGGTGGTCAGGGTGATGGTCCGGTCGTACAGAATTTGTCCCGCCTTCAGACCTTTGATGTCTAAGGTCAGCCCATCGATTCTCGCCGCGGTAAAAGATGCTCCCATGAAGTCAAAAAGGCCGCCTGCCATGGACGCCGACATGCCAAACCCGTTGTACACAGCATTGGTCCCGCTGACCACGCCACGTTCGTAACCGGTATCTGCATAGGATTTGGAGTCCTTGGTGAAGACATAGAGGTTGTCCCAGTTGAATCCACCATATCCCACCGCTAATGGTGCGTAGCTTGAGGCGGGCGGTGGGGCGTCCGGATTCAGGTAAATATCGTCGAAGTTCAACGTGGTGGCGTTTGCTGTTCCGATAGATGTCATCAGTAGAATTATTGCCAGAAGCTTCTTCATATAAACCTCATCATTTGGAGTATAAACTTTGAGCTTTTGTGGCAAATACAGTGCCACTTGGTAAGTTCGCGGTTTTTAAGTTGTTGACATCATTGTAACAATCCAGTTTGTAATGTTTCTCGACAGGCGGTATAAGCCTGACGGCTGGTCGGCGAGGCCGCAATATGTTGATTCGGTCTTTTCCAGTCCTCTTGCCATCGTCCAGAGGCTGGAAAAGGTCGAGGTCGACCAGGTGGCACCGTCTCCTGGTTGGAGCTTGAACAGAAGAATGATGGATGCACCAAAGGAGGGAAATGCCTGTCGGTTTTCCTTACAGGTCGACCATCGTGGCAAAGTAGTGGTAGGTCACGTTGAAAAAAGCCGCGAGGATCCCGTGACCTCCGGAACCGTTCCGCCTATCGGGGAAGCCGTTCAACGTAACGTACCATGTTGTACCCAAACTACTCATGGAGATACTGGCAGCCTGTCCCGCGCGAGGAAGCGTGCATGAACAAGAAAATCATCGTAAACGACATGATGCAGCAGGGCTACGTGTACTCCCTGAGCGAGCCGGCGGGCCAGAACTTCGATCCGGAGTTCAAGCCGGAGCTGACGCCGAAAGAGATGCTGAAGCTCGGGATCTTTGGCGGGAAGTACCTGACCGACTGCCGGGACGAATTTCCTGAGGACTGGTTCACCGAGGCGAAGCTCTGTCACGAGCGTCACGTCCCGGAGCTGAATTTTTTCGGGGTGAACGCATCGAAGCCGCTTTCTTATTGGATAGCGAAGGGCTGGATCTACCACGAGGACCCGCGCGGTTGGTTCCAATGGTACTGCCGCTATTACCTGGGAAGACGGTGCGCCGACGACCAGCGCCAGATCAAGAGATGGAAGGCGATGCGCCGTCACATCGCGCAGCTGAAAAAGAATTGCCCTAAAGGCGACCTCTCCTGCCGCCGGAAACAAAGACAGGCCCTGCTCCACTGGGCCTACGACAGCAGGAAGATATAGATCGTACCGCTGAGAGCGCCTTTTTCTGTGGGAGCGCATTTCCTGGCGCGATTCGCCGCAGGCGGTGACCGCGGTTGCGGTTATTGGCGCCGGGAAAGGCGCTCCCACAGGGGATGCAGCCTACCTTGCCTTAAGAGACCCGATCGCGACAGGAATGTCGCTCCTACTGTGTTAGCCCTCCTCATTCGCGTGTTCTTGCCCCTGTGAAACGGCGCCGGCCCGAGGCTCAGGCAGTCATTTGTTGCGGCTTGACTGATCGCTGTGTTATGACTGAGTGTTGCCGGCAGATCCTGCTGGCGTCACCAAGCCAATCAACCTTTAACAAAAAACGCCGAACGTCCTACGACGGACGGTTTCTAGGAGTCTCTCGTGCAGGAACGTTTGCAGAAAATACTCTCCCAGGCGGGGATCTCGTCGCGCCGCGAAGCGGAAGGGATCATCTTGGACGGCCGGGTGGCGGTCAACGGTATGGTGGTGACCGAACTGGGCACCAAGGCTGACCCCGATAACGACATGATCACCGTCGACGGCAAGGCGGTCACCATCGCCGAGCACCGGGTCTACATCCTTCTTTACAAGCCGGTCGGCTACATGACGACGCTGAAGGACCCGGAGGGGCGCCCCATCGTGACCGACCTGCTCAAGAACAAGGTCCGGGAGCGAATCTATCCGGTGGGACGGCTGGACTACAACACGGAAGGGCTGCTGCTGCTCACCAACGACGGCGATTTTGCCAACGCCATGATGCATCCGAGCCATGAGGTCGACAAGGGATACCTGGTGCGGGTGAGCGGCAAGGTATCCGACCAGCAGATACAACAGCTTACCGACGGGGTCGAGCTCGACGACGGCAAGACCGCCCCGGCGAAGGTCTTCCCGGTGAAGGAGAGCGAGAACAATTCGTGGATCTCCATCACCATCCACGAGGGACGCTACCGCCAGGTGCGTCGGATGTGCGAGGCGGTGGGGCTGAGCGTGGTCCGGCTCAAGCGCTCCCGCTACGATTTCCTGGAGATCGGGGAGCTGAAGCCGGGTGAGTTTCGCTACCTCTCCCCCGCCGAGGTGTTGCGGCTCAAACGGCAGACGCCGCCTCCGGCCCCGGTTCAGAAGAGACCGTTCGCGGACCGCGAAGGTGCAAAGGCAAAGCCCTCCCGCCCCTCCGTTGCCAAAGGGGGAACTCGACCGGATTCACGGGGGGAACGCACCTCCAAAGCCAAGACTTTCGGTAAGGGAGAGGCTCCGGTCCGGCAGGGCGGCCACCCTCGCCAGGCCGAGAGATTCGAGCCGAGTGAGCCGAGCGAGCAACGTGCCGCCGAGGCGCCGCGGAGTGGGAAGCGGTACCTGGTGGGAGAGCGGGACAAGGCCCCGGCGAGCGGTCGTCAGGAGCGCCGGACGGAAGGAAAGGCTCCGTTTGCTGCCGGGCCTGCGGCTCGCCCCCAGCGCCCCGCCACGGGTCATGACCAAGGACCTGGCAGCGGACCGCGTGGCACCGGCGCCCCCGGTTCCGGTTACGGACAAAAAAAGAAGCCGCCCCGCTCGAAGTAGGACGGCTTCATCACCCGTTGTCGCCGCTGAGCACTACATGTGTACGGTGCGTGCCCCCTTGACCCGTTTCTCCCCGCCGCCGCGGGCGAGCAGTTTCTCCGCCCGTACTGCCCGTGCTTTGGCAAGATTGTCGGCGAGACCTTTCTCCTGGGCCATCCGGCGGCGCGCCTCGGAGAAGTTCTTGGCGGTGAGGGCCTGGTTGCTGGGGATCCCGAATTGTTTCCGGTACGCCCCCGGCTTCATGCCGTGCACCTGGGCCAGGTGGCGGGCAAGGGTTTTCATGCCGCTTTTGCCGCAGATCATGCACATGACCTGGTCCGGCTGGAAAGCCTTCTTGAGAGGGATGGCCGGCCGGCTTCCGCCTTCTGTCACCTCGACACCCTCACCCAATTCCCCTTCCAGTTTCTGTAATGCCAAGTGTACTTTCTGCAGTTCCTGGAGCAGATCCTCGCCGGACATCGCCGAGACCGATGCATGCGAGGAGACAATGTTGGCGGTGAGCTCAATAAGAGATGCCATGGTCACTCCTCCTTTTAGGCGTTGGTTGTTAAGCGAATTCTAATTTGTAGTATTTAACGTGAAGTGTCCACAAAAGCAAGCGATAAATGTGCGACTAGCTCGAAAAAAATTATGAGGGAAGCGGGCGCTTTTGAGTGACAAACCAATGAACGGCTAAGACAGGGAGCCGGATTTGTGACGGCAGGTAGGGTGATACAGCCGCATCCGGTGAGCATCCCGGCGGTCGCGGTAGCAGTCAGAGGCATGGAGATTGTGTGGTGCAGAGCTGCAGGAGGAGCGGCACTCCTGCCGCGATCAACGCCGCAGCTCGCCCGTTGGAAAGAATTGCTGGGGCGCCGATACTTAGTCGTTGCCTTTCTGCTTCGAGGTAGATACATCTTCCCCGACCGTCAGCTCCGTCTCCAGTTTTTTTCACCGGATTAAAAAAGAAGCTTGACTTGGCGTTCCGGCTTCTGCTATAAGGTGGATCTACCCTTGATGGGGTGTCGCCAAGCGGTAAGGCTACGGACTCTGACTCCGTCATCCCGAGGTTCGAATCCTCGCACCCCAGCCATTTACCTCTTAGTCATGGCAGGATGAGCCGCTCACCCATCCAGTCATGCAACCAGTTTCGGTCCCATCGTCTAGTGGTTAGGACACCGGCCTTTCACGTCGGTAACAGGGGTTCAAGTCCCCTTGGGATCACCAAACGGCAGTGCCTCGCATGAGGTGCTGCCTTTTTTTATTTCCGCAGTTTCCCGGCCTCTAATTTCGGTTGCCGAAATCCACTCATTAGCATTATCATGTGGGGCTTCCGCCTTCGCTAAAGCTACGGCGGACGAGTCCACACCTTCATCGAAAATACGGCGGACGAGTCTACGCCTTCAACGAAAGCTACGGCGGGATTCGAAGTCCCCCTTAAACAAAGGGGAGATTTGTCTTTGAGTTTCCGGCCGGCTAACACCTCAAAAGCAAATCCCCCCCAGCCCCCCGTTGTTATAGGGGGGAGTTGGCGATCTTAAAGGAGTCGGCGTTGGTGCGTTCCGCAGCAGTTACTCTTCTCATTCTCAGTTGGTTCTGTTGTTCCGCTGCCTTTGCAGCCGAAACCATCTTCAACAGCACCACCGCCTGGTCCACCGAATTCTCCCGCCTGGGCGGGGAAGCAAAGACGATGGCGGCCTCCCCGGTGCAGACCTACCCGGTGGAAAGCCTCCTGGTCCTCGGGGCCGCCGGACTCACGTTTGCCTTTGACCGGGATATCCGTTCCGACCTCGTCTCGACCCGCGGGCACACCCTGGACCGGGCCACCGACGTCGGGAGCTTCGTCGGAAACCCGTACCTTCACCTCGGGGTAACCGCGGTCGCCTACGGGGCCGGTGCGCTTACCGATTCGCCGCGGGTCCTTGATCTTTCCACCAAGGTGGGGGAGGCGCTGGTCCTTACCGACGGCTCCGCCTTCATCCTGAAGGAGGCCGTGGGGCGCGGGCGCCCCGGCACCGGGAGCACCAACGACCGGTTCCGCCCCTTTTCCTTCAAGACCGACTATGATTCGCTGCCGTCCTTGCACACGGCGAGCTCCTTCGCCATCGCCCACGTCCTGTCCCGGGAAACCGACAATCTTCCCGCGCAAATCGGGTACTATACTGCGGCCACCTTCGTCGGATTTTCCCGGCTGTACCAGGACAAGCACTGGGCGAGCGACGTGATCCTCGGGGCGGCCCTGGGCGAGCTGGCCGGCTGCGCGGTGACGAGCTTCCACGGCAAGAAGGTCGCCGTAGCGCCGACCGTCTCCGGCGGGGCGCCCGGGGTGGCGGTGATCGGGCAATTCTAGGGCAGGGTGAGCGCACTATGCTGTGGGAGCACCATCGCAGGCGGGATTGAACCTGCCGTTACTAAGACCTTACCGGCAAATCCCCCCTGGCCCCCCTTTGTCAAAGGGGGGATGAGCGGGGCTATCGTGATACAGAAGGAGCCTACATGCTAACCGCAGTCATCTTCGATTTCGACGGCATCATCGTGGACACCGAACCCCTCCATTACAAAGCGTTCCAGGAAATCCTGGTCCCGCTCGGGCTGGGGTATTCCTGGGAAGAGTACCTGGAGACCTACATGGGCTTCGATGACCGCGATGCGTTCAAGGAGGCCTTCCGGGCCGGCGGCCAGTCGCTCTCTCCCGAGCGGTTGCAGGAGGTGATGGCGGCCAAGGCCGGGGCGTTTTTGAACATCGTGTCGAGCGGGGTGGAGCCGTATCCCGGTGTGGTGGAGCTGATCCGCAGCATCTCGGGCAACCTTCCGCTCGCCCTTTGCAGCGGCGCACTTTTGAGCGACATCGAGCCGATCCTGAAGCAGTTCGGCCTTACCGATGCCTTCGACACGCTGGTGACCGCGGACCAGGTGAGCGTGAGCAAGCCCGATCCGGAAAGCTACCGCGTGGCGCTCTCCCGGCTGCAGTCGATCTACCCCGGGCGCGTCGTCCCCGCCCAGTCCCTTGCCATCGAGGACACCCCGGCCGGCATCGCCTCCGCCACCGGCGCGGGAATGCAGGTCCTGGCCGTCACCAACAGTTATCCCGCGGAACGGCTGACAGGCGCCCTCCGCGTGGTGGAATCCCTCGTCGGCCTCGACCTGGAGGGGCTTCGCCTGCTGGTTTGCTGAAGTTTCCCACCCCCACTCCCATCGACGCGATCCTTCCGGAACTCCTGGAGGCGCTGAAGGCTCACCCCTCGGCGGTGCTCCAGGCGCCTCCCGGCGCGGGTAAAACGACCCGCGTCCCGCTCGCTCTCCTTGATCTCCCGTGCCTTTCCGGCCAGCGTATCGTCATGCTGGAGCCGCGCCGGCTCGCCGCCGTCAATGCCGCCCGGTTCATGGCCAGGATGCTGGGGGAGGAGGTCGGCGGCACCGTCGGCTACAGCATCCGTTTCGAACGGAAGGTCTCCCGCGCCACCCGGATCGAGGTGGTGACCGAGGGGATCCTGGCGCGTCGCCTGCAGAGCGATCCGCTCCTGGAGGGGGTGGGCGCAGTCATCTTCGACGAGTTCCACGAACGGAACCTGGCGAGCGACCTTTCCCTGGCCTTGGTCCGCGACGTCCAGGGCGGGCTGCGCGACGACCTGCGCATCCTGGTGATGTCGGCAACCCTCGATGCCGAGCCGGTAGCCCGGCTTCTGGGCGACGCACCGATGCTGACCAGCGAGGGACGGCGTTTCCCGGTCGAAATCCGTTACCAGAAGCACGAGCCGGCCGGGCGGCTCCCGGAGCTCGCCACCCGCGCGGTGAAAACCGCCCTTGCCGAATCCTCCGGCGATATCCTGGTGTTTCTCCCCGGCGCCGGGGAGATCCGCCGCTGCGAGCGCCAGCTCAAGGACGACCTCGGCGATTCCCTCATCATCGCGCCCCTTTACGGCGACCTCCCTTTTGCCGCCCAGGAACTGGCCATCATGCCGGGCCCCAAACGCAAGGTGGTCCTGGCGACCAACATCGCCGAGACGAGCCTCACCATCGAAGGGGTGCGGGTGGTGGTGGACACCGGCTACTCGCGCCAGCTCCGCTACGACCCGGGGACCGGTTTGAACCGGCTCGAGGTGATGCGCATTTCGGCCGCCTCGGCGGAGCAGCGTGCCGGACGCGCCGGACGGGTCGCTCCCGGCACCTGCTACCGGCTCTGGACCGAGCACACCCAGCGTACCCTGCTCCCCTATACTCCGCCCGAGATCCTGGTTTCCGATTTGGCGCCGCTCGCGCTCGATCTCGCCCTTTGGGGGGTGAACGATCCCGCCTCCTTGAGCTGGCTCGATGCGCCGCCGCCGGCGCACCTTGCCGAGGCGAAGGCGCTCCTCACCCAGCTGGGGGCGCTGGAGCCGCGCGGCGCACTCACCCCGCTCGGCAAGCGGATGGCCGCCCTGCCGATGCACCCGCGCCTGGCGGCGCTTCTCGTTGCCGGCGAGGCGATCGAGGAGGGGAGTCTCGCCTGCACCCTGGCGGCGCTTCTTTCCGAGCGCGACCTGGTCCCTGCCGGCGGCGGAGCGTTAAGTGACAGCGATCTCGTGGACCGCATGGAAGCGCTGGCCCGGAAGGCGGAGGGGAGCAAGGCGGTGGAACGGGCCGCGACCTATTTCCGGCGCGCCCTGGGGATGACCGGGGGCAGCCCGGCGACGGCCGATCCCGCCGTGGTCGGCGAGCTTTTGCTGAAGGGATATCCGGATCGCATCGCCAAGCAGCGTGCCCCCGGCTCGGACCGGTATCTTCTGGCCAACGGGTTCGGCGGCAAGCTCTCCGGGCGTACCGCGCTGCGCGACCAGCCCTTCCTGGTGGCGATCGAGGTTGCCGGCGGTGGAACCGAGGCGGAGATCCACCTGGCGAGCGCGGTTTCCCTCGACGCGATCCGGCGCTCTTTTGCGCGGAGCATTACCCGCGGCCGGCGCGTCTTTTGGGATGAACGCGAGGCGAGGGTGGTGACGCGGGAGGAGGAGCGGCTCGGCGCGCTGGTCCTGTCCGAGCGCCAGGCCAATCCGAGCCCCGAAGAGGCGGCGCTTGCCCTGACCGAAGGGATCCTTGCCGGGCCGGGGATCGCCGGGCTCCCCTGGAGCGAAACGGCGCGGCAGTACCGCAACCGGGTACGTTTCGTGGCGGAGGCCCTTCCCGAAGAGGAGTTGCCCGACCTGTCGGACCAGGCGCTGGCGGAGCGGATCGGGGAGTGGCTGGCGCCGCACCTTTCCGGGGTGAGAAGCCTGGCCCAGCTTTCCCGGGTGGACCTGCTCGGGGCGTTGAAGGGGATGCTGACCTGGAAGGAGCAGAAGCTCGTGGACGATGCGGCGCCGACCCATATCGCGGTGCCGAGCGGGTCCCGGATCGCGGTGGAGTATCCGGAGCACGGTGCACCGTTTTTGGCGGTGAAGTTGCAAGAGATGTTCGGTCTCGCCGAGACGCCGCGCCTGGCGCGGGGGAGGGTGCCGGTGGTGATCCACCTGCTGTCGCCGGCCCGGCGGCCGATCCAGGTGACCGCCGATCTGAAAAGTTTCTGGAACAGCGGGTACCTCGAGGTGAAGAAGGAGCTCAAGGGGAGGTATCCGAAGCATCCCTGGCCCGACGATCCCTGGGCGGCGCAGGCGACGCGGCAGCTCAAGAAACGTAGGTAGCGGCCGGCCGGCAGTGTATCGGATTTACCCGCGAGCGGCGCCCCCTCGGTGGTGCCGCCGTCTGGACCGGCCGGCCGGCTGGCGTGGAGTCTGGCACACATATTGCTGAATTTCAGGGATTTATCCTAATGAGCTGGTAACCTATTGAAGCGTCGTTTCACCCAATAAGCATTGTGCTTATTTTTTACGCAACGCTGATTAAAAAGGAGGCTGTATCGTGGAGATGTTCGGGCAAAACGTGTTCAACCAGGCGGTCATGAGAGAGAGACTGCCTAAAGCTGTGTTCAAAAACCTGAAAAAAACCATCGACGAAGGTCTGCCGCTGGATCCGACCATCGCCGATGTTGTCGCGACCGCAATGAAAGAGTGGGCCATTGAAAAAGGCGCCACCCATTTCACCCACTGGTTCCAGCCGATGACCGGTATCACGGCGGAGAAACACGACTCCTTCATCTCGCCGTCCGAAGGCGGCGCACTGATGGAATTCTCCGGCAAAGAGCTCATCAAGGGCGAGCCGGATGCTTCCTCCTTCCCGAGCGGCGGCCTGAGGGCGACCTTCGAAGCCCGGGGCTACACCGCCTGGGACTGCACTTCCCCGGCCTTCGTCCGCGAAGAGGGTGAGGTCATCACGCTCTGCATCCCGACCGCATTCTGCTCGTACACCGGCGAAGCGCTCGACAAGAAGACCCCGCTGCTCCGTTCCATGGAGGCGCTGTCCAAGCAGGCACTGCGCGTGCTCAAGCTGTTCGGCAACACCACCGCTACCCGCGTTACCTCGACGGTCGGCGCCGAGCAGGAGTACTTCCTGGTCGACAAGGGGTTCTACCTGGAAAGACCCGACCTGATGATGGCCGGCAGAACCCTTTTCGGCGCCATGTCCTCCAAAGGGCAGGAGCTGGAAGACCACTACTTCGGCAGCATCAAGGAAAGAGTGCTGGCGTACATGAAGGAAGTGAACGAAGAGCTGTGGAAGCTCGGCGTCACCGCCAAGACCCAGCACAACGAAGTGGCCCCGGGACAGTTCGAGATCGCCCCGATCTTCGAGAACACCAACATCGCCACCGACCACAACCAGATGATCATGGACGTCCTCAAGCGGATCGCCCTCCGGCACGACCTGGTTTGCCTGCTGCACGAAAAACCGTTCGCCGGCGTGAACGGTTCCGGCAAGCACAACAACTGGTCCATGAGCTCCAACGACGGCCAGAACCTGCTCGAGCCGGGGAACACCCCGCATGAGAACGCCCAGTTCCTGACCTTCCTCATGGCAACCATCAAGGCCGTGGATACCCATGCCGGGCTGCTGCGCTGCTCCTGCGCCAACGCCGGTAACGACCACCGTCTGGGCGCCAACGAAGCGCCGCCGGCGATCATCTCGATCTTCCTGGGTGAGCAGCTTGCCGACATCCTCGACCAGATCGTGGCCGGCGCGACGAAATCCTCTTCCAAGAACGCCGACATGAAGATCGGGGTCAAGACCCTTCCGGCGCTGCCCAAGGACGCCACCGACCGCAACCGGACCTCTCCGTTCGCCTTCACCGGCAACAAGTTCGAGTTCCGTATGCTCGGTTCTTCCTTCTCGATTTCCGGCCCGAACATCATCATCAACACCATCATCGCCGACGCGCTGAAGGAGTTCGCCGACAAGCTCGAGAAATCGAAGAACTTCGACGCCGACCTGGAGAAACTGCTTCAGGAAACCGCCAAGAAGCACAAGCGCGTGGTGTTCAACGGCAACAACTACGCCGACGAGTGGGTCAAGGAAGCCAAGAAGCGCGGCCTCTTGAACATCCCCAGCACCCCGGAGGCCCTCAAGGAGCTGGTGAAGAAAGAAGCCGTCGAGCTGTTCGTGGCTCACGGCGTGTTCAACGATAAAGAGCTGCACGCACGTTATGAGATCATGCTCGAGCAGTACGTCAAAACCTTGAACATCGAGGCGCTGACCATGATCGACATGGCCAAGCAGAGCATCATCCCGGCTGCCGCGGATTATGCAACGACGCTGGCTGCCTCCATCACCGCCGTCACCGCGGTCTCCGGCAAGCTGAATGTCTCGGCCCAGAAAGAGACCCTGGAAGAGCTCTGCGACAAGCTGGGCGCCATGAACAACAACGTCAAGGCGCTTGAGAAAGCCCTCGAAAAGGCTCTCGACATCTCCGACGTCGTAAAGCAGGCTGCCGCATTCCGCGAGAAAGTGTTCTCCGCCATGCTGGAGCTGCGTGCCAATGGCGATGCGCTGGAGAAGATCGTGGCTGCCAACATCTGGCCGCTGCCGACTTACCGGGAAATGCTGTTCATCCTGTAATCCCGGCTTTTACCCGTTGCACAAAAAAAGGAGCCCTCCCGATGGGGGGCTCCTTTTTTTATTGCCATTTCCGCCGGGACAGATCAGTCGGACCGGACGGATCTAACCCGGCGGGCGGCCTAGTGGATGTTGGTGAAGACCAGCGAACCGTCCTTGTGGATGTAGCTTCTGATGCTGCCGGTCATCGCCACTTCGGGGACGCCGCTGCCGTTTTTCAAGTAGGCCTCGGTCATGTTGGCGCCGTTTTTCCAGAGCTCGAAATGGAGATGGGGGCCGGTCGACCGCCCGGTCGATCCGGAGAGGGCAACCACCTCTCCCGCCGCGACCTTTTCCCCGACGTGGACGTTCAACTCCGAGTTGTGCCCGTACAGCGACTGGGTTCCGTCACCGTGGTCGATGACGACGAGGTTACCGTAACCGCCGCGCGCCCCGCTGAATACCACCTTCCCGCCGGCAATCGCCTTCACCGGAGTCCCGGACGGGACCGCGATGTCGACCCCGCTGTGGTGGCGGATGCCGCCGTCGATCGGGTCGTGGCGCCAGCCGTAACCGGAGGTGATGTTCCCCTTTACCGGCAGGACCGGGTCCCCCTCGACCGCCGCGCTCTCCGCCGGTTCCGGTTTGGGCTTCGCCTTTTTCCCCTCGCGCATGATCTTCACCGCGCGCGGCTGGGTCGGGGTGTTGGTAAAGGTCTCCACGCCGTCCTCGGAGAGGTAGCGGTAGAAATCAGCCCGGGCCGGTACCGGTTGCATCAGCAAAGCTGTCGCCAGGGCGGCCGCCGGGGCGGCTATGTAAATACTTTTCATCATGAGGTCTCGCGGAGGCCGGTGCTTATTAACGGCGGCCCGTTTCTGACAGTGGAGGCAACTATAGACGGTTGCGCCTGGGAAGGCAAGGTAACCGATCACCACGCGGGCGCGGTGGCGGAAAATGCCGGGCCACCGATTTCCCCTGTAGGAGCGACATTCCTGTCGCGATCGGTATCGATGACAAACAAGGTTGGCCGGAAACGTGTAGGCCTAGGCTTGTGGGCGATCAACCGCCTCCGTCGTTGCCGCCTGCGGCGGTCCGCACCAGGAACGGCGCTCCCACACCAGTGCTGTTTTCCGTGCTGCCAGATCGGCAGCCGTTAGCTACCCGCTGAGGGGGTGCTCGTTTTTGTGCTCATCTTTTTTGCAAATGCCTTCCATTTAGGCAGATACTGTCCGGGTTTGCATCTTTTTTGGGCTTATCGGCTGCTGAGTAACAGGACTTGAGGGTTAGCTTTTTCTACTAACCTCCCAGCTCCACTGGATTTATTTTTGCGACTACCTGTCTGGCGAATGATTTGCATGTAGATGGTCTGCAACTGTGAAGCTCTGGTAATTAGCTTGCTTTTTGGGGGCAAGGTCACTATAATTCGGCGGCGCTGCCAATGCCCTATCTGGAGGTTTGAGCCTTGAAAAAAGTTGAAGCAATCATAAAACCTTTCAAACTCGACGAAGTCAAAGAAGCCCTCAACGAGATCGGAATCCAGGGCATCACCATCGGCGAAGTAAAGGGATTCGGTCGGCAGAAAGGCCACACCGAACTCTACCGTGGTGCCGAGTATGTTGTCGATTTCATCCCCAAGATCAAGATGGAAATCATCGTGTCGGACGAAGTTGTCTCCAAGGTTGTCGACGCCATCGAGCAGGCGGCAAAGACCGGCCGTATCGGCGACGGGAAAATCTTTGTGACCCCCGTGGAAGAAGTAGTTCGGATCAGAACCGGCGAGCGCGGCGAAGACGCGCTTTAGTCGCTGATCTTACTCATCTAGTCAAAGGAGAATCGTAGATGACACCTAAACAAGTAGTGGAGTTTGCCAAAGAAAATGGCGTGCTGATGGTCGATTTCAAGTTCATGGACTTTGTCGGCATCTGGCAGCACTTCACCGTACCCATCAGCGAGTTCGGTGAGGATACCTTCGAGGAAGGCCAGGGCTTCGACGGCTCCTCCATCCGTGGCTGGCAGCCGATTCACGCTTCCGACATGATCATCATTCCGGACCCGGCTACCGCGAAGCTCGATCCGTTCACCGCGATTCCGACGCTCTCCCTCATCTGCAACATCTTTGATCCGATCACCAAGGAAGACTACAGCCGCGACCCGCGTAACATCGCCCGCAAGGCTGAGGCCTACCTGAAATCGACCGGCATTGCCGACACCGCCTACTTCGGACCGGAAGCCGAATTCTTCATCTTCGACGACGTCCGTTACGACTCCTCCGCCAACCAGTCTTTCTACGCTGTCGACTCCGTCGAAGGCGCCTGGAACACCGGCCGCGAAGAGTTCCCGAACCTGGGCTACAAGCCGCGCCACAAAGAAGGCTACTTCCCGGTTGCCCCGACCGACTCCCAGAACGATCTCCGTAACGAGATGGTTCTCGAGCTCCAGAAAGTCGGCATCCGCGTCGAGTGCCAGCACCACGAAGTCGCCACCGGCGGCCAGGCCGAAATCGACATGCGTTTCTCCTCGCTGGTCGACATGGCTGACCAGCTCCAGTGGTTCAAATACGTCATCAAAAACGTTGCCAACCGCAACGGCAAGACGGCTACCTTCATGCCGAAGCCGCTTTACGGCGACAACGGTTCCGGTATGCACTGCCACCAGTCCCTGTGGAAAGACAACACCAACCTCTTCGCCGGCGACAAATACGGCGGGCTTTCCCAGATGGCTCTCTACTACATCGGCGGCATCATCAAGCACGCCCGTGCCCTGTGCGCCTTCACCAACCCGACCACCAACTCCTACAAGCGCCTGGTGCCGGGCTTCGAAGCTCCGGTGAACATGGCTTACTCCAGCCGTAACCGTTCCGCTTCGCTGCGTATCCCGATGTTCTCCTCCAACCCGAAAGCCAAGCGCATCGAGTACCGTACTCCGGACCCGTCCTGCAACGGCTACCTCGCCTTCGCCGCCATGCTGATGGCCGGCCTGGACGGCGTAGAGAACAAGATCGATCCGGGCCAGCCGCTGGACAAGGACATCTACGGTCTTTCTCCGGAAGAGCTCGCCACCATTCCGTCCGCTCCGGGCACCCTGGAAGAAGCGCTCAACGCCCTCAAAGAGGACCACGACTTCCTCCTCAAAGGCGATGTCTTCACCCCGGACGTCATCGAGAAGTGGATCGAGTACAAAACCGAAGCCGAAGTCAACCCGGTCCGTATGCGTCCGGTACCGCTCGAATTCGCCCTGTACTTCGACATCTAATCGTCGAGGCGGCGATAGCAGCAGGAAAAGGCGGGGGGGAAATCCTCCGCCTTTTCTTTTGTCCGGCTGAAGGGAGGTCCCCCTTAACGGAACAGGGGGGCGCCATGGCTGTGGGCGCGCCATTTCTGGCGCGCATGGCCACCGCTGATCGCGCCGGGAATGGCGCGCCCAACGGGTTGGCGCTTCCCCGGTCCATGCCCCGATGCCCTCGGTTTTCCTTCTTGAAGCACCGCCGACAATCGTGCTAACGTCTGTGTTTGGTGCCGGCCCTTGGTGGAGACCGGCCGGTTTCCGGGGAGGGGGCGCGATGCAGCCAATAGAAAGACAGGAAAAACTCGTCCAGTGGTTCGCCAAGGCGTCTCTCGCCCACGCGCAGGCGATCGAAGAGATGGCGGAGTTCGAGGCGGCGGCCCAGGTCACGGATCTGAACCGGTACTTTGCCGCCCTCAAGAAGGAAGGGGGGATCGATCGCTTGCTTGCCCTGCTCGACCACCCGGATCCGGCGGTTTCCGGCATGGTAGCGGTCTATTGCATGCGTCTGGAACCGAAGCGTTGCAGCGCCCAGCTCAAAAAGCTGTCCACGTTGCCGGGGATGATCGGCTTTCGCGCCGAGGCCGCGCTCAAACGCTGGGAAGCGGGGGAGTGGTCGCTGTAGCTCACCAACATCCCCCCTTTATCAAAGGGGGACTTAAACCCCTGTCTCGCGAAAGAACATCGGCGGTTTTGGCCGCCTATTTATAACCGGAGGGAATCATGTCTGAATTCAACAACGTAACCGTAGTAAGAGAAGCCAACGTCTACTTCGACGGCAAATGCACCAGCCGCACCGTGATCTTTCCGGATGGCACCAAAAAAACTCTGGGGATCCTGCTGCCGGGCGACTATAAATTCAACACCGGCGCTCCCGAAATCATGGAGATCCTTGCCGGCGAGATGACCGTTCGCATCGCGGACGCCACCGAGTGGGTTCCGGTCAAGGGGGGGGAGTCCTTCCAGATTCCCGGCAACTCCAGCTTCGAGATGAAAGTCACCGTTCTTGCCGACTACGTCTGCTCGTTCGGGTAATAGGTTCCATCCCCGTAGGAGCGACATTCCCGTCGCGATCCTCCGCCCTTCGCCAACGCTTCGGCGGCAGCTCCGGCAAAAAATCGCGACCAGAATGTCGCTCCTACCGTATCTGGCTCCGGTTGATTCAGGAAGAAAATGAAATCGCAGGAAAGATCACCTTCTACATCCCGCAATACTCCGGTCGTCGGGCGTTTTGCCCCTTCGCCGACCGGGCCTTTGCATGTGGGGTCGCTGGTCGCGGCGCTGGGGAGCTACCTCCTCGCGAAACATTCCGGCGGGAAGTGGCTCATCCGCATGGAGGACCTGGACCTGCCGCGCGTGGTTCCCGGCATTGCGGATGATATGCTGCGGACCTTGGAGTCGCTGGGGTTTCAGTGGGATGGGGAGATCTGGTACCAAAGCCGCCGCAACGAGATCTATCGGGCGGCGGTCGAGGAGCTGTCGCGGAAGGGTTTTGCCTATCCTTGTGGCTGCACCCGGGCCGAAATCGCCCGGATCGCATCGGCCCCCCACGAGGACGGCCTGGTCTACCCCGGGCTCTGTCGGGGCGGGCTTGCCCCCGGGAAGGTGCCGCGCGCGCTGCGCCTGCTGGTCCCCGATGAGATCGTGACGTTTCGGGACCAGATCATGGGGAACTACTCCCAGCATCTCGGCGCGGCGTGCGGGGATTTCGTCATTCAACGTGCCGACGGTCCCTATGCCTACCACTTGGCGGTCGTGATCGACGACGCCCTCTCCGGCGTCAACCAGATCGTGCGGGGCGCCGATCTTTTGAGCTCCACGCCCCGGCAGATTCACCTGCAGGGGCTGCTCGGCCATGCGACGCCGGTCTACGCCCACCTCCCCCTGGTCACCGGAGCGGAGGGTGGGAAACTCAGCAAGCGCGACAACTCGGTCTCCCTCTCCGAGGGGCGCGACCTGTCTCGCGCAGGGGGGCAACTTCTCTGCGCCGCCCTCAACTTCCTGGGCCAGCAGCCGCCCACCGAAATCAGTAACGCCCCGGCTTCCGAAATCCTCGCCTGGGGCGTCCAATACCTCGACGTTTCCGCCATTCCGGCCGATTCCGGCCCCTTCACCCTTTAAAGTACCCTCTCCCGGCAACTATCCCTGGTCCAGGGACTGCGGGGCAATCCGCCGCGGCGCCAGGTTGGCCGGGGGCGGCGCGGCCATCTTCCGCTCCAGCTCCTCCCTGATGTAGGTCCCGTACTGGTCGCTCATCCCCTGATCCAGGAAATATTGCCGCACCAGCGAATCCTGCACCGACTCGCAGCCGGCGAGCAGTGCCGCCGCCAGAAAGATCGCGACCAGTCTCACCCGCGTCTCCTCCGCTCCACTTCGTGCCATTTTGCCTTCTCTGCCTCGGTTTCCGGGTGCCAGGCCGGGACCGGCGTCGGCTTGCCGGTCTCGTCGATGGCGACCATGGTAAAACTGCCGGTTGCCGCAAGGCGCTTGACCCCTACCATGACCTCTTCGGCTTCCACCTCGACCTCGACCTCCATCGAACAGCGCCCGACGTGAACGATGCTGGCGCGGCAGTAAACGACCTCGCCGACGTTGATCGGGGTGTGGAAGCTGATGCGCTGGGCGCAGGCGGTGACGACCCGACTTTTGGAATAGCGCCAGCAGACGACGCCGGCCGATTTGTCCATGATGCTCATGATGACGCCGCCGAAGATGCTCCCGTAGCTGTTGGTGTCCTTGGGCAGGAGGGTTTCGATGAGCATCGCCTGTCTTTCGTTCATGTAATGTCTCCGTCTCGCTATGCTATCGGTGCGTGCGCCGACTGAACCTGCAGGGTACGCCCCAGTATAGCCCAGGCGGCCGTCAGTCAGGAAGCATTTCCCGCACGATAGAACCGGGGGGCTTTGCCGCCGGTGTTTGTCTTGATTGAGCCGCCGTTTCCCGCTATGATCTGCCGCGGCAGCTTCGAGGGGGAATATGACAGCAGCACGTTGTGGTGAGATGAAATTGCGGGAGATCTTACAGGGAGCGCATTGCGATCGAAGACGCTTTCAGCTTGCCTCCGAGATGGCAGAGCGTGTGCCGGGCCTGGTGCCGTGTCCGATCTGCGGGGTGGAGGTGGAGGAGCTGGTGCAGGCGGCTTCGGAGGGCGTGCATTCAGAGATGATCAGTTTGATTCAGTCCGAGTTTCCAGGGTGGAGTGCTGAGGATGGGATGTGTGAGATGTGCTGGGAAAGGTATCAAAGAAGACCCCCATCCTCGCCCTGTCTTGCAAGCTGTGCTTACGCACCCAGCCCCGTTGAAGGGGAGGGGACTTCCAGGGAAGTGCCCCCACAAGAATAAGCGATTTTCTCTGCGGAACTCTGCGTACGCCGCGGTGAGCTTTCTGATTGCTCCAATGTGAAATCAAAAAACTGTTGACTCACGAAAATCGATTTGCTATAAGAAGAGGCTCTGAGCGGGAATAACTCAGTGGTAGAGTGCAACCTTGCCAAGGTTGAAGTCGCGGGTTCGAACCCCGTTTCCCGCTCCAAATAACAATTCCAAAGCCTAGCTTTTTAAGATCGAGCCCGAGCATCCATTGATGCCTCGGGCTTTGTCGTTTCTGCTGGGAGCGTGCGGCCGACCGGCTCCCGGCGATCTTCCTTCCCTGAGGGTACGGGCCGATGGATTGCCTTGCCGTCCTCCCCGATTTTATGGTACAGGCAGTCATCAGCGCATTATGAAGGTCTGGTCCTGTCGACAGGCAATAACCACCACGGTACACGCTAGGACATCATGTCGAAGAACAAAGCAGATGCCAAGTCAGCAATCATAATTGGCGCCGGCCCTGCCGGTTTGACTGCCGCCTATGAGCTGCTGGACCGAACCAGTATCGTCCCGCTGGTCTTTGAAGCGACCAATGACATCGGCGGTATCTCGAAAACGGTCGTCTACAAAGGAAACCGGATCGATATCGGTGGGCACCGTTTTTTCTCGAAGTCGAGCCGGGTCATGGCCTGGTGGCAAAACCTTTTTCCGCTTCAGGGCGCGCCGGCCAGGGACGACCGAATCCTCGGCCGGCAGGTTCCCCTCGCGACGAGCTGCCGACAAAGAGCGATCGGTGCCGTTGCGCCCGAAACCGTTCCCGCCCCGGACCCGGAAACCGATGACGTCGTGATGTTGGTCCGGAGTCGTCTCTCCCGCATTTTCTTTTTGCGCAAATTCTTCAACTACCCCATCAGCCTCACCTGGGACACCATCGCCAACCTCGGGGCGCTTCGCATCCTGAAGATCGGTCTGAGTTATTTGCGGGTGCAATTGGCTCCCCGGCGCACCGAGGCGTCACTGGAGGATTTCTTCGTCAATCGCTTCGGGAGGGAGCTCTACGGTACCTTTTTCCAGGACTACACGGAGAAGGTATGGGGGGTTCCCTGCCGCGAGATCAAGCCGGAATGGGGGGCTCAGCGGATCAAGGGACTGTCCGTAACGAAGACGGTGCTGCATGCGTTGCAGAAACTCCTTCCGTCTCCCGGCGACGCCGGCCCGAAAAAGGTGGAAACGAGCCTCATCGAAGAGTTCCACTATCCAAAACTCGGGCCGGGCCAGATGTGGGAAACGGCGGCGGAACGGATCCGCGCCAACGGCGGCAGCGTGGTGCTCAATCGGCAGGTGGTTGGAATCGAGACGGACCGGACCCGGGTGACCGCCGTGCTGGTCCGGAACGAGGAAACCGGGGAGATATCCCGGCACGGGGCCGATTACTTCTTTTCCACCATGCCGGTGCGGGAGCTGATCACCGCGATGGGCGATTGCAACGAAGAAGAGGTCAAAAAGGTTGCCGCTGGACTGGTCTACCGGGATTTCATCACCGTCGGTCTGCTGCTGAAGAAACTGGCGATCAAAAACGAGACCAAGCTGAAGACCGTCAATGACCTGGTGCCGGACAACTGGATCTACATTCAGGAAAGGGACGTGAAGCTGGGCCGGCTCCAGGTATTCAACAACTGGAGCCCCTACCTGGTTCAGGACCCGGACACCGTCTGGATCGGGTTGGAATACTTCTGCAACGAAGGCGACGAGCTCTGGACCATGTCCGATGAAGATTTCTCCCGGTTTGCCATCGATGAGCTCGCCAGTATCGACATCATCGACCACCGGGACGTTCTGGATTGGACGGTCTTGAGGATGCCTAAAGCCTATCCCGCCTACTTTGGCAGCTATGACGACTTCGATGTGGTCCGGGGCTATGTCGACCGTTTCGAGAACCTTTTCCTGATCGGGCGCAACGGCATGCATCGCTACAATAACGCCGACCACTCCATGCTTACCGCTATGACTGCCGTGGATAACATCATTGCGGGAAAAACGGACAAGGGGAATATCTGGGCGGTCAACGCCGAAGAGGATTATCACGAATCAAAGTAGCGACTTTCGGCCCATGGTCCTACCGTCGTGCCGGCGTTCGGGACCCGGTCCCGGTCAAAGCCTTTCCTGCTCGGCTACCTGGCGTTCCTCATCCTGTTCCTGCCGTAGGTGCCCCCGGAACTCCTTGCGGTAACGCACCGGCGAGATCAGCAGCGTCTTGCTGAAGTACTGGCGCAAGGTCACCTCCGAGCCGAACCCCGCCTCCTGAGCCACCACGTCGATCCGCTTGTCCGTTGTCTCCAAAAGCCGCTGGGCCAGGGCGAGCCGTTGCGCCGTCAGCCACTCGGATAACGTGGTCCCCAGGCGTTGCCGGAAATGCCGGGTGAAGGTCCGCCGGCTCATGGCACAACGCTCCGCCAGCGCATCGATGGTATGCGGCTGGTCCAGGTGCTGCTGTACCCATTCCAGGTGCCGGGAAAACCCGTCCCGGTTTTGCTCCTTGGGGACCGGGGTCTCGATGTACTGCGCCTGTCCCCCTTGCCGATGCGGCGGCACGACCATCCGCCGTGCCACGTGCGCCGCCGCCTCCGCCCCCCGCAGTCTCCGCAGCAGGTGCAGGCAGCAGTCGATTCCCGCCGCGACGCCCGCCGAAGTTATCACGTCCCCGTCATCCACATACAACACGTCCGGCCGCACCGCGACGTCCGGGTAGCGCCGGGCCAATTCCCCGGTCCAGCCCCAGTGCGTCGTCGCCGGGCGGTGTTGCAACAGCCCGGCCGCTGCCAGCACGAATGCCCCCAGGCAGAGCCCGACTACGACAGCGCCGCGCCGGTGCGCCGCGCGGAGTGCCTCCAGAAGCACCTCCGGCGGCTCCTCGTCGGTGTCGCGCCAACTCGGGACGATGACGACGCCGGCCCGCGCCACGTCGTCCAGGGTGTGCCCGGCCACGATTCCGATCCCGGCGTCGCTGCGCAGGAGACCGGCTTCGGCGGCGCAGACGATGACGTCGAAGGGGGGCGTGATCCCGACGCGCCGGACGGTGCCGAAGACCGCGCACGGCACCGAAAGGTGAAAGGCGCTGATGGAATCAAAGGCGATGACGGCGATGGTCTCGTTGGTCATAGTTCCTCCGGAATGACCCAATCATATCACATAATGGCATTCAGGCCACTGTTTTTCCCGCGGCCGCTGGCTCATAATCCACTTACTGATGAACGAGAACCGGAAACATGACTGTTGGAGGTGGGAGATGATCGCGCTCAAGCCGCTGGCCCCGGAAAGCATTCCGTTGATCGCCCAATGGCCGCCGTACCCGGGCGATATGGAGCAGATGGATTACGCCCTGCGCGAGCAGGGGTGGCTGGCCGAGTACGCCGGCCGACCGGAGGCGCATCTGTACGGGGCGCACCTGGAAGGGGAACTGGTCGCCTTTTCGATGCTGATCGAGACGGCGCCCAAGGAGGCGGAGTTCCGCATTGCCCTGCGCGCGGACCGGACCGGAGCGGGATTGGGGGGAGAGGTCACCCGGCTGACCCTGGCGGAGGGATTCCGGGCGCAGGACATGACTCGGATCCACCTGGTGGTACGCACCAGCAACACCCGGGGGATCAACCTCTACCGCCGGCTCGGTTTCGTCGAGCGAGGCACGCTGCTAAAGACGGTGCAGGGGGCGGTGGTGGAATTCATTGCCATGGATCTGGACCGGGGAGCATTGGACGCAAAGTAAGGTGGGGCGGTGACTGAGGCCGCTTGATTACACGGTGGGAGCCCCTTTCCAGGCGCGAACCGACGAAGGCGGTAATCACTTTCGTGCGTATTCCCGCCGGGAACGGCGCTCCCCCAGGAAAGCCCATCGTTAATGGGAAAGGAGACCAAGCCATGAAAAACGAACGTGCTCTTATCGTGATTGACGTACAAAACGACTATGACGGTGGCAACCTGCCGATTGCCCATCCGCCGATAGCAGGCTCGCTGGCCAATATCGGCCGTGCCATGGATGCCGCGAAGAAGCGGGGTGTCCCGGTGGTGGCGGTGCAGAACATCAACGCACCGGACGCGCCGATCTTCGCCGAAGGGACTCCGGGCGCGGAGCTGCACCCGGTGGTTGCCTCGCGCGGCTGGGACCACTACTTCAGGAAAAACATGCCCAGCACCTTTTCCGCGCCGGGGTTTGAGGCGTGGCTGAGAGAGAACGGCATCACCACGATCACCATCGTCGGCTACATGAGCCACAACTGCGACCTGTCGACGGCGATCGAGGCGGTGCACCGCGGCTTCAAGGTGGAGTTCCTCTCGGACGCCACCGGTTCGCTCCCCTATGCCAACCGGGCCGGACGCGCCAGTGGCGAGGAAATCCACCGGGTGGTGTCGGTGGTGCTGCAGTCGCGCTTTGCCGCGGTGATGACCACCGAAGAATGGATCGAGGTGCTGGAGACCGGCCGTGAACCGGAGCGGGACAGTATCTACGCTTCGAGCCGGCGGGGGAGGGGGATTGAGTAATGGGGAAGGGGCAGGAACTTTTTTTGTCCCGCGCCGGGCTGATCGGACCGGTCGGTCGGATCGGACCGATCAGCCCGGCGCGGAGTTTCCTCCTGCATGGGGACGAGCAACCTCTTACAGCTTCTCCGCTTTCGGGAACAGGATGTTGTTTTCCAGATGCACGTGCAGGTGCAGGTCGTCTTCGAACTCCTCCAGCTTGCGGTAGGTCAGCGTGAACGTAGTGCAGGCATCGTCGGGAACGGCATAGTCGTGGGCGAGAGCGCGAATCTCATGGATCGCGGCGCCAACCTGGTCGTGCTCGTGGCGCAAGGTCCGCAACGAGCTGCGCAGGGCGTCCATTTCCGCCGCCGCGCCGGTTCCTTCCCGACCCGCCGCGGACAGACGCCGGACCGCCGGGAACAACGTCTCCTCCTCGTCATGCATGTGTTGTTTCAGCTCCGCGGCAATCCGGTCGAAGATGTCCGCAATCTGCAGCAGTTCCGGGTGCCGTCCGCCGTGGACCTCGGCGATCTTCCGGGCGTATCCGGCAATGGTTCCGGACTCCTCCCGGACATAGGTATGGTGGGTGTTGACGATATAGTCGGCCAGAAACCCGAGCTCCCAGGTGGCGAAATTCTGCCCCCGCTCCAGGGGCTGGGCGGTCGCTTCGGTGACCTCCCGCAAAAGTTGCGTAGGCTCGACCCCTTTCTCCTGGCACGCCTCGTCGAGGGTGACGTTCCCGCCACAGCAAAAATCGATGCCGTGTCTTTCAAAAACAGCGGCGGTACGGTAATCCCCTGCGACAAACTCGCCGACGGTTTGTTGCATCATATCCTCAAACGATTTCTCTTCTCGATGCATCGTTATTCTCCCTGTTTGCTTTCGTTTCCCCATGGCTCAAGCGGCCACGGGCATTGGTGGTGCTGGTGCCGGCGCGGTTTGGTGCCGGCGCCCCTGCGGCCACTCTCGGCAGCGACAACCAGAAGGTGGCCCCGCCGTCGACACTCCCTTCGGCCCAGATTCGGCCGCCGTGGCGTTCGATGATCCGGCGCACGTGAGCCAGGCCGATGCCGGTCCCTTCGAACCCTTCCCCCGGGTGCAGGCGCTGGAACATGCCGAAGAGCTTGTTCCGGTAGCGCATGTCGAAGCCTACCCCGTTGTCTTTTACGTAGATGACGGTCTCGGCGGGATCCTCCACGGTCCCGATCGCTATGGTGGCGCGGGGGCGGGAGCGGGTGAACTTCACCGCGTTGGCAATGAGGTTGTAAAAGGCCATGCGCAGCATGTCGGGGTCGCCGACCACGTCCGGCAACGGCGCGATCTCCCAGGCAATCGCGCGTCCGGGCTCCCTTTCGCTCAGTTGCTCGACGATCCGGTGCACCGTGGCGTCAAGATCGGTGCGCTGCAGCAGCAGTTCGGTGCGCCCCAGTTGGGAAAAGGCCAGCAGGCCGTCGATCTGGTTCCCCATCTTGGTCGCCGACTGCGCGATGACCTTCAGGTAGTGCCGGCTTTTCGGGTCGAGGTCGCGGTTCCGCGCCGCCAAAAGTTCCACAAATCCCAGGATGTGGCGGATCGGCGCCCGCAAGTCGTGGGAGATCGTGTAGCTTACCTCGGCATTCTCCCGATTGGCCTCCGTGAGCCGCTCCACCTGCCTTTGCAGCGACATGTTGAGCTCGGTGATCCGGGCGATGTTCTGCTTTTGTTGCAGCAGGTGCATCTGCCGGATCCGCCCCAGCCCGAGACCGAAAAGGACGAGCAAGGTGACCTTCACCACGGCGTCCCAGTACCAGAAGAAGAGATGGGCATAGAGGTGCTTGGTGAGGAAAACCTTCAGGATGATGACCATCCCTGCCAGCAGCGAAACGGAAACGATCTCTGCCATGCGGCGCTGCCAGGCCACGATGGCCAGGGGGACCAGGTAGAGGGGGAAGAGGTTGAACCCGAAGCCGAGACGATAGTCGAGGGAACCGATGACGCCGATCAGGATGATCGGCAGTACGAGGGTAAACAGGCTGGATTGGGCTCTCGTCGTCATGGGACTCTCGCGATAGATAGTCGTTTCACCGCATCCGGTGCTGCTCGGCGTCTCTAAGCTGATGGCGCCGCCCGGAGGCCGCGTCCTACCGCCCGGCCGGCCCCTGTCGACAAAAGAGCGGGGGTGGAACCATGGAATGCATTGTAATTATAACGTTTGCGTAAGGATGAGCGCAATGGAAATGATAGTCGCTTTCAGGCATCTTTCGGCGCCCTTTTTAAAGCAACCGGTAAGACCGCGAACTGGGCCCGGGAGTCGGGACAGGCGGCCAAGAGGCTGTCGACCCTGAGTGAAGAGCTGCGCGGCCTGATGGGGCAGTTCCGGCTGGCCTGAAGCTGGCGGCACATGGATAGGGCGAGGGGGTTGGCTTTTTGAGCCAACCCCCTCTTTTTTTGTAGTAACCGGACCTGCAGAAAAAAAGGCGCAAGTAATGTATACGCGGCATATTTGTTGTATACGCTGAGAAGGCTAAAGTGTACTGAATACGTGACGATAGTGTTAGAGCTTAATTACGAAGATCTGTAAGTATGCTAATTACAACTGCTGTAACATTTTGACGCACACCTTGCCAAAATGATTCACATATAAAATTGTATTAATTGTAATCGGGGTGAAACGTGAAAATTTCAACGAAAATCTCTGCTGGCGTTGTATTGACGGTATTTATTGCTATTGCCACTACGTCCTTTCTTTGTCTCTACCAGATGCAGAAGGAATTGAGCAGCAAGGCAGAGGCTGCATTGCAATCAAGAATGAAAACAATGCAGTACCTGTTGCAAAGCAAAGGCTCGGAGATGCACATCGCGGATGGCAAGTTGCTTGCCGGTGATTATCCCATCAACGGCAACTTCGAGATTCCGGACCGGATCAAAGAACTCTTCGGCGGCGCCGCGACCATATTCATGCAGGACGAACGGATCTCGACCAATGTCTTGAAGCCGGACGGCAGCCGGGCAGTGGGGACCAAGCTGAAGGGACCGGCCTACGACGCGGTCATCGGGCAGGGAAAACCGTTTAGCGGCATCGTGGAGATCCTCGGGGTTCCCTACTTCACCGCCTACCAGCCGGTCGTCGACCGCGACGGCAAGGTGATCGGGGCACTGTACGTAGGAGAAAAGGTGAGCGAGTACCTGGCGGTCTACGAAAGGCTCAAGTACGTGGTGGCGGGAATCGCCGTGGTGCTGGCGGCGGGACTTTCCTTCGTGACGCTGTTGCTGGTAAAGCAATCGCTGCTGCCGCTGGGGCGGATGTGCGAGATGATCGAGGACATCGCCCACGGGGAGGGCGATCTGACCAAGCGCCTCGACGACAGCAGCCACGATGAGATCGGCGAGGTGGCGAAGTGGCTCAATGTCTTCATGGAGAAACTCCACCTGATCATCGACCGGACCGCACAGACCACGCACCGGGTGGCGGCCGCTTCGGCGCATCTGCATACCACCGCGGAGCGGATGGCGCTGGGGACCGACCGGGTTGCCGAGCAGGCCGGTTCGGTCGCGACCGCGGGGGAGCAGATGTCGGTGACCTCCGGAGACATAGCGCAAAACTGCGCCCGCGCCGCGGAGGGGTCCCGCCAGACCTCGGAGGCCGCCGCTTCCGGGGCGCGGGTGGTCGATGAGACCATCGTGCTCATGAACAACATCGCCAGCCGCGTCAAGGAGAGCGCCCAGACCGTCGAGAGCCTCGGGACCCGCTCCGAGCAGATCGGGGAGATTGTCGGCACCATCGAGGACATCGCCGACCAGACCAACCTCCTGGCGCTGAACGCGGCGATCGAGGCGGCTCGGGCCGGGGACCAGGGGCGCGGCTTCGCCGTCGTCGCCGACGAGGTCCGGGCGCTCGCCGAGCGGACCAGCAAAGCGACCCGGGAGATCTCCGACATGATCCGGGGGATCCAGCAGGAAATCGGGACTGCGGTGCAGGCGATGCACCAGGGGGTGCACGAGGTATCGAAGGGGAGCGACAAGGCGGCCGAATCCGGCCAGGCGCTGCAGGAGATCCTGGTGATGATCAACGACGTGACCGGGCAGATCCACCAGGTGGCGACCGCCGCCGAGGAGCAGACGGCGACCACCACCGAGATCAGCGGCAACATCCACCAGATCAACACCGTCCTCGCCCAGACCTCCCAAGGGGTGCAGGAGTCGGCCCAGGCGGCGAACCAGCTCTCCTCGCTCTCAGAAGATCTGCGCCAGATCGTCTCCCAGTTCAAGCTGCTGGAGAAGGCGGCCTAGGGACCGGAGGGGGAAACGTCGGGGCTGGGGGCTAGGGGCTGGGGGCTAGTCAGTTCGGCCCAGGAAGCAGGAGCGGCATTGCCGTCGCGATCAGGTGCAGACGATCGCGGCGGCAATGCCGCTCTTTTTTCGTGGCGGCTCCAACAGCCTGATACCTTTGATCGGTTTCTTTGCCGCAGTGGCTTCATGGGCACCTCTCGACCCCCGATCCCCGCAACAGCAGTTGCCGGAGCGCCTCCGCTGCTCGTCCTGTGCTTTGCCTGTTGTCTTGTGCCGGGACGGGGGAACTCTTTCATCGTATTCCCTCCGGTTTCCAGTCACCTGCTTCATTCCTGACCGTATCTTGTGTTGCATTACTTTCATAAATTGCTTACAATCTGCCGCCATTGGCCTCTCCTGCAGGGTGAGCGCTGTATTTTCAAGGAGTTAATGGCAGTAATGCTGGATGAAAGCCACCCATTACATCCCTTGCTGTCACGCGAGGTAGGAATTTGCCTGCAAAACTGCCGTGCCGATGGGAACTTTATTCAAAGGTACGTTGATTCATGCCAAACGCCACGTCACCTCTGCCTTGCGGCACTAAAGGTGCCCAGCCGGTCCATCATCGGGATCGGTGTCTCCGCAGGAGGGATCCAGCCGTTAGAGCGCTTTCCTGGAACGGAAACCGTCGGAAAGCGGCCTGGCCTTCATGGCCGCATCTGGATTCCGATTCTTCCGACGGGTTGATCCTGGTGCAGGATGCGGCGCAGGCTGCCTACATGAGCTTCGGTCCGCCAACGAAGATCTGATGAGTGCGGTGCGGGAGGAAGCTACGACCGGGGTGCGCGAGGCTTGGGCCTAACGGGGCAAAGGACACCGGAGGGATGATGCAGGATCAGTCGCTTTTAAGTGATGAGATACGAAAAGGGGGCCGCGCGCTCAGTGTCGAAGAGTCGCAGCGGCTGCTCCACGAACTGCAGGTCCACCAGATCAAGCTGGAGATGCAGAACCAGGAGATCGTCAACGCGCGGCTGGAGGTCGAAGCGGCCCTGGAGCGCTATGCCGATTTCTACGACTTTGCCCCGGTCGGCTTCCTTACCCTGGATTACGACGGCGTGATCCGGGCCGCCAACCTGACCGCCGCCGCCATGCTGGGTACCCCGCGCTCCTGCCTCATCGGACGTCATCTCGAGATGCTGGTGACCGAGGGGCGTCCTGCGGTCCGCGCCACGGTGCAGCAGGTATTCGGTGCCAGCGGGAAATCGGTATGTGACGCGACGGTGCTGCAGGGGGAGGAGCCGCTCTACCTGAGGATCGAGGCAACTACCTCCCGTTCCGGCAACGACTGCCGTGCCGTCCTGATCGATCTCACCGAGCGGCGCCGGCTGGAAACGGAATTGACCCAGCTCAACGAGGAGTTGGAGCGCCGGGTTCAGGCTCGAACCGCCGAGATGGAAGCGGCCCTGCGGGAGCAGGAATCGTTCAGCTACACCGTCTCCCACGATCTCCGGTCGCCCCTGCGGCATATCAACGGGTACCTTTCCATTCTCAAGGAGGACTTCGGGGGGGAAGTGCCGGAAGAGGCGATCCGCTACATCGACCGGGCCTGCGAGGTGACTTCGCACATGGGAAGCCTGATCGATAACCTCCTTAACCTCTCCCGCATCGCGCGCTCCGAGGTGGTACGGGAACGCGTGTACCTGAGTGAGTTCGCCGAGGGGATCCTGACCCAGTTCCAGGAGGCCGAGCCGCAACGCCGGGTGGAATGCGTGATCCAAAAGAACATCGTGCTGCAAGCCGATCGGATGCTCATGTGGGCGCTGCTGCGAAACCTGTTGGAAAATGCCTGGAAGTACACTTCGCAGCGGGAGACGGCGCGGATCGAGCTCGCCAGCCGGGAAGTGGGGGGGCGGACCGTGGTGGAGGTGGTCGACAACGGGGTGGGGTTCGATATGGCCTACGGGGACCAGCTTTTCGGCGTGTTTCAGCGCTTGCACGGCAAGGAATTCGGGGGACTGGGGATCGGGCTGGCTACGGTGAAGCGGATCGTGGAGCGCCACGGCGGCGAGATCTGGGCGGAGTCGCAGGTGGACGGCGGGGCGAGGTTCTCGTTCACGGTGGGGTGAGGGGAGAGCGCGCGGTCCGATCGGACCGATCCGTCTGATCTTGCCCGCGCCGGTGCGCCTAGGCGCTTCTCGGTTACTGCGGGGAGAGGCCGACGCGGACCGCGTCGTGGTTGAGGCTTACCTGGAAAGTCACCTTGCGGTAGTACAGCTGGTATTGACCCGGGGCCGGGACCAGCGACCACGCTTTCCGGTCTTCGAGAAGTTGTTGCAGTCCTTCGTTGTCGGCGGTCACCGTGATCCGCGACCCGGCGCCACCATCGTAACTCGCCTCGACCTTTGCCGTTCCGGCCGACTCTGCGAGCTCTCCCGCCGCAAGCTTTCCTTCCAGCATCTTCCGCACCGCCAGTGCCGCCACTTCGGCGTAGCTGCGGCTCCGGTACATCCCCTGCTGCATATACGCTGACCGGGCGAAGGCCTGGCTGACCACCGGTCGTCGTCCCCGCAGGATCACTGCCTTCACAAGCCGAAGAGCCCCCTTCACGAGCCGCTGAGCCCCCCCCTCAAGCTGGAGAGCCACCCTCCCAAGCCGCAGAGCCTCCCTCCCAAGCTGGAGAGCCCGCTTCTCAAGCCGCAGAGCCCCCCTCTCAAGCTGGAGAGCCCCCCTCTCAAGCTGGAGAGCCCCCCTCTCAAGCTGGAGAGCCCCCTTCTCAAGCCGCAGAGCTCCCCTCCCAAGCTGCAGAGCCCCCCCCCCAAGCTGCAGAGCCCCCCCCCGAAGCTGGAGAGGCCCCTTCTCAAGCCGCAGAGCCTCCCTCTCAAGTCGCAGAGCCTCCTTCCCAAGCCGCAGAGCCTCCCTCCCAAGCTGCAGAGCCCCCCTCCCAAGCTGGAGAGCCCCCTTCTCAAGCCGCAGAGCCCTCCTCCCAAGCTGGAGAGCCCCCTTCTCAAGCCGCAGAGCTCCCCTCCCAAGCTGCAGAGCCTCCCTCCCAAGTCGCAGAGCCCTCCTCCCAAGCTGGAGAGCCCCCTTCTCAAGCCGCAGAGCCTCCCTCTCAAGCCGCAGAGCCTCCCTCCCAAGCCGCAGAGCCTCCCTCCCAAGTCGCAGAGCCTCCCTCCCAAGCTGGAGAGCCCCCTTTTCAAGCTGGAGAGGCCCCTTCTCAAGCTGCAGAGCCACCCTCCCAAGCTGCAGAGCCCTTTCTTCCGCAGGAGTGCTCCGCTCACCGGCAGAAGAGCCCTCCGGTATCGGCCATGTGCAACCTCCTGCTTGTTGTCTCAACCCGCTGGCATGGTATAAGAACCCTCGTTCCTGACCTCACTTTTTGCTGCCGAAGCCCCGTGACCTGAGTCCATCTACGCAGGTCATAGGAGGTGAACCTTGGCGCCTTCCGATGGAAATGACCCTTTCGAGCCGACTCCCGAGGAACTGCACAAGGCTGAGGAAGCGACCAGCATCGCTGCCGTTGGGGTCCATGCCGCGGTCCGAAAGGAGGGGGAAGACGAGCTGAAACGTCCTTCCTCCGCCCTGGCCTGGTCCGGTCTTGCCGCCGGCCTTTCCATGGGCTTTTCGCTCTTGGGGGAGGGGCTTTTGCAGGCGCACCTCCCCGACCTGCCCTGGCGTCCCCTGATCACCAAGCTCGGTTACACCCTCGGCTTTCTCATCGTGATCCTGGGGCGCCAGCAGCTCTTCACCGAAAATACCCTCACCGTCGTCCTCCCCCTGCTGCACCACAAGGACCGGACCACCCTGTTCAACGTCGCCCGGCTCTGGATCGTAGTCCTGCTCGCCAACAGCCTGGGGGTATGGTTCTTCGCCCTGTCCCTGCGCCCCCCGGTCTTCGATCCCCAGGTACTGGAGAGCTTCCGCCAGATCGGGATGGAGGCGCTCGCTCCCGGGGCGGGAGTGGTGTTCTTAAAGGGGATCTTCGGCGGCTGGTTGATCGCACTCATGGTCTGGCTGTTGCCGGGCTCGGAATCCTCGCGGCTGGCCACCATCGTGATCATCACCTACCTGGTCGGTCTGGGAAAGATGTCGCACATCATCGCCGGCTCGGCCGAGGTGCTCTACCTCGCGGTGAACGGGGCCGCGGGCTACGCGGAATGCCTGGTGGGGTACATGCTGCCGGCCCTGGCGGGAAACATTTTGGGAGGGGTGGCACTGGTTGCGGCGCTGAACCACGCGCAGGTCGTGGCGGGGCGGAAAGGGCGGTGAGGGTAAGGGGTGGCACTTCGTGCCCCGCCGCGGCCAACGGATGTAGGGGAGGGGGGAGCCTCCCTTCGGGAATACTGGGGGGCAGGCACGCGGGGGAGGAAAAAAACTGCTTCGGGGAGTTGAATTCGTCAAGTATTGAATTAGATTCTTCCAATTCGCCGGTCTCAGTGCCGGCCTTTTTGTTTCCGCACCCATCAAGCGCAGCGGAGGTGGATCATGGCCCAAACGACCAAGAGCGGCATCGACGAGGTCCATATCCTCTGGACCTCGGAGGGGATGAGTTGCGACGGGGATTCGGTCTCGGTCACTGCAGCGACCCTTCCTGCCATCGAAAGCATCGTCCTGGGGCTCATCCCGGGGCTACCCAAGGTGCACCTGCATAACAAGGTACTCGCCCGGCAGACCGGGGACGAGTTCATGGCTCCCTTCCATGCCGCCGCCCGCGGCGAACTGGGGCCCTTCGTTTTCGTGGTGGAAGGCTCCATCCCCAACGAGGAGATCCATCCCGAGGGGTACTTCACCTCGATGGGGAACGACCCGGTGACCGGGGAGCCGATCACCTTGAACGCCTGGATCGACCGCCTGGCGCCCAGGGCGCTCGCCGTAGTCGCTGCCGGGACCTGCGCCACCTACGGGGGCGTCCATGCCATAGCAGGAAACGCCACCGGTGCCATGGGGCTTGCCGACTACCTGGGCTGGGACTTCAAAAGTGCGGCCGGCATCCCCATCGTGAATGTCCCGGGCTGCCCGGTTCAGCCCGATAACTTCATGGAAACCCTGTTGTGGCTCCTCTACCAGATCGCCGGAGACGCTCCGATGATCCCCCTGGACGACAAGCTTCGTCCCACCTGGCTCTTCGGCAAGACGGTGCACGAGGGGTGCGACCGTGCGGCCTACTACGAGCAGGGTGACTTCGCCCACGACTACAACTCTCCCAAGTGCCAGGTGAAGATCGGCTGCTGGGGTCCGGTGGTGAACTGCAATGTCACCAAGCGCGGCTGGATGGACGGGGTGGGTGGTTGCCCCAACGTGGGGGGGATCTGCATCGGCTGCACCATGCCCGGTTTCCCGGACAAGTTCATGCCGTTCATGGACGAGCCGCCGGGGGCGAGCCTTTCCTCCACCATCACCATGACCTACGGGCCGATGATCCGCCGTTTGCGCGCGATCACCAACGCCACCGTCAACGAGGAGCCGAAATGGCGCCACCGGGGGCCGGTCCTGACCAGCGGCTACCGTCCGTGCAGCGGAACCTGCGCGGGGAAAGGAGGGAAACGTGGAGACGATTAAGGGGGGAAACGGCAATCTGGTGGACATGAACTGGGACCCGATCACCCGGATCATCGGCAACCTGGGGGTGTACACGAAGATCGACTTCGAGAACCGGCGGGTGGCGGAATGCCGGACCACCTCGTCGCTGTTCCGCGGCTACAGCGTCTTTTTGCGGGGGAAGGACCCGCGCGACGCCCATTTCATCACCAGCCGCATCTGCGGTATCTGCGGCGACAACCACGCGACCTGCTCGGTCTACGCCCAGAACATGGCCTACGGGGTCAACCCCCCGGCGCTTTCGGAGTGGATCGTCAACCTGGGGGAAGCGGCCGAATTCATCTTCGACCACACCATCTTCCAGGACAACCTGGTTCTGGTCGACTTCTGCGAACAGATGGTCAAGGAGACCAATCCGGGCCTGCTGGGGAAGGCGGAGGCCGCCGAGGCCCCGAACGCCGCCCTGCACGGGTTCAAGACCATCGCCGACATCATGCGGGCGTACAACCCCTTCGAAGGGAAGATGTATCAGGAGGCGCTCCGGATGGGTCGGGTCACCCGCGAGATGTGCTGCCTCATGGAGGGAAGGCACGTCCATCCCTCCACCCTGTACCCCGGCGGGGTGGGGACGGTGGCCTCGCCACAGCTTTTCACCGACTACCTCAACCGCCTGCTGAGCGTGCTCGATTTCGTGAAACGGGCGGTCCCGATGAACGACGACCTTTTCAACTTCTTCTACGAGGCGCTGCCGGGCTATGAGGAAGTGGGGCGGCGCCGCATCCAGCTTGCCTGCTGGGGATCGTTCCAGGACCCGGCGGTTAACGACTACCGCTATCAGACGATGGGGACCTGGGGGCGCGCCATGTTTGTCACCCCGGGGGTGGTCGTCGACGGCAAGCTCGTGACCAACGACCTGGTGGACATCAACCTGGGGCTGCGCATCCTGCTCGGGAGCTCCTACTACCAGGACTGGCAGCAGGAGGAGCGTTTCGTCACCCGCGATCCGCTGGGCAATCCGGTGGACCACCGCCACCCCTGGAACCAGACCACCATCCCGGCGCCCCAAAAGCGCAACTTCGAGGGGGGAAACTACAGCTGGGTGATGAGCCCGCGCTGGCAGGACCCCGCGACCGGAGAGATGTTCCCGCTGGAGACCGGCGGCGGGCCGCTGGCCCGGCTCTGGTCGACGGCCCTCTCCGGGCTGGTGGACACGCCGTACGTAAAGGCGACCGGGGAGAGCATCCGGATCTCGCTTCCCAAGAGCGCCGAGCTCCCGGAGGTCGTATTCGAGTGGAAGGTGCCCAAGTGGTGCAACACCATCGAGCGGGACCGGGCCCGGATCTACTTCATCGCCTACGCGGCCGGGATGGCGCTTTACTTCATCGACCAGGCGCTGGGCGAGATCCGCCAGGGGCGCACCCGGACCTTCGCCGATTTCCAGGTTCCGGAGGAGGCGGTAGGGGTGGGGTTCCACGAAGCGGTGCGCGGGGTGCTTTCCCACCACCTGGTGATCCGGGACAAGAAGATCGCCAACTACCACCCGTATCCCCCTACCTGCTGGAACGCGAGTCCTACCGACAGCAACGGTATTGCCGGCCCGATGGAGGACGCCATCGTCGACACCCCCATCTTCGAGGAGAACGGGCGCGACGGCTTCAAGGGGATCGACATTTTGCGAACGGTGCGCAGCCTGGACCCCTGCCTCCCCTGCGGCGTGCACATGTACCTGGGGAAGGGAAAGGTGATCGAGGAGTCCCACATCCCGACCCTTGGTCTGAACGGGAGGATGAAACGGTAGGGGCGCACCTCCCCGGCCGAATCCAGCTCGCCGGATGGAAAAAGGTCCTTATCTCCGGATAAGGGGGAGAAGAGCAAGGATGAAGGATAAACGAAAAGACCCTGCGCCCCTCCGCGCCCGCCGCGGTGGGCTTCCGTGCGGGTCTGAGGAGGACGGCCAATGAAAAAGCATCCAACCCTGGTGGCGGGGATCCGGACCGGTCCCGCCAAGGTAAGAAAGTCCCAGCCGACCCACATCCCGGGGGTGCGCTCCGGCAACGCCCCGGGCGGCTACGACAATTCTCCCGGGCACCTGCCCGACGGCACCTCGACGGCGCGCCGCTCCACCGGCATCAACGCCGAAAAACGGGACCCGATCCTGCCTGAGATGCCCAATCTCTCCCCGCCGTGAGGTAAACGACGATGCCAGTTGCCGACGAATTTCTTACCAGGATGTCCCTTGCCTCACCCCGGGAGCTGAATCTGGGCGGCCGCGTGCTGCGCCGGGGGAGCCGGGTGCGGCTCAATCCGAAACCCGGGGGCGATCTCCTGGACCGCACCCTCGCCGGGCGCTTTGCCGTGATCGAGGGGATCGACGAGGACGAGGCAGGGATCGCTCACGTCGCGGTGGTACTGGAGGACGACCCGGGGCGCGACATGGGGGAGCTGCGGCACCCGGCGCACCGCTTCTTCTTCACGACAGCCGAAATCGAGCCGATCGAGGCGCCGGCGGCAGCGCGGCGGGTGCTGGTGGCGGGAATCGGCAACGTCTTTTTCGGCGATGACGGTTTCGGGGTCGCGGTGGCACGGCGGCTGATCGGCCGTTCCATCGCGCCGGGAGTGAAAATCGGGGATTACGGCATCCGCGGCATGGACCTCGCGTATGCCCTGGAAGGGTACGACGCTGCGATCATCGTCGATGCGGTGCCGCAGGGGAAGCCGCCGGGGAGCGTACACCTCATCGTTCCGGACCCGGAGGACGGGGAAGAGGTGCCCCTGGACAGCCACCAGATGAACCCGCTTGCCGTTTTGGGGCTCGCCCGCAGGCTGGGCAAACTGCCTAAGGATCTCGTGATCGTCGGGTGTGAGCCGGACGTGTATCCGGCGCCGGAAGGCCCGATGTCCATGGGGCTCTCCCCGCCGGTCGCGGCGGCGGTCGATGGCGTGGCCGAGATCGTGAGCGAACTGGCGGTCCGGCTCTCCGCCGGTGCGGGGACGCCGGGAGGGTGAGTGCTCGGTGCGAAGGAGGACGCGATGAAGAAGGCACAGAAGAAGGTGGTAAAAGAGGCGATCCTGTATGCCGCGGCAGGTGCGGTGGCGCTGATGGTGCTGCGGGAGCTCCCCGCGATGATCCGCTACTACCGGATGACCCGGCTCTGAGCGCACGTGGTGGTCGCGCTTCGGCAACCCGACGAGGCAGGGAAGGTCCCTGCCTCTTTTTTTGCCTCCACTGGCTTGCTATTTGTGAAAGCGATGACGCGGCGCACCGGTACCGATAATATCAATTTGAGCTGCATCATGAGTTTTGAGCGGTTGCAGGGAGCGAAGGGCTCGGACGAGCCGTGCCTGAGAGGTTTCGAGCGGAGCTTCGAGCCGGTCGAGGTCACCATAGGTTACGGTAAGAGCGGCCGGATCCGCAAGATCGTTACCCGGAACCATGCCACCGCCATCTTCGGGATCCGTCCCGGAATGACTGCGGCTGAAGGGAAAAAACTGGCGCTCGGGGAGGGGCTGAAGGAAACCGGGACCGCCGACACGTATCGGGGCGATGGATTCTTGGTCACGTTGCTGGTAGATCGCACCGGCGCCGTTTTCGGGGTCGTGGTCGAGGCTACTGACTGAAGGCGATGCGGCGGTGTGGAAAAAATATTTGAGGCCTTCGCTTAATTACGTTGCTTTATCGGAATAGAACTGTTAGGGTGACGAAACTCCGGGGTATCCCCGGTAAAAACAAGCAGTAGGATTTCAGGAGAAAGACACAAGATGGTAAACGGTACGGTTAAATGGTTCAACGACAGCAAGGGGTTTGGTTTTATCGCGCAGGACGGTGGTGAGGATGTTTTCTGCCATTTCTCTGCGATTTCTGGCGACGGCTTCAAGTCCCTTGCTGAAGGCGATAGCGTCTCGTTCGAGATCGTAAAGGGACCGAAAGGTCTCCAGGCGGCTAACGTCACCAGGATCTAAGCGCAGCGCACACTGCCCATAAGAAGAGCCCGGAGCAAAACTCCGGGCTCTTTTTTTTGTCCGGGGCCCAGCGACCCCGCGGACCTGATGGACTGAGCAACGGGAATGTGCCCAGTCCACCAGCTACCAGCTACCAGGGCACCCCATTCACTCGGTCCGTCGTAAGCTTGCGCTCTCGCGCACGACCCGTGAAGGAGATGTGACGCCTTCCTCCTCGACTCTCGCCCCTGCCCCCTGACCCCCGACGTTCGACGTTCGACGTTCGACGTTCGCCCGCCGGATCGCGGGATTCGTTCCAGCTTGGTAATCCCCGCTGCACCGGTAACCGGCTCTTTGCCGCGATATCGCAAGATCCCGGTGCGCCTCCCGTGGCAATCCACCCCTCGCCGACAGCCTTTCCCGGCACCGGTCAGATCCCGAGGCGGTCCTGGGCCGGCCGGGTATTTTCGTCGTAGATCCGGAAGGATCTACAGCTAATGAGGTGAAAATACACGGTATCTTTCCCCTCACTCCGGCCCCGCCTGCCAGTCCGAACCCCTCCGATCTCCCGCTTCCCCCGCAATCCGCTCCCATCTTGTCTTCCCGCTATTTGACCGTTACCGAATCAGATGCCCAATCCGGCTATATCACGTACTGTTTTCCCGCCCTTTCGCGAAGGATGCGACAGCGCGGGCTTCTGTTTTTGTGCGGTTGCGGTTAATTCGTCCAAATTAATCAAGGCGGAACTGCCGCGTTTTTACCGGAAAGTTCCCATGCTGTTTACATTAAAACCCGCTGGGGCATGACGTTACCTTTGGGGGCGCGGTAAGGGGGGATGGTGCGGGTATTTGCGCTCTGCAGCACGACCGAATGCAACGGTGGATATCGGTATGGTTCGTGCACCGGGTGCCGGACACGATTTCCCCCAGGCTGCGCCGATCCAGCCGCCAAACCGCTCCAAATGCGGCACCGGCGGACCGGTTCCGCCCGGTGGGGGTACGGTTTCGACCGTTATCGAATGAAATGGCTGAGTCCGTGGTTGAGCTCACGGTGATTCAGTCCCTGCCGTAAAAGGAGAGACCCCTATGCCGAAAAGGATGCGAGCTATAGCTATGGTAGTGCTGGCATGCGCCTTGCCTCTGGCTGCACACGCCGCAACCTGGTTCTTCAGTACCCAGGCCAAGTCCAACGGCGGGACCATCACCTCCCCGAACATGACCGGCCAGAGAGTCGTTAACGGCCCGATCTACCATTCCTATACGACCAGCACGGCTCTTCCGGTAACCATTACCGCCGACCCCGGTTTCTCCATCAGGGACGTCGTCGTGAACAACGTCAGCATGGGAGCCCAGGGGAGCTCCTACTCCACCTTCGTCAAAGGTGATGCCGATTCCTCCTCCCAGTCGGTTACCGCCTCGTTCGCCCCGGCTCTGCTGTCTGTTGGCGCCCAATCCAGCGGGTATGGCGGCTCCATCTCTCCCTCATACTTTGGCAACATAACTTACGGCACCACGCTCACCGAGGCACGCACCTTCTACATCACCCCCCAGAGCGGGTTCTACGTGCAAAGTGTCACCGGGGTCCCCTCCGGAGCCACGGTTTCCCCTTCGGTTCCCGCCGGAGCCTCGCAGCGGGTCACGGTGACCTTTCCCAAGGGTTATGTTTTCACGACTTCCATCGCCATCAACGCGACCTTTGTCAGCGACAAGCCGGTGATCAAAGTGTCGTTGCCCCAATCGGCCCTGGTCGGGGTGCCGGTCACCCTTTCCGCCACCCACGTCGGTGGGCCTGCCCCGACCACCTATACCTGGACCCAGTGGTCCGGACCGGCTCGTGCCCAGTTGGTCCCGGCGCAGAGCCAGGCGACGGTAGTGGCTCCCGCTTCGGGATATTACGTCTTCCGGGTTGCCGTGGACGGCGGGTCCTATGGGCTCATCGCGCTCACGGTCACCGATTCAACGGGGAAAGCGGCCCGCACCCTGTGCGAGTTCTGCCACCAGGCGATTGGAATCGGCACCCCGGGTCTCTTTAGAAACTGGTCCGCCTCAGCGCACCGTGTCAACAGCGTCAGCTGTGAGAAGTGCCACTCCACCCATCCCGCCAAACCGGACACCAGCGTTTGCAGCGGCTGCCACTCGGACATGAACTCGCACCCGTTCGCTACCGGCGGGTCCGCCTGTACCGTCTGCCACAACTCCCACTCGCTGAAAGCGGTGATCCCCGGGATGCCGGCGGTCCATTTCAACAACTCCACCTCGGTCGGGTATCCGGCCAGCTACGTCACCTCCCGCTCCGACTGCATGGACTGCCACCGCGGCAACGATCAAAACGCTGCCATCCGGCAGCAGTGGAAAGTCTCCGCCCACGGCGCCACCACCGATGCCGCCTGGCGCGGCCGTGACTTCAAGACCATGTCCGGCTGCGTGCAGTGCCACACCACCACCGGCTTCATCGCCTACTCGACCGGCAAGGTGACCGCCGCGTGGGGGACCGCCTCCGATAAAAGCAAGGAAGTCCTCGCCTGCAACGCCTGCCACAGCGATATCGGCACCGGTGCGATCCGCGCCTTCACCCCGGTCAAGCCTTACAAAGACGATAGCTACGTGAACCGCAACGCGGGCGAGTCCAACATCTGCTTCGACTGCCACAGCGGCACCAAGAACGGCAAGAGCGTCACCGCGCTGGCGAACTTCGGCAACGCCGCGTTCCCGGACCCGCACTTCCTCGCCGCCGGGGGAACGCTGCACGCCCAGGGGGGCTACCAGTTTGCCGGGCGCAGCTACGCCGGCTACTCCAGCAACTCGCACCGCCGGGTCGGGCTCGGCGTCAACACGACCGCCGGCCCCTGCATTGCCTGCCACAAGAGCTCGGCCAGCGGGCACACCTTCACCGCTTCGGTGAACGAGGCCTGCGCCGGCTGTCACAAGGACTCCCTCACCACGGGGCTTCTGTCCGCCGAAAAGGGCGACTTCCAAAACGCGCTGCAGATCCTCAGGGCCCAGCTCGATGCCAAGGGCTTTGCCTACTACTCCTCGGCCTCGCCGCGCTTTGCCGCCACCAACTGGGGGAGCGGCCAGTCCGGAGCGGACAGGATGGGGGCCGCCTTCAACTACGCCTTCCTACGGTCGGAGCCGGGCGCCTACGCCCACAACTCCGCCTATACCAAGCAGCTCATCTTCGACTCGATCGACGTTTTGCACAACGGCTCGGTGACCGGCTCCATCGACACCGCCCTCACCGACCTGGTCAGCGCCGGCAAGATCACCCAGCAGGCCGCCGACCAGGTAGCCACCTACAAAAACGCCAAGACGAGCTGCACCACCTGCCACGATCCGGCCGGGGCGGTGAGCGGGACCGGGACCGGCAGCCACGTGAAGCACGCAAGCGACGGGGTCGGCTGCGCCGACTGCCACAGCCAGACGGCGACGGGCGCCACCGCTTTGGTCCCGGGCACGGTGACCCACATCAACGGACAGGTCGACGTGAACGTCGCGGCCATCGACGTCAAGGGGAGCTTCAGCTACGGCGCGGCCGCCAAGAGCTGCTCCAACGTCACCTGCCACGGTAACGGCGCCGTCACCATGACCTGGGGACAGGGGCCGGCCAGCTGCGAAAGCTGCCACGTCACCAACATCTCGGTGGTGGACGGGGTGAAGGCCACCGACCGCTCCCTCTTCCCGACCAGCGGCCACGGCCAGTCCGGGGTCGGCCAGACCTGCCTCAGCTGCCACGACAGCACGAAGCAGCACATCGGCGGCGGGAACATGCTGCTCCCGGCCCACATCGGGGCCCAGAACATCGAGTGCAACGTCTGCCACAACGACACCGATCTCATCCCGTACCCGGCGCGCAACAACATGAAGACGCACATCAACGCGGACGGCACGGCATCCAACTGCACCGACTGCCACGATCCGCACGGGACCACCAACCTCTCGATGATCAAGACCAACATCCTGGGGCGGACCATCACCTATACCAACGACAACACCGGGCTCACCGATCCGGTGACCAACCAGGGGCTCTGCCAGGTCTGCCATACCCAGACCAAGTACTACCGCGCCGGGGTCGTCGAAACCAACCACGACACCACCGGCTGCCTCGGCTGCCACCAGCACAACGCCGCGGCGGGAGCCTTCATGGTCACCGAGAAGAAGCAGTGCGACTCCTGTCACGGCTATCCGCCGGCGCCGCGGGTCACCTCCTACCCGGTGGTGTTCGGGACCATGTCCAACTGGTCCAGCGCCACCTTCGAGGACTACTCCGGAGGCGGCGGGGCGCACCTGGTCGGGGCGCACGTGCCGCAAAACGCCCGGCGCGCCGACGGCTGGGCCAACTGCGTCATGTGCCACGAGACCCGCTACCATCCGGTGGAGACCTCGGACATCACGGTCCCGATCCTGCCGAGCAAGTCGCACATCACCGTCGCACCGCAGTACCGGCTCGACAACAGCTTCACCATTTACTCCGGCGCTAAACTTTTCGATCCGCCGGCCCGAAACGTTACCGGTAGCTGCATGAACGTGAGCTGCCACATGGGGCCGTCCCCGCGCTGGAGCATCGAAAGATAGATTGAATTGATTGATTTCCCCGGCGCGGCGGGACGCGCACTGGGGTCTGGGGGGAGTTTATGCAGAAACATGGATACCGGTATACGGGGGAGCTCCTGCTCCTGGCGCTGACCGCGTTTGGGCTTGTGATGGGGCAGCCGGGAGAGGTGCAAGCCTACCCGCAGTACACCCTGGATTGCGGCAGCTGTCACAAGATGCCGCCCTTGGATTCGGGGCGCGCCACCAAGGACAAGCTCACCGGCGCGGTACCGGGGAACCACCAGACCCACGCCAGCGCCGCGAAGAACTCCTGCATCGAGTGCCACGGCAGCGCGGTGACCACCTACACCAACTCCCACGGTAACAAGAAGATCGAGCTGGAGCCGGGCATCGGCTACGGCCAGCCCTTCGTGAACCAGACCTCGCTCCCCATGCTGGCGACCTGCGCCACCGCCCGCTGCCATTCCGACGGCAAGGGAACCCGTCTCGCCACCCCGGCTTGGGGCGGAACCCCCTTTGCCACCCCCGCCGACTGCAGCCAGTGCCACGGCGTGGCGCCGGCATCCGGCAACCACCCCTCCGTCTCCGGCGCCGGCAAGAAGCACGGCGTCTACTACGGGACCGGGACCTCCTCCTGCGACAAATGCCACCCGAACCACCTGGCCGAGGGAAAACCGTTTTCCCACGCCACCTCGGCGGACCATCGCGCCGTGGCGGTCGGCTTCGGTGCGGCCCCCAACAGCGGCGGAAGCTATAACGGGACCAGCTGCTCGGTTATCTACTGCCACAGTAACGGCAAAGGGGTGTACGCCCCGGCAGCGTGGGGAGGAACCCTTCCCGCGGACTGCAGCGGCTGCCACGGCACCGCCGCCTCGGGGACCCTCTCCGGCAAGCACGGCCGGCACGCGACTGCAAACGCCCTGGTGGGCAGCGGTTACGGCTGCGTCGAGTGCCACGCGAGCACCGTCTCGGACAACACGACCGTCGCCACCCCCGCCAACCACGTGAACGGCCTGATCAACTACTCCGGCGCCCGCGCCGGACGCCTGGCCGCCGGAAGCTGCTCCAGCGTCTACTGCCATTCCGACGGCAAGGGTAAGTACCGGGTGCTCGCGGCCAGCGACTGGGTCGCCGGGGGAGCGCTCAGCTGCAGCTCCTGCCACGGCTCCGACCCCGCTCCCGCCTTCGCCAGTGTCGCCGGCGAGCCGAACTATCCCAACGCCGGCGCCGGCCTGGCCGGCGCGAACACCCACCAGAAACACGTAGGCGGCCCCGCCGACTGCGCCGCCTGCCATGGCACCACGACCGCCGACGGCACCACCATCCTTCCCGGTGCCGCCCACGCCAACGGGGTGATCGACGTCGTCGCCGGCAGCGGGAAAAGCTTCTCCTACGCCGGGAAGACCTGCTCCAACGCGAGCTGCCACGGTGGCAACGGCATCGTCGCCAACGTCCCCGCCGCCACCTGGGGGGCGACCCTGGACTGCTCGGGGTGCCACGGCACCGCGACCTCCAATACCCTCTCCGGGGTCCACGGCAAGCACGTGAACAACGCCGCGCTTATCGGGACCAACTACGGCTGCGTCGCCTGCCACGCCAAGACGGTCAGCTCCGACACCACCGTTGCCAACCGGGCGAACCACCTGAACGCCATGGTGGACTACTCCGGCGTGCACGCCGGCAAGTACAGCGCCGGGAACTGCTCCACCGTCTACTGCCACTCCGACGGCAAGGGAAGGATGAAGAGCTTCGCCGCGGGCGCCTGGCGGACCGGCGGGGCGCTCTCCTGCAACGGTTGCCACGGCTCCGACGCCGCTCCGGCCTTCACGAGCGTCGCCGGCGAGCCGAACTACGCCAACGCCGGGGCGAGCGCCGCGCTGGCCAACAGCCACAAAAAGCACGTCTCCATGGCCGGCGACTGCCAGTCCTGCCACGCCACCACGACCGTGGACGGGCTCACCATCAAGCCGGGGAGCGCGCACACCGACGGGACCATCGACGTGGTCGCCGGTAACGGCAAGAGCTTCTCCTACGCCGGCAAGACCTGCTCCAACGTAAGCTGCCACAGCGGCAACGGCATCGTCGGGAACGTCGCCCCGGCCGCCTGGGGCGCCACCTTCGACTGCTCCGGCTGCCACGGCACCGCGACGTCCAACACCCTCTCCGGGGTCCACGGCAAGCACCTGAACAACGCCGCGCTTTTGGGGAGCAACTACGGCTGCGCCGACTGCCACGCATCCACCGTCTCCGACAACGTGACCATCGCCAAACCGGCAAACCACGGCAACTCGCTCTTGAACTACTCCGGCGCCAAGGCCGGCCAGTGGAACGGGAGCAGCTGCGCCAACGTCTACTGCCACTCTGACGGCAAGGGGGCGGTGAAAACCCTCGCCGCCAACAGCTGGACCACCGGCGGGGCCATCGGTTGCAACGGCTGCCACGGCTCCGCTGCCGCGCCGGCCTTCACCGCGGTCGCCGGCGAGCCGAACTACGTGAACGCCGGGGCCGGGCTGGCCGGGGCGAACACCCACCAAAAACATGTCGCCTCTGCCGCGGACTGCGTCTCCTGCCACGCGACCACGACCGCCGACGGGCTTTCCCTCAAAGCGGGCGGGGCCCATACCAACGGTGCGATCGACGTGGTCGCCGGTGGCGGCAAGAGCTTCTCCTACGCGGGCAAGACCTGCTCCGCCGCAAGCTGCCACAGCGGCAACGGGATCGTCGCCAACGTCGTTCCCGCGACCTGGGGGGCGACGCTCGACTGCTCCGGCTGCCACGGCACCGCGACCAGCAACACCCTTTCCGGCAAGCACGGAAAGCACGTGAACAACGCGGCCTACCTCGGCACCAACTACGGCTGCGCCGCCTGCCACGCCAAGACGGTCAGCTCGGACACGACCGTGTCCAATCGCGCCAACCACCTGAACGCCCTGATGGATTACTCCGGCGCCAAGGCCGGCAGCTGGAGCGCCGGCAACTGCGCCAACGTCTACTGCCACTCGGACGGCAAGGGAACGGTGAAAGCCCTTTCCGCCAACGCCTGGATCTCCGGCGCACCCCTTTCCTGCAACGGCTGCCACGGCTCCGACGCCGCACCGGCCTTCGCCGCGGTTGCCGGCGAGCCGAACTACGTAAACGCCGGGGCCAACCAGGCCAAGGCGAACAGCCACCAGAAACACGTGGCCGCGGCCGCCGACTGCCAATCCTGCCACGCCACGACGACCGTCGACGGGATCTCCCTGAAACCGGGGAGCACCCACACCGACGGGGTCATCGACGTCGTCGCCGGAAACGGCAAGAGCTTCGCCTACGTGGGCAAGACCTGCTCCAACGCGAGCTGCCACAGCGGTAACGGCATCATCACCAACGTCGGCGCCGCGACCTGGGGGGCGACGCTCGACTGCTCCGGCTGCCACGGCACCGCGACCAGCAACACCCTCTCCGGGATGCACGGAAAGCACGTGAACAACGCCGCGCTGGGGAGCAACTACGGCTGCGTCGACTGCCACGCGAACACCGTCTCCAACAACACGACCATCGCCAAGCCGGCCAACCACGCCAACTCGCTCGTCAACTACTCGGGCGCCCGCGCCGGCCGGCTCAACGCCGGAACCTGCTCCAACGTCTACTGCCACTCCGACGGCAAGGGGAGCGCCAAGGTCCTGGCCGCCAACGCCTGGACCGCCGGGACCCCGATCGGCTGTAACGGATGCCACGGCTCCGACGCCGCGCCGGCCTTCACCTCGGTCGCCGGGGAGCCGAACTACGCCAACGCCGGCACCGGGCTGCCGGGCGCCAACACCCACCAAAAGCACGTCGCGTCCGCCGCGGACTGCCAGTCCTGCCATGCCACCACCACCGTGGACGGGGTGAGCCTCAAGGCGGGGGCGCCGCACGCCAACGGCGCCATCGACGTCGTCGCCGGCAACGGCAAGAGCTTTACCTACGCCGGGAAGACCTGCTCCAACGTGAGCTGTCACAGCGGCAACGGCATCCTCGCCGCGACCAACGCGTCGACCTGGGGGGGCGTGCTCGGCTGCGCCGGCTGCCACGGCGACGCCGCGACCCTTACCACCAACGCCCACGCCAAGCACACCGCCGCGATGGGATATGCCTGCGCCGTCTGCCACAGCGCCACCGTCTCCGGAAACAGCACCATCGTGAACGCCTCGCTGCACGGCGACGGCGTGATCGAGGTGGCCGGCTCCTTCACCTTCAGCTCCGCCGACAAGAGCTGCGCGACCTCCTGCCACGGCACCGGGACCCCGAAGTGGAACGTCGCCGCTTCCGGCGCCTGCGGGTCCTGCCACGCCGCCCTCTCCACCACCGGCGGGATCATCGCCACCGGGGGGCACGCCGGCCACTACAGCGCCTACGGCCCCGGGCTGGACGGCGCCAGCGGCAACTCCTGCGCCGCCTGCCACTCCTACACCGGCGAGACCGCGTCGACCCACGCCGACGGCAGCGTGGAGCTCGCCTCGGGCTTCAACAAGAGCGGCACCTGCGGCAGCTGCCACCGCCAGAGCACCAACTGGACCGGCGGACGGGTCAGCTGCGAAAGCTGCCACACCACGGTCGGCGGCGACAAGGCCACCCTTTCCGTCATCGCCGGGGTGACCGCACCGGACGTCTCCCAGGCGGCGGTGAGCGGCCACGGCAAAGCGGGCATCGCCCTTGGCTGCGCCTCCTGCCACAACGACAGCGGAGCCCACATCGACGGGATCGCGGGGAGCAACAAGCGGCTTCTGAACGCGCTCACCGGGAGCGTCAACACCGAGTGCCGTTACTGCCACGACGACGCGACCAAGGTGGCCACCGCCTCCTTCCGCAACATGAGCACCCACGTCACCGTCAAGGGGGGGAACCAGGACATGGCCTGCGCCCAGTGCCACGATCCGCACGGGAGCACCAACCTGGCGCAGATCAAGACCCTCATCAACGGCAAGACGATCACCTTCACCGACGCTTCGGCCGGCTACGTCGACACGACGACCAACCAGGGGCTGTGCCAGGTCTGCCATACCCAGACCAACCACTTCAAGGCGGGAGTGGCCGAAGGGAATCACCCGACCAAGGACTGCCTCACCTGCCACAAGCACAACGCGGCCGGCGGCGCCTTCAAGCTGACCAGCTCCTGCGACGCCTGCCACGGTTATCCGCCGGCACCGCGCAACGTGGCGGGGCTCAGCTTCGGGACCATGGGTAACTGGTCGTCCGCCCGCTTCGAGGAGTACTCCGGCGGCGGGGGCGCCCACCTGATCGCCGCGCACGTCTCCCCCAACGCGAAGCCCTCGGAAGGGTGGGTGAACTGCGCCGGCTGCCACAACGGCGGCAAGACCGCGAACGCCCCCTACCACCTGATGGCCACGCCGATCGCCTCCCACGTGGAGAACGTCCACATGGAGATCGATCCGCAGCTTCGCTTCAGCAACGACAGCTTCCCGATCTACACCGGGGCCCGGCTGTCCAGCGGCAACAACCAGACCGGGAGCTGCTTCAACGTAAGCTGCCACTTCAAGCTCTCGCCGCGCTGGAGCACGGAGAAGTAGTCCGGGAAGACCGGACCCGCCGGCGCCCGGCGCCGGCTGCTGTACGCAAAGCCCTTATTGGTTATATAGAAGGAGCCGACACATGAAGAGCTACCCCATCCCGACCTCCCGCAACACGATGGCGATACTCGCAAGGCTGTTGCTGGTGATGGCGATAATCTCCGGAGGAGTCGCGCAGGCCGCCTCGCAGTACACCCTGCGCTGCGACGATTGCCATACCATGCCGCCGCTCGATTCGGCCAACGGCAAGCGGGACCCTCAGACCGGGGCCTTCAAGGGTAACCACCAGGGGCACTCCACCTCCACCGCAACCTCCTGCACCCGGTGCCACGGCGCCGGCGTCACCAGCTACGGCTCCGGACACGCCACGTCCAAAGAGATCAAGGTAGACGGCAACATCAACAACTCCCCGGCCGGCGGGACCTACACCCGAAGCTTCGTCAACCAGACCTCGCTCCCCCCCAATCCGCTGGGGAGCTGCTCCAACGTCAACTGCCACTTCGAGGCGCTGAGCCAGCCGTGGGGGAGCGCCCCCTATGCGACCGCCGCCTCCTGCGCCGACTGCCACGGCAATGCGCCCGCCGACGGGAGCCACCCCGCCCTTTCCGGCTCCGGGAAGAAGCACGGCGACTACTACGGGACCGGCGCCGCCTCCTGCGTCAAATGCCACCCGGACCACCTGGCCGAGGGGAAACCCTTTGCCCACGCCACCTCCGCCGGCCACCGCCCGCTGGCCCTTTCCTTCACCGCCCCGGTGGCGGGGGGAAGCTACTCCTTGACCGCAAACCTCGCCTATCCCAACTATCTGCCGAGCCAGACCGCCGCGGCGGCCAGAAACGGCAACTGCGACAACCTCTACTGCCACAGCGACGGACGGGGCGGCTACCGCCAGGCCCGGTGGGGCGGCACCCTTCCCGCCGACTGCACCGGCTGCCACGGCGGCAACGCCAGCTCCGCGGCGATCCTCGCCACCGGCAGCCACAGCCAGCACGTGAACAACGCCAATGCCACCGGTAACGGCACCAACCTTGGGAGCAACTACGCCTGCGGGCGCTGCCACAGCGCCACCGTGGCGGTCACCAGCGACCGGGCGGTCACCGGCCTGGGCTTTCACGTGAACAACAGCCGCGACGTCTCCTTCCCGGAAGGGGGGAGCTACGCGGGAGGTGCCTGTGCCACCGTCTGCCACTCGGCCGGCAAAAGCGCCGCGCCGCAGCCCGCCGCACCGACCTGGGGGGGCGGGGCGATCTCCTGCAAGGGGTGCCACGGCGCCAACGGCGGGGACGGCGGCTTCGTGAGCCAGTTCGGGGAACCGAACTACGCGAACGGCGGGGTAGGGAGCCCGCTGGCCAACAGCCACTCGGCAAGCCACATGGTGGGTAGCGCTGCTTCCTGTCAAAACTGCCACGCGGCCACCACGGCGGACGGGGTCTCCATCCTCAACGGCTCGACCGCCCACACCGACGGGGCCATCACGGTCGCCTTCGCCCCGGCCTACGACCTGGGGGGGGCCGCCTACGCCGCGGCCGACAAGAGCTGCTCGGCCACCTACTGCCACTCCGACGGTAACGGCGGCGCCGCACTTGCCAGCGCCAAGTGGGGCGGGACCATGACCTGCCGCAGCTGCCACGGCGGGGACGCGGCCAGCGCCGCGCCGATCGCGACCTTCCGCCACGGCGCCCACATGAACAACTACTCGACCCTCGGGCGGGGGAACAACCTCCTCTGCGCCGAGTGCCACGCGAAGACGGTCGGCTTTGGCGACAACACCACCCTCACCAACCCGGCGAACCACGTGAACCGCTTCAAGGATTACTCCGGGCCGCGCGCCGGCGGGAGCGCCGGATACGCCGCCGGCGTCTGCTCCAACGTCTACTGCCACTCCTCGGGCCAGGCGGTTCCGGTGTTCAGGAACCTGACCGGGAGCAAGAACTGGAAAGGGAGCGCCAAGCTCGACTGCTCCGGCTGCCACGGCTACGGCCCGGGCGAATTCGTACCGGTCGCCGGGGAGCCGAACTACCCGAGCGCGCCCGGGGCGGAGAACAGCCACTTAAAGCACACCGTCGGGGCCGGCATGGCCGACTCGCGCGGCTGCGCCGCCTGCCACCGGACCACGGTCGACGCTGGCGTCGCCGGCAAGCTCCGCGACTACTCCTCGGCGCATCTGAACGGAAGCCGCGACGTCACCTTCAAGGTGATCGGGAACTACTCCGGGCACTACGTATCCCAAGAGAAGAGCTGCGCCAACACCTACTGCCACGGCGCCGGCAAGTCGGTCGCCTGGGGTACTCCGGGGCCGCTTTCCTGCACCTCCTGCCACCGGGCCGACGCGACGCTGGCCGGCCGCCACGGCAGCCACTGGGAGTCCACCTCTCCGGCCTTAAGCTACACCGCGACCACCGGGAACCGGACCGGCACCGCCTCCGCTTACGCCTTCGAGTGCTCTTCCTGCCACGCCGGAACGCATGCCGGAGGGCCGGTTGCCGGGGGGAACGCCGCCGAGGTCTTCTTCACCTACACCGCCCGCGGCCTCAAGGGGAGCTACAGCTACGGCGCGAGCACCGCGGTGGACGGCACGCTGCAGTGGTCCAACGGTTCCTGCAGCACCACCTATTGCCACAGCAAGGGGGACGGCACCGAAGGTTTCGGCTCCGCCGCCATGACCTGGGCCTCCCCGGCCAAGACGCTGCGCTGCAACGGCTGCCACGGCGGCGACGCCTCCAAGCCGAACATGATCGACACCGGGTTGCATCGAAACCATATCGATCCGTCCAGCAACAGCTCGCTGGGGGCCGGTAACGGCCGGATGTGCGCCGAGTGCCACGGCAAGACCGCCGCCTTTAACAACAACACGACGCTCGCCGACAAGCGCAACCACATCAACAAGTTCAAGGACTACACCGGCATCTACGCCGGCGGCAACGCAAACTACAACCAGGCCACCAAGAGCTGCGCCACCGTCTACTGCCACTCGAACGGCAAAAGGGGAACGGCCGTCAGCCAGTACCGCGACCCGGCCGCCTGGAACAGCTCGGCAACCCTGGGCTGCAACGGCTGCCACGGCCAGGCGGCGGCTCCGGACTTCCCGTCGGACGCCAACCTGGGGACCCCGAACTACGCCTCCGGCCCGGTCGGGAGCAACACCGCCAACTCGCACAAGCTCCACGTGCAGAAGATGGGAATCACCACGGCCAACGCCTGCTACGTCTGCCATGCGAAGACCATGGACAAGTACGCATTAAAGTTCCGCCCCTACTCGACGATGCATATAACGGGCGGGACCAACATCGTCTTCGGCTCGATGCAGGCGACCGGCTTCGAACTGATCAGCTCGGTGGCCAAGGCGAACTACGCCAAGACGACCCGCACCTGCTCCACGGTCACCTGCCACAGTAACGGCAAGGGGGGCTACACCGACGTGCAGTGGGGGGCGAGCACCAACTGCGCCCTGTGCCACCCGATGAACAAGCTTTCCCGCGGGCACAGCTTCCACGTCTACACCGGGGCAGCGAACACCCCGACGGTCTACAACAACTTCACGGCGAACCGCTCCAACAGCGGCGTCGCCCCGGGGAGATACAACTACGGCTGCGCCAACTGCCACCCGATCAACAACCCGAACCACATGAAGGGTAAGGTCCTCATCGACCTCACCCCGGGGAGCGCCGCTTCGGTCGGGACGCTGCGGGCCAAAAACGGCGCCGGGATCACCGTTGGAGGGGTCGCTGCCGGCACCGCCGGTTCCGGCACCACCGTGGTCGGCAACGCGCTCACCTGCGACAACGTCTACTGCCACTCCAACGGCTACGCGACGAACCCCGTCTACGCGACCACCCCGGACTGGTATGCGGGGAGCTTCACCGGCGACCGCTGCGCCGCCTGCCACGGCAACTGGCCCAACGCCACCATCGCCGGCTCGCCGACCCACTACAACACGAGCTGGGGCGGAACCGGCCAGCCGGGCGGTCACCTGATGGGGATCCACCCGAACTGGATCGCCAACGGCGCGAACTTCACCGGGATCGCCGCCCCCGGTACCGGCGACATGAACAGCCACGGCAACGGCAGCTACTCGACGACCATCGGCTGCAACACCTGCCACTGGTCGACGGTCCAAAGCGCCGCCAACGGCGGCTCGGCGCAGTGCGCGGCGGCCTGCCACAACCAGAGCGCCAACAAAGCCAGCGCCGTCATCTTCGACCGCGCCAAGCACGTGAACGGCAGCGTGGAGGTCGCCTTCCAGACCGGCGTGACGGTCAAGTCCAAGGCGCAGCTTAGGCCCTCCAGCTTCGCCACCGTCTCCTCCGCGACGCTGTGGCATAGAAACGGCACCTACAAGACTGCCGGCACCAGCAGCTTCGATGCCTCCAAGCAGCTTTTGGCCGCGGGAAGCTACGCGGGCGGGACCTGCAGCACCGTGATCTGCCACTTCAACAAGCCGGTCACCTGGAGCATCCCGGCGGGGAGCATCACCTGCCAGAGCTGCCACCAGTCCATGTAAAAGGGTACGAACCGATATGCAGAGAGAACCGGATTCCATGAGATATACACGTACGGTCAGCAGGGGAGTTAAGCCAGTGAACAAGGTGAAGACGAGACGACAGAAAGCGCTGGGCCTTTTCCGCGGCATCGCGGGAACCCTGGCGGTCGCCGCAGCGGCGACGCTGTTCGGCGGGACCCCCGCCCACGCGGTGAACCCCATCATGCACAACAGCTCGAGTACCCAGTCCAAGTACTGGGGGGGGAGCTGGGGAAACACCCCCTTGAGCCAGTACGGGCAGTTCACCTGCAACACCTGCCATACCGCCGGAGCGCCGAGCGGCAATGCCAAGGGGATCCGCAGCACGATCACCATCGGCGTGAACCAGCGCAGCGTCGTCTTCGGCTCCTACACCGCGTTCGGTGACGACAGCGGGCACACTTCGTCCAACCACGTCTGCGACGTCTGCCACACCAAGACCTCGCACCATCGTTACGACAACTCGGCCAACGGCGCAAACCACAAGGGGAACGTCGACTGCACCTCCTGCCACCTGCATTCCAACGGCTTCCGCTCCGGTGAGTCCCCGGGCGGTAGCTCCTGCGACGGCTGCCACAGCGATCTCTACCTGAACGCCTCCGGCTACGGGATGCACAGCAATACCCCGGGGGTGAGCTACAAGCACTACCTGGACAACGCGAAGACCACGAGCGATGCCACCCTCACCGGCGGTACCTTCGGGACCAGCTGGTACGCCACCAACGTCCCCAACTCGACCAACGTCGCCCCCGCGGCGCGGCGCTGCCTCATGTGCCACGTGGACCACGACCAGTTCAAGGGGAACCGGGCCTTCAACCTCCGCCCCAACGTCTCCACGGTGCCGAACCGCGGCATGAACCGGGACGACAACCTCTGCCTGAGCTGCCACGATACCGAGAAGACCAAGGCGGTCATCGGACCCAACGGCGAGACCAAGACCATGCCGATCCCGTATCCGAACCTCGCCTACGGTAACGCCACCACGGTCCTGAACAACTCCACCCACGGCTATTCGGTGACGAGCACCTACGGGGACGGCACCACCTTCAACGCGGTCTGCGTCAAATGCCACAACGACTCCATCGGGCGAAACGGCGAGGGACCCAAGAGCTCTTACGCCGCGCAGAAGGGGACCAACAAGTTCGGCGAGCACAACTCGACGGTACCGGCCCGCTTCGCCATCTTCGGCAACGATTTCTACCAGCGGCCGGCCTCCGGGACCAGCCTGACCCTGAACAGCACCAATAAGACGGTCCAGGTGGTGCCGAGCCCGAACTGGGATACCGATGTCTACCAGGGGTTCTATGTCGTGATCACCAACGGCAGCGGCGCCAACAGCCGGGCGGTCATTACCACGAACACCGGCGACACCCTCACCCTGGGGAGCTGGCCGACCGGCATGGACAATACCTCCATGTTCGACGTCGCCGACGACAACCTCCCCATCGAGAACGTCTGCTTCAGCTGCCACAGCAAGAGCGGCGAGGAGAAATCGAGCGGGGCGAACCTCGACTGGTACGGTCAAAAGAGCATGACCAGCTCTCTGGAGGGGATCTACGATATCTTCGTGGGGGATTCGGGGCGGCTGAACGCTGCCATCAGCCGGAGGACCTCGGTAACCGTCTACCTGACCAGCAACACCTGGACTTCCACCTCCATCAAGGGATACCGGCTCTGGACCCCCGGCGGGGCGCGGATCATCAATGCGATAACCGCCGGTCCTACTTCCAGCGGCAACGCCTCCTATCCGTACAGCTACACCCTCACCCTCGCCTCCAGCCTTACCTCGGCGGCGGGCAGCGTGCAGGTGGTGAAACCGGCAGCTCATCCGCTGGACGGCTTCGCCCGCCACGAGAGCGACGAGCGGGTAAGTGCCGGCCCCGGGTGGAACAAGGGGGACACCGGTGTCTCCGTGACGGCGAACTCCGCGACCGCCGCCACCCAGATTACCGATACCACCAAGACCTGGTCCGGCTCCGAGTTCAACGGACTGACCATCACCTTCCCCGGGGTCTTCGATGCCAACGGCAAATGGGTGACCTCCACCGTCAACGGCGGCGCCGCGGGCACGATCACCTTCAATCCCTCGGTTAGTGGCCTCTCCACCACCGGCGGCGACAACTACTTCATCGGCACCCGGCACGTCTCCTGCGCCGACTGCCACAACCCGCACGCATCGTTCAAGAACCCGGAGGGGACGGTCTCCTCGGCGACCGCCACCACGCTTACCGACAGCTCGCTGGTAAACGTCAACGGGTGGACCGACAACATCTGGGCCAGCCGGCTGATCAAGGCACGCAGTTCGGCAGGTTACGAGCAGCTCCGTTTTGTAACCGCCTTCAACAAGGCGACCGGGACCTACACCGTTTCCATACCCTGGACCACCATCCCGGACACCACCTACAGCTACGAAATCCAGATGGGCGACGTCTGGACCAGCGTCGGCCAAAGCGGCGGCCGCGCCGGCTCCGGCTCCTCCGGGGTCTGGGGTGTGGTTCCCACCGGCTGGAGAAAGCCGACCACCTACGGCAACATGACCGGCGTGGTCGGGCTGCGCAAGATCCAGAACGTCTTTGACAACCTGAGCACCACCGGCCTGGGCGGTTCCACGGTTGCCGGCCAGCGCGACCTCTGCGTCAGGTGCCACAGCTCGTATGCCTTCGGCAACGTCACGCCGATGCTCCCCTCCGGCGGCCCGGCGGCGAACTCCAACGCCCGCGGCACCGACGTCCTCGACGAGTTCAACCCGAACAACCCGGCTCACCACGCCGTCTACACCCGAGGCCGGAACCAGCCGATCATCGCCACCGGCGACGTCGCCGGCGGCAAGAGCGCCTACAACGGCCACTGGCCGGCCTTTGGCTCGGCCACCTCGTCATCCTACAACTACCACAAGCCGGCACTGGGGGGGGGGAACGACACTACCAAGACGGTCTCGATCAACACTTCCGGGGTGGTTACCTTCAACGCCTCCATCCCGAGCACGGTCCGTCCCGGCTGGATGATCTACATCAACGGGGCTAACGGCGGCGCCGCCCTGTCCCAGGGCGCAACCAAGGGGTGGTTCGAGGTGGCCACGGTCGACTCATCGACCCAGGTGACCGTACGGCCCAAGCCGACCGCGAGCTACAGTAACTCCTATTTCAAACTGACCGCGGGACTGGGGAACAACTTCGTGCCGCCGGTAGGTCCTTGGGCCATCCTGCGCTGTACCGACTGCCACGGCTCGACCAAGACCGATCCGGTCGGCCCCCACGCCTCGATCAACAGTTGGCTGATCAAGTCGCTGGACACCTCGCTGAGCTTCGACTGGTTCAACGGCTCCTCGGTGGTCTCCGTCACCCCGAACACCGGGGCGGTCAGCACGATCTTCTGCTTCAACTGCCACCGCCGCGACGTTTACGGCGATGCCAACTCCTACAACGACAACACCGCCATCGGGACCAACAAGATCCCCTACCGCAGCTTCACCCGGCTCGCGCACTCCGGGGGGACCGGCCATCCGGACGGGACGAGCCTGACCGGCTTTTTCACCCAGGACACCCGCCTGGTGTCGACCAGTGCGCTGACCTGGAAGGACGTGACCTGCCGGCACTGCCACGTGGGCGACAAGATTGGCGGGATCCACGGGACCAACGCCGTGGCGAGCAACGCCACCGCACCGAACAACAGCAAGGGGCAGGGGAAGCGCTTCCTGAACGGAGCGAGCTGGAACGGCTACAACATGCCGGCCACCGGGTCGGCGACCTGCTACACGGTCAACACGAACTCGGTCTCCACCTGCGGTCGCACCACCTACAACACGACGACCTCCGGGGTCCTCTACAACTACACGAGCGCCCGGTAGCAAGCGCTTCACACCTGTTTTGAACCGCAAGGGGGGCTTGGCGACAGGCCCCCCTTTCCGTATCGAGCCGTTTAGCTTCCGCCTCGTGGAAAAAACAATTGCGCAAAGCGGCCCGGGCAAGGATAATGGCGGGCCTTCTTTTTCATAGGCGGGGGGAGTTCCCAGGGCGGATGCTGAAGCTGTTGATATCCAGAAAGATTGCGCTGTACCTCTTGGCCGCGGTCCTCGTCGCGCTGCTGATCTCCGCCTTTCTTCCCAACACCTACACCCTCTCGCCGGAGCGCTGGCACGATCTGCAGCTGCACGATCCCGACCGCTTCTGGATCTACAGCCACTTCTCCACACCATATCTGGTCCGGACCCCGCTCTTTCTGGGCGTTTCCTTCCTGCTCTGTCTCTCCACCCTGGCCTGCACGGTGGACCGGCTGGTCAAGGTGGGAAAGGCACGAGCGGTACCGTTCGAAACGGAAAAGGTCTTCTCCTTTTCGGTAACCCGCTGTGCCGCTGAGGACCTGGAGACTCTCCGGGAAAAGGTCCAGCGCTTCCTGGCCCATGGGAAATGGGAGGTGGGGTGCGAGGAAACGGCCGAAGGTGTGATCCTGTCCGGGCAGAAAGGGCGCTCCGGTTTGTGGGGATCGATCCTCTTTCATGCCGGCCTCATCGCTTGCTTTGTTGCCGGGCCGGTGACCGTGCTGGGCGGCTTCCGGGGCGAGCTGATCGTCACCGGAGACACCCCGGTCTCTCTGCGCTCCACCGTCGTTGCGCTCGAAGGATACGACGCCGCACGGGTCCCCGACCTGCAGGTCGAGGTGAAGCGGCTGCGGGGTGAATACTACCGGGGGGAGTACCGGTACGATTTTGGTGGCATCCTCGCGGTGACCGATCCGAAGGGGAGTCGGGAGCTTCCCTTTTCGGTGAACCGGGCGGCAAACTACGAGGGATACCAGTTCAGTCTCAGCGAATACGGCAGTGCGCCCCGGCTCGTCCTGGAGCGTGACGGCCGCCCGTTCTTCGATTACTACCTGAACCTCAGGCATCCGGAGGAGGGGGACTACTTCGACTTGGACGGCGGGGTCCGGGCCATGGTCATGTTCTTTCCGGACTTCGTGCAACAGGGGGAACGGATCGGGACCAAGTCGAAGCGTCCCGACCATCCGGTAACCCTGGTACGGCTTTTCCGGGGGGACCGGCAGGTTTTCCAGGGACTGTTCCAGCCCGGGGATGAGGCGCTCTGGGAAGGGGTCCGGATCCGGGTCCCGGACTTCCGGCACTGGGTGAGCCTCACCGTCACCAGCGAGCGAGGGGTACTCCTGGTGATGCTCGGCTCCCTGCTCGGGGTGGTGGGGCTTTTCATCCGTTTCTTGAGCAACGAGCGCCGGATCGAGTTCACCCTGGCCCCGGCAGGGGAGGATGCTGCGGAATATCGGAGCACCTGTACCATCCGTGGCTACAGCAGGTACTATCCGGCCTTTCTGGAGAAGGAAGTGCTGGCCATTGATGAAGCAATGGACAATGAACAATGAACTATTCTCGTTCCCAAGCTCCAGCTTGGGAACGGCTGGCCGGGCGAAGCTCCAGCTTCGCTAGGGATTGGTCATAGAAATACGCGGAGGCGATCATTGATCTTTGATCATTGATCATTGAATAAATGGCTTTTTGGGAAGAGATATTCCTCTGGATCGCGGTCGCTGGGTACGCGGTTTCGTTTCTGCTGTTTCTGAACGCGCTCGTGTTCCGGAAGGAGCGGCTGCAGGTGTTCGGTTTCAACCTCACCGTCGCCGCGTTCGCGGCCCAGACGGTGGCCATCGCCGTGCGCTGGTACGTTACCGGCCACATCCCGGCGATGTATACCTACGAGAATTCCCTGGCCGGGACCTGGATCATCATCCTGACCTACCTGGTGCTGCGGCGGTTCTTTCCGCCGGCACGCCCCTTCGCGGTCGCGGTGACCCCGCTGGTCCTGCTCATTCTGGGCAACGGGATGCTCTCCGGCGGCGAGCTCCGCCCGCTGGAGCCGGCCTTCCGGAGCAACTGGATCTTCGTCCATGTCCTTTTTGCCTGGTTCTCGTTCGGCTCCTACCTCACCGCCTTCTGCTCGGGCGGCATGTACCTCCTCAAGGAGAAGTCGCACACCGGTTTTCTGATCCGGCTGCCGGAACTCAAACTTTTGGACGAACTCTCCCTGCGGCTCATCCTGTTCGGGTTTTTCGCCCAGTCGGTCATGATCGCCAGCGGCGCCATCTGGGCCCACGGGCTCTGGGGGCGGTACTGGGGGTGGGACCCCGTCGAGACCTGGTCGCTCATCTCCTGGCTGGTCTACGGTGCGAACCTGCACCTGCGGGTGACGTTGGGATGGACCGGACGCCGGGCCGCCTGGCTCGCGGTGCTTTCTCTTTTCGCCGTCATCTTTCTCTATTTCGGGTTCGGCCACGGGTCGAGCGTTCACACCGTCGTTTTCTGAGCCGGTCGCAGCCGCCGCGCTCGTTGCCATGAAGCTTCACCATCAAGGAGAGCGCCATGATTAACCGTCTGACACGTCTGTACGCCTTACTCTGTATCGGAGCGCTGCTGGTCCTCGGCTGCAGCGATAAGAAGGAGGAGGAAGTCAAAGCGTTCGTCGCGAACTACTGCAGCGTCCTGCAGGATACCTATGCCAAGGCGGACATGAAGCAGCTGGTGCCGCTTGCTACCGAGAAGGAGCTGAAGAAGATCTTCCCCCTGATCCAGGCGCTCAATGCCACCAACAACTCGATGCGCACCGAAATCGTCGACTACAAGATCGTCCGGACCAAAGTCGCCGACAACGAGGCGACGGTCCGGACCGACGAGAAGTGGCGTTACTGGTGGGTGGACCGCACCTCCGGGCTGATTACCAAGCAGAAGCAGGAGGAAAGCTACCAACTCCAGTACAACCTCATCAAGGTGGACGGCCGGTGGCGGGTCGACTCGGTCCAGAATCTGAAAGAATGAACCGGCGCTTTTTGATCCTGCTCCTCACGGTCCTGCTGGCCTGGCCCCTTTCCGGTTGGGGAGAGGACCGGGCCGACCTCTACCTGAAGACCGCAGACAAGATGCAGGCGCGGGGCTATCCAGAGGCGGCGCTTGACTACCTGGACCGGGCCATCGAGATCCGCCCGGATCACGTCCGCGCCCTGTTGAGCCGCGGCTTTCTGCACCTGGGCCGGGGCGAGGTCGACGCGGCGCTGGCCGATTTCAGCCGGGTAATCGAGATCGAGCCCGGGGAGCCGGCCCATTACGTGACCCGGGGGCTGGCACTGAACCAGAGCGGAAAACGGGAGCCGGCCGCGGGGGACTTCCGGAAGGGGTGCGAGCTCGGCGACCAAAGCGCCTGTGACCTCTTGCATGAGATGAACCGCTGATTCGGGCCGCATCGGTGGTGGCGCGAGGGGCGGTTGTATATTAAAGTTTCCGGATCGTTTTCCCGCCCGGAGGCTCGCTCCCGGCGGACAAGGAGCCGGAACATGCCCGAGTTGCCCGATCTCACCGTTTTTGCCCAATCCCTCCAAAAGCTCGTCCTTAACCGTGGCATCGTCGATGCCGCGTACCTGCGCCCGAAACGGCTCAACGTCCCCCCGGAAACCTTCCGCAAGGCCCTGGTCGGGCACCGGTTGACCGAGGTCCGGCGCGTCGGGAAGGAGATTCTCTTCGTCCTCGACGACGGCGCCTGCCTCACGGTCATGCTCATGCTCGCCGGCGGCTTTGCCTGGAGCCGCGACAATGAGCTCCCCCGGTCCCCCATCCTCACCATCCGCTTCGACTCTCAAGACATCCTCTCGGTCACCGATCCGCAGTCGCTGGTCATGGTGAACCTGAATCCCGACCTTTCCGGGCGGGCGCCGGACGCCCTGGAGATCACTCCGGCCCTGCTCGCCAAGATCTGCCGCAGCAAGCCCCGCTCTTTGGTGAAGGCGCTTTTGATCGATCAGAAGCTGATCGGCGGGATCGGCAACGCCTACTCCGACGAGATCCTCTGGCGGGCGCGGATCGCTCCCCACTCCCTGGCCGGCAAGCTCCCCGATGCCGCGGTCGAGGAACTCGCCCACTGCATCGTCTCCGTGCTCACCGATGCGACCAAATACCTGGAGCAGCACCATCCCGGCATCCTGGCCGGCGAGGTCCGCGACTTCCTCTCGGTGCACGGCCGATCCATCAAGAGCTCGCCGACCGGCCGTCCGGTCATCGTCGAGCAGATCGCCTCGAAACGGACCTACTACACCGACGAACAGATCCTCTATCGCTGACCCAGCGCACGTTTCCCCCCCCGAAAAAACGAAAGCCGCCGGTCCTCCCGCTGCCCGAGAAACGCCGGCGGCTTTCGTTTGCATGCAATCTAAAAAAAATCTTGTTAACGTGCTTTGATTGGCGTACTTTATTGCTCCGCCTCCCGTGACCGGCGGGGGGATGATCGATGACCGGCGAAAAACTGCATCGCGCGGTGCCGGCCCGCTCGGGGCCGACCGCAAGGTGCAGCCAGGGAACGTGCATGTCTGGTATTCAATATCCCAAGAGCATGAGTCTGAAGGCGAAGATGGTATTGGCCGTTGCCGCCATGTTCGGGCTCTTTTTCTTTGGTGCGCTCTATCTCGCCTTCACCTATTTCGAGCGGATCGAGAAGGAATCCATCGCGGTCCAGCAGCAGACCCTGGTCTCGACCCTGGCCGACAATATCGAGTCAAAACTCAGCATCGCTCAAAAAGCGCTCCTCGCGGCGGCTCCCGGGATCCCGCCCGGGGCCTGGCACGACCCGGTGGCCGCCCAGCGCTTTCTCGACGAGCGGATCTCCCTCAAATCGATCTTCGACAACAACCTGCTCTTGATCTCCCCGCAAGGGCGCATCATCGCCGAACAGCGCTACCTCCCGGGGCGCCGGGGCAAGGACCTCTCCTATCGTCCGTGGTTCCGCAAGACCATGGAAACCGGCCTCCCCTACATATCCGACCCGTACTTCTCCACCCACCTCCCCAAACACCCGGCGGTCATGGTCACTGCGCCGATCTACGCCCCCGACGGGAAGATCAACGGCCTGTTCGTCGGGAGCTTCGACCTTTTAAGCGAGAACTTCCTCGCCGATCTCGCCAAAGTGAGCATCGGCCGGGACGGGTACCTCTACCTCACCGACAGTTCCGGGATCATGATCGTGCATCCGGAGAGCAGTCGCATCATGAAGCCGGCGGCGTCCGGCGCGAACACGCTTTTCCTGCGCGCCCTGAAGGGGTTCGAGGGGAGCGGTGAAACGGTGAACTCCCAGGGGGTCCGGGTACTGAGCACCTTCAAGCGGCTGCGCTCGACCTCCTGGATCCTCTCGGCCAATTTCCCGGTGTCCGAGGCCTACGCCCCCTTGCAGCGCGCCAAGGCGTACTTCCTGCTGATGGCGCTTCCGGTCACCGGTCTTTTGATGGTGGTGACCTGGCTCATCATGAAACGTCTCATGGCCCCGCTGGCGGCCTTTACGCGCCACGTGCGCAATCTCCCGCAAAAGTCCGGGGAGGAGCGGCACACCCCGATAGCATCCTCGGAGGAAATCGGGGTGCTCGCTTCCGCCTTCAACGCCATGATCGACACCCTCGACATCCAGCGCGAGGAGTTGAAGCGGCAGAACCGGACCATCGAGGACGAACGCGCCTTCCTGCGCTCGCTCATCGATGCCATCCCGGACATGATCTTCTTCAAGGATCGCGACAGCGTGTACCGCGGCTGCAACGAGTCCTTCGCCCGCCACTTTGCCGGGGTGCCCAAGGAGGAGGTGATCGGGCGCAGCGACTACGATTTCGCGCCGGCGGCGGTCGCCGAGCATTATCGCCGCTGGGATCGCCGCACCTTGGAGTCGGGGGAGCTCAGCCGGCTGGAACAGTCGGTTGAACTGCTGCAGGGACGCCGGATCCTGGTGGAGACCATCAAGGCGCCGTTTCGCGACGCGGCCGGCGTTATCGTCGGGGTGATCGGCATCTCGCACGACATCACGGTACTGCACGAGCAGAAGGTGCTTTTGGAGCAGGAAGTGGCGGAACGCAAGGCGGCCCAGGACGAACTGGCGCTGCGGCAGTTGGAGCTCAAGGAGCTGAACCGCTCCCTTGAGGAACGGATCATGTCCACGGTGATGGACCTGCGCCAGAAAGACCAGGCCCTGGTATTGCAAAGCCGGCTCGCGGTGATGGGGGAGATGATCAACAACATCGCCCACCAGTGGCGCCAGCCGCTCAACAACCTCGGCCTGATCGCCCAGTACCTCGGCGAGGAGGCGAAGACGGAGACCCTCGATCCCACCGACGTGCGCGAGCAGGTCACCGCGATCATGAATACCATCGACTACATGTCGCGCACCATCGACGATTTCCGGAATTTCTTCCGTCAGGACAAGGAGAAGCGGATCTTCAACGTGAGCAGCGTGGTGACGAGCGTCCTGGAGCTGATCAATGCGAACCTCAGGTGCCACGACATCAAGGTGGACGTGCAGCTGGACCAAAACATCACCGTCGAGGGGTACCGCAACGAATACGCCCAGGTGCTGCTGAACCTGCTGGCGAATGCGCGCGACGTGCTCGTCGAGCGCAAGGTCAAGGGGCCGCGCATCTCCATCTTCCTCGGGGCCGACGGCGACCGGTCGGTGCTGCGGGTGACCGACAACGCAGGCGGGGTTGCCGAGGAGATCCTGCCGCGGATCTACGACCTTTACTTCTCCGGGAAGGAGTCCGGGACCGGCAGCGGTATCGGCCTCTACATGTCGAAGGTGATCATCGAGCAGAATATGGGGGGGGCCTTGAGTGCCCGCAATGTGGGGCAGGGCGCGGAATTCACCGTCTTGGTGTGAAGGGAGATCCAGCGACGTGCGGATTGGGACCGGGGCGGGTTGAAGAGAGAAGGGTGGAGGGGACGTTGCTTGCGTGCAAGATGGATTGCGTTACCGGTCAAGCCCGCTGCTTTTCCCGGATCATGTTGACGATTTCCCGGACGAAGGCGGCGTCGCAATTCTCGCTGCAGCGTTCCAGGTCGTCCTGGTCCATGCAATGGCGCGGGCAGTCGGGACTCGTGTCCATGCGCTCGGTAAAGCGGGGTCCCTGGTAGAGGTCGACGAAGTCGCGCGCCTCGAAAACGATGCTGGAGATGCAGTTCTCCTTCTTGTGGGTGAAGAAGAAAAGCCCGAATTCCAGCTCCTTGAAGTCGACCTTGTAACCGTTGAGCTGGACATCGGGGTCGCAGAGAAATTCGTCCCTGGTTCGCCAGATGGTAAGGCACGTCGGGCACTGCTTGAAGATCTGAATGGAAGTCATCGTATCCCCCTGCCTTTTCCGTTTTACTACCGCCCCCAGTTTACCTTAATCACTTAACTTTTACAAAACAGACCCGATTGGTCCGGGTGCCCCCCGATCGGGGAACACCGCGGGTGCCGCGGCGGCGCGCTTTACCTTGGCGCGTAAATGATGTACAAGGTCAGGTCCGTATCGGTTCGCCTCTCCCCGTGGCGTGCCGTCTGAAGGAGGGATTCATGAAATCTGTTGCCATGCGCCGCGCCGGTGCCGTTTTGATACTGATGCTGACCTTTGCGGGGACCCTGCCGACCGGCGCTTGGGCCGGCTCCCGCGACTTTCTCTGGAAAACGGTCAGCACCTGCCTCGATCCTTCCGCCGTCGATTACTGCGGGCAATGCTCGACGCCGCGCGCCGAGAAAGGGTGCGCCGGGCATGCGGCCTGCGGGGAGACGCTCCAGGTGCTGGCGGAGGCGAACAACTACGTGGCTTTTGCCGACCGCAAGATGTGCGGCTGCCCGGAGGGGTACTTCCACGCCCTGGCGATTCCCCGGGCGAAGGTGACCGGGGTGGAAGACCCGCACCGCCCGGAGGGGATCTGGTGCTTTGCGTGGGAGCTGGGGCGCCGGCGCATCGGTGACGAGACGGTCATGGCGCTGGTGGTGAATCCCCGTCTTTATCGCAGCCAGGACCAGTTGCATGTCCACGTCGTGAGGCTCAAGCCGGACGCGCGCCAGCGTTTTACCAAGCTGCCCCAGGCGCGGGTCCCCAATCTCGATCAGGTCTGGCGTACCGCCCGGGAAAAAGCAGAGGCGGCCAAGTTCACCGACTACGGTGTCCTGGTCGCCTCGTCCCCCGATGGGGGGTACCTGGTGGTGGTCGACCCGGTGAGTCCGGAAAAGGAATTCACCGAGGCGTACTGCCGGTAGTCATTGAATGCTGATCACCACCGCCGGGCACATCACCTCGAAGTCCCCGCTGGTGAAATCGGCCTCGATGAAGCCGCCGTTGGTCCAGTGGCGGATCGACAGCGTCACCTCGAAAACCGCCACCCCCTGGGGCGGGACCAGGAAGTCCCGGTACCTCACGTCGAAGGAACCGCCCACCCCGGTCGATTCGTAATCCCCCACCCCGAAGATCCCCCCTCCGTCTGCCGATAGAAACGCCACGTAATCGAACTGCGCCCGCTGTCCGGTCGGCGAGGTCGGCGGGTTGTTCCAGTATTCCAGGATTCCCAGCTCGGCGAGCATGCTGAGCATGCTGTTGTTGTCTCCGGCCTCGGCCAGGACGTCGCAGTAGCCGTTCAGGGAGAGGTACGACTCCACGTTGAGCACCACCGCGTGCTCGTTGGGGTTTTCCCAGACGAAGATGAAGCTCAGGTCGTCGTTGCCGTCATTGGCCATCGGGGTGTTCCACTCCCCGCTGATCTTGGCCACGTTGTTCCAGGGGGCAAAGAGGGAACTCGTCATGGTGATGCCGTCGGAAGGAAAGATGAACAGGGGGCGGTCCAGGACCACGAAGCTGAGATTCGGGCTCTCCTGGCTCTGGTTCTTCACTGCCGCAAGGTGCTCGACGGCGCGGCGCCGGCTGGTGATCCCGTAGGCCAGGGTGTCGCTTTGGGTTTCCGACTGCTTGACCATCGCCGCCCGCTGCTTTTCCAGAAAACGGCGCATCTCGGTCTGGTTCTGCTCCAGGATGCCGTCCAGCTCGCTGCTGCGTCCGAGGCTGTTCAGGCACGGCTCGAGGAGCTTGGCATCGAACCTGCCGCGGTGGGCGAGCAGGCGGGTACGTTCGTAGAAATTGGCCTGGCTGAGCAGCGTCGAGCAGCGCCGCCTTTTGTCCTTTGCCAGCGCCAGCGCCCCCTTCAGTTCCTCCTGCGTGAACTGTCTCATGGCCGGTCCTCCTTCCTTGAAGTTCCGGCCATTCTATCAGATGTTAAGTGATAGTTAATTCGTGCCGGGTGGCGAAGTTGCGGTCCGGAGGGGCCGGGGCTGACCTTGCCGCCGCTAGGTTGCCGTTTGGGAATGGTAATCGCTGAGATTGGACCGGATGAACTGCCGGACCTGCATCATGATTTTCAGGCGCTTGTGCAGGACCTCGCGTTCACCGGGATCGCTGCTCGCGGTGAGCCGCTGCAGCAGGTCGCGAAGATGGTGGTTGATGACGTCAAGTGGGTTGAGATGGCTTTTCTTCATAACATCCTCCTTGGGGGCAGGAAAAATCGAAAACCCAAATCGACCGATAGGGCGGGTTGTCGAGAAAGGGAAGGGCCGCGCTGCATTTACCTGTAGATGTCGGACTGGCGATGCCGGCAGCTAATCTTGTCGCAAGCGCGTCCTTTTCAAGCAAGCAGAAAGCTGCCTACCCGGTGGGAGCGCCTTTCCAGGCGCGAATATCGGCAACCGATACAACCGCCTCCGGCGGTTCGCGCCAGGAATGGCGCTCCCACAGAATGTTCGGCAGGTTCGTGTCGGTTGTACAAGAAGGTCGGGTCGGTCCTGCCTGCGGTCAAGAGACCTTGACTTCGATCTTGCGCGGTTTGGCAGCCTCGGCCACCGGGATCCTCAGGGTGAGGACGCCGTTGACGAAATCCGCCCGCGCCTTGGCATGATCCAACTCGTCGCTGATCCGGAACTGCCGGCGGTACCGGGCGAGTTCGAACTCGGTAAAGAGCGTGCGCCCCGGCATCGCTTCCGGTGCCTCCGCAGCGATGGTGAGCACCCCCTGGTCCACGCTCACCTCCAGGGACTCTTTCCCGGCGCCCGGCAGATCGGCGACCAGCATCAGCCCCTCTTCGTATTCGACGATGTCGACCGCCGGCGCCACGACGTGCCGGTAGCTCCGGGTTTCCTCGCCCCGCGCGGGGGAAGGTGCGTTGTTTACCATGACGTTTCCAGCCATCGTGATGACCTCCTTTCCTTAGGTTTTTGCCTTACGCTGCGGCAATTTCGATCCGGCGCGGTTTTTCGTGCGCTGCCTTGGGCATGGTGATGCGCATGATCCCGTCCTTGCACACCGCCGAGATCCTCTCGGCATCGACCTCGACCGGGAGCTCGATCGCCCGGGAAAAACGGCCCCTCCAAAGCTCCTGGCGGTGCGGAATCTGGCCCCGCTGCTCGAGAGCCGGTTTCCTTTCTCCGGATACGGTGACGGTGTTCCTGAGTACGGTTACCTCGGCCGACTTCGGGTCGACACCGGGAATCATGACGTCGAGGTAGAGGTTGTTTTCGTCCTCGCCGAGATTGGCGGGGGGGGAACGGTGTGCGGAAAAAAGGGGGGACATGGCCGCGGAGCGGGGGGACCCGGTGCCCCGGAAAGCCTCATCCATTTCCCTGCGCAGATTGTCCAGCTCCCGGTACAAATCAAAACTAGCCATGGTTGCTACCTCCTTTGCATTGCTTTTCTGCGCATAAAATAAGAAGCGCTTTTCCAAAATCAAGGGGGGCGCCGATAAAAAGTGCGACGGGTAAATCTGACGGTGATTCGGCCGGTTACGGCGGTGTTTGCGTGGAGGCGTCTCCGGCCGGATCCTTAAAACAGCAGTCGCCGCGGAGAGGCGAGCCGGCCGTGCCGCAAACGATCGAAGGTTCGTCAGTGGGTAAGGTGGGAGCGTGCCAATCTCAAATGCGTTGCCGAAAGGAGCGGATTCAGTTAGATTATTGCCGTTTCGCCGTCTTCGCCTGTCAACCGCTTCAAAATCGAAGCGTTATAGGGATCAAAAGCTCATGATGTCACCGTCCAAGATACTCCCCCTCCTGATGCTTCTCGTGCTGCTCCACTTGGTGGCGGCGCGTGAGGGGCGGGCGGCGGAGGAGTCACTATCCCCGGAATTTCTCGAATACCTGGGAACGGTGGAGTCTTCCGGCATCAAGGGGCTTGAGAATATGACCCTGGAGGAGCTCTACTCGATGCTCAAGAAGATGATCGGGGGAGAGTCCTCGAAAACGGGAAAGCAGAAAGACGGCAGCGCGCACCAGAAGGAAAACGAGCATGGCAATGTCCCCAAAAAATAGCCTGGTCCTCATCTTGCTCCTGGCGATTTCTCTCCTGGCCCCCGCCTGGGCCGGGGCGGAAACGACGGGTATCCGGTGGGAGAGCCTGTCGCCGGCGCAGCAGCATGTGCTCAAACAACTGCATGCGCGGTGGCACAAGCTTTCCGTGGAGCGCCAGGAACAATACCTGCGCGGCGCGGAAAAATGGCTCTCCCTCGGAGACAAGGAGCGCCAGAGGGCGCGGGAGCGGTTTGCCCAGTGGCAAAAACTCTCGCCCGACAAGCGGGAGATGATCCGGCGCAACCTGGCCACCTTCCGGTCCATGCCGGCGGCGGACCAGGACCGGATCCGCCAGCAGTTTCGGGACTTCAACAACATGCCGGACGCCGACCGCCAGCAGTTGCGCGAGCAATGGCGTTCGATGTCGCCTCAGGAGCGGCACGAGTTTCTGCACGACCAGCGGCGGGGTCCCCCCATTCCGCGACCGATGATGCGGAGGTAATCAAGCGGGGGAAGAGCTGGTGGTCGGGTAAAGGTGTGAACAAAGACGACAGGGACGCTACGGCGGGACATAGTATTGGAAAAACAGGGATCTTGGTGCTGGGCGCCCTGATCCTGTTCGTGTTGGGGCAACCGGCCCGAAGCCAGGCCGGGAGCGGGGCGGACGCCGAAAAAAAATCCCGCGTTGCCGCCGAAGTCGGGTTCGATGTCGCTACCGGCAGCTACGGCAATCCGACCTCGACCACCACGGTCGCGGTGCCGTTCTCGCTGAGCTACCTGGTCACGCCGCGCTTCGATCTGGGGCTTTCCATCCCGTATCTTTGGCAGAGCAACGAGGAAGTCGTCGGGGGGAAACCGGTCCGTTCCGGAAAACTCGTGGCGGCGCGCGGAGCCGCTCCGGCGGCCCCCCCGATGATGGGGGGAGGGAGCTCCACCGTTTCGGCGAGCCGGACCCGCGCGGTCAGCGGTCTCGGCGACCTGCTCCTTTCCGCCGGATACACCCTGCTCCCCGAGACCGATGGGGTCCCGGAACTGCGCGCCGTGGCGGGGCTTAAGGTGCCGACGGCCGACTCGGGGCTGGGGACCGGAGCCGTCGACGGCGTGGCCGGGTTCACCTCGAGCAAGTGGCTGGGGAACTGGTACCTCTACCTCGACGGCGACTACACCGTCCAGGGGAGGACCTCCCTCTACAACGCCCGCAACTATTTCGGTTATGACCTGGGGGTGGGATACGAGGTGCTCCCGGGGCTCAGGACCGACTTCGGGATCAAGGGTATGACCGCCACCGAGGAGGGGACCGGGGCGGGGCTGCAGCTGGAAGCAAAGGTTCTCTACGTCCTCAGCCGCCGGGTCTTTCTCAAGACCTATCTGGACCGCGGCCTCACCACCTGGTCGCCCGACTGGCAAGGGGGCGGCGCGGTCAGTATCAGTTTCTAGGGTATCCGGATTGCGGGTACCCCCGGCTGCACGGAGTTTCGTCTGTACGACAACGCCCAACTGAATACTTTCCTCGCGGCGGTGGAGAGAAAGGCCTTTCGAATGGCCGCCGTGGCTTGCAGCAACGACGACGAGGCCCTCGACATCGTGCAGGACTCGATGCTGGCCTTTGTCCGCAAGTACCGGACCCATCCCGCCGGCGAGTGGAGCCCCCTCTTTTACCGGGTGCTGCAGAGCCGGATCACCGACTGGCACCGCCGCTCCACGGTACGGAACCGGGTGCGGAGCTGGCTTGGGTTTGGCAACGACGACAACGACGACAGCGATCCTTTGGAAAACGTCCCGGACCGGGAGACCCTGCATCCCGACCGCCTCTTCGAAGATGGCCAGTTGGCCGCGGCGCTGGAAAAGGCGCTCCGGACCCTTCCGCTGCGGCAGCAGCAGGCATTCTTGATGCGGGCCTGGGAAGGGCTCGACACCCGGGAGACGGCAGTAGCGATGGGATGTTCGGAAGGAAGCGTAAAAACGCACTATTTCAGGGCGTTGCAGGCCCTGAGGGGACACTTGGAGGAGTACCGGTGATGAAAAAGGCCATTTTGAACGACGAAGAACTGGTCGGTACCATCCGGGAGCAGCTGGATGCAAGTGTGGACCGCCTCGATCCGAAGGTGGCCGACCGGCTCTACCGCGCGCGGATGCAGGCCCTGGCCGCGGCGCCGGAAGGCAAGGGTTGGTATGGCTTCTTCCCGGCCTGGCTGTCGCCGGCGCGGCTTTCCCTGGGGGCGGTCGGGCTGCTGGCGGTTTCCCTGTTCGCCTTTAATCCCTCGCACGGCACCCGCGGCATGGCGCCGGAGGACCTGGAGGTGGTCACCTCCCAGGAGAACATGACCATGATCCAGGACCTCGACTTCTACCGCTGGCTCGCCACCAACCCGCAATTGGTAAAGCAAAAGATGAAGGCGGAAAAACGCTGACGCCCGAGTAAAACCGCATTACCTCCCCCTGCCTCTAGGGGCGCAGCGTGCTGCGCCCGTCCGACCTTTTGCCCCTGATTGACCACTGACTACTGTTGACTGGACGAACCCCATCCTCGCCCTCCCCGTCGCAAGCCATGCTGGCGCACGCGTCCTTGAAAGAGAGGGGACGCTACGTTCGCCTCCCCCCCCATTTCACCCCATCGTCTACGCCTGCGAACCCCCGCAACCGGTTCACACGGTTTCATCCGCGTTCATCTGCGGCTCAAAATAATTTTGTAAAGCCGTCAACCGTAGCGGAACCCTCGCGTTTGGAAGGGTACCAACGCGGCAATCCCGCCGCGGCCATTTCCTTTCCAAGGAGCCGGATATGAACAGAATCGGCAAATCGATCATCGTCGGCCTGGCCATGCTTGCCATGGCCACCCTCCTCGCGGCCTGCGGCTCGTCGGGGACGTCAGCCTCCACCTCAACCGCGGCCAAAGGGGTCGTCAAACTCGACGTCACCGACGCGCCGTCTCTGGACTACGCGCACGTCTACATCACCGTCACGGGGATCGGGTTCCACACCAGCTCGACCACCGGCTTCTCGGACTACAGCAGCGGCCGGCGCGCCGGATGGCAGACGGTCACCCTGCCGGCGCCCAAGACCATCGACCTCGCGCAACTGGCCAACGGAACCATGTACGCCGATCTGACCGGGAGCTCCCTCTTCGACGGCATCACGCTCCCCGTCGGGCGTTACCAGCAGCTGCGCATCTTCCTCGCCTCGACCGAGGACACCCTCACCGATTCGGCCAGTGCGCTCGGCCTCACCTACAACAACGAGGTGCAGCTCAACGGCGACACGGCGCACTACCCGCTGCGGGTGCCGTCCGCCAACACCAGCGGCATCAAGGTGATTCCGGAGTCTCCGGTGGTCGTTACCGAGGGGAGCACGGTGAGCCTCGCTCTGGACTTCAACTTAAGCGACGACGTCGTGGAGGTTTCGCCGAACGGGACGGTGGAGTTCATGCTCAAGCCGCGGCTGGGGTACTTCGACATGGGGAGCGTCGGCGCCATCAAGGGTGCGGTCAGCTTCTCCAACCTCTCCACCTCCCGGATCGAGGTCAAGGCGGAACAGGTGAGAACCGGCGCCAGGCGGATGGTGCGCCGGACGGCGGCGGTGGATCGCACCACCGGCGCGTTCACTCTGTACCCGCTCCCGATCTTCGGCAACGCGACCACCGCGGTGTACGACGTGGTCATCCGCGGCAGGCAGGTGGAGACCGCCATCGTCAAGGGGATCACGGTCCACAAGGGGACCACTCCGGCCACCGGCATCGATCTCGGCACCATCGCCCTGCAGGCCGGGACCGATTTCACCACCCAGCTGAGCGGCAGCTTGCATCCCACCGGTTCCTGGATGAACTTCTACCAGAACGTGGGGGGGGACCTGTACGAGATCCGCAACCAGCACCTCGACCCCTATACCGGCAAGTTCCATAGCGGCGTCGACCTCTCTTCCGGTTACGTCGAGGTTGCCACCTACGTCCCGGGTAGTTCGCTCACCTTCACCACCTACAGCTCCACGCGCGGCCAGTACTCCATGGTCGCCAACGCCTTCGGCAATTACACGAGCGGCTCCCCCACCATGCTGAACGGCCGGGGCCGGATGAGTGTCAGCGTTACCGGCAACGCGCCGCACAGCAAGGACGGCAGCGGGAGCTCCTCGATCACCGGCGTCTTCGACGACGCGCTCCTGGGAACCGGTATGGGGCACGGCATGGGCGGCATGATGGGCGGCCGCAAGGCGCAGGCGAGCTCGGGGCAACTGTTCGTGGTACAGGACGGCATGATCGTCGACAGCACCGGGACCTTGACCGGCGACAGCTCCGTGGCGACCGCGATGAACGCGACCAACGGGTCGGTATCGGTAGGAAATCTCCCCTCCGGCATGTACAGCATGTACGCGATCGGCTGGGGCAACGGAGTGGTCGAAGCCGGGAACGCCGGCAGCGTCAACGTGGGCGGCGGCAACGCGCGAGCCACCATCAAGATGAAGTAACAAGCGCGCACCAACAAGCCCGAAGCAGCAACAGAGCATGCTTCCTCCCTGGGATAGGCCCCCCGACCGCAAGGTCGGGGGGCCATTTTTTTACCCTGCTGCGGTCTCCCCTCCCGCAAGGGGGGCTTGCCACTAAAGTGGTGAACCTAGCTCGCTGCCGGGTTGACAGCAGCTGTGGCACGGGTCTACATTGGCATGTCTGCCAATTCCCCTGCCGGATCAGGAGTTTTCGATGAGAAAAGAGCGGAGGTCATGCCTGGACCGCCCGGTTCTAGCGCTGTTTGCCGCCGTTGCGTTGCTGGTTGTCTGCTGCGCCGCCACCGCCGCCCTCGCCGCGCCGCCGGGGTTCGACCCGGAGGCGAAGGTCCTGAACATCTTCACCCCGCTGCGCCTGAAGCTGACGGCGGAGTACAGCCAGGAGCACTACGGCACCTATACCGCCGACCTCAAACAGCCGAAGATGATCGTGCTCCATTACACGGCGTTTCATACCTTCGACGACTCCTACAAGTTCTTTCTCCCTCCCTATCTCGACACCGAGGAGCGGGCCGACATCAGCTCCGGCGGGCTGGTAAACGTCTCGGCCCATTACCTCGTGGACCGGGACGGCACCATCTATCAGCTCGCCTCGGAAGACGTCATCTGCCGCCACGTGATCGGTTTCAACTACACCGCCATCGGGATCGAAAATGTGGGGGACGGGGCCGACGACCTCACCCCGGCCCAGGCGCGCGCCAACGCCGCGCTGGTCAACCGGATCGTCAAGCGTCACCCCTCCATCGAATACCTGATCGGACACCAGCAGTACCAGAACTCCAACCTCCCCCACTTCAAGCTCTACCTGGAAAAGGACCGCTCCTACCAGTTCACCCCGAAGCAGGACCCGGGATTCATCTTCCTGAAACGGGTCCGCAAGCTGCTTCGAGAGTCCTACGGGATCGTGCTGAAAAACTGATCCTCAAGGCGAAAAAGGGTTGACATCGCGGCCTCCGAGCCGTTAAAGTGAATTCCACTTTCAATTGGAGCCTCTCATGAAACGTGCAAAGAAGAAAATCTTCGCCGATTTCATTGCCCAGCGCGGCCTGAAGTCCACCAAGCAGCGGGACATCATTTTGGATAGCTTCCTCTCCTCGGACCGCCACCTGAGCATCGAGGAACTCTACCTGAAGCTGCGCGCCAAGCACTCGAACATCGGCTATGCCACGGTCTACCGGACCCTGAAGCTCTTCGCCGAGGCCGGCATCGCCCGGGAGATGGAGTTCGGCGACGGTCAGACCCGCTACGAGCACGTGGTCGAGGGGGAGCACCACGACCACCTCGTCTGCACCCGCTGCGGCAGCATCGAGGAGTTCGAAAACCAGACCATCGAGGATCTGCAGACCCAAGTCGCCGCCGATCGCGGCTTCCTCATCGAGCGCCATCGCCTGGAACTCTACGGGGTTTGCGGCAAATGCCGGAGCTGACCCGGCATTTTTTATGCCGCAGACCTGAAAGTGATATTCATTGGCATTACATAAGGTAAAGGGGTAGTCGCATCATGGCATTTTGGAAAAAGAAGGGGTCTTGTCACGAGGTTCCGACGGTGGAAAGTGCCGGCGCCCGCAAGGTCGCTCTGGTCGGAAATCCCAACGTGGGCAAGAGCGTTCTTTTCAACGCGCTGACCGGCGCGTACGTCACCGTTTCCAACTATCCGGGTACCTCGGTGGAGGTTTCCCGCGGCAACGCCGTCATCGACGGGGAGACCTTCGAGATCGTCGACACCCCGGGGATGTACTCGATTCTCCCGATCACCGAGGAGGAGCGGGTGGCGCGGGAGATCCTTTTGAACGAGCGCCCCTACCTGGTGCTGCACGTCCTGGATGCCCGCAACCTGGAGCGGATGCTCCCGATGACCCTGCAGCTGATCGAGGCGGAACTCCCGGTGGTCCTGGTGGTGAACATCATGGACGAGGCGGCCCGGATGGGGCTGGAGATCGACATCGCCGAGCTCTCCCGGCGCCTGGGGATTCCGGTCATCGGTGCGGCGACCGCGAAGAAGGTGGGGCTCCCCGAGATCCGCGCCGCCATCGCCAAGGGGCATCCGGGGCAGGACAGCGCTTCCTTCCGGTACTCACGTCTTATGGAGTCCGACATCGCCGAGGTGGCCGACCTCTTGCGCGGCGAGTACATCCTCTCCCGCAAGGCGGTCGCACTGCTCCTTTTGCAAGGCGACGAGGAGGTGGCGGCGCTGGTGCGCGACGTGGAGGGGGAAAACTGGGGCGTGGTCGAGCCCGGCGTCCGGGAGAAGCGCTTCGAGCGGCGCGAGTCCCTGCACCTCGATCTCTCCATGGAAAGAAAAACCATCGTGAAAAAGGTGCTCGACGGCACCTTCAGCGCCCCCTCCAAACGGGTGGTCACCCTGGCCGAGCGGATCTCCCGGCTGACGGTGCGCCCGGCGACCGGGGTGCCGCTCTTGTTGATCGTTCTTTACTTCGGCCTGTACAAGTTCGTCGGTGATTTCGGTGCCGGAACGCTCGTCGACGTCCTGGAAGGGACCGTCTTCGAGAAGTGGTTCAACCCCTGGATCACCGGGGTCGTGAACGGCATCATTCCCTGGGGGCCGGTCCGCGATCTCTTCGTCGGCGAGTACGGCATCATCACCCTGGGGATCCGCTACGCGGTCGGGATCATCCTCCCGATCGTGGCCACCTTCTTCCTTTTCTTCTCCATGCTGGAGGACAGCGGCTACTTCCCGCGCCTGGCCTTCCTGGTGGACCGGATCTTCAAGAGCATCGGGCTCACCGGCCGGGCGGTCATCCCGATGGTCTTGGGCTTTGGCTGCGACACCATGGCGACCATGGTGACCCGGACCCTGGAGACGGTGCGGGAGCGGGTCCTGGCGACGCTCCTTCTCGCCCTGGCCATTCCCTGCTCGGCGCAGCTCGGCGTGATCCTCTCGCTTTTGTCCAAGTCCCCCGGGGCGCTTTTGGTCTGGTCGCTCTGCCTGCTCGGGATCTTCCTGCTGGTCGGGCTGATCGCCGCCAAGGTGGTGCCCGGCGAGACCCCGATGTTCTACATGGAGATCCCGCCGATGCGGCTTCCCCAGTGGTCCAACGTCCTCACCAAGACCTACACCCGGATGCAGTGGTACTTCATGGAGATCCTCCCGCTCTTCGTGGTGGCCTCGGTGCTTTTGTGGCTGGGCAAGATCACCCACTTCTTCGAGAAGATGGTCGATGCCATGACCCCGGTGATGGGGGCCCTGGGGCTTCCCCGGGAGACGGCGGTCGCGTTCATCTTCGGCTTTTTCCGGCGCGATTACGGCGCCGCCGGTCTGTACGACCTGCAGACCAAGGGGCTGATGAACCCCCGGCAGCTCACCGTGGCGGCGGTGACCCTGACCCTGTTCATCCCCTGCGTGGCCCAGTTTCTGATCATGAAGAAGGAGCGGGGGATGAAGGTGGCCCTGGGGATCGGGCTCTTCGTCTCCAGCTTCGCCTTCGGCAGCGGCTGGGTGCTGAACAAGTTCCTCTTGGCTACCGGCATCCTGTAGCAGGGGGGGGCGATCGGTCGGATCAGCCGGATCGGTCCGAGCAGATCCCCAAGGAGTAAAGAAGATGCGCTGCGGATTCTGCGGACTTGAGTTCCCCGAGGAACAGGGGCACACCGGCTGCAAGAACTGCCCGATGTCCGGCGGGTGCAAGATGGTCAAATGCCCTCGTTGCAACTACGAGAACCCTCCGGAGCCGGCGGTGATCAAGGGGTTGAAAAAACTTTTCGGACGCCCCCAAAAATAAGAAAGCGTGGTTAGACTTCTAATTATTTTTTCGGACTGAAGAAGGAGTAGTTTATGAAACTGACGGATAAAGCGGAAGAGATCCTGGAAGCACTCTGGATTGAGTCCGAGGAAAACGGGAAGGGGTACGCGGAGCTGGACCGGATGGAAATCCACCCCTCCGACGCCGCCTACCAGGAACTCGCGTCGCAGGCGCTGGTGGAGATCAAGGGGGGGCGCATCTACTTCCGTCCCGAGGGGAAGGAGGAAGGGCGCAAGACGATCCGGCGCCACCGTCTGGCCGAGCGGCTCATGATGGACGTCCTCAACATCCGGGGCGAAAACGGCGACATGAAGGCCTGCCAGTTCGAGCACCTGCTCAACGAGGGGGTCGACGTCAAGGTCTGCACCATGCTGAACCATCCCGCCACCTGCCCCCACGGCAAACCGATCCCCGCCGGGGAGTGCTGCGAAGAGGCCCGGCGGATCGGCGATCTCGGCGTGGTCCCTTTGACCGAGCTGAAAAGCGGAGACGAGGGTGACATCGCCTACATCCTGACCGAGGACGGCAAGAAGATGCAGAAGCTGATGGCGATGGGGGTGCTCCCGGGGAACCGGATCACCCTGCTGCAGGCGTTTCCCTCCTACATCTTCCGCGTCGGCTTCTCCGAGTTCGCCATCGACAGTGCCATGGCGCGCGAGATCTTCGTCCGGAGGTAGCATTTCTGTCATAGCCGCCGGCTGGCGCGGCTGCTGACTGACTCAGCTTCCTTTGAGCTGTGTTTGAAATTACTAATTAATTGGTCTCCTGTTTTACTTGAAAGGCGCCCGGCATCTTGCCGAGGCGCCTTTTTCTTTTGGCCGCAGCCGGCAAGATGCCGTGATAGTTCAAAAAACGCTGAAACAGCGAAAAAAAACCTTCAAGATATCGGCGACCCTGTCGATAGATACTTCATCCCGCTCCGAAGCGCCCCGCGGCGCCACGCGGGCGGGGACGGGACGGAAAACCAACTGAGAGGGTTCGATGCTATCTGACAACAAAGACGGAATCCTTGCTTCCGAGGCCGAAGTGAAACGGGCGACCGCCGCGTGGGCGGCGAGCCTCGGCAGCGTCGCGGCGGAACTTAAGGTCGTCTCCGGTACCACCGAGAACGAGTTCCTCTCCATTGGCGGCAGACTGCAGGAGTTCTACCAGCGGGCCGGCGGCATCTCATCGGTCGCCACCGAGCTGGTGGGGGAGGTGGCCGGCCCTCAGGTCGGTACCGCCATGAACGAGCTGCAGAACATCCTGGACGAGATGGCCCAGTACGTAAACCACGCCCAGAAGGAGACCGACCTTTCCGCCGAGACCTTGAACGAGGTGATCGCCCTGCTGGAGCAGGTATCCGCGCCGCTGGCGGGTTTCAAGAAGATCAACAAGGTGCTGCGGATGCTCGGGATCTCCACCAAGATCGAGAGCGCCCGCCTTGGACAGAGCGCGGCCGGGTTCGACACCCTGGCCAGCGACGTCGGCCAGCTCTCCATCCAGGTGCACGAGAAGGCGGCCATCGTCCTCGCGCGCAAGCTGGACCTCGAGGGGGCGATCCGGCAGACCCTCTCCGGCGTCCTCACCGCCGGGGCCCAGCAGCACGACCTGGTGCTCGGGATCCTGGACCGGACCCGCACCAGCCTCGCTGCCCTCACCGAAGTCAACTCCCGCTGCGGCACCGCCGCGACCGGGATCTCCTCCTCTTCCGACGAGGTCTCCCGCAACATCGGCGAGGTGGTCATGTCGATGCAGGCGCACGACATCGTCCGGCAGCAGGTGGAGCACGTCGAGGAGGCGCTGCGCGGGCTGCAGTCCGGCTTGAACGGCGGCGCCCCCGACCTGGACGAGATCGCGAGCGTCTGCCGGCTGCAGATCGCCCAGCTCAAGCACGCCTCCTCCGAGTTCGGTGCCGCGGTAAGCACCATCGTCGGCAGCCTGCACGAGATCGCCCGCAAGGAGTCGGGGCTGACCCGGGAGACCGGCTGCATGGCCGGGATCGCCGACGAGGCGGGAAGCGGCTTTTTCTCCGCAATGCAGAAGGACCTCTCCATCGTCACCTCCGCGCTCACCGAAAGCTCCCAGGCCAACCGACGGCTCTGCGAGGCGATGGGGAGCGTCGCCGAGACGGTCCGGGAGATCGGCACCCTGGTCGCCGACATCGAGACGCTCGGTGAGGAAATCAAGCTCATCGCCCTGAACGCACAGATCAAGAGCGCCTACACCGGTGACGAAGGCGCGGCCCTGGGGGTCCTCGCCGAGGCGATCCAGCGCCTCTCCGTGGACGCCATCGACCATACCGGCGCGGTCTCCAACGCCCTGGGCGGAATCCGGACCGTGACCGAGCGGCTGAACCACGGCATGACCGAGGAGACCTCGGCCCTGGACGAGGAAGTGCAGCGGATGGTCGACACCCTCCTCGCGCTTTTGGGTACCCTGCGCCAGGTGAACGAGACCCTGCGCGACTCCCTTTCCCGGATGGATACCGAGGTCCAGGACCTCTCCGAGGAGATCGAACAGGTCACCGCCGGGATCACGGTGCACGAGACCACGACCCGGGTCCTCGGCGAGGCGATCCGGCGCCTGGAGGAGATCGTCGCCGACGCGCAGCGCATCCAGCCGGGTGCGGGGCAGGGGGTGAACCTGGACGAACTGGCCTCCCGTTACACCATGCACAGCGAGCGCTCCATCCACAGCTCGGTCTTGGGCGGGGGGATGCCGGCCGAGGCCGGACCGGCCTCCGGCGGCGGCGAATTCGACGACAACATCGAGTTATTCTGAGGGGGTAGATCCTATGGCTGATATCGACATCCGGCGTGAGCCGGCCGCGGCTGGCGGGCAGGAGCAGGTGAAGCTTTCCGGAAGTCTCACCATCGCCCACGCCGATCTTTTGAAAAAGGAACTCCTGGAGGCCCTGGAGACCGCCAACGAGGTGGTGGTCGACTTAAGCGCCGTGGACGAGGTGGACCTGACCGGCCTCCAGCTCCTCTGCGCCGCGCACCAGAGCGCGCGCAACCGCGACAAGGTGTTCCGGGTCGTGGACCAGGGCAACAAAAACTATCGGGACGTCGTCGCCAATGCCGGCTTCGAGCGGCATGTCGGATGTGCCCGGGACAATTCGAGCAGCTGCATTTGGGTCGGAGGAGACAACTGATGGCAAAAACGATTATGACGGCGGACGATTCGGCGAGCGTGAGGCAGATGGTCACCTTCACGCTCAAACAGGGTGGCTACGACGTGGTTGAGGCCGTCGACGGCAAGGATGCCCTGCAGAAGCTCTCCCAGTGCAAGGTGGACATGCTGATCACCGACCTCAACATGCCCAACCTGGACGGGATCGGGCTGATCAAGGGGGCCCGGGCGCTGCCGGCCTGCAAGTTCATCCCGATCATCATGCTCACCACCGAATCCCAGGATTCCAAGAAGGCGGAAGGCAAAGCGGCAGGGGCCACCGGCTGGATCGTGAAACCTTTCAAGCCGGAACAACTCATGGCAGTCGTCAAAAAGGTGCTGGGATGACAGACGTCCATCGACAGGCATTCAGAGAAGAGGCATACGAGCTCCTGGCCGAGCTGGAAAACTCGCTGCTGGAACTCGAGGAGCGGCCTGACGACCTGGACCTCATCAGCCGCGTCTTCCGGGCCATGCACACCATCAAGGGGTCGGGCTCCATGTTCGGCTTCGACGAGATCGCGCGCTTCACCCACGAGGTGGAGACGGTGTTCGACATGGTCCGAAACGGCAAGCTCGCCGTCACCAAGACCCTGGTGAACCTGACCCTGGCGGCCCGCGACCAGATCAAGGCCATGCTCGACGCCGACGGCGGCGACTTCGACGCCGGGCAGAGCTCGCAGATCATCGCCGGACTGCGCGAGCTGGCCCCGCACGATGATGCGGCGGCTCCGGCCCCGGTCGCCGAAGCGTCCGCGCCGGTCGAGGCCTCCGAGACGGTCACCTACCGCATCCGGTTCACGCCGGTGCGGGAAATCTTCGGCTTCGGGGTGAACCCCTTGAACCTCCTGGGTGAGCTCCGCGAGCTCGGCCCCTGCAACGTCATCGCCCACACCACCGGGTTCCCCACCCTGGAGGAGATGGACCCGGAACAGTGCTACGTCTACTGGGACGTGATCCTCACCACCGACCAGGGGATCAACGCGATCAAGGACGTCTTCATCTTCGTCGAGGACGACTGTACCCTTACCATCGACGAAATCGCGGTGCACGACGACCTGGACCACGAGGAGCACCACAAGAAGGTCGGCGAGATCCTCATCGAGCGCGGCGACATCACCATGGACGAGATGAACGGGCTCCTCTCCAAGCAAAAGCGCTTCGGCGAACTCGCCGTGGAGAGCGGCATCGTTCCCCCCACCAAGGTGGCCTCGGCCCTCGTCGAGCAGCAGCACGTAAAAGAGGTGCGCCAGGAGAAACAGACCCAGGAGGCTGCGACCAGCATCCGCGTTCCGGCGGACCGGCTCGACCTTCTGGTGAACCTGGTCGGGGAGCTGGTGACGGTGCAGGCGCGGCTTTCCTCGACCGCCGCCGAGCGAAGCGACGCCGAGCTTTCCGCCATCGCCGAGGAGGTGGAACGGCTCACTTCCGAGCTGCGCGACTCCGCCCTCAACATCCGGATGCTCCCCATCGGGAGCACCTTCAGCAAGTTCAAGCGCCTGGTCCGCGACCTCTCCGCCGAGCTCGGCAAGGAGATCGAGATGACCACCGACGGCGCCGACACCGAGCTGGACAAGACGGTCATCGAGAAGCTCAACGATCCGTTGGTGCACCTGATCCGGAACTCGCTGGACCACGGCATCGAGCTTCCCGAGGTGCGCGTGGCGGCCGGCAAGCCGCGCCACGGCACCGTGCATCTTTCCGCGGTCCACTCCGGGGACTCGGTGCTCCTCACCATCAACGACGACGGCGCCGGTCTGGACGCCGAGGCGATCCGGGCCAAGGCGATCGAGAAGGGGATCATCTCCCCCACCGCCGAGCTTTCCGAGAAGGAGCTCTTCAACCTCATCTTCGCCCCCGGCTTCTCCACCGCCAAGAAGCTCTCCAGCGTCTCCGGGCGCGGGGTCGGGATGGACGTGGTCAAAAAGGCGATCGAGGCTCTGCGCGGCGCCATCGACATCACCAGCGTGAAGGGGAAGGGGGCCAAGATCACGGTCCGCATCCCGCTCACCCTGGCGATCATCGAGAGCCTTTTGGTGAAGATCGGGACCGACTATTTCATGCTGCCCCTCTCCCTGGTGGACGAGTGCGTGGAGCTCACCCGGGACGATGTTTCCCGCTCCCACGGCAGGAACCTGGCCAACGTGCGGGAACACCTGGTCCCCTACATACCACTGCGGCAGCGCTTCCAGATCACCGGCGAGCCCCCGGAGATCGAGCAGATCGTGATCACCGAGGTGGACGGGATGCGGGTCGGCTTCGTGGTCGACCACGTGATCGGCGAGCACCAGACGGTGATCAAGTCGCTGGGGCGCGCCTACAAGAACATCGAGGGGATCTCCGGCGCGACCATCCTCGGCGATGGCAACGTCGCGCTCATCCTCGACATCCCGCAACTGGTGCAGTCGGTGGAGAGCGAGGCGCTCTGACCCGCTGCCGCGCCGCTTATGGTCGCAAGCGGAAAAGGACCTGCGACTTCGGCTAACCCCGGCGTTGCAGGTCTTTTTTTTGATTACCCTACCCCATCAGGGAGTTTGCTATGGAAGAATCGGTACACCTGGACCATGCCACCCTCTCCGCCAAGGACTTCAACCGGCTGAGCCGCTTCATCTACGAGCAGTGCGGCATCAAGATGCCCGAGGTGAAAAAGACCATGCTGGAGGCGAGGCTGCAAAAGCGGCTGCGCAGCCTCGGGATCCACCATTTCTCGGAGTACGTCGAGTACCTCTTCTCCCCGGACGGGCTCGCCAACGAGATGGTCCCGATGATCGACATGGTCACCACCAACAAGACCGACTTTTTCCGGGAGCCGGACCACTTCGATTACCTGACCCAGCGGGTCCTCCCCGACTGGGTCAGGCGCCACGGGTCGATGCGCTTCAACATCTGGAGCGCGGGATGCTCCACCGGCGAGGAGCCGTACACCATGGCGATGGTGCTGTCCGAGTTCGCCGATGCCAATCCCGGCTTCGACTTCCAGATCCTCGCCACCGACATCTCGACCCGGGTCCTGGACAAGGCGAAAAACGGCATCTACTCGGAATCGCTGGTCGATCCGGTCCCGCAGCATTTGAAGAAGAAGTACCTGCTGCGGAGCAAGGACCGCTCCTCCGGCCTGGTACGCATCGTCCCCGAGCTGCGCGAGAAGATCCGCTTCCGGCGCCTCAACTTCATGGATGACGACTTCGGCATGCGCGACCAGCTCGACGTCATCTTCTGCAGAAACGTGATCATCTACTTCGACCGCCCCACCCAGGAGGGGCTGTTGCAGCGGTTCCACCGGCAGCTCAAGCCGGGAGGCTTCATCTTCATGGGGCACTCCGAAACCCTGAGCGGCCTCGACGTGGCGCTTACCAGTGTCTACCCGACCGTGTACCGGAAAATGAAATGAGTCGTCCCCCGCTCACGGTCTTTTTAAAGCCCGGTGAGCTGTACTTTTCCGCGCAGCCGGCGGTGGTTTCCACCCTGCTCGGCTCCTGCGTCGCGGTCACCATGTTTAGCCGGAGAAAGCGCATCGGCGCCATCTGCCATGCGCTGCTCCCCTCCTGCCGCGGCGAGGAGCGCTGCGGGGAGCGCGACGAGCTCGGCGGAAAGTACGTGGAGTGCTGTGTCCCGATGATGCTCCAGGAGTTGGAGACGCGGGGGGTGACGCGCCGCGAGATCGAGGCGAAGGTGTTCGGCGGCGCGGACATGTTCAGCGTTTCGGTGGGGGGGCGCGCCGGGGTGGGAACCCAGAACGCCGACATCGCGCTCAAGCTTCTGCAGGAGGCCGGGATCCGGGTGGTGAGCCAGGACCTGGGGGGGACCAGCGGCAGGAAACTCTTTTTTCACACCCACACCGGCGAGGTCTTCCTGAAGACCCTGTCCAAGACGTAGAGGTAGGCAATGCCCAAGAAGATACGCGTGCTCATCGTGGACGATTCGGCGGTGGTCCGGCAGACCATGTCCGACATCCTCGCCTCGGACCCTCATATCGAAGTCATGGCGACCGCGGGCGACCCTTTCATCGCCGCCGAGAGGATCCGGCACGAGGTCCCCGACGTGATCACCCTGGACGTGGAGATGCCCCGGATGGACGGGCTCACCTTTCTCCAGAAGATCATGAGCCAGCACCCGATTCCGGTCGTGATGTGTTCGAGCCTGACCGAGCAGGGGTCGGAGACCTGCCTGAGGGCCCTGGAGTACGGGGCGGTGGAGATCATCCAGAAGCCGCGGATGGGGACCAAGGAGTTTTTGGAAGAGTCCCGGGTGCGGATCTGCGACGCAGTGAAGGCGGCCAGCCACGCCCGGGTGCACAAGATCAGCAATTTCAGCCGGACCGTCGCCCCCAAGCTGACCGCCGACGTCATCATGGAAAAGCCCAAAAGCCACGCCATGATCCAGACCACCGAAAAGGTGGTGGTGGTCGGGGCCTCCACCGGGGGGACCGAGGCGCTGCGGGTCTTTTTGCAGGCGCTTCCCGCCGACTCCCCCGGGATCGTGATCGTGCAGCACATGCCGGAGGGGTTCACCCGGGCCTTCTCGCAGCGGCTGGACGGGCTGTGCAAGATCTCGGTGAAGGAGGCGGCCAACAACGACACCGTGGTGCGCGGCCGGGCGCTGATCGCCCCGGGGAACCACCACACGCTCTTGAAGCGCAGCGGGGCCCGCTACTACGTCGAGATCAAGGACGGGCCGCTGGTGTCGCGCCACCGTCCGTCGGTGGACGTCCTGTTCCGGTCCGCGGCCCGCTATGCCGGGAAAAACGTGGTCGGCGTGATCATGACCGGGATGGGGGACGACGGGGCGCGCGGCATGCTGGAGATGAAGGAGGCCGGCGCGATCACCATCGCCCAGGACGAGGCGAGCTGCATCGTTTTCGGCATGCCCAACGAGGCGATCAAGCTGGGGGGGGTCGACTACGTCCGTCCGCTGGACGCTATCTCCCGCGAGGTGATCCGGCTGTGCGATTAGGCAATTGACAATTTACCAGGGACAATTGACAATGGTCCTCGACGTGACTGGATCAGCGCTGCCCGATCCCCTCCCTGTGGTATCCCGAGAGATTGGGCTGGCTCCTTAACTCCACACTGTCGTCATTTCGCCTTTTCGTTGTCAATTGTCAATCATCCATTGTCAATTGGGGTCCCCATGGTTGAGGAAAAGTTCTTTCTCGGGCGGCAGCCGATACTGAACCGGGCGCAGCAGATCGTCGGGTTCGAGCTGCTCTTCCGGTCCGCGCAGAGCCTCGACCGCGCCTCCTTCGACTCGGTGCAGCAGGCGAGCGCGAGCGTCATGGTGAACGTCCTCGCCGACTTCGGTCTGGAGGACGTGCTCGGGCGTCACCGCGGCTTTTTCAACTTGAACCGCGACATGCTTTTGAGCGACGCCGTGGAACTGCTCCCTAAAAGCCAGGTGGTCCTGGAGCTTCTGGAAAGCATCATGGCCGACGAGGAGGTCGTGGAGCGCTGCCGCAAGCTCAAGAAGTTAGGCTTCACCATCGCCCTGGACGATCACGTCTATTCCCCCGAATTCCACTCCGTCTACGACCTCGTGCACATCATCAAGGTCGACGTCCTGGAAACCCCCTCCGAAGCTCTGCCTCAGGTGGTCCAGACCCTGCGCCGCTGGCCGGTCACCCTGCTGGCCGAAAAGGTGGAGAGCGCCGAGCAGTACGAGCTTTGCTCCCAGCTCGGGTTCGACCTCTTCCAGGGCTACTATTTCGCCCGCCCGGTGATCCTGGAGCAAAACCGGGTGGACGTGGGAAAGCTCACCATGATGCAGCTCATGGAGCAGGTGATGGCGGAGCCGGAGATCACCGAGATCGAGGAGACCTTCAAGAAGAACCCGGGGCTCACCTATAACCTGCTCCGCCTGGTCAATTCGGTCGCCATCGGGCTCCGGGTCCGTATCAAGACCCTGCGCCACGCGCTCACCGTCCTTGGGCTGGAGCAGTTGAAACGGTGGATCACCCTGGCGCTCTACGCAAGCAAGGGGGGCGGGGTCAATACGCCGCTTTTGGAGATGGCGGCCTCCCGGGGCAAGCTGATGGAGCTTCTGGTCAAGCAGCAGGCCCCGAGGCAGGAGCGCGAATATGCCGACCGCGCCTTCATGGCGGGGGTCCTTTCCCTGATCGACGTCCTGTTCGAGGTTTCCATGGAGGAGCTGGTGCAAAAGCTCAACCTGGTGGACGATGTGCGGGCCGCGCTTTTGTATCGTTCCGGGAGCCTGGGGAGCCTGCTCTCTTTGGCCGAGCGGCTGGAAAACGCCGATTTCGAGGAGGTACAACGGCACCTGGAACTGCAAACGCTCTCTTCGGAGCAGCTGCTGAGCGCACAGTTGGAAACCATTAACTGGACTAACCGGCTCTCCATCCCCCTCTGATTCATTCCCGCCTGACTCTGATTCCTTCCTTGACAGCAAGGATTCTTTCGATGTAACTTGTTACGTCCCGCCAGACAGGGACGAGCGTGGGCTCTGCCCCCTGCTTCAACCGGCTTAAATCCAGCCAAAAAACACACTCCTGCAGACAGTTAGACGGACGTTTCACAGTGAAGGCGCCGCGCTCCGCGCCGTCTTTTCATCGAGACTTTTTTATGAAAATTACGGCAGTGATTCCGGCCCGCTATGCCTCCACCCGTTTCGAGGGGAAGGCGCTGGCCGACATCATGGGGAAACCTATGGTGCAGCATGTCTATGAGCGCGCGTCGCGCGCCGGTCTGGTCTCCGAGGTGATCGTCGCCACCGACGACGAGCGTATCGCGGCTGCCGTGCGCGGTTTCGGCGGGCGGGTGGAAATGACCTCTGTCGCCCACGAGACCGGGACCGACCGTCTCGCCGAGGTGGCGCAGCGTCTCGATGCGGATCTCGTGGTGAACGTCCAGGGGGACGAACCGCTGATCGACCCCGCCATGATCGACCAGGCGATCGCGCCGCTTCTGGAGGACAGCACCCTCCCGATGGGGACGCTCAAGAGCCGGATCAAGACCCTGCACGATTTTCTCTCCCCGAACGTCGTCAAGGTGGTGGCGGATCTCAAGGGGGACGTCCTCTACTTCTCGCGGTCGCCGCTCCCGAACTTCCGGGACAAGTGGAACGACCTCAAAGACGAGGCGTTCGTCTCCGGGAAGCTCCTCTGTTACAAGCACGTCGGCCTCTACGTCTACCGGCGCGAGTTCCTCCCGGTGTACGCAGGGTTGAAGCCGACCTACCTGGAGATGGCCGAGAAGCTGGAGCAGCTGCGCGTTTTGGAGAACGGTTACCGGATCCGCGTGGTCGAGACCGAGTTCGACTCGATCGGGGTGGACACCCCGGCCGACCTGGAGAAGGTGCTGGCCAAGCTGAAAGGGTAAAAGCCGTTCAAGGTTCAACGTTCGAGGTTCAACGTTGAACCGAACGGATTGAAGGGATTAGTTAACGGCCGGTTCCGGCCTTTCAGACACAAGTTCAACACTCGACGCTCGAGGTTAGACGTTGTTCGCTCCGCTGAAAACGTTGAACCTTGAACCTTGAACGTTGAACTTCGTTTTGTTCGGAGGTTTTTTTACGTGAAGACAAAATTCATCTTTGTGACCGGCGGCGTAGTCTCCTCGATTGGCAAGGGACTCGCCGCCGCTTCTTTGGGGGCTCTCCTCGAGGCGAGGGGCCTTCGGGTTACCATCCAGAAGCTCGATCCGTACATCAACGTCGACCCGGGCACCATGTCGCCGTTCCAGCACGGTGAGGTCTTCGTCACCGACGACGGCGCCGAAACCGACCTCGACCTCGGGCACTACGAGCGCTACACCAGCGCCAAGCTCTCCAAAAAGAGCAACTTCACCACCGGCCAGGTCTATTTCTCGGTCATCGAGAAGGAACGGCGCGGCGACTACCTGGGGGGGACCGTCCAGGTCATCCCGCACATCACCGACCAGATCAAGGCGAACATGCTGGAGAACGCCAAGGGCTCCGACATCGCCATCGTCGAGATCGGCGGGACGGTCGGCGACATCGAGTCGCTGCCGTTTCTGGAGGCGATCCGCCAGATGAAGAGCGACCGCGGGGCGGGGAACGTCCTGTACCTCCACGTCACCCTGGTCCCCTACATCAAGACCGCCGGCGAGCTGAAGACCAAGCCGACCCAGCACTCGGTCAAGGAGCTGCGCGAAATCGGTATCCAGCCGGACATCCTCCTCTGCCGCTGCGAGCAGGAACTCCCCCAGGAGATGAAGGCGAAGATCGCCCTTTTCTGCAACGTCGAGGAGAAGGCGGTCATCACCTCCCGCGATGCCGAGCACATCTACGCGGTCCCCATGGCGCTGAACCTCGAAGGGCTCGACGAGCAGGTGGTCGAAAAGCTCAACATCTGGACCAAGGCCCCGGACCTCACCCACTGGCAGCAGGTGGTGGCGAAGCTCACCCACCCCGAGGAGGGGGAGGTGAAGATCGCGGTGGTCGGCAAGTACGTCGACCTGAAGGAGTCCTACAAGTCCCTTTCCGAGGCGCTCACCCACGGCGGGATCGCCAACGACTGCAAGGTCAGCCTCTTCTATCTCGATTCCGAGAAGCTCGAAGAGGAGGGGACCGCCCAGGCCCTGGCCGGGATGGACGGCATCCTGGTCCCCGGCGGCTTCGGGGAGCGCGGCACCGAAGGGAAGATCCAGGCGATCCAGTACGCCCGGGAGAACAAGGTTCCCTTCTTCGGGATCTGCCTCGGGATGCAGATGGCGGCGGTCGAATTCGCCCGCAACGTCTGCAACTTCGACGAGGCCTTCTCCAGCGAGTTCAAACCCGAGTGTGCGAACCCGGTCATCCACCTGATGGAAGAGCAGAAAGGGGTCGAGCGCAAGGGGGGGACCATGCGGCTGGGCGCCTATCCCTGCTCGCTCGTCAAGGGGACCTTCGCCCAGAAGGCCTACGGCGCCACCGAGATCTCCGAGCGGCATCGGCACCGGTACGAATTCAACAACCGCTTCCGCGATGCCATCGTCGAGAAGGGGATGGTGATCTCCGGCATCTACCGCCAGGGCGACCTGGTGGAGATCATCGAGATCCCGGACCACCCGTGGTTTCTGGGGTGCCAGTTCCATCCCGAGTTCAAGTCCAAGCCGCTCAATCCGCACCCGCTGTTCAAGGCGTTCATCGGCGCCGCGAAGACGGCGAGGAAGTAACACCGGTTCAACGTTCAAGGTTCAAGGTTCAACGTTAACACCATAGAGGTGGCGATGAAGATTGAACACTTCGAACAGATTGACAGTTGGAAGGAAGCCCGGCTCCTGGTGCAAGCAATCTATGCCGCCCTGCATGATTGCAGGGACTGGGGGTACAAGGACCAGATCCAGCGTGCTGCCATTTCGGTCATGTCCAACATCGCTGAAGGATTCGACCGTGGATCCAACAAGGAATTCGTTCAGTTTCTGGTAATAGCGAGAGGCTCGGTATCCGAGGTAAAGAGTCTGGCGTATGCTGGAATGGATGTCGGTCATCTCTCGGCGGACTCCTTCGAGTCCATAAAGACGAAATGCACGAAGATAAGCAACACGATCAACGGCTTCATCAGATACTTGAACGGCGCAGATCGGAAACGGTAACAGTTAAGTAGTCTTTCAATACCCTTTGGCTTTTAACGTTGAACCTTGAACGTTGAACGTTGAACGGTCTTTCGAGGTGTTTATGGTTCGTGAAATCGCCATTGGAGAAGTAAAGATCGGTGGGGGAAGACCCTTGGGGCTTATCGCCGGGCCGTGCGTCATCGAGAACGAGGCGGCCACGCTGCGCTGCGCCGAGCGGCTGATGACCATCTGCAACGGGGTCGGCATGTCGCTGGTCTTCAAGGCATCCTACGACAAGGCCAACCGTACCTCGGTCACCGCCTTCCGCGGCCCGGGGATGACGGAGGGGCTCCGGATCCTGGCCAAGGTGAAGGAGGCGCTCGGGGTGCCGGTCCTCTCCGACATCCACTCCATCGAGCAGGTGGCCCCGGCGGCGGACGTCCTCGACGTCCTGCAGATCCCGGCCTTTCTCTGCCGCCAGACCGATCTTCTGGTCGCCGCGGCAAAGACCGGCAGGGTGATCAACGTCAAGAAGGGGCAGTTCCTGGCCCCCTGGGACATGAAGAACGTGGTCGGCAAGATCCGCGCCTGCGAGAACGAGAACATCATCCTCACCGAGCGCGGGGCGAGCTTCGGCTACAACAACCTCGTGGTCGACATGCGGAGCTTTCCGGTAATGCGGGCGATGGGATTCCCGGTGGTCTTCGACGCCACCCATTCGGTCCAGCTTCCCGGCGGGGCCGGGACCTCCTCCGGCGGCCAGCGCGAGTACGTCGAGTACCTCTCCCGTGCGGCGGTTGCCGCCGGCGTCGACGGCGTCTTCCTTGAGGTCCACGAAGATCCGGAGCAGGCCCTCTGCGACGGGCCGAATTCCGTGAAACTCAACGACCTTCCGGAATTGCTGAAGAAACTCAAGGCGATTGACGCCATCGTGAAATGAAACACGTTCTGCGTTCGACGTTCGACGTTGGCAGTAACTGCACGTCGCACGCCGAACGTCGAACGGACTTTAGGAGTTTTTGTGATAGTTGCTGAAGCAAAGCGGGTGATCCGCGTCGAGGCGGAGGCGTTGGCCTCGCTCGCCGAATCGATCGATGGTGCCTTTGAAAAGGCCGTGCAGATGATCCTTGAGGCCAAGGGGCGGGTCATCGTGACCGGGATGGGCAAATCCGGGCTGATCGGGCAGAAAATCGCCTCGACCATGGCCTCTACCGGGACCCCGGCGTTCTTTCTCCACCCGGCGGAAGGGATCCACGGCGATCTTGGGATGATCACCCGCGGCGACGTCGTGATTGCCATCTCCAACTCCGGCGAGACCGACGAGGTGGTCCGGATTCTCCCGATCGTCAAAAGGCTCGGTGCCTCGCTCATTGCCCTCGCCGGAAACCCCAACTCCTCGTTGGCGAAAAGCGGCGACATCTTCCTCGATATTTCAGTCAAGGAAGAGGCCTGCCCCTTGGGCCTTGCCCCCACCGCGTCGACCACCGTCACCCTCGCCATGGGGGACGCTCTTGCCGTGGCCCTTTTGGTCCAGCGCGGCTTCAAGGCGGAGGACTTCGCCCTGTTCCACCCCGGTGGCGCACTGGGCAGAAAGCTTTTGCTCAAAGTCGAAGACATGATGCATGGCGGTGCGGAGATGCCGCTGGTTGCCCAGGACACCCTGATGCGCGAGGCGCTTTTCACCATCACCTCGAAGAAGCTCGGGATTACCGGGGTCACCGATGCCGCCGGTGCGCTGGTCGGTGTGATCACCGACGGCGACCTGCGCCGGGCCCTGGAAAAGGGACTCGACATCATCAACCTCCCTGCATCGGCGCTGATGAAGGGCAACCCCAAACGGATCAAACGCAGCGAACTCGCCGCCCGTGCCCTGCAGCAGATGGAGCAGTACTCCATCACCTCGCTTTTCGTCTTTGACGATGACGACGCCAGCCGTCCGGTCGGCATCGTCCATCTGCACGACCTTCTCAAGGCCGGCATCGCGTAAAAGACAGTTCAGAGTTCCAAGTTCAGAGTTCAAAGTTGAAAACCAAAACCTGCGAACTAAGAACTCAGAACTCAGAACTCAGAACCTCACCGGAGGGGCCGTGGAAGACCGACTCACCAAAATCAAGCTGCTGATCCTCGACGTTGACGGCGTCATGACTGACGGCCGCATCATCTTTGACTCCAACGGGGTGGAGAGCAAGTTCTTCAACGTGAAGGACGGCCACGGGATCAAGATGCTGCAGCGCTCTGGCATCGAGGTTGGGATCATCTCCGGGCGGCAGTCCCGCGTGGTGGAAAACCGTGCCGTGGAGCTCGGGATCAACCTGGTCTACCAGAAATCGCTCGACAAGCTGGTCCCGTACCGGCAGATGCTGGAGACCACCGGCCTTCTGGACGAACAGGTCGCCTTCATGGGCGACGATGTCATCGACATCCCCCTTTTGCGGCGGGTCGGCTTTGCCGCCGCCCCCGCCGATGCCATCGCCGAGGTGCTCCCCTTCGCCCATTTTGTCTCCAGCAAGCGCGGCGGCTGGGGGGCGGTCCGCGAGGTCTGCGACCTGATCCTCAAGGCCCAGGGCAACTGGGAGACCATCACCTCCCGTTACTACGTCTGAAGGGACCGCTTCCCCTCGGGCGGAGCCGTCGAAGGCGAGCCGAGAGGAGCCTGCCGGAAAAAACGCCGGCTTCCGGAAAATATCCGGGAGCCGGCGTTTCTTTTCGGTGCCACATCGGCGTGTCTGCGCGCTGGGATCCCTTCCGCCGTCATCTCCGTCCGTAGTTTCGGCCGCAGATTGAATAGCGTCGAGATCAGTCGGATATTTAGGAATTCAAAAAAGATAGTTTCGGCTGCACCGAGGATAGTTTCGGCGGGTCCATTTCCGACCGGTCACGGCAAGTTTTAACTGCCGGCGGAGCCAATGCTCGCTCCGGTCGGCTGTCGCTTTCATGAGATTGCCAAAAAAATGGTGTGAAAATACGCCAACCGTGCGGCGACGAGGAAACGGATCGTGGGATATAAAGAATTCTTATCGGTGTGATCCCGTTCATAACCTGCGTGGGGGGGGCAGGTCATCGAAGAAGCAGCCTCGTCACGATAATTAGCTCATTCAATTCCTAAATCTCATCTGTCCCCACCCGTTCCACGTCATTTCCATTCCCGAGTTGATCAGCCGAAACTAAGAAATCATCAGCCGAAACTAAGAATTCATCAGCCGAAACTAAGAATTCATCTTTCCAAGTTATCCTGGCTCTTTTCCACGTAATCCCACCCGCGGCGCTGCTTGGCGTTGGACCTCCGAAAGGGCTCCTCGCATCGTACGGGACGGGTTTCCAATCAATCCTGATCGGGCGTTTGCGGACCGAGACCTGAAAGCCGCCTTTGAGAAGGTGGAGGAGTTTTCGAGCTTGACACCGGTTCGCTATCGAATCGAAACATGACTTCCCGAGAATGGCTTCACCACGCTACAGCAAGGCGCTGATCAGCTTGGTGCCGAACAATGGCAGAGGTTTGCTGCCAAGTATCGGGTAACTGGACCCTTGGGCATGCCTCAGAGTTATACGGCGAAGGGATGGTGAGTTCTAATTGATTTTGCAGCGTCCATCACGCCATCTGGAGTTATTTTTCTTTAGTGATACCGGACACGACCGTTCTGTTCGCTACGCGATGCCATATCAGATCGACATGATTGGCATATTGCTAATACACAGGATTCACATTAATAGATTCCTTATTCATCTCAACCACTTTCGGATTTACATTAGGTATACGGCGTGCTATAACACATGACTCTGTGATAAGCGTTTGTTCATCTAACGCGGATGCGGTTCCGGACTGCCATAGGAGCTGACTGCGAGGGCCTAAAATGAATGTGATACCGACCGAGATCCCCGAGGTTCTCATTATAGAACCCAAGGTCTTCGGTGATGCCCGCGGATTTTTCTTTGAGAGTTTCAATCAGAAGGTGTGGGAAGAGAAGACCGGAGTAACCCGTCCGTTTGTCCAGGATAACCATTCCCGCTCCGCGCGTAATGTCTTGCGCGGGCTCCACTACCAGATCCGGCAGCCTCAGGGCAAACTGGTCCGCGTCGTTTTAGGTGAGGTTTTCGACGTCGCGGTCGACATCCGCCGGAACTCCCCCACCTTCGGCAAATGGGTCGGCAGGCACCTTTCGGCGGAGAACAAGCGGCAGATGTGGGTCCCCGAGGGATTCGCCCACGGTTTCGTCGTGATTTCCGAAGTGGCTGAATTTCTGTACAAGACCACCGACTACTGGGCTCCCGAATACGAACGCTGCATCGCCTGGAACGACCCGGATTTGGGTATATTGTGGCCGATCCAAGGAGAGCCCTTACTGGCGGTGAAAGACGCAAACGGCGTGAAATTCAGCCAGTCGGAGTGCTTCAACTGATAGGATTTTTGGGCCATCATCATAGTTATTGGAAAGTGGGAAGCCTTAAAACATGAAGTTTAAAGTTATCGTTCTGCTGGCAGTAGTTCTTCTTTCCTTTTCCACCGCAATCGCAGCGCCGGTGACGAGGGATCCATCTGCCCCTTCCACTGATTTCTCTTTGACCGGTTCAGGGGGTAATTATCTCCCGGGGAGTCGTCCGGACAATGGTGCTGACGCTACCTCCGATACGTACTATCCAACCGATCAGCAATATCCGCTTGCTCAGCCTTCTGCCAACTCGGACCAATTCGGGCAAAACGAACAACCGATGCAATCGGGGCAATTCGGTCAACCCGGCCAACCCGGGCAGGTTGGCCAGGGAGGATCGTTCGGCCAACCCAGCCAGTTCGGCCAACCCAGCCAGTTCGGGGGGGCAACGCAGTACCAGCCGCCGGGACAATACCTCTCGGAGCCGAACGTGCCCGGTGCTGCAGGAAAGCCGTCGTCGGAGCTGAAGAGACGGCAAATCCAGGATGGAGAGGCAACTCCCTCGGAGGAAGGTGAAGCTAGGGGAGTCGATGGGAACCTCCCCGGCAAAAAAGAAAGTAGTGCTGGCCGGAAAGGCGAGGCAGGCAAGGAACGGGACCGGGAACTTTCTCCCTTGGAACGGACCCTGCGGGAGCGGCCGGTAACGGCGGAGAGCCTCAAATCCCAACCCTACAAGGTTGCCCCTTTACGGCAGTTCGGTTACAGCTTCTTCAAGCCCGACGCTGTTGGCTTCGGAGTCCAGACGGACGTTCCGGTCGGTCCCGACTATGTCGTTGGCGCAGGGGACCGGCTTGTTATGACGGTATGGGGAAGCATCGATGGCACTTTTAATCTCGATGTCAATCGCAGTGGTGAAGTGGTGCTTCCGAAGGTTGGGAACGTCAAGGTCGCCGATCAAAAGTTCAGCCAAGTACCTGCCCTCTTGAAAGTTGCCCTCGGGAGGGTTTACAAAAACTTCAGTTTAAACGTCAACATGGGGAAATTGCGGCTCATCAAGGTGTATGTAGTCGGCGAGGTGACTGCGCCGGGCGACTATAACGTAAATTCCCTCTCCACCGTCATCAACGCCCTTTCTGCCGCCGGTGGCCCGACCAAAAACGGTAGTCTCAGGAACATCCAGATCAACCGGAACGGCAAGGTCGTCGAAACCGTTGACCTCTACGATTTCTTCCTGAAGGGGGACAAAGGGAAGGACATCCGGCTGCAGCCGGGCGACACCATCCTCGTCCCGGTTATCGGCCCGGTAGCCGGCGTTTCGGGGAACGTCCGGCGTCCCGGGATTTACGAGCTCAAGGGAGAGCACACCCTTAAAGACCTCCTAGCCCTTGCCGATGGGATCAACCCCTCTGGCTATCTGCAACGGGTGCAGGTTTACCGTGTCCAGGCCCACGACAAGAAGATGGTCACCGATTTCAACCTGGATCTGAATGGCGACAAGCGGGTTGACGAGGTGGCCGCTGGGATCGCGGTCCAGGACCTCGACCTGGTCAAAGTGCTCCCGATCGACAGCGTTCTGCACGGGTACGTGCGGCTGGAGGGGCATGTACTCCGGCCCGGAGATTATGCCCTGAAGCCCGGCATGCGAGTGAGTGCCCTGCTCGGTGGGGACAGTCTTCTCCCCGAATACTACCGCGGCACGGGGCAGATCATCCGTCTGCTTCCCCCGGACCTGCATCCGGAGATCGTCCTCTTTAATGTGGCATCTGCTCTCAAGGGAGAGCCCACATCCGATCTGGAGCTCAAGGAGTTCGACCGGGTACGCATCTTTGCCCGTAAGGAGATGGAGGAAACTCCGTTCGTGAAGGTCAGCGGCGAGGTCCAAAGGCCTGGCCAGATCCGCTACTTCGAAAACATGACCGTGCGGGACGTCCTAATCCAGGCCGGAAATCCGAAAATGACCGCCTACCTGAAGCATGCCGAGATCTCCCGTGTCAAGAAAGTAGGCGATGTCGTCACCTACTTCCCGATTCAGGTAGACCTTGAGAGCGCAATGAATGGGGGAAACGGGAACTTGAAGCTCGAACCCTTCGATGAGCTCAACGTGCGGCGCCTGCCGAACTGGGCTGAATCAACTGAGCGCTACGTAAACCTCTCCGGTGAGTTTGTCTTTCCCGGAATCTACCCCATTTACAAGGGGGAGCGCTTGAGTTCTGTAATTGAGCGCGCCGGCGGGTTCACTGATCGCGCCTACGTCAAGGCCGCCCGTTTCACCCGTGAAAATGCCCGTAAACTGCAACAACAGCGGATGGACGAAGCGCTTGCCAAGGCCGAACAGGACATCACCAACCTCCAGGCCAAGATGGCGCAGACCGCCGCATCGCCGGAGGATGTCGCCAGCTCCAAGACCACTTTGGAAGGGCTCCTGCGCAGTGTCGAGGTGCTGAAGAGCAAAAAGGCCGAGGGACGGATGCTGATTGAAGTCACTTCCTTACGTGAGCTCAAAGGGAGCATCTATGATCTGGAGTTGCAAGGAGGCGATCAGTTGTCGGTTCCCAGCGACCCTGGTGGGGTCAACGTCATCGGTGACGTCTACAACCAAAACACCGTGGTCACCCAGCAGGGACAGAACCTGGACTGGTACCTGAAACAGGTCGGTGGGCCGACCAAGGATGCCGACACCGATGAGATCTACGTGGTAAAGGCTGATGGAACCGTAGTGAGCCAGAAAAATTCGGGCAGCTTTCTCTGGTACAACACCTTCTGGCACAAGGGGCTCGACTCCGGGGACACCATCATCGTCCCGCATCAGTACGAAAAGACTGCGTGGTTGAAAGACATTAAGGATATCGCCCAAGTCTTGGGGAATATTGCCGTTACTGCAGGGGTTTTAGTGGCCGCGGGGCTTAAGTTTTAGTCTCCGGAATGCCTACCGGACTCCTTTTTCGGAATCGCCCTTGCGTTGAATGATGACTGACCCAATGGCGTATCTGGAGACGCTTTCCAGAAGGAACATTTAGCTATCAGGTCGTTTTAAGGATTACTCAATGGCAGAAACGCAAGAAATGATGGTTGAACAGGAAACAAAACTTTTGCACCTCGTGCACGTGATCGTGAAACGCAAGATGTTCATCATCAAGACCTGCAGCCTGGTGATCCTGCTTTCCGTCGTCTACAGTCTCACTCGTCCCAATATTTATTCGGCTACCGCGAAGGTGCTACCTCCGCCTAAGGACACCGGCCCGGGACTCTCCGCACTTCTTGGGCAGGCTGGCGGTATGTCAGGTTTAATGACCGGGGCTCTTGGGGGGGGGGGGGAACTTTACGTCAGCATCGCCAAGAGCCGTTCGGTGAGCGATGCGGTCATCCAGCGTCTGAATCTGGTCAAGGCCTACGAAATGCCGACGGTGGAGCAGACACGGCGCGTTCTGGATGACGCGGTTCGGGTTCAGGCGGGTAAAGATGGTTTAGTCACGATCACCGCTGAGGACAAAAATCCACAACTTGCCGCCCAGTTAGCTAATACACTGGTTGAGGAATTAGGAAAGGCTACGGTTCGCATGAACCTTTCCAAAGCGGGAACCGAAAGACTCTTTCTGGAAAAGCGCCTCGACGTTGTGAAAAAAGACTTGAAGCTTGCCGAGGAGGATCTGAAAAATTACGCCCAAGAACACAAGGTTGTGCAGGTGGAATCACAGGCACGGGCATCCATCGAGGGCATAGCACGCCTTAAGGCCGAACTGGCGAGCAAAGAGGTACAACTCTCCGTGTTGCGTGCGTCTCGCACCAACCAGAGCCCGGAGGTAAAAGCCCTGGAAACCGGCATTTTGCGTCTTAAACGTGAGGTCGCACAGATGGCCGGAACTTCTGACGATGGCGAGGGGATCCCCGCGGTTGGCAATGTGCCGGGAGTCGGGCTGGAGTATTCGCGCAGGTTACGCGTGTTAAAAACGCAGGAGGCGGTCTACGAGCAGTTAACCAAGCAGTACGAGATGGCTAAGCTCAATGAGGCAAAAGACTCCTCTTCGATCCAGGTGCTCGATGAGGCCGTGGTTCCTCTCAAGAAATGCAAGCCAGCCCGCGCTCAGATGGTCATCTACTCGACGGTTATGTCGTTCTTGTTTTCCATCCTCATGGCCTTTGTAATGGAGCACCTTGAAAATATGCCGATTGAGGATCGTGAATTGCTGGCATCTATCAAAAGGCAGATGCTGGTGTTCAAACGGGCATTATGACATAGATGCTTTCTTGATTGGCTGACCATACTGTTTGGCTTTAACGGGACCTTTCTTCTATGAACCTTAGCAATAAAAAGATACTGGTTACTGGCGCCGATGGCTTCATCGGATCACATCTGGTCGAAGAGCTGGTGCGACGCGGGCATGACGTCCGGGCTTTCGTCCTCTACAACTCCTTTAACTCCTGGGGGTGGCTCGACTGTGCCGAGCCGGAGATTCTTAAATCGCTGGACGTTTTCAGCGGAGATATCAGGGATCCTCACGGGGTGAAGCAGGCCATGAAGGGATGCGACGTCGTGCTGCATCTTGCGGCCCTGATTGCCATCCCATACTCCTATCATTCGCCGGATACCTACGTTGATACCAATGTGAAGGGAACCCTGAACGTCGTCCAGGCCGCCCGCGAGTTAGGCGTTCAAAAGGTGGTGCATACCTCTACGAGTGAGGTTTACGGAACCGCCCGTTTCGTTCCGATTACCGAGGAACATCCGTTGCAGGGCCAATCCCCTTACTCCGCATCCAAAATTGGCGCTGACCAGATGGCTATGTCGTTTTATTCCTCCTTTAACACCCCCGTGTCCATCGCCAGGCCATTTAACACCTACGGACCCCGCCAGTCCGCCAGGGCAATTATTCCCACAGTGATAACCCAGATCGCCAACGGCCAGCGTTCCCTGAAGTTAGGGGCATTGCATCCGACCCGTGATTTCAACTATGTCAAGGACACCGTCCGCGGGTTCATTTCCGTAGCCGAGTCGGATCACTCCGTCGGGGAAGTCATCAACCTCGGGAGCAACTACGAGGTTTCCATTGGGGATACCGTCGAGATGATTGCTGAGGTTATGGACGCAACGGTCGAGATCGTCACGGATCAGATTCGGCTACGCCCTGATAAAAGCGAGGTGGAGCGGCTTTGGGCTGAAAACAGCAAAGCGAAGGCGTTGATCGGGTGGAGCCCTGAATTTGCAGGGAAAGAGGGGCTACGCAAGGGACTTGCTGAGACCGTAGCGTGGTTTCGCAGACCAGAGAACCTTAAGGCCTACAAGGCCAACATCTACAACATATGACAGCCGACGGATTTTCACAAGGGGTGCTTCGGACCCTGCGACAGGTTTTGCCTGCGGACCACTCCATCAGTATGCACGAGCCGTCCTTCGCAGGGAACGAGTGGGCCTACGTCAAGGAATGTCTGGATACCGGGTGGGTCTCTTCGGTCGGGGCTTTCGTCGATCGCTTGGAAGCTGATCTTGCGAACTTCACTGGTGTCAAAAGGGCCATCGCGGTGGTCAACGGTACCGCTGCCCTTCATATCTGCCTGATATTGGCTGGTGTGGAGGCTGGCGACGAGGTGCTGATTCCTGCCCTTACGTTCGTTGCCACCGCCAATGCCGTTTCGTATTGCGGTGGCGTGCCCCATTTCGTCGATTCGGAGCTGCACACGCTGGGGGTCGACCCCAAACGTCTGGCAGTATACCTGACTGAGACCGCCGAGGTTCGGGATTCGGGGTGCTACAACCGGCACACTGGACGCCGGATCAAGGCTGTAGTGCCGATGCATACCTTCGGACATCCGGTTGACCTGGATGAATTGGCTGCGGTTTGCCGGCAGTTCCGACTTGAGTTGATCGAGGATGCGGCGGAATCACTCGGGTCGTACTACAAGGGCTCCCATACCGGAAATATCGGCCGCCTTGCCGCGTTGAGCTTTAATGGCAACAAGATCGTCACCACCGGTGGTGGCGGGGCTATCCTGACCAACGACGAAGCACTGGCTGCACGTGCCAAGCACCTCACCACTACTGCCAAAGTGCCTCACCGCTGGGAGTTCAACCATGACCGTATCGGCTACAACTATCGTCTTCCGAATCTCAACGCCGCATTAGGGTGTGCCCAATTGGAGCAGCTGCCCGGATTCCTAGCGAACAAACGTCGTCTGGCGCAAAGCTACGCGGCGGCATTCGCGGGAGCCGAGGGGATCAGGTTCATCTCGGAACCGGGTTTTGCCCGGAGCAATTACTGGCTAAACGCCCTGCTGCTCGACGAGGAGCATTCTGGTCAGCGTGACGCCCTGCTTGCCCTCACCAACGACGGGGGAGTAATGACTCGACCGGCCTGGAACCTTATGCACCGGTTGCCGATGTTCGCGGGCTGCCCCAGGATGGAGCTGCCCGTCGCCGAGAGTCTTGAACGGCGTCTGATCAACATCCCCAGCAGCGCAAGACTCGCTGAAGGGTAATGAGCGGGGGGGCTCGGATAAACATGCAGACGGCGTCGGAACCTTCCGTTTCCCTACCAGCACGTCTGGAAACCACCTTTTGACACATCCCGAAGCAAGACCCGCGCCCTTTTTCTCCCCGGCGCCCGTCAACTTCATCTTTGAAACGGGACAATTATGAAACTAGGATACTTTGCCGACGGCCTTTGGGCCCATAAGGCGCTCGATAGGCTACTTCAGAGTGAAGATTTAACGGTTGCTTTCATCGTAGCCCGGTTCGACCAGCCGGATCCGATCCTGCGGGAGTATGCCTGCCGGATGAAGATCCCCTTTTATACACAGACTAACGTAAACGATCCCGGGTTCATCCGTCTGGTACACGATCATCAATGCGACATCCACGTTTCGATGTCCTTCGACCAGATTTTCAAAAAGACGCTCATTGAGTCGGCACCGAAAGGGTTCATCAATTGCCATGCCGGTGCCCTGCCTTTCTATCGGGGGCGCAACGTGGTGAACTGGGCCCTGATCAACGGTGAAACACAGTTGGGGATCACGGTTCACTACGTTGACGAGGGGATCGACACGGGCGACATAATCTTGCAGCGTTTCGTGCCGATCGACGCGGGCGACGACTACGGGACCCTGCTGACCAAGGCGGTGGACTACTGCGCCGAGATCCTGTCCTCGGCACTGCTCTCCATCGCCCATGGTACGGTTACGAGGATCCCGCAAAGCAGCATACACCCGGTTGGCTTTTACTGCTCGCAAAGGAAATCCGGTGACGAATGGATCGATTGGACCTGGCCCAGCACCAGAATCCACAATTTCGTTCGGGGGATCGCCACCCCTGGTCCTTGCGCCCGGACCTGTGCCGAGAGCAAGGAGCTTGCTGTTTTGAAAACGGAATTGGTCGAACATGCCCCGGGATACCTTGATCGACCCGGCACCGTGGTAGGTCTCGACGGGCACGGCTCTATCGTCAAGACAGGAGACACGGTGTTGAGAGTCACCAAAGTTGCCGACGTCGCCCCGTTGCAGGTGCTCGAAAACGAAAGGGTCCCCAGGTTGAAGATCGGTACTCAATTGAAGGGAGAATGACCCCCCAGGGGCGGAACCTCATCAACCCAGTTTTTTCACTAGGGAAACCAATGGCAAAACGCATCTGTGTAGTCACCGGCAGTAGGGCGGAATATGGCCTGCTCTATTGGTTAATGAAGGGCATCCAGGAGGACGGCGAACTCCAGCTTCAAGTCGTTGCGACCGGTATGCATCTCTCTCCCGAATTCGGTTTGACCTACCAGGTGATCGAGAACGACGGTTTCACCATCGATGCCAAAATAGACATGCTCTTGTCCAGTGACACCCCGGTGGGGATCGCGAAATCCATCGGGCTGGGTGTTCTCGGAAGCGCGGACGTTTTGTATCGTTTGCATCCCGACATTTTGGTCCTTTTGGGCGATCGCTTCGAGATTCTCGCCGTGGCCCAGGCAGCGTTGGTGGCCCGAATTCCGATCGCTCATATAGGGGGGGGGGATACCACGGAAGGTGCTTTCGACGAGGCGATTCGACACAGCATAACCAAGATGTCCCAGCTTCATTTCGTCACCAACGAGCTCTCCGCACGGCGTGTGCTGCAGATGGGGGAGCCTCCCGAGCACGTCTATAACGTGGGGAGCCCCGGTCTCGACCAGATCACCCGGCTGCAGCTTTTGAGCCGGGATGAGCTGCAACGGGAACTCGACTTCGAGCTGCGGGCACGCAATGTTGTGGTTACCTTCCATCCGGTGACTCTCGAAATGCAGCCGGCCCACCTCCAGTTCAAGGAACTGCTGTCCGCGTTAGTTGCCCTCGGGCCTGACGTGGGGATCATTTTCACCAAACCGAACGCGGACACCGGAGGCAAGGCCCTGATCCGGATGATCGACGAATTCTGCACCCGGCACCCCAATGCCAAAGGGTACACCTCGCTGGGGCAGCTGCGCTACCTGAGCGCTCTTTCCCATGCAGATGCCGCCGTGGGGAATTCCTCGAGCGGTCTGTATGAGGCTCCCTCTTTGAAAATACCGACGGTCAATATCGGGGACCGGCAGAAGGGGCGCCTGCAACCCTCCTCCGTCCTAAACTGCGAGCCGGTCGCCGAAGAGATCCTGCAGACGATCCGCGCCTCCTTTGAACTGGACTGCCGCTATGTGATCAATCCCTACGGCGACGGAAACAGCTCTCAGCGTATCGTAGAGGTTTTGAAGTCGGTTTCTGACCCGCAGCAGCTGTTGAAGAAACACTTCCATGAGGTGCCTGCATGACCCTACCTATGAAAAATCGGATCTATGTCATCGCCGAAGCCGGGGTGAACCACAACGGATCGCTCGATATGGGCCTGGAACTGGTTGATATCGCCGCTGAAGCTGGCGCGGATGCGGTCAAGTTTCAGACCTTCAAGACGGAAAACGAGATCAGCCGGAAGGCTCCGAAGGCCGGATACCAGGTGGAAACGACCGGTGATCAGGAATCCCAGTTTGAAATGGTCAAGAAGCTCGAACTAAGCGAGGCTGCTCACCGAACCTTGATAGAACAGAGCCGGAAGAAGGGAATCCAGTTTCTTTCCACCCCCTTTGATCTGGACAGTCTGCACCTGCTGGCCCGGACTTTCGACCTGCCGGTTCTGAAGATCCCTTCTGGCGAGATCACGAACCCCTTGCTGCTGCTTGCTGCAGCAAGGACCCAGAAACCGGTGATCCTCTCCACCGGAATGAGCACCTTGGCCGAAATTGAGACCGCTTTGGGGGTCCTGGCGTTCGGATATTTGGCGGAGGGAAAAAGCCCCGGCCTGTCGGCTTTTAAGGATGCGTTTTGCTCTGCAGCCGGTCAACGCGCCCTCAAGAGTAAGGTCACCCTGCTGCATTGCACCACCGAATATCCTGCACCTTTTGATGAAGTTAATCTTCGGGTAATGGCAACCATGGAAGCGGCATTTGGCCTGCCGGTTGGGTACTCGGATCACACCCCCGGGATCGCCGTTCCTATCGCTGCGGCGGCCCTGGGCGCGGTCATGGTGGAGAAGCATTTCACCCTGGATCGTACCCTCCCGGGACCGGATCACCGGGCTTCTTTGGAGCCAGATGAACTGCGGGCGATGGTCGCAGGAATCCGCCAGGTCGAGCAAGCTTTAGGGGGACGAGCCAAAATCCCGGTACCTGCCGAGGAGAAAAATGCTCCCATCGCCCGAAAAAGCCTCATTGCTGCGGTGGCGATCAGCAAAGGCGAATCATTCACCGAGAGGAATCTTACCGCCAAACGGCCTGGGACCGGAATCAGTCCGATGCGCTACTGGGAACTGCTGGGAACTACGGCGCAGCAGGATTATCAAGAGGATGAGGTGATTGGGTAACATGCACGTACCCTTTGAAAAAGCCGTAGAGGTTTTTTCGAGCCTCCCTGCGGAAAAGAGGTTTGCCTCGAACCATCCCTGCTATGTCGTCACCGATGCCTTTCGGGAGGATTTCCTGCGGCCGGTCTTCTTCGTATACACCGAAGGCGAGGAAACCTACTATCACGGATTCCACCTTGCGCCGGTCTTGGGTACGGAGCTGAACGACATCCAATCCCCTTATGGGTACGGTGGACCGGTGGCCACCACTGCCGAACGTGGTTTCCTGGAGCGCGCGTGGTCCAGCCATGTCACCTGGTGTAAAAAAAACAACGTCTTGGCCGAATTTATCAGGTTCCACCCCTTACTGGAAAATTGGCAATACTACCAGGGTGATGTGGTGAACGACCGGGAGACAGTATGGATCGATCTGGCCAGTCCGGATATCCTGATGAGTTACCAGGTGCGGGCCCGAACCGCCGTAAAAAAGGCGGTGAAAAACGGCCTCTACGTCGAGTGGCACCAAGGCGAACATATGGCGGAGCTCTTCTCTGATTGCTATTTGGAAGCAATGTGTGCGATCGGTGCCGACACGTCGTACTTCTTCAACCTGGATTATTTCCGGAAGCTGCTTCAATGGGAGGGGGCCCGGCTTGCCGTGTGCAAACTGCAGGACCAACTGCTTGCCGTGGCAATCTTCCTCGTTGAGGAGGCTTCCATGGAATACCATCTATCTGGAGCTACGTCCTGCGGTAAGAAGCTTGCCGCAACCAACCTGATCTTGCATGAAGCTGCGCTGCTGGGACAACGGATCGGCTGTCGCTCTCTTCATCTGGGCGGGGGCAACGATTGCCATCCAGACAACCCGTTGCTCTTCTTCAAAAGTGGCTTTTCCGAGAAGAGGAGTCTGTACAAGATCGGACTTCGGGTACATCTGGAGGGACATTACGCCTCCTTGAAATCCGATTGGCTCGAAAAGGGCAAAGAAATTCCCAAAAAGTTTCTTTTTTATCGATTCTAAGGAGGGCTTTGTATGGCATGGGATCCGTGCTGGGAGGAACTTTTCAGTCAACAGGCCTGGGCCAAATACCCAGGAGAGGACCTGATCCGTTTCGTTGCCAGGAATTTCTACCGGACGTCCTCCCGGAACAAGGTTCGGCTGCTTGAGGTCGGGTGCGGGCCGGGCGCGAATCTGTGGTACATGGCGCGCGAGGGGTTCAGCGTCTATGGCGTTGACGGATCAGAGACCGCGGTGCTTCATGCGCGAGGCCGTCTGGACGCGGAATGCCCCGGGTGGACCGGTGCCATTACCGTTGGGGACATCTCCCGACTCCCTTTTGAAGACGGTTTTTTCGATGCGGTGATCGACAACGAAGCGCTCTACTGTAATTCGTTCGAGGAAACCCAGCATATGTGTCAGGAGATGGCCCGGGTGACCCGAAGCAAGGGAAAACTCTTCTCCCGTACTTTTGCTACCGGGAGTTGGGGGGACCGAACCGGGGAGAGGGTCGGCCATAACGCGTGGCTGGTGGCCGAGGGGCCCTGCCAGAACAAGGGTTTTTCCCGCTTCACCGAACACGAGGAGATTGGGCGCTTGTACCGCGGTTTTACCGTCACCGATACCGTCCTTTTGACTCGAACCGCGGATCATCGGCAGCACGAAATCCGGGAATGGATCGTTGAAGGGGAAAAGCCGTAAGAGCGTGCCGCACTGCCGGGCTTTTTGCTTGGTGCTCGGGCACCCAAAGGCTCCGACCCGATTCCCAAGTACCGCATACCAAGAGCAGGCCTGGTGTTGACGCCTGCTCCCTGGGGCTATATGAAGAGCTGGAAAAACATTCTCATTGAACCGGATACGCCCGTGGTAAAGGCGATGGAGATTATCGACGCCAGTGCCCTGCAGATCGCGTTGGTGGTCGATGCGGCCAACCGCTTGCTCGGGACGGTCACCGATGGCGACATCCGGCGCGGCATTCTCAACAACGTCGGGCTTAACGAGCCGGTCCGTAAAGTGATGTTCAACAAGCCGTCCACTGCCCGCATCGAGGACGGCCGCGAATCCATCCTGTCGATCATGAAGGCCAGGATGTTGCGGCAGATTCCCGTTCTGGACCGGAACGGCTGCGTCGTCGGTCTGGAAATTTGGGATGATTTGATGGAGGTCAAGCAGCGCGACAATGCTGTGCTCCTGATGGCGGGAGGGCTGGGTTCCCGTTTGGGGGATCTGACCAAGGATTGCCCGAAGCCCCTGCTCAAGGTAGGGGACAAGCCGGTCTTGGAAATCATTCTGGAAAACTGTATCGAGTACGGGTTGCGCAAATTTTTCCTGTCGGTGAACTACAAGGCCCACATGGTCCAGGACTACTTCGGTGACGGGGCCCGGTGGGGGGTGGAGATTTCCTACGTTCAGGAAGAGAAGAGGCTGGGCACCGCCGGCGCGTTGGGGATTCTTCCCTTCGAACCGACGCTTCCTCTTCTGGTCATGAATGCCGATGTCCTGACCAAGATCAATCTGCAGCACCTCCTCGATTTCCACACGGCACATCAGGCAGTTGCGACCATGTGCGTCCGGGAGTACGACTTCCAGGTTCCCTACGGCGTCGTGAAGCTCGACCAGCACCGGCTGGTGGGAATCGAAGAAAAGCCGGTGCAAAGCTTTTTTGTCAGTGCCGGCATCTACGTGCTTGATGCCCTGGCATTTAAGTACATACCGCGCAACGAGTTTTACGATATGCCCACACTTTTCGAGAAGATCATCGCCGAGAATCACGCTACCGCTGCTTTCCCGGTCCACGAATACTGGCTCGACATCGGCAGGCTCGCTGATTATGAGAGGGCCAACGGGGAATATTCTGAGGTGTTCAAGTGATAGCGGGGAAAAGCGTGCTCGCCGTGATCCCGGCCCGGGGGGGGTCCAAGGGGGTCCCGCGCAAAAATATCCGCGCGGTGGCGGGCAAGCCCCTCATCGCATGGACCATCGAGGAGGCCAAGAGATCGAGGTTTATCGATCGGCTGGTTCTCTCATCGGAAGATCCCGAAATCATCGCGGTGGCTCGGGAGTGGGGGTGTGAAGTCCCCTTTGTGCGCCCCAGCGAATTGTCCAGGGACGATACCCCCGGGATCGCCCCCGTTCTTCATGCGATTGAGGCTCTGCCAGGGTACGACTACGTGGTGCTCTTGCAGCCTACCTCCCCCTTGCGGACCGCAGCGGATATCGACGCCTGCATTACGCTGTGCGTAACCGGGAAGTCGAGCACGTGCGTCTCGGTCACCGAGCCGGACAAAAGCCCTTACTGGATGTTCACCCGTGACCAAGAGGAGCGGTTGTGTCCGCTGATGGATAACGTGGAGCTAAAAGCGCGCCGGCAGGACTTGCCGACCGTTTTTGCCTTGAACGGCGCCGTGTACGTCGGCGATTGTGCCGCCCTGGTCCGCCAACGCTCCTTTATCGTCAGCGACACCGTGTCCTATGTCATGAACCGGAGGTCCAGTATCGACATCGATTCGGAGATGGACCTCCTGATATCAGAACTGTTTCTTCTCAACCCGGCTTTGGGCGCATAGGATGGCTCCCCAAGATCTGTTTTCAGGCAGGAAACCTTAATGCTTAGTGCGAAACAGCTTCTGAAGAGCCCGCTTCTCAAGTCGACCATGATTTACACCATGGGCGACAGCATCGGCAAGGCCATTCCCTTTATCTTGCTGCCGATCGTGGCTAAATATCTGTCGCCGGCAGATTTCGGAGTCTTCACCAACTTCGGGGTTGCGGTACAGATCTTCACGGCGATATGTGCGTTGAACACCTACTCGATGTTGTCGGTATCCTACTATTCGATCGACCCCGGTGGGCTACGCGATTATCTGTCGAACCTGATTTACCTGATCGTGGCCTTGGGGGCCTTCACCTGTTTGATGATCTTGCTTTTCGACGGCTTCGTCGAGCGCTATCTCGGCATTTCCGCAATGTGGCAGTACTTGGCGGTGCTCTCTTCGGTGGCTGCCAGCATCTTCATGCTGTACACCTCGCTGCTGAGGATGCAAAACCGCATCTACCTGTTTAACGCGGTTCAGATCCTGCAATCTCTGGTGACCGCCGTTTTGGCGATCGCCTTCGTGGTGGTTTTGCGCTGGAGCTGGCAGGGACGGGCCATCAGCATGGTGGCTGCGGCCGTTGTCTCCATGATGCTCAGCCTGTGGTTGATGGGGAGAAGCAGGTACCTTTTCGGTAAGGTCGATGCGGGAGAAATCAAGAGGGCTTTCCACTTTGGCTTGCCGTTGCTCCCGCACACGCTCTCCTTTTGGTTCAAATCGGGGATGGACAAGATCATCATCAGCAATTGTGTGAACATCGCAGCGAACGGTGTCTATTCGGTTGCCTTCAACCTTGGCGGGATCATCGGGGTTTTTACAGGCTCCTTCTTCAATGCCTACGCACCTCTCATGTACAAGGATCTAAGCCTTGTCGACACCCTGCCCGAGGACGAGGCGATGGTGATAAAGAAAAAGCTGGTGAAAATAACCTACCTGTTTGCAGCCCTGTTGCTCGGCATGTGTGTTGGCAGCTACTTCATCATGGTTTTCATCATCCCGCTTTTTTTCTCCGGGGATTACCTGGGAGCGATTCAGTACATGCCGCTGTTGATGACCACGCTGTATTTCCAGGGAATGTATTCCATGGTCTCGGGTTACATCTTTTACCGCAAGAAAACCAAGATCCTGGGCACCATAACCTTTCTTTCTTCGATGCTGCAAATCTGCTTGACCTACCTGTTCGTGAGGAGTTTCGGTTCGCTCGGGGCGGTGTATTCCAGCAGCCTGGTGTCTCTCATCACCTTTCTTGCCGTGTTGTTTTATGCTGACAGCCTCTACCGTCTCCCCTGGAACTTCAGGGCTAGATCCGTAGTTGCTATAGTCTGAAGGTCCTACATGAATTTTTATCGAAGGCTTTGCTTATAAATGCACTTACTCTTGTATCTCGTTCTCATCCTGTGCCTGTTGAAGGTCATCTACCCGGCTTCTCCGAGTCTGGTGCTGCTGTCCTTGTACATCCTTTCCTTGGGAGGCGGGTACCTGATCGGTTACGACCACCCTCTGGACACCTACCCTGCGATGTTCAATTTTCTCTTCGTCGCGCTGACCCTGACGGCATTCATCGCGCCTTGGAGCCGGTTCACGTACCGACTTGAGATAGACGAGCCTGATCCCCAAAAGCTAAAGTACTTCACCAACGTGCTTCTGGGGCTTAACGCGGTAATATTCTACAATTTTTCGAAGGTCATCTATTATGCCTTCACCAACGTAACCGATTATTCCGCCTATAAAAATCTCGGCGAGAGCAGCGCCTTGGTCGCGACCATGCCCATTAACGGCCAGTTGCTGATCAAGGCCATTTACCTGCACCCAACGGCGTATTTCTTGATACCCCTCCATTTCTACTACCTCAAGAAAAACAACTACCTTTACGCCGTCTTGACGATCACCCTGTCGCTGAACATAGTGCTCAACGGCCTGATGGTCTTCAGTCGGTCCGGGTTTATGACCTTTCTGGTAAGTTATGCGTTTTTCCTGCCGTTCTTCTACAGAAAACTCAGTCGGCGGGCCCGCACCACCATCAATGTCATGGCGCTTTTGGTTCTGGTCGTGTTGGGGACCTTTTTCTACGTGATTTCGGTGAACCGTTTTACCGAGGTCCTTGCCTATCAACGGGCGGTGGCTTCCCAGTCATTAATAACGAACCCGGTGGTATTCAGCCTCTTCGATTACTTTTCGCAATGGTACCGAAACGGTTTTGAGGTGATGAAGCTTTATTCGTTCGAGCCGCTAAACGGCAGGCTTTCCTTTCCCATCGTCCTTTTGTTTGCAGGGAAGCTTCACCTCATCGACTATAATCCCGACAGCATTGTTCCGCTGTTGTTTTCCTTGTGGGGGAATTACTCCAGCCTTTTTAATGGACTGATAACCAACCTTCTATTTGACTTTGGGTATTCAGGAACGCTTTTATTCATCGCTGTCTATTGGTTGATTTTGAAGAAGATTAGTCCGATAAATGGAAAATTGCCGTTTAACCATTTTCTGGTTCTAGGGGTCGCCTTCGTTCTGCCGGCCATGGGGATTTTTGGATCGGAAATGAACAGCGGCTATTACAATCTGGCAATTATCTATTCTGTCCCGACGTATCTCTACATGAAGGCCCGGCGGAGGGGACGCCGCACCCAGCAGGATTCACGGGCCGATGTGACACACAATTTGCTCACAGGGGGCACCGATGGTGCGAGATGAGGTAACGACCTATTACGATGAGAACTATTTCGCCTTTCAACGTGACATGGGCGAATTCAGCGGATGGGCGGAGACGCCGAAATTCGCCCAGTACATCCCGGCAGGCGCAACGGTGATCGACTTTGGCTGTGGCGGAGGGTTCATTCTAAAAAACCTGAACTGTGCCCGAAAAATCGGCGTAGAAATCAACGACACCGCCCGCATGGTGGCAAAGCGAGAGAATGGGCTGGAAGTGGTGAAGTTTGCCCATGAGCTGAAAGATTCGGTAGCCGATGTGATCATTTCCAACCACGCCTTGGAGCATTGCTTTTCTCCGCACGCGGAGCTCAGCACTCTTCTCGACAAACTCAAACCGGGCGGCCGTATCGTCTTCTACGTCCCATGCGAAAGCATCGATTATCGCTGGAAGCCCGACAATGTACACATGCACCTTTACACCTGGAACCCGATGACCTTGGGGAACCTCTTCATTAGTGCCGGATACGAGGTGGAAGGAGTCGATTCCTACTTTTTCAAGTGGCCACCCCGGTACCGAACCGTGGCGAAGTTTGGCCGGCGTGCTTTTGATGCCGTCTGTCATTTTTATGGTCTGCTCACGAGAAACAATTCCCAAGTTAGGGTGGTCGCCCGGAAAAAGGCGATCTAGGCTGCCATGGAAAAAATCAGAAGATTAGCCCAACTATACGTTAAAACCAGCAGCCCCCTGTATCTGGCCTGTGCCTCCTTCCTGGACTTCCTGGCCGTTGCCCTGCGCTACGGCGTGAACAGGTACCTTGTTCTGCTGAGGTTGCAACAAGGTTCGCCCGAGGCGGAGAGTGCCGTGCCGATGAGCTTCGACAATCTCCGGCACCAAATATACCTGCGCCCCGGCACCGACGACGTTAAAACGGTCATCAACAACATTGTCCGTGAGGAGTGGGGGAAATTTTCCCCGGGGGCGGAACCGAAATGGATGATCGATGCCGGTGCGTATATCGGCGACACCTCGGCGTACTTCCTTTCCAGGTTCGCGGACCTAACGGTTGTGGCCTTGGAACCGGATTCGACAACCTTTAAAATGACCTCGAAGAACCTGGCTCCCTACGGAAACCGAGTAATGCTGCGAAATTGTGGCCTCTTTTCCTACGATGGGACGGTCCGTTTCAAGAGCGGGGAAACCGCCGCAGCTATTGACGATGACGGGCAAGAGTCGATTCCCGTTACCACCATCCCGACGCTGGTTGCTTGCTACGGAATCGACCGGATTGACATCCTCAAGATCGATATCGAAGGTGCAGAAGAATCGGTTTTCGCCGAGCACCCCGAAGGGTGGCTGGCGCTGGTCGACTGGTTGATCATCGAGTTCCATAGCATTTCGGGACAGCAATTCATCTCCCGGGTGCTCCAAGAGCACGGTTTCGTTCTCAGGCAGTATCGGTCGGTCTGGTACTGTCACCGTGCCGGGGTCTGATCGATACCGTTGCCATTAAACCCGCCCTGACCGGTGGCGCTCCCCTCCGGGGGCCGGAGCGCTTGCGAGCCTATTGCTGGTTCCGGCCGTATCCGCAAGGTCGTGTTTTCCTAATGGAGGTACTCCTGAGGTTGGTGCATGCTTTTTAATTCGATCAGCTACCTGCTGTTTTTGCCGGTTGCCTATCTGCTCTTCACCGTGACAGGGGAGCGGGGGCGCTGGTGCGCCTTGCTGGCGGCAAGCCTTGCCTTCTATGCGGCGCTTAATGCGCTGCATCTGCTGGAGGTACTGGGGCTGGTTACCGTGGTGACCTACGGGGCCGGTATCTGTATCGGTCAGTCGGCTTCCCCGACGCTGAAGCGGGCCTTGCTGTGGAGTGGTATTGCCGCGAATGCCTTGATCCTCGTGGTCATGAAATACCTTCCGTTTCTTATGGAAAATCTAAGGTCGCTGGCGTCGCTGCTCGCAGTTCCGATGAGCATTCCGCCGATGACCGCGCTGGTTTCCATTGGGGTTTCTTACTACATCTTTCAGGCCATGTCCTACCTGTTTGACGTCTATCTGGAACTTGAACCCCCAGAGCGCCACCTCGGCTATTTCGCCCTCTATCTGGCCTTCTTTCCCAAGCTGTTGCAGGGCCCCATCGAAAGGGGCGGGGATCTGTTGCCACAGCTTAAGGAACGTTACGAGTTCAACTACGCAAACGTGCGCCTGGGAATACTCCTTTTCGCATGGGGGCTGTTCAAGAAAGTGGTTATCGCTGACCGCCTCGGTATGTACGTTGACACCGTGTACAACAACGTTCACGGCTTCGGGGGCCTTTCGCTGCTGCTTGCGACCTACGGCTATGCCTTCCAGATCTATGCGGACTTCTCTTCCTATACCGATATGGCGCTTGGCTCCGCCCTGCTGTTCAACATCAGGCTGACCCAGAACTTTAACCGGCCCTATATGGCTACCTCGGTGGCCGATTTCTGGCGCCGGTGGCATATCTCGTTCTCCCGCTGGATTCTTGATTACATCTTCAAGCCGCTGCAGATGCAGTGGCGCGGCTGGAGCAATTGGGGGACTGCCGCGGCATTGTTGGTCGCCTTCCTGATCTCCGGGCTTTGGCACGGTGCCAGCTGGGGTTTTTTGGTCTGGGGAGGATTGCACGGCCTGTATATGGCCTGCTCGGTCTTTTACCGTCCCTACCAAAAAAAGCTGCACCGGGCGCTTGGGCTGGAGAAGAGTTGGGTGCTTAAAACCTGGCAGATTCTTGTGACCTTCAACCTGGTCTGTTTCGCCTGGATATTTTTCCGGGCCTCCAGCCTGGAGGACGCCATCTACGTGATCAGCCATGTTGCGAGCGATGTTCCCGGGGCGACTTCCAAGTTGCTCCTCTCCCAGGGGCGGTTGGAGTTGATGGCACTGGTGGTTCTCATTGCGCTCAGTTCAATTTTTGGTTTTCAGAGAAGTCTGGCTTTTCTCCAGAGCCGCAACAAGATCTTACGACACTCGGTGTACTATCTTTTTGTGGTTTCCATCGTGCTGTTCGGAATTTCTGAGAGCACTGGGTTCATTTACACCGGATTTTGAATGAAAAGTATCTTGAGTAAAATTGCTGTGCACCTGTTTCTTCTGCTTGTTACGCTGGTTGTAATTGAACGGTATGCGAGGTATATCGATACCTTTTCCCTCAACAATTACGAACAAGCCTACGGTAAATTGTTCAAAGGTCCCAAGGTAAAGAACATAATCATCGGCTCCTCCCATGCGGCCCAGGGCATTAATCCCAAATACCTTAGTCCCGAGTTCTATAACTTCGCTCTGGACGGTGCAGGATCCACATTTTTTTTGAAGTGGTATGAAAATTTTTTCCTCAAGTACCAGGGCCCTCCTTCCATCGTAGTCTATGAGGTCGATTGGTTCATGTTTTTGCCCAAGCATCTGACTCGACGGATCGAGGATGATTCCCGATACTATCCCAATGCTGTATTGGCCGCGCTTCTGAGCCGCGGGGAAGCGGACCGGGTGAGCCTGCTCCGCAACAAGTACCTTATATTGAATAGTGGCATTTTATTCAGAAAGGTCATCAGACTGCGCAACATGGAGGCGGATCAGAATACGAGATGCAACGGGTTCGTGGCGTTTGCCCATGACGGTTCGTTGAAACCTATCGACCCTCAGGCGTTCACCGGTTTCGATGACAGCAAAGTTAGGGCCTTCAAGTCTTTGATCCGCAAGATGCAAAGCGGAAACACCCGCGTGATTCTGGTGCAGGCGCCCGAGTATGTCCCCTCCTGGGGACCGGTGGCCGCCCCCCGGCACAACAAACTGCTGGAAGAAATAGCTGCGCAATGCCGCGTTCCGTTCCTTAACTACAATGGCGGCCTGATCTCTGGAATTAATTTCGATAGGTCCATGTTCGCCGATCCCGGCCACTTGAACCGCGACGGGAGTACGCGGTATTCTAAACAGCTCAACAAGGACATGGCGGCGGTTCTGGAGAGGTATCCAACCGCCTCGGGCCAGGACGGCTCCGCCAATAATGCCGATCGTGGCATCTCAACCGATCAAAAAAGGAAACGATAGCCTCATGAAGGTACTGTTCTACAATTTTTACCCGCTGGATTCGAACGGAATGCCGGGGCTACTGGATGAGGCCTTGGAATATCTCCAGGATCCTGAGAATGCCGTCCTCTTTGTCACCTGCAGCGGCGAGACAAAGCCCTGCGATTCCAATCCGGAAGAATCCAGGATCCGCTGCTGGGAGTGCATGCTCTCTTCCCGGCTGCTTCTTTCTAAGCTGAAACACCCCAACTTCACCCACAAGACACTAGGTGAATTTCTAAGTGATGAAGCGCGGCGCCGGGTGAAGTCCACCGTGTTCCAGTACGACGCCATTGAGGACGTGAAGGAGATCGCCTACCGCGACAACAACATCGGCCTGGGGGTCGTATCTTCCTACGTCTCCATGACCAGGAACCTGAATCCTGCATTGACCACGTTGAATCGCCGCTATTTCGACCACGCTTTGCGTGCCTCAGCGTATTTGACCGAGGCGACCCTGGAGATGGTCCACCGGTTTGCCCCCGATGTTGTCTGCCTGGTAAACGGCAGGTTCGGCGGAATGCGGCCGGTCATGGAGGTAAGCCTGAGCAAGAAAGTCAGCACCTCGATTCTCGAGTTCACTTTTTCCTCGTCGCGCCGTCAGCAGAACAAGATGAAGTACCTCGATGCCATGCCGCACGACATCGACAACACCGCGCGTATCATCGAGGATGCCTGGGACAATTGGTGCAAAAGTGTCGATAAGGAGAAGGTAGCGGCGAGCTTTTATGAAAAGCGCCGGAAAGGGGAGACTGCTTCGGATCATGTGTACATAAGCGGGCAGGACCGCGAGCTCCTTCCGGCGAATTGGGATAGTTCCAAAAGGAATTTCGTGATCTTCAACTCGTCGGAAGATGAATTCTTCTGTATCGGGGACGCCTTTGATAAGTACAAGATCTTTCCGAGCCAGATAGATGGGATCCTTCACTTGGTGCAGCAAGCGTCTCAAGATCCCTCAATTCATTTCTACCTGCGGATCCACCCCAATCTGAAGAGGATAAAGTTCAAGTACCATACGGGCCTAGCTGATCTTTTCAAGGACTATCCGAACATCACTGTTATCCCGGCGGCCTCGCCGGTTTCGACCTACAAACTGATTGACGCCTGCGAAAAGGTCTTCGTATTCGGTTCAACGGCCGGAGTGGAGGCCGCTTATTGGGGCAAACCGGTGGTTTTGCTGGGAGGCGCCTATTACCTCTATCTCGACGTTGCGTATTACCCCAAGCATCTCTCAGAGGTGGATGCCCTGATCCATCAACCGCTCGAACCTAAACCGCGGCTGGGGGCCTTGAAGTACGCCCTCTACATCTTTGGAGAGCTTGGTACCCCGTATCAGTACATGAACTACAATTGTAAAGAGATCAAGATTCGATCTAAAACGTTACTGCTGCCACTTTGTTACGAATACAAGGGATCGATGCTCCCCTACCTGTCGCTGGTCATCTTTTTCCGGTTGGTCAATTTGCTGCCGCACCTGTACTTCAAAAAGGTAACCATGCAGGCTCTTTGTGCTGAAAATTAAGAAATCTCCCACTCATGATCGGTCCAGGATGAACAACAAGTACATTTTTTTACAAAATATCTTTACACCTTACCGTATATCGTTATTCGACGACCTTCACAAAAAGGGATTCGATTTCGCCGTCTATTATATGCGTGCTTCGGAAGCGGACCGCAACTGGAAGATCGAGTTGGAAAAGATACGGCACCCGTACTATCTGGACCGCGGATTCTACCGGATGGTGGGGCGCTTTCATGTTCATTTCAATCCCCGCCTGATTCTCAAGCTTCTGAGGACCAAGGAGAGCGAGATCATTCTGGGCGGAAGCTGGAACGATCTCAATGTCTTGACCTTGGTCCTGCTGAAGCGCCTAGGGCTCCTAAAGAACCGGCTGCACTTTTGGTCTGAGGCCAACTATCTGACTATCGGAGCCCGAAACGACAACCGGTACAAGGCTGCGATGAGACGGGTAGTCTTCGACTCGGCCGAGGGCGCCCTGATTATCCCGGGAAAAATGTCGGAAATCACCTTCGCAAAATGGAAAACCGCCCCCAAAACCTTCATCCGGTTTCCCAATACCATCGAAGAGGAAAAGTTCACTATTTCGGAGATGGAGCTGCTGCGCCGGGAGGAGAACGACCTCCCCGTTCTCTTGATGCCGGTCCGATTGCAGGAGCAGGTAAAGGGGATCATGAACTTTCTCGCTTCAATTTGTGACGAGAACGTAAAGAAATGCCGTATCCTGATCGCCGGCGATGGCCCGGATAAGGGAGCTATCGCGCGGTATGTCCGGGACCATGGGATCGAGGACCACGTGACCCTGCTAGGTCACTGTGACACCGAAAAGATGGTTTCGCTTTACAGAAGCGCCAATGTTTTCGTGTTGCCGTCCTTTTCCGATCCGAGCCCGCTGACACTTGTCGAAGCGCTAATCATGAAACTGCCGGTGCTGGTGTCCCGAAGATGCGGCAACCATTTTGAGGCGGTCCTAGACGGGGCAAACGGGTACCTTTTTGACCCAGCAGAACAGGACTCGGTACGAAAGGCTTTCGATGCGCTGCTATCCCGGGCCGTCCAATGGAGGAACATGGGTGAGATCAGCTCCGGGCTGTATCGAGATAATTTTTCCCGGCAGGCAGTGATCGATGGGTTCGTCCAATGCCTGACACGGTTTACGGAGGCGGCTTCGTGAGCCTACCTGGGGAATTTGGCGGTGATTCATTCATGGCCTTGGTGAGGAGGCTGCCTTGAAAGTTGCCTTCCTTACCTTTTCCATCTCCCGCGACGCAGGTGGCCTTTTGGGGAGTATGCAGCCGCTGTCCCGCCATCTCGCCCGGTCGGGAGTTGACATGAGCGTGTTGGCGCTTGAAGATCGTTTTTCGGCCGCAGATGCCCCCCAGTGGCATCCGCTTAAACCGCTCTGCTTTTCCACCTCAGGGCCGGTCACCTTCGGCTATGCTAAGGGACTCCTTCCCGGCCTGGAACAGGTGAACCCGGATCTGATCCATAACCACGGACTGTGGAAGTACACCTCCGTTGTCACCCAAAACTACTGTGGCAAAGCTAAAAAGCCATATCTGGTTTCTACCCACGGGATGCTCAATCCTCAGGCGCTGGGGATCAATAACTGGAAAAAAAAGGTTGGCGCGCTGCTCTACGAAAATCGTCACCTCAGGTCCGCCTCTTGTATTCACGCGCTGAGCTTGGCGGAGGCTAGGATGGTGAAAGCGTACGGAGTGACGGTTCCGATCTGCCAAATTCCGAATGGGATTGATTTGCCGCCCGCCGAGGCTGAGTTTTCCCCTCCCCCGTGGCTGGGGCGGGTGCCCCAGGGAAGACGGGTGCTTTTGTACCTGGGGCGCATCCATCCTATCAAGGGGATTGACAACTTGGTCGACGGTTGGTCGCTGCTCAAACGGAAAGCGGGGGGGGGGGGCTCGAACTGGACCTTGGTGATAGCCGGCTGGGGGCAGCATGGTCACGAATCCACTCTTGCCACCCGCGCCACTGAGCTTGGGCTGGGAGACGACATCCTGTTTCTCGGGCCGCAGTACGGTGACAGCAAGGCTTCCTGTTACCACTTCGCCGATGGTTTTGTCCTCCCTTCGTTGAGCGAGGCGTTTCCGATGGTGGTTTTGGAGGCTTGGGCTTACGGAAAGCCGGTGCTCATGACCCCGCAATGCAACGTCCCGGAAGGGTTCGCGGCCCGTGCCGCTTTGAGGATAGAGCCCGAACCCAGAGCTATCGCTGATGGCCTCGCCACCTTTTTTGAGATGGATGATGCTGAGCGCAGGTCGATTGGTGCCCACGGACTCGAACTGGTGCGAACTCGATTTACCTGGGGAAAAATTGCCTCCGAAATGAGGTCCGCATACGAGTGGCTTCTGGGCGGAGGTTCCCCTCCCCCCTGTATCCTCACAGATTAGTGCCGCGGCGTGTTTCCCCGGATGAGGGTTCAACCTCGGGGATCGAGCCTACTGGTCCGGGGGAAGCTGGAGGCCAACGCCGACTGTTCGGCAGCAGAACAAAGGAAGAGTCAGGGTTTTAAGGCATTCAACGGCAAGGAGTGTTGTTTTCATGGTTACCTCTCACCTCAAATTGCATACGATGGTCCGCGACAAAAGGCTTCTTTTCGGCGTGCCGACGCTGGTGATTTTTCTGTTGATTCTGGTTGATTTCTGTGTCATTTCCTGGCAGAAGGCCCTGACCCAGCAGCGGCAGCAAAATCTTTTGATCTCGGCTCCGCAAGATCCTTCGCGGCGGACCGTGAACTGGGACATGTCGGTCGGGGAGAACCTCGAGCAGTACCTCCCGTATCTCCCCGACAGCAGCATGGGGCGACTGACGATCCTGGCGGGCATGTCACAGATGTACGCCATCAACGACCAGAAGCCAGGCGACCGGATCATCGTCGAGCACCTCGATGCTGCTCTTTCGCCAAGCGGCATGCGCGCCTTTGGCCTGGCGGCGCCCAACATGCACAATGAAGAAGCGCTCCTGATGCTGCTCACCACCCTGAGCATACCCAAAGCCCACCCGAACTACTTCATTTATGGCGTCTGCTTTGACAAATTCCGTAACGTTGACCTCCGCCCCGGTCTGCAACGCCTGCTGGGCACCCGGCCTGAACTGGCGCAAATCTGGCGTGATGCGGCCCTCAGGTACCGCAACAGGTACCCCAAGGCGGCTGAGAAAATGCTTGCTTCGCTGGCCGCCGTCGAATCCACCCAGAAAAAGGGGGAGGTTACCTTTGAAGAGCGCCTGCGCAGCAAGGTGGCATCCCTGCTCCCGCTGGTGGCTGCCCGGCAGGACCTGAACGCGGTAACCATGGGGCAACTTTTCGAACTGCGCAACTGGATGTTCCATATCACGCCGCAGAGCAAACGGCCCATCCTGCAGTCTCGCTACCAGCTCAACCAGGAGTTTCTGGAAATGATCGCCGATGTTGCCAATGAGAACCATGTGCAGCCGATCTATTACGTTATTCCTTTGAATCCACTGGCCCGGAACCCGTACGTCCCTTCCCAGTATGCCGCCTTCAAGGTGTGGCTACAGCAGCTGTGCCAACAGAAGGCCATTCCATTCGCCAACCTCGAAGGGACCGTCCCCTCCAAGTACTGGGGGGAGTTCATGGGGGGGCCGGATTACAAACACTTCCGTGCCGAAGGCCATGCGATCACCGCCCAGGCGATCCTCAGGGAGTTCGGTCCGCTGTTGGGAAACGGGGGGAGGGCACAGTGATCTTCACCAGCTACACCTATTTGCTTTTCCTGTCCATGGTCTTTCTGCTCTACTGGAGCATGCCACCCCGCTGGCGCAACGTGCTCTTGATCGCCGCCAGCTACTTCTTTTACAGTACCTGGGACTGGCGCTTCGGGTTCCTGCTTCTTGGGATCAGCGTTTTCAACTGGGCCTATGGCCGTTTCCTGGCCACCCGGCAGGAGGCGAACACACCTCTTGTGCTGGGGGTCCTGGTCAACCTAGTACCGTTGCTGTATTTCAAGTACACGGGATTTTTCCTTACCAACCTCGCCGCACTGGTTACCGCTGCCGGGGGAGGGTGGCACCTGGACATCCCGAAAATCATCCTCCCCCTGGGGATCTCCTTCTTTACCTTTCAAGGGGTTGCCTACCTGGTTGACGTCTGGGTCGGCGAGGAGCCGTTTCAACGGCTGCGCGACTTCCTTCTCTTCAAGGCCTTTTGGCCGCAGCTCATCGCTGGCCCGATCATCCGGCCCCACGAGATCGCGGACCAGATCCTGGCAACGCGCCACGTGACCCAGGCTGACCTTGCTTTCGGCTGCCAGCGGATCCTGTTTGGGTTCTTCAAGAAAGTGGTGATTGCCGACGCGCTCTCCACCTACATCGATGCAGTCTTTCTACGCGGCGCCACACCCAACGGCGTGGACGCGATTTTCGCCACCTTCGGGTTCGGGCTGCAGATCTACTTCGACTTCAGCGCCTATTCCGACATCGCCATCGGATCGGCCCGACTGTTCGGGTTCACCTTCCCTGAGAACTTTAACTGGCCGTATGCCGCGCCTTCGCCGCAGGAGTTCTGGACCCGCTGGCACATGACCTTGTCCCGTTGGATTCGGGACTACGTGTTTACACCGATCAGTTTTTCCACCCGTAACTATCCTCGGTTGGCCCTGCTCTGGTTGCTGGTGGCCATGGCGATTTGCGGGCTCTGGCATGGTGCCCAATGGACTTTCGTGGCCTGGGGATGCTGGCACGGATCCCTGCTGGTGCTGAATCAGACCGCCCTGAAAGGCATCTTCACCCTGAACCGGAAGAAGCTCTCCAAAGGCGCCTATTTCATCAGGTACCTGATCGGGTGGGGAGTGACGTACCTAATGGTCAATCTCGCCTGGGTCCTGTTCCGGGCCCAGGACATGACGTCAGCCCTTTCCATGTACCGGGCCATCTTCACTCTGAAAGGGGGCCTGCATCCGGCGGTCATGCGGGAGAACACGATGGTGTTCATCGGCGTGGTGGCCCTGGCCCTTCTGGCACTCCAAGTGGCCCGGCCCTGGCTGGAAGTAAATCTCGGCCAGCAGCGCCCCCATCCGCTGCACATTTCCGGCCGGGCGCTCGTTTATACCGCAATGATCGTCGCGGTCATCGTCTTTGACACAAGTTCGAAGGCATTCGTGTATTTTCAGTTCTAGCAGTCGTTCCGACTCGAGGGCCTGGAGGTGCCGAACCCTCATCTGCTTGGGATTGCGACCGGAGACGACGTGTCTGCTCAACCAGCAGTTCATCCAAAAAATTCTTTTTTTAACTTTTTGATCGGGAGGTTACTACTCATGGCACGCATCCTCGGCATTAATGCCTATCACGGAGATTCCTCGGCCTGTCTGGTCGTCGACGGCAAACTGGTTGCTGCAGCGGAGGAGGAACGCTTCCGCCGGATCAAGCACTGGGCCGGCTTTCCCTCCGAGGCGATCAAGTACTGCCTCGCCGAGGCCGGGATCGGGATCGCCGAGGTGGACCACGTCGCGCTCAACCGCAACCCGAGCGCGAACCTGCTGAAAAAGGCGCTGTTCGCCTTCTCCAAACGCCCGAGCCTCGCAGCGATCAAGGACCGCCTTTCCAACGCCGGCAAGATCAAGGACGTGAAAACCGCCCTGGCCGAGGCGCTCGGCGTCTCCGCCGACAAGGTCCGCGCCGAGATCCATAACGTCGAGCACCACTTAGCCCACCTGGGGAGCTCCTTTTTCGTCTCTCCCTTCGACGAGGCGGCGGTGGTCTCGGTGGACGGCTTCGGCGACTTCGTGAGCACCATGTGGGGGACCGGGAAAGGGGGGCGGATCAGCGTCCGCGACCAGGTGAATTTCCCCCACTCCCTGGGGCTTTTCTACTTGGCCATGACCCAGTATCTCGGCTTTCCCCACTACGGCGACGAATACAAGGTGATGGGGCTTGCGCCCTACGGGAAACCGACCGAGATGGACAAGATGCGCCAGATCGTGAAGCTTCTCCCGAAGGGACGCTTCGAGCTCGATCTTGACTACTTCCTGCACCACTCGGAAGGAGTCTCCATGGTTTGGGACGACGGCGAGCCCAAGATCGGGACCGTCTTCTCCCAAAAGCTCGTGGAACTGCTCGGGCCGGCACGCGGCAAGGACGAACCCCTCACCGACTACCACAAAAACCTTGCCGCCTCGCTGCAGGAGATGTACGAGGAGGCCTTCTTCCACCTCCTCGACGAGGTGCACCGGGAGACCGGGAGCAATAACCTCTGCCTGGCCGGCGGCTGCGCCATGAACTCGGTCGCCAACGGGAAGGTCTTCGAAAAGAGCGCCTTTCGCGAACTCTACATCCAGTCCGCCGCCGGCGACGGGGGCGGGGCCATCGGGGCCGCCTTCTGCGTCTGGAACCAGGAGCTCGGTCAGCCGCGCGGCTTCGTCATGGACCACGCCTACCTGGGGTGCGGCTTTTCCCGTGATGACATCAAGGCCCGCCTGGACGGCAAGCAGGCGGAACTTGCCGCGGAGGGGTGCCGCGTCGAGCTGATCGAGGACGAAGCCGAGCTTTGCCGGCGCACCGCCGAGCGGGTCGCCGAGGGGAAGGTGATCGGCTGGTTCCAGGGCCGGATGGAGTGGGGTCCGCGCGCCCTGGGGAACCGCTCCATCGTCTGCGACCCGCGCCGTGCCGACATGAAGGACATCCTGAACCTCAAGATCAAGCGCCGGGAGTCCTTCCGCCCCTTCGCCCCCTCCATCATGCGCGAGGCGGTCGGAGAGTGGTTCGAGACCGACTACGACGTCCCCTTCATGCTGCAGGTCTACCAGATCCGCCCCGAGAAGCGCTCCCTCATCCCGGCGGTCACCCACGTGAACGGCTCCGGGCGCCTGCAGAGCGTGACCGAGGCGCAAAACCCCCGCTACTACCGGCTGATCAAGGCGTTTCAGGCTAAGACCGGCGTCCCGACCGTGCTCAACACCTCGTTCAACGAGAACGAGCCGGTGGTTTGCACTCCGAAGGAGGCCCTGGACTGCTTCTTGCGGACCAAGATGGACGTCCTGGTCTTGGGGGACTTTTTCGTCGAGCGCAAGGGGTAGGCTTTCCACGTGCGATTCTCCATCATCACGGCTACCTTCAACTCCGCGGCCACCGTCGCTGATTGCCTGCAAAGTGTGGCCGGCCAGACCGTCCCCGCCGAGCACATCGTCATCGACGGCGCTTCACGCGACGCCACCGTCGCGCTGGTGCGCCAGTTGGCCCCTGCCGCGCGGATCCTCTCCGAGCCGGACGAGGGGATCTACGACGCCATGAACAAGGGGATCGCCCTGGCGACCGGCGACATCGTGGGGATCCTCAATTCGGACGATTTCTACCCGGATGGCCAGGTGCTGGAGAAGGTGCGAGCGCTCTTCGAGGATCCAGGCGTGGACGCGGTCTTCGCCGATCTCGTCTTCGTGCGTCCGGAGGACCTGGAGCGGGTGGTCCGCTACTGCTCCGGGGCCCGCTTCACCCCCGATCAGTTCGCCTGGGGATGGATGCCGCCGCACCCGACCTTCTTCGTCCGCCGGAGGCTCTACGAAAAGTACGGGAGCTTCCGGACCGACTACCGGATCGCCGCGGATTTCGAGCTGACCGCGCGCTTTCTCTACCGGCACCGGGCCCGCTACGCCTACCTCCCCGAGGTGATCGTCAAGATGCGCACCGGAGGGGTGAGCACGCGCAACCTCAAGAGCAACCTCATCCTCAACCGGGAGATTCTCCGGGCCTGTGCGGAAAACGGCATCCGGACCAACATCCTCAAGGTGTACGCCAAGTACTTCCGCAAGGTGGGACAACTTATCGCGAGGCCGGCATGAACCTCTTCGTCACCGGCGCGACCGGTTTCGTCGGAAACGCGCTTTTGGCCCGGTTCTCCCGGGAGCCGGTAACCGTTACCGCCGCCGTCCTGGAAGGGGAGGATGCCTCACACCTCCCGGAGGCCGTGCGCCGGGCGGTGGTCCCCCCGCTGAGGCCGGACTGCGACTACGCCGGGGCGCTGGCCGGGGCGGAGGTGGTGATCCACCTGGCGGCGCGGGTCCACATCATGCGGGACACCGCCGCCGATCCTTTGGAGGAGTTCCGCAAGGTGAACCTCCATGGTACCGAGCGCCTGGCCCGCCAGGCGGCCGCCGCCGGGGTGCGCCGCTTCGTCTACGTGAGCACGGTCAAGGTGCTCGGGGAGGAAAGTCCGACCCCGTACCGCGCGGAGGATCCGTATCGGCCGCTCGACCCTTACGGGGTGAGCAAGGCGGAGTCCGAGGTGGCGCTCAAACGGGTGGCCGAGGAGACCGGCTTAGAAGTGGTGATCCTGCGTCCCCCTCTGGTGTACGGTCCCGGAGTGAAGGCGAACTTTTTGGCCCTCATGAAGGCTGTGCAGCGGGGTGTTCCGTTGCCGCTGGCAAGCCTCTCCAACCGGCGCAGCCTGGTGTACGTCGGCAATCTGGCCGATGCCCTGGCGGCGTGCGCTCTGCATCCCGCTGCGGCGGGGGAGACGTTTTTGGTCAGCGATGGCGAGGCCGTCTCGACCGCTGATTTGGTGCGCCGGATGGCCGCGGCTTTGGACCGAAGAGCGCATCTGCTTCCGGTACCGGAAGCTCTGTTGCGGCAGGTCGGACGACTCCTGGGGCGGTCCGCGGCGGTTGACCGGGTGGCCGGCTCGCTTCAGATCGATAGCAGCAAGATCACCCGCATCCTCGGCTGGCAACCACCCTTCACCTTGCAACAGGGACTGGCGGCGACGGCAGAATGGCTGAAAAAGCAGTTTTGAGTTTTGGGTTTTGGGTTCTGGGTTCTGAGTTTTTCTGCCGGAGGAACGGTGCGTATGCAGAAGAGTCTGGTGAAAGAAAAGAGCTACGCCTTCGCCCTGAACGTGATCGAATTCTGCAGACTGTTGACTGAGCAGAGAGAATTTGTCTTGTCCAAACAGCTGCTGCGTGCTGGGACGAGTATCGGCGCAAATATAGAAGAAGCTCTGGCAGGGCAGAGCCGGGCAGATTTTATTGCAAAAATGTCAATTGCTTCTAAAGAGGCACGGGAATCGAATTACTGGTTGCGTTTGTTTCGCGACAGCAAACTATCCACACTAAGACAGCTGCAGCCTCTTCTTAACGAGTCGGACGCACTGATCAACATGCTGACGGCAATCGTAAAGACTGCTACCACAAAGCAAGTGACAAAAGTATCCGGTAACGAGAAAACAACTCAAAACGCAAAACCCAAAACTCAAAACAAATGAAGCGAACTTTCGACATAGCCCTTTCCCTGTTTTTGCTTTCCATCTGTGCTGTTCCCATGCTTGTTGTGGCGGTCGCGGTGCAGCTGACCTCCAGGGGGCCGGCGCTGTACTGGTCGGACCGGGTCGGGCGGGACAACCGTATCTTCCGGATGCCCAAGTTCCGGACCATGCGGATCGACACCCCGGCGGTGGCAACCCACCTTCTGAACGATCCGTCGCGGTTTCTCACCCCGATCGGCGGTTTCCTCCGGAAGTCGAGCCTGGACGAGCTCCCCCAGCTTTTGAGCATCCTGTGCGGGGACATGAGCTTCGTCGGTCCCCGTCCCGCCCTTTTCAACCAGGACGACCTGATCGCGCTGCGCACCGAGAAGGGGGTGCACCGGATTACTCCCGGCCTTACTGGCTGGGCCCAGATCAATGGACGCGACGAGCTACCCATTCCGGTGAAGGTCGACTTCGACGCTTATTACCTGCAGCACCGCTCGTTGTTGCTGGACCTCCGGATCATGTTCCTAACCTTCGTCAAGGTGCTGCGCAGCGAAGGGGTGAAGCATTAACAGCCTGATCAGTGTAAGGTGTTTTGGGTATTACTTCTGTTAAAGTTGATCTAATGCATTGCTTTTTATGGTTTAGATGCTATATTAGCCCCCTGTCACACTCGGCTTTGAATTACAGCAGTTCTTCGTTTTGCTTTTGAGGGGGGTGTATGTTTCCTGCAAAAAGGATCTTCGTCTTTTTTCTCGACGTTGCCTTGATTGCTTCCGCGTTTTGCCTCTCCTTCCTGCTTCGTTTCGACTTCCAGATCCCCGATTACGAGATCACCGCCCTCAGTCAGGGGCTCATCGTGGTGCTGCTGGCCAAACCGGTGCTCTTCGCCGCCTCGGGAATGTACCGGAACATCTGGCGCTACGCCTCGCTCCAGGACGCCTACGAGATCTTGAAGGTCGTCACCTTTTCCTCCCTGGTCGCCGCATTCCTCCTGGTGTTCTCCAGGGGCCCCTTCATCCTGCCGCGCTCAATCTACGTACTGGACTGGTTCCTCCTTTTTGCCTTAGTGGCTGCCAGCCGCCTGGTCTGGAGGGTCTACCGGGAAATGCGCTTCATCCCGTCTTTGCGCAAAGGGAAGCGCACCCTCATCGTCGGCGCCGGGGAGGGGGGGAACCTGCTCTTGAAGGAGATTCGCAAGCAGTCCAATTCCCCCTTCAACGTGGTCGGCTTCGTCGACGACGACAAGAGAAAACACGGCCTGCGCCTGTCCGGGGTCCGGGTGCTCGGTGCCACCAATCGCTTAAGGGCGCTGGTGCGCAAGCATCGCGTGGAAGAGGTGATCTTCGCCATCCCCTCCGGAGACGGTCGCCTTTTGCGCCAGGTAATCGCCAGCTGCGACCGGACCAAGGCCCACTTCAAGACCCTTCCCGCCATCACCGACATCGTCAACGGGAAGCTTTCCATAGCCCAGATCAAGGACGTGGAGATCGAGGACCTGCTCGGGCGTGAGCCGGTCGTTTTGGACCAGACGGCGATCCGCAACTACCTCACCGACAAGAAGGTTCTGGTTACCGGCGCAGCCGGGAGCATCGGCAGCGAGATCTGTCGTCAGGTCGCCCTGTTTAACCCCACCAAGATCGTTCTTTTGGACAACGCGGAGACTCCCCTTTTCTACATCGAGAAGGAGCTTGCCGCCTCGTTCCCGGAGGTGCGGATCATCCCGATGGTCGCGGACGTGAAGAACCAGGAGCGCGTCGAGACCATCTTCGACGAGTTCAACCCTGACGTCGTCTTCCATGCCGCCGCCTACAAGCACGTTGCGATGATGGAATACAACCCGTCGGAGGCGATCCTCAACAATGTCATGGGCTCCAAGATCGTTGCCGATGCCGCCGATCGCTTCAAGGTGCGCAACTTCGTCATGGTCTCCACCGATAAGGCGGTAAACCCCACCAACATCATGGGGGCCAGCAAGCGCTGCGCCGAGATGTACGTGCAGGCTCTGGCCGCCAAGAGCAAGACCAAGTTCACCACCGTCCGTTTCGGAAACGTCCTCGGGAGCAACGGCAGCGTCATCCCGCTTTTCAAGGAGCAGATCCGAAACGGCGGGCCGGTCACGGTCACCCACCAGGATGTTGTCCGCTACTTCATGACCATCCCCGAGGCGTCCCAATTGGTGCTGCAGGCGGGCTGCATCGGCAAGGGGGGGGACATCTTCGTCTTGGACATGGGTGAACCGGTCCGGATCCTTTCCCTTGCGGAGGAACTGATCCGTCTCTCCGGCTTCGTCCCCTACAAGGAAATCGATATTGTCTTCACCGGGCTCAAGCCGGGGGAGAAGCTGTTCGAGGAACTTCTCATCGAGGGGGAGGGGATCAAGCCGACCACCCACAAGAAGATCCGGGTCATGGCGCCGGTGGAAAGCGACCTGGCCCAGATCTCTGCCGAGTTGGAGGAGCTCTTCACATTGGCGCGGGCCGAGGATATCGCTGCCCTGATGAAGCTGCTGCGGAGCACCGTGCCCGAATTCGTCCCGCGCTACAACTTCGACGTGGCCCCGCCGCTTTCCTTCCAGAGGGTTCGGCCCGACTTGTTCCCGCCCCAAAAGCTTGCCTTCATCCGGAACCTCCGCATCGCCGGTCAGGGCGACGGGTAGTCCCGACGAGCCTTGCCAGGCAAGCGGGATGAAAGGGATGGAGGCTATATTGCCTTATTCCCTGAGTCTCCTGAAACCGTCGTTTCGTGGTATCGCCTTTATCCCCAGCATCCCTGTTCTTTTTGATTGGATTCTTTGATGCGTCTTTTCCGACTGCTGTTCGCGCTTCTTGTCGCAGGACTCGCCTTTCCCGGCTTGGCTTCCGCCCTTTCCTCAACCAACATCCCTCTGGATAGCCCTATTTACCTCTACCTGGAGAAGCTCTCCGGGTTCGGCCTGATCCGCAGCGACTTCAAGGGGATCCGTCCCTTTTCCAAGGCCGAAGCGGCGCGACTGGTCGACGAGGCCCAGGAGCGGATGTCGCACGGTGATTATCCTCCCTTTGCCGCCGATCTGGTGGCCCGGCTCAAGGAACTTCTGCCGCGGGAAGAAAAGCTGCGCCGGGAGCCGGGTAGCGCCCCTTCCTTCGAAATCACCCCGGTTGCCAACGCGCGGGTCCGTTACGTCTACGTCGATGGCGTCCCCCGTAACTACACGCGCCCGGTCAACGACCCCGGCAACGATGGGGTCTTCGGCATCGGGTCCGGTCTGCGCCCCCCCAACCCCTACCCGACTCCGGTCCAGCAGCGGGGGACCGAGGGGACGCCGCTTTTCGAGAACAACCAGGGGGTGGTCTACGATCGGGGCAACAACCTCGACCTGCGCGGCACCGCCGAGGCGTACGTCGGCACCGCCGCATCGCTGCTGGTGGAGCCGCTGCTCCTCTGGTCAGAGCGCTCCGACGCGTCGCTCCGGATCAACAAGGGCTATCTCAAGCTGGGAGGAGGGGGGCTGGAACTCGAGGTTGGGCGCGATGAGAACTGGCTCGGCTTGGGGTACCGCGGCAACGTCACCCTCACCAACAACGCCAAGAACTTCGACCTCGTCAAGCTCTCCAGTCCGGAGCCGGTGCGCACCAAGTACCTTTGGGACCTCAAATACGACTTCATCTTCTCGCAATTTGAAAAGACGACGACTTTAGTTGGCGGCGTCCCTGTGGAGCGCCAGCCGCTGTTCATGGCGGGAAAGCTCTCGATGAAGCCGACCGAAAACTTCGAATTCGGTATCAACCTGGGGCGCCAGGTAGGGGGCCCCGGGATCAACAACAGCACGCTGGAGACGCTCCGGGGCCTGATCGGCGGATTCAACAACGACAACTCCAACTCGCTGGCCGGCTTCGAACTCCGCTTCCGTTTCCCGTGGTTGAGAGACAGCGAACTTTATGGCGAATATTCCGGCGAAGATGCCGCCGCTTTCTGGCCTATCGTGGAAAGCTACGTGGCCGGAATCTTCGTGCCGCGGCTCACCGAAAACGGCCGCGACGATCTTCGCTTCGAGTATTTCCTGGGCAACCAGATCCTCTACACGCATGGGATCTACCAGGAGGGGTACCTGCGCCACGGCATGCCCATCGGCGACTCCCAGGGGGGCGCCACCCAGGACTTCTTCCTCCGCTACAGCCACTGGTTCTCGGTCCGCAACAACCTCGCCCTGGAGGGGATCCGCACCTCCCGCGGCGATATCGGTAAGCTGCCGCAAAACGCCCAGGGGATCTACGACCCGAACGGAACGCCGCAGGCGATCGAACGGGTCGTCGCGGTGCGTGCCTTCTGGAGCTTTCCGGTCCACGGCGAGTGGAATGCGCTCCTCGGCTACGGACGGGAGTGGATCGACAATTTCGATCTCAAGCCCGGCGAGCACCGGGACAACCAGATCGTCCGCGCTGAGCTTACCTACCGGTATTGAACCGGTTCAACGTTCAAGGTGGGAGAAACCGGTTCAATGTTCAACGTTTTACGTCCAACGTTCGCCTTGCAAAGACATAAACCATTACGCCCAGACCTCCCGGTCAATCCCCTTTCCTTTCGGTAGGATTCGCGCTATATTCTCCCCCTGTACTATCGCCACCCTTTTCGAGGGCCCACATGTACTGTGAATTCTTCGGATTTCGGGAGAGCCCTTTCAGCATCACCCCGAATCCCCGGTTCCTTTTCATCAGCGAGCAGCACCGCGACGCCTACGCCCACCTGGTGTACGGGGTGGAGAGCCGCGCCGGCTTCATCGAGCTGACCGGGGAGGTCGGGACCGGGAAGACGACCCTGCTGCGTACCTTCCTCAATCGCCTCGATGCCGAAGGGCACCGCACCGCCTACATCTTCAATCCCTGCCTGTCATCGCTGGAGCTTTTGCAAAGTCTCAACCGGGAATTCGGCCTTCCCTGGGAACGGGAGAGCCGCACCGCGCTCTTGGAGATCCTCAACGCCTTTCTCCTGGAGCAGAAGCAGCTGGGGCACTGCGTGGTCCTGGTGCTGGATGAGGCGCAGAACCTTTCGGCCGAGGTGCTGGAGCAGATCCGCCTGATCTCCAACCTGGAGACCGAAACCGACAAGCTGATCCAGATCGTGCTCGCCGGGCAGCCGGAACTCCTCGCCCTTTTGGCCCGGGAGGACCTGCGGCAGCTCAACCAGCGGATCACGGTCCGCTATCATCTCCGCCCGATGGGGATCGACTGCATGCGGCGCTACATCGAGCACCGTATCGAACTGGCCGGCAAGTTCCGGGCCGCCGAGTTCACCCCTGCCGCGCAAAAGCTCCTCTACCGGTACTCCGGCGGCGTGCCGCGGCTGGTGAATATCGCCTGCGACCGGGCGCTGCTCGTGGCCTACACCGAAGACACCCGCGTGGTGAGCGGAAAGATCGCGGGACAGGCGATCCGGGAATTGGTCGAGGAGGCCTCCTTTGGCAAGGGGGCTCGGTTGATGGCGCAACTCGCGCGCTTCATTCCCGCCCTCAAAAGGTAAGCAACCGTTACGAGTTCCACGTTCAAAGTTCATGGTTGTGAATCTCAAACGACTTGCCCCTGCCGACCTCGAACCCTGAATGTTGAACCCTGAACCCTGAACGTTGAACTGGAGTAGTGAATGAGCTCGATCCTCAAGGCTTTGGAAAAAGTGGAACGTGAGCGGGCAGCGCGCCGTGAAGGGCTTTCCCCGGTGCTCTCTTCGGCGGGTAAACGCCGCTCACCCTGGACCCTTCCGGTTGGGGTCGCCATCGGCGCTGCGGTCGCTGGATTCGTGACCTTCGCTGTAATGGGGGGATTGTCCCGCCACAAAGGACCGGCTCCGGTGGCCCAGTCCGCTGCGCCGGAGCGCACGGTTGCCGCGGCACCGGCGGTAAAGGCGCCGAGCCTGGCGGCGACGCCGTCCGCGCCGGCTGAGCCGGCTCCCCGTGCCGCGGTCGCCCCGGTCGCCGCTTCGGTAAACAAAGTCGTGACCGTGAAGAAGATCGACCTGCCCAAGGCGGAGGTCGTATCCGCAGCCGCTTCGGCGGTTGCAACCAAGCCCATAGCTGCCGCAAAGACAGTCGCCAACAAGCCGGCGTCCAAGGTGCCGCCGGTGCCCGTGGCGAAGCGGGCCGTAACGGTCCCGGCCGCCCCGGTAAAACCGGCGGCCCGGGCAGCGGTACCGGTGAAATCGGTGCTGGCCAAAGCGGCTCCCGTCCAGCCATCGGCCAAGACTGCTCCCGCTCCGACGGCCGCACCTGCAGTTTCGTCCGTTGCGCCGGCTCCGCCCACTCCGGCTCCGGCCGCGCTTCCCGAGGTCAAGGTGAACGGGATTGCGCTGCAGAGCAACGGCGACACGAGCTTCGCCATCGTGAACGGCCGTCCGGTTTCCAAGGGGGGCGTGGTCGATGGGGCGCGCGTGGATGAGATCCTTGCCGACCGGGTCCGCTTTTCCAGCGGCGGCAAGCATTTCGAGGTGAAGGTCGAGGACGAGAAGCAGTAAACCCGGGGCTAGGGGCTAGGGGCCGCGGGCGTGGACTCCGAGCTGGTACTGTGAACTTGGAGTCGTATAGTCGTAGGTCGCGTTGAGGAAACGAAACGCGACTGGCTGCCGCCCATCATTTGGTGCGGATCACGAACACCGAGGGGATGTCGCGTTTCGTTCCTCAACGCGATCTACAGCTGTAAGCATTGAACGCTGAACCTTGAACGTTGAACTGAATTTGAGGAGAAGGGATTGAGTCTGGAGTCGTATAGCAAGGAAGAGTGGGAAGGGCTTTGCGAGCAGTGCGGGCTCTGCTGTTTCGAGAAGTTTGAGGACGAGGATGGGAGGATTCTCTTTACGTCGACTCCCTGCCGGTACCTCGATGTCGTTACCAGGCGCTGCAAGATTTACAAAAAGCGCTTCAAGGTATGCAAAGAGTGCATGCAGCTCACCCCGGAACTGGTAAAGGACCTGAAATGGTTGCACCGGGAGTGCGGATACAAGAAGGCAATGAGCAATGAGCAGTGAACAAAGAGCAAAGACGGCGTCAGCCGCGAAACGATAGGGTTTTGACGTCGAACGCCGAACGTCGAACGGAATTAAAGGAGCAACTTTTGGCAAAGGCAGGAAAAGACATCACTACTACCGGGAAGGTGTCGGCAAAGGAATTCGCCGCGCTTCCCGTTGATGAGAAACGCGCTCACCTTCAGACGGTCACTCCGAAAGAGCGGATGGACCTCATCATCGGCGACCCCGAAGGCAAGCGTCTGGTTCGGGCCATGGATCCGCAGGAATTCTTCTGGCTGGTAAAGGAGATCGGCGAGGCCGACTCCATGGAGATGATGCAGCTTGCCACGGCGGAGCAGATCATCTTCATCCTCGACATGGAAGTGTGGGACGGTTGGGCGTTTTCCCAGAAAAAGGCCTGCGAGTGGGTGGGGCACCTGGTGGAAAGCGGCAAGCCCCGGGTCCACGAATTCCTGAAAAAGGTCGATTTCGAATTCCTCCTCCTCTTCCTCGGCCGTGAACTCGCGGTAGGCGGGGGGATCGGCGACCTGGCCGACGACGAGGAGCGGTTCGCCGATTACGACCAGTCCTTTGACAACGTCTTCTTCCTTACCTTCAAAAACCCGCAGCACAGCCGGCTCATCGGCACCTTCGTCTCCATGCTTCTCGAACTGGACAAGGAGCTCTACACCTCCGTCCTGGAAGGGATCAAAGGGGGAATCGACGTGGAACTCGAGGAGGATTGCCAGCGATTCCGTGCCGGTCGGCTCCAGGACCTCGGTTTCCCTCCGCTGGAGGAAGCGGTTTCCATCTATGGTCGGGTGAACCCGGAATCCTTCGAGCTCTCCGGCACGAAGGAGCTCTATCCGACCGAGGGGAGGCAGGTGGTTCCCTTCTCGGCCCCCAAGGATTCGCTGCTGCTGCGTGCCCTGGCCCGCACCACTTCAACCGCCGTGATGCAGGAGCTCAACTACCTGGTGAACAACGCGCTGGTTGCCGAAGGTCAGGCTTTCCAGGATTCAGACCGGATAAACGACGTCCTGCAGCGGGTTTATGGTTACTTGAACATCGCCTTGGAGCGACTGACTTCCGGGGATGAGGCACGCGCCGCCGAGGTTTTGGTCCACGAGGAACTGAAACGCCTGTTCCAGCTCGGGTTCAGCGTCGTCCTCAACCTCAAGTTCGCCGCGGAGACCGTGCAGAGTTCGGACTATGCCAGCGGTAAGGTCCTGGCCGGACTAAAGCAGAAACGCCCGCGTTTCTATCGCGGTCTGGATCCGGACGGCATCGACGGCTATCGCGAGTTCCGCGATGTGACCGACGTGCAGCGGGTGGCCGATTTCCTGGCCATGTTCCACGGCTGAGCCGACAGGCAATTCCGCTAAAACAAAGGGGGCATTCCATTCCAGGAATGCCCCCTTTTTGTTTAGATGTGCCCATTACGGTGGGGGGGCCTTTTCAGGCGCGATCCGCCGCAGGCGGTGACAGCACTTTTCGGCTAAAACATTACAACCCGCCTGCGGGTTGATCGCGCCAGGAATGGCACTCCCACAGGGGGGGCTCCAGTCTCTTTAAGATTCGGCTGCCACGACCTTCCCGAACAGTTCTCCGCCCCGTGCCTCGGTGATCAGCACCGGGACCTCGGTATTGTATTCGGCCTTTCCTTCCAATAAGCGCACCGTCAGGTAGTTCCGCGAAAGACCGCTCTCGTTTTCCTTCTGCACGAGAACCTGGAGCTCCCTCCCGACGAACCTCAGGCAGTACTCTGCCATTTTCTTTTCCGAAATTTTCCGCAAGGCGGCGGCGCGGTCACGAACGACGGCAGGGGATATCTGCGGGGTCATCGTGGCGGCCGGAGTGCCGGGACGGGCGGAATAGGGGAATACATGCAGGTAGGCGAGGGGGAGCGACGCGATGAAGTCGCACGCCTCGGAAAACTCGGCGTCGGTCTCGGTGGGGAAACCGGCGATGACGTCGGCACCAAGGCAAATGTCCGGGACGGCGGCGACCAGCGATGCGACCAGTTCGCGGAAAAGGGCCGTGGTGTAGCCCCGGTTCATCCGGTCGAGAACCCCGTCGCTTCCGCTTTGCAAGGGAATGTGCAGGTGCGGGCAGACGGTGCGCGAGCCGGCCAGGAACTCGACGAACTCAGGAGGGATCTCGGTCGGCTCGACCGATCCGACCCTGAGCCGGGGAACTGCGGCTACTGCGTCAGCCTCCTCCAGCAGGAACAGGAGATTGGTGGGCGGCGTGAGATCGAGGCCGTAGGCGCCGAGGTGGATGCCGGTCAGGACGACCTCCTGGAAGCCCTTTGCCGCGAAGGAGGAGATGGCGTCCAGGGCCTCTCGGGGCGCAACGCTGCGGCTGGCGCCGCGCGCATAGGGGACGATGCAGTAGGCACAGCGGGCGTCGCAGCCGTTTTGAACCTGCAGAAAAGCGCGGGTGTGCTCGGCGAAGGTTTCCAGTTGGAACCCCTCGGTGCTCTTCTCCCGGGCGATGTCGCTCACCACCGCCTTCGGCTCGTCGCCCAGGTCCCTGAGGAAATCGGTGATGCTGCGCTTTTCGCTGTTTCCGAGGATCAGGTTCACCCCCGGGATCTTCAGGAGATCCTCGCCCGCCATTTGGGCATAGCAGCCGGTGACGACGATGCGGGCGTCCGGATTGAGCCGATTGCCCCTGCGGATGAGCCGGCGCGACTCGGCGTCGGTTTTGGCGGTAACGGTGCAGCTGTTGATGATATAGACGTCGGCCGTCTCCGAAAAGGGAACGAGTTCGTACCCTTCCTTGGCCAAGGCTTCCGTCATTGCCGCTGATTCGAATTGATTGATCTTGCACCCGAGGGTGGTGATGGCTACACGAGACATGTCTTTAACCTGTTCTACGTTAAGAACCTTTCTTTCAAAATGGGAAGCCGTCGCTGAGCGAGGTCCGCTACCTTCGTACCATGGCGGCCGGCAATACGTCAATTTATAAGGAGGTTATGTCTTCTTGCGGAGGGCGTGGGCAGGGGGGCATGAAGGGCGCTGCCGGTTCTTAAATACTATGTTCGCCATAACTGTGGGAGCGCCTTTCCAGGCGCGAATCGATCCTTAGGCTTCGGATTATTCGCGCCAGGAATGGCGCTCCCACAAGTGTGATTGGCTCTCTATGGTCATCGGTGGCCGAGCGCTTCGAAACCGCCGGTTCCCAGTTGCAGGTGCCTCAGTACTTCAAGTTGCGCCGATTCCGTTTCCGGGGCGTCAACGCCGTACTTTGCCAGCAGATGCGGGACGCTTTCCTCGGGCCGGCACCTCGGCAGGGCGGCCGAGAGATGGTGAATGAGGCGCACCGTCTTCAGCGAGTCAAACCATACGTGAAACGCTGCAGTGAGGGCGTCGGCCCCTTTACTGTTAGCCGCCAAACGGTCCCACACCGTTGGAAATCCGGCGTCTGCCAGATAATCGCCCAGCATCGGATGGATCTCTTTCGCCTGCTCCAGGAGGGCATCCCCGTCCTGCCCCAGTCCCTGTCCGGCGACCTCCAGCCACCGCTTCAGGATCTCGTAGCATTCAACCCGGTAGAAGCTGACGGCATCCTCACCTTCCGCAAGCAGCCGCGCAATGCTCTTACCGGTTCCGAAGGGGACCCTCCATGAGCTTCGCGCCGCGGGATGAACGGTGCAGCCTTGCACCTGCTCGATTCCCGCCGTCCGTTTGAGCTGCTGCAGGAAATAGAAGTCCTCTCCGGCGCAGCGGCTGTTCATCCCACCCATGCGAAGATAGGCCCGCGCGGTGCACGCCATGGCGCTGCCGACGGTGTGAAATGCATACGGCGAACCGGCGTAGTCGAGCCCCAGTACATAGTGGCGCAGGTACAACTCGTAGAGGGTGATCGCCCGCTCCTCGTGCTCACTTGCTCCCCGCTGGTGACGAAACGGGATGACCGCACCCCCGCAACGGCTGGTGGTGAAATGGGCCGAGATCGCCCGGAGGTAGTCAGGCCCGACCAGGGTATCCGCGTCGAGGCAAATCAGGATGCCGTCCGCCGCAAGGCGAGGCAGGGCCAAGTCCAGGCCGATCTTTCGCGCCAGTCCGACCCCGCCGGTGCGGGAGGGTAATTCCCGGTCGGGGGTCGCGGCATCGATGAAGGCCAGGTTCATAGGAGATTCCCAGCTCCGCAGCCGCTCCAGGGTCATCCGGTTGTCCTCTTTTTGCTGCGGCGTCGCGTCTTCCCGGTGGTTCACCACCACCAACACAAGAAATCGCTCCAGCATTTCCGGCGGATTTGCGGCGAGCGAATCCAGAGTGCCGAACAGCCGCTCCGACTCGCTCAGCGCCGGTATGACAACGGCCCCGGCGAATCCGGTCCCGGTGCACCTTTCAATGCTCCACGGCCCCTTCACGGAGCGGGTGGCGACGTATTTGGTGAGAAGGTTGTTCATGTAATGGACTCTACGTCAACATCTCCCCGTCGATCCACAGAATTTCGGTGCCGCGGCTTTCCATCTTCCGGAACCAGTTTTCCTGCTTCTTCGCGAAATCGTGGATGGCGCTGTTCAGCTTCTGAAACATGTCGTTGCGGTTCAGCTCCCCTTTCAGGTGCCGCGCGAGGTAGCGATATTCGAGGCCGTAGAACTCCATCTTCTCCCAGGGAACTCCTTCCGCGTGCAGGCGGGCGGCTTCTTCCACCATCCCGTTTTCCAGCCGGTCCTTGAGACGCGCGGTGATCCGGCCGCGCAGCACGGAGCGATCCCAGCGGATTCCCACCACCAGCGGTACGATGTCCGGCCATGGCTCGGTTTCGCCTTCATGCTCGGCGATCTCGATCGCCCGTATCAGGCGGTCCCGATCCAACAAGTCCGTCGTGTTATGCAGTTTCGGATTCGCTTGCCGCAGGCGCTCGGTGAGAGCTTCCCGGGAAAGGTTTGCCGATTCGGCGCGCAACGCCGCGTTCTCCGGTACCTCGGCGAGCCGGTAGCCGCGCAGCACGCAGTCGAGGTACATGCCGCTGCCGCCGGCCAGGATGGGCAACTTGCCACGACCGGTGATCTCTTCATAGCAGGTCAGAAAAAGGCGCTGGAACTCGTACAGGTTGAACTCGGAACCGGGGGGGAGAACGTCGATCAGGTGGTAGGGGACGGAGCCGTATTCGTGGAGGTCTTTGCCGGTGCCGATGTCCATGCCGCGGTAGACCTGGCGGGAGTCCGCCGAGATGATTTCGCCGCCGGTCAGCTGCGCGAGCTCCACCGCCAGCCGGGTTTTGCCGGAGGCGGTGGGGCCGAGGATCACGAGCAGGTTGTACGACCCTGCCTGGAGCTTTTGGGTGATGGTATTGAGGGGGGCTCGGTTCACTGCTATTGCTTCGTTGTCTTCGCCGTAACCGTCTTCGGTGCCTTTGCCGGGAGCGGATAGGTGCTCTTCATGTAGTTGAGCCCCTTGAGCAGGTCGACCGCCCGCATCACCTGGTTGTCGCTCTTGAGGAGTTCCACCATCTTCTCATCCGGCGATTTCTTCAGCGCGGGAGCGGAAGCCGGCTTTTTGGTCGGCGGAGTCACCGCGTCGTCGCCTCCGGAGATGTGTCCCTCGAGGTCCTTCTCGTGGATCTCATCTTCCTTGTCCTCCGGCTTGCCGGTTTTGGCGGTCTTCGCCGGCTTTTTGATGCGGTCGACGATGATGTCGGGGGTGATGCCGCGGGCCTGGATGGAGCGGCCGCTCGGCGTATAGTAGCGTGCCGTGGTCAGTTTCAAGCCGTCGCCGTTGGGAAGCTGGATGATCGACTGCACCGATCCTTTCCCGAAACTCTGGGTCCCCATGATCACCGCGCGCTTGTGGTCCTGAAGGGCGCCGGCGACGATCTCGGCGGCGCTGGCGCTCCCGCCGTTGATCAGGACCACCATCGGGTAGTTGGGCTCCTTCTGCCCGACGTAGGCGGTGAGGCTGCGGGTGGAGGAGGGTTCCCTCCCCTTGGTGGTGACGATGACCCCTTCGTCGGTCGGGTTGTCGCCGATGAACCGGTCCGCCACCCGGAAGGCCTGGTCCACGAGTCCGCCCGGGTTGTAACGCAGGTCCAGGATCAGCCCGGAGAGCGGCCCGCCGTTGTCGGCCGCCAGCGTCTTGAGCGCCTTGTCGAAATCCTCTCCGGTGCGCTCCTGGAACTCGGCAATGGTGACGTACCCGATGCCCGGTTCGAGCAGCCTCCCCTTGAGGCTCTTGGTCTTGATGATCGCCCGCACCAGCCGGAAGCTGAGCGGCGCACTGCCGGCCCGCTCGATGCCCAAGGTGACCGCGGTCCCCGGGGTTCCCCGCATGCGGCTGACCGCGTCGTTGATATTCATTCCCTTGGTCAGCTTGCCGTCGATCCTATAGATATGGTCGCCGGCCTGGATGCCGGCCCGGAAGGCGGGGGTGTCCTCGATCGGCGCGTTCACCGTCAGCTTGCCGTTTTCCATCCCCAGCTCGATCCCGACCCCGCCGAAAGCTCCGGCCATGTGGACCTTCATCTCGGTGAAGTCGGTGAGCGGCAGGTACTGGCTGTGCGGATCGAGTGCGGTCAGCATCCCGTTCACCGCCCCTTGCATCAGCTTCTTATTGTCGACGTCGGTGACGTAGCTTTTCTTGACGATGGTGACCACTTCGCGGAACAGGCGGAGGTAGTCGGCATCCGTTCTGGGCTGGCGCATCACCCTGAGGGCGTGGGGGGTGAGCAGCGCCGAGGCGACCAGGAATGTAATGACAGCGATAAGGACGAACCTTTTTTTCGACATCATCTGAGCCTTTTCGTGGATTTGGGGGTTGTGGAACGATGCACTGTATGATGTGGCCGCCCGGTTGTCAACAGGTAACGGCCGTTGCCAAACCCACATGCACTGCTAATCTTTTCCGGTGCCAAACGGAGGTGCCCCATGCCCAGGAAAAAAGTGCTTCTGGTGGACGACGTCGAGCCTTTTTTGGAGATGGAGAAAGCCCTTTTCAACGAGGATGAGTTCGAGATCCGCCTCGCGCGTGACGGCTACGATTGCCTGAGGAGCATCATGGAAAGCCGTCCGGAGCTCATTTTCATGGACCTCTTCATGCCGCGCATGGGGGGGCTGGAGTGCTGCCGGATCATCAAGGCCGACCGGGATTTGAAGACGATCCCCGTCGTCATGGTCACCGCAAGCGGCTACGAGTCCGATTACGAGAGTTGCCGCGAGGCGGGGTGCGATGAGGTCATGCCCAAGCCGGTGACCCGTTACCAGGTGCAGGCCATGGCGCGCCGGATGCTCGGCCTGAGGGTCCGCTACGAGGAACGCGCCCACGTGCGGCTGCTGGTGAGCTACGGCAGCAACAACGAGTTCCCCCTAACCGATTACAGTATCAACCTGAGCACCGGCGGCCTGTTCCTGGAGACCGAGGCGCTTCTTTCGGTCGGAACCCGGATCCAGGCGGAGTTCGTCCTGCCTCACGACAGCTCCTGTATCCGATGCAACGCCAAGATCGCCTGGATCAATTCCAGCTACTACCAGAGCAATCCTCAACTTGCGGTAGGGATGGGGGTGCAGTTCCTTGATCTCGGCCTCGATCATCTCGAAGCCATCCGCACCTTTGTCAGGACCCAAAACCTCGTCCCCGCCTGGTAATTCCCTTTTCCTTTCCCGGTCAGCCCGATCCGGCTGCCTCACCGGCCGGTTTCCCGGCATTCACCCACTTTGACGCCCCTTCGCCGCTCCAGGCCGCGCACCCCCGTGGAATTCTTGACTTTGTAACGGGAGTGCGCGTACATTCTCTCGTACTCTTCGGGAGGGTGTGATGGAGACGGTTGTCAACCATGTAAAAACGAAATTCGTAACCGGCCTTTTCGTGGTGGTTCCGGTCGGGATCACCATATTCATTCTCAAATTCCTCTTCAACTTCGCCGACGGCATCCTCGGGACCTACCTCGACTCCGCCTTCAGCGTCTTCATCCACCGCGACTACCATATCCCCGGGCTGGGGATGCTGACCGGCGCGGTCGTCATCTACTTTTCCGGAGTCCTCGCCACCAACGTCATGGGAACCCGGATCCTCAAGTCGTCCGACAAGATGCTTTCCAAGATCCCGCTGGTGAAGTCGATCTATACCTCCAGCAAGCAGCTCACCCAGGTGTTCAAGGAAGGGAAGACATCCTACCGGCGCGCCGTTTTCGTCGAGTGGCCGCGGGCCGGCGTCCGTGCGGTCGGCTTCGTGACCGGCGAGGTGGAGCGGGGCGGTGAGAAGCTGGTCGTCGTGTACATTCCTACCATGCCGAATCCCACCTCCGGGTTTGCCCTGTTTTTCCGCGAAAGCGAAGTCCACGACAGCGGCATGACCGTGGAGGAGGCCGTGAAGTTCGTAGTCTCCGGCGGCGCCGTCGTTCATTAGGGGACTGGCTCCAGGTGCCAGTCCCCTACTCATTTTTGGGAGCATGTCATGCAAACCACCCTGGTCGTCCTGGACGGCTATACCCTGAATCCCGGCGACAACCCATGGGATCCCGTCGCACGCTTCGGCTCCTTTTCCGTCTACGACCGCACCCCGGAAACCTTGGTGGTGGAGCGCACCGTCGACGCCGATATCGTCCTCACCAACAAGACCCGGCTCACCGCGGCAACGCTGGCCCAACTGCCGCGCCTCAAGCTGGTATGCGTCCTCGCCACCGGCTACAACGTGGTCGACCTGGAGGCCTGTTCCCGCTTGGGTGTTCCTGTCGTGAACGTTCCCGAGTACGGCAGCGATTCGGTGGCGCAGCACGCCTTCGCGCTCCTGCTCGAACTCACCAACCACGTCGCGCTTTACCATGCGGCGGTCCAGGAAGGGGAGTGGGCCCGGGCCCGGGACTTCACCCTGATCAAGGCGCCGCTGAGCGAGCTGTACGGCAAGACCTTCGGGATCGTAGGGATGGGGCGGATCGGCGGGTGTGTGGCGCGGATCGCGCATGCCTTCGGGATGAAGGTCCTCGCTTATAACCCGCGCAGCCGCAACGTCCCGGAAGGGGTCCCGGTGGAGTGGACCACGCTGGAAGAAGTGTTCCGGCGCTCCGACGTAGTGAGCCTGCACTCTCCGTTGACAGCGGAAAACCCGGCATTTGTGAACCGCTCGCTGCTGTCGCTCATGAAGCCCCATGCCTTTCTTTTGAATACGGCCCGGGGCGGCCTGATCAATGAGCGCGATCTTGCCGACGCCCTCAACGAGGGCGTGATCGGCGGCGCGGGACTCGACGTGGCCGCGGTGGAGCCGATGCCGGCGGACAGCCCGCTGCGCGGCGCCCGCAACTGCATCATCACCCCGCACATCGCCTGGGCCAGTCTGGCGGCACGCCAGCGGCTCATGGCCACCACCGCCAAAAACATCGAGCTGTTCCTCGCCGGTACCCCGCAAAACGTGGTGAACCAGCCGGTCCCGCGCTCGTAAGATCCCCGGCGAGATCCCCCTTCCCCTGGCGGGGTCGCGCGCGAGCGCCAGGTCGAAATGACAAGGGGGGGGACGCTGCCACGAAGGTCCATCTCATCTTTCCCCCATCCTCACCCTGTCCCTCTCCTTGAAGGAGAGGGGACGTGGAAACCAGACTTCTTTCAGTTGTTAGCGGATGCCTCCGTATCACCTCATCTCTTCCCTTTGCAGAACAATCATTCTTTTGTAATGGAACTGTAATATTGCGCTGTTATCTTTGCGCCAATACAAAAGGAGAGAGAATATGAAAACGTTGACGAGGGGAGATTTTTACGTGTGGTACTGCGAGTGGTGCGATTCCCGCAATCTTATCCCGTGGACCAAGGCCAGTTCTGGAAAAGTGTGCTGCGGCGGGTGTCATAAGGAATATCCGGTGGAAGCGACCGGTGTTCATTCCGACTTGCTCGCCGCGGTTTAGGCATAGAAGATAAATTCAGACAAATCGACTTTTGGGCCCTCTGGCCTCCCCGCCCGGCAGGTGTTGCACCTCCGGGCTTTTTTTTATCAGACCTTTTCTCCCTCTCCCGCCGGGAGAGGGAGAACTATCGGCATACAAGAAAAGGCGCCCTTAGAAGGACGCCTTTTCTTGCTGCAGCCTATACAGTGTCGCGACTACGCGATGGTATGCCGGATGTCCTTACCTTTGACCATGAAGATCACCATTTCCGCCACGTTGGTGGCGTGGTCGGCGATCCGCTCCAGGCATTTGGAGATGTGGTTGATCTTGATCGCCCGGCTGATGGTGGTGGGATCCCCCATCATGAAGGTCAAGAGTTCCCGCTGGATCTGCTCGTTCAGCTCGTCCACCGCCTGGTCGTCGGTGCAGACCTTGATGGCCAGCGCTTCGTCGCCGCGCACGAAGGCGTCGAGCGCCTCCTGGACCATGTCGGAGGCCTTCTGCGCCATCCGGGGAAGGTCGATGTACGGCTTGAGGGCCGGCTCCTGGTTGAGTTCCTTCGCCCTTTTGCAGATGTTGGCGCACTGGTCCCCGATCCGCTCCAGGTCGGTCACGATCTTGAGCGCCAGGGTAAGAAAGCGCAGGTCTCGTGCCGCAGGCTGGCGGCGGGCCAGTACCTCCAGGCACTTCTCATCGATCTCCATTTCCAGGCGGTTGATCTCATGATCGAAGGCGATCGTTTTGGCCGCCAGCGCAGTGTCCCGCTCCACCAGCGATTTCATGGCGTTGGCGATCATGACTTCGACCTTGCCCCCCATCTCCAGGAGTTTCTCCCGGATGTCATTCAGTTCGGCGTCGAATTGTTTGCTGAAATGCTCTCTTTCCATTAAATAGACTCCCTGCGTCTCTTATCATTTGCGTTCCCTCTCCTTCAAGGAGAGGGACAGGGTGAGGATGGGCGTACCGAGGCTGCCTGATGCGGGAAGTCTTTTCCTTTTTAGCCGCATGCCCTGTCCATCCATCAACCACCTGACTTGTTACCCGAACCGGCCGGTGATGTAATCCTCGGTCTGCTTCTGCTCCGGCGTGGTGAAGATCTTCTTGGTTTCGCCGCACTCGACCAGCTCCCCCATGTAGAGAAAGGCGGTGTAGTCGGAGACGCGGGCGGCCTGCTGCATGTTGTGGGTGACGATGATGATCGTGTAGCGTTCCTTGAGTTCCTCGATCAGCTCCTCGATCTTCAAGGTGGAGATCGGGTCGAGCGCCGAGGCCGGCTCGTCCATCAGGATCACTTCGGGCTTCACCGCGATGGTGCGTGCAATGCAAAGACGCTGCTGCTGGCCGCCGGAAAGGTTCATCGCGTTGGTCTTCAGGCGGTCCTTCACCTCTTCCCAGAGGGCAACCCGCTTCAGGCTGGTCTCGACGATGTCGTCCGCCTCGCTCTTTACCATGCGCCCGTTCAGCTTGTACCCGGCGATCACGTTGTCGTAGATGCTCATCGCGGGGAAGGGATTGGGCTTTTGGAAGACCATCCCGACCCGGCGCCGGATCGAGACCGGATCGACCCCTTTGTCGTAGATATCCGAGCCGTCGACCAGGATCCTCCCCTCGACGCGGGCGCTGGGAAAAAGGTCGTGCATCCGGTTGATCGAGCGGAGCAGCGTGGATTTGCCGCACCCGGAAGGCCCGATGATCGCGGTGACGCTGTTTTCCGGAAACAAGATGCTGACGTTCTTAACCGCGTGGGTCTTGCCGAAGTGGATGTTGACCTGGTCCAGTTGTACCTTGTTGTTCATGCCTTCCTCAACTTCCTGTTTTCATTGCGACGCCGCCGTGGCGCCGGTTGGGACTGGGATGCCCCCGCCAAATTCCTGTCTTAGATCCGGTACTTCTGCCTGCCGAAATACCGCGCGGTGAGGCTTAGGGTGAACATCACCACTACCAGGACCAGCGCGCCGGCCCAGGCCAGGCGGTGCCAATCCTCGTACGGGGAGATGGCGAAGGTGAAGATCTGCAGCGGGATCGCCGCCATCGGGGCGAAGAGGCTCTTGCCCCAGAACTGGTTCCCCAGCGCGGTGAAGAGCAGCGGCGCGGTCTCGCCGGCCACCCGGGCGATGGCGAGCAGGATGCCGGTAAGCACGCCGGAAGTGGCGCTTCTCAGGGTCACCTTCAGGCTGGTCCGCCAAAGCGGCACCCCGAGGGCAAGCGATGCTTCGCGCAGGGTTCCCGGCACCATCTTGAGCTGCTCCTCGGTGGTGCGGAGCACGATCGGGACCATGATCATCCCGAGCGCCGCGGCGCCGGCCATCGCGGAGAATCCCTTCATCGGCACGACCAAGAGCGAATAGGCGACCAGGCCGGTGATGATGGACGGGGTGCCGGAGAGGACGTCGGCGGCGAAGCGGATCGCGGCCGACATGCGGCTGCCGCCGTACTCGGTCAGGTAGATGGCTCCGAAGATCCCGATCGGCAGCCCCACCAGGGACGCCGCGCCGATCATGATCAGCGAGCCGAGCATGCCGTTGGCCATGCCGCCTCCCTGTTCGCCGGTCGGTTTCGGAATCTGGGTGAAGAAATCAACACTGAGCGAATCGATCCCCATCTTCACGATGTGAACGAAGATCAGGAGCAGGGGGAAAAGTACCGCTGCGGTAGCCGCTAACATCAGCGCGGTCATCAGGTGGTTCTTGGTATTACGCCAGGCGACACTGCGCATCATGCCGCACCTCCGGAGCTATCCTTGGTGACCCCCCAGATGAGGAGCCGGGCCAGGGCGTTGATAATGAGGGTGACCACCAGGAGCATGAGGCCGATTTCCATGAGCGCGGCGGTGTGCAGCTTGGAAACCGCTTCGGCAAACTCGTTGGCGATGACGCTCGGCATGGTGTAGGCCGGGGAGAGGAGCGAGGCCGAGATCTGCGGCGCGTTGCCGATCACCATGGTCACCGCCATGGTCTCGCCGACCGCGCGTCCCAGGCCGAGGATCGCCGCCCCCATGATGCCGGAGCGCCCGTAGGGGAGGACCGCCATCATGATGGTTTCCCAGCGGGTGGCGCCCAAGGCTATGGCCGCCTCCTTCTGGCTCTGCGGCACCGCGAGGAGTACCTCACGGGTGATCGAGGTGATGATCGGCACCACCATGATCATCAGGATGAAGACCGCGGCCAGCATGCTGACCCCGTACGGCGCTCCCTGGAAGAAGGGGAGAAAGCCGAAGCGCTCGATCAGAAACGGCTCCACCGTGGACTGCAGCCAGGGGGCCATCACCAGTACCCCCCAAAGGCCGTAGATGACCGAGGGGATCGCCGCCAGAAGCTCGACCAGCGGGGCGATCAGGCTCCCCAGCCGCTTCGGGGCGATCTCGGTGATGAAGATCGCGGCCCCAATGCTCAGCGGAGTTGCCAGCAGCAGGGCCAGCACCGAGGAGACCACCGACCCGTAAAGGTAGGGGAGCGCCCCGAAATGCCCCTGGACTGCGTCCCAGTCCCTGCCGGTCACGAACTGCCAGCCGAACTGCTTGAGCGCCGGCCAGCTCTCCCCCGCCATCTGGAACAGCATCAGCCCCAGGATGATGAGGATGCTGAAGGCAAACCCGGTGGTCATCCACTTGAAAATCCGGTCTCCGGTGATGGCTTTTTCCCTGTCCACTGTTCTTGGTTTCCCCACCGTCTGCTCCGTCCTGTCTGTTGCCGAGGTGGTGAAGGGGAGGCAATCCTTCCCTGTTTCTGCACGCTGTTGCACCACGTCCTCCGCTTATTTAATCGTCGCTACCGTTTTTCCCACCATCTTCGCCACGTTGGCCGGCAGCGGCGCGTAGAGGAGCTTTGCCGCCATCGACTGGCCCTGGCGCAGCTCCCAGCGCAGGAACTCGACGAGTTTCTTCCCCTTTGCCTTGTCCCGCTGGTCCTGGTAAACGAGGAGCCAGGTGAACCCGACGATCGGGTAGGCGTTCTTGCCCGGCTGGTTCACCAGGGAGATCCGGAAGTCCGCTGGCATCGATTTGGCGGCACCCGCCGCGGCTGCAGAGGTCGAGGCGATGGTCGGCTCCACGAAGGTCCCGGCGAGGTTTTTCAGGAAGGCGTAGGGGAGCTGGTTTTCGAAGGCATAGGCGAGCTCGACGTAGCCGATCGAAAACGGCGTGGTCCGGATCTGGCCGGCGACCCCTTCGTTACCCTTGCCCCCAAGCCCCACCGGCCACTTGACCGAGGTGCCTTTGCCGACGCCCTTGGCCCATGCCGGGCTGACGCTGGAGAGATAATCGGTGAAGATGCTGGTGGTGCCGCTCCCGTCGGAGCGGTGCACGACGATGATCGGCTTGTTGGGGAGCTTCAGGCCCGGGTTGTCGCGGGTGAGCCGCGGATCGCTCCACGAGGTCAGCTTGCCCTGGAAGATCTCGGTCAGCGTCTCGGGGGAAAGCTTGAGCCCCTTGGCGACGCCCGGGATGTTGTAGGTGACGACGACCGCACCCATCACGGTCGGGATGTGCAGGAGCTTGCCGGGAGCCGCCTTGAGTTCCTGGTCGGAGAGGAACTTGTCGCTCGCGCCGAAGTCGACGGTCTGCGCGGTGATCTGCTTGATGCCGCCGCCGCTGCCGATCGACTGGTAGTTGAACTTCACGCTCCGGTCGATCTTGGCGTATTCGGAAAACCATTTGGAATAGAGCGGGTAGGGGAAGGTGGCGCCGGCCCCGTTGATCAGGGTTTCCGCCGAGGCGGCAACCGGTGCCAGAAAGCCCGCCAGTGCCAGGGCCGCGATTGCGTTACGCAGGGATTTCAACATGTACAGACTCCTTCTTGGTTACGATCTCATGAACCCCCGGAGAATGCCGGAGAAATGTTACAGGCGGGTTACGCTTTTGCAAATGTTCCATGGCGCCCCGCCGAAGCTCGGCGCGAGGGCTCCCGAGGGGGCTACCTGCCTGAATCTGAGGCCAGCATAGCCCCCCTTTGTTACGGAATGGTTAAGAATGGGTCAGGAGTGGATGTCTTTTTAATGTGTTTTAGCGCTCCCGCCGCGGCCCGAACCAGGGGGCGGTGATCCAACGGATGGGACGGGAACGTCGGCGATCCCATTGTCCGAGCCCTTCCTCCTCATGAGACGCGCCCCTCTCGTTGACACCGCTTCGGCAGCCGCTAAACTGTTCTCCCAAACATGTCACAGCTAATGAGAAAAGGACCGGCCATGCCCCAAGAAATCCTTGCCACCTTCAACGTCCGGCGCCTGAGCATTCTCGATCCCGACGGCAACGTCGATGAGGCCTTGATGCCGGAGCTCCCCGACGCCGAGCTGCGGCGCATGTACGAGATGATGGTGCTGCTGCGCACCTACGACAACCGGGCTTTGGCGCTGCAGCGCGAAGGGAGGCTCGGCACGTACCCTCCGAGCTTCGGCCAGGAGGCTGCCCAGATCGGCAGCGCCTTTGCCCTCAAGCCGACCGACTGGGTCTTCCCGTCCTTCCGCGAGGTCGGCATCCACCTCACCCTGGGGTATCCGATCGCCCAACTCTATCAATACTGGGCCGGGGACGAGCGGGGACAGCGGGGGCCCGATCATCTCAACATCTTCCCGTTCTGCGTCTCGGTCGGGACCCATCTTCCCCATGCCGTCGGTGCCGCCCTGGCGGCGCGCTACCGCAAGGACCCGGTGGCGGTCGCCGTTTTCTTCGGGGACGGCGCCACTTCCAAGGGGGACTTCCACGAGGCCTTCAACATGGCCGGCGCCTTAAACGCTCCGGTGGTCTTCGTCTGCCAGAACAACCAGTGGGCGATTTCCATTCCGGTCCGGGAGCAGACCGCGGCAGCCACCCTGGCCCAAAAGGCTTTCGGCTACGGCTTCGAGGGGATCCAGGTGGACGGAAACGACGTCCTGGCGGTCTACCGCGGGGTGAAGGAGGCGCTGGACCGGGCCCGGGACGGGGGAGGGCCGACCTTCGTCGAGTGCCTCACCTACCGGATGGCCGACCACACCACGGCGGACGACGCGGCCCGCTACCGTCCCCCGGAGGAGGTGGCGAGCTGGCGTGAGCGCGATCCCTTGCTGCGCCTGGAGCGTTTTTTGGCGCGGCGCGGGCTTTGGGATGAGGCCTACCGGAACCAGGTGCAGGAGCAGGTGCAGCAGACGGTGGACGCAGGGGTGCGCGCCATGGAAGAAATTCCCCCGCCGGAGCGCTCCGATCTATTTACCTATACTGCCGCGGCACCGACGCCCCGGCAGGCCGCGCAGCTCGAGGAGTCCTAGCATGCCGCACCTAAACATGGTTCAGGCCATCAACCAGGCGTTGGCCCAGGAGATGGAGCGCGACGACCGGGTGGTGCTCCTGGGGGAGGACATCGGCAAGGACGGCGGTGTGTTCCGGGTTACCGAAGGGCTCTGGGAGCGCTTCGGCGCCGAACGGGTCATCGACACCCCGCTCTCCGAGTCCGGCATCGTCGGTACCGCCATCGGGATGGCCGCCTACGGGCTGCGCCCGGTCCCCGAGATCCAGTTCCTGGGCTTCGCGTACGCCGCGCTGGACCAGATCTTCACCCATGCGGCCCGGATCCGCAACCGTTCCCGGGGACGCTACAGCTGTCCAATGGTCATCCGCACCCCCTACGGCGGCGGGATCAAGGCGCCGGAACTTCACGAGGAGAGCTCCGAGGCGCTTTTCTGTCATATGCCGGGAATCAAGGTGGTGGTCCCCTCCGGCCCGTATCATGCCAAGGGGCTTTTGCTCCAGGCCCTGCGCGATCCGGACCCGGTCCTCTTTCTGGAACCGACCCGCCTCTACCGGATGATCCGGGAGGAGGTTCCCGAGGGGGAGTACACCATCCCCCTGGGAAAAGCGCGGGTGGTCCGGGAGGGAAAGCAGGTTACCGTGGTTTCCTGGGGGAGCATGCTGGAGCGGGTGCTGAAAGCGGTCGGCCCCGAGGCCGAGGTGATTGACTTGATGACCCTTTCCCCCTTCGACGCCGAGACCGTGCTCGCCTCGGTGCGCAAGACCGGACGCGCCGTGGTGGTCCAGGAGGCACCGAAGACCGGCGGGTTTGGCGCCGAGATCGTTGCGACCATCGCGGAGGAGGCCATTCTCTACCTGCGGGGACCGGTGCTGCGCGTGGCCGCCCCCGACGTCACCATGCCGCTTCCCAAGCTGATCGACGCCTATCTTCCCACCATGGACCATATTAGTAACGCGGTCCAGGAAGTCCTGAGGTACTGATATGAGCCATGTCTTCAAACTCCCCGACCTGGGCGAGGGAATCAGCGAGGTCGAGGTACGCCGCTGGCTGGTCCGCGAAGGGGACCGGGTCCGGGAGCACCAGTCGATGGTCGAGGTGGAAACCGACAAGGCGGTGGTCGAGGTCCCGTCCCCCTTCAGCGGGACGGTGCTCAGCATCAAGCGCCGCGAAGGGGAGATCGTCCAGGTGGGCGAGGTCCTTTTGGAAATCGGCGAGGAGCACGAACTGGCGCCAAAGGAGCCGGCGGCGCAAAGACGCCCGTCGGTGGGGATCGTCGGAGAACTCCCCGAGGCCGAGCCGGAGGCGGTGCCGACCGCGCCGCGCGAGCCGCTGGCCACCCCGTCGGTGCGCAAGAAGGCGCGCGAGTTGGGGATCTCGCTCTACGGGATCAGGGGGAGCGGGCCGCACGGGTCCATCACCCACGAGGACCTGGAAGGAGCCCAGCCGGCTGCCGCGGCCCCGCATCCGCTGGCAGAGGATGCCGACGTGGAGCTGATCCCGATGCGCGGGGTGCGGCGGGCGGTGGCGCGCAACGTCCTTGCCGCGCACCGGGCGTCGGCGCTGGTGACCACCATGGAAGAGGCGGACGTGACCGAGCTTTGGGAAATGCGCGACCGCGAGCAGCGGGAGGTGGAATCGCGGGGGGTGCATCTGACGTTCCTGCCGTTTTTCATGAAGGCGGCCCTGCATGCGCTCAAGGACCATCCGAACCTGAACGCTGCCGTCGATGAGGAGGGGCAGGTTATCATCCGCAAGAAGCGCTTCCATTTCGGGATTGCGGTGGATACCGAGGAGGGGCTCATGGTCCCGGTGATTCGGGACGTGGACCGCAAGACGATCCGCGAGCTGGCCGCGGATCTGATGGTCCTGGGCAAAAAGGCGCGGGAGCGGAGCATCACCTTGGAGGAGCTGAAAGGGAGCACCTTCACCCTCACCAACTACGGGCATTTCGGCGGGAGATTCTCGACCCCGATCGTGAACGCCCCCGACGTGGCGATCCTCGGCTGCGGGAGGATCACCGAGCGTCCCTGGGTGTACCGGGGGAGCTTGGCGGTGCGAAAGATCCTGCCGCTGTCGCTGACCTTCGACCACCGGGTCACCGACGGCGCCGAGGCGGGCAGGTTTCTGATGCAGATCGTGCATTACCTGGAGGATCCGGCGCTGCTTTTGATCGAAAGCGTGTGAGGTGGGGCAGGGTGGGGTAGAAAGGTAAAGGAAGCAGGGGCGAAAGCTCCTGCTTCTTTGGTATGTAAGCGGGAAGTCATTACCTTCGGAAAGCGGACCGGTGGGCGCTGCATGTTGCGCCCCTTCAGGATAGGGACGCAGTGGATCAACATAGGAAAGCAGTGGATCAGGATAGGGAAACCTGGATATGAATGAAGATAAGACAGGGTGTGAAGTCCCCCTTGGAAAAAGGGGGACTTAGGGGGATTTGGTTCTGAGGTTCTGGTCGATCAAGGGGACACCTCAAAGGCAAATTCCCCCCCAGTCTATACACCCTTCGCAAAGGGGGGAGCCCAAGGACCTATCTGCTCATTGCTCATTGCCTAGTTTCCTCCGGTTCGCAGGGTGAACGAGAATACGCTCCCTTCGCCGGGGTTGCTCTGGACCGATATCGCCCCGCCGTGGGCCTGGATGATGTGCTTCACGATGGAGAGCCCGAGTCCGGTACCCCCCTCCTCCCGGCTGCGCGCCTGGTCGACCCGGTAAAACCGCTCGAAAAGCCGCGCCAGTTCCTTTTCCGGAATCCCGATCCCGGTATCCTGCACCAGGATGCGCACCATCTCCCCCTCCCGCGCGGTGCTGACCTCGACCTTGCCCCCTTCCCGGCTGTACTTCACGGCGTTGTCCAGGAGGTTGATCAGGACCTGCTCGATCCGCCCCCGGTCGGCCAGCACGGCCTCTTTCCCGCCGCGGTACTCCATGGCGATCCCTTTCGCCTCGGCTTTTTGTTCCAATAAGAGGAAGGTCTGCCGTACCGCCGCTTCGACGGTGACCCGCTCCAGGTCGAGCTTGATCACGCCCGATTCCAGTTCGGACAGGGTGAGGAGGTCGCCGATCAGGTTGGTGAGGCGCTGGGCATGGGCGTGAATGATGCCGAGGAAGCGATCCCGCCGCTCCGGGTCCGTATCGAGTGCCCCGGAAAGCAGGGTCTCGGCGTAGCCCTGGATCACGGCAACCGGGGTCCGCAACTCGTGGGAGACGTTTGCCACGAAGTCGCGCCGCACCTTTTCCAGGTTCCTGATGTCGGTGATGTCGTGGAATACTGCCACCACCCCGGCCAGGCGCGCCTGTTCCACCAGGGGCACCCAGTGCACCAGGATGTGCTTGCCGGGGAGGGCAAGTTCCTGGATTTGCTCGTTCCGCGAAGTGGCAACCTCGCGGCAGGCGGCATGGAGGTCGGGATGCCGGCTCACTTCCAAAAGGAGCTTCCCTTCCACCCCGCGCACCCCGAACAGCTCACGGAACGCGGGATTGACGAGAGTCACCGTGCCGTCGGCATCGGTCACCATGACACCTTCACCCATCCCCTTGAAGATGGCGTCCAGCCGGTTCTTCTCCCGGGAGATCCGCTCCACCTGTTCCTCGATCTTGCGGGCCATCTCGTTGAGCACGCGGGCCAGCCCCCCCAGTTCGTCGGAGCTGCGCACCGGTACCCGGGTGGCGAGATTGCCGCGGCCGATCTGGGCGGCCGCCGCTGCGATGGTCCTGAGGTTGCCGGAGATCAGGTTGGAAAAAAGATAGGAAAGGGCCAGGGAGAGCAGGACCGCGACGGCGAAGGCGGCGGCGAGGCTGTGCTTGAGCTTCGTCTTGGCGAGGGCGAGGTCGGAAAGGGGGAGGGCGAGCCGGATCACCCCCTGGTTGGAGAACGGGACCGCCACGTACAGCATGTCCAGGTGCAGGGTTGCCGAGTAGCGGAGCGAACTGCCGCTTCCTCCGGCTGCCGCCTGCCGCACCTCGGGGCGCCCGGCATGGTTTTCCAGGTGGGGGAGCTCCGCGGGTTTCACCTCGGAGTCTCCGGTAACGACGCCGTCCGGCCCGATCACGGTGACCCGGGCCCGGACCGCTTTCGCGACCGCCGCGGTCAGTGCCGGCGCATCCTGGACCGGATCATGGATCTCCTTGGCCGCCATCAGTGCGGCCACCCGGGCCTGATCGAGCAGGTGGTCCCGGATCGAGGCGACCTGGCGCTCCTCCAGGTCCCGCATCAAATAGAAATAGATCCCCGCGCCGAGCAGGAGCACCAGGGCGAGGTACGAAGCCATCAGCTTGAGCCGGAAACTCCCTTTCATCACTGCTCCATCTTGTATCCGAAGCCGCGCACCGTCTTGATCATGTCACCGGCCGCGCCGAGCTTGCTGCGCAAGCGGGTCAGGTGGGTGTCGACGGTTCGGGTGTCGCCGATGTAGTTGTAGCCCCAGACCGTCTGCAGCAGATGCTCGCGGCTTTGCACCCGTCCCGGGCGCTCGGCGAGGTTCATCAGGAGCTTGTATTCGGTGGAGGTGAGCTGCACCTCCTCGCCATCCACGGTTACCAGGTGCTGCTCGGTGTCGATGGTGAGCGGCCCCAGCGCCATCTGGCTCGGTTTCGGGGCCTCGCCGTTGCGCCGCAGGACCGCACGCACCCGCAGCATGAGCTCCCGTACCGAAAAAGGTTTCACCACGTAATCGTCGGCGCCGAGCTCGAAGCCGACCACCCGGTCGATTTCCTCACCCTTGGCGGTCAAGACCACTACCGGCACCGCGGCGGTTTTTTCCGCCCCCTTCAAGATGCGGAGCACCTCGGTCCCCATCATTCCCGGAAGCATCAGGTCGAGCAGGATCAACTGCGGCGGGTTGTTGCGGGCCTCGTTGAGCCCGGCCAGCCCGTCGGCGACCACGACGGGGTGAAATCCTTCCTTCTCCAGGTGAAAGGCGATCAGTTCCGCCAAGTCCTGTTCGTCTTCTATGACCAGTACCGTCTGCATGAAAGAAGAAACCTCCATGAACTGCGGGGTTAGGGGCTCCGCCCCCCCCGGCGGGGGGCAGCCAACGTCGGGAAATCTTAGTGAATTTTGCCGGTTATCCCACCGATCCACACCAGCTGTGGAAAGCGCTGTGGAAAACTTGTTGATGGTTTCCAAAACCGCTTTCAAATTGACCGGATCAACAGATTGCCCAAAAAATAGGCAAGACGAGCCAGCCTGGCTGGGGGTCAAAAATCAACAAATACCGCTAGTTAATGCTAACTGTCAGTTTTTTGGAAGCTTTCTGCGTGTCAAGCCCTTTCACCAGATTTTCGGGGAGAGGAAGAGATTTCCCGGTGCAACGTGGGGTTTTCGCGCAGCTGAGGCGAAGCGCCTTATTATATATGCTTTGCTCCCCTGGCATACAAGTAATTTACGCGTGCCGCGATATCGCGGGCTGATCTTAATCGGGACGGGTTCCCGGCGGTCGGTATCGGCTCGGTGGCCGCTGGACCGCCCTTGACAGTTCCGGTGGCACTGTGCTAGAGATGAGCGCCTTTTTATCTTCGCTCGTCCGGGAGGAGCCGGTGCGCCTGACACCGAAAAACGAACTGGAATATCGCTACCGCACCCTGCAGGTTAGAATGGCGGCCGCCGGAGTCGACGCGGTCATCATGCTGCACAAGGCGGATCTATTTTATTTCACCGGCACGGTGCAGGCCGGTGCCCTCTACGTCCCCGCCTCGGGGGACCCGCTCTACCTGGTGCAGCGCGACTTTTTGCGGGCGCGGATGGAGAGCCCGCTCAAGGAGGTGCTTCCCTGCACCGACCTTCTGGAGCTGCCACGGCTGGTCGCCGATTTCGGTCATCCCTTCCCGGCCAAGGTCGCCCTCGAGCTGGACGTCCTTCCGGTCAACCTTTTCCAGCGGCTGCGCGCCTGGTATCCCGCCGCGACCATCAGCGACGCCTCCCCCCTCATTGCGCCGGTGCGGATGGTGAAATCGCACTACGAGATCCATATCCTTCAGGACGCCGCCCAGCAGGCGGACAAGGTCTACCGCCGCGCCGCCGAGATCCTGCGGGCCGGGGCGAGCGAGGTCGAGGTCGCGGCGGAGTTGGAGCGGCTGGCTCGCGTCGAAGGGCACCAGGGGGTGGTGCGGCTGCGTTCTTTCAACGGTGAATACAATGTGGCCCGGGTCCTGTCCGGCACCGATGCTGCCACCCCTTCGCCCGAACCGTTGGGCCTGGGCGGAATGGGGCTCACGCCGGCCTTCGGGCAGGGGGGGAGCTACCGCAGGATCGACCCCAACGACCCGGTGGTCGTCGACCTCGCTTGCTGCTACGACGGCTACCACGTCGCGCAGACGCGGGTGCTCTCCCTCGGGGAGCCGCCGGAGCTGATGCGGCGCGGCTATGACGCGATGCTGGAGCTGCAGCGGATCCTGCTGGAGCTGGCGGAGGGGGGCGACTGGGGGCTCCTCCACGAAACGGCGCTGCGTGAGGCGCATCGGCTCGGGATGGCGGAAAACTTCCTCGGGATGCCGGGGGCGCGGGCTCCCTGGCTGGGACACGGCACCGGCATCGAGCTCGACGAGCCCCCGTTCCTTGCTTCCGGGTATCCGGCCGGACCGTTGGAGCCGGGAGTGGTCTTTACCCTGGAGCCGCGGGTAGTCTTTCCTGGTGCCGGAGCGGTTGGTATTGGCAATACTTTTTACCTTTCTGGAGAAGGGGTTAAACGACTTACCTTTTCAAATGAGGAAATATTAATTGTGTAAAGGTAAACAAAAACGTCCTACAGCCTAAAACATGATTTTTTTATGTTGAATTTGGTCGAACTCGGTGGTATACATTTGCAAAATTTTGTATACAGTATACTATCTGGGCTGGCGCATAGGAGGGCCTGCTGTCAGACGGTAAAGATCTGGATATTTGCTGATTAACCCCGCCTCATTCACGATGTCTCATCGACAGTGTGTACAAACCCCAACAGCAAAGGAGATCAGGCACATGACGCAGTTAAAAGAAAAGTTGGCTGAGAAGATTCAAGCACACCGCGCCCGTACCACCCGACTCACCAAAGAATTCGCAAACGTCGTGATCGACAAGGTCGACATCGGCCAGTGCATCGGCGGCGCCCGCGACATCCGTAGCCTCGTCACCGATATCTCCTACCTCGATCCGCAGGAAGGGATCCGCTTCCGCGGCAAGACCATTCCCGAGACGTTCGCTGCCCTGCCGAAAGCTGCCGGCTCCGACTATCCGACCGTCGAGTCCTTCTGGTACTTCCTCCTCACCGGCGAAGTCCCGACCCCGGCTCAGGTCGACGCGGTTGTCGCCGAGTTCAAGACCCGCCAGCAGGTGCCTGAGTACGTCTTCACCGCCATCCGCGCCCTTCCGCGTGACAGCCACCCGATGGTGATGCTCTCGGTCGGTATCCTGGCCCTGCAGAAGGACTCCAAGTTCGCTGCCTTCTACAACTCGGGCAAGTTCAACAAGATGGTCGCCTGGGAAACCGTGTATGAGGATGCCTCCGACATCGTCGCCCGTATCCCGGTTATCGCTGCCTTCATCTACAACCTGAAGTATCGCGGCGACAAGCAGAACGCCATCGACCCGAGCCTCGACCTCGGTGCGAACTTCGCTCACATGATCGGCCAGAGCGAGCAGTACAAGGACGTCGCCAGGATGTACTTCATCCTCCACTCCGACCACGAGTCCGGCAACGTCTCCGCCCACACCACCCACCTGGTGCATTCGGCGCTCTCCGATCCGTACTACGCATACTCTGCTGGCCTCAACGGTCTCGCCGGCCCGCTGCACGGCCTGGCCAACCAGGAAGTTCTCGGCTGGATCATGGAGTTCCAGAAGAAGCTCAACGGCGCCGAGCCGACCAAAGAAAACGTCACCGCCGCTCTGTGGGATACCCTCAACGCCGGCCAGGTCGTTCCGGGCTACGGCCACGCCGTTCTCCGTAAGACCGACCCGCGCTACACCGCACAGCGCGAGTTCTGCCTCAAGACCCCGGGCCTCAAAGACGATCCGCTGTTCAAGCTGGTTGCCATGATCTTCGAGACCGCCCCGGGCGTCCTCACCGAGCACGGCAAAACCAAGAACCCCTGGCCGAACGTCGACGCACAGTCCGGCGTCATCCAGTGGTACTACGGCCTCAAGGAGTGGGACTTCTACACCGTCCTGTTCGGTGTTGGCCGCGCCCTGGGCTGCATGGCGAACATCACTTGGGACCGTGGTCTCGGCTACGCGATCGAGCGTCCGAAGTCCGTCACCACCGACATGCTCGAGAAGTGGGCTGCCGAAGGCGGCCGCAAGTTCTAAGCAGCAACCCGTAACAAGCAAGAGGGGGGCGTGGCAACACGCCCCCTTTTTTTATTGTTGTTGGCCGGGGCGCGTTGGTCGGATCGGTCGGATCGGTTTGGCGAGGTAGGTAAGGGAAGGTAAGCCGGGCGCGGCGATCTGCGGCAGCGGATAAAGCAAAACGGCCGGTGGGAAACCGGCCGCTTGCTCAGGAGGGGGGCATCGCTGCCCCTATATAGTATATATACGGCCGTTGGGTCGGGAGAAGAGGCTGCCGCTTCCCTTCCGCCTCAAGTTCCGTTTCGGGGTCACTTCTCCCCGAATACCTCGGCGGTGAACACGTAGATGTCGGCGCCTTCCTTCCAGTCGTCCTTTTTCAGGCCGGCTTTGAGCGAGGTCTGGCTGAGGAAGGTCTCCCGGTCCCAACCGTGCTCGGTGGCGACCTGCGGCAGCAGCACCCCGCGCGCGAAATTCTTCTCCAGGTACACGCCGTGTACCCCGACCTCAACCTCTTCGGGAGAGGATATCTTCGCCAGAGGGGAGAGCACGGAGATTTCCAGGTCGAAACCGCTGGCCAGGTCTTCCTCCTTCATCGGGTAGAAGCGCGGGTCCCGGGTGGCCGCCGAGACCGCCATTTCCTGGACCAACTGGTAGAGCGGCTTTTCCGAACTGAAATTGCCGATGCAGCCCCTGAGGGCCCCGCCGCGCTTGATGGTCACGAAACACCCCATCTTTTCCTGCAGCTGCGGGGCGCTAACCTCGCGTTGTGGCAGGCTTCCGGTGCTGACGCCGATGGTTATCGCCTCGCGGGCAAGTTCAAGGAGAAAGTGTTTGTCTTCGCTGCTGAGCGTCTGGTTCACGGGCCCCCCTCGGTAGACTATGGTGTTGCGGCAGGTGCCGAGTTTAATGCAGCTAACGTTAATATATTTGGGTTCCGTTTACAAGAGGCAATAGGGTAACGTTTTCATGATTACGTTTGGGGCTGCATGTTTATTTCATGAGAAAAACGGGGACATAGGCGACACCCTGTTTTAAGGATGGTGTCGCGGCCGGGGGCAACATTAATAAGAAATTTCCGGACGGAAGGGGGGGAAGGACGGCGGCAGGGGCCTTTTCGGGCCCGTGCCGGGGGCCCCGAAGTGCTGTAGAACGGCGTCTCTGCTGTGTTTGCTCGGGGAGGAGGACGTTACGCTGCAGGTGCGGCGGAACTGCCGAAATCGCTAAATAAAACCGCAACTTCTGCTTAGTATTAGAGGTGCGCCCGGCGCCGGGGCTGGTGGCCCTGCCGTGGCCCCCGGGGAGATACTATTTTTTTGCTGAAAAAGTGTTGACTTTTGCGGGAATGCTAGTATATTCGCGATTTGTTGTGACCAGAAAAAAACCGATGCGCTGTGCGCAGTATGGGTAAATCTAAAAAGAAAAGAGGTGATATCGTCAATGAAAAAACTGATCTCTTTCGCACTTTGCCTCGCTCTGGCTACCGCCTTTGCTGCTGGCTGCAAGAAGAAGGAAGAAGCTCCGGCTCCGGCCGCTGAGCAGGCTGCTCCGGCTCCGGCTCCGGCTCCGGCTCCGGCTCAGGGTCAGGCATCCTCCGCTAAGGGTGGTGCTGCCCCCGCTGCTCCGGCTGCTCCGGCTGCTCCCGCAGAGAAGAAGTAATCAGAAACTGGCAGTGCCTGTTTCACTAAAGCCCACAGAGCGATCTGTGGGCTTTTTTAGTGCTTTTGCCTTGACAGTTTTCCTTACCAAATGGTAATTTGAGCGGTCTTGTGACAATATCATGCTGGAGGAATAACCATGGAAAGAACTTTTGCAATCATAAAGCCCGATGCGGTTGAGAGAAACGTAACCGGCCAGGTCCTGTCGATGATCGAAGAGGCCGGGTTCAAGATCGTCGGGATGAAGAAGATCCAGCTTACCCGCAAGCAGGCGGAAGGCTTCTACTACGTCCACGCCGAGCGCCCCTTCTTCGGCGACCTCTGCACCTTCATGTCCCGCGGTCCGGTCATCGCGCTGGTTCTCGAGAAAGAAGACGCCATCTCCTCCTGGCGTAACCTGATGGGCGCCACCAACCCGGCCAACGCCGCCGAAGGGACCATCCGCAAGAAGCTCGGCGTCAGCATCGAGGAGAACACCGTCCACGGCTCCGACGCTCCGGAAACCGCCGCCTACGAAATCCCCTACTTCTTCAGCGCTCTCGAGCTCGTGTAAGAAGGAATCACCCCCAAAGGTTAATAAGGCAGGAAAGCCCTTCGTCAGGAAGGGCTTTTTTATATGCAACAAACGGAAAAAATCGACATCAAGAATCTGACCCTCGCCGACCTGGAGGGTTTCATCGCCGGGATGGGGAAGGAACGCTTCCGCGCCAAGCAGATTTTCAAGTGGCTCTACCAGTGCGACGCGCGCAGCTTCGACGAGATGACCAACGTCTCCAAGGAGTTCCGCGCCAGGCTCGAGGAGACCGCCTGCATCAGCAACCTGGTGCCCGAGGTCATCGAGGCCTCCGACGACGGGACCAAGAAGTACCTCTTCCGGCTTGCCGACGGCAATGCGGTGGAGTCGGTGCTGATCCCGGACGAGGGGCGCAACACCCTGTGCATCTCCAGCCAGGTCGGCTGCGCCATGGGGTGTGCCTTTTGCCTTACCGGCACCTTCGGGCTCACCCGCGACCTCACCCCCGCCGAGATCGTGAACCAGGTCTGCGCGGTGCAGCGGGACGAACCGGTGCGCAACATCGTCTTCATGGGGATGGGGGAGCCTCTGGCGAACCTCAAGGCGGTGGTCCCGGCGGTGAAGATCCTCACCGACCCGGACGGCTTCCAGTTCTCCAACCGCAAGGTCACCGTTTCCACCTCGGGACTGGTGCCGGAGATGGCGGAACTGGGCCGCGCCACCGTGGTGAACCTGGCGGTCTCCTTCAACGCGACCACCGACGAGGTGCGCCAGAAGATCATGCCGGTGAACCGGGCCTATCCCCTGAAGGAGCTGGTCCAGGCCTGCCGCAATTTCCCCCTTCCGTCGAGGCGCTGGATCACCGTCGAGTACGTGATGATCCGGGACCTGAACGACACGCTGGAGGACGCCAAGCGCCTGGTGCGCATGACCAGCCTCTTCCCCTCCAAGGTGAACCTGATCCCGTTCAACGAGCACGAGGGGTGTGAATTCAAGGCGCCGACCCAGGAGTCGATCGACCGTTTTCACAAGTTTTTGCTCGACAAGCACGTAACCGTCATCACCCGCTCCAGCCGGGGCGGGGATATCTCCGCCGCCTGCGGCCAGCTCAAGGGAAAACTCGACGAGCAGCAGCGCCGGGAGTCGGCGCAGGGCTAGGGCCAGGGCGGCTCCAAAAATAACGATTTCGGAGGTTGTTGGTATGGCTCAAGATGTTATCGGCGTCATCGGCGGGAGCGGACTCTACGAGATGGAGGGGATGACCGGGATCGAGCAGGTCACCGTGGACACCCCCTTCGGCAGGCCCTCCGACGACTACATCACCGGCACCCTCGACGGCGTCCCCGTCGTGTTTCTCCCCCGCCACGGCAAGGGGCACCGCCTCACCCCGAGCGAGGTCAACTACCGGGCCAACATCTACGGGATGAAAAAGCTCGGCGTCACCCGGATCATCTCGGTCTCCGCGGTGGGGAGCCTGCGCGAGGAGATCGTCCCGGGGCACATCGTGGTTCCGGACCAGTTCATCGACCGCACCAAGGGGATCCGCAAGGACACCTTCTTCGGCAACGGGATTGTCGGCCACGTGCAGTTCGCCGACCCGGTATGCCGCGAGCTCTCCGACCACCTTTTCGCCGCCGCCACCGCCCAGGGGGCGACCGTGCACCGCGGCGGGACCTACGTCTGCATGGAGGGCCCCGCCTTCTCCACCCGCGCCGAATCCCACCTCTACCGCTCCTTCGGCGCCTCCGTCATCGGCATGACCAACCTGACCGAGGCGAAACTCGCCCGGGAGGCGGAAATCTGCTACGGGGTCATCGCCCTTTCCACCGACTACGACTGCTGGCACGAAGGGCACGACGAGGTCTCGGTGGAGTCGGTGATCGCCATCATCAAGTCCAACGTCGCCATGGCCAAGGGGATCATCCGCGCCGCCGTGCAAAGGATCGGCGGGGAGCGGACCTGTCCCTGCGCCTCGGCCCTGCAGTATGCCGTGATCAGCGATACCGGCGTCATTCCGGTGGAAACCCGGGAGGGGCTGGAGCTCATCCTCGGCAAATACCTGTAACTTCCTTTTTCGCCCCTGTATCTATATAAATTCAATTCTCCTGGAGGTACCCCATGAGCATTCTCGTCGTCGGATCCGTCGCGCTCGACTCGGTCGAAACCCCCTTCGGTCAGAGAGACCGCGTGCTGGGCGGATCGGCCACCTACTTCTCCACTTCGGCGAGCTTTTTTACCGACGTCAACCTGGTTGCCGTCGTGGGCGAGGACTTCCCCGAGGAGCACACCCAGTTTTTAAAGTCGCGCAACATCGACCTGACCGGGCTCTCCCGGGTCGCCGGTGAGACCTTCCACTGGAAGGGGCGCTACGGCTTCGACCTCAACGAGGCGCAGACCCTGGAGACCCATCTCAACGTCTTCGAGAGCTTCAAGCCGGTGATCCCGGCCCAGTACGCCGACGCGGAGTACCTCATCCTCGCCAACATCGACCCGGAGCTCCAGATGGAGGTCCTGAACCAGGTGAAAAACCCCAAGGTGGTCGCCTGCGACACGATGAACTTCTGGATCTCCTCCAAGCCCGACGCGCTGCGCAAGGTGATCGCCAAGGCGGACTTCTTCATCATCAACGAAGGCGAGGCGCGCCAGCTTTCCGGCGAGGCGAACCTGGTCAAGGCCGCCCGCGCCATCCTCGCCATGGGGGTGAAGAACCTGATCGTGAAGCGGGGCGAGTACGGCGTGCTCCTCTTTTCCGGCCACTCCGTTTTCGCTGCCCCTGCCTACCCTCTGGAAGAGGTGTTCGACCCGACCGGCGCCGGGGACACCTTCGCCGGCGGTTTCATGGGCTACCTCGCCAACACCGGCGACCTCTCCGAGGACGGCGTGCGCCAGGCGATCATCTTCGGTTCGGTGATGGCCTCCTTCAACGTCGAGGCCTTCAGCCTGGACCGCCTCAAGACCCTCTCGTATCAGGAAATCGAGGCCCGCTACCGCGCCTTCAAGCGGATGACCCACTTCGAAGGGCTCGGGGAAGTCTGATCCGGCTCGGAAGTCGCGGGGTGTGAACTCCCATCCCCGCGGCTTCATTGACAATGCAACCTTAATCTGCTAATTTTCATCCAGTCTTTTTTTCCACACATAGGTGAGGGTTATGGCCCGTCGGCTACCGTATCTGCTCCTCGCTGTGACCATCCTCTGTTCGTCGTGCGCCACCAGTCGCGCCACGGCCAACAAGGCCGCCTATCATTTCCAGATGGGGCAGTCCCTTTACGCGGAGAACAACATCACCGGCGCCCTGGCGGAATTCGCCGAGGCCGAAAAGCTCACCCCGCGCGACCCGGAACTCCTCAATTACCTGGGGCTTTCCTACTACCGCAAGGGGCGCTTCGACCTCGCCGTGGAAAAGTACCGGGCGGCGCTGGAGATAAAGCCGACCTATTCCGAGGTCCGCAACAACCTCGGGGTGGACTACCTCGATATGAAGCGCTGGGACGACGCGATCCGCGAGTTCCAGAAGGTGCTTGACGACATCTTCTTCACCGGTCAGGAGGACGTCCAGATCAACCTGGGGCTTGCCTACCTGGGCAAGGGAGAGTTCGATCAGGCGCTCACCGTGCTGCGCCCCGTGGTCGCCAAGAACCCGGGGAACCCGCGGGGGCGGCTCTCCCTGGGAAGGGTCTACTTCGCGATGGAGAAGACCGAACTTGCGGCAGCGGAGTTCCAGAAGGCGCTGGAGTCCAATCCCTCCTACGCCAACGCGTACTACAACCTCGCCCTGGCCCGGGTGAAGCTCAAGGATTCGGCGGGGGCCCGCGCCGCCTTCAAGGAAGTAATCCGGCTCGCACCCGATTCCGAGATCGGGCAGCTCTCCAGAGAGTACCTGGACGCATTAAAGTGAGGGAATCGTGTCTGACGAAGAGGTGGTAAGCGGCGCAGCTATCGGGCCACTGCTGAAAAACGCTCGGGAAGCCAAGGGTGTGCAGCTCGAAGAGGCGTCCCGCGTCACCAAAATCGGTAAGAATTACCTTTCCGCCATCGAGGAGGGGGCCTTCGAGAAACTCCCCAACCCGGCCTACCTCAAGGGATTTCTTCGCCTTTACGCCACCTACCTGGGACTTTCCGGCGACGACATCATCGCCCGTTACCAACAGACTCTGACCACCACCCCCATTGCCGCTCCTGCCGCGCCTCCTCAGCCGGAGCCGCACGATGCCTCCGCCATGGGGGTGGAGCGGGTGACGTTCCGCGGCCACCGCCGCTGGGGCATTCCACTGCTCCTTTTGGGGCTGGTGATCGTGGCGGCGCTCTTTTTTTCCGAAAGCGAGGAAAAACGCGAAAAGCCGGCGTCGGCTCCTCCCCCGGCCCCCGCGCCGGCGGCAGTTCCGGCCCCGAAGCCGGTGCAGCCCCCGATGAGCTCGGCGGCCCGCCCGGCGCAGCCGCAAGCGGCGCTGCCGGTTCCGGCGCAACCGGGACAGCCGGTACCGCCCCCCGGTGCCGCTCCGGCTCCCCAGGCGGCACCCCCGACGGCCGCCCCGGTCGCTTCGGCGCCCCCGGCCACCCCGGCATCCAAGGAAGGGCGCAAGGGGGTGATCCTCAAGCTCCGCTTCACCCAGGACACCTGGATGAGCATCACCATTGACGGCGCCATCTCGCAGCGCTACGACCTCAAGGCCGGCGACATCATCGAGTGGAAGGGGGCCCACGGCTTCACCCTTGATCTCGGGGATGGCGGCGCGGCCGAGGGCGAATTCAACGGAAGGCCCCTCAAGGCCCTCGGGGAGCGGGGCAAGCCGGCCCACGTCGAACTGAAGGCGGATTAGCCGGGAAGGCTGCGTCCGGCCCAGCGGGAAGGCAATCCTAGGGCGCTATCATGATCTCCTCCTCAGGGGGGGCGGGCCCGGATCTGTTTCGGAGTTCCGGCGCACCTCCCCAACGTCGCGAAAGTTCGGGAAAAATGGCGCCCCCGGGGGATGCAGGAAGCAGCTTGACAGGATTCGTTCTCGTGCTAGAATCGACGAGTCTTTTTCATCTCAGCGCGGAGTAGGATTTTGCCCACACAGCCCAAGAGAATACTGGTAGTTGACGACGAGGAAAACGCGCGTATCGGTCTCTCGCGGCTGCTCGCCAAAGAGGGATTTCAGGTCGACTGCGTGGCGAACGGGTTCGAGGCATTGAACTACCTCCGGGAACAGGAAGTGAACCTCATCGTGACCGACATCAACATGCCGGAGATGAACGGGATCGCCTTCCTGAAGGAGCTCAACCGGAGCTACCCGCAAAGCAACGTGATCATGATCACCGCCTACGGCGGGGTGGAGTCCTACATCGAGGCGATGAACCTCGGCGCCTTCGAGTACATCAACAAGCCGGTCAAGATCGACGAGCTCAAGTCGATCCTCAAGAAGATCTTCAAGGAAGATTCGCCCAAGCGGTCTGGAGTGGGAGGGGGAACCGATGCCGAACTTCGCAAGGATACTGTTTGCTACTGACTTCTCGGAAAGTTCCGAGCACGCCTTTTCCTACGCCCTTTCCCTCGCGCGCCAGTTTGAAAGCCACCTGACCATCCTCCACGTCATCAACGAGCCGGTCGACCTGCGCGGCTTCTACGTTCCCCACGTATCCTTCGAGAACCTGGAGAAGGAGATCCACGAGGGTGCGGAAAAGATGCTGACCAAATTCTGCGCCACCCACCTCGGCGACTTCAAAAACTACGAGACCCTGATCGTCACCGGTATCCCCTACGAGGAGATCCTCAAGCGGGCGGAGCTGGAAAAAGCCTCTCTCATCGTCCTGGGGACCCAGGGGAGAAGCGGCATCGACCATCTTCTTTTCGGCTCCACCGCCGAGCGCGTTGTGCGGAAAGCGGCCTGCCCGGTCGTTACCGTTCGCCTCCCCTGATCCGGGGAGCAGTCCTGGTTTACCGGGGGCAGCGCAGGCTGCCCCTTTTTTAATGCCACGCGAGGCAAAGCACGCAATGACCACCAGCAGCAGCACCGAAAAACCGAACCGCGGCCGCATCCTCATCGTCGACGACGAGAGGATCATCCTCGATCTGACCGGCATCATCCTGAAAAACCGGGGCTACCAGGTCATCACCGCCCAAAGTGCCGCCGATGGTCTGAAGCTGATCGCGACCGAGCATCCGGAACTGGTCCTGCTCGACTACATGATGCCGAACATGGACGGCCTGACCGCGCTCAAGGAGATCAAGCGGCACCATCCGGACACCTACGTCATCATGTTCACCGGCAAGGGGAGCGAGGAGATCGCCGTCGAGCTGATGAAGGCCGGCGCCTCCGACTACATCCTCAAGCCGTTCAACAACCAGGACCTCGTCGAAAGGATCGAGAGCGTCCTCAAGCTGCGCGCGGTCGAGATGCAAAACCGTGCCCTTTTGAGCGAACGGGAGCGGCTTTTGGCGGAGATCGCGGACTGGAACCGCGAGCTGGAGGCGAGGGTCCACGAAAAGAGCGAGGCGCTCAAGAGGGCCCAGGCCGAGATCGTGCAGTCGGAAAAACTCGCCACCCTCGGTTACCTCTCGGCCGGAATGGCGCACGAGATCCGCAACCCGCTCAACTCGATCGCCCTTTTCGTCCAGCTCATCAAGTCCGGCCTCGACGAGGCGGAGCGCCAGGAGTACGTGGACAAGATCCTCAAGGAGGTGGACCGGATCGACGCCATCGTGCGCAAGCTCCTCGACGCCTCCAAGCGTCCCCACTTCGAGATCAGCGAGGTCCGGGTGGACCGGGTGCTCGAAGAGACCCTGGAGGCCTTCACCCCGCAGTTCCGCCAGAAGCGGATCCAGGTGGTGCAGGAAGTGAAGAGCATTCCTCCTGCGATCAAGGCCGACCCGATGGAGATCGAGCAGATCTTCACCAACCTTTTCCTGAATTCCATCCACGTGATGCCCGAGGAAGGCGTGCTCCGGGTGCAGCTCGACCAGGAAGACGGCTACATCCACGTCCGGGTCTCCGACAACGGCCCCGGCATCCCGCCGGAGAACCTCCCCAACATATTCGATCCCTTTTTCACCACCAACAGCCGGGGAACCGGCCTCGGCCTTTCCGTCGTACTGAGGATTGTGAAGACGTACAAGGGGAAGATCGAGGTGGAGAAAAGCGACGGGACCGGCACCACCTTCTCGGTCCGGCTCCCGCTGGCGGCCTGACCCGGCGGCGCTTTCCCCTTTCCATTTGCGGCGCATTTTTGCTATGATGCCCCATCCCACGACCCCCCGAGGTGGCCATGGCAGGGGAAAAAATTCTTTTGATCGACGATAACCGGTTCTTTCTGCAGATCCTGCAGGATGCCTTCAGTCAATCGGGCTTCGTCGTCGTCACCGCAAATGACGGCGCCAGCGCGGTCCAGGCCTTCCAGGAGCACCAGCCGGATGCGGTCATTTCCGACCTGGTCATGCCGGGGAAGGGTGGGGTGAGCACCTGCCTGGAGATCTCCAGCCTGGCCGGCGACCGGGACCCGGTCCTGGTCCTTTTGACCTCCATGTTCAAAGGGGCCCCCCACGAACACGAAAGCGCCGAAATGGGCGCCAAGATCCACATCCCGAAATCAACCCCGCCGCTCGACATCGTCATCATCGTCGAACAGCTTCTGGAGCGGAAGCGCTACCGCATCCCCTAACGTTCATGCCTTATCTGCTACGCAATCTCACCCTCGATCCCGGCCAGGACGAAGCCCAGCTTCCTCAACTGGCGGCGCGGAAGTTGGGGGTAGCTCCCACTGATATCGTCTCCTTCCGGCTGGTCCGCAAGGGGGTCGACGCCCGCAAGAAGGGGCGGATCAAGCTGGTCTACACCGTCGAGTTCTCCCTGAAGGGGGGGCGCAAGCCGGCGCTTGGCGGCGATCTTGAAGAGGTCCGCCCGACCGAGCCGCGCCGTTTCCCGAAGGTCAGCGGGAAGGGGCCGATCGCCATCGTCGGGATGGGGCCGGCGGGCCTTTTCGCCGCGCTGCGCCTGGCGCAATACGGACTGAGCGCCCTGATCCTGGAGCGGGGACGCCCGGTCGAGGAGCGAAACCGCGACGTGGCCCGCTTCTGGCGCGAAGGGGTGCTCGCCCCGGAGAGCAACGTCCAGTTCGGCGAGGGAGGAGCCGGGACCTTTTCCGACGGCAAGCTCACCTGCCGGGTCAAGGACCCCAATACCGGCTACGTCCTCGAACAGCTGGTCCGTTTCGGTGCGCCCCCCGAGATCCTCTATGCCGCCAAGCCGCACATCGGGACCGACCGGCTCCGCCTGGTGGTGCGCAACATCCGCGCGGCGCTCCTCGACGCCGGGTTCGAGATCCGTTTCGACGCGAAGCTCACCGGCATCCAGGGGGAGGGTAAGCTCCGCGGCGTCGTCGTGAACGAGCGCGACGAGCACCCCTGCCGGGCGCTGGTCCTGGCGCCGGGGCATTCCGCCCGCGACACCTATGCCATGCTGGCCGCCTCCGGGGTCGCCGTGGAGGCGAAGCCGTTTGCCGTGGGGCTTAGGGTGGAGCATCCGCAGGCGCTCATCGACGAGATCCAGTACGGGCGGGGCTCGCACCAGGGGCTTCCTCCGGCCGAGTACCAGCTCGCCTACAACAACACCGAAACCGGGCGCTCCGCCTACTCCTTTTGCATGTGCCCCGGCGGGATCGTCGTCGCCGCCGCCTCCGAAGCAGGGGGCGTCGTGGTGAACGGGATGAGCGGCTACCGGCGCAATTCACCCTTTGCCAACAGCGCGGTGGTGGTGAACGTCGGGCCGGCCGACTTCCCCGATCCTTCGCCGCTGGCGGGGGTGGAGTTTCAGCGGCTCCTGGAGCGAAACGCGTTTGGCGCCGGTGGGGGCGGTTACCTCGCTCCGGCGCAGGATGTCCTCTCCTTCCTCGGGAGCGGGCGGGGCAAGCTCTCCTCGACCTACCGCCCCGGCATCGTGGAAAGCGAGCTGGCCCAGCTCTTTCCCGCCGCGGTTTCTCAGACTTTGAAGGAGGGACTGCTCTTCTTCGACCGGAAGATGCGCGGGTTCGTCAGCGCCGAGGCCACCCTCACCGGGGTGGAGACGCGCACCTCGGCGCCGGTTCGCATCCTGCGCGGCGCCGACCTGCAGTCGGTCACCCTGGCCGGCCTCTACCCGAGCGGCGAGGGCGCGGGCTACGCCGGAGGGATCATGAGCGCCGCCCTGGACGGAATTCGGGTTGCCGATGCCATCGCTGAGGCGATGGACCATTGACACGCTGGACGTGCGTCGCTCTTAAATAGTGCGTCCTTCCCTTCTAGGGGGAGGACGGGAGGGGGATGGGGGGCGGCGAAACGGAAAACGAACCCCATCCTCACCCCGACCCTCTCCTTGACGGAGAGGGAGTTTACTTAATGCCGATGTCGCCCCAAGAGGGCGACTTTACAATGACAGGAGAATTTCCATTGAAAAAGATATGCGTTGCCGACATCAAGGACCGTGATCAGGTCGAAGCGGTTTTCCTGGTCAAGGACAAGATCATGGCCATGGCCAAAAACGGCAAGCCGTACCTGACCCTGAAGCTGATGGACAAAAGCGGCGAGGTCGATGCCAAGGTCTGGGACAACGCCGACGAGGTCGGGGCGCTCTTCGAAAAGAACGATTTCCTGGCGGTGCGCGCCAAGGCATCGGTTTACCTGGGCAAGATGCAGCTCATCCTCTCCGAGCTGAAACGGGTGCCGGAGGAGACGGTGCAGCTCGCCGATTTTCTCCCGGAGACCGAGCGGGATATCAACGCCATGGTGGCGGAGCTGCACGCCCTCATCGCATCCATCCGGGACGGCAACCTGCGGCAGCTCCTGGAAGGATTTTTCCGCGATCCGGAGATCATGGCGCTCTACCGGGTCGCCCCGGCGGCCAAGGGGATGCATCACGTCTACCTCGGCGGGCTTTTGGAACACTCCCTCTCGGTGGCCAAACTGGTCGAGGCGATCGTTCCCCTCTACGAAGGACTGAACCGCGACCTCCTGGTGGTGGGAGCCCTTTTGCATGATATCGGCAAGGTGCGCGAGATGACCTTCATGCGTTCCTTCGACTACTCCGACGAGGGAAAGCTGCTGGGGCACATCACCATCGGCGTGGAAATGATCCACGAGCAGATCATCCGCATCCCGGGCTTCCCGACGGAACTCGGCATGCTGGTCAAACACATGGTTCTCTCCCACCACGGCCAGTACGAGTACGGCTCGCCCAAACGCCCGAAGACCATCGAGGCGACCATCCTCAACTACCTGGACGATCTCGATTCCAAGATCAACGGGATCCGTACCCATATCAAGAAGGAGCCGGACAACGCGACCCGCTGGACTTCCTACCATCGGCTCTACGACCGCTACTTCTTCAAGGAAAACGGGCTTCCCGAGGAGTCCGCCGAGCCGCACGATCTCATCGAGATGATCGACCCGATACCCGAGCCGGTTACGACCGCTGCGGCCGCTCCCACCTCGCAGTCTCCGTCGGAACAGAAGGGGCGCGAACGGAAGAGCTTCAGCAACAATCCCTTCGCCGCGCTGAAGGGCGAGAATCTGGATCTGTTCTAGCGAGTTGCACGACCCCATCCTCACCCTGTCCCTCCCCTTGAAGGGGAGGGGACGTTAGGGCAACAGCTTTGGCTCGTTGGCGAGGTACTGCCGTCTCAGCATACAGGTCCCCTCCCCGCCGGCGGGGGAGGGTTAGGTTGGGTGGAAGTCGGCATCGGCGTCGAATCGCAAACGAAAGCTCCGTGGCACCTTCCCTCGCCCCCTAACCGTCGCAAGCTCGCACTTCCGCGCGCGACCCCGCCAAGGGAGCGGGGATTTTTTTTGCCGATGGGGGACGTTTGACTGTATGATAGGCCAGTTGCAGTTTTAATGTGCGTCTTGCCCTTTGTAAGGAGGAACATCAATGCTCATGGAAACGATAGTCGTCGGACCTTTGGGGGTGAACTGCTTCATCCTCGCCGACGCAGATAGCAAGGAAGGTGTGGTCGTCGACCCGGGCGAGGATGCCGGCGTCATCCTGGCCAAGGTCAAGGAGCTCGGCCTCACCATCAAATACGTCATCAACACCCACGGCCATTTCGACCATGTCGGCGCCAACAGCGCGGTCATCGAGGCGACCGGGGCTCCGCTGCTGATTCATGAGATGGACGCGGTGCTCCTCGGCAAGGCCTCCCGTTCCGCCGCCAACTACGGCCTGCGCGTTCAGGATTCCCCCGCGCCGGCCGGCTTTCTGACCGACGGCCAAAAGATCGAATTCGGGAAGTACACCATCGAAGTGCGGCACACCCCGGGGCACACCCAGGGGGGATGCTCCCTGTATCTTGCCGACCAGAACCTGGTGATCACCGGCGATACCCTCTTTCTCTACTCGGTCGGCCGCACCGACCTCCCCGGCGGCTCGCACGCCACCCTGATCGCCTCGATCCGGGAGAAGCTTTTGACCCTGCCCGACGAGACCGTCGTCTGGCCCGGCCACGGCCCCTCCTCCACCATCGGCGCCGAGCGTACCGGCAATCCGTACCTTACCTAGGGGGAAAGGATGCTCACCGGAAAAACGATCGTTCTCGGGGTAACGGGAGGCATCGCCGTTTACAAGGCGGTTGAGCTTTTGCGCCTTTTGACCAAGGCGGGGGCCACCGTGCACGTCGTGATGACCAAGGCGGCCACCGAGTTCGTCACGCCGCTCACCTTCCAGACCCTTTCCGGAAACCCGGTCCACACCGAGCTTTTCAACCTGATTTCCGAGCAGGAGATCGGGCACATCTCCCTGGCCGACCGGGCCGATCTCTTCATCATCGCCCCGGCCACCGCGAACTTCGTCGGCAAGGTCGCCTGCGGGCTGGCCGATGATCTGTTGAGCACCACGGTCATGGCGACCAAGGCGCCGGTCCTCTTCTCTCCGGCGATGAACGTCAACATGTACCAGAACCCGCTCTACAAGGAGAACGAGGAGCGCCTGAAACGGCACGGCTACCTCTTCGTCCCCGCGGTGAAGGGGATGCTGGCGTGCGGCTGGGAAGGGGAGGGGAAGCTCCCGGCCCCGGAGGTGATTTTCGAAGAGGCGGTCGCTGCCCTCACCCCGAAGAGCATGGCGGGGCGCCGGGTGCTGATCACCGCGGGACCGACCCGCGAGGAGATCGATCCGATCCGCTACATAAGCAACTACTCTTCCGGCAAGATGGGATACGCCATCGCCCGCGAAGCCCGGCTGCGGGGCGCCCAGGTGACCCTGGTGACCGGGCCGACGGCGCTCACCCTCCCTTGCGGGATCGACGTGGTGCCGGTGAACAGCGCTGAGGAGATGCGCCGTGCGGTGCTGGAGCGCCTGGAGCGGACCGACGTCGTCATCAAGGCGGCCGCGGTCGCCGATTACCGGCCCAAGGTGCGGGCGGCGGCCAAAGTGAAGAAGGGGGCGTCCGAGCTGGTGCTGGAGCTGGAGAAGAATCCGGACATCCTGGCAGAGGTCGGAGCGATGAAGGGGGACCGGGTGGTGGTAGGTTTTGCCGCCGAGACCCATGATCTGATCGCCAATGCAACGAAGAAGCTCACCGGCAAGAACGTCGACATGATCGTGGCCAACGACGTTTCCCAGGAGGGAGCCGGCTTCAACGTCGACACCAACATAGCGAAGCTTTTGCTGCGGGACGGAACCGTGGAAGAGCTCCCGAAGATGGGAAAGGACGAACTGGCGGGGGTGATCCTGGACCGGATCACTACCCTTGCGGAAGCGAAGGGGCGGGCAAAATAGGAGTTGGCAGGGCCGGCTCAGAGACGGTAGGGGCGCAGCATGCTCCGACAAGTCTCCCTTTGAGATGGGGGATTTAGGGGGATTTGCCGTTGGCGTTGCGGCCCTGGAAAGGCAAATCCCCCCCAACCCCCCTTTGTCAAAGGGGGGAGGTAAAGGGGCCACTTTGTCAAAGGGGGAGGTAAAGGGGCCACCTTTTGCCAGTGTTTGCCAGCGGGAGTTAAAGGAGAGTGGGGGGCAAAGGTCTTACGACGACTTGATCTGCTTGATGAGTGCCGGGTTGCAGATCGCCTCTTTGAGCTTCGCCCGGATGTCGTCCAGCTCCGCGTAGGCCTGCGGCTTGGTGATCTTCCCCGCCTTGTACAGCAGGCGCAGGTTCTTGCGCACCGCGGCCGCAGCCGACAGCGCCTTTTCCCCGGTCGGGTCGGCACTGTAGAAGCGGGAGTTCTGGTCGAAGTTGAGATAATCGAACACCGCCTCCTGGGCCAGCTGCATGTACTCCTCCCGGTCGTCGTCATCCAGCGGGAAGCGCGAGTTTTCGGTAACCGTCTGCATGAGGGCCTGCCACTTCTCCAGGCGGCTCACCAGCAGGATCGAGTTGAAGATCCGCTTGTTGGTCGTGAAGGAAAAGATGGTGTCGGAAAGCACCTTGCGCAAAAGCAGGTCGTTTTCGCTGAAGTGCTCCTTGCAGACCTTCTCCCCGGTTTCCCAGACCTCCTTCGGCACGTAGGTTTCGAAGCGCATCTCCCAGTAGGTGTGCTTGAGGGTGAGCGAGGAAAAGCTCCGCATGATCTTGAACGGCACGTAGTAGTTGTGGGCGATGCAGTCCGCGGCGAGATGGCTGAGGTACCCGTAGGCGCAGGCCTGTTCCGCTTCGTTGCCCGCCTTTTCCAGGATCTTGTGCCCCATGCGCCAGCGGTGGCAATGCAGCAGGTAGTGGGTGAACTTCTTGCCCAGGGTGATGTCGGCGGCGATGGTGCCGTAGAGGAAGTCGTAGGGATGCGCTCCGATGATCGAGGCGACCGTCGGTTGCAGCTGTTCCAGGTTGGCGAGGACGTTCATCCCCAACTGCAGGTGGATTCCGGCCCCCCAGGCATAGGCATGCTGAGGGAGGAGTACGATAAGCAGCGCCGTGACTGCAGAAAGTATGAGCATAATTTCAAAGGATAAATGAATCGTCGCTGAAAAGTAAAGGGGTTTCGGAAATGGAGTCGATCGAGGAGCGGGAGCTGCTGCTGGCGCAGCTGACGGAATATCTGGAAGAGCTGCGGGAGACCGGGGTGAACGAGCTGTATTATGCTCCGGAGGGTGCGGCCCTGCCGGCGGCGCCCGTGGCTGCGGTGCTTTGTCCCGATGCGCTCCACGAGGTTGCCGACGAAGACGAGCCGCCCCCCTACGATCCGGACGAGATGCTGGCAACTCCGGTGGCGGCGGCCGAGCCCGAAGCCTCCCCGGCCGCGGCACCGTCCGCGGCTGCCGTCGCGAGGCCCTCGGCGCAGCCGGCCGAGCCCGGGCGGGCGCGGGTTCCCAAACTCTTCCGCGCCATCGGCAACCCGAGGGCGAAGTTCTTCCTGGTCATGAACGGGGAGGGATTCCAGGGGGATGCCGGAGACCTTCTGGCGAAGATCATCCAGGCGATGGGGTTCACCGGGAAGGAAGTCTGCCTGCTGTGCTTTGCCGCGGTGCCGCCGATGGGCGAGGATCTCCGCGCCTCCTTGCTCCACGCCATCACCGCGTCGCGTCCCGAGATCGTCGTGACGCTGGGGACGCCGGCCACCCGCCTGCTTTTGCAGGATGACGCCCCGATCCAGGACCTGCGCGGTCGTATCTTCGAGGTGGAAGGGATCAAGTTCCTGCCGACCCTGCACCCCGAGGCCCTGCTGCGCGATCCGGGCCTCAAGCGCCCGGTCTGGGATGACATGCAGCAGGTGATGCGCCTTTTCGGCAAGAAAAGGGATTGACCGCTCCTTTAACTCCCCAACCCTCTCCCGGAGGGAGGGGGAGTTTAAGGTTTCATCCCGTCAGCGCTTCCTCCCGGATCGCCCCGATCGTCATCCTTGGCGTGATCGCCTCCGGATCCACCCTCAGCTCCACGAGTGCCGGCCCCCCGCACGCCACTGCCCGCTCGAATGCCCCCGCAAAATCTGCCGTCCTTTCCACCACTTCGCCAAAAGCTCCGTAGGCGCGGGCCAGCGCCGCGAAATCGGGATTGCTGAGCTCGGTCCCGGAGACCCGCCCCGGGTAGCGCCGTTCCTGGTGCATCCGGATGGTGCCGTACATCCCGTTGTTCACCACGATGATCACCACCGCCAGGTTGTACTGCACCGCCGTGGCGAGCTCCTGCCCGTTCATCAGAAAACAGCCATCCCCCGCGAAGCAGACCACGGTCCGATCCGGGTGCACCACCTTGGCCGCCACCGCCGCCGGCACGCCGTATCCCATCGACCCGTTCACCGGTGCGAGCTGGGTCCGGAAGCCGGGATACCGGTAGTAGCGGTGGACCCAGGCGGAGTAGTTACCCGCGCCGTTGGTAACGAGGGCATCTTCCGGGAGCCGCTCCCGCAGCCAGGCGACCACCGCTCCCAGGTCGAGTTCGAAGGGGGCCGGGTGGGGCTGCAGCCAGGAGAGGTACTCCTGCCGTCCCGCCTCGGTCCAGCCCCGCCAGGAAGGAGACGGTATCGGTGGGAGGCGCCGCGCTCCGGCAGCGAATTCCGCGATGCCGGAGTTGATCATCAGGTCCGCCTGGTAGACCCGCCCCAGCTCCTGGTACCCGGGATGGACGTGCACGAGTTTTTGGCGCGGGCGCGGCGGCACGATCAGGGTATAGCTGCTGGTCGTCATCTCGTCCAGGCGCGCCCCGACCGCCAGGATCAGGTCCGCCTCCCGGACTCGCTCGGCAAGAGCGGGGTTGATCCCGATGCCGACGTCCCCCAGGTAATTGCCCAGCCGGTTGTCGAAAAGATCCTGGCGCCGGAAGGCACAGGCGACCGGCAGGCCGTTGGCCACGGCGAAGGCGGCGATGTCGGCACACGCCGCCGCGGACCAGTCCCCGCCGCCCAATAGAAGCAGCGGGCGTTCGGCCCGGGTGAGTCTCCCCCACAGCTCGGCGAGGCTGTCTGCGCCGGGATGGGCCTGAACCCGCCGGTACGCGCCGACATCCGCCACTGCCGCCTGCGACGAGAGCATCTCCTCCGGAAGGGCCAGGACCACCGGCCCCGGGCGGCCGGAAACGGCCAGGTGGAAGGCCCGGCTCACCAACTCGGGAATCCGCTCGGCGCGGTCGATCTGGCCGACCCATTTCGCCATCTGTCCGAACATGCGGCGAAAGTCGATTTCCTGGAACGCCTCCCGCTCCACCAGCGCGCCCCCCACCTGTCCCACGAAGAGGATCAAAGGGGTCGAATCCTGGTAGGCGGTATGGACGCCGACACTCGCGTTGGTGGCACCCGGGCCGCGGGTTACGAAGCAGATTCCGGGGCGGCCGGTGAGCTTGCCGAACGCCTCCGCCATGTACGCCGCCCCCCCTTCCTGGCGGCAGACGATGAGCCGGATCGCCTCCTGCTCGTCGTAGAGGGCATCGAGCACCGGCAGAAAGCTTTCGCCGGGCACGCAGAAGGCGACGTCGACGCCGTGGATCTTGAGCGCGTCCACCAGGATGCGCCCGCCGCTGCGGGAGGGAAGTTGACCGGTCATGACTGCTCCTTGTCGCCAAAACTGGTTTCCAAAATCCTGAGTTGAAGATCGCTTTCCCAAGCCGTTTCCTGGCAGTGACTTGATACAATGATGGCCCCGGAGCCGATGTCAAGTAGCCGCGGCGTTGACCTGGCCGCCCACCCTGGGGAAAGCGCCTTTCCAGGCGATCAATCCGACCGCCATTACCGCCTGCGGCGGTTCGCGCCAGGAATGGCGCTCCCACAGGGTGCGGTTATTCGCGCCAGCAATGGCGCTCCCACAGGGTAGGCAGCTACCTTGCCTGTTCCCGATCGCCACCCGTTGGAAGCACCTATCCCTTAGTTCTCATCCATGCTAGTATGGCTCCTCTGCTTTCAACCCATGCATAGGAGTCCCCCCTGAAGATCTGGATCGATGCCGATGCCTGTCCGCGGGTGATCAAGGAGATCATCTTCCGCGCCTCGGAACGCCTCAACCTGCCGGTACGCCTCGTCGCCAACAAGAGCCTCGCCAAGCACCACTCCCGCCTGATCGACTCCGTCGTCGTTTCCGAAGGCTTCGACGTCGCCGACGACTACATCGCCGAAAACGCCGCCGCCGAAGATATCGTCATCACCGCCGACATCCCGCTCGCGGCGCGGATCGTCGCCAAGGGGGCGGTCGCGCTCGACCCGCGCGGGGAGCTCTACACCGAGGAGAACGTCGGGGAGCGGCTTTCCATCCGGGACCTGATGATGGAACTGCGCGACGGCGGCCTCCTCGTCGGTGGTCCGGCCCAGTTCAGCCTCACCGACCGCCAGAAATTCGCCTCGTCGCTGGACCGGCTCCTCACCCAACTCACCCGAAAAAAGAAGGTATAGACATGGCGCTTCCCTCCACCGTCCATCGGGCCACCGTACAGCTTTCCGACATCGACCGCGGGGTCTACCAATCCATTCAGACCACCTTGGCCCGACATCCCTCCGAAACGCAGGAGCGGCTGGTGGCACGGCTGCTCGCCTACCTCCTTTTCTACGAGGAAGATCTCCAATTCACCAAGGGGATCAGCGCCGGCGACGAGCCCGATCTCTGGTCCAAGGGGCCGGACGACCGGGTGCTCACCTGGGTCGAGGTGGGGCTCCCGGAACCGGAGCGCCTGCTGAAGGCGTCGCGTCATGCGGGGCGGGTGGCGCTGCTTCCCTGTGGCAACGGCTTTCCCCATTGGGAGCGCCAGCATCTCCCCAAGATAACCGGCATCGGCAACCTCACCCTGGTTACCGTCGATCCCGGTTTCCTCAGCCGCGTAGCGGCGCAGGTGGAGCGTTCCATCGTGTGGGAAGTGACGATAACCGAGGGGACGCTGTACCTGCAGTCCGCCGGAGAGTCGCTGGAAACCGAAGTGGTGGTCCGCTGCGGGGAGAGGGGCTGACGGCCGGTTCCGCAGGGTGGGCAGCCCTTTGCCCACGTAACCCTGCCTGGCATCGGTCCGCGTGGGCACGGGGTGCCCACCCTGCGTTTTGAAATCGGCGCGACGTTCGAGACGACTTCAGGTCGTCGGAGTGGACAGGTCGGGTTCGCGGGCGTTGAGCAGGCAGGTGACGAGCTGAGAGCGGCTGGTGACGTTGAACTTCTTGAAGATGCGGGACATGTGCGCCTTCACCGTGTGTTCGCTCATGTAGAGCTCCTCGGCGATCTCGCGGTTCTTCTTCCCCTGGGAGAGGTGTTGCAGGATCTCCTGCTCCCGCTTGCTGATCCGTTCTGTTTCCGGGGCGCGGGCGATGTTCCCGGCCCGGCTCAGCAGGGCCTTGACGTTGCTGTTGTTGATCCAGACCTGCCCTTGGTACACCAGGCGCAGGGCCTTCTGCATCAGGGGAAGATCGGCGTCGGTCGATATCACCCCGAAAAGCTGGTGCAGCAGGATGGTGGTGATCACCTCCTCCTGGTGCAGCCCGGTGTCCAAAAGGACCACCTTTGCCTGCGGCCAGCGCGACAACAGCTCCCCGGTGATGCTCCGTTTGTCCGCCACGACGAGGTCGGGCGCGTCCCCCGGTGCAGCATCGTGCTCCAGGAAGAACCGGTCTTCGGCATTGTCGCGGCTGAGCAGGTCGCGAAGGGCTTCCCCGACCACCCGGCTTTTTAGACAGAGCATTACGTTCATGGCAGGCTCGCTCCTGTTTCGTGCAGGGATGGACGCGACCTTATCGGTGACGTTCCCGGACTATCGATCGAACCAGTCAGCCAGACGTGCTACCGTGGGAAGGATGCAGCGGGCAAGGTAAGCCGCGGCCGCCGCTCGTACTGTCAGGAACGGCTGGCCGGGTAGGGAAAAGATATTGGGAAAAATACGGACAATGGATCAGCCGTATCTGCATTGAAAGCCGCACACCCTTTTATTCAAGCAACAGCTCCCTTTCCAAGAGGGAGAACATTGTCAATTGTATAAGGGGGGCGCGCCATTGCAAGCTGAGTCGCTGCAAAAACAAGCAGGACCGGTGCCGTGAGTTATCCGCACCGATGCTGTGACAGTTCGGAACACTCTACTGACTTCCCTCACCCCCGTAATGCAAGTCGCAGAATCCCTGCTTGATTTCCTGTACCACCTGCACCAGGCGCTCGGCGGCGACCGGCGGGGAATAGAGGTATCCCTGGATGTAGTCGCAGCCGAGATCGCTCAGGATGTCCTGCTGGTCCATCCCTTCCACCCCTTCGGCGACGGTACAGGTGCCGAAGCTCTTGGCCAGCTCGACGATGGAGCGGGCGATCGCCCGGTCCCCGGCGTTTTTCGCCAGCTCGCAGATGAAGGAACGGTCTATCTTCAGGCAGGTGACCGGGAAGTTGCGGAGATAGCTGAGCGATGAGTAGCCGGTTCCGAAATCGTCGATGGCGATGCCGCAGCCGATCTCGCGCAGGTTGTTCATGGTCTTCATGGCCGCTTCCGGTTTTTCCACCAGGGTGCTCTCGGTGAGCTCCAGCTCCAGCCGGGCCGGATCGATGCCGGTCTCGGCAATCGCGGAGGAGACCTGGCTGATCACCGCCTGCGACTTGAACTGGATCGGCGAGATGTTTACCGCCATGTCCAGGTCCAGGCCCTGTTCGCGCCAGGCCACCTGCTGGCGGCACGCGGTGCGCAGCACCCACTCTCCGATCGGGATGATGGTGCGGTTGGACTCGGCGATGGGGATGAACCGGATCGGTGAGACCATGCCGAAGGTCGGGCTGTTCCAGCGCAAAAGCGCTTCCACGCCGGTCACCTCCCCCGTCTCCAGATTCACTTTCGGCTGGTAGAGCAGCACCAGTTCGTCGTTCTGCACGGCGTGGCGCAGGGCGTGGTCCAGCGCCATGTGGTCGCGGGTGATGCGGTTCAGCTCCTCGTGGAAGAAGCGGAAGGTGTTCTTGCCTTCGCCCTTGGAGTGGTACAGCGCGATGTCCGCGTGTTTTTCCAGGGTCTCCGCATCGGCGCCGTCGCGCGGGAACAGGGCGATACCGATACTCACCGATACCGTCACCTCCATCCCCTCCAGTTCGACCGGATTCGTCGTCTGTTCCAGCAGTTTCGAGGCGACCACCGCGACATCCTCCTCGTTGCGGATGTCGTGCAGGATGATGGCGAACTCGTCCCCCCCCAGCCGGCAGACGATGTCGTCGTCGCGCAGCGACTCGCGATAGCGCCGGGACATCTCGCGCAGCAGCTGGTCCCCGGCCGGGTGCCCGAGGCTGTCGTTGATGTGCTTGAAGGTGTCCAGGTCGAGGTACATCAGGGCGATGGAATTTTCCTGGCGCCGGCTGCGGCGCATCGCCAGGTCGAGCCGGTCCTTGAGCATGCGGCGGTTGGGGAGTTCGGTGAGCGGGTCGTAGTAAGCCAGGTGCTCGATGGTCGCCTCGGCGTTTTTCCGCTCGTTGATGTCCTCCACGTTGGCGATGAAGTGGGTGATCTCCCCCTTTTCGTTGCGCAGCGGGCTGATCGAGGCGACCGACCAGTAGACCTCGCCGGTCTTGCGGCGGTTCAGCACCTCGCCGCGCCACTCGCGCCCGCTCAGGATGGTGTTCCAGAGGTCCTTGAACACCTCCGGGGGGGTCGACTGCGACTTCATGATGCGCGGGTTCTTGCCCAGCGCCTCTTCCGGGGCGTAGCCGGTCACCTCGGTGAACTTGCGGTTCACGTACTCGATGGTGCCGTGCACGTCGGTGATCATGACCGCGCTGGCGCTGTTTTCCAGGCCGTGGTAGAGCTTGCGCAGGTATTCCTGGTTTTGCACCATGGCCGCCTGGACCTCTTTCTGCTTGGTCACGTCCCGGATCGACTCGATGGTCCCGATGCGCTTGCCGACCGAGTCGTAAAGCGGCGCGGCGACCGCCCAGACGTAGGCCCCGACCCCGCCGTGCAGGGACGGGCAGAAGCTCTCCACCCCGACCGTCTCGCCGCGGTGGGTGACGGCGGAGTATTTGCCGATGATGACTTCCTTGTGGTCATCCACGTAGTCCACCAGCATCTTGCGGCGCTGTCCGTAGAACGGGACGGTGTACTCGTAATCCCCCTTGCCGACCATTTCCTCCTTGCTTACCCCGGTCATCTCCTCCATGGCGCGGTTCCAGATCACGACCTTCTTGTCGTTGTTGGTCACCAGCACCGCGTCGGGAAGAAAGTCGATCATCTCGCGCAGCTGCTGCTGGGTCTCCCTCAGCTCCGCATCGGTCCGTTCCACGATCTGACGCTGTTTCTGCTGGAACCTCTGGAATCCCGCCAGCGCGACGCTGGAGGAAAACGAGATGAAAAGGAGGATGCCGAGCTGGTTGCGGGCGTGTTCCCGCCAGTTGCTGGTGATCGCCGACATGCTGCGGGTGGTGGCGATCAAAAAACCCTTGTCCATGAGGAGGTCGCGCGGTTTCACGCTGATCACCGCCGTCATCCGGGTCTGGCCGCTCTGCCCGGTGCCGTAGATAAAGACGTCGGACTGCTTGCCGCTGGCGAGGTGCCGGGCGTAGACCGAATCGGAGCTGCGGATGTTGGGGACGTGGTCCGGCTTCCCCGGCAGGGTGACGAACTCGCCGCCGTCCTCGTGGACGATGGCCGACTGCATGTCCGGCGCGTAGTTGACGGAGTCGAGGAGCGGCTTGAAAGAGGCCGGGTCGATGCCCGCCGCGACGACGCCGGCAAAGCCGCGTTCGTCGCTGATCCCCCGGACCAGGTTCATGATCCAGTGCCCGCTGCGGGTCTTCAGCGGCGGAGAGAGGTACAGGGTCGCGGCGTTAGGATTCTTGCGCGCCTGCCGGAAGTAATCGCGCTGGCTCAGATCGAGCCCCTCCAGTTCCTTGCGGTTGGAAAGCCGCACCTTCCCTTGCCGGTCCAGTACCAAGACGGCCCGGATTCCGGAGACCTCCTCGTCGATGAGCTTCGACTCGTAGGCAAAAGAGGTTCTTTTCCAGTTTTCCGTCGGCATCTCGCTCAGTTCGTCCCGGATTGCCATCATGGTATGTTCGGTACCCATCAGGCGGTTGTTCAGGTTTTCGCCGATGACCCTCGCCTGGGCGAGCAGTCGGTACTTCTCCGTTTCGACGGTATCGCGATAGATCCGGTAGAGGTTGTGAGCCACCGCACCGGTCACCAGGAAAATGGTGATCCCGAGCATGGTCCACTGAATCTTTTTATTCTTTTCGAAATCCTTACTCATGCCTTCTCCTCAGTTCCCTTCGAGATCATGCCCAAAGAAAACCGAAATTGCCGCTCCGCCGAATCGTGCCATGGCTCGGATTCCGACGGATTCACTACGTTACCGGATCAGTTAAGAACAATAATGTCTGGAAGTTACCCCATCGCTACTTATCGGCTCTCTTTGCCTTTTCTTGAATTCTGGTGGTCCTGAGCTAACTGGCGCCGCAATGAGACTTTTTTGGTCTTTTATGGGGTTCGAGAAGAAAAAAAGTTGGTGCTGGATGCAGATTTTTTTTGGATGCCGTGAGGGGACCGAAACGAAAAAGCGCCGGCACCCTGAGGTGCCGACGCCTGATACTTACCGCGGAAACTTGACCGGTGGGAGCGCCTTTCCAGGCGCGAATACCACCGACCGATCGAGTACCCCGTCCCTTCACCGCTTCTTTCGGATCAGGAAAAAGGCGCTGAATTCGGCAACCTTCTCGGTGCCGCTGAAGATGTCCGCTGCCCCGGTTATTTTACGTTCGTCGAGCCGGGTCGCCCTGGCCTCGGCGCGCACCGTCCCTTCGTGGACCGCGGCGAGGAATTTGAGCGTCATCTCCACCGTCACAAAATCAGTCCCTTCCGGGACCAGGCTCTTGATAGCCATGGCAACCGCGGTATCCGCCAGCGAGGTGACCGCACCGCCGTGCATGACCCCCGCCCCCTGGGCGAGCTTGATCTTGAAGGGCATGGTAAGAACGGCCCGTCCCGCTTCGGCCGCCTCGATCGTCATCCCCAGGTACTCCTCAAACGGGGCGCACGCGATCCATTCCGGCAGCTCGAAGGGGATCTGATTCGGATCTATCGTCTGTTCGTACAGCTTTTCGTACATAGTGGCTACCTTTTCTCGCGTACCTTTCCCAACCGGGAAACCTGGTCCAAAAACAGAGCCGGGATGGTCATTAGGCGGCCATCGGAAGGGGTTTATTGAACGTTTCTGGTAAAAACCTGATTTCCTTGGGGTTTGATTTTGTGATATAAGGGTCGATTTGCAGGTGGTAATTGGGTTGACTTCCGCGTCAGCTTCCATGGGAGGAGTCACTGTTATGACAATGAGAGCTTTGGCGGCTCTGCTATTCCTGCTCGGCGGGGTGCTCCTTATTGGCAGCACGGACTCATGCAACGCGCAGGAACCGCTCGAATTCTCGGTGGTGAAAAAAGGAGAAGTGTCGCCTTCCGGTAACCATGCCCCCGTGGTGAAGGTGATCCGTAACAATACCGAGTGGGGAAATTTCTGGATCGAGTTGAATATCAACGCCTTCATCGTCCCGGCACGCCCGGCGGTCGATTTTGACCACACGATCCTGATTGCCGTCGTCGATGCCCCGCAGCCGACGGGAGGTCACGCGATTGCCGTGACTTCGGTACTGCCGACATCGACCGGCGTAGTCGTCGTCGCTCAGCAGGTGGCTCCGGGGCCGGGCTGTATCGTCAGCGAGGACTTGAAGCAGCCGTTTCAGGTTGTCGCCGTGCCCGGTTTTTCCGGTGCAGCAACTCTGGCCCTGTCACCGGCGGTATGCGACTGTGACTGACGCGGTTTCAACTCAGTTCCGAGATACGTTCGCTGATCAGCGAGCAAACCTCCTCGGAGTTTTTATTCAGTAGTTGGACGTGACGGAAGAATTCGAGAGCAAGATCCTTACTACCCCGCTCCACGAGTAACTCCCCCGGTTCCATAAAAAGCCTCGTGTCACCCCCCTCCTTGCGAAAGAGCTTGTCGTAGCAGGCACAGGCCTCCTTCAGTTGACCCAACTGGCAGTGCATCTTCAACATCCCCAGGAAAGCGAACTTGTCATAACTGCGATCCAGGCAGCTTTGGTAGGCATGTTCGGCGGCGTCGAATCGGCCCAGGTTACGGTACGCATCCCCCAAACGGGTCAAGAGGTTCGGGGTCCCGCTGTCGTGTTGCAGGATTTGCTCCCACACCTCGACGGCCCGCTCGTAGTTGCACATCCTCCGGTAGTAGTTCCCCAATCCGTAGAGCGCATGGTTGTTGTGCGGTTCCTGTTGGAGAGCCATTTCAAAGTAATGGCGGGCCTGCTCAAAGTTTTCGTGCTTCAGGTGCAGGTTGCCCAGGATGGTCACGATCGTGATGGTACTGACGCCGATGGCAAGCGATTTTTCATAGTACTCGATGGCGAGAAGTTCCTGGCCCGTCGTTTTGTACAGGTCGGCCAACCCCAGCAAGACATAGCGGTCCTTCTGCCTGATGGCGTAAGCCTTTTTGTAAAAGGTCTCCGCATTTTCGTAATCGCCGATCTTCTTGTAGCTGTCGGCAATGCGCGTCAGAACCATTAAGTTGTTCGGGTTCTTGTGGAGTGATCTTCTAAAGCACTCAATAGACTCGCCGTATTGATACATCCCCCGCAGCGCGTCACCCAGTCCGACCAGGGAAAAGGCATTTTCCGGATCGAAGTCCAACACCTTGCGGTAGCATTCGGCAGCGTTGGAAAATTTCTTCTGGTAGCGCAGCGCGTCACCCATTCCCGTCAGCACATACGGATTTCGTGCGTCGATTCCCAAAGCGGTTTCATAAACAGCGTAAGCTTCAGCGTATCGCTTGGCTCGAACCAGATTATGCCCTTGCTTTGAGAGTTCCAGTACCCTTGCATGTGCGGTATCGGTGACCTTCATACCACTGGCATTGAGGTCGGTATCCTGAGGTACGATCATGGCTGATCATGTTCCTTTATCTGAAGAATGGAAAGTTGAAGGCGATCGCGAGCGACCGAAAACAGGGGCAACCCGAGGGAGTTCCAGAACTGCCGGGTCTGCTTTCTGTTTCGTTTTAGTGAGCTTTGGATAATACGAGCTTTGTAACCGGATTTCAATAGAAGCTTTTCCGCTGGGAACGACCCGGGTCTTGATAAGAGATACCTGCGCTCTACTCAATATCAATTCTCTCGACGGTCACCTGCTCGTCGGATACCAGTCTGGCAAGGGTCGACCCCGCATCGAAGGTGCAGGTCGCTTCTTCTATCTTCATCCCGAGAGTTTCCAGTCCCGAATTCAATTCAGCCAGAGCCGGCTGCACAAATGCATTCGCGTCTTCATCTCCTTTCGGAGGCGACGGCCAGGTTATCCGGGCGGCGCTGTTGTACAACTTTCGCTTCACTATCAGGGGGAGTTCATCCTGATAACGGATAAAGTAGTCGTAGGCTCGCTGCAATGAGGTCAGATCCATGATGTAGCTGAGGGTCAGTGACAGCCGGCAGGAAATCACCCCCCCTTGCCGGTCGGGAAAAAATATCTCCACGACATGGGGACGGTCCAAGAGGCGAAAGCTCGGTAATTCGACGATGGTCTGGCCGCGCGAGGCGAAATCGAAGCGGTCGCGGACCGATTTCTCCGGTATGAAGTAGACGACCTTGCCCTTGCGCACCATGACCGAATTGGCCGGAACCCGGATGCGGACCAACCCGAAGTAGAGGACGAGGACGAACACGATCAGGAAAACCAGGGCCGCCCGCAACTCCCCCTCGGCCAGGGTATAGATCAGGCCGATCAGAGCCGGCAGCATCAAGAAATAGAAGATCATCCTGCCGAGAAACCGGATAAGTCTCTGAACGAACATGAGTTTTCCCCCTCAATCCATTCTCGCCGTCATCACCCCGGAGTGTCAACTGCATCACTGGGAGGGGTAGCTCTCATGTGACCTGACAATGCTAGTCTCACATTAAGGTGACTATATAGTATCTGCAGGTCATGTCAAAGTGTCGTTTCGACGGATTGGGCGCATCATCATCGAAGGGGGGATCTTGCCCTTTCCGGAAGACGGAATTTTCCACCAAGGAACAGCAACGCTCGACGCCACACCTCGTTCGCGTCGTTCTTCGTTTTCCCGGTGATTGAGGAAGAGGACATCGACATCAAGATCGCCGAAAGCGACCTGCGGGTGGACACCTACCGCACCAGGTCCGGCCTTAATACCCCCCTTTGACAAAGGGGGGATGGGGGGATTTGCCGTTCATCTGGTTCTCCCGGGAATTCCTGACGCGCCAAATAAAAGCCCTCCTGGCCTGTGGCACCAGAAGGGCTCTTTTGTTCCGGTCATGTTTCCGTGCTTATTGCAGCAGCTTTAGCAGCTCCGTTACCGCCGGCGTCGGCTTTACGCCGGTTCCCGCCTCGATCTCCTTGGGCTCGATGCCCTGTTTGCCATAGAAGGCGGCGTTGGCGTCGTCGTCGATCATCAGGGCGGCGCCATCGAGCGCGATTCCGGCGAAGAGGCCCCGGCTGCGAGAGTAGGAGTAGATCTCCGCTTTGAGCGTCAGGTCGGTAGCCCCTTCGGCGCTGCGCCCGACCGGGCCCGCCGCTACCGAGGCGTCGGCCCCCAAGGTGAGTTTCCCTTTGAGGATGCCGTCCACGCTCTTTTTCGTCTTGAAAACGAGAATGAGGTCGGTGGACTGCGCTCCGATCTGCCAGCCGAGGCTGCCGCCGGCGATCTTGACGAAGACGGGGTTGCTCCAGGTCCCCTTCTCGTCGCGCACGGTGAGGATGCCGGTTCCGTAGCGGCCGCCGACCACGAAGCCGACCTTGATGACCCCGGGAATGATCATGATGCCCTGGGCGTTTTGCAAAAGGACCGGCGGAACCCCTTTCTCGGGGATGGCCTTGACCGCCTTGACGACCTCGATGCAATCGTCGATTTTTGCGCTCTCGCGTTCCGCGAAGGCTGAGGTGGCAAACAAGGTGAGTATCAGGGATGCACATACGGTCATAAGGAAGTTCGATCTTCTCATAGGGTTACCTCTCACGTTTGTTTTAATGAGTTTACCGCAGCCGGTCCGAGTTTCCGGTCTCGGACGCAAAAAAGCCGGGGCTGAATATCGGTTGATATTTCGGCAACCCGGCTGTCTCAGAGAGACCCTTTAGGCTTTCCGCCCCATCCTCGCGGATGGTTGAGTATTATCGTGTACCACCAATCAGGGTAATGGAATGTGAGCTGCATTATGCACAGTCATAGCGTGATGTCAATCAGGTAGAACAATTGGCCTCAGACTGTAGGAGCGACATTGCTGTCGCGATTAACCGCAACCGCTGTCGCCGCCTCCGGCGGTTCGCGCCAGAAATGGCGCTCCCACAGAAAAATCAGCGGAAAAGCCGCATCACCATCTGGGTAGACGACCGCGGTTGCGGTCAATCGCATCTGGAGAGGCGCTCCCGGAGTGTTCGCAGCTACGTCGTTAAGGACTCTCCCTTAAAGACGCGAAAAGGATCATAATTCCCCTCAGGGGAAAAAATAGCTGGATTCTGCACCTTCCGGGTGGCTGCGATGCACCCGGGGGACTGCAAACGAGGAGCGCAAAATGAAAATTCTCATGGTTCTAACGTCGCACGACCAACTCGGCGACACCGGCCGCAAAACCGGTTTCTGGCTGGAAGAATTTGCGGCGCCGTATTACGTTTTCCAGGATGCCGATGTCCAGGTGACGCTCGCCTCTCCGAAAGGGGGGCAGCCTCCGCTCGATCCCAAAAGCGACCTGCCGGAGAATCAGACCGAGGCAATGGCCCGTTTCAAGAAGGATGCGAGGGCGCAACAGGCGCTCGCGCATACCGCCCGGCTTGAGGATGTGAAGGCGGAAGATTTCGACACCGTTTTTTACCCGGGCGGACACGGCCCCATGTGGGATCTCGCCGAAAGTCCCGTTTCTGCCGCGTTGCTCGAGGCGTTCTACAACTCCGGCAAGCCGATCGCGCTAGTCTGCCACGCTCCGGGTGTCCTGCGCCACGTCACCTACCAGGGGGAGCCGCTGGTGCAGGGGAAGCGGGTAACCGGTTTTACCAACGAGGAGGAGGAAGCGGTTCAGCTCACCCATGTTGTGCCGTTTCTCGTCGAGGATGAGCTGAAACGGCTGGGGGCTAACTTCCAGAAGGTTCCCAATTGGCAGCCCTTCTCCATCGTTGACGGCCGACTGATCACCGGGCAGAATCCTGCCTCGTCGACGTCCGCCGCCCACGCGCTGCTCAGGGTGCTCGGCGTGGAAAAGGCGGCCTGATCGAGCCGCTTGGTTTCTTGCCGCGCGGAAAGAAGCGGTGCCGCTCCTACAGCGAAAATGATTGGACCAACGGGTCCGCAAATAAAAAGAGCCCCCCTGCCAGCATGGGCAGGAGGGCTCTTGGTTCACGGCAGGACAGGTACCCTTACTCCTGCGTGGACGCTATCCCTTCTGCATCTGAGCGCAGGCCGCCTGAGCGCCTTCCTCCAGTTCCTGCCTGGTTGGATCCTTGATGTGGGTCGCCAGGGTCCAGTTGAACCCGAACGGGTCCTGCACGCTGCCGACCCGGTCACCCCAGAACATGTCCGCGACCTGCATGCGGACCTGGGCGCCTGCTTCCAAAGCCCTTCGGAACGCCTTGTCCACGTCTTCCACGTAAAAGTAGAAGCCGATCGGGGAGCCCCCCATGGTTTGCGCGCTTTTACAGGGATTCTGCGGACTTTCTTCACCGAACATTACGATCGAATCGCCGATGATGATCTCTGCGTGCATCACCCCTTTGCCATCGGGGCCCGGCATGACGAACCGCTCCTGGGCGCCGAAGGCCTGTTTGTAGAACTCGATCGCCTTGCGGGCATCGGTAAAGGTGAACGTCGGCGTGATGCTATGGAATCCTTCCGGTATCGCTTTTGACATGGTTTCCTCCTTCGTGCCGCTGAATATCCTCCTTACGCTTGCCGCTTTATTTTATCATTCCAGGTGATTGAAAAGCTGAATTTCCTTTCGCTTGCTGGTGCTGACGAACACAGCTGGAACGACCGCACCAAGCCGAAAGCAGGCTCGAAGGGATCGACCGTCTGGACTCTCAACCCACAGGCACCGTTTGGGGCTGTTGGCGCAAGCATCTTCGGCACTTGGTCCGCGCAGCCGACGTCTCGCCAGGGTCCCTTCTCTCGTGAATGCATCATGTAAACAATATGCTTGACGAGGAAACCCACATATGTAATTTAGGAATTTATTTGGGTGAGGCGTAGGGCTACTCTGCCATTGGTCGCCCCTTCTGCCAATAACCCTCCGGTTGCGACTCTCGTTTCACCCGCACCTCGATGCTGCTCATTCATGCCGTGATTGACTGAATTTTATGACAGGGTCCATACTTGAAGCAGTAGGTTCAGTAGATTTTTTCTGGCGACCAAAGCAAACCAGGAGACATCGCATGACGAGTAGCTTTGAACTGCGTAAATTCCTTGCTCCGGAATTTATCTTCGGGGTAGGCGCCCGGAAGCTCGCGGGCCGTTACGCCAGAAACCTCGGCGGGAAAAAGGTCCTGCTGGTATCCGATCCGGGGGTGGTCCACGCGGGGTGGGTCAAAGAGGTCGGCGAGAGCCTGGAGGCGGCCGGGCTTTCCTTCACCATCTTTACCGGGGTCACCCCCAACCCGAAGGTCGCCGAGATAGAGGCGGGGGTCGCCGTCTATCAGGAGGAACACTGCGATGCCCTGGTTGCGGTCGGAGGGGGGAGCGTCATCGACTGCGCCAAAGGGATCGGGATCGTAACTACCAACCGCAAGCCGATCCAGGCCTTTGAAGGGGTGGACATGGTGACGATTCCCATCCCCCCGCTGGTCTGCATCCCGACCACCGGCGGGACCTCGGCCGACGTCTCCCAGTTCGCCATCATAAAAGATCCGCTGGAACGGGTGAAATTCGCCATCATCAGCAAGTCGGTGGTCCCGGATATCTCCCTCATCGACCCGGAAACCCTGACCACGATGGATTCCTATCTCACCGCCTGCACCGGGCTCGACGCCCTCACCCATGCCATCGAGGCGTTCGTCTCCACCGCCCGCTCCACGATGACCGACCTGCACGCCCTCGAGGCGATGCGCCTCCTCTCCCGGAACCTGATCCCCTCCGTTCTCGACCTCGACGACCTGGAATTCCGCACCCAGGTGATGCAGGGGAGCCTTCAGGCCGGCCTCGCCTTTTCCAACGCCATCCTCGGGGCGAACCACGCCATGGCCCACAGCCTCGGCGGCGCCATCGACCTCGCCCACGGCGAATGCAACGCGATCATCCTGGATCACGTGATCGAATTCAACTACTCCTCCGCCCCGGAGCGCTACGAGCTCATCGCAGAGGCGATGGGGCTCGACCTGCGCGGCACGTCCCCGGCGCTCAGGAAGAAGGCCCTGCTGGAGCACATCCGCTCCATCAAGGAGGCGGTCGGAATCCGGCGCAGCCTCTCCGGGGTCGGCGTTTCCTCCGCCGACCTCCGCTTCTTCAGCGATCATGCCCTCAAGGATCCCTGCATGGTCACCAACCCCCGCCGACCAACCCACCGCGACATCGAGGTCGTCTATGAAGAATCCCTCTGATCCCTCGGAAACCCACGCTGGGCTGCACGAAAAGCTGGCCGGACTCGGGGAGTCGTCGGTACGGAAAACGTACTATCCGGCGCTGCAGGCGCGGATGGAGGAACTGGAGCGGCTCAAGGCCTTTCTCGATCACAGCAACGACATCTTCTTCCTGGTCGAGGTCCCTTCGGGGGCGATCGTCGACGTCAACCTGTTCGCATCGACCCAGATGGGGTGGCGACGCGAGGAATTCCTTGCCGGAACGCTCTTCGACGTCTCCGATCTGGCGCGGTGCCCCGAGGGGGATGAACTGATCCGCTCGCCCCAGGCGCGGGACCGGGCCCAGGCGCTGACCGCCCTGCACCGCAAGGACGGGGGGACGTTCCCCGCAGAGCTCACCCTCAACCGGATGGTTTTCCACGATCAAGCCTACGTCCTTGCCGTAGCCCGCGACATCACCGAGCGGAAGCGGGCCGAGGAGGCGCTGCGTTACAGCGAGAACTTCCTGAAAAACGTGGTGGACAACATCCCCGCCATCGTCTTTGCCAAGGAAGCTGCCGAGTTGCGCTACGTGGCGCTGAACCGGGCCGCCGAAGAGTTTCTCGGCTACACCCGCGAGGAGGTCCTGGGCCGGCGAGACGATGACCTGTTTCCCCCGGAGCAGGCCGAATATTTTACCCAGAGCGACCGGCTGGCCCTGGATACCCGGAGGCTGATCGAGATTTCCGAGGAGGCGGTGAAGTCGGCCGGTGGGAAGCAGATGTTCCTGCGGGCCAAGAAGTTGCCCCTCTACGATGCCGAGGGGGTGCCGCGTTTTGTCCTGGGGATCGCCGAGGATATCACCGAGCGCAGGCGCCTTGAGGAGCAGCTCCTGCATTCCCAGAAGATGGAGGCCCTGGGGCAGCTGGCGGGTGGGGTGGCCCACGATTTCAACAACATCCTGATGGTCATCATGGGCTATGCCGAGATGCTCAAGGGGGATGCCGCCCTGGGCCCGGCCCAGAAGGACAAGGTCGCCCAGATCATGGAATCTTCGGAGAAGGCGGCCGAGCTGACCAGGAGCCTGCTCACCTTTTCCCGCAAACAGATCATGATCCCGCGCACCTTCGATCTCAACGAGCTGATCGTGCGGGTGCAGCGCTTCCTGGTGCGGATCATCGGGGAGGACGTCCGGCTCAGGACCTCGGTATACGGGGAGCCCCTGTTTGCCGAGGTGGATACCGGGCAGATCGAACAGGTGCTGGTGAACCTCGCCACCAACGCGCGCGACGCGATGCCGAAGGGGGGGATCCTGAGCATCGAGACGGCGCACCAGGTGGTGGACGAAGCCTTTGCCGAGCAGAATCTGCCCGGGGCCCGGGGGCATTACGCGGTGATCTCTGTGTCGGACACCGGCATCGGGATGGACGATAGGACCCGGGTGAAGATATTCGAGCCCTTTTTCACGACCAAGGAGCCGGGGAAGGGAACCGGCCTGGGAATGGCGATCGTCTACGGCATCGTCTCACAGCACAACGGATTCATCAATGTCTACAGCGAGCCCGGCGTCGGCACCACCTTCCGGATCTATCTCCCCCTGGCGCAGGCCCCGGCCGGGACGGCCGGAGAGCGGACGGATCAGGCGGCGCCGCGCGGGGGTACCGAAACGATCCTGGTGGCCGAGGACGAACCGGCCCTGCGCAAGCTTTTGGAAACGGTCCTGACCGATAGCGGTTACACGGTGCTGTTGGCCGCCGACGGCAGGGAGGCGGTGGAGCAGTTCCAGCGGGCGCAGGGGAAGGTTGACCTGGTTCTGATGGACGTGGTGATGCCGCAACTGAGTGGGAAGGAGGCGGGGGAGGCGATCCGGGCGCTTAATCCGGAGGTTTCTCTTCTCTACACCAGCGGTTACACCCGGGACATCATCGTCACTCGCGACATCCTGCACGAGGGGACCGAGCTCGTGATGAAGCCGGTGCAGCCCCGGGAGCTCCTGAGTAAGGTCCGGGCTCTGTTGGACCGGAAGCAGTAGGATGGAAGCCGATAAGGACAAGGCTCGGGTATCATGCAAAAGGCACCAGGTTTTCGACCTGCCTTTACAAAAACACCCGGTAATCCACGTTGAGTGCCTCAGCCAGTTTCTTGGCCGTCTCCCTTCCAATAGACCTTTTCCCGTTTTCCATCTCGGAGAGGTGCCGCTGGGGTATCCCGGTAAGTTTGGATAGTTCCACCTGAGTCAAACCTTCCTTGGTACGCCCGCCCCTGATGCAGATCCCACCATTGTTGGCCAGCATCTCAGGCATGACCTGCTCCAGCGGAACGGTTTCGGTGGTGTCCCTGAGCCCGAGTTTTTTTGCATAGAGTTTCAACTCCCTGATCTTCGCGGGTTCCCCCGCAAAACGGACCTCGACCGTTCGCCCCTTCATGGTCTCTTCAGTAGGGTGCCTTTTCGTGCGTTCCAACATAAATAACCTCGATGATTTGAATCCCCGCCGTTTCTTCTCTCCAAACGGCTACATAGGTGGGCTTACCTTTCTTCAAGTGGCAGTGACGCCGGGAGTCTGGGAGTTTGCTGTAATTTGGCCAGTTGCCGCGCACTGGCCCGGCTTTCCTCATTTCAATCACCAAGAGAGCTGCCGAGTCTTGAACGGCCCTGGGCAGTTTTTCGAATTGCTGAGCAGCCTTTTTTGACAGATTGACTGCCCACACCATCGGTATACCCTATACTGTTTTTTGGTATATTTCAACGCAATAAGTCGGTGGGTCGCGTTGAGGGAAACTCGACATCCTTTCCCGATGGAGGCAAGGAGAGATGCCGTATATAGACCTTGAGCAGGAGAATGCAACCAGGAAAAGCGGTTCTCCTTCGTTGCTTTGTCGCGCAGGCTTCCCTGCCTTTGAGTCATTAAAACGAGCCCTCCTTTAAGCACTGGCAGGAGGGCTCTTTTATTATCTACTTGCAGATATGATTATTGAGGATCTAGGATAAATTCTAAGCTCTTTGGACAACAGTGATAAGGAGGGCAAAAGCCATGACGACCAATAGACTCATCGTTGTCGGCGGCGATGCGGCGGGGATGAGCGCCGCTTCCCAGGCTAAACGCCGGCGTCCGGATCTGGAAATCATCGTATTCGAGAGGGGCCCGCACGTATCCTATTCCGCCTGAGGCATCCCCTACTATGTCGGCCGGGTTGTCGACAAGGAAGATGCACTCATGATCCGCACTCCCGAACGGTTCCGGGAAAAAGAAGGGATCGACGTCCGGATCCGTCATGAAGTCGAGGAAATCGATGCGGCAGGAGGAAGGGTCCGCGTTCTCGAGCTGCAAACCGGCAACGTCTCATGGGAGCCGTACGATCAGCTCCTGCTGGCAACCGGCGCTAAGCCGGTCTGCCCGAAGGTTCCGGGCTCCGACGCGGTCGAGATCTGCGGGATCAACACCCTGCAGAGCGGGGTCGAAATGCGCATGCTTTTGGACAGCAAGTCCGCCCGAAAAGGGGTTGTCGTGGGCGGTGGATATATCGGTCTGGAAATGGCCGAAGCCCTGGTCCGGCAGGGATTGGATGTTTCCTTGGTGACGAAGTCACCGGAAGTGATGTCCACGCTCGATTCGGACATGGGGCGTCTGGTCTCCCAGGCGCTGCGCGATCTAGGGGTGACCCTCTACCTCGGGGAGACGCTGGAAGCATTTGATACCAAGAACGGCAAGCTGACCGGCGTAATCACCGACCAGCGGACCCTGCCGGCGGATGTCGTCGTGCTCGGTCTCGGGGTGCGCCCCAACGCGGCACTTGCCGAAGCCGCGGGCATTCCGCTCGGAGAAAAAGGATCGATCCGGGTGAACGATAGGATGCAAACCGGGACGGCCGGGATCTGGGCTGCCGGAGATTGTGCCGAGTCGTTCCACCTGATCAGCCGCCGGCCCTTCTACATCGCCCTCGGCACCGTCGCCAACCGGCACGGGAGGGTAGCGGGAATCAACCTCGGCGGAGGGTACGCCACCTTTCCCGGGGTGGTGGGAACCGCCGTCACCAAGATCTGTGAAGTGGAAATAGCCCGCACCGGCCTGCAGGAAGAGGAGATCAGGAGGCTGGGCCTCGAATGGGTGAGTGCGGTGATCAAGAGCCGGACCAAGGCGGGGTACTACCCGGGAGCCGGAGAAATAACGGTCAAGGTACTTGCCGAAAAGGGGAGCGGCCGCCTGTTGGGTGGCCAGATCGTCGGGAAAGCCGGATCCGCCAAAAGGATCGACACCCTGGCAACCGCGCTGCATGCAGGCTTCACCGTCGAACAGATGATCAACCTCGACCTGAGCTACGCACCTCCCTTCTCCCCGGTCTGGGACCCGGTCGTGATCGCCGCCCGCGAGGCGGCAAAGAAATTAGGGTAGTCGTAGGTTAGGCAGTCCGCTGCCCACCGTCCCTTGGTCTCGCTCGGTGGGCGCCGGGGGGCCGCCCTGGCACCGTGATCGCGGATACCATCTCTCGATGCGCGGAATTTTGAGGAATAACTATGTCTTACAGCCGCGGCACCATTTCCTCCAGCGATGACCTGAACTTCGGGCTGGTACTTCTATCCGACGACTTCACCGTGGTCGGCATGAACCAGTGCGCGCTCCAGATCGTCGGAAACCAAACGGGACCGCTGGGGAAAGATCTGCTTGGTTTCCACCAGCCGAAGACCCGGGAGAAGGTACGGGGGCTTTTGCAGGAGCTCACCGAGCCCGCAGACACCCTGCAGAACACGCTGGTTCTCGATTTCCTGGGCCGGGTCCTGATGATGAGCATGTCCCGCATGACGGTCAGCACTGCGGAGGGGGCGGCATCATGGTCGGTGATCTTCGTTGACGTCACCGAGCAGACCGGCGCGCTGACCAATCCGGTGACGGGGCACCTGGAACTGAAAAAACTGCCGGTACACGAAAACGGGAACTTTATCTTCCTGTCCGCGGACGAGGTCCGCCTGATCCAGGCCGACGGCAATTACTGCCGGATTTTCACCGGGTCAAAACGGCATTACCTCCTGATGAGCCTGAAGACAGCTCTGGAGAAGTTGCCCGGCAACGGTTTCTTCCGCGTCCACAAGAGCTTCATCGTCAACCTCAAGCACGTCCGCGGCATCGAGCACGGCGATGGGAGCCGCCTCTTGGTCTCCTTTGATGATCCCGCTATCCCGAAGGTCCCCGTCTCATGCCGCCTCGCGCCGGCCCTTAAGAAAGCACTGGGGCAATAACGGCACCGTTCATCCAGCCCCTGCCTCCGTTCGTCAAGTACTCCTTGAGCATCCTCTGGTCGGTGAGGTATGTAGAGCTCACGGAGGGAAACGCAATGAGACCAGATGCAAAGACGATCGCCAAATGGACCATCCTGTCACTCTGCCTGTTGTTGCCCACAGGGGCTCTCGCAGACAGCACCAAGAGCAAAACGAAAACCCTCGATGCCGGCTCGATAAAGGAAAAGATCGATCCGAGCGACGAGATTCTTAAGGCCAGCCGTGCATTCTTTGCCGGATTACCGTTCATGCAGGCCGAGGCTTACTACAAGAAGGTAATCCTGGGCAAGGACCAGTCCTACTTCCTGGTGAGCGTTCAGAGTGCGGATGAGTTTGCCAGAGGGCACGTGCCCGGTGCCGTCAACATCCCATATAACGAGATCGCCAGCGGCAAGGCCGGGAAGATCCTCCCGAAGGACAAGAAGATCGTGGTGACCTGCGCGGACGGGCATCGCTCCATGGTCGCCGCCCTGTATTTCGGGCAGCTCGGCTACGACACCACTGTCCTGTCGTTCGGGATGACCCATTGGAACGCCTCCCAGTCCGGGATAACCGATCCTTACCCCGGCTCGGCCGGTTATCCGGTAAGCACGGCGCAGGTCGATGCCGCCGGGGGCAACGTGTTGCCTGCCATCGCAACCGTGGGAAGCACCGGGAAAAATGTGGTGCCGGCGCGGGCTGAAGCGGTATTGAGTTCCAAACGCGATCTGCTGATCGACCGCGCGGAAGTCTACCAAAAGGCGGTAGTCGGCGGCGACCACTCCTATTTTCTCGTCAGCCTGCAACGGCCCGAAGATTACGCAAAAGGTCACGTCCCGGGGGCGATCAACATACCGGCAAAGGAGATTGCGAAGGTTGAGAACCTGCGCAAGCTCCCCCGCGACAAGAAGATCGTTCTCATCTGCTACATAGGCCACTGGGGCGCCGCCAGCGCATTTCTGCTCAACCAGCTGGGATACGAAGCTTATGACATGCGTTTTGGCACCATGGGGTGGAACGATCAGACTGAAGGGCTTGGCGAGCTGCGGGAGGTGATGCTGGGGCTTGCGCGTTCCTTGAACTATCAGGTAGAAAAAGGGAAGCACGAAAGCCGGGCTATGGTGGAGAAGTAGATCCTTTCGACCAGACGCAGTTACTTTGTTCGTGGCGAGAGAGGGGGACTGGCACCTGCGGAGCCAGTCCCCTTCGTCCTTGCAGCGTTAGTCTTGAGATGACCATGATTGGTCTCGAGATGACTATGGTTGGTCTCGAGATGACCATGGTTGGTCTTTGCGATGACGGTGCCTGGAGTTGGTGATTGGTCTCCTCAAGAAAAACGTGGGCGTACGCGGTCAGAACTTACCACGCATCTTTAGCTGACCTTCCGCATCTTTGGTCGTAGCAGGACCCTTGGTTGTCATGAAATACGGTGGCAGCTGGTCCAAGGTACCCTTGTTTTGGCGCGGATTATGCCCTTATGACGTCCAACGATGAGGGGTTTCTCGTGGGATTACTTAGGACGTTTGCTCTCGCGATGGAGTTCTTTTGGGGGAATATTATGCTATCCCGAGAGCATGTATGCCCGTATTTGGTCTTGTGATGGCGATCACGAGACCAAACACGGATGTGACGAGACCAAAGACGGGCATCGCCTGTTGAAAACAGTGGCATCCCTGGGGTAGGCAAGTGATTCGTCCGGACCAGGCATGCCCGTCTTTCACGAAAGTACGTTCACCTTACCCGTGATCATGGCTATCACCGGGTTCAAATGCCCTCCCCCGTGCCAGGACCGGTGACGCCCATCATTATCTTCAACGACGCGCGTTGCAAGTTGAGATCTGTCCGTCTTGGAACTGTTGATGGGCATCTTTGCTCGAAAGATGAAGGTAACCAGAGGAATACGACCGTTGGGACCGACATTGGGTGGGGGAAACCAAGGGATCAAGCGGCAGGTTGAGGCTGGAGGGGAATTATTAATAAGTAGGTCAAGTAGGTCGCGTTGAGGCACGAAACGACATCCTTCACGCGAATTGAAGTCGCGTTTCGTGCCTCAACGTTTATTGCCAATACCCCGCTACTTGGTGAGCATGATCCACTTCCCTTTGGTGATCTTCACCATCACCAGGGAGGACAGATCGAGGCCGTTGTGGTCCTTGGGGCTCATGGTGAAGATGCCGGAGACGCTGGGTATTTTCTTGGCCTGTTCGATGCCGTTTCTGATCTGCTCGGGGGTCGTGTTCCCCTTTTCCACGGCAGCGACGATCAACCGATAGGCGTCGTAGCCGAACCCGCCGAAGGTGGTGGCCTCTTCGCCATACTGCTTTTGGTAATTCAGGTGGTAGTCCTTGAGCAACTTCGCCTGCGGGTCCGACTTGGGCAGTGAATCGTAGATCGCCAATTTGCCGGCCGGATGTATCACCCCCTCAGCTGCCTCACCGGCCAGTTCCAGGTATTTATTGGTAGACGTGCCGTGGCTCATGTAAAGCGGGACCTTGATGTTGAGCTGCTTCACATTTTTGGTGATGATGGCCATCCCGGGGTTCAGGGCCCAGGCGATGATGGCATCCGGCTTGATGGCCCGGATCTTGGTCAGCTGTGCGGTCATGTCGGTGTCTTTGGGGGCGAACACTTCGTCCGCCACGATGGTAAAGCCTTGCTTGGCCGCATACGCCTTGAGCTGCTCGCGACCGGAGGTGCCGAATCCGTCGGAAACCGTGAGGATGGCGATCCGCTTCTGATTCTTGCTGCGCACGTAATTGAGGAGCTTTTCGACGGCGATATGGTCGCTGGCAGCGGTCTTGAACACCCAGTGTTTGACCGGGTCCACGATCTTGCCCCCGGCCGCATTCGATATCATGGGGATCTTCGCCCGCTCGACCAGGGGGATGACCGCCATGCTTTCGCCGGTCGTGGAAGGACCGATGATGACCTGTACCTTGTCCTCCTTGATCAGCTTGGTCGCCAGTTGGACCGCCTTGGTCGGATCACCTCCGGTGTCGTAGATGACGGTCTCCACCTTCATGCCGTTGATGCCCCCCTTGCGGTTGGTCTCCTTCACCAACATTTCCAGGGTTTTCTTTGCCGGATCACCGATGAAGGCGGCCGGACCCGTCACGGCAAACAACCCTCCGATCCGGATGGTGCCGGCGGCGAAGGCGCTGCCGCAGAACAGCATGGTTATGAATGCCGAAACGATTCCCACAAACCACTTTTTCATCTTGATCCCCTCACTGGTTAATGTATTTCGCCGGCTCCCCGGATGGGGGGGCGGTCATAAGGAATTCATGTCTGCCATCAAGAGAGTGTTGCTGGGACATCGGCTTGTAATAGCATGGTTTTTACCTCCAGGGCAACATCAGTCCTTGAAGTACCAATGGGAAATATCCTTTTGGGGCTACACTTTCCCCCACAAATGGAAAGGGGGCGCCAATGCGCCCCCTTTCCACCTTACCTCACCTTTCCGGTTCCTTCATGTACCGTGTTCAAGCTCCATTAATTATCAAGCATCAGTTTCCCTCATTCATCAATTTATTCCGGGCTCGAATAAGGGGGCAGGCACCAATTACCCTGTCTGCTGAATGTTTTTCCAATCAGGTGCCTGTTCCCTTCTTGCTTCACGGTACGGAGGTCAAGGCCCCGGGAAGAACAACTCCGAACTGGCAAGATTACCGCCAAAAATTCCTCCGGTAATGAGCACCGCTCCATTGTCCAACAGGGTCGCAGTATGCTTGGTTCGGCGGTCGTTTAAAGAGCCGGTCAGGGTCCATGTGCCGGTAGCAGGATCGTAGATCTCCGCGCTGCCATCAGTGTCGGCGTCAGCTGCTCCTGAAACAAGCACCTTCCCGTTTAGCAATAATGTTGCCGTGTGTCCAAGGCATTGGTTATTCAAAGAACCGGTTTGAGTCCATTTGCCGGTAGCAGGATCGTAGATCTCTGCGCTGGCACGAACCGCCCACCCGTTATCTCCATCGCCTCCTGCAACGAGCACCTTCCCGTCTTGCAGCAGCGTTGCCGTGTACTCAGAGCGGTCGTAATTCAAAGAACCGGTTTGGGTCCATTTGCCGGTAGCAGGATCGTAGATCTCTGCACTGGCACGTACGTCGAGAACGGCACTCCAGGTTGACTGATCTCCTGTCTGACCTCCTGCAACGAGCACCCTCCCGTCGTGCAGTAATGTTGCCGTGTGATAATAGCGTTTGTAATTCAGAGAACCGGTTTGGGTCCATGTGCCGGTAGCAGGATCGTAGATCTCTGCGGTGGCGCTTGTGCTCAACGTGTCCGTTCCTCCTGCAACGAGCACCCTCCCGTCTTGCAGTAATGTTGCCGTGTGTTCATAGCGGTCGTATTTCAAAGAACCGGTTTGGGTCCATGTGCCGGTAGCGGGATCGTAGATCTCGGCGCTGGCGCGTGTGGCGAGAGATCCAATCCACGTCCAGTACCAACCTCCTGCAACGAGCACCCTCCCGTCACGCAGTAACGTTGCCGTATGACCATAGCGTTTGTAATTCAAAGAACCGGTTTGGGTCCATTTGCCGGTAGCAGGATCGTAGATCTCGGCGCTGGCACGAGTGCTTCCACTCCCGCTCAGTCCTCCTGCAACGAGCACCTTCCCGTTTTGCAGCAACGTTGCCGTGTGGTCACAGCGATCGTAAATCAAAGAACCGGTCCGGACCCATTTATTTATGTTGGGTCCTGCCATGGTGGGCGCCGACACAAAATCAACGGTTTTGACATCGGCGCCGCTGACCGCAAAACTGTTGTCCAGAGGAGCGAAGGCGCTGTTCCCATTCGAGGGGGTTACCCGGTATTCCCCGGCGGGAACCGTGAAACGGTAGGTGCCGTCGGCATCCGTTGTGGCGGTCAGGGTCTGGTCTCCCTCAAGGGCAACGGTGACGCCGGCCAAGCCGGTATCCGATTGGGAAATCTTGCCGGAAATGGTGTAGAGAGCCGTGAACGTGGCGGTGTTGGTGGCCGGATTGGCAGAGTCGGAGGGGTTTACTTCAACCACGCTGGTATGGATAGCCTTGGCATCATCACTCACAAGAGCCGTGTACGTCAGGGTATGATTGCCGCCGGCAGTGGTGACGCATACCAGCTTGCCATTGGTGATACTCCATGTGCCGCTGAAGGTGGATGAACCGATAGTCGTGCTCCAGGTGCCGTCGGCATTGACTGCCAGTGTTCCCGTAGAGCCGGCGCTCGAATACGCAAACGTTTTGCCGGATACCTGCCCGGTGGTGAAGGTTGCGGTTAAGGTAGCAGTGCCGTTCGCCGGATTATCGGGGGCAGCGGGATTTACTTCGACGAAACTGGTATTGATGCTGTTGGACGTGGTCGAGAGCAGTGTGTAGGTAACCGTATGATCCCCGCCGGCGGTAGTCACGCAGACGAGCTTGCCGTCGCTGACGCTCCATGTCCCGCTGAAGGTGGACGAGGCAATCGTTGTGCTCCAGGTGCCGTCGGCATTGAATGCGAGTGTTCCGGTGGAACCGGCGCTGGCATACGCAAACGTTTTGCCGGACACCTGGCCGGCGGTAAATGTTCCCGTCGGCGTGCTGTCGCTCCCTCCACACCCCGCCAACAACAGGACTGCAAAGCCCAACAGCACAAATACCAGGCGACTGATCTGCAGCGTAGTTTTCATGGTAGTTCTCCGTATTCCGGGACGTCTCAATTATTGATTCAGATACCTGGCAACGCGGTTGGCGGCGTTGGCGGCAATGTTGCTGTAATAGAACGGGTAGTCGTAGCTATGAAAAAAACCGGGCGCGATCGGGCTCGGCCGCTTGATCGTTGCCGGGTCCACGGTGGAACAGAGCACTACTTCTGTCGCAGAGTTCGGGTCGAGAGCGCTCGTGGTCGGGTTGATCGCGGCGATTTGCGCATCTGCATAGCCGGTCACGGTCTGCACGGGGAATATGACATCGCCCTGGTAAAACGGGGCCGGTGCCGTTGCATCGAACAGGCGCAGCGAACCGGCATTGGCTGAGGCTGGCGCCAGGGTTGCCGTTCTGGTCCAGGAGATCGGGTTGATTGCCATGGCGCCGGGGAAGACCACGGGGTTTCTGCCCGTAAAGGAGGGGCTTTGGGTGTTGTACGAGATGATCACACCGGTATCATCCGGTCCCTGGGCGAATTTCAGATGGGGGTTCCGGTCGAAATAGTCCTGCGTGAAGGACCAGCCGATGGCGTAGGCGGCAATCATCCTCTGGTAGACGTCTGGATTGGCTTTCATGTAGTTTTGCAGCAGGAGCGCGACTATTGTTGACCCCTGGGAATGACTCACAAGGATGAACGGCCGGTTGTTGTTGTAGTTTTTGATGTAATAGTCGAACGCTGCGATGACATCCGTGGCCGGAGTCCCGCCGATAAAGTCATAGACGGCGTCTGTAGACGGCAAACCAAGCGTGTAGACGGCATCCGCCTGCCGATAATAGGGGGCGTAGATATTGCCGACCGTGGCAAAGGCGGTCGCATTTTTCTGAAAGGCGTATTTGGCACCGGCCATCATCTGGGCGTTGTTTATTTCGCTGATGAGCGCCCCCCCCGTGCCTGCCGAATATGCAGTCGGATAGACGTAGAAGACATCGACATTTTTAACGGGATCAAGCTGGGAAGGAAGGGACAGCCAGTTGGCGGCCTTTGCATAATCGATGGCCACGGGAGTGCTCGTAGCGGCATTATCGCTCCCGCACCCAGCCACAAACAGACAAACCGAAAGAACTGCGATTACGACTACAAAAAATCTGTTTTTCACGTGATCCCCCTCATACTCTTGTGATTTCCTGCCGCATTATATTTTCCAACCTCAAAGGCCCCACCGTCGAACCCTCACGGAATACGTTTCCCGCATCAGGGAAGCGGGGTGTCTGCCCGCATCAACCCGGGGTTGATGCGGGCGGCAAGGGCGCCGATCTCCTTCAGCTCCAGTTCCGACAAAAAACGCAGCTCGGTGGGGGACAGAGTGTAGCCTTGCTGCACACATGCCGCCTCAAGCGAATCGCTCACCGCGCGGCGGAAGCGCTCATCGGTAATGAGTCGTCCTAACACCCGCTCAACCGCATCTTGTGCCATTGCTACCTCCGGCCCAGAAATCTGTCCCCATCGGGACGGTCATAGCCCCGGGAAAAACAACTCCGTACTGGTGCGTTCACTAAGATCCCCAGTCCCTCCTACAACGAGCACCAGTCCGCTATCCAGCAATGTCGCGGCGGGAGCGCTGCGTTTGTAGTTTAAAGAGCCGGTTTGGGTCCATTTGCTGGTGGCAGGATCGTAGATCTCTGCACTGCCAGAGAGAGAATACGTTAGTCCCCCTGCAACGAGCACTTTCCCGTCTTGCAGCAACGTTGCCGTGTGCTGTCCGCGTGGGTCAGCCAAAGAACCGGTTTGAGTCCATTTGCCGGTAGCGGGATCATAGGTTTCTGCGCTGGATGTGGTATGGGCGGTACCGCCGTTAAGTCCTCCAGCTGCTGTAATTCCTCCTGCAACGAGCACCCTCCCGTCTTGCAGCAATGTTGCCGTATGTTGACTGGACGTGTAAGGCAGTGAACCGGTATCCGTCCATTTGCCGGTAGCCGGGTCATAAATCTCAGCGCTGGCAAGAAAATCTCCCGAATCCCCCCCAGCAACAAGTACCTTCCCGTCTTGCAGCAACGTTGCCGTGTGATGATAGCGTTTGTGGTTCAAAGAACCGGTTTGGGTCCATTTATCGGTTTTAGGATCGTAGATCTCCGCGGTGGCGCCAGTGCTTATTTCGTCCTTTCCTCCTGCAACGAGTACCCTCCCGTCTTGCAGTAACGTTGCCGTGTGACCATAGCGATCGTAAGCCAAAGAAGCGGTTTCCGCCCATTTGCCGGTTTTAGGATCGTAAAGCTCTGCACTGGCATGTGTGCTCCAAATCAACAGGGACGGGCTATTATGACCTCCTGCAACGAGTACCCTCCCATCTTTCAGTAACGTTGCCGTATGTTCACTGCGCTTGTAATTCAAAGAACCGGTTTGGATCCAGGCGCCGGTAGCAGGATCGTAGATTTCTGCGCTGGCGCGCATTGTGTAAGAGAGGAAGACGAAATACTCTCCTCCTGCAACGAGCACCTTCCCGTTTTGCAGCAACGTTGCCGTATGCCTTGCGCGCTTGTAAATCAAAGAACCAGTCTGGATCCACTTATTTATGTTGGGTCCTGCCATGGTGGGCGCCAACGCAAAATCCACGGCTCCGACATCGGCGCCGCTGACCGCAAAACTGTTGTCCAGAGGAGCAAAGGCACTGTTCCCTTTCGAGGGGGTTACCCGGTATTCCCCGGCGGGAACCGTGAAATGGTAGGTGCCGTCGGCATCGGTTGTGGCGGTCTGGGTCTGGTCGCCATCCAGGGCAACGGTGACACCGGCCCAGCCGGTATTCGATTGGGAAACCTTGCCGGAAACAGTGTAGAGAGCCGTGAGCGTGGCGGTGGAGGTGGTCGGATTGGCAGGGTCAGCGGGATTTACTTCAACCACACTGGTATGGATAGCCTTTGCATCATTACTCACAAGAGCCGTGTACGTCAGGGTATGATTGCCGCCGGCAGAGGTGACACAGACCAGCTTGCCGTCACTGATACTCCATGTCCCGCTGAAGGTGGACGTACCAATCGTTGTGCTCCAGGTACTATCGGCATTGAATACGAGTGTTCCCGTGGAACCGGCGCTGGAATACGCGAACGTTTTGCCGGATACCTGGCCGGTGGTAAAAGTTGCGGCAAAGGTAGCAGTGCCGTTCGCCGGGTCATTGGGGGCAGCGGGGTTTACTTCGACGAAACTGGTATTGATGCTGTCTGACGTGGTGGAGAGCAGTGTGTAGGTAACGGTATGATCACCGCCGGCAGTAGTCACGCAGACCAGCTTGCCGCCGGTGATACTCCACGTCCCGCTGAAGGTTGACGTACCGATGGTTGTGCTCCAGGTGCCGTCGGCATTGAATGCCAGCGTTCCCGTGGAACCGGCGCTGGAATACGCGAACGTTTTGCCGGATACCTGTTCGGCGGTAAATGTTCCTGCCGGCGTGCTGGCGCTGCCTCCACTGCAGCCCGCGAACAACAGTACCGCAAAGCTCAAAACCACAAACACCAGGCGACTGAACGGCAGCATACTTTGCATGGTAGTTCTCCTCATTCCGTGAAATATCCCGACAAGAGACCAAAGCTCGCAAATTGTTTAGCTTCCTGTGACATATTCATCTCCTGCGCTCGAAGCTCTGTCCCAAATGGGACAGATTCGTCCCTGGCTAACAGCAACTACCACATAGGACAGGCGAGATGTATGCCAGAACCAATGATGAAATGTTTCAGGATGTTACGTGATGTAGCGTAGGGGGACTTGTCCCGGGCTGGACAGGTTGTCCGAAATGGGACGGCAGTGGGATGTGAGAAAGGTGATTAGTAGAAAAGTTTGCGGGAGGCTTTTAACAGGCGCGCGGCAGAGGATTTGTTGCCGTTGCTCTTCTCCAGAGCCCACGCCATCAACTGTGTGGTAACGGCATCCAATGAGAACTCTTCGGGGGAGAAGTTGAAATTGAGGGTGATCCGGTCCTTGGCCTGGCCTCCGTGAAAATGTTGAGGCTCGTGTTGAAGGCGCAGGTGCTCGGGCTGGATCAGGTCACCGTTGGTGACAATGCAGGCATACTCCAGCAGGTTGCGAAGTTCCCGTACGTTGCCGGGCCAGTCATGGGCAAGCAGAAGGTCGAGGGCCGCTCGGGAGAGACCGGGGAGCGATTTGCCCTGATGTTTCCGGAAGCTGTTCAGAAAATGTTCCGAAAGGTTCGGAATGTCCTCGCGGCGTTCGCGCAGGGGCGGAATGGTGATCGGGAAGATATTCAGGCGATGATAGAGATCCCGCCGAAAGGTTCCCTGGTTGCAGCATTCATCGAGGTTTCGGTGGGTGGCAACGATGATCCTGAAGTCGGCGGTCGCCTGCCGGTCGGAACCGACCTTTTCGTACACCCTCTCCTCCAAAAGACGCAGCAGCTTGGGTTGGAGCGACAGCGGCATATCGCCGATCTCGTCCAAAAACAGCGTGCCTCCCTGTGCGCGGCTGCACTTCCCCTCGCGCTCGCGGTCGGCCCCGGTGAAGGCGCCTTTCGCGTGGCCGAACAGCTCGCTTTCCAGAAGAGTTTCCGGTATGGCGGCACAGTTGACCGCAACAAAGCTGCTCATGGTCTGGCCGGTGCCCACATGGATGGCCCGGGCCAGCACCTCTTTTCCGACTCCGCTTTCTCCATAAAGGGAAACGGTGGTGCGGGGCGAGGCGACCACCTGCTTGGCCGCTGACAGCGTTTTTCCCATGGCAGGAGAGGTACTGCTGATGTTCTGAAAACTGAACTTTTCCCGTTCCGAATCGAGCATGCGACCATAGTTGGCCCGCAGCCGGGCATACTCCAGCAGCCGTTCCACCACCACCAGCAGTTCTTCCCGATTGAGCGGTTTCAGCAGGTAGTCATCGGCCCCCTCTTTCATGGCGGCCACGGCGCTGTCAACACTGCCATGGGCGGTGACGAGCACAAAGGGAAGCAGCGGATGGCTGCTGCGCACCTGGCGCAGCAAGGTCATGCCGTCCATTTCGGGCATAACCATGTCGGACAGCACCAGGTCAAAACAGCCCTGCTCAAGCTGTACCAGGGCCTCAGCCCCGCTTGCTGCGCACTCCGCCTGATACCCGGCATCATCCAGGTACCCCTTGATCATGAAGCGAAAGCTCTGTTTATCGTCAACCACCAGTATCCGTGCATCGATGCTCATGGAGCGCACTCCTTCGCCAATCCGGTTCGCAACTGTTCCATTACCTGCCTTAGCTGCTCGGGGCTGGCAGACGGGGCGAGGTGCTGCAGCCAGGACGCCAGTTCCGCCGGTTTCGGGTTCGCAAGATGCCCGCATAAACCTTTCAGGGTGTGGGCGGCCCGGCCAAGACCATTTCGATCGTCGCCCTCAAGGGCGGTCTGCATACACTCCAGCTCATCGTTGATATCGGCAAGCAGCATCTCACGATACTGACGGGCGCGCTCGGGGGAGTTATTCAGGTCGCTGCGGGTCTGCCTGCTCAAAAGCATTTCCCCGCCGGTTGCCGCCGCGATGGTTCCACCGCACTGCTCATATATGGCCTTGGCCAGCTGTTCGGGGATGATCGGTTTGGGCAGAACCGCGTTGATGCCGGCGTCGACGCAGGCTTCAAAGGTGGCTGCTTCGACATCTGCGGTAATGGCGATGATCGGAATGGGGGGCTGGCCTCCCTCCTGCTCCCGGCGCCTGATCCGGCGGGCGACCTCCATGCCGTCCATGTCAGGCATGCGGATATCCAGCAGGACCAGGTCGAAAGGCCGCTGCTCCAAAAACTGCAGCCCCTGCCACCCATTTTCCGCCAACACAACCTGTTGCCCCCACGCGGTCAAAATATCCCCCAACAGCCGGCGATTGAATTCGTTATCCTCAATAGCCAGCACCGAGCCCAAAGCCAGGTTGACCGGGTGGGCGGGCTCATCAGACAACGGTTCGACATCGGGCAAAGGCAACTCGACTAAAAAAGAGCTCCCGGCGCCGTGTCGGCTATTCATGGTGATGCGCCCCCGCATCATTTCGACGAGGCTATGCACGATGGCTAAACCGAGGCCGCTGCCGCCGAACTTGCGGGTGATCGTCGGATCGAGTTGTCGAAACGGTTGAAAAAGGTGGGCACGAGCGGCTTCGGGAATGCCGATGCCGGTGTCCCTCACCTCAAAACGAACCAGCGGGTCTCCGGCAGCCACCGTGCGATCGGACGAATCGACGATGAATCCGACTTCTCCGCTGTTGGTGAACTTTACGGCATTGGCAAGGAGGTTGGCCAGGATCTGCCGCAGGCGGACCGGGTCGCCAAGGACCCACTCCGGAAGCTCATCGGCCATAACGACCCGGAAAGCCAAATTTTTCTGCTCCGCCAGAGGGCGATACTGTTCTTCCAGGCCGGCTGCCAGTTGACGCAGATTGAACGGCACCGCTTCGAGCTCCATGCGTCCGGCCTCGATCTTGCTCATATCAAGGATGTCGTTAACCAGATCCATCAGGGAGCGAGACGATTGTTCGAGGATGGCGTGGTACTGCTTTAGCTTGACCGGATCGGTTGTCGTGCGAACCATGCTGCTGAATCCCACCAGGGCGTTCAGTGGGGTGCGGATTTCATGGCTGACGGTGGCCAGGAATTGATTTTTTGCACTGTTGGCGGCTTCCGCGGCTTTCTTTGCCTCAGTAAGTTGTAGCGTCCGCTGGGCGATCTGCTCCTCCAGCAGTTGATTACGTTCGGTGAGTTCCTGGAGCGGATAGACTTCGCCGGCACGGGCCATGCCATCGGGAAGTGACACGCTGCTGTGACAGATTTTCCAGCCGGAGGATTCCTTGCGGAAGATCAGTACCAGGCGGGCTACGGTCCGTGAAAGGATGTGTTCTTCAATGGGGAGATGAAGCGTGGAAAAGGCGGTGACAACGGCGATGGTGTCTGATAGTGATTGGATGGCCAGGTCTTTAAGTTCAATTCTGAGCGGATCTTTGACCTGGGCGAAATCCTTGCGGGTGATCGCGACCCATTCCTCCCGGTCTTTGACCAGATGGTCCCCCCCGCCGGTAAATCCGGAAAAGTTCTCGCTGAATAAGGTTGTCAGCTGATCGTCGCGGGCCCCATACATCCTCTGGTAGTCGTCAAACAGTTGCCGGATTTCCTGATAGTCGTTCGTATCCAATGACATATGGCCTCAGAGCAAGGTAAGAATTCTGCATCCCGTGAGATTAAGCCACGCATATGGGATTGCCAGTACTGAGGAGATCCCCAAAAGACAGGAGGATATAAAGTAACGGCTATATAGTCAAAGGATTTTGGTCAATCGAGGAGAAAGGTAAGGACTCTCTTGTCGATGCAGGGACTTAATTGTCTCTCGACAGTGAGTGAGTGTATTAGGAGAGGGGGATGCCTAAGCGGCGCATCTTCTCGACGAGGGTGGTGCGGTTGATGCTGAGCATCGCCGCGGCGCGGGCTTTGACTCCGCCGGACAGCTGCAGGGCGTCGTTGATCATGCGGCGCTCGATCTCGCTGATCGCCGCCACCATGTCGACGCCGTTGGGGGTCACGTTGGTGGGGGCGCCGCCGCGCTCCTGGAAGTTCTTCTCGATGTTGGAGGGGAGGTCGTGCAGGGTGATGACGTCGCCGTCGGTTAAGGCAACGATCCGTTCCATGATGTTTTCCAGCTCGCGGACGTTGCCGTTCCACGGGTAGGCTTCCAGCGCCTCCAGCGCCTCTTTGTCGAGGTGCATCATCGGACGCTGCATGGCGCGGCAGTTCTTTTCCAAAAAGTGCTTGGTCAGCGGAAGGATGTCGTCGATCCGCTCGCGCAAGGGGGGGATCACCACCGGGATGACGTTGAGCCGGTAGAAAAGGTCCTCGCGGAAGTTGCCGCGCAGCACCTCTTCCTCAAGATTCACGTTGGTCGCGGAGACGACCCGGACGTCCAGCTTGATGGGGCGGTTGGAGCCGACCCGCTCCACTTCCTGTTCCTGCAATACGCGCAACAGCTTGGTCTGCAGGTGCATGGGGAGGGTGCCGATCTCGTCCAGAAAGATGGTCCCCTGGTTGGCGGCCTCGAATTTCCCCATCTTCTCCTTCACCGCGCCGGTGAAGGCCCCTTTGGTGTGCCCGAAGAGCTCGCTTTCCAGGAGATTTTCGGGGATCGCGGAGCAGTTCACGGCGATGAACGGCTTCTCGCGGCGCGGACCGTTGAAGTGGATCGCCTTGGCGACGAGCTCTTTTCCCGTCCCGGACTCGCCCAGGATGAGGACGGTGGAGTCGGTCTTGATGATCTTCTTCATCCGGGAGAAGAGCTGCTGCATCGGCTGCGAATTGCCGATGATGTTCGCGAACTCGTACTTGTCCCGAAGCTGTTTCTTCAAGTAGATGTTTTCGGAGCGCAGGGCGACCTTCTCGACCGCCTTGTCCACGATGATCCGGAGCTCGTCGATGTTGAGCGGCTTGGTGATGTAGTCGAAGGCCCCTTCCTTCATCGCCTTCACCGCGGTCTCGGCCGAGGCGTGGCCGGTGATCATGATGACCTCGGTCCCCGGGGCGGACTGCTTGACCTGGGTGAGGATATCGATCCCGTTCCGGTCGGGGAGGAAGAGGTCGGTGATCACGATGTTGAACCCCTCCGCCTTCAAAAGGCGCAACCCTTCCTCACCGCTGCCGCACCCCGTCATGGTGTAGCCGGTCGCCCGAAGCAACATCAGGAGCGCCTCGCGGCTTCCCTGGTCGTCCTCGATGAGCAGGATTTTGGTGTTCGCTTTCATCTAAGCCCCTTCTATTGTTAGCGTTTGTTGAATAACATGGATGGCATTATTTGGCAAGGGCGCATTTGACCGGGGGACGGTCTCGGGTATAATTAGCGGGCTTAAAAATTTAAGGAGGCATTCTCATGAATCCGTTCGACATAGTTCCTGCATTAATATTGCTGGCCGTGTTGGTAGCCCTTTTGTCCAACGCGATCAAGATCCTCCCCGAATACGAACGCGGGGTCCTGTTCCGGCTCGGGCGGGTGAGGACCGTGCGCGGCCCCGGTCTGATCCTGATCATCCCCGGTATCGACCGGCTGGTGCGGGTCTCCCTGCGGATCGTCGCCATGGACGTCCCGTCCCAGGACGTGATCACCCACGACAACGTGACGGTCAAGGTCTCCGCCGTTATCTATTTCCGGGTGGTCGACGCGGTGAAGGCGGTGGTGGAGGTGGAGAACTTCCTCTATGCCACGAGCCAGCTTTCCCAAACCACCCTGCGCAGCGTGCTGGGGCAGGTCGACCTCGACGAGCTTTTGGCCAACCGCGAGAAGATCAACAAGGAGCTGCAGGAGATCCTGGATCGGCAGACCGAGCCGTGGGGGGTGAAGGTGACCCTGGTCGAGGTGAAGAACATCGATCTGCCGCAGGAGATGCAGCGGGCGATCGCGCGTCAGGCCGAAGCGGAGCGGGAGCGGCGGGCGAAGATCATCCATGCCGAAGGCGAGTTGCAGGCCTCGGAAAAACTCGCCCAGGCGGCGCACGCCCTTGCTGCCGAGCCGGCCTCGTTACAGCTGCGCTACCTGCAGACCTTGACCGAGATCGCCGCGGAGAAAAACTCCACCACCATCTTCCCGGTCCCCATCGACCTGATCAAGATGTTCCTGGATAAACGGGGGGACGGTGGACAATAACAATGAACGGTGAAACAATCGGACGTCCCCTCTCCTTCAAGGGTTGCGTGCGAGAGCACGGCCTGCAACGGACAGGGTGAGGATGGGGTACACCCCCTTGTAATGACTTAAAAGGAGAGTGAATCGAATGTTGAAAAAGAAAGTAAGCGAAGCACTGAACAAGCATCTGAACAAGGAAATGTACTCCGCCAATCTCTATCTTTCCATGTCGTCTTTTGCCGGCTCGATCGGGTTCAAGGGGACGGCCAACTGGTTCATGGTCCAGTATCAGGAGGAGATGGTCCATGCGATGAAGTTCTACAACTACATCAACAGCCATGGCGAGCACGTGCAGATGGCTGCCATGGCGGCGCCGCCTGCCACGTTCAAAGGGCTGCTGGACCTGTTCGAGCAGACTTTGAAGCACGAGATGTCGATCACCTCGGCGCTGAACGATCTCCTCGACCTGGCCCTGACCGAGAAGGATCATGCGACCAACATCTTCCTGCAGTGGTTCATTACCGAGCAGATCGAAGAGGAAGAGAACGACCGGGACATCATCGGGAAGCTGAAGCTGATCGGCGATAACGGGCAGGGACTGCTGATGCTGGACAGCGAGCTGGGGACGAGGGTTTTCGTGCCGCCGGCGACGGCGGCGTAATAGGTCCCGATTGGCTGTTGCCGACCATCGGTGCGCGTGGGCACGGGGTGCCCACCCTACGACCTTTGGCCTTCCGGCAGTACCCATCCTCACCCTGTGCTGCAAGCTCGCGCGCGCAACTCCCTTGAAGGGGAGGGGACGTTGGGGCGAGGGTGGTGGCGGAGTTCTATAAGCTGGAGGGGTGTCGACGTTTATCGGCGTTCATCTGCGGATACATTAGGTTTTCAGTAATCTGTTTTGCCAATAAAAAAGGCCCGCTTTTCGGCGGGCCTTTTTTTCGCTTCGGGGATCGAATCCCTTTTTTACATCTTCTCGATCTTGGCGGTCTTCTTGAGATCCTGCACGTACTCCTGCAGGGCCTTGGCCGCCTTCTCGCGCTTGAGGTTGTCGACGATGACGGTCTTGACCTTCTCGAACGGCTCGGTGCTCGCCGGGTTCTTCTCGGTCAGCTTGATGATGTGGTAGCCGAACTGGGTCTCGACCACGCCGCTCACCTCGCCGGTCTTGAGCGCAAAGGCCGCTTCTTCAAACGGCTTCACCATCTGACCTTTGCCGAAGGTTCCGAGATCGCCACCCTGGGCGCTGGAGGGGCAGGAGGACTCGGCCCGGGCGAGGGTCGCGAAGTCTTCACCGGCTTTCACCCGCTTCAGGATCGCTTCGGCCTTCTCTTTGGCCTTCTTCTTGTCATCGGCCGAGGCGTTCTGGTCGGCGCCGATCAGGATGTGGCTTGCTTTGACGGTCTCGCCTTTCTTGAAGTACTTGTCCAGGTTGGCGTCGTAGAACTTCTTGGCCTCTTCGTCGGTCACCTTGATCTTGCTGGAGAACTGCCCTTCCAGGAAGCTGCTGACCACGATCCCCTTGCGGTTGACCTCCTTGAGGTCGGCGAAGGTCATATCCATGTCCTGCAGTCTCTGGTTCATTTCCGCTTCGGTCTTGAACTGCGACTTGATCTTGTCCATCTGGGTCTTCAGCTGGGAATCCAGATCCTTCACCGGAACTTTTTCCGCTTTCTGATAGATGAGTTCCTGTGCGACCAGCTGGTCCAGAGCGGCTTCTTCGGCACGCTTCTGAAGCTCGGGCGGCGCCGGCTGCGGAACGCGGTTGCGAGCCAGCATGTATTTCACCTCGCGGTCCAGCTCCTTGCGGGTGATGGTGGTTCCGTTGACCTTGACCACGACGTCGGTCGGTTTGGCTGCTGCCGTTTCGGGGGCTTTGGCCGTCTTGTCGGCGGCAAAGGCCGGGACTGCGGCGAAGAGGAGGGAGACGATGGCGGTGGAGGCTATCTTTTTATACCAAGACATTGAAAAGGCTCCTTTGGAAAAATAGGTTCCCGGGATAGTAGCATTTCCGGTTCAGGTTTACAAACGCGCTTTCAAATTTTCACAATGATTTCAGTTTTCCGGGGGGGCGACGATAAGAGTCTTAGGTCTCATTGCGGCGCCCTCATGTTGGGGGTTTCCTTGGGCGACGGAATATGGTAATAATACTCGGCACAAACGCCGGTTGTTTTCAGTCCTGACCACAAAGGAGCAGAGCATGTCCAAAAGAAACGAACAGGCAGCAGTGCTGGCCTTCATCGCCGGGGCCGTGGTGGCTGCCGGAGCCGCACTTCTTCTCACCCCGAAATCCGGCCGCGAAGTGCGCGAAAAACTGGGCGCTGCGAAACAGGATGCGCTCACCAAGCTGAAAGCTTGCGTCAACAAAGGAAAACGTGGTTCTCACGGCGAAGGTTTGGACTACGACGGCGGCGACGCCTGGATCTAGCCCCGCGCGGCTATCTCCGCGTTCACTCCTTCCAGGTACTTACGGATCGCCTGGCCGCTCTCCATCCGGAGAACCCGCCCGGCGATCTTTTTTGCCTCCTCCATGCTTACCCGCCGGATCGCCTCCTTCACCGCCGGAATGGCCGGTGCCGAGAGGCTGAAGCTCCGGATCCCCAATCCCATCAGTAACAGCGCGTTCACCGGGTCGGCGGCCATCTCGCCGCACAAGGTCACCGGTTTCCCCGCGTCCCGTGCCGCGTCGGCCACCCGCCGGATCGACCGGAGCACCGCAGGGTGGTACGGGTCGTACCAGCGCTTGACCCGCTGGTTGTTCCGGTCGCAGGCCAGGGTGTACTGGATGAGGTCGTTGGTCCCGATCGAGAAGTAATCGACTTCCTTGGCCAGAAACTCCGCGCAGAAAACCGCCGCGGGAAGCTCCACCATGATCCCCACCCCGATCTCGTCGCTGACCTGTCTCCCCTCGCGCACCAGCTCGTCCCGCACTTCCTGCAGGATGGTTTTGATGCTGCGCACCTCGTCCACCCCGGAAACCAGGGGGAACATGATATTGCATTTGCCGTAGGGAGAGGCGAGAAGCACCCCCGCCAGCTGCTCCCGGAAGATCTCCTCGCGCTCCAAGGAAACGCGGATCGAGCGCCACCCCATGAACGGGTTGTCTTCCTTGGGCTGCGGGAAGTAGGGAAGTGCCTTGTCGCCGCCGATGTCCAGGGTCCGGATGGTGACCGGCAGCCCGGAAAATCCCTGCAGCACCTTCTTGTAGATTTCGGCCTGCTCCTGGCGCCCGGGAAAGGCGCTGCGGGTCATGAAGGGGAACTCGGTCCGGTAGAGCCCGACCCCCTCGGCGCCGTTTTGCAGCGCCACCCGGATGTCACTCAAAAGACCGATGTTGGCAAGGAGGCTCACCCGCTCACCGTCGGTGGTCTCGGCAGGGAGTTCCCGGATGCCTTCCAGGACGCGCTGTTTCTGGTTGAACTCTCCCTGCAGCCGCTGGTATTCCTGGCGCACCCGCTCGTCCGGGTTGACGTAGACGAAGCCCGAGGTGCCGTCGAGGATCACCTCGCTTTTCGCACTCACCTGCTTGAGCAGGCTCTCCACCCCGAAGACGGCCGGGATCCCGAGCGCCCGCGCCATGATGGCGGCGTGGGAGTTGTGGTTCCCCTTCTCGGTGGCGATCCCGATCACCTTGTCGTGGTCGATGGTGGCGAGATCGGACGGGAGGAGCTCCTCGGCGATCACCACGCGCTTGTCGCGAAGCTTCTGCAGCGTGTGGTGGTTCCCGTTGAGGGCGTCCACCAGGCGGCGGCCGATGTCCTCCATGTCCGCGGAACGCTCCCTGAGGTAGGGGTCCTCCATCTTGGAAAAGGCGGAGACGTATTTTCCCACCACCTCGGTAACCGCGCGCACCGCGCCGAAATCCTGGTCGATGAGGTCGGTGATCTTGGCGACGAAGCCGCGGTCCTCGAGGATCATCAGGTGGCTGTGGAAGATGGCGGCGTCCTCGGCGGAGAGCATCTCTCCCATCTTCTTTTCCAGGTAGATGGTCTGGATGCGCGCCTTTTCCAGCGCCATGGCAAAGTGCTTCTGCTCCTCGGCGCGGGGGCGGACCCTTTCCAGGACCACCTCGCGGGCGAGACCGCGGCTTAAGACCGAGACCTTGCCGGCGGCGAATCCCGGGGCGATGGCGAGTCCGGTGAAGACTCCCTGCCGGTTCGCGACCCGGCGCGGGCGCTCCTTGGGAGCCGGCTCGATCCCCTTGAGCCGCTCGACCTCCGCCTCGTAGAAGGCGCGCTCCTGCTCCTTCTTCCGGATGGAGTCGAGGAGTTTGGCGCTGGCGACGATGGAGGAAATCTGCCACGCGATGGTGCTCATCGCGCTGATCTCGGCGGGGGTGAAGGTGCGCGCCTCGCGGGTCTGGATGACCATGACGCCGATCGGCGTCTCGCGCTCGAAAAAGGGGACCCCCAGGAAGGAGAGGAACTTCTCCTCTCGGGTCTCGCGGAAGTATTTGTAGCGGGGGTGCAGCGGCGCGTTGTCGGTGTTGACCACGCCGCGCTGCTCGATGGCAAGACCGGTGAGACCTTCGGAGGTCTTCATGGTGATGCCGAGAGAGGGGCGGGCGAGACCGCGGGTGGCGTGGAGGCGGAGGGTTTCGCCGTCCTCGTCGAGGAGGTAGATGGAGCAGACGTCGGAGGCCATGCGCTTGGCCACGAGGGTGACGATATTGTCCAATGTCTCCTGCAGGTCGTGCGACTGAAGGATCAGGGCACTGATATCTTCCAGCGTCCGTAAACCCAGCGTTTCCCTGCTATCAGGTGCCCCCATGCCCGCTCCTTGTAAGAATAGTCCGATGTAGTATAGATAGTGCGGCCGGGAAAGGGAAACATTTTAATCATAATGAACATCCAAGATTGGCAAAAAAGAAGGGCTCTGCTATAGTAGGCCGAAAATTTCCGCGCCACTGCACGGGAGGGGCCATGGGTACGACTTTTGACGAAAAACTTTCGGACGGCATCGCACAGCTTGAGGCTTGCGAGTACGCTCGGGCTGCCGAGCAGTTCCGGGGGTGCATCGCGTTGGAGCCGAACAACGCCGAGGGGTATTTTTATCTCGGGGAGGCGCTTTCGGAGCAGGGGAAGCATGACGAGGCGATCACGGCGCTGAAGAAGGGGCTGGAACTTGCGCCGGAGGACCTGGACGGCCTGACCGCGCTGGGAGATGTCTACTTCGAGTCGGGCAAGCACAAGGATGCCTTGGCCTGTTTCAAGAAGGTGACCGAGTTGAGCCCGAAGGAAGCGGACGGCTACGTCAGCATGGGGCTCGTCTACAACGCGCTGGAGCGCGCCGAGGATGCCCTGAAGGCCTTCCTGCGGGCCCTGGAGCTCGATCCGAAAAACGTCTTCGCCTTGAACGCCCTGGGTGATCTTTACTATGGGCTTGGGGAGAACGACAAGGCGATCGAATCCTACCGCAAGGGGATCGAGATCGACCCGGACGACGCGACGGCTCGCTTCAACCTGGGTGAGCTCTTCTACGACATGGACGACCTGGAGGCTGCCCAGCGCGAGACGCTGGAGGCGATCCGGCTCGATCCCGACTTCACCATGAGCTACCTGACCATGGGGAACATCTGCATCGATCAGGAGCGGATGCAGGACGCGATCAACTACTTCGAGACCTACCTGAAGAAGGAGCATTCGCCGCAGGCCTCGGAGATGATCGCCGAGGTGAGAGCGGTGGTCGAGGGGCTCAAAGAAGAGCTGCGCGGGTAACAGGAAGAAAGGGCTGAAAAAGGGACTGGCACCGAAGGTGCCTGTTCCTCTCAGCTAAGGCGCTAGAAATGAAAAGAGAGGGGCTTCCATTGCGGAGGCCCCTCTCTGTTTGTTTGTGAGGGATGATTGGGAAACGAAGGGGCGCAGCATGCAGCGCCCGTCGATCCGAGTAAGTCCCCCTTTGCGAAGGGGGATTTAGGGATTTGCCTTTGAGGTTCTGCCTTTCAGCAGGTTCACGAGAACCTGAGAACCAAATCCCCCCGGCCCCCCTTTTGTCAAAGGGGGGAGTTCAAGGGGCTACCTTTGTCAACGGGGGGAGGCGTAGGGTTACTTCTCTTTCTTTTGCAGCTTCTCCGCGATCGCGTTCACCACGTGGTGGGCGTCGTTCAGCGCGGTGTAGATCAGGTTGGGGTGCTTCTCCTCGACGATCGCCCCCTTGGATATCCGCATGTAGGACGGGGAAATCGCCCCGCCGATCGCATAGACTCCCTTGCGGGTGGTCTCGTATTCGGCGGTCAAAAGCAGCAGCCGGTCTCCTTCCTTGGCCACCTGGCAGATCCCCTCGGTGCAGGCGATGGTCTGCACGCCGATCCGGTCGAAGATGGAGGTCGGCCCCTGGCTTCCGATGCAGGCGATGACGTTTTTCATCGGGAAGCTCATGGCATGGTAGCGCTCGATCCCCCCCTCGATCTTCTCCTCGCTCACCCGGATCACCAGTCGGTCCACCCCTTCGTCGTCCACCTCGCCGATCCGCGGGGTCGCACCGGGGAGGAGCCGGATGTTGCCGCCGAGCAGGATCTCCTCGCCCAACCGCTGGGCGGTCTCCTTGTTGACATCGAAGGTCTCCGCGACGTGCGCCCAGTAGACCGGCTCCTTGTCGCTTGCGTTACGTTTCTCCTTGAGGATGGAGATGATCACGTCCGCGGCGCTGTTGCCGCCACCGATCACCAGGGTGCGCACCCCGACGAACTTCTTCGGATCGTCCAGCCCCTTGGCCACCATCTTGGCGTCGCCGTAGACGGTAAGTTCCTTGGGAATCGAGCTTCCGAAGGCGAGGAGGACCCGGCGCGCCTTGAAGGTGCCGCGCGAGGTGTGGACCTTGAGGAATTCCCGCCCGGTCTCGATGTCCTCGAATTCGGTCTCGGTCATCACGTTGAGCCCCTCGTGCTGGACGAAGTGCTGCACGTACTGGATGTACTTCTCCACGGTGACCGGCTTGTCGGGCGGCCGGAGCTCCTCGACCAGGAACGGCTCCGGGTTCTCCTTGGGCTTGGAAGGGTAGACGTTTTTCCCTTCCGGGTAGGTGTTGGCGATGCCCTGGAAGACCCCCTTGCCGGACTCGATGATCAGGTGGGAAAGCCCCCGCTTGTGGCACAGATAAGCGGCGGCGACCCCGCCGGGGCCCCCGCCGACGATGAGCACGTCGTAACTGTTATGCATGTAGAACCTCGCTGCGCTTTACTTTCTCATGAGGGCAACTATACACCCGCTGCCCGGAGGATTTAAACCTAAAGATATGGAAGCCGTCCTGGTTTTCATTCCCTCTCCCGGAGGGAGAGGGAGGTCGGATCGGGAGTGATATCGAACTCGTTTGTCGTCTGTAAGGGTTAATGATCATCGTTCGCGGTTCATTTAATAAAGGCTCTTGGCAGATGCAACATTTACGGTACCATTACTCACGTCCAAAATTTCCGGGCACATTTTGCAGTTTCAAGGGGGTAGAGGCATGGCATCGAATGACAATGACAACAGTCTGATTGCTGGAGCTCTTTTTCTGGTTGCCGGGGGGATCGTCGGGGCGGGGGTGGCACTGTTGTTTGCGCCCCAAAGCGGTACCAAGACACGCAAGGACATCTGCCGTTTCGCCCGGAAGGCGCGCCGCAGCGCCGAGGACGCGGTAGAGGTGGTTGAGGATTTCAAAGACAACCTCTCCGACATCGTGGAAGAGGTGGGCGAGCGCGCCACCGAAATCCTGGAAACCGGCAAGGATATGGCGTACGGCGCCAAGAAAAAACTGCTCAAGGCTCTCGAGGAGAGCGGTGAGCAGTTGGAAAAACAGCGGGCGAAACTTTCCAAGCTGGTCGGCTAGTCTTTCGGCTGACGCAGCGTGATGTCCCCATACCAGGCGGTGGCATCGTCCTGGGTATCGTCCGTATCGGTCATGATGGCAACCCCCCCCAGCGGGGGGGGCTCCTCTCCAAAAATCCTCTTGTAGTCCTCGTAGATGTTCCGCTCCTCGAAGACCCAGTTCCCCGCCTTTTCATCCCCGCTTTCCACGGCGACGATCGCCGAGTTCGACGTGTAGGGGCTTCTCGCCTCGGATCCCTTCGGCATCTTCGCCGACCAGACGTAGTTGATCGCCCGCATGCGCCAGATGAAGGTCCGCGGGAAGATCACGTAGACCCGGGCCACGAAGTCGTCGCCGCTTTTGCTTTTGACGTCCTCGCGCTTCAAGGTGTGGTCGATGCGCCAGCTCCAGGTAAGGCGCGGATACTTCTTGGCGTCGACCTTCAGGGTCTTGACCATTCCCGAGGCGGCCTTGACCGCGTGCGCCTTCATGGCGCCGTTGTCGATGGCGTAGCCGGTATGCCCCTTGAAGGTCTTTTCGGACCACCCCGAGACGTCCCCGGCGCTGAAGCGTCCCACCGGGATCTCCGGCGCGGCGGTCGTCGTTACGGCGGCCAGGGCCGCCGCAGCTATGACGAGATTGGCGATCATCGCGGGAAAGGCTTACAGCCCCTTGCCGGTCAGCTTCACCAGCGCTTCCATGTACTTCTCGCCGGTCTTCTGGACGATCTCGGCCGGAAGCGGCGGAGCGGGAGCGGTCTTGTTCCAGGTGAGGGTCTCCAGGTAGTCGCGCAAAAACTGCTTGTCGAAGGAGGGCTGCGGACCGCCGGGGTGGTAGCTCTCTTTCGGCCAGAAGCGGCTGGAGTCGGGGGTCATGCACTCGTCGATGATGATGAGCTCGCCGTTATAGATGCCGTATTCGAACTTGGTGTCGGCGATGATGATCCCCTTCTCGTCGGCGATGGCGCGCGCCTTCTCGTAGATCGCCAGCGTCACCTCGCGCACCCTTTGGGCGGTCTCTTCGCCGCACAGCTCAGCCATCTTCTCAAAGGAGATGTTTTCGTCGTGGGTCCCGAGTTCCGCCTTGGTCGAGGGGGTGAAGATCGGCTGCGGCAGGCGGTCACTTTCCTTGAGCCCGGCCGGGAGCTTGATGCCGCAGATGGAGCCGGTCGCCTGGTAGTCCTTCCAGCCGGAGCCGGAGATGTAGCCGCGCACGATGCACTCGGCCGGCAGCGGCTGGGCCTTTTTCACCAGCATGGAGCGGCCGGCGAGGACGTCGGCGTAGGGCTGGCACTCCTTCGGGAAGTCGGCGACGTCGGTGGAGATGATGTGGTTCTTGATGATCCCTTCCATCTGGCGGAACCAGAAGGCCGAGATCTGGGTGAGGACGTACCCCTTGTTGGGAATCCCCTCGTTCATGATGACGTCGAAAGCGGAGATCCGGTCGGTGGTGACGATGAGCAGCGCCTCGCCGAGATCGTAGATGTCGCGCACCTTGCCGCGCGCTGCGAGTTTTAACCCAGGGAAATCCGTGGTAAGGATCGGTTGCGTCATGATTGCCTCCTTGTGTGGTGCGGGTTCGAGCGTGAAAAGTGAAAGGTGAAGAGTGCCGGCACCCTTCACCTTATTAGATATAGGGGGACGGGCGCCTTTTAGGGCCCGTCCCCGGGTGAATCAAGGGGGACCGGCACCTGCGGAGCCAGTCCCCTTGTTGCGTGTATTTAATTAAATTACTGGTTCTGGTTGGCCAGGATCGACGGGTTGATGTCGATCTTCGCCTTGGCGCGCAGCCCCTTGAGCCAGGTATCGACCGCCTCCTGCTGCTTCTTGGGAAGGAGGGTCTTCTTGATCTCGTCCTTCTTGGCGGCGAGGTCGGTGGTCGGGGCCTCGATGCGGGACTTGAGCTTCACCGCGTACCAGCGCTCCCCGACTTTCACCGCCTGCTTCGCGGCCGGGGACGCGGTGGTCAGGGCGAAGGCCTGTTCCATCAGTTCCGGAGAGGTGCCGATGGTGGGAACCTTGCCGGTCGGGTCGTAGCCGAAGTTGCCGGTTTCCTTCATCCCCGCGACGTTCCCCTTGGCGAGCTGCGCCAGGGTGTCCTGAGCCTTTTTCTGGGCCACTTCAATCGCCTTGGCGGCAAGCGCCTTCTCTTCGACTTTGGAGCGGATCTGCGCCAAGGGCGGGACGGCGGCCGGCTTGCGCTCGGTCACCTTGACCAGGTAGATACCCTTGGCGGTCTCGACCGGGCCCCCGATCTCACCCTGCTTGGTGGCAAAGGAGCGGGCGATCACGTCTTTTTCGCCGGCCAGTGCCGCCGGCGCAGCGTCGGCGGTGAAGATGCCGGTCTTCTCGACCTTGGCGCCAAGCGCATTGGCGGCGGCGTCGATGTCGCCGTTGGCCTTGAACTTGTTGGCGGCGTCGGCGGCCTTCTCGTAGGCCTCCTTGGCTTCCTTCTGCTTGAGCGCGTCGGCGGTCGCCTGCTCCTTGACTTGGTCGAACGGCAGTATACCACCCTTGGCCTGGTAACGGTCGATGTTCTTCTGGTAGTAGGTCTGGGCCTCTTCCGGGGTTACCGAGATCTTGCTGGCGAACTGCTCCGGGGAAACCCGGACAAAAGCCACGCTGACCTGTTCCGGGGTGCGGAACTCGGCCTGGTGACCCTGCAGGTAGCTGTCGAGGTCGGCGTCGGTCAGCTTGATCCCGCTTTTCACGTCGGCCGGGCCGAACGAGACGTAGGCGAGGTCGATCTTGTCGTTTTGTTTGTGGAACTGCTGGGTGATCTCCTGGTCGGTCACCGTCACGCCGCTCTGTATCTTGGCGCGGGCCTTTTTGACCAGCAGGTCATCCTCTTCGGCCTCCTCGAACCCCTTCGGGGTGATGCGGTTCATCTTCAGGACCTGCTGGTAGGTGTTGAAGTCGAAGGCGCCGTCTTTCTGGAAGGCGGGGATCTTGGCGATCTCGCCGGCCACCTCGTCCTTGCTCACCGAAAGGCCCATGTGCTTCGCCTCGTTGCGGATCAGGACGTTGTCGATCAGGTTGTCGAGGGTCATCTTCCGGAGGTTCATCTGCTTTTCCATCTCCGGAGTGAGCGAACGGCCGTAGATCTGCTCGTAGAGGCCGCGGGTGCGGTAGTACGCTTTATCGAATTCTTCCAGGGAGACCTTGGTGCCGTCGACCTTCGCCGCGTAGGCGACCGAACCCGATTCCCCTTTGCTCCCCCGTCCCCAGACCAGGAAAATAGTCCCAATGAACGAGGCCACGATGACCACGAATACAATCTTGATCACGATGGACTCTTTGTATTTCCTCATTATGCCTAGCATTACGTATCTACTCCTTTGGACGGGAAATGGGTGCCAGCTTTCGGGCAATAGTTGCGAATAGTAATATGAATTAATCGCAAAATCAACAAGAGAATGCCGCATCATGCGGGCGCCGGGCGGCGGTCTGTGCCAGCTGACCGCGGGGCACCACTGTATTCAGCGCGCCGCGCTTTTCTCTGTCGCGGCAGCTATCCCGCCTTTAATCAAAATGCTCCTTCCTCCCGGACGGCATCCGAGCAATCCGGTCGGAATCAACGCTGCGGCTGAAACTGAAGCGAACCGGCTGGAACCTGCGTCGCTGCGTGAAAAAAAGCCGTAAAAACCCGTTGAAAGGGGCTAGTTTTTGTTGCAAGCAGGTGTCGTTTTTGCTAGTCTTTCTAATTTTGCGGGTCTGTGCATCCGTAAGCATAGTGAAGGACAAAGGAGTGACAGATGATCAAGATTTTCGATGCCCTTTTCGGCATGTTTTCTAATGACCTCGCCATCGACCTCGGGACCGCCAACACCCTCGTCTACCTGAAAGGGAAGGGGATCGTGGTGCGCGAACCTTCCGTGGTCGCGGTGCAGAAGATGCAGAACGGGCAGAAGGTCCTGGCGGTCGGGATGGAAGCCAAGAAGATGCTCGGCCGTACCCCCGGGACCATTACCGCGATCCGCCCGATGAAAGACGGCGTCATCGCCGACTTCGACATCACCGAGGAGATGCTGCGCTATTTCATCCACAAGGTGCACAACCGCAAGACTCTGGTCCGCCCCCGGATCGTCATCTGCGTCCCCTCCGGGATCACCCAGGTGGAGAAGCGGGCGGTCAAGGAATCGGCGGAATCGGCCGGCGCCCGCGAGGTCTACCTGATCGAGGAGCCGATGGCGGCGGCGATCGGGGCGGGGCTTCCCATCACCGAGGCTTCCGGCAACATGATCGTCGATATCGGGGGGGGGACCACCGAGGTCGCGGTCATCTCGCTCGCCGGCATCGTCTATACCAAGAGCGTCCGGGTGGGCGGCGACAAGATGGACGAGGCGATCGTCCAGTACATCAAGAGAAAGTACAACCTCTTGATCGGCGACCGGATGGCCGAGCTGATCAAGATCGAGATCGGCGAGGCGTACCCGGGGAACGAACTGCTGCACATGGAAGTCAAGGGGCGCGACCTGGTCTCCGGGATTCCCAAGACCACCGAGATCGACTCCAACGAGATCCGCGACGCGCTCTCCGAGCCGGTCACCGCGATCGTCGACGCGGTCCGCAACTGCCTGGAGCGGACCCCGCCCGAACTGGCCGCCGACCTCGTCGACAAGGGGATCGTGCTTGCCGGCGGCGGCGCGCTGTTGCGCAACCTCGACATCCTGCTCCGCGAGGAGACCGGGCTGCCGGTGGTCACCGCCGAAGACCCGCTCTCCTGCGTCGTCCTCGGGTCCGGAAAGGTGCTCGACGAGCTCGCCCTGTTGCGTAACGTCGCCGTGAGCTCCTGATCCGGCTCATGGGTGGAGCAAACATCGACATCGTCGTACCGATCTGGAACAAGCCGAACGAAACCCGCAACTGCCTGGTCAACCTGATCAACTTCACCCCGGACGCCCGGCTGGTGATGATGGACAACGGTAGCGAGCGCGAGACCGAAAAGCTCCTGCAGGAGCTGGCCGACGGTCTCGACGACCGCGCCCTCTTGATCCGCGACGACAGCAACCATGGCTTCGTCAAAGCCGCCAACCGTGGGATCGGCCGCAGCGAAGCACCCTTCATCGCCCTTTTGCGGAGCACCACCCAGGTCACCTCCGGGTGGTTGCAACCGATCCTCGACTTTGCCGCCTCCCACCCCGAGGCGGGGATTCTCATGCCCCGCCTCGCGGCGGTGGAGCCCCCTTCCACCGGTCCCATCGAGGTGGCAAGCTGTTCCTTCACCGCCATGGTCATGACCCGCGCCGCCTACGATGCCGTCGGTCCCTTTGACGAGGAGCTCGACGGCGGGACCTGGTGCCTCAAGGATTTCACCCGTCGGGCCTGCTCCGAAGGGTTCCTCACCTATCTGATCCCCACTTCCAGGGTATTTCACGAGGACGAAGTGGCGCTCGGTTCGGAGCGTCGGCGCGAGGAGACGCTGCGGCGTTCCCTGGCAACCTTCATCGAGCGCTGGGGGGAGGAGCGTTCCTTCTTGATCCACCTTCCCAAGGGGCTGGAAGTGGACACCCTGCGGCACAAGCTCGACATCCTGCAGACCGGCGCCCAGCACGGCGACAGCTACACCATTCTCCTTCCGGCGGCGCTTTACAAGGAGGCGCTGCGGGTCCACCTCGCCTTCCGGCACGAGAAGGTCCGGCTGGTGCCGCTGCCGCTTTTGAGCACCGCCTCCGCCAAGCGCCGCATCTTCGAGAAGGCGGTGGCGGAGAACCCGGGGAGCACGCTGGTCGCCGGCGTCGACGGGATCCCGTTCCCCTGGAGCGACCAGTTCATCACCTTCTCCGATCTGTCCGGGATGGTCCGGCACCGGTAATTTCAATGACCAATGATCAATGATCAGAAGCAGTGATCAGCGGTGAGCACAGCGGAACGCCTTCTTCCGGCGTCCCCTCTTCTTCAAGGAGAGGGACCGGGTGAGGATGGGGTTCTACCGCCTCAAGGAAGCGAACCATATGCAAGATGAGATAAAGGCACAACTTCGGCAGCACGTTGAGGTGATGACGGCGATTGAGCGGGACCTGGCCCAGCCGGTGCAGGATGCGGTGGAGCTGCTGCTGGCTGCCTACCGAAGCGGCAGGAAACTGCTGGTCATGGGGAACGGCGGTTCCGCCGCCGACGCGCAGCACCTCGCTGCGGAGATCGTCGGGCGGTTCAAGATGGAGCGCCGGGCCCTGCCGGCATTGGCTCTTACCACCGATACCTCCATCCTCACCGCGGTAGGAAACGATTACGGGTTCGACGCGGTCTTCTCGCGCCAGGTCGAGGCGCTCGCCGAGACCGGAGACGTGGTCATCGGGATCTCCACTTCCGGGAACTCCCCCAACGTGCAAAAGGCGCTGGAAGTCGCCAACGCCAAGGGGTGCCGCACCGTCGCGCTTTTGGGCAAGGACGGCGGCACCATCAAGGACGTCGCCGAGTTGAGTCTGATCGTTCCCAGCAACGACACGCCCCGGATCCAGGAAGGGCACATCACCATCATTCACATCGTCTGCGATCTTTTCGAGCGGGGCCTGTTTCTTGGTCCGGCTATGACCGCTCGCTGAGGTAAGCATGGGGACCCGCAAAGCTGTCTTTTTGGACCGGGACGGCACCATCAACGTCGAGGTCGAGTATTTGAGCCGGGTCGAGGACTTCCAGTTCATTCCCGGCGCGCCCCTGGCGATCAAGTCCCTCAAGGAGGCCGGGTTCCTGCTGGTGGTGGTCACCAACCAGTCCGGGATCGGCCGCGGTTATTACGACGAGACGGCGCTGGAGCGCGTGCACCGCTTCATGCACGAGGAGCTGGAGAAGTTCGGGGTCTCCATCGACGCCTGCTACTTCTGCCCGCACCACCCCGAACATGGCGTCGGCCCTTACCGGATCGACTGCGCCTGCCGCAAGCCCCTGCCCGGGATGTTGCTGCAGGCCGCCCACGACCTGAACATCGACCTTGCCGCGTCCTACATGATCGGCGACAAGCTGGCCGACGTGAAGGCCGGCCTCAAGGCGGGTTGCTCCTCGATCCTGGTCCAGACCGGCTACGGCGCGAAGGATGTCGCACGGCTCCCCGCCGGCGTCGCGACCTACCCGGATATCCTCTCCGCCGCCGAGGCGATCATCGCCCAAAGCAATGAGGAGAAAGCGGGGGCGAAGTAGCTAATCGCCCTTCTCCGCACATCGATCTGACTGATCTGACTGATCCTGCCCAGCTGCCCCCCCTTTTCCCTTGCCACTCATTGCCCCCTTCTGCTATCAACGAGGGATGACTGTTACCCCTGATCTCGCGCTTTCTCCGTTCACGCTGTTCCTGCTCTTTCTCGCCGGCGGGCTCGCCGGGCTCATCGACGCCATCGCCGGAGGGGGCGGGCTCATCACCGTCCCGGTGCTCCTCGGCGTCGGCTTGCCGCCCCAGTTCGCCCTGGGCACCAACAAGCTCCAGTCGACCTTCGGCTCGGCCAGCGCCATGGCCCACTTCGTTCGCGCCGGCACGGTGCGGCTCCGCCCCGCTCTGGCGGGCATCCTCTGGACCGCCGTCGGTGCCTGCCTCGGTGCCTGGGCGGTGCAGCAGATCGACCCCTCCTTCCTGAAACGGCTCATCCCTTACCTGCTGCTGGGAATCCTCTGCTATACCGTATTCACCCCGAAGCTCGGGATGGAGGAGGTGCACCCGCGCCTTTCCCACGGTGTTTTCTATGCCCTGTTCGGCCTGCTGCTCGGCTTTTACGACGGATTCCTCGGTCCCGGCACCGGGTCGTTCTGGGTGGTCGCCATCATGCTCTGTCTCGGCTATGACATGCGTAAGGCGACCGGACATACCAAGCTCTTCAACTTCGTCAGCAACATCGTCTCGCTGGTGGTTTTCCTGGTGGGAGGGCATGTGGTGTTCGTTGCGGGGCTGGTGATGGGGGCCGGGCAGGCGATCGGCGCCCGGCTGGGAGCGAAGCTCGTGATCAAGAAGGGGGCGCGCTTTATCCGCCCGGTGTTCATCTGCTCGGTCCTGGCGGTGACGATCAAGCTGTTCTTCAATTGACAATGGATAATTGACAATTGACAACGAAAGGCAATTCTTCTTCTCTCACCTTCCAGGCAACAGTGCATAGGTCGCGGGTGCTGCCAGGGGAGGAGGCGGCCTAAATTCCTGTGGGAGCGCCTTTCCAGGCGCGAATGCTTGATTGGCCCAGCGGCTATTTGAAAATCTTTAGCGGTCCCAAGATCCCAAACGGTAGGAGCGACATTCCTGTCGCGATGAATACCCGCAGCATGGACTGCCACTGGGCGATGCGCCCGATGATCGCGCCTGAAAAGGCGCTTCCACCGGGATGGCGCTTGCATTGGTGATTGGACGCGGTTGGCATGCTGGCCCGCAGCATCCCAACGACCCTGGACAGGAGCGAGACATGAAGCAGCGACTTGCGGCTGGTATCGTTCTGATTCTCCTTGTTTTCGCCGCGGCGGCCTGGGCCGACCCGCCGGCGCCCTCCGCCGATCCGCTCCCCGGAACGGTTGTTGCCCCAGCCCCAAAAGCCGCTGCGCCGCCGATCCCGCAACTCTCCCCGCCGCTGCCGCAAAACGCCGCGCAGGGGCGGATCATCGATGCCGCTCCGCCCGCGGCGCAGCCGAAACCGCCCCAGGTTCTCTTGAAAACCAGCGCCGGGGACATCGTCATCGAACTCGATCCCGTCCGCGCCCCCATCTCGGTCCAGAACTTCCTCGACTACGTCCGGAGCGGCTTTTACAACGGGACCATCTTCCACCGGGTCGTTCGCGATTACCTGATCCAGGGTGGGCTGTACACCCCGTACCTCAAGCGCAAAGAGACCGATCCCCCCATCACCAACGAGGCGAAAAACGGCCTGCGCAACCGGCGCGGCACCGTCGGAGTGGCGCGTCCGGTGGAGCCGGACAGCGGGACCTCCGAGTTCTACATCAACGTGGTGGACAACCGCTTTCTCGATCACAAGGATGATTCGGTGCAGGGGTATGGCTATGCCATCTTCGGGAGGGTGGTCCAGGGGATGAATGTCGTGGACCGGATGAGCCGGGTCCGCACCGGAAAGGCGGACGGGATGAAGAACGTGCCGGACGTTCCGCTGATCATCTATTCGGCGCGGGTGATCCAGGAACCCTAAGCACTACTGCGGCGGCTCGCCGATCACGACCAGCCGGGGCCCGTAATCTATCTTGTGGAAGTCGCCACTGTCGGGGTGGTCGCCGATCACCCATTCGTAGAGCCTCTTGGCATCGGTGAGCACCGGGGCCCGGGGGCTCTTATAGTATTGGGCCTGCATCTCCTCGTCGTAGAGGCCGACGCAGCCGTGCGAGGCGGGGTGGCCGGGAACGTCCCGGCCGTGGATCCAGTAGCTGATCCAGTAGAACTTGTCGATCAGGAACCGCATACCGTAATGCATGGGATAGGTGTCGTCGGTCCCCTCCATCGTGTAGGTGTCGGATTCGTGGTCCCGGTCGACGGCATCGATGCGAAACTCGCCGTTGGGGGTGGCATGTCCGGGCATGCCCACCGCCGCCGGCATCGAGAAGACGAGCTTGCCGTACTCGTAGGCGCCCAGGAAGGACTCGGACTGATCGAGCAGGATGAACTTTTCCTCCCCGCTCGCCTCCGGATAGCTCTCCGGAAGCGGGGTGAAGTTCCGGATCTCTTCGGCGCGAACCGGCACCTTCACCCTTTTACCCGCAATCAGATGCCGCCGGTCCAGCCGGTTGAAGCGCAGCACCTCTTCCCAATCCGGACCGAAAGCCTGCTTGGCGTTGCCGGTCTTCACCTTCACGCACTTCCACTCGATGCCGTCATCGCTGGGATAGTGGATGTCGCACATGGATCTGGAGAAATCCGATCCCGCCTGCGCACTTGACGCCAATGCGGTCACTATTCCCACTGCCAACGCAACTATCAGTGTTTTCATGATTTTTCCCCGCGTCGCTGTCTGATTTTACAACCACTGCGAGTAAAAAAGCATCCTTATTGCGCCGGCAGGTGGGTGTTCCCTACAGGTATTCCTCGAAAAAGTCCATGTCCTGGTGGAAGGTCTCCCTAAGCCGCCACAGGGAGAAGAGCCCCAGGACCATGCAGATCCCCCCCACCCAGAGTGCTCCCTGGGTGAGCCCCAGCCCGTGCCTAAACAGCTGGAAAAGTTGGGTGATCGGGATGACCATCCCGCGCACGAAGTTCGGGACCGAGGTCGCCACCGTGGCGCGCAGGTTGGTGCCGAACTGCTCCGCGGCGATGGTGACGAAAACGGCCCAGTAGCCGCCGGCGAAGCCGAGGAAGATGCAGATGGCGTAGAACCATTGCACCGTCGCCCCGCCGGAGAGGAAATAGGCGGCGATCCCCCCGATCATCAGGGAGAGGAAGAGGAACACCACCCGGCGGCGGCTCTTGAGGAGCTGGCTCAAGGCGCCGCTGGCGAGGTCGCCGAAGACGAGCCCCAGATAGCAGAACATGACCGAGTTCCCGGCGCTGACCATCCCCTGGATGTGCAGTTCCTTGGCGAACTCCGGGGAGAAGGTGATCAATACCGCGACCACGAACCAGGTGGGAACCCCGATCATGGTGGAGTGGTAGAACCTCCCGAACCGGTCCCGACTGGTGAAGAGGGAGAGGAAGTTGCCCCGTTGCACCGAGGCCGCCTCCATGCCCTGGAACATCCCCGATTCCGCCACCTTGAAGCGCAGGGCGAGGAGGAAAAGCCCGAGGATGCCGCCGATGACGAAGGCGGTGCGCCAGTCGAACCCCTTGGCGACGAAGTTGGCGAGGACCGCGCCGGAAACGCCTACCGAGGCGACCATCATGGTGCCGTAACCGCGCACGCTTTTATGAAGCACCTCGCTCACCAGGGTGATCCCGGCTCCCAGCTCTCCGGCCAGGCCGACCCCGGCGATGAACCTGAGCGTCGCGTAGGCGGGGAGGGAGTCGACGGCGGCATTGAGCAGGTTCGCGACCGAATAGATGAAGATCGAGGCGAACATGATCTTCAGCCGCCCCTTGCGGTCCCCCAGGACCCCCCAGAGGATGCCTCCCAGGAGCATCCCCGCCATTTGCATGTTGAGCAGGAACACTCCCTGGTTGATCAGTTCCGCCCCGCCCAATCCAAGGCTTTTGAGACTGGGAACGCGGATGATGCTGAAGAGAACCAGGTCGTAGATGTCGACGAAGTAGCCGAGTGCCGCGACGATGACCGGCATGCTGAATATGGTAGTAAGGGTTCCGCTCATAACAGGTACTTCCGTCTTCATTTGATCCATGAAATCCTCTGCTCAATCACTTTGGTACGCGGGTGGGGCCACCCTCCAATCTGACGTGGGGTTTCGTTTGCTCTCAGCAGGCGCGGTTCTGTCATAGGTTCATCCGTTGTGAGAGAGCAGGGGGGCCCTTTTTCGCGCGGCAATAATAGCACCGCGAAAATAGTGTGGCAAACAGGAAGATGAGAGAGTCCCGAAAAAAGGGGAATGAGTGCGGGGGAGGGAAGGGGATCTGCGGTGCAGCGTTTCTATGTGGCAGTAGCCATGACTGAGGGAGGGGCTCGGAAGATGCTGGTACTAGCAGAGTTGTTGCGTTGTTACCGCCTTCGGCGGATCGCGCCTGGAAAGGCGCTCCCACAGGGCCGGTGGTACTGATCGCGACAGGAATGTCGCTCCTACAACCTCGGACCGGCGGGTTGCGCTGATTCAGCAGCCGACGCTTGTTGATTCGCGCCTGGAAAGGCGCTCCCACAGGGGCGTCGGTGCCGGTCGCGACAGGAAGGTCGCTTCTAGCGCATGGATCCCCACCGGTACCCTTTGACTTCCCTCCGGATTTCTCTGCTTCCACATAAAAAAAGGTGGACTGGCATCTGGGGAGCCTGTCCCCTGTTATCCATCGGAAATGTGGTACCGTTGACACTTATTTTTCCCGTGCCCGCTTTGGCGAGGGTGCCGATGACCGTTCAACTCTCCCCGACCCTGCATACCCTTGGCAACACCGACCTGCTTGCGTTGCGCAAGATCGCCTTTCTCTGCTCGCGGCGCTCCCCGGAGTCTGCCTGCCGCAAGGCCCTGGCCTGGGCCGCCACTGCCGGCCGCGCCGGAGGCTGCATCGTCTCGGGTTGCCAATCGGCGGTGGAAAAGGATCTCTTCCGCGCCCTCGCGACCCAATGCCAGCCGATGATCGTCGTCCTCGCCCGGGGGCTGCGGCAGCCGCCGGAAGCGGAGTTCGCCGGGCTGCTCGCGGCGGGGCGACTCCTTCTCATGACGCGCTACGCCGCCACGGTGACCCACCCCTGCGAGGAGAAATGCCTGCAGCGCAACCGGCTGATGATGGAGCTGTCCGATGAAATTGTCGTGGGATATGCCGCGCCGGGAGGCACCCTGCAACGGCTCTGCCGGGAGTTTGAAACGAGGAAGGAACTTATCTATCTGACCGGACGTGAGGGGGAGCCATGAATCCTGCCGCCACCATGCCGACCTTTTTCTTCGGACACGGCAACCCGATGAACGCGCTATGGGACAACAACGTAACTGCCGCCTGGAAAAGTATCGGACGGAACCTGCCGCGGCCGCGGGCCATCCTTTGCATTTCGGCCCACTGGTATACCCGGGGAACCCGGGTAAGCCCCCAGGAGCGCCCGGAAACCATCCACGATTTCGGCGGGTTTCCCCCGCAGCTCTCTGCGGTCGAGTATCCGGCCCCGGGCGATCCGCAGCTTGCGGCGCGGGTCCGGGAACTCTTGAGGCCGGCGGCGGTGCTGGCCGACCCGCAGTGGGGCCTCGATCACGGCACCTGGGTGGTTTTGCGCCACCTCCGTCCCGACGCGGACCTTCCGGTCGTCCAGTTGAGTGTGGACCGCACCCTCGCCCCTGCCGACCACTTCGAGCTGGGCCGGCGCCTGGCTCCGCTACGGGACGAAGGGGTGGTTATTATTGGCAGCGGCAACGTGGTGCACAACCTGCACGCCGCCTTGTGGGGGGAACGTGCGGCCGAGCCGTTCGACTGGGCGCTTCGCTTCGAACAACGGGTCCGCGAAATGATTCTGACCCGCGATCATGACATGCTCGTGGATTACCCCTCGCTGGGAGCTGACGCACTCCTCTCTATTCCAACACCCGATCATTATCTCCCCCTCCTCTACATCCTGGCGGTGACGCGTCCCTCGGACCGGATCACGATCCCGGCGGCAGGTATCCAGAACGGTTCGGTTTCGATGCTGGCAATCGGTTATTCGTGAAGAAACAGTCGCTGCTGCGGTTGAGCGCGGAAGATCCCCTTTCCTTCCCCTCCGTCTGCTACCGGTTCGTCTTTCACCCGAAGGCCGCCTCCTGCTCCGGCGGCGGTGCCTCGACGTACTTTTTCACGATCTGAAGGAGTTCGTTGGGGTTGAACGGCTTCTGGATGTAGTCGGCGACGTGGCGGCGCAACTCGGGGTCGTCGCAGTCGCTGTCGATGCGTGCCGTCAAGATGATGATGGTATTGTCGCGGTGCAGGTCCCTCTCCGTTATCCTCCTGAGCGTTTCCCACCCGTCCATCCCCGGCATCTGGATGTCGAGGAGCAGCACCCCGCGAAACCCGTTTTCCAGGTGCTTCAGGCAGTCGAAACCGCTGGCGGCGCTGTGCACCTCCATCCCTTCCGTACTGAAAAACATCTCCACCGAATCCCTGACGAAATCATTGTCATCGACAATCATTACACGTTTATCCATGGTCCTTACGACTCCTTTGACTGCTGGTCGGTCGTCCCGGCCTAACCGGCGGCCTGATTGCCGGAGGGGGGCCTGGTCGGACCTTGCCTGCTGCAGGTTCGATACCAACTCAGCCGAGGTGCCTCCTCCCGCGGATTCTCGGCAAAATCGGCGCGCGACGCCGGGGTGACCCCTGCAACTTATGTTTCCCCGTTCCCAAAAGTCGCCCGCTAACGAGCAGTGCTGACCGTTGGGAAGCCGTATACACATAAAGTTGCAGGCGCAACCTTCGTCGCAGGGGTTGCTGCTGAAAGCAATGATTCGTTAAGGATACTCTGATAAATAAAATTTCCTGTACTTCAAATTGTAGTGGGCGTATCATCGACCCGCTTGCCAAAGTTATAAGGAGCCAAGATCTCTTATAGCGCGGTAATCCCTCCTTTCCGGGTCGACAATAGTATACCGGAAAATTAGTCTGATACAATCTTGCTTTGCTTATTTGTGGTGCTATGAGTACAGCGGGATCGGACGAAACAGGAGTGCGGCAGAGATGGGAACAGAGACGGTTGTTCAATGTGCGATCGAGATGGGCAGCGGCGACGACGCCCCGAACGGTGGGGACGGTGCCATAAAGAAGGCCTTCTCCCCGATCCTTACCCAAAGCCCGAAGCTGCGCGGCATCTTCGAGTACCTGACGGCGGTGGCCGGTACCGGGCAGCCGGTATTGGTGACCGGGGAGACCGGGGTCGGCAAGGAACTGGTGGCCCGCTCGCTGCATGACGCAAGCGGCCGCTGCGGCCCCTTCGTCGCCGTCAACGTGGCCGGCCTCGACGATCACATGTTTTCCGACGCCCTGTTCGGGCACGGCAAGGGGGCTTTCACCGGAGCCGACCAGAGCCGCGACGGCCTGGTGGCCCGAGCCGCGGAGGGGACGCTTTTTCTCGACGAGATCGGCGACCTCTCGCTGCAGTCCCAGATCAAGCTGCTGCGCCTGCTCCAGGAAGGGGAATACTACCCGCTGGGGACCGACCGCCCCCGGAAGAGCTCGGCGCGGGTGGTGGTCGCGACCAACTGCGACCTGTCCCACAAGATGGGGGCGGGGCTTTTCCGCAAGGACCTCTACTACCGTCTCAACGCGCACCATGCGAGCATCCCGCCGCTCCGCGAGCGCCTCGAGGACCTCCCGCTGCTGGTCGATTTCTTTCTGGACCAGGCGGCGCAGATCCTGGAGCGCCCGCGCCCGGCCCATCCCCCCGAGCTGATCGACTACCTGAAGAGCTACGACTTCCCCGGCAACGTACGCCAGCTCAAGGCCATGCTCTTCGACGCCGTGGCGCGGCACCGGCGCGGGGTCCTCTCGCTTTCCTCCTTCCGTCAGATGATCGGGGCCCGGCGGGGGAGCGCCGTCAAGGAGCCGCTGGAATACCTCCGGCGGCTGGGCGACGAGAAGTTCGGTGCCCGGATGCCGACCCTGAAGGAAGCCGAGGAGGCGCTGATCGCGCATGCCCTGGAGGCGGCCGGCGGCAACCAGGGGATCGCCGCCTCCTACCTCGGCATCACCCGGCAGGCCCTCAACAAGAGGCTCGCGCGCCGGAAGGAAAGTTCAGAAAAGTAGCCCCTACTGCTGTTCCACCTTGTCTCCGTCCCGAAGCCCCGGTTTCAAGGTCCAGCTCCCGGTGTTGTTCACCGCGCGCACCCCCACCAGGCCGTACCCGTCCCTGCCGAGATGCACGGTCAGCTCCACCGTCGTGTCGCCGTCCATCCAGTCGTCGAAGATCAGGTCCTTGATGGCGCAGCGCGGCTCCTCGAGCACCGCCCGCGCCGCGGTGCAGGTAAGTCCTGGGCCGGGGGGGGCAACGCTCCCCTCGTCGCAGCGCCGGACCACCTTCCGGGCGACCCGGCAATCCTCGGGAAAGCCCAGGTGGGCCTCCATGTCGCGGACCTGGACGTGGTTGGGGAAGGGTGAGCTGTTTTCGAGCGTGATGGTGATGGTCCGGCGGTAGGACTGGGCCTGCACCGGTGCCGCTGCCCAGGTGGCGATAAGCATAAGGGAAAGAAAAAGAAATCTCATGGTGAAGGCTCCTCGCCCCATTGTCGGACGCCCGCCGTCAAGATGTCAATAAGCCGGTCCCGGAGGGCACGGCTTGGCCCCTCCCTGACTTCCCGTAATTCCCCTGGCTCGCGATCCTGCTTCCCTGAAACGGCGAAACTGGGTATACTCTCCAGATTTTAAAGGGCGGCGGCATGCCGCCTGTCCCCATTGCCGCCGCAACGGCGGCTGCCGAGGTGCCATGGAATCGCGCAACGTCCCCTCCTTCCTGTCGGCGCTGGAAAACGAGGCAATCCGGATCATCCGCGAGGCGACCGCCGAAGCGGAGCGTCCGGTGCTGCTTTATTCCATCGGCAAGGATTCTTCGGTGCTGCTTCACCTCGCCCTCAAGGCGTTCTACCCGATGAAGCCTCCGTTTCCCCTCATGCATGTGAACACCACCTGGAAGTTCCGGGAGATGATCTCCTTTCGGGACGAGACCGCGCAGCGGCTCGGCCTGGAACTGATCAGCCATACCAACGAGGCCGGGGTGCGCGAAGGGGTCACCCCCTTTAGCCACGGCAGCCGGGCCTACACCGACATCATGAAGACCCAGGCGCTGCTCCAGTCGCTGGAAAGCTACCGCTTCGACATGATCTTCGGCGGCGCCCGGCGCGACGAGGAGAAGAGCCGGGCCAAGGAGCGGGTCTTCTCCTTCCGCGACGCGGCCCATGCCTGGGAGCCGCGGGACCAGCGTCCCGAGCTCTGGAGCATTCCCAATCTCCGCCGCCGCGAGGGGGAGAGCTTCCGGGTCTTCCCCCTTTCCAACTGGACCGAGCTCGATATCTGGCGCTACATCGCCTGGCAGCGCATCCCCGTTGTCCCCCTCTATTTCGCGGCGGAGCGCCCGGTGGTCGACCGGGGGGGGCAGTGGATCATGGTGGACGACGAGCGGATGCCGCTCTACCCGGATGAAAAGCCGCAGCTGCGCCGGGTCCGCTTCCGCACCCTCGGCTGCTATCCGCTCACCGCCGGGGTGGAGTCCGACGCCACCACCGTGGAGGAGATCGTCGCGGAACTGGAGGCGGCGCGGGACTCGGAACGCTGCGGCCGCCTGATCGACTTCGACCAGAGCGGATCGATGGAGAAAAAGAAACGGGAGGGATATTTCTGATGAGCCGACACGACGGTATCCTCCGTTTTCTCACCTGCGGCAGCGTCGATGACGGCAAGTCGACCCTGATCGGACACCTGCTCGCCCTGACCGGGAACCTCTACGACGACCAGCTGCAGCTTTTGGAGAAGGAGAGCGGCGGCCCCGGGACCCCCCGCGACACCCTGGACTATTCCCTTTTGCTGGACGGCCTGATCGCCGAGCGGGAACAGGGGATCACCATCGACGTCGCCTACCGCTACTTCGAGACGCCGGCCCGCAAGTTCGTCGTCGCCGACACCCCGGGACACGAGCGCTACACCCGCAACATGGCGACCGGGGCCTCCAACTGCTCCGCGGCCCTGATCCTCATCGACGCCACCCTCGGGGTGCTCCCCCAGACCCGGCGCCATGCGCTAATCTGTTCCCTTTTGGGGATCACCCACCTGCTCTTCGCGGTCAACAAGATGGACAAGGTGGGGTGGGACCCGGCGCTCTTTGACAAGGTGCAGCAGCAGTGCCGTGCCCTGGCGCGCGACCTGGAACGGTTCGGGGTGGCCCCGAAGGAGCACATCGAAATCCCCGTTTCCGCGCTGTACGGCGACAACCTCACCGAGGCATCCCCCCGCAGCGCCTGGTACGACGGGCCGACCGTCATGCAGTGGCTCGAGACGGTGGCGCCCCCCGAGGCCGCCTCGCAGCGGCCGTTGCGGCTGCCGGTTCAGTACGTGATCCGGGGCGGGGACGGCGAGAAGGGGTGGCAGCCGCAGGCGCGCAGACAAAACGGCGACGGACCGGAGCGCGTCTTTCGTGCCTACGCCGGGAGCATCGCCTCCGGGGGGCTCCATCCGGGCGACCGCGTCGCCGTGTTGCCGGGCGGGTTCGAGACCACGGTCCGGGAACTCTGGCACGCCGACGAAAAACTCGCCGAAGCGGGAGTCGGCACGGCGGTTTCCGTCGTCCTGGAAGGGGAGCACGACGTGGCGCGCGGCGACCTGCTCGCCGCTCCCGACACGCTCCCCCAGGTGGCAAGTCTCTTCAAGGCGCAACTGGTCTGGATGAGCAGCGAGCCGCTCTATGCGGGCCGGTCCTATGTCTACCGCGGGGTCTGCGGCAGCGCCGGCGCCGAGGCAACCCGCATCAGGAGCCGCATCGAGCTCAACTCCTACCACCGGCTCGCCTCGGACCGTCTGGAGCTCAACGACGTGGGGGAGGTGGAGATCACCCTCTCCCGGGCGGTCCCGCTCGACCCGTACCGGGAGAACCGGGAAACGGGAAGCTTCATCCTCGTCGACCGCGCCACCAACGCCACCGTCGCCTGCGGGATGGTCCTGCACCCGCTGCGCCGGGGCAGCAACCTCGCCCGGCGCACCCAGGCGGTGAGCGCCCAGGAGCGGGCCGCGCTCAAGGGACAGCGCCCCTGCGTCATCTGGCTCACCGGCCTTTCCGGCGCGGGTAAGTCGACCCTGGCGAACCTGGTGGAGCGCCGGCTGCTCGGGATGGGGAAGCATTGCATGCTGCTCGACGGCGATCACGTGCGCCTGGGACTGAACCGCGACCTCGGCTTCACCGAGGCGGACCGGGTGGAGAACATCCGGCGCATCGGGGAGGTGGCCAAGCTGATGACCGACGCCGGCCTCATCGTGCTGACCGCCTTCATCTCCCCGTTTCGTGCCGACCGGGACATGGTGCGCGCGCTCTTCCCGGAAGGGGGGTTCCTCGAGGTGCATGTCGCCACGCCGCTTGACGAGTGCGCCCGCCGAGATCCCAAGGGGCTCTACGCCAAGGCCAGGCGCGGCGAGATCCCCAACTTCACCGGGATCAGCTCCCCGTACGAGCCCCCCGAGTCCCCGGAGCTGCGGATCGACACCGAGGGGGAGCCGGTGGAAAGCTCCGCGGAGCGGATCATCAGCTGCCTTAAGGAGCGGGGGCTCCTGTAGGAAACGGCAAACCGCTCCTCACCCCGGCCGTCGCAAGCTCACGCTCCCGCGCGCGACCTTGAGGGGAGGGGCCGGAGGCCAGCAATGAAAAAGGCCGCCCGGCGGAGTCTTGGACTCGGCCGGGCGGCCTTTTCATCTGCAGGATACGGACCGGAACTAGTGGAGCATGGAGTGGTCGCCGCTTATGTGCGGGAACATCTCGTGGTGTACTTCATGGTTCAAATCCGGAATCGTGCCGCAGCTTACGCAGAGGAACTTTTCGTCCAGCGTCTTGAAGTCACCCCGCTCGCAGTCCGGGCTCCAGATCCTGGTGTCGCACGTCTTTTCCGACGTTTTTTCCAATGGTTCCTTCATGACTTCTCCTTTCCGCGCTTCGCGTGCCAGCCGAAACGCCGGGGGCTTGGCCCAGCTTCAGTATAGCAAAATGCGCCTGCGGAAGGGAGCCTGCCGTCAGGCGGCGCCGCCGACGGTGATCCCCGGGATCAGGAGGGTCGGCTGGGCGTCGGCCACCGGGACCCCCTGGCCGTCCTTGCCGCAGGTCCCGATCCCGAATCCGAGATCGTTTCCCACCATGCTGATCGCCTTCAAAACCTCCGGGCCGTTGCCGGTCAGCGTCGCCCCCCGCACCGGCTCGCCGACCGTCCCGTTCTCGATCAGGTACCCCTCGCTCACCTCGAAGACGAAGTCGCCGGTCACCGTGTTGACCTGCCCCCCACCCATCTTGCGCACGAAGAGCCCGCTCGGGACGCTTTTCAGGATCTCCTCCGGGGTGCTCTCCCCCGGAGCGATCAGGGTGTTGCTCATCCGGGCGATGGGACGGGTCCGGTAGGTCTCCCGGCGTCCGTTGCCGGTGGAGTGCCACCCCCCTTTCATGGCGGAGAGCCGGTCCGAGATGTACCCCTTGAGCACGCCATTTTCCACCAGGACGGTGCGCTGCGCCGGGGTCCCCTCGTCGTCGAAGGAGTAGGAGCCGCGCGCGTTGGGGATGGTGGCGTCGTCGATGACGGTGATCAGCGGCGACGCGACCTGCTCGCCGATCCGGCCGGCGTAGACCGAGGTCTTCGCCTGGACCAGGTCCGCCTCCAGGCCGTGCCCGATCGCCTCGTGGACCATGGTCCCCCCGGCCTCGGAGGAAAGGACCACCGGGAGCACCCCGGCCGGCGACTTGCGCGCCCCGAGCATCATGACGGCACGCCCCGCCGCCCGCAGGCCGAGCTCCTCGGGAGAGGCCTGCTGGAACAGTTCCAGGCCGCTGAAGCCCCCCAGCGGCTCGTAACCGGTCTGCAGCACCTCGCCGTCGCGGGCCACCGCCTGCACGGTGAACACCGTCGCGGTCCGGGTCTCGTCGGTGAAGTCCCCCAGGGAATTGGCCACCTGGACCCGCACCTCGGCGTCCCGGTAGCTCACCCCCACCTGGCGCACCCGCGGGTCGAAGCCGCGGGCGGCCCGTTCGGCCCGGTTCACCAGGGCCACCTTCTCCTCCAGCGGCACGCTGCCCGGCCGGGTCAGGATCGGGTACCCCGCCCCGATCCGGGGCGCGCCCAGCGCGATCGCGGCGGCGAAGGCCCTTCCCCGCACCCCTTTGCTCACCGTGTCGGCCAGCTCCAAAAGCGCCGCTTCGGTCAGCACGTTGCTGTAGGCGTAGGCGGTGCAGAGATCGGCGATCACCCGGATACCCACCCCCCGGTCCGAAGCGGCGAGGAGCCGTTCGATCTTGCCGTCTTCGCATGCCACCATGGTAAACGCGCCGTCCTCGAAGTAGATCTCCGCGAACTCCCCCCCTCCGGCCAGCGCCCTGCGCAGTATGCGCGCCGCATCTATCCGTTCCAGCACCCGTCACCCCCTTGGGTCACTTCGGTGACCGTGATTTCTTTTGCCAGCGCCTGCATGAGCGACTCGACGTCGTCGGCAAAGGCGACCGGGTAAACGACCTTGACGATCCCCTGGCGAGGGTCGACGGTGCTCATGGTGGAGAGCCCTTCGTACGCCTCGAGGATGAATTTCAGGTAGACGAGGTCCTTCCCCGACACCCGGTAAAAACGGCAGCGATCTTCCATCTTCCCTCCGCGGGGCTTTCCCGCCCGTCGAAGGTTAATACCATTTGGCCGGCCAAAAGACAAATGCATCTTTGCCGCCTTGCCTCCTCATGATCATCTGATATTGTACTCAACCATGTTTAAGCCATTAATACAAATTAATGAAATTGTCCGCCTGGCCACGGTGGCGAGCGCGCTGCTGGCGCTGCTCCTGGTCGCGACACCCTCCCGGGCCGACGCCGCCTACCAGCCCGACCTCGCCGCGAAGCTCGCCCGCGAGGCCGATGCCGCCTATGTCGGGTTCGGGGTCTACGAGGCCGATCCGCGCACCCAGTTCAAGTACCAATCCCTTCCCACCGGCCACGCCGGCTCCTTCCGCCTGACGGTCAAAAACGCCGGCGACCTGCCGGACCGCTTCACCCTCGGGGGAACCGGCAGCGGCAGCGGCTTCACGGTCCGCTACCTCGACCCGGGGGGGAGCGACGTCACGGCGGCAGTCGCGGCGGGAACCTACCGGACTGCCCTGCTGCAGCCGGGGGAGTCCGTGGTGCTGTCGGTCGAGGTCACCCCTTCCGACCTTCCGATCGGCACCTCCTACCAGGTGGGGGTGGGGGCGGTTTCCGCCGCAGATGCCACCCGCGCCGACCGTTTCAACCTCGAGACGGTGACCTGCGGCAGCACCCCGGCGGTGACCATCACCTCCCCCCCCGATGCCACCGGCACTCCCGGCGGGAGCGTCGTCTACCCCTACACGGTCACCAACGTCGGGACCGATACCAACACCTTCGCCCTGGCTTCCGGGAGCACCGCGGGAACCTCAGTGCTCATTGCCGATGACGGAGCGGGGGGGGGGATCGCCGGCGACGGGATCCGCCAGGCCGGGGAGACCAACGTTGCCTCCACCACCGGGGTCCTCGCCCCGGGGCAGGGATACCGCTTCTTCGCCGTGGTGACGCTCCCCGGGAGCAGCGTCAACGGTAACACCTCGGTCACCACGGTCACCGCCACCGGGACCGGGGCCACTGCCAGCGACCAGACCACCACCACGACCGTGGCGCCGGTGGTCAGCGTCGAGGAGAGTGTCCGCAACTTCAGCCAGGGGGGCGGCTTTTCCGCCGCGGCCGACGCCCAGCCGGGAGAAACCGTGGAGTACCGGATGCGGGTGACCAATTCCGGTGCCGCAGCGGCCACCGCGGTCGTGCTCACCGCACCGCTACCGGCCGATGTGACCCTGGTGCCCGGATCGGTGAAGGTGACCACCTCGGCAGTGGGAGACGGCGACCCCTGTGTCCCCTCGGCGTGCGGGCAGGCGAGCGCGGGTGGCAACGGCATCAGCGCCTTTTTGGGCACCGGGGCGGGGGACGGGACCGGCGGGGCGCTGGCTCCCGGAAACACGCTCTACGTCTTTTTCCGGGCGGTCGTGCAATAGAAGGGGCGCAGGGTGGAGGATCGGGCGAGGCGTAGCGGGAGGCGCGGCATTCCTGCCCGAATCGGCTGTTAGATGAATCGCGCCGGGAAAGGCGCTCCCACAGAATCGGTGGCCCCCAATCGCGTGGAATGTCGCTTCTACAGGGCAAGCGCCTGCTCGTGTTGTTCGCGCCGCCCCTCCAGTGACGGGAGGATGGTTAATTCATACGGTTATTCCCGGCGGCCTCGATGCCCCGGTGGCACCCATACAAGTAGATTTCCGGAGCGCTGCGCTGGCAGCGGGAATGCTGATCGGTTGTCGGAGGGATGGCGATGTGGCGTTCGATCTGGAGGGGAAAGGGGGGATTATTGGGCGCAGTGGTCGCACTGGCGCTCCTCCTCACCCCGGCCGCCGCCCTTCCGACCACCCCCGCCGGCACCGTTGTCACCCACAGCTGCCAGCTCCGCTACGGGGCCGCCCCCACGACGGTTTCCTCCAACGAAACCCGGGTCACCGTGGGCGGCATCTGCGATCTCACCATCGCTCCTCCCCGTAATGCCGTCTCCCATCCCGGCCAGGCGGTCGACTTCCTCCATACCATATCCAACCAGGGAAACGCGCCGGACCGTTTCCTGCTCACCGCGGTCCATGCCGGCGGGCTCCCCGACGGGGCGAGTCCCTGCCGGCTCGAATTCTACGACAAGGACGGCAAGACGAAGCTGCCGCTCGATACCACGGGCGCCGCCCTCACCGGGACCGTTGCCGCCGGTGGCACCCTCGACGTCATCCTGAGGGTGACCCCCCCCTCCGGCTCCGAAGGGCGGCAGATGAACCTCGTGGTCAAGGCCGTGAGCCAGGCGGTCCCGACCCGGAGCAGTTCCCTCAACGACCAGGTCGCCATCCCGGTCTCCTCCTTCGCCGACCCGACCAAGAGCGTCTCCCCGGCGGGGGCGGTCCTCCCCGGGGCGGCATTGACCTATACCATCGCCTTCGCAACCAGCGACCTTCCCGCCACCGGCATCGTGGTCACCGACCAGCTCGATCCGCTACTCAACTTCACCGCGGGCAGTGCGGCGTTTTCCACCGGCAGCGTCGGCGGGACCGCCAGCTTCGACCCGGTCACCCGCACCCTCACCTTCCGCCTGCCGAACCTGGCCGCCAGCACCGGCGCCGCCGTCACCTTCCAGGCGACGGTGCGCGCCGACGCCCCGTTTGATGCCGTGATCCTCAACACGGCGAACCTGAGCAGCGACCAGAACCCGGTGCCGCAGGCGTCGAACACCACGCGCACCCCGGTCCGCGGGCAGCCGCTCCAGCTGATCAAGGGGGCCGGGGTGTCCAGTGCCGAGGCCGGGGACATCATCCCCTACACCATCCAGGTGAAAAACAACGGCGCGGTCCCCCTCAACAACGTGACGGTGCACGACGCACCGCCGCGCGGCTTCCGTTACCTGAAAGGCTCCTCGCTGCTGGACGGGAGCACCTTTGCCGACCCGACCCCTTCCGGCGGCGGGCTCTTCTGGAACCTCGGAACCCTGGCGCCGGGAGAGACCCGGGTCCTGGTGTACCGGATGGCGGTCTCGACCGATGCCCCGGTGGGGAACAACCAGAACCAGGCGTTCGCTTTCGGGACCACCCCGGGCGGCACCAGCACCGCATCTCCCAACATCGGCGCCACCGTGCTGATCCGCGCCTCGATCCTCGGGAGCAAGGCGATCATCATGGGGCGGGTCTTCATCGACCCCAACGGCAACGGCCTTCCCGATCCGGGCGAGACCGGCGTCGCCGGGGTCCGGATCTACCTCGACGACGGCTCCTTCTCCTTCACCGATCCCCTCGGCCAGTACACCTTCACCGGAGTCTCCGCCGGCAACCACGTGGTGAAGATCGACCGCTCCACCCTGCCGCGCAACCTGCACCCGGTCCCGTTCAACACCGCCTTCGCCGGGGTCGGCTGGTCCCAGTTCATCACCGTCCCCTTCGGTGGCCCGGCCCGCGGCGACTTCGCCTTGAAGGAGATCACGGTCGGCCCCGAGCCGCCGGCCCCCCCGGCCCCGCCGGTCCCGCCGCCCCCGGCGCCGATCTCCCCGGCCGGGGTGGGGGCCGGCCCGGCCAAGAAGATCGTGGTGAACCCGGACCGGGTCGACATGCCGGCCGATGCCAAGAGCGTGATCCCCTTTACCGTCGAAATCCTGAATGCCGAAGGGAAGCGGGTGGCCGGGGAATCCCTGGTGACGGTGCGCCTGGGCAAGGGGGAGATCCGGGAGCCGGATGCCGATCCCAAGCAGCCGGGGCACCAGGTGCGGGTCCACGACGGCATCGGCGTCTTCCACGTCCGCGCCGCGAAATCGCCCGGGGCCGACCCGATCACCATCCAGGGGGCGGGGGTGCAGCAGACGGTGGATCTCTTCTTCAGCTCGCCGTTACGCGACTGGATCCTGGTCGGCATCGGGAGTCTCACCGTGGGGGGACGCTCGGTATCGAGCCACGTCGAGCCGACCGACAAGGATGACCGCTTCGACTCCGGGCTTTTCCATGAAGAGCGCCTCTCCTTCTTCACCCGCGGCAAGATCCTCGGCAAGTACCTGGTCACCGCCGCCTACGACTCGGGAAAGGAGCGGCGCGAGGGGCTGTTCCAGGAGATCGATCCGGAAAAATACTATCCGGTCTACGGCGACGCCTCGGACATCGGCTACGAGGCGCCGTCGCGCGGCAAGCTCTACGTGAAGGTGGAAGCCGGCCGCTCCTACCTCATCGGCGGCGACTACCGGACCGACCTCTCGGAAAACGAGTTCTCCCGCTACGACCGGGCCCTGAACGGGGTGAAGCTCGAGGTGAACGAGCCCGGGGTGATCCTGAGGGGGTTCCAAAGCAGCAACAAGGAGGTGGTCACCCGCGACGAGTTTCCGGGCAACGGCACCTCGGGCTACTTCTTCCTGAGCCGCACCCCGGTCTTCGAGAACAGCGAACGGGTCCGGATCGAAACCCGCGACCGCTACCACAGCGAACGGGTCCTGTCGGTGGTGGAAAAGATCCGCTACGCCGACTACAGCATCGACTACGGCGCCGGCACCATCCTGTTCAAGGAGCCGGTCCCGGCCCTGGACAAGAACATGAACCCGATCACCATCGTGGTGAACTACCAGAGCGAGCGGGGCGGGGTGGAGCGCCAGACCTACGGCGGGCGCGCGGTGGTCGGCTCCCGCGCGGGGAGCTGGTTCGGGGGCACCGCGGTGGTCGAGGAGCAGAGCGTCAAGAACAACACCCTGTACGGCCTGGACGGCGGCCTGAAGCTCCTCGGGGACCAGATCGCCCTGAAGGGGGAGGGCGCGGTGAGCGAGAACCTGGAGCACGGCCGCGGCAGCGCCTGGAAGGCTGAGGCCTTCACCCATCCCGCCCAGGAGTTCAACCTGGGCGGCTACTACCGGAAGGTGGACGCGGATTTCTACAACCCCTCGATGACCGGCAGCGAACTGGGGACCACCAAGTACGGCGGCAAGGCCGACTACCGGCTCCCATCCAAGACGCTGCTCACGGCCGAGAGCTTCGTGGAGAAAAGCGAGATCACCGGGATTCGGCTCTTCGGCAACCAGGCCGGCTTCGCCCACAAGTTCTCCCTTTGGGATACCGAGGCCGGTTACAAGCGGATCGAGGAGGAGGCCGGCGGGCGCAACGGGGTCTCCGACATCGTGTACGCCGGGGTCAAGGGGCCGCTCACCGCCAAGCTCGACGCGACCCTGCGCCGCGAGCAGCTCCTCGCCCCTTCCCTGGTGGCCGACTACCAGACCAAGACCTATCTCCGCCTCGACTACCGCATTTCGGAGCGCACCCGCGCCTTCGTCGCCGAGGAATACCAGGAGGGGGCGCCGAAACAGCGCCAGGCGACCCTGGTCGGGATGGAGAGCAAGCTCTCCGAGAAGATGCGGCTTTCCACCGGCTACCAGCTCTCCAGCGGCACGGCCGGGAGCACCAGCCAGGGAAACGTCGACCTGAACACCAAGGTGTACGAGGAGCGCGGGCTGGTCATCGACACCCGGACCGGGTACCAGATCCAGGACTCCCTCTCGGCGCAGCGCGGCCAGGCGATTCTGGGGTTGAACAGCCGCTACGAGGTGAGCAAGGGGCTTTTGTTCAGCTCCAGCCTGGAGCGGATCGAAACTGTCCAGGGGCACGGCGGGGAAGGGACCGCCTTCACCCTGGCGGGGGAATACCTGCGCGCCAAGGAGCTCAAGGTCACCGGCCGCTACGAGATCAAGTCCGCCCCGGGCGAGCTCACCTCCCTCTACGCCGCCCAGGCCGCCTACAAGCTGAACGAAAGCCTCACCCTGGTGGGCAAATCCAGCTTGTGGACCCGCGACGCCGACGCCGGTGACGACGTCGTCTACGACGGCTACGTCGGCACCGCCTGGCGCCCGATCGCCGGCAACCCGCTCCATCTCCTCACCCTGGCCCGGTTCAAGATCGACGACAAGGACAGCGTCCCGGGCGGACCGCATACCAAGAGCCTGGTCCTCTCCGCCGAGCCGACCTTCCGGATGAACAAGCGCTGGACCCTGCAGGGGAAATACGCCGGCAAGCTCTCCTTCGAGTCGAGCGGTCCGGTGGGGGTGCAAAGCTACACCGACCTCGCCCTGGCCGGGGTCTCCTACGACCTCGCCGAAAAATGGGAACTCACCGTGTACGGCAAGCTGACCAGCCAGTACGAGGCCGGGCTGCACGACTTCGGGGTGACCGGCACGATCGGGTACCGGGTCTACCGCAACGTGGTCCTCATGACCGGTTACAACTACGCCCGGCTCGACGACCGCGACCTTACCGGGGAGACCTTCCAGGGGCAGGGGCCGTTTTTCGGGGTGAAGGTGAAGTTCGACGAGGAGATGTTCGAGCACGACGAGGCCGAGGTCCGGCCGATCAAGGAACCGGTCCGGGCCGAGGTCCCCAAGGCGGCGCCGCCCGCGCCTCCGGTCGTCCCCGTGGTCCCCGCCGTCGCCATCGTCGGGGTGCGCGAGGATATCCCGCTGCAGATCTCCGGGAGCGCGGAGCTCCTCACCCTGCTGGTCAACGGCGAGAAGCCGCGGCTCCCCTCGACCGAGGTGAACCTGACCCGCGAGATCCTGGACTCGGTGGAACTCTCCGGAGGCAAGCTGAAGCGCCCGATCCGCTTCCGGACCTCGGTGGAGAAGCCGGGCGAGGTCAAGGGGTGGCATTTCGGGATCCTGGACGCGCAGGGGCGGGGGATCCGCGCCCTCAAGGGGGAGGGGGCGCCGCCGGAACAGCTGGTCTGGAACGGCGAGACCGACGGGCCGGCGCTGGTGAAGGGTGAGATCTACCAGTACCAGATGGAACTCGTCTACAAGGACGGCTCCTACGTCGCAACGCCGCGCGGGCTCTTCGGGGTGAGCCGGAAAGAGGCGGTTCTCCTGTCACTCTCCGGCGGTGCCTTCGTCTTCGAAAAGTGGAACCTGACCGACCAGGCACGGCGGCTTTTGAAAGAGGCGGCGCGGGTGCTGCGGGCCAATCCGAAAGAAAAGGTCATCGTCGAGGGGCACACCGACGGCATCGGTACGGTGCCGTACAACGTGGGGCTTTCCAAAAAGCGCTGCGACTCCGCCGCCAACTACCTGGTGCGTCAGGAGGGGATCCCTGAGGCGCGCATCATCCGGCGCTGGTACGGGAAGTCGCGCCCCATCGCGGACAACGCGACCACCCCGGGGCGCCGGCTCAACCGCCGGGTGGAGATCCTTGGCGACTTCGGCCGCAACGTCCCGACCCTGCCGGACCGGTTCCGCGCCAAGCCGTTCGTGGTGATCAACGGGACCCCTTTGCCGCTCGACCCGGACGGCCGCTTCGCCACCACCATTCCGGCCGACGTCGGCAAGCTCAAGGTGGAGATGGGGGATTCCAGCGGGCGCGGCCTGGCGACCGTCCTTCCGGTGCCGAGCCTCGACATCGCGGCCCCGACCGGCGCACGGGTGGTCCCGTTCGGGGTAACCCGCGCCGGTTACAAGGTGGACACCGACGGTCACTCCGCCTGCACCCTCGCGGCCGGGACCGACCCGGGGAACCGGGTCGAGTTGGACGGAAAGCTCCTGGTGGTGGACGGCAAGGGGGGCTTTTCCACCGAGCTTTCCCTGGTGCGGGGTGAGAAGGTGTTCGGGATGGTGGTGCGAAACGGCGCCGGCTGTTCCAGGCTGTTGAACCTGAAGGTGCGGACTGCTCCGCAGGAACTCAGGGGGCAAAGCGAGCCGTGAAGCGGGAAACCTTGAAAAAGGGGGCGGCGCTGACGGCGGAAGTCGTCGGGTCGCTCTTGCTGGTTGCCGGGGCATATGCGCTCTTCATGCTCCTGTTGAACTCCCTGTTTCCCTCCGGCACCCCGCTGAAGGAGCTGATGGAGAGCGAGCCCGAGCCGCCGTCCCATACCCGGCCCGCCGACGGCACGATCTCGGTTGAGGCGACCCTCTCCGAACTGGTGCGGGACGTCCGCTTCCGCCGCGGCAATTCGGTCGCCTGGGGGAGCGCCCAGGAGGGGATGCCTCTTTTCAGCCAGGACGCGGTGCAGACCCTGGACCGCTCCGGGGCCCGCATCTCCTTCGATGCCCACAACCACCTCGAGCTCGGGAGCAACTCCATGGTGCTCGTGGAGCGGGTAAAGGAGGAGACCGACGGCGTGCGCCGCTACCGGGTGCGGGTGCAGGGAGAGCTGGAAGGCTCGCTGGTTCCGACCAGGAAGATGAACCTGGAACTGGAGACTGCCGGTCACGTCGCTCGCATCGGGAAGAAGGGGGCGGATTTCCGGGTGGTCACCTTGAACGACGATTCCTCGAGCGTCTCGGTCTATTCCGGCGAGGCGCAGTTGCTGCGCCCCGGTCATCCGCTGGTCGTCACCGCCAACCAGGGGGTGACCCTGCGGCGCGGCGTCGCGGTGAGCGCAGTCTACGCGCTGCCGGCGCCGCCGCAGCTGCAGGGATGCCGCAGCGGCCAGTACCGGTACCGGGTCATCCCCCCCCGGCTCACCTTCACCTGGAAGGGGGCTCCCGGCGAATACCGCTTCCAGCTCTCCCGCTGGGCCCATTTCGGCGAGACGATCCTGGATCTTCGGGTGAGCAGCACCTCCTTCACCACCCAGCAGCTGGAGAAGGGGAACTATTACTGGCGGGTGAGCCGGATCGAGGACGGCCGGGTGGGGCGCTTCAGCACCATCGGGCGGCTGGAGGTCGTGCAGAGCCAGACCCCGCCGCCGCTCACCGTCTCCTTCCCCGGCGAGCGGGCGACCGCCAGCACCTACGTACTGCAAGGCAAATGCGAGCCCGGCACCAGGATCTTCGTGGACGGCAAGGAAGTTACCGGATGCGAGGAGGGAGAGTTCCGGCACGAGGTGAGTCTGAAACCCGGGGTGAACCTGATCCGGGTCGAGGCGGTGGACCCCGCCGGCAACAGCGCCTACGCCTCGCGGATCGTTTACGGCGAAGGGAGCTCAGAGGGGGCCGAGGGGTCCCAACCGGCGGTGCTGACGGTGCCGCGAAATGGGGCAGGTGGGGAAGGCTCACCTTGACACGCCGATCGGTCGATCCGACCGCGGTCCAATTTAGAGGAAGATGAGCGAGGAGGTGCGCCGCCATGACCCTGAAACTGCGCTTTCCGCTGCGGTTCAAGATTCTCATCGCCCAGCTGCTTTTGGTCTCGGTCACGCTCAGCCTGATCACCTTCACCATGGCCCGGCTGTTCCACAACGACAAGACCGCCTACATCCACGACCTCACCTCGACCGTGGTGCTGCACACCGCCGAGGAGGCGAACGCGCTTTTGGGCGATTACAAGGAGCGGCTGCGCATCTTCGCCCGCCTCATGTCGGCAGCGCCCGCCTCCGGAAACAGCGGCGCGCTGGAGGCGATGTTCGAGGAGTTCGGGGACTTCGTCATGGTCACCTGGGACGGGGCGGGACGTCATGAAATCGTCTTCGACGAGGAGGGGCTGGGGCAGATCGGCATCACCAAGGATGCCCTGGTCGCCTACCGCGCCCAGCATCCGCTTCCGAACCTGAAGCCGGGCGAGCTTTATCTGGAAAACGCCGCGGTCGCCCCGAACCGCCCGACGCTGGCGGTGACCCTGGCGGAGAAGGATGGGGCGGCGACTGCCTTCGTCGGCATGGACCAGATCCAGCGCCTGGCTCGGCGCTCGCGCGTCTTCGAAACCTTCCTGCTCGACTCCGCCGGAAGGTACGTCGCTCACAGCGACCGACGCCGCATCGGCGCCAAGGCCGATGCCAGCTGGTGGGAGCGGGTGCGCGGCGTCGCGGTCCTCGGCAGCACCATCGAGTACCAGGTCCAGGGGAAGGGGATGGTGGGGGGCTTCGCCAAGGTCCCGGTCGGCGGCCTGGTCGCCGGGGTGCAGCTGCCCAAGAGCGCGGCCTATCTCACCTCGCGGGAGCTTTTGAGCGACCTCCTGCTGGTCTCGGTCTACCTGCTCGGCGGCGGGACGATCCTGAGTCTATTCTGGTCCCGCCGGCTCACCCGTCCCATCGAGGAGCTTTCCCGGGCGACCCGGATGGTCGGACAGGGGCAGTTCGAGATCCAGGTGCAGGCGGGAACTGCGGACGAGATCGGCGACCTGGGAACCTCCTTCAACCGGATGGCCGGGGAGCTGAAAAACCGCGAAGCGGCGCTCAAGGAGCTCTACGAACAACTGGTGCAGTCGGAGAAGATGGCGGCCTTCGGAGCGCTCGGCGCGGGGATCGCCCACGAGGTGAAGAACCCGCTGGCCGGCATCCTGGGGCTCGCTCAGCTTTCGCAGCGCGCCGTCGAGAAGGGGACCCAGCTGGAAAAGAACCTTTTGACCATAGAGAAGGAGACCAAGCGCTGCCGGACCATCATCGAGAACCTGCTGCGGTTCGCGCGCCAGGAAAAGGTGGAGTTTGCCGAGCTCGAGATCGGGCAGGTGGTGGAAGACGCCCTGGCGATCGTCGATCATCAGTTGGGGATCAACGGAATCCGCGTGGAAAAGGAGCTCGACCGGGAACTCCCGCCGCTCAAGGGGAACGCGAACCAGTTGCAGCAGGTGCTGATGAACCTCATGATCAACGCGCAGCAGGCGATGGAGGGGAGTTCGGGGACGGTCCGCCTGAGCGCCAAGAAGCTGGAGGGGGCGGTGGAGGTGCGGGTCTGCGACAACGGCCCGGGGATCGACGAGGCGGTGCAGTCCCGGATCTTCGAGCCCTTTTTCACCACCAAACCCGCCGGCAAAGGGACCGGGCTCGGGCTGTCGGTGACCTATGGCATCGTCAAGGACCACGGCGGGGAGATTCGTCTGGAAAGCCGGAAAGGTGAGGGCGCCACCTTCATCATCACCCTGCCGGTGGCGGGGGAGACGACTATTGCGGCCGGCTAGGAGGAGGCTATGGAACTTCTGGTTGTCGACGACGAGGAAACCTTGAGAAACGTGATCTCGCAGGTCTTGACCGCGGACGGCTTCAGTGTCGCGGAGGCCGCCACCGGCGAAGAGGCGCTCGAGGCGTTCCGGCTCCGGCGGCACCCGCTGGTCATCACCGACATCCGGATGGCCGGCATGAGCGGGATCGAGCTTTTGCACCAGATCAAGGAACACAATCCGGAGACCGAGGTGGTGATCATGACCAGTCACGCCTCGCTCGACAGTGCGTTGACCGCACTGCGGGCCGGTGCCTACGATTACCTGATCAAGCCGTTCGAGAGCCTGGATCTGATCTCGGCGGTGGCGGCGCGGGCCGCCGAGAAGGCGCGCCTGGTGGCGCAGAACCGGGAGCTTCTGGCCCAGTTGCAGCGGGCCAACCGCGAGCTCCAGGAGGCGAATGACACCCTGAAGGAGATGGCGGTGCGCGACGGACTCACCTCGCTTTTCAACCACCGCTACTTCCAGGAGACCCTGGCCCGCGAGGTGGCGCGCTGCCGGCGCTACCAAAAGGAGTGCTCCGTCATCTTCATGGACGTCGACAACTTCAAGCTGTACAACGACACCCACGGGCACCCGGAGGGGGACCGGCTGTTGAGCACCCTGTCCGGGCTCCTCTGCGAGCACCTGCGCGAATCGGATCTCGCGGCGCGCTACGGCGGGGAGGAATTCGTCCTGCTGCTGCCGGAGACGGGAAAAGAAGGGGCGCTGGTGACCGCGGATGAGGTGCGGGGGCGGGTGGCGCGCCACCTCTTCCCGGGAGGCGAAAGCCAGCCGCTGGGGAAGGTGACCATCAGCGTCGGGGTGGCATCCTTTCCGGCCGACGGTGGGGATCCGTCCGAGATCGTCGAGGCGGCGGACCGGATGCTCTACCGCGCCAAGCACGAAGGGAAGAACCGGGTCTGCGGGTAGGCGGGGGTGGTGGTTACCCGAACCGGTAGATCAACTGGCCGTCCTGGTAGAGGTCGATGGGTCCGTCCTGCGACACCTTGATCACCTTGCCGAAGTAGGAGGCGGCGCTGGCCGCCGTGGTCCTCCCGCCGCCGATCACCACCTCCCGGGCATGGGTGGTGTCGAAGATGAACCCGGTTTCCATGAGCTTTCCGCTCTTGTTGAACACCGTCATGCCGTCGGCGGACAGGATGCGCAACAGAAGTCCCGCCTGTTTCAAGTCGCTGACGCTTCGCTTTTGGACCCGGCCGATCAGGAGTTTGCTGATCGGGTCGTCTCCCCCCACCGATCCCTTCTTGAGCCGGTTCAGTTTCTGGGGCCCCCGATTGTAAATCAGGATCACCGTCCCGTTCCTCTCCTTGGAAAGGGCGTAGAGCGTCCAGAGCAGCTCGTCGATGGACGCGGCGTCGATGCTTCCGGCGAGAAAGGAGCGGAAAATGTCCGGGTCGAAAATGGACCAGGCACCCTTGCGCCGCACCAGAAGCCGTGCCGGGCTCGTCAGCACCTCGATCTCGGAGACCTTGTTGACGGTGACGGCGAAGGCTCCCTTGCCGGCGCGCCGCACCAGCGAGAACATCTCCCGCTGGGTCAGCCGTTCGATGTCGTTGTGCGTTGCCGTCGCGGAGGTGCGCAGAACACCGGTCACCTGCATCTGGATGTTGGCGACGAAAAAGAGGTTGGTGCCGTCGACAAAGCGGTAGGGGAGCGGATTGCAGAAGAAATCCGGAGAAATCTCCTCCGGCGGCTGCAGGGGGATCAGGGTGTGGTGCCGCTCGTGGAACAGGGCGTTGATCAGGGGGGAGGTAGTGCGGTGGACGAGGAACCCGGTGGTTGCGGGCTTTCCTTCGTAGCGCTGGTAGGAGAGGCTCTTCAGCAACTGGATCAACTGCTGGATCGGCCAAAACCCCCTGCTGTGGTTGCCGCGCAGCGAACGCGCCACGGTGATGTCCATGATGGAGGCAAGGAGCGCGGTGCGGAATTGCGCCGCATAGCCTTCCTGCTGGAAGCCGCTGTAGAGGCCGGAGAAGGCGGTCAGCAGTTCGCGGCAGAAAGCGATTTCGCTGCGGGTGAAGGCAAGCGCCTTGCGTTGCGCTTTGAAAGAGTAGGGACGCTCCTCGATCGTGACCGATTCCCAGAAGGAGGTGGGGTCCGGGGTCCGTTCGGCATCGCCGGGAAGCAGGTCGACCTCGGCGCCACCCAAAAAGGAGCTGATGTTGTCTCGGATCACCTCAAATGCGGCGACAGGCATGGCAGGGCCTCGTCAAAGGGGATTAGCGACCGGCAGTGCCTGTAACATTAAGGCAAACGCAAGGGAACGTCTACCTTTTTCATGGTTTGAAGTTAACAAAGGGTTTCTTGCGCAGGAAGGAGCAGTGGCAGGTCGCGTTGAGGGACGAAACGCGACGGCGGGGGGAGCCTTTCACGTTCCCAACGGTTCACCTCAGCAACACGCCGATGTCAAAGCTCCAGCTTGGTAAGGTGGGGGGCGAAGCTGGAGCTTCGAAAAAGGTTGGCGTTCCCAAGCCGGAGCTTGGGAACGAGGTCCAAAAAGAGGGATTAGGGAACGAGGTGTAAAAAGAGGAGCTTGGGACGGTGGTTCCGGTGCTTTGCCTTCGCCTACCCCTGGATGGCGACGTTTCCGGCGCGGCCGGGGAGTTCCCCCATGGTCAGGGGAGCATCGGGGGCCGAGCTGCCGAACTCCGCGGCGACTTCGGCGAGGGTGACAAAGCGAACGCCGGCATCCTTCAACCGTACCAGCAGGTTGCGGAACGCATCGGCCATCACCCCCCCTTCCATCTCGGCATGGATGGTATGGACGTTGAGCCCTTCCTTGAGCCGGGAGAGGTAGTAGTCGTTGACGTTTTCCGCCGTCACCCCGTCGGCGCCGAGGATCTCGTCGAGGGTCGGCCAGGTGCTTGGGATCTGGAGGGTTTGGTAACGCTTGCCCTCAAAGACCGGGTAGAAGGGAGCGTAACCGCGGGAGTCGCTGCAGTAGCTCAGGTTGATCGAATCCTGGAAGGCAAGGGAATTGGCCGATACGGTCCACCCCGGTGCCGCGGTGGTGGCGGGGGCGCGACCGATGATCTCTCCGAACAGCTTCACGCCGCGTCCCAGTTGGGCCTCGACCTGTTGCGGGTTCAGGCGGGGGAGGTAGTCGTGCCACAGCACGTGGTCCCAGCAGTGGACCCCGACTTCGTGGCCCCGGGCCGCGGTCTGGCGCAGCACCTCGGGGAGGTTCTCGGCGATCATGGGGGGGGGCAGCAGCGTGCCGTAGAGCATGGTCTTGATGCCATAGGCGCTCGGCGCCCCGGTGCGGAGCATCTTGGTGAGGAATCCCTTGCGGGTGAAGATGCGCCGGATCGCCTTGCCGGAGTTGTCCGGCCCCATCGAGAAATAGAAGGTTGCCTTGACCCCCGCCTCGTCCATGAGGTCAAGGAGGCGCGGCACCCCGTCCCGGGTTCCGACAAAGGTATCGACATCGACTTTCAAAGCTATGGTTTTCATAAGTCCTTGCATGGCAATGCCACCGGTTCCAAAGGGAAGCGGTGGCATTTAGTTTAGGGCTCTGGATTTCTGGCATTTGGGGCTGGCGGTAGGAAAACCTTAGAAGCAAATCCCCCCCAGCCGCACCTTTGGTAAAGGGGGGAGCCTGCGGGGTTCAAGGTGGCGGTTTAACCCCCGACCCCAGACCCCAGACCCCGGCCGTTACAGCAGGTGCTCGATCTTCTCGCGCTGTTCGATCAGGTAGAAATCGAGGGTCTTCTTCAGGGCGTCGTCGATGCCGGTGGTCGGAGCCCAGCCGAGTTTCTGCTTGGCGTTTTTGACCGACGGCACGCGGGTCAGCATGTCCTGGTACCCCTTGCCGTAGAAGTTGTCCGAGGTGGTCTCGACGATCTGGCAGTTCATGGCTTTCTCACGGTAGTCCGGATACTGGGCCACCATGTCCCGCAGCTTTTCGGCGAGTTCCTTGACGGAGAGGTCGTTGCCCGGGTTGCCGATGTTGAAGATCCCCCCGTCGGCACAGCCGTCGGCGTTCTCGATGATCTTCATCAGGCAGTCGATGCCGTCCTCGATGAAGGTGAAGGAGCGGCGCTGGTTGCCGCCGTCCACGAGAGAGATCGGCTCGCCGGCCAGGATGTTGTAGAGGAACTGGGTGAGGACCCGGGAGCTCCCTTCCTTGGCGGTGGAGATGGAGTCGAGCTTGGGGCCGATCCAGTTGAACGGGCGGAACAAAGAGTAGCGCAGCCCCTCGTGCTCGCCGTAGGCGTAGATGACGCGGTCCAGCATCTGCTTCGCGCAGGAGTAGATCCAGCGCTCCTTGTTGATCGGACCGAGCATGAGCGGGGAGTTTTCCTCGTCGAACTCCTTGTCCGGGCTCATCCCGTAGACCTCGGAGGTGGAGGGGAAGATCACCCGCTTCTTGTATTTCACGCACTGGCGGATGATTTTCAGGTTCTCTTCGAAGTCGAGTTCGAAGACCCGCAGCGGATCCTTGACGTAGGTGACCGGGGTCGCGATGGCGACCAGGGGCAGCACCACGTCGCATTTCTTGATGTTGTACTCGATCCACTCCTTGTTGATGGTGATGTCACCTTCGAGGAAGTTGAAGCGGGGGTGGCCGATGGAGTGCTCCAGCTTGTCCTGGCTCATGTCGAGGCCGTAGACTTCCCAATCGGTGGTATCGAGGATCCTCCTGGTCAGGGCATTGCCGATGAAGCCGTTAACACCCAGTATCAGAACTTTCATTATCTTCTCCAATCCAATGATTTTAGGTAGCGCCGCACGGTTGGTGCGTCCAGTTGACTAAAACGTGTAGGGGCACAGCATGCTGCGCCGGTAAAACCCGATCGGCTGAAGGGCCGGCATGCTGCGCCCCTGCGACCGTAACGCCAGTATTTCCCCGGGGATTACTGCTTTGCCGAGAACAGCTGCCCGACCTTGAGCTGGTTTGCGAACGCCGCCGCGTCGCGCTCGGCATCGCCGTCTTTTTGCAGGACCAGGATCTCCAGGAGTCCGTCCCCGGTTCCCACCCTGAGCGGCGCCAGGCTGACGATCTGCCCCGGTTCCCCTTTCCCTTCGACCGGGCGAGCCTTCCAGATCAGGAATCGCGTCGCACCGAGGTGGGTGAACGCGCCGGGATAGGGATGGGTAACGCCGCGGATCAGGTTGTAGATCTCCACGGCGCTCTTTTCCCAGTCGATCCTGCCGTCCTCGGGGCGCCGTCCGCCGAAGTAGCTCCCCTGCGCCAGATCCATCGGGATGCGTGCCGCGGTTCCCGCCACCAGCTGCGGGTAGGCGCGGGCCAGTACCTTCACCGCGGCGTCGGTGACCTTGTTGAAGACGTCGTAGGCGGTGTCGGTGAAATCGATCGGCACCTTTTCCTGGTCCACGATGTCGCCGGCGTCCGGTTTTTCGACCATGTAGTGCAGCGTGGCGCCGGTTTCGGTCTCCCCGTTGATCACCGCCCAGTTCACCGGGACCCGGCCGCGGTACTTGGGAAGGTAGGAACCGTGCAGGTTCAGCGCGCCCCGCTTCGGAATGTCGAGCACTTCGCTGCGGATCATGTTCCGGTAGTAGAAGGAGAGCAGGAAGTCCGGGGCGATCTCGCGCAAAAGCGCGATGTTCTCTTTGTAATTGATCTCGGAGGTGACCACCGGGATGTGGTGCGCCGCGGCAAGCTCCCGGACCGACGAGAACCAGATCTCCTCGCTGGGGGAGTCGTCGTGGGTGAACACGAGCGAGATCTCCGCTCCCTGCCGGATCAGCTCCTGGAGGCAGCGGTACCCAACGTTATGGTAGGCGCAGACGACGATGCTGCTTTTTCTCAAGGGTCACCTCGATAAGGGCTACTTTTCGAACCCGTGCAGGCGGCGCACCACGTAGCGCGGGCGCCGGCGGACTTCCTGGTAGATCCGGCCGACGTACTCGCCGACCAGCCCGATGCCGAAGATGACGATGCCGATGAAGAAGAACAGGATGGCGAAGAGGGTGAAGACCCCCTCGACCTCAGCCCCGATCAAAAACCGGCGCACCATGAGGAAGACGGCGAAGGCGACGGCGGCCAGCGAGGTCATGATCCCCATCAGGGCAAAGAGCTGCAGCGGCACCACCGAAAACCCGGTCATCAGGTCGAAGTTCAGCCGGATCAGCTTGTAAAGGGAGTATTTGCTTTCCCCTTCGCTCCGCTCCGCGTGGGCGACCTCGATCTCGGTCGGGTTGGAGGAGAAGGTCTGCGCCAGCGCCGGGATGAAGGTGGTGGTCTCCTGGCAGTGGTTGATGTTGTCGATGATGCCCCGGCTGTAGGCGCGCAGCATGCAGCCGTAGTCGCTCATCTGCATCCCGGTCATCTTGTTGGTGGTGATGTTGACGATGCGCGAGGCGACCTTGCGGAACACGGTGTCCTGGCGCTTCATGCGGATCGTCCCGACCACGTCGTGACCCTTCTCGACCTCCGCGACCAGCTTGGGGATCTCTTCGGGCGGGTTCTGCAGGTCGGCATCCAGGGTGATGATGATGTCGCCGCTGGTCTTTTCGAAGGCGGCGAGGATCGCCATGTGCTGGCCGAAGTTGCCGTTGAACTCGATGACCTTCACTTCGGGGATGCTCTCGGCCATCTGGCGCAGGATGCGCAGGGAACCGTCCCGGGAGCCGTCGTCGGTGAAGACGATCTCGAAGCTCTTGCCGGTGCCGCGCATGACCGGAAGGAGCCGATTCATGAGGTTGTTGAGGTTCCCCTCCTCGTTATAGGCGGGGATGACCACTGATACGTAAGGTTTGTCCATGATGGCGACCTGTGGAATGAGATTTCGGGGGACAGACATCGGGTGTCCGGAACCCCATCCTCACCCTGTCCCTCTTCTTGAAGGAGAGGGGACGTAGAGCGGGGCTGATCTATTGCTCGTCGGGCATTCATAATGCCGCTTAGCGGAATCTTCGAAGGACAATTTACTCCCTCTCCTTCGAGGGGGCGCGCGCGACAGGGCGAGCTCGCGACGGTCGGAGTGAGGATTGGGGTAACCCCGTTACCCCCTCAGCCCTGAATACTTTTCTTGCTGCGCCCTATCACCCTCTTCACCGCGTCGACCGTGTCCTGGGCGTCCTGCATGGTCATCTGCGGGAAAAGCGGCAGCGAGAGGATCCGGTCCGAGGCGTAGTCGGCGTTGGGAAGCGCGCCCGCGGGGATCTTCAGGGTGTCGCGGTAGTACGGGTGGTGGTGGATCGCCTTGAAGTGCAGCCCGCTGCCGATGTTTTCCTTCTTGAGCTCGGCCATGAACTGGTCGCGGTCGATGGTGAGTGCCTCCACCTTGATCAGCGGGGTGTAGAGGTGCCAGGCGTGGCGGTGCGGGTACGGCACCAGCTTGGGGGTGAGGACTTCCTCCACCTCGGCGAACGCCTTGTTGTAGAACTCGGCGAAGACGGTCCGGTCGTCGATGAAGCCGTCCAGCCGCTTCAGCTGGTGCAGCCCGAGCGCGGCCTGGATGTCCATCATGTTGTACTTGAACCCCGGCATGACGATGTCGTAGTTGGGGGTGCCGCTCGCCTCGTAACGCTTCCAGGCCTCCTTGTTCATGCCGTGGAACTTCATCAGCGAGATCTCTTCGGCCAGCTGCTCGTCGTGGGTGGCGAGCATGCCCCCTTCACCGGTGGTGATGTTCTTGATCGGATGGAAGGAGAAGATGGAGGTGGTGTCGAAGGAGCCGATCCGTTTCCCCTTGTATTCGGTCCCGATGGCGTGGGCCGCGTCCTCGATCACCTCGAGCTTAAACTCCCGGGCCAGGTCGAAGATGCGGTCCATGTCGCAGGGCTGGCCGGCGAAGTGCACCGGGACGATGGCGCGGGTGCGCGGGGTGATCTTGGTGCGGACCTGGTCCACGTCGATGTTGAGGGTGCCGGGCTCGATGTCGGCGAGGACCGGGGTCCCGCCCCCCTGCACGATCATGCTGACGGTGGCGGCAAAGGTCATCGGGGTGGTGATCACCTCGTCGCCGGGCTGAAGCTTGAGCGCCAGCATCCTGAGGTGGAGTCCCGCCGTGGCGGAGGAAAGGGGAACCGCATAGGTGGCGCCGGTGTATTCCTTCAGCGCCTCCTCGAATCGCTTGACCTTGGGGCCGGTGGTGATCCATCCGCTTCTTAGCGAATCGACCACTTCGTTGATCTCGTCCTCCCCCAGGTTAGGGATGGAAAAAGGAAGGAAATTCTCGCGCACGTGCCGCCTCCTCTTGGTGAAACATCGACCCGCGAATATCACATGAAACGCACGCGGGGTCAAACTATTTCAACGCGCCGACCGTCCCCGTCACCTCGCGGTTGCACACCAGCAATTTCTCCTTTCCTTGCACCGCAACCACCCGGACCGGCGTCCGGACCGACTGCTGCAGGGTGGAGAGGTCCCGCCGCCTCAGCGTCGCAAAGACCGTGTCCCCGGAATCCCACAGCCGGTGGAACTGGTCGCGGTCCAGGTACCATCCCGTGTTGTCCCCGCGCTCGCTGCCGAACTGCAGCTCGTCCCGGTCGCCGACCACGATGGCGCGCCGGTGGGTGTAGAAGGGGACTCCCTGTTCGTAGGTCATATAACAGGCGATCTTCGCGTCTTGGCCGGCTTTCTCGCGCAAAGCGAGGGAGAGCGTCTTGACCGAGCTCTTGTCGACCATCCGGGCGTAGACCACCGGCGGCGCGGCCAGCGCAAAGAGGTAGCCGGCGACCCCGAGCGAGGCGAAGAGGGTGAAGGGATTCCCGGTCCGGCCCGCCCAAAGCGCCACCACCCCCTCGACGAGGAAGAGTCCGCCGACGATGGCGCCATCCACGACGGCGACCTCGGGCTTGGGGGCCACCAGCGGATAGCCGATGGCACCCGCCCCCAGGAGCAGGAGCAGGCTCCCGACCGCGATCCCGTGGCGCCGGACCGCCGCTGCGCTCGTTGCCTCGCGGAACCAGTTCCCGATCAAAAGCGCCAGCGGCGGAAAGACCGGCAGGATGTAGGGAACCAGCTTTGAGTTTGATTTGGAGAAGAAGGCGAAGATCACCCCGGCCCAGAGCAGGAGGTAGAGGGCGTCGCCGTTTTTATGCTCCTGCCACCCCTTTTTCAGCGCCGCCGGGATGAACGGGGACCAGGGGAGCAGCGTGGCGGCGAGGATCGGGATGAAGAACCAGGGGGGCTGGTAGCGGTGGTGCACCTTGGTCAAAAAGCGCTGGAAATGCTCGTGGATGAAGAAGAACTGCGGGAATTCGGGGTTTCTCAGCGACACCAGCACGAACCAGGGGGCGGCAACGGCCAGAAAGACGAGGATCCCGGTGCCCAGCCGCATCTCCCGGAGCAGGCGCCACCTTTTGGTGAAGGCCAGGTAGGCGAGGATCACCCCGCCGGGGAGCACGATGCCGATCAGCCCCTTGGCGAGGACGGCGAGCGCCATGAATATATAGAAGAGACAGTAGTTACGTCCCCGGTGCTCCGCCCCCTCGCGCGAGGCGAGCATGAAGAAGGCGAACGCGGCGCTCAAAAAGAAGGTGAGCGTCATGTCGGTATAGTTGATCCGGGCCAAGACCAGGAAGCCCCCGGCGGTACCGAGGATGCCGGCGGAGATGAGGGCGGCGCGGCGGTCGTAGATCTTTCGCCCCAGATAGTAGGTAAGCAGGACGGTGGCCAGGCCGCAGAGGGTCCCGGCGAAGCGCGCAGCGAACTCGTTTTCGCCGAAGACGGCGAGCGAGATGGCGTTGAGCCAGTAATGCAGGGGGGGCTTCTCGAAATACTTTACGTAGTTCAGGGTCGGGGTGATGAAGTCGCCGCGCTCCAGCATCTCGCGCGGGATCTCGACGTAGCGCCCCTCGTCCGGGTCGATCAGGGGGAGTCGCCCCAAAAACTGGAAGTAGAGGACGCCGAACACCAGGCCGAGCAGGGCGAGGTCCTTGCCGATCCCTTGTTCGCGGTCGAAAAATTTCACGCTGCCACCTCCCGCTGCTCGCGGCGGATCAGGTCCAGCGGCTGCGCCCCGGAAAGGCCGGGGAAGATCACCCGCTGGTTCGGGTTTGCGACGCTGAGGGGAAGCCCGTCGACGTCGGTCATCTGGTCGACGCGGAAGGTCACCTCTTTCAGCGCCGGGCCGAGGAGCTCCAGCTCGTCGCCCAGCCGGATCCGGTTCTTCACGGTGACCAGAGTGCCGCGCGGGGTAGTCTCCTCCACCAGGGCGACGAACTGGAAGTTCCGCACGTAGCGGGACTTGAACTCGTGGTCCACCTCGGTCGGTTTGCCCAGGAGAAACCCGGTGGTGTAGCCGCGGTGGCTCACCTTGGCGAGCTCCTCCAGCCATTGCGGATCCAGCCGGTAGCCGGCCGGGTCGGCGCAGTAGGCATCCAGGGCGGTCCGGTAGACGCGGAGCACCGAGGCCAGGTAGTAGATCCCCTTCATCCTCCCCTCGATCTTGAGCGAGGCGACTCCGCTTGCCGCCAGCTCGGGGAGGTATTCGATCAGGCAGAGGTCCTTGGAGTTGAAGATGAAGCTCTCCCCCCCTTCCTCGCTGATCGGAAAGTATTCGCCGGGGCGGGTTTCCTCGACGATGGCGTACTTCCAGCGACAGGGGTGGGTGCACTCCCCCTTGTTCGCCTCGCGCCCGGTGAGGGCGCTGGAGAGGAGGCAGCGGCCGGAGTAGGACATGCACATGGCCCCGTGCACGAAGGTCTCCAGCTCCATGTCGCAGCGGCGCGCGGTTTCCTCAAGGTCGGCAAGCGACATCTCGCGGGCGCAGTTCACCCGGGTCACCCCGAACTGCTCCCAGAAGCGGACGCTGCGCCAGTTGGTGGTGTTCGCCTGGGTGGAGAGGTGGATTTCCCGCTCCGGGTCGCGCTCCCGGATCAGGGCGAGAAGCCCGGGGTCGGAGACGATGTAGGCGTCGACCGGGATCGAGGCGATCTCGTCGAGGTAGCGCTCCAGCGCGGGGAGGTCGGCGTTTTCCGGATAGGAGTTGAGGGTGAGGTAGACCTTGACCCCGGCGGCGTGGGCGTAGTCAACGGCTTGGGCGAGCTCTTCGTTATCGAAGTTGTCGGCAAGGTTTCTCAGGCCGAAGTTCTTTCCGCCGAGGTAGACGGCGTCGGCGCCGTAATGGACGGCGATCTTGAGTTTTTCCATGTTTCCGGCCGGGGCCAGAAGCTCGGGTTTCTTCATCTATTGGGTGCGACCTTTCTATAAATAGTGTTAGCTCTGCCGGTGGTGCACATCCCCTGTGGGAGCGCCATTGGTGGCGCGAATGAGCGGCCGTCGAACGCGCCACCAATGGCGCTCCCACAGCTTCGTTCACCCTTGGGGATTGCCTCCGATCCGTTCAAAAAGACCCTTTTCGGACCAGGGCGGGATGGTAGCACAGAACGTCAAACTAATGAAAGTGCAAAGCCCGCTTTATTCTTGACAAGGAGGGGCAAAAAGTTTTAATTGTGATAAATTTTTCGGCCGTGGAGGGGATATGCAGCGTAAGTTGTGGCCGGTAATCGGGATTTTCGCCGTGACGCTTGCCGGTTGTTCCGGCAGCGACGTCATCGTTCGCAAGCAGGTGGAGATGGAAGGGACCCTGGATCGGCTGACCCAGGAGAATGCCGCCCTCGGCCTGCGGGTGACCAAATTCGGCGAGGCCCTGAAGGACCTCCAGACCCAGGTCAAAGCTGCCGCCGGCGATCCCGAGGTGTTCAGCCAGTTCCGCGTGCAGGTCGACTCGATGCAGCACCAGCTCACCGAGCTGAACCGGTCGGTAGCCCAACTGCAGCAGGCCCAGACCCAGCAGGCCGCCCAACAGCTTGCCGCCCCGCCGGCAGCTCCGGCCGCCCCGGCCGCAGGCGAGGCCGTTTCGGCGCACCACGACGCGGCTTTGGCCCCGGCGGTTCCCGAGGCTGCCCCGGTTGCGACGCATGCCGAGCCCAAAGCGGCAGCGGCCAAGGCCCCGGAGGGGAAGCGTCCGGCCAAGGAAGCCTACGACAAGGCCTTTGCCCTTTTCAACGCCCAGAATTTCGACGGCGCCGCCGCGGCCTTCGAGAAATTCGCCAAGGACGAGCCGCGCCACGTCCTCGCGCCCAATGCCTACTATTGGGCCGGCGAATGCTACTACAGCCAGAAGCGTTACGCCCGCGCCCTGGAAACGTTCAACAAGGTCGTCGCGCAGTATCCCAAGGCGAGCAAGGTACCTGATGCCCTCCTCAAGATCGGCTTCACCCAGATCAGCCTCAACGATCAGGTGAAGGCGAAAGGCACCCTGAAGTCCCTGGTGGAGAAATTTCCCAAGAGCCCCGCCGCCGCCAAGGCGCGGGAACGGTTGGCCCACCTGTAGCAAGCGAGGAGCGTATGAGAAAGCACGTTGTTCTGGCCCTGCTGGCTCTCGGTCTGGCGCTGCCGGCGGCCCGCGCCGTTGCCGCCGACCGCGAACCGGTCGTCTATACGGTGGTCCCGGGCGATACCCTCTGGGGGCTCTCCGAGCGCTTTTTCAATGATCCCCACTACTGGCCCAACCTCTGGGCCGCCAATCCCGACATCGCCAACCCCCATTTCATCTATCCCGGGCAGCAGCTCCGCTTCTACGAGAACCGGGTCGAGATCGTTCCGGCTCCCGCCCCGCCGGCTCCCACCGCCACTGCCGAGAAGCAGAGCGCGGTGCCGACGCCCCCACCCGAGGCGCTTCCCGAGCAGCCGGCCAAGGGGAAGGACTTCCGGACCAGCGGTGGCGAGGGATACCTCCTGGAGCGCGACCTGCATCCGGCCGGCTTCATCCTCTCGACGCACCAGAACCGCCAGATCGTGGGCGAAGACGACATCGTCTACACCGACATCGGCCGGGTCAACGGCGCCAACGTCGGCGACCGGTACACCATCTATACGAAGCTGGGCGCCGTCAGCCACCCGGTGACCAACGTCATCCTAGGCTACAAGGTGATCCCCCTGGGGGACCTCCAGCTCTCCGAGGTGGAAGAAAAGGCCTCCAAGGCGATCATCACCAGGAGCTACCAGGAAATCACCGCCGGCGCATACCTGATGCCGTATCGGGACCGCCGGGTGGTCGTGCCGCTCAAGGCTGCCGACCGCGACCTGGTCGGCTACATCGTGGAGACCCAGACCGGCAACCAGGCGCTCGCCGTGGGCGACGTGGTGTTCCTCGACCTGGGGCGCTCCCACGGGATCAAGCGCGGCAACCTTCTCTACATCGTGCGGGACGTGGCGCCGGATCAGCGTTACGCCCAAGCCAAGATCGAGAGCCTCCCCGTCGAGGTGGTCGGAGCCCTGGTCGTTACCGAGACCGGCTTCAACACCTCCACCGCGGTCATCGTGAAGAGCGTTGACACGATCTACCGGGGCGATCGGGTGGAGCTCAAGAAAAGCAGGTAACCCGCCGTGCCGGGCGCCGGTGGGCACTTGCACTGGTTCGCGCTGAAGTCCGTGCCGCACGTCGGCAACGTGACCTTTCTCCGCCTTCTTGCCCACTTCGGTACCCCCGAAAGAGCCCTCAAGGCCTCAGAAGACGAGCTCTCCCGCGTCAAGGGACTGAGCCGGGCCGCTCAGGCCGCTCTTCTGAGCCACGATGGCTCTTTTTTTGCGCAGCAGGAATCCGAGCGGGTGGCGGCGGCCGGAGTCGAGGTGGTGGACATCCTCTCGGAGCGCTACCCGCGGCTTTTGATGGAGATCAGCGACCCGCCGCCGTACCTCTACGTACGGGGAACCCTTTCCGGAAACGAAGTGGCGATCGCCGTGGTCGGCTCCCGGCGCGCCTCGGTCTACGGCCTTTCCACGACGAGCCGGCTCACCCGCGACCTCGCGTTGTCCGGCGTCACCATCGTCTCCGGGATGGCGCGCGGCATCGACACCGCCGCCCACTGGGGGGCGATCAAGTCGGGGGGCCGGAGCATCGCGGTCTTGGGGTGCGGCATCGACGTGGCCTACCCGCCGGAAAACGGGGCGCTGATCGAGGCGGTCGCCCGGGCCGGAGCCATCATCTCGGAGTTCCCGATGGGGACCGAGCCGCTCGCCGAAAACTTTCCGCGCCGAAACCGGATCATCAGTGCATTGTCGCGGGGGGTGCTGGTGGTGGAAGCCGGGGAGAAAAGCGGGTCGCTGATCACCGCCCGTTTTGCCCTGGAGCAGGGGCGGGAGGTGTTCGCGGTTCCCGGCAACGTGACCAACGCCGGGAGCAGCGGCGGGAACCGGCTGATCAAAGAGGGGGCGAAGCTCGTCGAGTCGGTGGAGGACATCCTGAACGAGTTTCCGGACGTCGCCACGCTCAAGCGCAGCCTCCCCGAGCCGTTCGATCTGACTCCGCAGGAGGCCGAACTGTACGCCCTGCTCAGCCAGGGGGCGCTGCAGATGGATGACATCATTTCCCGCAGCGCGTTGACAGCGGGGGAGGTTTCCGCTATTTTACTCCGCCTGGAGCTCAAGGGAGCCGTCCAGCAGCTGCCGGGGAAGCATTTCGCCGTCACTTGATGGGGTTTTGCGTTTTTTTTCGCTTCCAACTACACTGTATTGAATTTTGAAACCCCCAGGGGATTAGCCATGTCGCAACATCTCGTAATCGTTGAGTCTCCCGCCAAGGCGAAGACCATAGAAAAGTTCCTGGGCCCCGAGTACAAGGTCCTTGCCTCGTTCGGACACGTCCGGGCGCTCCCCTCCAAGCAGGGCTCGGTCGACGTCGACCACGAGTTCGAGCCGAAGTACGCGGTGCTGCCGGAGAGCAAGAAGCACATCGAGGCGATCAAGAAGGAAACCAAGGGGATCGCCTCTTTGCTTCTGGCGACAGACCCCGACCGCGAAGGGGAGGCGATCTCCTGGCACCTTTTGGCCGCCCTCGGGCTGGACCGCAAGAAGGCGCCCTTCGACATCCGCCGCGTGGTCTTCCACGAGATCACCAAGGACGCCATCATCAACGCGGTGAAAAACCCGCGCGACATCGCCCTCGACCTCGTCGACGCCCAGCAGGCGCGTTCCATCCTCGATTACCTCGTCGGTTTCAACCTCTCCCCGTTCTTGTGGAAGAAGATCCGCTACGGACTTTCCGCCGGCCGCGTCCAATCGGTGGCGCTGCGGCTGATCTGCGAGCGGGAAAAGGAGATCCAGGCCTTCCAGGAGCGGGAGTACTGGACCATCGGGGCGAAGCTCGAAACCGGGAAGAAACAGACGGTGACCGCGTCGCTTGTCGAGGCCCACGGCAAGAAACTCGGCAAGTTCGACATCCCGGACCGCCAGACCGCCTTCGAGTTCTTCACCAAGCTCGGCGGGGTGGAATTCCCGAAACAGCCGGACAGCGACGAGCCGGTGCTCAAGGTAACCAACCCCCAGCATCCGGTCTACCGGGTCGACAAGATCTCCAAAACCGAACGCAAGCGCCAGCCCTCGCCGCCGTTCACCACCTCCACCCTGCAGCAGGAGGCGGCCCGCAAGCTCGGGTTCTCGGCGAAAAAGACGATGTCGGTGGCCCAGAAGCTGTACGAGGGGATCGACGTCGGCGAAGGCGCGGTCGGTCTCATCACCTACATGCGTACCGACTCGGTCGCCCTTTCCACCGTGGCGCTCGACGACGCCAAGGCGCTCATCACCAGCCTCTACGGCAAGGAATACGCGCTCGAGAAGCCGCGCTTTTTCAAGAACAAGTCGAAAAACGCCCAGGAAGCGCACGAGGCGGTCCGACCGACCTACATCGCCAAGACCCCGATCGAGCTGAAGAAATTCCTCTCCTCGGACCAGTTCAAGCTCTACGACCTGATCTGGAAGCGCACCGTCGCCTGCCAGATGGCCGAGGCCCTTCTGGACCAGACCTCGGTGGACATCGGCGCCGGCGAAGGCTTCCGGTTCCGTGCCGCCGGGACGGTGATCCGCTTCGCCGGTTTCATGAAGCTCTACATCGAAGGGGTCGATGACGAGGACGAAGAAAAGGAAGGGCTCCTCCCGCCGCTCAACGAAGGGGACCTCCTCAACCTGCAGGAACTCCTGCCGGAGAGACACTTCACCCAGCCGCCGCCTCGCTACACCGAGGCGACCCTGGTGAAGACCCTCGAGGAGTACGGGATCGGCCGTCCGTCGACCTACGCCTCGATCATGAACACCCTCACCGAGCGCAAATACGCCCGGCTGGACAAGAAGCGCTTCTTCCCCGAGGACGTCGGGATGGTCGTCTCCGACCTCCTCACCAAGCACTTCACCCAGTACGTCGACTACAACTTCACGGCGAACCTCGAAGAGGAGCTGGACATGGTCTCCCGCGGGGAGAAGCACTGGCGTCCGCTGCTCCACGAGTTCTGGGGGCCGTTCATCGAGCTCCTCAAGCAGAAAGAGGGGGAGGTCAACAAGTCCGATCTGACCACCGAGGCGACCGACGAGGTCTGCCCCGAGTGCGGCAAGCCGCTGGTGGTCAAGCTCGGCAAGTTCGGCAAGTTCTTCGCCTGCACCGGGTATCCCGAGTGCCGCTACATCCGCGCCATGGACAAGGAGTCGGGCGAGGTGGTCGAGCCGGTCCTGTCCGAGGAAGTCTGCGACAAGTGCGGCAGCAAGATGCTGATCAAGGAAGGGCGCTTCGGCAAGTACCTCGCCTGCTCGGCGTATCCCAACTGCAAGAACATCCAGCCGCTGGTGAAGCCCAAGGGAACCGGCATCACCTGCGTCAGCTGCGGCAAGGGGGAGCTGATCGAGAAGAAGTCCCGCTTCGGCAAGCTTTTCTACTCCTGCAACCGGTACCCGGAGTGCAAGTTCGCCCTGTGGGATTTGCCGGTCCAGCAACCGTGCCCCAAGTGCGGCTTCCCGCTCTTGGTCAAGAAGGTCTACAAGCGCGAAGGCGAATTCCTCAAGTGCCCGAAGGACGGGTGCGACTACCAGAGCAACAAGTAGTTCCTGGCCCCCCTCTCCCCCGGGAGAGGGCTGGGGTGAGGGACGTACAAACGTGGCAAGAAACGCGGGGTCCTCGACCCCGCTTTTTATTTGAGGACGGGCGATCCTTTACACGGCCAGGTTTTCTGTCATAGATGAATCATGCTGTGGCTGCTCACTAACATTGGATCCCCTTTTTATGATTGCGTCCCCGGCTGGTACTATCCCAAAATAAGACTAAGAGGTTCGGTAGCACGATGACCCAAATGATAACGGTAATAGGTGGCGGATTGGCCGGCTGCGAGTGCGCCTGGCAGGCAGCGCAGCGCGGCGTTAAGGTTCGGCTTTTCGAGATGAAGCCGAGTGTCTATACTCCCGCCCACCATCTCCCCGGGCTGAGCGAGCTGGTCTGTTCCAACTCCTTGCGCGGCGACTCGCTGGAAAACGCGGTCGGGCTTTTGAAGGAAGAGCTGCGTCGGCTCGGTTCGCTGTTCATGGAAGGGGCGGAAGCAACCAAGGTCCCCGCCGGCGGAGCGCTCGCCGTCGACCGGCAGCTTTTTTCCGATTACGTCACCCGGCGCATCGAGGAGCATCCGCTGATCGAGGTGGTGCGAGAAGAAGTGCCCCGGATTCCTGACGACGGGATCGTCGTGATCGCTTCGGGTCCGCTTACTTCCGGTGCGCTTGCCGAGGAAATCGGCCGGTTGAGCGGCGAGTACCTCTACTTTTACGATGCCATCGCCCCCATCGTCACGGCGGAATCCCTGAACTACGACAAGGTGTTCCGCGCCTCCCGCTACGGCAAGGGGGACGGCGACGATTACCTGAACTGCCCCATGGACGAGGAGAGCTACCGGGCTTTTGTGGCGGAGATCCTGGCGGCGGAGAAGGTGGAGCCGAAGAGTTTCGAGAAGGTGGTGCATTTCGAAGGGTGCATGCCGATCGAGGAGATGGCCAGCCGCGGCCTCGACACCCTCCGTTTCGGTCCCATGAAGCCGGTCGGCCTCGTCGACCCGCGGGTCGGCGTCGAGGCGCATGCGGTGATCCAGCTGCGCCAGGAAAACCGCGAGGGTACCATGTACAACCTGGTCGGTTTCCAGACCAAGCTGACCTGGCCCGAGCAGCGGCGCATCTTCCGGATGATCCCCGGCCTGGAGCAGGCGGAGTTCGTCCGGCTGGGGTCGATGCACCGCAACACCTTCATCAACGCGCCGCAGCTTTTGCTCCCGACCTGCCAGTTGAAGTCCGATCCGAGGATCTTCTTCGCCGGGCAGATCACCGGCGTGGAAGGCTACGTGGAGTCGGCGTCGAGCGGGTTCGTGGCCGGGGTGAACGCGGCCCGTCTCGCCAAAGGGGACGCGCTGACCGTTCCGCCGCCGGAGACCGCGATCGGGGCGCTCGCGGTTCATATCACGAACGCAGCGGCGGCCCATTTCCAGCCCATGAACGTCAACTACGGGCTTTTCCCGGAGTTGGGGGTGCGGATCAAGAAGAAGGAAAAACGGGGCCGTCTGGCGCAACGCGCGCTGGAGGCGCTGGAAGGGTGGCGGCAGTTGCTCGATGAACAATGATTGATGAACAAAGAGCGGTAGCCTAAAAAGGGCACCGCCTCGCCGGGCGTCCCCTCCCCTTCAAGGGGGTGCGTACGGGAGCACGGCTTGCAACACAGGGTGAGGATGGGATTTGCAGTCAGCGCTTCACAACACTGCCCGGCAGGGCAGGGGAGGCGACCATGAAAGGCGACAAGGAACGGCAGGAAGTTTCTCTGATCGGACGGCTTCTATCTATGGAGGTGCTGATCCTGTTGATGGGCATCGCCTCGCTGGTCACCGGCATCATCAACAGCCGGCCGGCCAACATCGTCGCCGGCATCCTGTTGCTGCTGTCACTCTTCCTTCTGAACACGCTCGGGAGAAGATGGCTGCACCACTAATCAATGAACAATGAAAATGAACAATGGGCAGAAAGTCCCGTAGGTCGCGTTGAGGCACGCAACGCGACGTCAAGGCCTGATGTTGCGTTGCGCAGCGCTCAACGCAACCTACGGGTCGCATGCTGCGCCCATAAGCCCTTGGTCGGCATCATCCGGTCGGGGGCTACTCGATTAGATACCAGGAGCACATACCATGACCACTGAATTGATCGTTCTCGCTTCCGCCTCGCCACGGCGCAGCGAGCTTTTGGAATCCGCCGGCATCACCTTCCGCGTCGCCCCTGCCGATATCAATGAGGACGCGCTCCCCGAAGAGGAACCGATCGATTACGTCCTCCGCCTCGCTGAAGGAAAGGCGCGCGCCAGCGCCGAAAACGAGAGCTCCGGCCGCTTCTTCGTCGGCGCCGATACCATCGTCTTGTGCGACGGTGAGATCATGGGCAAACCCAAAGATCGCGCCGATGCCGAGCGCATGCTGCGCAAGCTCTCCGGGGTGGCCCACGAAGTGGTGACCGGCTTTGCCCTCTACGATAAGGAACGTAAGGGCGTGGTGCGCGAGGCGATCCGGACCAAGGTCTTCTTCAAGCAGCTCCGGGAAGAGGAAATCCAAAGCTATATCGATACCGGCTGCCCGTTCGACAAGGCCGGTGCCTATGCCATCCAGGGGGGCGCGGCCCACATGGTGCAGAAGATCGACGGCTCCTACACCAACGTCGTCGGGCTGCCGCTGTGCGAGGTGGTCGCGGCGCTGCGGGTAATGGGGGCGCTGCCATGAATGGAGCAATCGCAGGGAATATCGCCGCGGTAAAGGAACGGATTGCTGCCGCCTCCCGCCGGGCCGGCCGCGCTCCGGAAGAGGTGCGCCTGGTAGCGGTCTCGAAAACCAAGCCGGCCTCTGCGATTGCCGAAGCCTTTGCCGCAGGGCAGACCTTGTTCGGTGAGAACTACGTGCAGGAGTTGGTCGGAAAGCTCGCCGAGATGGATGAGCCGGTCACCTGGCACTTCATCGGCTCCTTGCAAAGCAACAAGGTGCGCCAGATCGCCGGAAAGGTGGCGATGATCCACTCGGTGGATCGTCTTTCCCTGGCGACGGAGATCGACCGGCAGTGGGGGGCTCTGGGGCAGAATTGCGACGTGCTGATCCAGGTGAACATCGCGCAGGAGGCCACCAAGAGCGGGACCACCACCTCCGATGCGTTCGATCTCGTGCGGGAGGTGGCAAAGCTCGCCCACGTGCGGGTGCGGGGCCTGATGACCATGCCGCCGTTCTTCGACGACCCGGAAGGGGCGCGCCCGTACTTCCGCCAGCTCAAGGAGCTTTCGAAGCAGATAGCGGTGGCAGGGATTCCCGGAGTGGAGATGAAGGAACTATCCATGGGGATGTCGGGGGACTTCGAGGCCGCGATCGAGGAAGGGGCCACCCTGGTGCGGGTCGGCTCCGCCCTGTTCGGCGAGCGGATTTACCGGTAGTTCCGCTTGTGGGGAAAGATGCCTCTGGTTTAGCAGGCATGCCGCCTGACGTTCCCTCTCCTTCAAGAAGATGGACAGGGTGAGGATGGGGGCAGAGACGAAAAAGGGGAAAGGCACCTTCGGAGCCAGTCCCCGTATAAACGACATCGGGGCGACCGTCTGGTCGCCCCGATGCTTTCTGACAGGTGCTTATCATGATGAATCGCCAGAATACTCCCCGATCTCCCTTGCAACGCCCCTTCGTCATCGGTGGGGCGGTCATCGGCGTCGGACTTTGCGCTTGGTACCTGGCGGGGAACCTGGGGCGAAGCGTTCCGGACCCGCTTTGGACCCGTTTTGTGAACGTCGCCCTTATCCTGTTTGTTTCGATTTACGTTGCCAACCTGGTGCGGCGCATGGTGGACCGGCTCCGCTCCAGGTAACTACTTCTCGCGCACCTTCACCCGTACCGGGATGGTCCGGAGCAGCCCCGCTACTTTCTGAGCCAGGAACGACTCGGCGATCGCCAGCAGCAGCGTCACGGTTACATAGAGGGCAATGCTGTCGGTCAAAGCCGCCGGAACGCCGGGGCCTTGGTGACTCATCAGCAGCCAGACCAGCCCGAGCCCCGCAACGCCACAGGAGAAAAAGCGGTTGATCCAGTCATTCTGGTCCGCCAGCAGTTCCGCCAGACGCTCCGCATCTCTCTCCTCATTCAACTGCGCCGCCTTCATCCAAGACATATACATACGGGGCACCATGATCACCAGGATGGTGAGGGTGATGGTCATCATTATTGCCGGAAACAACGTCATGACGCCCTCCTTTAGATTGGTTGCTTGATCTGCATGCCTTATCAAAAGCAGCAAACAGGCCCAAAGTTCCGCTTGACTGAGTTATTTATTGTTAATCTATCTTCCGTTCTTTTTTGAGTAGTTAGCCAGATCCTGTTAGAGAGACCTGCCGCTTTCTCGGTAAATAGCTTCGACAGTTCTGTACAAGTTCTGAACAGCTGTCCGCTGAACAATGAACAGGGCCTGTAGCGCGGATTGCAGCCGGCTCATTGCCCTTCCCTCATTGCTTTTCGGTTGTAACCATTTTCCCTTCGTGCTAACGGTGAATGGTTGTGGTTCAGCCCCATTTTTGGAGTAATGCATGATTCATCTGTCCAACATCACCAAGCAGTACGGCTCGCAGGTCCTCTTCCGCGAGGCGAGCTTTCAGATCCTCCCCGGCACCCGCTCCGGCCTGGTCGGCCCCAACGGTGCCGGCAAAACGTCGCTGTTTCGGATCATTACCGGCGAGGAGGAAGTCGACGCCGGAGAGATCACCGTCGGCAAGAACACGACCATCGGCTACTTCTCCCAGAACATCGGGGACATGAAGGGGCGTACCGCGCTTGAGGAAGTCATGGCGGTCTCCGCCGACACCGTGCGGCTGGCCGGCGAGCTCAAGGAGATGGAAGCGCGGATGTCGGAGCCGCTCCCCGATGACGAGATGGAGTCCCTGCTGGCGCGCTACGGAAGTGCCCTGGAAGAGTTCGAACACCGCGGCGGCTACGATCTGGACTCCCGGGCCCAGGAGGTCCTCACCGGTCTCGGGATCGGACCGGACCGTTTTTCTAACCCGGTGGAGTCGTTCAGCGGCGGGTGGCGCATGCGCGTGGCCTTGGCCGGCATCCTCACCCTGCAGCCCGACGTTCTCCTCCTGGACGAGCCGACCAACCATCTCGACGTGGAGTCGATCATCTGGCTGGAAGAGTGGATCGCCAACGAGTTCAAGGGGGCGCTCCTGATGACGAGCCACGACCGCGATTTCATGAACCGTGTCGTCGGCCGGATTGTGGAGGTGGCCAACAAGACCATCACCACCTACGGCGGCAACTACGATTTCTACGAGCGGGAGCGCGATATCCGCCGCGAACAGCTCATCGCCAGCTACAACCGCCAGCAGGAGATGCTCTCCAAAGAGGAGGAATTCATCGCCCGGTTCGCCGCGCGTGCCTCCCACGCCGCCCAGGTGCAGTCCCGGGTAAAGAAGATCGAAAAGATCGACCGGATCGAGATTCCGCCCGAGGACCGGGTGGTCAAGTTCGTCTTCAAGGAGCCGCCGCGCAGCGGGGACGACGTGGTGGTGATGGATGGCCTCGGCAAGACCTGGCCCTTGCATGGCGGCGGGACCCATCCCGTCTTCTCGGGAGTGACCGGCATCATCAAGCGGCTCAGCAAGATCGCGGTCGTCGGGGTGAACGGGGCGGGTAAATCGACCTTTCTGAAGGTGCTCGCCGGCGAGGCCGAACCGACCGCCGGGACGGTCGCCCTGGGCGCCAACGTCGAGGTCGGCTACTTCAGCCAGCATGCCATGGAGATCCTGGACCCGAAGAAGACCATCTTCGAGACGTTGCAGGATGTCATCCCGCTGGCGACCATCGGCGTGATCCGCAACCTTTTGGGGTCGTTCCTGTTCCAGGGGGACGACGTGGACAAGCGGATCGAGAACCTCTCCGGTGGCGAGAAGAGCCGCGTGGTGCTGGCGACCCTTCTCGCCCGCCCGGTGAATTTCCTGATCCTCGACGAGCCGACCAACCACCTGGACATCAAGTCCCGCGAGATCCTGCTGAATGCGCTTGCCGACTTTGCCGGAACGGTCATCCTGGTAAGCCACGACCGTCACTTCCTGCGCAAACTGGTGGACCGGGTGGTCGAGATCGACCACGGCGAGATGCGCCACTACGAAGGAAACTACGACTACTACCTCTCCAAGACCAACCGCAATTTGCACATCAACTAGCGTATCTGCCGGCAAACCGGCCTCCTCGCAATTACCGGTCCCCCTCCCCATCCGGGAGGGGGCCTGGGGGGACGCTGCCGCGACTGCCACTCCCAGCATCGAACCTCACCCCCAATCCCCTTTGCCAAAAGGGAAACCTCTGTCTGTCTTAGATCCGCTCCGTTCGCGCATTAAATCTCGTTCCCGGTTTCTCCCGGCCAACTGCGCACGTATATTTGCTCCATCGGTAACCTCAATGGCACGTTTGTCACCATTAGTTGTTTGCCATGGAACGCGCTCCATGTTATAAAAATGCGCTGCTTGTAAAACCACACCCTCAAAGGAGAGCATCACGATGGCAAACAAACCCGAAATGACCTTCAAATACATTTTCACCTACGACTACAACCCGGTGTATGTGAACGGTGCCCACGGCGGGGTTTCCCCGCGCGGCGAACTGGTGATGAACTTCTACCTGGAGCGCCAGCCGCTTCCGAACGCACTGGGCTATGAGATCAACCAAAACGGCACCATCGGCGCGGAAACCACCGTTGAGCCGGAGGATTTGCAGCGCAGCCTGGTCCGTCACGTAGCCAATGGCGTGGTGGTGAATCTGCAGACCGCACGTGACCTGCACTTCTGGCTGGGCGAGAAGATCAAGGAAATGGAGGCGATGGAAGAAGCCAAAGCCGCCATGGCCGCCGCTGCCGCTGAAGGCCAGGTAACCCATTAACGCCGCGCCGGTGGTCAAGGAGGTCGCCTGCCAGCAGGTGCTGCTCCCGGACCACTCGGTGCATTCGGTTCAGTGGATCGATCTGCCGGAAGTCGGCGAGCTCCCGATCGGATGCGCGTCATTCCTGCTGGAACGGTATCTGAACCACATCCGGAAATGCACCTTTGGGATGGTCCGTCCGGTCCAGACCGCATCCGGAGTCAGCTTCAGGCTCTTGGTCATCCCGCTGTTGAGTTTTGAGCCCCCTCGTTTCGATGTCGTAAACGAGGGGGAGCGGGTCTTGCTGCCGATTTGCGGCGGCGTGCTTCTTCGGAAGGGCGAAGCCGACGGCAGTTTCTCGCTGGCTGGCTGGAAACTGGATGCTGGGGTGCGGATCCAAGCGGAACTTACCGGCTACCACCCGCTCCTGCTGGGGAAAGTCCCCCCGTCTGCCTTAGGGCGCATGTTCTACCGGTACACCCAAGGCTTCATCCACCGGCTGGTGACGGTCAGCTATCTTGCTGTGGTAGCTGGGGAGCTGATCGGGAAAAAGGTCGAGGCGAGGGTACGCGAGGTGCCTCACCAGGAAGGGCGCAAGACCTGACCGCTGAACCCGACATAGGTGTGAAGGGAAAGGCCCGCTTGAAGCGGGCCTTTTTTTTTGAGCGGCGGTGGCGCGTGTGTCGAAAACAATGAAGCTGGCACCATGTGTATTGATTTAATGTTGCAAGGCATGATAGGATCTGCGGGATAAAATTCCGGGTGCTCCGGCACTCCACTACTGCCAGAGGGGGTTGTAATGCATTGTCTCAAGTTGCTGTCGTTTTCGTTACTCGCACTGTCATTGTCCGGCTGTTACATGGGATCGCCTCGGCAACTTACTCCGGAACAGATGGCCATGCGGGAGAAAGTCCTGGCAAGATACCTCGGGAAACAAAGCCGGGAACAGCAACCGGTGAATCAGCAGAAATCGGACGTCATGACCGAAGAGGCCTTTGCGGAAAAGATCGCCGCGCTTCCCAAACTCGACTCCGGCGTCCTCTTTGTCCGCAAGACCGACGGCTTCGAAGCCAACGGCAACCATTACACCGATCCGGAAGGGAAGATCGTCAAGTACGGCACCAACCCGGTGACCGGGGACGTGACCTACGTGGCGCAGGTTTCCCCCCAATCCTATGTCATCAAATTCATGCGGGTTGGGTCGGAGCCGCTTCTTCTGGCTACCGTCGACAAGCGGGGAAGCGACTACGCCATTACCACCGTTACCGGAAAGAAGATCACCGGTGAGACCCTGATTCCGCTCTCCCATGGGATCCTGGTGGGCAGGGGTACCACGGGTTTTCTGTACACCCCCGGCAAAGGGACTGCCAGCATCCCCGTCCCGGATGGCTTCACGGTCGCTCCCTTCCAAAACGGCGATGTCGAAGGGACCAAGTACGTGCTGCTCGAAAGAGTTCCGGTCGAAGGTCAGGTGGAGGGGGTGGTCAACGCCTTCAAAAACGTCGGGAGCGCCTTCGGCATCAGCAAGAAGGAGGACTACCTGCTGCTCAACTACGAGACCAGGAAGCAGGTCGCAATCGACGTATCGATGGATGATAAAAACGAAGGGAACTATTCCGGCTGCCGAAAGAAGAAGTTCGGCAACGTCTGTGACAAGGTGGAGTTCTTTGAAAGTCTCTTCGACAAGTACGGGATGCCCAACGCCGGGCACTACTACTGGCGTATTTCCTGGGCCAATACCAAGCTCGGCCCGGTAGCGGTCGTCACCGAAAACGGCATGACCAAGACGATCGCCGAGAACCTCGACACCGGCAACAAGGCCACGATCTTCAGCCGGGTGCTCGGCATCAACTATGTCATCGTCACCGAGCAGGCCGACGGCCGTATCGCGGCCGAAGCCAAGCTTGGCTTCAGCAAGGAAGTCATCGACGACATCACTACCAAATTCAACTGATCTCTTTCGAGCGATCAACGTTGAGGATGCAACGGGAAGGGCGCAGCCATGCTGCGCCCGCTCTCGCCGCTCCGGGGTCACCCGGAGAGTCCAGCTGAAAATGAAAAAGGCCCGCGAAAGCTGCGGGCCTTTTTGCATCTTGGGAATGAATCTTCGGTCGGTTCAGTCGCTCTTCTTGCCGTTGACCTTTTCGTAGAGCTCGATCTGTTCGGCGATGGAGAGCTTTTTCTTGCAGCCTTTTTCGCCGCGGCACATCCGGCAGCGGTCGTCGGAACACCACTGGCAGAAGGTGCAGTCGGGACAGGGATGCTTCTTGTCGTGCTCGGCGCCGTTGGGCATCTGCCAACCCCATACTCACCCGGTCCCTCCCCGGGAAGGGGAGGGACGTCGGGGAACCTTTTGTGCCTGGGCATTCCTCTCGTCTTCCGGTAGAGGGTGGAGTGACGGTAGGAACAGCCGGGTTAGTAGACGATGTTCCGTTTCGGCGCGGTGCCTTCTACGATGCGCGCGAAGTACTTGCCCTGGTCGGAGTTGATCAGCAGGTAGCGGGGCAGCTTCATCACGCTGTCGCGGGCGGTTGCATGGTGCGCCTCGATGGTAAAGGTCGCGATGTAACCGGCCTCGCCGGCCTTCTTGAGCAGGTAGTCGTCGTAGATCCCGAACGGCCAGGCAAGCATGTCGATCTTGTCGCCGAGCTGTTTTTCCAGCCGATCCTTCGATTTGGTCAGCTGGGTATGGACCGACTTCTCATACTCGGCCGGGGTCATTTTCTTCTTGTCCTTGCGGAAGTTCGGGTGCCAGAAGGTATGCGACTGGATGTCGAACAGACCGGTTTTCTTGAGGGTGCGGATCTGGTCCCAGGTCAGGGCGTATTTTGCGTTGGAGATGGCAGAGGGGTAGACGAACATGGTAACCGGGACGTTGTACTTCTTAACCAGCGGCAGCATGTCGCTGTAGACGCTCTTGTGCGCGTCATCTTCAACGATTACGACCGATTTCGGCGCGGGGGCCGGCCCTTTTTTCAGGTACCAGTTCACCAGGGCTCGCAGCGGGATGACCTTGTAGCCATTGTCGCGCAGGTACTTCAGGTGCTCCTCGAAAACCGAGGTCTTGATGGTCATGCCATCAACGACCGCCGGACCGAAGCGGTGGTAGAGCAGGATCGGTACGTTCACTCCCTGTGCGGTCGGCGCAGGGGCGGCCTTGGCAGCCTGGGGCGCTGCGTTTTGTGCCTGCGCCGAGAGTGCGAAGTAGGTAAGCGACGCCGCGACCATCGCGACGATCAGCAGGAGAGAGAGACGGCTTTTCTTCATGCGGGGAATCCTCCGGTAACTGCCCCTGCCAGGGGCCTTTTATAGTGGTCAATCCAGTACCATACCAGAAAGCGCCGGCGAGTGGAACGATAAATGACAGGAACAAACTCGGAGCGGAAACTGCTAGTATAGGGCTGGTGAATCAATAGGATAGGGGAGATCTCTCATGGCAGCATACATCGTAACTTGTGCCGAATGCGGGACGGCTAATCGTATCCCCGCGGAGAAGGAAGGCGTCGCCGGTAAATGCGGCAGCTGCAAGGCCCAGCTCCCGCCCTTGTACCTGCATCCGCAACAACTGGACGACCACAGCTTCGACCGATTCGTTGCCGGCTATCATGCGCCGGTGATCGCGGAGTTCTGGGCACCCTGGTGACCGCACTGCGTCTCACTCGCACCGGGCGTGCGAAAGGTGGCAGAACTTCTGGCGGGGAAAGCGGCGGTGGTGCAGGTCAATACCGACGAGAGTCCCGACACTTCGGCGCGTTTCGGAGTGCGCGGCATTCCGGCGCTTTTTCTGCTGCGACATGGAAAGGTTGTTGATCGCCTGACCGGCAATCAACCCGTTGACGCGATCATCGCGTGGTTCAACAAGCATCGGGGGTAGGGGGGGACCTTTGCGCTCCCAAGGTCGACCTTGGGAAACGAGGCAAAGGTGGACCTTGGGAACGAGGCAAAACGAGGCAAAACGAGGCGAGGTCAGCAAGCGGATGACGGTGGCGCCGCGTCCCCTCCCCTTCAAGGGGAGGGACAGGGTGAGGATGGGGTCCTAACCTGTTCCCACCCAGGAAAAGGGAGCGGACGTGGATCGACATCTTGAGGTTTCGCCCGGTAAAGGTGCTACTTGCTCTCCTTGCTCTCCGGGGCCGGTTTTACTTCGAGCAGCTCAATCTCGAAGACCAAGGTGGAGTTGGCCGGGATGGGGCCGGAACCGTACTCGCCGTAGGCGAGCGACGGGGGGCAGATCAGCCGCGCCTTTCCTCCGGTTTTCATTTTGGGCACCCCTTCCGTCCAGCAGGAGATCACGCCGTTCAGCGGAAACTCCGCCGGCTCGCCACGCTTGTACGAATTGTCGAACTCCTTCCCATCGATGAGGGTCCCCCGGTAGTGGACCTTCACCGTATCCCCCTGCTTCGGGCTCGGCCCGGTCCCCTCACGCAGCGATTTATACACCAGTCCCGATTCCGCCTTGATCGCCCCTTTTTCGGCGGCAGCCTTGGCAACGAATTCATCGGCCTGCGCAGAAAGCTTTTCACCCTGCGCGGCGCGGCGGGCATTGGCCAGGTCCCGGATCTGCCCGAGGTAGGGCTCCATGTTGGATACCGGGGTCTTCCCGGTCAATCCGTCCTGAAGTCCCTTCATGACCTGGCTCAGCTCGGCCGGGGACATGTCGAAGACCGAGAGCTGCCGGGCGACGGTGAGCCCCACCGCGTAGAATATCTCGTCTTTGGTGGGCTCGGCAGCCTTGGCTTCGGCGGCCGGCGGCGGTGTTGCGTTTGCCTTCGTGTCCTTGTCAGCGGCGAAGGCCGGTGCGGCAAGAAGCGTCACGATGGCAGCGACAATGAACTTGTGCATTATTCCTCCTGAGTTTTCATAACATGTGAATTTAAATGATGTTGATTGATACGGCGATGCTGCGGTCTGCTACTTCATCAGCTCCATGAATTCGTCCTCGGTCAGCACCTTCACCCCGAGCTGCCGGGCCTTTTCCAGCTTGCTTCCCGCCTCGGCGCCGGCGACGACGTAGTCGGTCTTCTTGGAGACCGATCCTGCCGCGTGGCCTCCTTCCGCCTCCACCATCCGCTTCGCTTCGTCACGGGTGAACCGGGTCAGCGCGCCGGTGAAGACGAAGGTCTTGCCGGTGAATTTCCCGCCCAGCGTCTTTTCCTCGACGGTCGGGGCGACCCCGTTTTGCTGCAACCGTTTGATCACCGCGCGGTTGTCGTCATTTTTGAAGAAGTCGACGATGCTCGCCGCGACCAGGGGGCCGACCTCGCGGACCGAGGTCAGTTCCTCCTCGCTCGCCTGCTCCAGATGTTCCATGCTGCCGAAGGCGCGGGCGAGGAGCTTCGCGGTGTGCTCACCGACGTTGCGGATTCCCAATGCATAGATGAGGCGGGAGAGATCCCGGGTCTTGGATGCCTCGATCGCGTTCAGGAGGTTATCGGCGAGCTTGTCACCCATCCGCTCGAACTTCATGAAGTCCTCGCGCTTGAGCTCGTAGATGTCGGCGACGTTCTGCACCAGGCCGAGACTCAAAAGCTGCTCGATGAACTTCTCGCCGAGCCCCTCGATGTCCATGGCCCGGCGCGACGCGAAGTGCTTGAGGGACTCGCGCAATTGCGCCGGACAGGCAAGGCCGATGCAGCGCACCGCCACCTCCCCGGGAATGCGAACCACCTCTCCGCCGCACTCGGGGCAGGTGGCGGGGATTTCCAGCGGGACCTCGGCGCCGGTCCGCTGGTCGGTGAGCACCTGCACCACCGCCGGGATGACGTCACCGGCCCGTTCCACGACCACGGTGTCGCCGGAGCGGACGTCCTTGCGCTGCATCTCCTCCCAGTTATGCAAGGTGGCCCGGGAGACGATGACCCCGGAAACCTCGACCGGTTTGAGGTGGGCCACCGGCGTGATCACCCCGGTCCGTCCGACTTGGGGGACGATCTGCTCGACCACGGTGATTGCCTGGCGCGGCGGGAACTTCCAGGCGATCGCCCAGCGCGGCGACCGGCTCTTCTCGCCCAGTTCGCGCTGCAGGGAAAAGGGATCGACCTTGACCACGACCCCGTCGATCTCGTACGGAAGCTCCTCCCGTCGCGCCATCATGTCCTCGTAGTAGGCGTGGACGGCGGCGATGCCGGAGACGCTGCGCACCAGGTCGTTCACCGGAAACCCCCAGGCGGGAATGGTCCGGAGGAATGCCCCTTGGGAGCCGAATTCGTAGCCGATCACCTCTCCGGGGGCGTAACAGAAAATGGAGAGCGGGCGCTTGGCGGTGATGCGGGAATCGAGCTGGCGCAGGCTTCCGGCGGCGGCGTTGCGCGGATTGGCGAACGGCGGTTCCCCGGCCTCCTGGCGTTCCTCGTTGAATTTCTGGAACGGGGCCAACGGGAGGTAAACCTCGCCGCGCACCACGAGCAACTCGGGAGGCTGCGGCGTTCTCAGCCGCAGGGGGATTGCCTTCACGGTCTTCAGGTTCTCGGTCACGTCCTCGCCGACGATCCCGTCGCCGCGGGTGGAGCCGACCGTGAAGAGCCCGTTCTCGTAGATCAACTCCACGGCAACGCCGTCCATCTTGGGCTCGCAGGTGTAGTCGATCTGCGCATCGCCGGCCAGACCCAGGAAACGTTTGATCCGGTCGTCGAAGTCCGTCATGTCGTCGGCGGTGAAGGCGTTTTCCAGCGAAAGCATCGGGGTCCGGTGGGCGACCGGGACGAACTTGTCCAGCGGCCGTCCGCCGACCCGGCGGGTCGGGGAATCGGGGAGAGCCAGTTCGGGATACGTTTCCTCCAGCTCCTTGAGTTCCTTGAAGAGCTGGTCGTATGCCGCGTCGGTGATTTCCGGTTGATCCTGTTCGTAGTAGAGGCGGTTATGCCGTTCGAGCTCGGCGCTGAGCTCGGCAATCCGGCGCGCCGCGTCCTGGTTCTCCATGCTGGTTCCTTCCCCAAAAAATTTTCGGCCGCACGGGGCGCGGTCGAAGCCACTCTTTATAGCATAGAGGCGGCCGGAAGGGAACCGCGGTGGCACGGATCTCGCCCCCTTGAAACAAAGCCGCGCATTTGGTAAATAAGATGCTCCCCCGGCAGCGAGCCCCGCAGATATCTCCCCGCCGCGTCGGTATTTTCCTTCCCTACATGCCAGGCTTTCAAGTCCCCCTTTGCGAAGAGGGATTTAGGGGGATTTGCTTTTAAGGTTTTGCCGAGGCAAATCCCCCCGACCCTCCTTTTGCAAAGGGGGGAGCCCCTGAGTTCGTTTTCCATTGTCCATTGTCCATTGTCCATTGCTTTTTGAGGTACCATGCTCGATCTTTCCCGTTTGAATCCCCAGCAGCTTGCCGCGGTGCAGCACACGGAAGGACCGCTTTTGGTCCTCGCCGGCGCCGGCTCCGGCAAGACCGGGGTCATCACCTACCGCATCGCCCATCTGATCCTGGACAAGAAGGTTCCGGGGGACCAGATCCTGGCGGTCACCTTTACCAACAAGGCGGCCAAGGAGATGAAGGAGCGGGTGCAGCACCTCGTGGGACGCAAGGGGTCCAAGGGGGTGGTCCTTTCCACCTTCCATTCCCTGGGGGTCCGCATCCTGAAACGGGACATCGAGCGCCTGGGTTACAAGAGGAACTTTTCCATCTATTCCACCGCCGACCAGGTCGGCCTGGTGCGCCAGATCGTGCGCGAGATCAACACCACCGACGTCAAGTACGACGCGGAGAAGATCATCTGGTGCATCTCCGGGGCGAAGAACAAGCTGATCCCTCCCGATAAGTACATCCCCTCCTTCGGCGACGACATCGACTTCATGGCGGCGCAGGTCTATCCGCGCTACCAGTCGGCGCTCAAGGCGTTCAACGCCATCGACTTCGACGACATCATCATGCTCACCGCCGAGCTTTTGCAGCACCATCCGGAGGTGCTCAAATACTGGCAGGAGCGCTTCCGGTACATCATGGTGGACGAGTACCAGGACACCAACTCCTCCCAGTACCTGCTGGTGAACCACCTGGCGGCGGGGTGGGGGAACCTCTGCGTGGTCGGGGACGACGACCAGTCGATCTACGGCTGGCGCGGCGCGGACGTCGGCAACATCCTCGATTTCGAGAAGGATTTCAAAGGGTGCCGCACCATCAAGCTGGAGCAGAACTACCGCTCCAAAGGGAACATCCTGGAGGCCGCCAACGCGGTGATCAGCAACAACAAGGTGCGCAAGGAGAAAAGGCTTTGGACCGCCGCCGGCTCCGGCCCTCCCATCGATCTCTGCATCGTGCAGGACGACGAGGAGGAGGCGACCTCGGTGGTGGAACGGATCCAACTGGAGCGCTTCAACCGGGATACCCCCTACAGCTCGTTCGCCATCCTCTACCGCACCAACGCCCAAAGCCGCGCCTTCGAGGAGCAGCTGCGCTTCGAGGACATCCCGTACGTTTTGATCGGCGGCACCCAGTTCTACGAACGCAAGGAGGTCAAGGATTCGCTCTCCTACCTCAAGGTGATCGCCAACCCGCTCGACGAGGTGGCGCTGCTGCGGATCGTGAACTTCCCCAAGCGGGGCATCGGCGACGGGACCGTGATCCGGATCAACCAGTGGTCCATCGAGCACGAGTGCCCGCTTTTCGAGGCCTTCGGGCGGGTCGCGGAGATCGAGGGGGTCGCGGAAGCTACCCGGGAGAAGGTGCTCGCCTTCCACCGCACCCTGCTCGACGCGGCGCAGGCCTTCGCCGCGGAGGGGGGGCTGGCGGAGAAGGGGGCGGAACTATTCAAGAAGCTCAAGATCGAAGAGGAGATCTTCCGCACCATCGACGACGCGGCGGCCGCGCGGCGCAAGGTGGAGAACGTCGAGCAGATCATCAACTCGATGGCCGGTTACGCGGAGCGGATTCCCAACCCGACGCTGTCCGGATTTCTGGAGAAGGTCTCCCTGATGGACGAAGACCGCTTCAGCGGCAAGGACAAGAAGGATCACGGCCGCGACGCGGTGACGCTGATGTCGCTGCATTCCAGCAAGGGGCTGGAGTTTCCCTTTGTCTTTTTGGTGGGGCTGGAGGACGAGATCCTGCCGCATCGGCGGGCGATCTACGAGGACTTCACCGTGGACGAGGAACGGCGGCTTTGCTACGTGGGGATCACCCGGGCCAGGGAACAGCTGGTAATGACCCGGGCACTCTACCGGAAGAAGTACGGCAAGCTGCAGGAGCGGATACCTTCGCGGTTTTTGGAGGAGTTTCCGGCTTCAGTCCTTAATGTGCAGCAAAGCGGTGTAGTGAAGGAGACGTCGCCGGAGGAAGAGGTAAAAAGCGCGGAGAACTTCTTTTCGAAGATGAAGGAGATGTTTGGGTAGTTCAGGATCGATGCTTCCAGTAGCCGTGGCGGCGACCGTGATGAGCTACCGCCATTATGACAATTTCAGCGTCACCAATGCGACAGATGATGGCAAAAGGAAACCGCCTGAGCAGAACCCGGCCAGTACGCCGGCGTGGCGAGAGCCACCGATGTGGAGCCTCTACGAGCAGTTCAAAAGAACGGTCGAATTCGCGCTCGAAACTCTCCGCCAAATGCTCCGCCCGTTCGGCATACCATTCGAAAGCCTCAGCATAGTCTTCGATCGCTTCAGGGTGAAAGGTGACTTCATACTTTGTTCTTGACCCGCTGTCTGGCATATGCTTTGACCTCTGCCCAAGGGACCGTAGTTACCCGCCCCTCATCTAGATCCAGCATGCGTCTATCCAATTCAGCAGCCCATTCTGCATTGATTGCCGCTTCGTCTTCAGGCTCTAAAGACACTAAAAGCTCATCCACCAGTCTTGCCCGCTCGTCGTAAGGCAACTGCAGAGCCTCGGTGATTATCTGATCAAACTTGTCGCTCATTACTGATACACCTCCAATGCCGTATGCTAGAGCAGTGCAAATATCATTGCAAGACCGATTACTTGGACGGCCCCAATGTCCGCTGCCCCGGTTTCCATCCCAGCGGACAGAGCGAGCCGGTCTGCAGCGCCTCCAGCACCCGCAGGGTCTCGTCGACGTTGCGCCCCACATCCAGGTTGTGTACCACCTGGTACTGCAGCACTCCCTCCGGATCGATGATGTAAAGGGCCCTAAGCGCCACCCCTTCCTTCTCGTCCAGGCACCCGTACCGGGCCGCCACTTCCTTCTTCACGTCCGCCGCCAGCGGGATCTTCAGCTCGCCGAGATCGCCCCGCTTCACCCAGGCGAGGTGGGAGAACTTGTTGTCGGTGGAGGCGCCGATCACCTCGGCGTTGAGCTTTTTGAACTCGCCCGCCGCTTCGCTGAACCCCTTGATCTCGGTCGGACAGACAAAGGTGAAATCGGCGGGATAGAAGAAGAGGACGACCCACTTGCCGTGCAGGCTTTTCAGGTCGACGGTACCGAACTCTTTTCCCGGGGCGGTGGAGACGAGCGCATCCAGGGCGAACTCCGGCGCTTGCTGGCCGACCTTGGCCGGCGGCTGGCAGGCGGGCTGGGCCGAGGCGCTCAGCGGGATCGCCAGGGCAAGAAGTAACAGCAGCAGATATCGTTTCATCGGATCCTCCGAAAGCAAAAATGTTCCTCTGCGTCCCTCCGCGCCCTCTGCGGTGCGCTTTCAAATGACGTAGGGTCAGAATATACCTGCCGGTGCCGGCTTTGCAATGAGAGTGTGCGCCGACTTGCCGCTCTCTCATTTGTATGCTAAAAGAGAGGGCCGATCAAAAATCAATAAGGAGCGACGCAAACATGACTGAAGAAAAAAATCCGCAGGTCATTATGGAAACCTCTATGGGTACCGTGAAGATCGAGCTTTTTAAGGACAAGGCCCCCATTTCGGTGCGTAACTTCCTTTCCTACGTGAAGGAGAACTACTACGACGGGCTCATCTTCCACCGGGTCATCAAGGAGTTCATGATCCAGGGGGGCGGGCTGGACGAGAACATGAACCCGAAGAAGACCAAGTTCGCCATCAAGAACGAAGCGACCAACGGCCTGAAAAACGTCCGCGGCACCCTCGCCATGGCCCGCACCAGCATGGTCGACAGCGCCACCTCCCAGTTCTTCATCAACGTTGTCGATAACGCCTTCCTGGACCACTCCGGCAAGACCCCGGACCGTTTCGGCTACGCCGTCTTCGGGCAGGTGATCGAAGGTATGGACGTCGTCGACCAGATCCGCGCCGTCAAGACCGGCAACAAGGGCGGTCACCAGGACGTTCCGGTCGAGCCGGTGGTCATCAACTCGATCCGGCCCGTGGAAGAGTAGATCCCGCTCCCGCAGCACCGATTCATCCCCAAAAGCCCCCGGCACTCCCCGGGGGCTTTTTGTTTTTCCGTTCGCCACTTCGCAAGGTGGGAGCCCTCTGCCCACCGGTACCGGTTCCGGACGCTCAATCCAAATCTGCGTTACACGGCAAGCCTCAGAGTTTTTGCTCACAGTCGGTCGTATGACTGTCAAAGCCGGTACCCGCCGGGGGCTTCGAACCATGCTTTTCCCGTGCAACACAACAATAACGCTCGCCAAATTCACTCAAAAGTGCTAAATAAAGTCGTGCTAATTCGCTGCGGCTTATTGCGAAGAGGAATCGTATGTCGGGAGCTGTCAACCACCACAAGGCTTACATTCCTTTCCTTCGCCCGGCTCCCGTCTTTCATCCTTTCCGCTGCCTTTCCTTTCTGCTGCTACTGCTCATTACACTCCCTGACCTTGCCCATGCCGTATCGCGCAACGTCTCGGTCGGCATCTATGAGAATGCCCCCAAGGTATTTACCTCCACCACCGGCAAACCGGCCGGTATCTTCGTCGAGATCATCGAAAACATCGCCAAGGCCGAAGGCTGGAACCTGCGCTATGTCCCCGGGACCTGGGCCGAAGGGCTGGACCGGCTCTCCAGGGGAGAGATCGACCTGATGCCCGACGTGGCGTACACCACGGAGCGGGACCGGATCTACGCCTTCCACAAGATCCCGGTCCTTTCGGTCTGGTCCCAGGTATACGCGCGGAAAGGGAGCGGCATCCAGTCGCTTCTGGATCTCAACGGCAAGCGGATCGCCGCCCTGGAAAACACCATCCAACTGGAGACCTTCACCCGCCTCACCAACAGCTTCGGCTTGAAATTCACCCTCATCCCGGTGCCGAACTACCAGACCGAGTTCCAGATGGTGGCCGACAACCGGGCCGACGCCGGTCTCACCAACCGGCTCTACGGGCTGATGTACGCGCGCAAGTACGGTTTGGAGGACACCCCGGTCATGTTCGACCCGGCCCCCTTTTTCTTTGCGGCTCCGAAGGAGAAGGGGGATTTGCTGGCGGTCATCGACCGGCATCTGGCGGAGATGAAGAAGGACCCGCGTTCCGCGTACTATGCGGCAATGAAAAGGTGGACCAGCGATGAGGTGGAGTTCAAGCTCCCGGCCTGGCTGCAGGTCTCCGCGCTGGTCTTGGGGAGCGTGCTGGTGATGAGCGTGGTGGGTGGGTTCGTGCTCAAGCACCAGGTAAACGCGCGGACCGCGGAGCTGGCGCTGATGAACCGGGAGATGGAACGGCGGATCGACGAGCGGACCCTGACCCTCAAGGAGACCAACGAGAAGCTCCGTGCCGCCCTGGAGGACCTCGAAGATGCCAAGGAACGCGCCGAGCAGGCGGACCGGCTGAAATCGGCGTTTCTGGCGACGATGTCCCACGAGCTGCGCACGCCGCTCAACTCGATCATCGGCTTCACCGGGATCCTGCAGCAGGGGCTCGGGGGACCGGTGAACGAGGAGCAGAAGAAGCAGCTCGCGATGGTGCGCAAAAGCTCCGACCATCTCCTGGCCCTGATCAGCGACGTGCTCGACATCTCCAAGATCGAGGCGGGGCAACTGCGCGTGGAATCGGAAACCTTTCATCTGGCCGAATCGATCCGCAAGGTGGAGCAGGCGGTACGCCCGCTGGCCGAGAAGAAGGGGTTGGAGCTCTACCTGGACCTTTCCGGGGATGTCGGTCCGGTGACCGGAGACGCCCGGAGGGTGGAACAGATCCTGTTCAACCTGCTGAGCAACTCGATCAAGTTCACCGAGCAGGGCTCGGTCACCGTCCGCAGCAGACGCGACGGGGATTTCCTGGTCACCTGCGTCGCGGACACCGGGATCGGCATCAAGGAAGCGGACCTCGATCGGCTGTTCCAGCCCTTCCAGCAGATCGATACCGGGTTGAACCGCAAGTACGAGGGGACCGGCCTGGGACTCTCCATCTGCAAGAAACTGGTCGAGCTGATGGGCGGGACGATCCGGGTGGAAAGCGCGCCGGGGCGCGGAACCAGCTTCACCTTTACGCTGCCGGTCCGTCCGCCCGGAGCCGACGGAGTTGCCGCATGAGCCGGAGCCGTTTTTTCGCGTCGTCTTTGCTGCACAACCTGGCGGTTGCGCTTGCCTACCTGGCGACGGCCAAACTGGGCTTTCTGCTGGCCCTGGAACAGACCAACGCGACCGCGGTGTGGGCTCCGACCGGAATCGCGCTGGCGGCCTGCCTGCAGTTCGGCTACCGGGTCTGGCCCGGGGTGTTCGTGGGAGCGCTGGCGGCCAACCTGCTGCTCCTTGCCGGGGCGCCGACGGCGTCGGCGGCGACCCTGCTGGTGGCCGGCGTCACCGCGCTGGGAAACACGCTGGAGGCCCTGGCCGGAGGCTTCCTGGTGCGGCGCTGCATCGGGAACGAGGACCCCTTCGCCGGCACCCGATACGCCTCCTGCTTCATCATCCTGGGCGCCCTGGCCAGCCCGCTTCTGAGCGCCACCATCGGCACCGCGGCCTTCTCGAGCTACTCCGGCGACTGGTCGCGCAGCGGCCAGATGTGCCTCACCTGGTGGCTGGGGGATGCGGTCGGCGCCCTCGTGGTGACGCCCCTTTTATTGACCTGGGAAGGGCGTCCCACTTCGCGCTGGAGCGCGGCCAAAGCAGGGGAAGCGCTGCTCCTGGTGCTCCTTTTGTTCCTGGTCGAGGCGGTGGTTTTCGGGAAAAACCTGCCGCTCGAGTACCTGGTCTTCCCGGTGCTGTTCTGGACCGCCTTCCGTTTCGGGCGTTTCGAGACGGCGGTCCTGGTGGCCCTGGTGATGGTGAGCTTCTTGATCTGGACCGTGAACGGGCGGGGCCCGTTCACCGGGTACCCGCTGAACGGCGCACTCCTCTTGCTGCAGTCCTACTTCGGCGTCGCCGCGGCCTCGACGCTTCTTTTGTCGACCCTGATCACCGCCCGCAACCGGGCCGAGGAGCGCCTGCGCGAATACCAGGACGGCCTTGCCCGGCTGGTGGACGAGCGCACCGCCGAGCTGCGGCGCACCCTGGACGAACTGGCCCAGGCCAAGGAACATGCCGAGTTCGCCGACCAGCTGAAATCGGCGTTTTTGGCCACCATGTCTCATGAATTGCGCACCCCGCTCAACTCCATCATCGGCTTCAGCGGGATCCTCCTGCAAAAGCTGGCCGGCCCGCTCAATGCCGAACAGGAAAAGCAGCTGGGACTGGTGCGCAACAGCGCCAACCATCTCCTGGCCCTGATCGGCGACATCCTCGACATCTCCAAGATCGAGGCGGGGCAGCTGACCATCACCTGCGAGACCTTCGCCTACGGCGAGCTGATCCGCAAGGCGGTGCACACCATCCGGCCGCTGGCGGAGAAGAAGGGGCTCGCGCTGTCGGTGCAGCTTTCCGAGGAGGTCGCTGCCATGACCGGCGATCTGCGCCGGGTGGAGCAGGTACTGCTGAACCTCTTGAGCAATGCGGTGAAATTTACCGAAAAGGGGGAGATCACCGTTACCTGCGAACGCGAGGGTGCCCTGTACCGTACCACGGTGCGCGACACCGGCATCGGCATCGCCGCCGAGGAACTGGAGGTGCTGTTCAAGCCGTTTCGGCAGGTGGACAGCGGGCTCAGCCGCAAATACGAGGGGACCGGGCTGGGGCTGTCGATCTGCAAGAAGCTGGTGGATCTGATGGGGGGGCGCATCAGCGTCGAAAGCCGGCGCGGGGAGGGGAGTTCCTTCACCTTCCTCCTTCCGGCGCAAGGCAACCCCTTCGCGGCGCCCCCGATCGAACCGGGGCTGCCCGCCGGGACACCGCAACCAACCTGTGAGGTATGAAGCGATGAAAAAGAAGGTCCTGTACATCGAGGACAACGAGCAGAACCTCTACCTGATCCAGTTCATCCTGGAGAAAAACGGCTACGAGTTCTCATCCGCCACCGACGGCAGGGAAGGGATCGAGCTCGCCGTCCGCTCCAAGCCGGACCTGATCCTGCTCGACATCCAGCTTCCCCGCATGGACGGCTACACCGTGGCGCGGCACCTGCGGGCCCATCCCGACCTGGCCCAGGTGCCGATCGTGGCGGTGACTTCATATGCCATGGCCGGAGACCGGGACAAGGCGCTCGCCTCCGGATGCAGCGGTTACATAGAAAAGCCGATCAATCCCGATACCTTCATCCAGCAGATGGAGGCGCATCTCGGGACGCCGGCGTGACGGGAACTCCGGCACCGATTCGGGCCAACGACACAGGGGAATTGACATGCAGAGGGTTTTGATCGTCGACGACATGCCGGACAACCTCTACTACCTCGAGGTGCTCCTCAAGGGAAACGGCTACGAGCCGGTTTCCGCCTTAAACGGCGCCGAGGCGCTCGCCGCGGCCCGGTCGGCGCCACCGGACCTGGTGATCAGCGACATCCTGATGCCGGTGATGGACGGCTACGCCCTGTGCCGGGAATGGCGCGCCGACCAGAGCTTGCAGGCGATCCCCTTCATCTTCTACACCGCCACGTTCACCGAAAAACAGGACGAGGAGCTTGCCTTGAGCCTGGGGGCGGACCGCTTCCTGGTCAAGCCGCAGGACCCCGAGGTGCTGATGACCGAGATCGCCCGGGTGCTTGCCGCCAGCCAGGAGAAGAGTTCGGCTGCCGACGGGCTGTCCGATGAGATGCGGCTGCTCAAGGATTACAACGAGGCCCTTTTCCGCAAGCTGAGCAAGAAGGTGGGGGAACTGGAGCGGGCCAACAGCGAGCTGAGCCAGCGGATCGAGGAGCAAAAAAGGCTGGAGGATGCGCTGCGCCAGGCGCAGAAAATGGAGGCGATCGGGCGCTTTGCCGCCGGGGTCGCCCACGACTTCAACAACATCCTGACGGTGATCTTCGGCTACGGCGGGATCATGCGCATGAGCGACACCCTGCAGGACGACATGCGGGAAAAGCTGGACCGCATCCTGGAGGCAGCGGAGCGGGCGGGAAGCCTGGCGTCGACCCTGCTCACCTTCAGCCGCAAGCAACCGATCCGGCTGGAGCGGCTCGATCTGAACCGCACGGTTGCCGGGGTGGAAAGCTTCCTGCGCCGGGTCATCGGCAACGGGATCGACCTGCAGGTGGCCGCACATCCCGGGCCGCTGCCGGTCCTGGCCGACAAGGGGAATCTGGAGCAGGTCTTGATGAACCTTGCCGCCAACGCGCGCGATGCCATGCCCCGCGGTGGGACCCTTTCCATCGGGACCTCCCGTTTGATCATCGACGACGCATTCGTCCGCTGCCACGGGTTCGGTGTCCCGGGAGAGTACGTCGAGCTGTGGGTCTCGGACACCGGTGTCGGGATGGACCCGGCTACCTGCCGGCAGATCTTCGAACCGTTTTTCACCACCAAGAAGAGTAACGGGACCGGGCTGGGACTCTCCATCGTCTACGGACTGGTTCAGCAGCATAAGGGGCACATCAGGGTGGAGAGCGAGCCGGAGCGCGGCACCTCCTTCCATATCCTGCTGCCGCTGGCCGAAGAGGGGCGCAGCTTCGAGCCGGCGGAGGCGTCCCAGGACCGCCTGCCCCGGGGTGGGGAGACCATCCTGGTGGTCGACGACGAGCCGCAGATCCGCGATTATCTCGAGATGTTTTTGACTACGATGGGGTACCGCGTCTACGTCGCCGGGGACGGGAAGGAGGCCGTACGTCTGTTCCGCCTGAAGGAGGGGGAGATCGACCTGGTGCTGATGGACGTGATCATGCCGCACAAGATCGGCCGGGAGGCCGGGATCGAGATCCGGAACCTGAAACCCGACGCGAAAATCCTGTTCATGAGCGGCTACTCCGTGGATGTGGTCCGGGCGCGGGATCTGCTGCTGGAAGGAGCGGAGATGATCGTGAAGCCGCTCACCCCGACCAACGTCGCCAAGAAGGTACGGGAAGTGCTGGATCCATGACCAGTCAATTTGCGGCTCTTCACGTCGGGTCCCTCCCCCTTCCGGGGGGCACCGGTGGCGGGGGGGGCCGTGAGCTGCGACTTAAACCCCATCCTCACCCCGGCCCTCTCCTTGAAGGAGAGGGGGTAAAGCGCGAGCTTGCGACGGACCGGTGGGGGACGGGGTTCTCTGGACGCTTACAAGACCGCATAGCCGAGCGCCGGGGTGACCCCCTCGATCGGGACCGTATCGTTTCCCACCACCGCCCAGGCGGAAAAATGCGTTACCGTGAAGGCCGCTGCCGTCGGCGTCGCGCCGGGGCTGACTTGGCAGGCGACGTTGACCAGCTCGCCGACCGTCAATCCGGCAGCGTTACTGGCGATGATGGTGACGGTGGCCGGCGTCGAGGCACCGGCGGCAACGTATCTGCCCCCCACCAAGGTTCCCGCGACCTTGGGAACGATGACCCCGTCGGCCACCGCCCCGGTCGCATCGGCCGCCACCGTGACCCCGGCCGGTAGCTGTACGGTCAGTTCCACCCCATAGACCACGGTGCTCGACAGGGCCGCCCGCGTTGCCACCTCGATGGTCGGCGTCGGAGCATCGGCCACCCCGCCTCCCCCGCCGCAGCCGGCAATCAGTGCCGTCCCTACCAAGAGTAACAGCAGTGCCTTTTTCATTTTTTCCCTCCCGGTCAACAGGTACTCGGCTGACTTTTAGCTCGACCTATGCGGACCCCCGCTGTGGGAGCGCCTTTCCCGGCGCGATGCGCGCCACGGCGCGCCGGGCTTTTGCCCTCCTGCGGGCCTTCCCCATCCTAGAACCCGGTCAGCCCCACGATCTTGCGCAAAAGGACCAACACGTCCCCGACGTCGATGTTCCCGTCCGGCTTGGAAACCCCGTCGAGCACCGGCGCCAGGTCGGCCCGCGCCCGGGCCGCGTCGGTCACCGGGGCGAGCCCCAATGCCATCCGGAGCACCAGCGCCGCGTCGGCGACATCCACCAGGCCGTCCCCGTTCAAATCGCCCAGGATGAGGTCGGCACGGATCAGGTTGCGCCGCGCGAACCCGGTGCTCCCGTTCCCGTCGGTGACGGTGGCCTTCACCCGGTATTCACCCGCGGTGTCCAGCGCGATCGCCTGCTGGAAGGTGCCGCCGGTGACGGCCGGGTGGTAACTGGTCCCGTTCACCTCCAGAAGAAGAGTGATCGGCGCCGTCCCGCTCGCGGTCCCCTTGAGCATGACCGAGGGTTGCTCGGTCCGGACGTCGCACCCCGGATCGTTGATGGAGATCTCGGGGCCGCCGGGAACCAGCGCCACGCTGCGCTTCACCTGGCTGGTCTGCCCGTCCCGGGTGGCGATGACCCGGATCGTGTTCACCCCCTGGACCAGGGTCCCCGATGCCGCAAAGCTTCCCGATGCGTCGACGGCCAGAGGCTGCAGGGTGGTGTCGTTCAAGACCAGGGCTGCCGTGGTCCCGGGGGCGACCTTGCCGGCGATCGGGAAGGTGGCGTTGCCGGTCATGCCGTTGTCCGGCGGCAGGGAAAGTTCGATGGCCGGCGCGCTGGCATCGTAGGTGATCGTGCGGCTGTCGGTGCTGCGGTTTCCGGCGCCGTCGCGCGCGGTTACCGAGACCAGGTTGTCGCCACTGGTGAGGGGGACCGCCCCGCTGAAGAGCGCCCCCTGGTCGGTGTAGTCGCGGTCGTTGATGGTGAGCCGCTCGATCCCGGAGGCGTCCGCGGTGAGCCCTTCCACGTTGAGGACCGGGGAGGCGGTGATCGCGCCGAAGGGGAGGGTGGAGAGGGCGACCAGCGGCGGCACCCCTTCCTGGACCACGGTGAGCGGCTGCGAGACCGCCAGTGCCGGCTCGTAGTTGCCGTCTCCGGCCTGGGTGGCGGTGAGGACCGCCGTCCCGACCCCGGTCAGGGTGACCACCTTTCCGGCCACCGTGGCGACCTCGGGATTGAGGCTGCGGAAGGTGATCGGGAGCCCGCTCGACGCGGTGGCGCTGATCGGGAAGGGGGGATCTCCCATTACTTTCTGGCCCGGGGTGGAGAAGGTGATCTGCTGTCCCCCTTTGTGCACCACGATCGTCTGCGAGGCGTCCGGGGCGGGAGTGACGTCGCCGCTTCCGGTCTGGGAGGCGGTGACGGTGGCGCTCCCGGCGCCCACGATGGTGATGACGTTCCCGTTGATCCGTACCACGTTGGTCGACGAGCTGGCGAAGGTGAGGTTCAGGCCGGAGCAGGCGAGGGCGACGATCTGGAACGGCGGGTCGCCGTAGGTCCGGTCCTGAAGGGGCGGAAAGACGATCTCCTGGCAGCTCTTGATCACGTTGAGCCGGCCGTTTTGCAGGATGAAGGTGTAGTTGCGCGCGGTCAGGCTCCCCAGTCCGGTGACGATGTCGTAGCTTGCCACCGGGCTCAGCTCGGCGGCATCGGTTTGCAGGGTGCAGGCGCCGGAGATCGCGCCCATCCCCTCGCCCAGGACAAACCCGGTGTAGGTCGCGGTGAGGGCGGGGTTGGCGGTCCGGTAGGCACGGGTCTTGTCGTCGGCGCGCACGGTGAGGGGAGCCTTGTTGACCGTGAAGCTCCGGGGAATGTCGCCGGCCGGGTTGTAGGTGCCGTTCCCCCCCTGGCTTGCGGTGATGGTGGTGGTCCCGGCCCCGGTGATGTGGATCCCGTCGCCGACGACGGTGGCGACGGTCGGGTCCGAGCTCGTGTAGGTGACCGGCAGCCCGCTGGTGCTGGTCCCCCCCGGCGGGAAGTCCGGGTCGCCGTAAGTCTTGGTCGGCAGCGGCGGGAAGTCGGTCGTCTGGTCCAGCCGTTTGGTGGTGAAGGGGACGTCGTTGCCGTAGGCGGTCCCCATGACGTTGGTCGCGAAGCCGCGCACGTGGTAGACGGTCCCCGGGGCCAGTCCGGCGAGGTCTAAGGTGAAGCTCCCGACACCGTCACCCGCGTGGAGGCAGTTCCCCGACCGATCCGGGTTCGCGGCCAGCCCCCAGCAGATGCCGCGGTCGGTCGGAGGATAGTAGTTGGGATAGACCGTGGCGCCGGAGGTGAGCCCGGTGGCGGTCAGGTTGCTGATGGCGGCGGTCTCCAGAAGCGGCAGGAACGCGCCGGAGACGATCCAGTTGGAGGCGGCGCCGTCCAGGGCGAAGTTGGCAAGGGCGCCGGCGGCGAGGTTCCCGGTCCGCTCCGGCGCGGTGGCAAAGGCGGCGTTGGCAAGACCGGCGCCCCCCTCGTCGAAATGGAAGTAGCCGGCGAGGCTCGGCTCGTCCAACGGGTCGACGATCTGGGAGCCGGCGGCGCGGATCTGGTCGCGGCTGCGGGGCTCGCTCCAGATGCGGGTCTCGTCCAGTTCCCCCTTGAAGAAGTGCTGCCCGGTGCCGTCCACGCCGAGTTTCAGCTCGGCGCCGTTTTGGATGGTCCCGGCGAGGCCGGTCACGTCGGCGGTGGCTTCGACCCTGCCGTCGAAGTAGAGCTGGGCGGTGTGGGCGGTCCGGTCGACCACCAGGGCGACCTGGTGCCACCGGCCGTCGTCCAAGGGGCTGGTCCCGAGAAGCCCCTGGGGGACCCCGACGCTCGCCGTGCCGTCGCCGATCTCGGCGCCGATCCGGTTCCGGCTGATCACGAGCTGGTACCCGTTGAGCGGAGCCGAGCCGTCCCCCTTGGCGAGGATGCCGGTGCCGTCGGGCTGCGGGCCGTCCAGGTGGAGCCAGGTCTCGATGGTGAAGCTCGTCCCGGCGGGGAAGGCCAGGCGCGGCGCGTCGGCGACCCGCAGCGTGTCGTCGATCCCGTCGAAGCCGAGTCCGTTCCAGGGGGGCGGGTGGACCAGCAGTTGCCGGGTGACGCTTTGGGCCGCATCCCACACGGCATCGCCGGGCTGGGATGCGGTGATGTCGGCGGTCCCCGGTGCCACGACGCGGATCTTCCCGTTGACCACCGCCGCGACCGTTGGGTCCGAACTGGTAAAGCTCACCGGCAGGCCGCTGCTGGCGGTCGCCGGCGGGACGAAATCGCCGTCGCCGTAGGTCTTGGCGCGCAGCGGCGGGAAGTCGATGGTCTGCTCCCCGGTGGTGACGGTGAGGATGCCGTCGACCAGGGTGTAGCTGTAGTTGGGGTTGTTGATACCGCCGATGGCGACGCTGATCGGGTAGGTGCCCGCCGGGCTGTTCTGATCGGCGGTGGTCGACAGGGCGGGGGCGCCACCGAGGGCTGCCGCGGTGTCGCCGTTGACCAGGCCGGTGATGGTCGCGGTGAGCGGCGGGTTTGCCGTGCCGGCCCCCCTGGATTTGGCATCGGCCCGGATGGTGAGCGGGGCCGTGGTGACGGTAAGGGACCCTCCGACCAGGTTGAAGCTGTAGTTGGCGGCGCCGAGGTTCCCGGCGGCGACGGCGATCGGGTAGCTCCCCGGGGGAGTCGCCGCGGCGGCGCCGGTGGAAAGGAGCGGTGCCCCGCTGAGCGCCGCGGCGGTGTCTCCGTTCAAGAAACCGGTGTAGCTTGCCGTGAGGGTCGGATTGGTCCCCCCGTAGGGGCGGGACTTGGCATCGGCGGTGATGGTGAGGACCGCCTTGTCGACGGTGAGGGTGCCGTTGACCGGGGTGAAGCTGTAGTTGGCGGCGGACAGTGCCGAGGCGTCGGCCACGATGGGGTAGCTGCCGGCCGGGCTCGCCGGGGTCGCCGGCGTGGAGAGGGTGGGCGCGCCGGTGAGCACCGCGGCGGTGTCGCCGTTGACGAAACCGGCGTAGCTTGCCGTGAGGGGCGGATTGGACCCGCCGTAGCCGCGCGACTTGTTGTCGGCGCTGACGGTGAGCGTCGCCCTCCCCACGGTAAGAGTTCCGGCGGCCGGGGTGAAGCCGTAGTTGGCAGCGGTCAGGGTGCCGAGGGCGACGTCGATCGGGTAGGTGCCGGGGGGACTTGCCGCCACGGCCGCGGTCGACAGTACCGGTGTCCCGCTCACCACCCCGGCGGCGCTCTCGCCGTTGACAAACCCGGTGTAGCTCGCGGTGAAGGCCGGATTGGCCCCCCCGTAGCTGCGGGTGGCGTCGTCGGCCCGGACGGTGAGGGTGGCCTTGGAGACGGTGAGCGTCCCGGGCACCGCGTTGAAGTCGTAGTTGGCGGCGGCAAGGCTCCCCTGGGCGATGCCGATGGGATACCCCCCGATCGCCGATGTCGCCCCGGCGCTGCAGGTGAAGCTGGGCGCGCCGCTGAGGACGGCCTGGGTCTCGCCGTTGACGAACCCGGTGTAGCTTGCGCTGAAGCCCGGATTGGCGACCCCGTAACTGCGGCTGGCGTCGTTGGCCCGCACGGTGAGGGGCACCTTGGTCACGGTGAGGGTCGCCCCGACGAGGTTGAAGCTGTAGTTTGCCGCCGAGAGGGTGCCCGCGGCGATGGTGATCGGGTAGTTCCCGGCAATGCTGGAGCCGGACGCGGCGCAGGAGAGGACCGGGACACCGGATACCACGACGGTGGTGTCGCCGTTCACCAACCCGGCCGGGTCGAGGTGCCAGGCGAAGGAGGGATTGGCGGCGCCGTAGGCGCGGCTTGCGTTCTCGGCGCTGACGGTCAGCCCCTTCCTGGTGACGGTGAGGGTCCCGTTCGCCGCAGCGAAGCTGTAGTTGGGGGCCGACAGCGCGCCGAGCCCCGCGGTGATCGGGTAGCTCCCCACCCCGCTGCTCGGGTCGGCGACCGTGCCCAGGGTCGGGGCCCCGGAGATGAGGGCGGCGGTCTCGCCGTTGACGAACCCGGAGTAGGTGGCGCTGAAGGCGGGATTGGCGTCGCCGTAGGTCTTGGTCGCGTTGGCGACGTTGACCGTGAGGACCGCCGGTGCGACGGTAAAAAGCACCGGCACGGGCGGCGCGGCATCGAAGACGTCGCTTCCCCCCTGGCTGGCGGTGATGGTGGTACTCCCCGCCTTGAGGATGTGAATCCTGCCGGCAGCGTTCACCGTGGCGACGCTGGGGTCGGAGCTTGCGTAGCTGACGGCAAGCCCGCTGGTCGCGATGGCCCCGGCATTGAAATCGGCATCGCCATAGTTTTTCGGCGGCAGTGCGAAGTGGATGGTCTGGTCCAGCTTGGTCGTGGCGACCACCCGCGATACGTTGGGCGCGGGCTCATAGGTGTCGTTGCCGTCCTGCATGGCGGTGATGACGGCGGTCCCCGGGACCCCCATCAGGTGCACCATCCCGTTGACGATGGTCGCGATGCTGGGATCGGAACTCAGGTAGGTGACCGGCAACCCGCTGCTCGCGGTGGCCCCGGGGTCGAAATCCGGAGCGTTGGGAAGCTTCAGCGGTATCTCCGGGAAGGTGATGGTCTGCGGGAGCCGGTTCACCGTGTACAGGCGCACCGGTTGGTAGATGGTCCCCTGCATGGTGCGGTCCCCGACCTGCGTGTACCCCTTGGCCCGGATGTAGTGGTGGTGCCGGGAGGGGAAGGCGAGACCCGAGAGCGACCATCCCCCGGCGATCCGGGTGGCGTCGCCGATCCAGCTCCAGTTGGTGCCGTCGGCGGACTCTTCGACGGCGACCCGCCAAAGCTCGGCGTCGCTGCCGGAGCGCATCCAGCGCACCTCGGTGCCGTCCGGGGCCACGGTGAGGCGGTCGTAACTGCTGCCGTTGGCCATCCGGGTGAAATAGGTGTTGCCGGCACCGTTGATCGTGCTGTAGTTCCCGCCGATCAGCATCTTGCCGTCGGGCTGCAGGTTGATCGTCGCGACGACCGGATACTGAGCACCGACCCCTGCGGCATCCGCCACGAAATCCTGGTCCAGGGTGCCGTCCGGGTTGAGCCGGAGCACGCAGCTCCGGGCATAGGAGACCCCGTTGACCCTGATGGTGAAGAACCTGCCGTAGAGGAGGATCTTGCCGTCGGCCTGCAGCGTTCCTCCATACAGCCACCAGTCCGTGCCCACCCGGAAGGTCGGATCGAGGCTGCCGTCGGCATTCAGGCGCAGCGCATTGCCCAGCTCTCCGCCGAACGGGTCGTCGAATACCCCCAATGCGATGTACTTCCCATCGGCGGTCATGAGCAGTTGGAAAACCGGTGTCGGATCGCCCCGGGGTACCGCATCGTCGTTGGGGGCATAGCGGATCACCGGCAGCCGCGAGTTGAAATCGTCATCCGGGGAACCGTCGGGGTTCAGTCGCTTGATCTTGCCGGTAAACGACCCGGTGATGATGATCTTCCCGTCCGGGAGAAGGTTGATGCCGTAAACGGCGGCATCCAGGGTCGGGGGGTGGAAGGTGTGGTCGATGTTCCCGGAGAGATCCATTCGGACCAGGTTGATGTAGGTTTCGCCGTTCACCTGGTCGAAGGTCCCCCCGACCAGGAGTTTTCCGTCGCGCTGCAGCGCCATCGTGTTGACGCCGGTGGAAACCGGCGCCGAGGAGTACAGGAGCGCCGGGGCGAAGGTCGGATCCATCGCGCCGGTGTTCGGATCGACTATGGCGATGGCGTGCTGCTGGATGCCGGTCGGGTAAGGACCGTTGATGTACCAGTACATCCCCGCCGCGACGATCCGTCCGTCCGGCAGCGGGATGGTCGACGTCATCATGCTGTTCAGATCCGGATTGAAGACGGGGTCCAGGGACCAATCGGGTTTCAGCTTGGCGATGCGGTCCCGCTGGGTGCCGTCCACCTTGAGGAGGTACCCGCCGATGACCATCTGCTCGTCGGGGAGGAGGAACTGGGTGTACACCCCGGAGGTCACCACCTCGTTCAAGGTGACGGAAACATCCGCGTCGGGCTGCCCGCTGGGATAGTAACGGGCCAGACCGTACTGCGGGGTCCGGGTGCTCCCGACCGTGATGATCTTGCCGTCGCTTTGCAGGATGACGCAGGAGAGCCACGTCCCCGTTTCGGTGGGACCGGCGAGACCGGTTTCGACGACGCCGGTGCGGGTGATACGGGCGAGCTTTTGGATAGCGGTGCTGCCGATGCCGGTGAAGGTGCCGCTGACGACGATCCTTCCGTCCGGCTGCACCGCGATGGAGGCGAAGCCGTTTCCGTACGGGTCCTGGATCGGGACGTTGAAGGTTTGATCGACGTTGCCGCTTTGATTGAGCCGGGCGAACGGTCCGCGGGGAATCCCCTGCACCTGGGTGAAGAACCCCGAGATCAGGATACTCCCGTCGTCTTCCAGGGCGAGGACGGAGACCTCGTTGTCGACGTCGGGGGCAAACGCGGCATCGATGGTCCCGTCGGCGTTGAGCCGGCCCAGGTAGTTGCGCGGCACCCCGTCCAGCATCGTGAACGCCCCAGCGACCAGGATCTTGCCGTCCGGCTGCAGCACGACGGTGTCGAGCCAGGAGTCGGTCCGGGCCAGGAACTGCGGGTCGATGCTCCCGTCGGCAAGGAGCCGCACCACGTTGCGCGGGCCGCTGCTGTCGTTGAAGTCCCCCCCCGCGATGAATTTCCCGTCGGGGAGGGCGGCGAGGCCAAAGATGCCCCCCCACCCGGGGTCGATCAGGCCGCTGGGATCGAACGTGCTGTCCAGGGTGCCGTCGGCGTTCAGCCGTGCCAGAAAGCTGCGCGGGGTGCCGCCGACGGTGGAAAAGCTGCCGTAAATCATGATCCTGCCGTCGCTCAAGGGGAGCACCCCCGACAGGGGCCAGTCCGTGGTCAGTTTGGTGAAGGTGCTGTCCCGGGTACCGTCGGGATTGAGCCGGAGCAAGAAGCCGTACCCGTCGAACCCGTTATATGCGGTGACCAGGATCTTCCCGTCCCGCTGGACGGCGGCCGCAAACGGTGTCTCCCGCATCTCGTCGATTACCGGCTTGAACCCGTCGACGACGGCCGCCCCGAAAAGGGGCGCCGGGAGCAACGACAGCAGCACGACCAGTGCCATCAGGCACCACCTCTGGACCATGGCGTTCCTCCGCTAATGAGATCCGTAGCAGGCGAAAAAATGAGCCAAGTTTAACGGAGATTGAATTTGTTTCAATTAATGAACTTGTTCGGGGGCGCGAATCTGGAACAACGAGGGGGGAAAAGGTGCTGGCACAAGAGGTTGGGCGGATTTAATCCGTTGACAAAGCAACACGTGAAGTTATAGAATCCCCCGTTTCTTGAACAGCATCGACTCACCTATCAATAACGTTTGGGGGATTCACTACATGGAAATGAAGGATTACATCTTTACCTCCGAGTCGGTTTCGGAGGGTCATCCGGACAAGGTCGCGGACCAGGTCTCTGACGCCATTCTCGACGCCATTCTCGCCCAGGACCCGAAGTCCCGGGTCGCTTGCGAAACGCTGGTTACGACCGGCATGGCGGTGATCGCCGGTGAGATCACCACCAACGCCATCGTGGATTACCCCAAGATCGTTCGCGAGACCATCAAGGAGATCGGCTACAACGATTCGGCCATGGGTTTCGACTGGGAGACCTGCGCCATCCTGACCTCCATCGACAAGCAGTCCCCGGACATCTCCCAGGGCGTAACCGAAGGGGAGGGGCTGTTCAAGGAGCAGGGGGCCGGTGACCAGGGGCTCATGTTCGGCTTCGCCTGCAACGAGACTCCGCAGTTGATGCCGATGTCCATCCTGCTCGCCCACCAGCTCGTGGAGAAACTTTCCAACGTGCGCAAAAGCGGCGTGCTCGACTTCCTCCGCCCCGACTCCAAGTCGCAGGTCTCGATCAAGTACGTCGACGACAAGCCGGTCCACGTCGATACCGTGGTCATCTCCTCGCAGCACACCCCCGAGGTCTCCTACGAGATGATCAAGGAAGGGATCATCGAGGAAGTCGTGAAGAAGATCATCCCGGCGCATCTCATGGACGCCAACACCAAGTTCCTGATCAACCCGACCGGGCGTTTCGTCATCGGCGGCCCGATGGGCGACTGCGGTCTGACCGGCCGCAAGATCATCGTCGACTCCTACGGCGGGCACGGCGCGCACGGCGGCGGCGCCTTCTCCGGCAAGGACCCCTCCAAGGTGGACCGTTCCGCGGCCTACATGGGGCGTTACGTGGCCAAGAACCTGGTTGCCGCCGGGCTGTGCGACAAGTGCGAGGTGCAGGTAGCCTACGCGATCGGCGTCGCCGAGCCGGTTTCCGTCATGGTCGACACCTCCGGTACCGGCAAGATCCCGTCTTCGCGCATCTCCGAGATCGTGCGTGAAGTCTTCGACCTGCGTCCCCGCGCCATCACCGAGACCCTCGACCTGCTCCGTCCGATTTACCGCAAGACCGCGGCGTACGGCCACTTCGGCCGCGAGCTCCCCGAGTTCACCTGGGAGCGCACCGACAAGGTCGACATCATCCGGCAGAAGGCAGGGCTGTAACAATGAACCATGAGACAATGAGACAATGAACAATCAAGACAAGCGGTTGTTCATGCTCATTGAGCGTTGATTGACGTAGTAATAGAAAGGGCCGGTTGGCAGATGCCAAACCGGCCCTTTTCTATGTTGCTGTCTTTTTTCGAGAGTACCATCCCTCTCGTTTCATCGTTTCATCGTTTCATTGTCTTTTGAACCTATACCCCACCCCTCTCACGGTCTGGAAATAGATCGGGTGGCTCGGCTCGGGCTCGAAGTACTTGCGCAGCCGCACGATGAAGTTGTCCAGGGTCCTCGTCTCGGCGTCGGTTGAGTACCCCCACACGTTTTCCAAAAGCACGCTGCGCGGGATCGCGTCCCCTTCGCGCTGGAAAAAAAGCGAGAGCATCCGCACCTCCAGGTCGGTCAGGTCGATCTCCCCCTGGGAGGTCCGGGCCCGGTAGGAGAGGAGAAATACCTCGTTCTCTCCGAAGCGATACCCCTCCTCCACCGGCTCGGGACGGTACCACGACGAGCGGCGCAGCATCCCGGAGACCCTGAGCAGGAACTCCTTCAGGTTGAACGGTTTGGCGATGTAGTCGTCGGCTCCTTGGGCAAGCCCGGCGATCCGGTCGCTTTCGTCGCCGCGTGCGGTCAGCATCAGGATCGGCACCCGCGCGTCCAGGGTGCGCACCTCGCGGCAAACCTGGTAGCCGTCGATCCCCGGCAGCATGACGTCGAGGATGATCAGCTCGAACCGCTCGACCTTCACCTTCTCCAGGGCCTCCTCGCCGCTTTCCACGTGGCTTACCAGGTAACCTTCCTGCTCCAGGTTGAAGGTGATCCCGCGGGCGAGATGGATCTCGTCCTCCACCAGGAGTATTTGCGGTTTCTCTTCCGACATGCGTTATCCTCGCTGCTGCTGCCCGGTCGCTTGGGGCAGGATGATCTGGAAGGTGCACCCCTTGCCGGGGCCCGGGCTCGCCACGCTGACCTTTCCACCGTGCGCCGTCACCACCGATCTCACGATGTAGAGACCCAGGCCGGTGCCGCGGATGTTCTCCCCCGGGGTCCGCACCCGGTAGAAGATCTCGAAGATCCGTTTTTCCTCCCCTTTGGCGAGCCCCTTGCCGTTGTCCTGGATGTCGAGCTGACAATGCCTCCCCATCCGTTTCAGGCTCACCCGGATCTCCGGGGAGACCGGCGAGTACAAAAGGGCGTTTTCCAGGAGGTTGCGCAGCGCCATCTCCATCCCCTCGACGTCGATAACGGCGAAAATGCCCGGTTCGACGTCGACGGTCAGCTTTCCCCCCTCCGGAAGGTCGCTTTCCTTCTGCTGCATGTAATCGGTGATGAAGCGGGAGAAGTCGATCCGCTTCGCCTTTTCCCCCAGTTGGCGGAACTCGATGCGGGTTGCCATGAGGAGGTTGCTCGCCAGGTGGTTGAGCCGCTCGGTATCGGACAGCATCGTATCGACGAAGGCCTGGAGCTTTTCCGGCGGCAGGTTGCGAAGCTTTACCGTCTCGAGGTGGAGCTGGATCGAGGCGAGCGGCGACTTGAGCTCGTGGGTGAGCTGCGAGATGTAGCTGCGCTGCTGCAGGTAGAGCTTCGCCTGGCGTCGCCAGTAGACGAAGATGACGTAGACCCCGATCAGGATGGCCACCAGCATCAATAGCCCCTCGACGAGGACCAGCCACTCCATCCCCTTGGTCACCAGTTCCGGCTTGTAGCGCAGCGCGAGTTCCCGGAAGTCGTGACTGCGACCGATGAACCAGTAGACCCAGAACACGACCACGACGACCCAGAGAAGCTGGATGCCGATGAGTGCAAGGATCGGATTGGACAGTCTTTTATGGAGTTTCATGCCACCTCTGTAGTTGTTTGCGGCGTGGTTTGTCAATACTTTTAATAGGACTTGATACGCCACCTCTCCCGCCGGGAGGGAAAAAGGGGGCGGGGGAAGCTGCCCCGGAGCGACAAATGTGTCGACTCCGCCCCCTCCCCAGGTTCGCCTGCATCCGTTCCATATCACTGACCTAACGAGACAATTCCCACTTTTACATTTCTATTACAAAGAAGATTCCCCAACTCTGCTATGTTAACGTCGTCCTTTCACAGGTAAGAAGGAGGTCGGAAATGCTGCAGCCGTTGCGAATTGGAAAACACGAAGCACGCTACCCCTTGATCCAGGGTGGGATGGGAGTCAGGATTTCCGCCGGGTCGCTTGCCGGGCACGTCGCCAAGTGTGGCGGCGTCGGCCTTGTCGCATCGCCGGGGGTCGCCCTGCAGGGGGAAGCCTTCGACGGGAAGAACTACCGGCAGGCGGACATGCTGGCCCTGAAGGAGGAGATCAGGAAAGCCTACGAGATCGCTCCCGACGGCATCATCGGCGTCAACGTCATGGTGGCCCTTTCCGATTTCGAGGAGCTCGTGCAGGCCGCGGTGGAAGCCGGGGCGAAGGTCCTGGTCTGCGGCGCGGGGCTTCCGATGACCCTCCCGGGGCTGACCCAAGACGCCCCCGACGTTGCGCTGGTTCCCATCGTCTCCTCGGTGCGCGCGGCACAGCTCATTGCCAAGAAATGGGACAAGTCCTACAACCGGCTTCCCGACGCGGTCGTCGTCGAAGATCCGGACACCGCCGGCGGTCATCTCGGCGAGAAACTCGAGAACATCGGTAACGGCGAATATGACCAGTACGCGACCGTGCGCGGCGTGAAGGAATTCTTCCGCAGCGAGTACGGCCTCGACATTCCGGTGATCGCGGCCGGCGGGATCTGGGACCGCGCCGACGTGATGAACGCCCTGGCCCAGGGGGCGGACGGAGTCCAGATGGCCAGCCGCTTCGTGCCGACCGTCGAATGCGACGCCGACGACGCCTTCAAGCAGGCCTACCTTGACTGCAAGAAAGAGGACATCGGCCTGGTGATGAGCCCCGCCGGCCTTCCCGGCCGCGCCATCGTCACCAACACCGAGGCGATTACCCAGTACGACCGGGACGAGAAGACCCCCTGCAGCTACGGCTGCCTGAAAAAATGCTCTTACAAGGAGAGCCGGGAGCGCTTCTGCATCGTCAAGGCCCTGGACCGCGCCCACCGCGGCGAGATCGAGCACGGCCTGGTCTTTTGCGGCACCAACGCCTGGAAGGCGGACCGGATCTGCACCGTCCAGGAGATCTTCGACGAACTCTTCGCCGAAGAGGCCACCGAAGAGGCCACCGAAGAGGTCACCGAAGTGGTCACCGAAGCGGTCGCCGAAGAGTGCCCGTCCGAATGCGAAGCCGCCTAGCCTGACCTGGTACCTCTTTCGCCATAGCGTCCCCTCTCCTTCAAGGGTCGCGCGCGTCAGCGCAAGATCGCGACGGACAGGGTGAGGATGGGGTCCCCGTCCATACCGATAAAAAGTTCCCCCTGCCGGCCACGCGCTCCAGGGGGTTCTTTTTTACCTAAAGTTCTTGATCCTCTCTGCCGAATATGTTAAATCAAGAAAACTTGATATAACAAAGCATCGGAACTTGATATGCTCGACCTCTTCAAAGCCCTGGCTGATCCCTGCCGCCTCCGACTGGTGGCGGTGCTTTTGCGCGGTGAGTTCACCGTGCAGGAGCTGACCCGCATCATGGGGATGGGGCAGTCGCGCATCTCGCGGCACCTGAAGATCCTCGCCGAAGCGGGGGTCCTGTCGGTGAAGCGCCAGGGAACCTGGAGCTACTATCGGATCGGCGAGGCAAACGCCTTCTTCGGCGCCATCCGTGCCGCCTTCGAGCGGGAACTGGAAAGCCTACCCAACCGCCAGGAAGATCTGGCCGCCCAGGCCCAGGTGCTTGAGGAGCGTCGCCGGCGCAGCTTCGAGTTTTTCGACCGGCACGCCCGGCAGTGGGACGACCTGGCCCGGACCCTCCTCCCGGTACCCGAGTACCAGGAGCGCCTCTTGAGCGAGGTCCCCGGCGGTTCAACCGTGCTGGAGGTGGGGGTCGGGACCGGCGGGCTTTTGCCGGAACTGGCCGCGCGCGCCGAGCGGGTGATCGGGGTGGACCATTCCCCGGCCATGCTCGAGGAAGCCCGTCATCGGCTGAACGGCACCGGCAAAATCGAGCTCCGCCTGGGCGAGATGACCCATCTCCCCATCTCCGATGGCGGCGCCGGGTGCGTGGTGGCCAACATGGTATTGCATCACGCCGCCGAGCCCGTGGCGGTCTTAAAAGAGATGGTGCGCGTCCTGGCTCCCGGCGGGACGCTCCTGATCGCCGATCTGGCCCGCCACGAGCGGGAATGGGTTCGCGAGCAGCTCGCCGACCAGTGGCTCGGTTTCGGCGAGGAAGAGCTGAACGAGTGGACCCATGCCGCCGGCCTGACCTCCGTTGCGGTGGACCGCATCCCCGGAGCCGAAGGGCAGGAAACGGTCCTCCTGGTCCGGGCCGTAAAACGATAATGAGCCCCGCTTCCGGATCCACCCGGGGCGGGCCGCCCCAAAAATGTCGGAACCGGCCCTGCGGAACGGCCGGAAATGGAACTGTCGGGGCGCAGGATGCTGCGCCCGTTAAACCCGCTCGTTTTGATGCAAAACATCCCACAATCTCTGTGCCTCAGTGGCAAAACCAAGAAAGGAGAAAGAAATGGCAGATTACATCGTAAAAGACCTCTCGTTAGCGGATTGGGGCCGTAAGGAAATGATCATCGCCGAGACCGAAATGCCGGGCCTCATGGCGATCCGCGAGGAATACGCGAAGAGCCAGCCGCTCAAGGGCGCCCGCATCGCCGGCTCGCTGCACATGACCATCCAGACCGCAATGCTCATCGAGACCCTCACCGCCCTGGGCGCCGAGGTCCGCTGGGCTTCCTGCAACATCTTCTCGACCCAGGACCACGCCGCCGCGGCCATCGCCGCCGCCGGCATCCCGGTCTTCGCCGAAAAGGGCGAGACCCTGACCGAGTACTGGGAGTACACCCACAAGATCTTCGAGTGGCACGACGGCGGCTTCCCGAACATGATCCTCGACGACGGCGGCGATGCGACCCTGCTGCTGCACCTCGGCTCCGACGCCGAGAAGGACCCCTCCGTCATCGCCAACCCGACCTGCGAGGAGGAGGAAGTTCTTTTCGCCGCCATCAAGAAGCGCCTGGCGACCCATCCCGGCTGGTACACCAAGGCAGCCGCCGGCATCAAAGGCGTGACCGAAGAGACCACCACCGGCGTGCACCGTCTCTACCAGATGGCCGAAAAAGGGAAGCTCAAGTTCCCGGCCATCAACGTCAACGACTCGGTCACCAAATCCAAGTTCGACAACATCTACGGCTGCCGCGAGTCCCTGATGGACGGCATCAAGCGCGCCACCGACGTGATGGTGGCCGGCAAGGTCGCCGTCATCTGCGGCTACGGCGACGTCGGCAAAGGGTGCGCCCAGGCGATGCGCGGCCTCCAGGCCCAGGTCTGGGTGACCGAGGTCGACCCGATCTGCGCCCTGCAGGCGGCGATGGAAGGCTACAAGGTCGTGACCATGGAATATGCCGCCGACAAGGCCGACATCTTCGTCACCACCACCGGCAACATCGACGTCATCACCCACGACCACATGAAAGCGATGAAGCACAACGCCATCGTCTGCAACATCGGGCACTTCGACAACGAGATCGAGGTCGCCAAGCTGCGCCAGTACAAGTGGGAGAACATCAAGCCCCAGGTCGACCACATCATCTTCCCGGACGGCAAAAGGATCATCCTTTTGGCCGAAGGGCGCCTGGTAAACCTGGGCTGCGCGACCGGACATCCGTCCTTCGTCATGTCCTCCTCCTTCGCCAACCAGACCCTGGCGCAGATGGAGATCTTCACCAACCCCGGCAAATACCCGGTCGGCGTCTACACCCTGCCGAAGGAGCTCGACGAGAAAGTGGCCCGCCTGCAGCTGAAGACCCTCGGCGCGATGCTGACCGAGCTGACCGACGCCCAGGCCGCCTACATCGGCGTGAAGAAAGAAGGTCCGTACAAGTCCGAGCACTATCGGTACTAAGAAGCGAAGCACACCGCAGAGGACGCGAAGGCGCGCGGAGGAAAACCTTTTTTCTCTGGTGTCATCCTCCGGGTCTCTGCTTGAAGAAAAAAAGGAGGGCGTCGGTGCAATCACCGGCGCCCTTCTTCTATTCGCAAGGATGAACAGGATGCTCTGTTCCTCCATGACCTCTGTGGTTCATGATCGACAGGCAGGTCCTACAGCATTTCAGCTTTTATCCCGTTCATCCTGTCCATCCCTGTTCAAATACGTACGGCTTTCCTATGTGTTTCCCGTGCCCCGCTGAGGTTAAGGTTTGCCGGTTTTTTCCTTGTCTTCTTCAGCGTTATTCCTTTGTCCCCGGGACCCCGAGGTGCAAGCCGGCGACATTCACGTAGCGACCCCGAGCCGCGGCAGCACGTACTTCTGCAGGACCACCCAAACCACCAGAAACCCGCCCATTACCAGGATATCTTGCATGACTAACCTCCGTGCCCCCGAGGATAGCAAACATATCGCTTTTTGCATATCTAAAAAACGAAATAGGCCAAGCAAAGCCGAACCACAGAGGAGCACGGAGGAACACAGAGGGAATCCTCTTGACGCTGCTGTGGGCTCACCGCCATCCAAGACTGCTTTACCGACGACAATGGCCTACGCTGCAGGAGCGACATTCCTGTCTCGAAGTATCAAACACCAAAGGGGGCAGGGGATTTGCTTCCCAGTTTGGTCAAAAACCGAGCGATTTAAATCGAGCCCCTGGTTCCCAGTCCCTAATCCCCATTTTTATCGTTGACTTACAAAATGGGATTTGCTATAAACGGAGACTCGTTGAGCGGGAATAACTCAGTGGTAGAGTGCAACCTTGCCAAGGTTGAAGTCGCGGGTTCGAACCCCGTTTCCCGCTCCAAATAACTAACAAAGGCCAAGCTCAAAAAGCTTGGCCTTTTTATTTTGTGATTTTTCAGCTGTATCTGACTCAACGGTGTCATCCTCCTGATCACTCCTCTCTTAAGAGAAGCCCCCTCCGATTTATTTGGTGCACTCAGCAGTTCCTGTTGCCGAAGTGACGGTGGCTTTGAGGTCGACGTCGCCGCGATTCGCCATCAGGATGTGTCCCTGGTATCAGAGTTTCCCCACTTTGAGCTCCCCGTTTTTTCGGATAATGTGCAATCAATGTGGATTTGTGTGCGCCCGGCTGAAAAAACGGTGCATTCATCGGTCTTCGTCGGCGAAGGTAGCGCCCTTTCCACTTTGCCGGCGCATTATGCGACAGCATAAATTCGATGTCATTTCGGCGTGCTGCGTCGGATTGGAAATTTTAGCCCTCCAATTTGTTGCAACCCTTGGTCTCCAATTTGCCAGGTGCGGAACCATAAATGTGGCCACTTATCGGTTTGTCCGATGGTATTCATCGATAACGGGCGTGTTGGTATTGAAGTTGCGGATACTTCCTCAAACGGCATCGGGTGCACGTGAAACGTGCCAACAATTGCGATCAAGGGAGGAAGTATGCGTCGGTTCGAAATGATGATGGCTGTATTGGGAGTTGTGGTGTTGATCGGAGTCCAATCCGCGCAGGCAACGACATTTGGCTTCAGCGACATCTATTATCTGGGGAATAAGACCGCTTATTCGACGGATTTTCCTGGAGCGACTGGCAGTACCGGCAATAGCAACAGTCAGGGATGGTACCAGGAGACCAATCCCAGCCCCATAACCATCACCAAGTTGAGTAACGGGAGCGCCGCCCCCGGCGAATACGTTGAGGGAACCAATCAGGAACTCGCGCTGTTTGGTTGGCAGGGTGCCAACAGTAACAGCAAGTTAGGACCGATGGGGAGTGTATTCAACCTCAACAACCCTACCTACGGGACCAACACCTACTTCCGTTATACCGTAGGTGGCGCAACCACCCCCTTCACCTTCAACGGATTCGACCTGCGCGGTCCTTTCAGTTCCGCAAACCTGGCTTTCACCCTGCAGGGGTACCTCGGAGGCAAACTGGTCGATTCGGCCCTACTCAACGTAACTGGCAATACTTTCGAGACTTTCAACGAGAACTGGCGGAATGTCGATACCATTGAAATCGTTTCTACGTCATCCCTGCCGGTGAACTGGGGCTCCGGCACGCTCTACATGGATAATGTCAGGATTAATGACAGCGTCCCCGCGCCGGTGCCGGAGCCGAGTACCGTGGCGCTTCTCAGTGCCGGTCTTTTTAGCCTGGCGATTTTCGGAAAGAGGCGGAGGAACGTACTCGTTCAGAGCGCCTGATTGAGACGACAGCGTCGGCGGCATTGACGCCGCCCTCCGGCGGCACGAGAAAAACCGCGCCCAGTCTCAAGGAGCCCGCTCCAAATAATAACGAAAGGGTCCAGACCATCCCGGTCTGGACCCTTTTTGCGTATGACCTTCGTAGTCTACCCGGTCCATCCGAGTTCCCTTCACCCGTCCCTCCCGCGGTTCCCCTATGCTGTTGGACATTCTCGATTTTCGTCAGGAGGCGTTAGGCCTTTGGAAAGAAATCATGCTTTTGGAGAGAAAACGAAACTTTCCGAACACGAAATGACATTTCCCGATCTGAAAATGACACTTCAGGATTTGAAATGACACTTTCGGATTTGAAAACGACACTTCAGAAATTGAAATGACATTTTCGGAACAGAAAACGTCATTTTCCGCATCGAAAATTTCACTTCGCGAAATAAAACGTCACTTTCGAAAAATAAACATCACTTTCCGACCCAAAAGCACCTTTCCGGTGCTTGTTGGTAAAAGCTGACGCAGCTTTCCCCTCCCCTGAAAGACGCACTCCTCAGAGCAGTTTTGTAACCTTTCAACTTCATAAGAACAAATTAGAAACCTCTTGAAATTACAGGGTCTTTGCGTTAGCTTCACGCATCAAACCCCTGTTATTGCACAGTGTTGGTAAACCATTCCAATGTAGTGACACCATCGGGTGAGGATAAAGAGGAGCGACCAGTGACCAAGATAATCGCATGTTTTTGTACCGTTTTACTGCTCGCAGCATGCGGTTCTAGTCAGAATGCTGCTCCGTCCGTTGCCGTCGTAGATATCTCGCCAGCTTTTTTCAATTACACCTCATCTGCCGTCCTGAGCGCTGCGAAGGCAGGATTGCCCTTTTGGGTCGGAACCATCGGCAACGAATGGGCAGACTTTGGTTTCCAAAGCCAAGATGAAGTTGCCTTTGCACAACTTGGCGGGCCATATCCTGTCTTTGTTCTCAAAAACGCTGGCAAAAGCAATCAGTCCATAGCCGCCACGGACCAATGGGAGTTTCCCGTTACCGCCAACGATCAATATCGGTGCATGCTGACCATGGACAAGATCAACGGGGAGTGGGTTACCGCGAGCATCGGATCTGCGGGGTACGCCAAGGCGCTACAAACAACAGAAAACACTCATCCAGGGCTGAGCATCAAGAACAAAGCTATCCTCAGGGTCTTTGGATTCTCCTGTGGTTACTATGACATCCTGGCAATAAATCTCTCCGACCCCCAACCTTCTTTCCTTATGGTGGGCTCGGCAACATCCTTCGTTAATAAGCTGCCGCAATATGCCGCATGGGTCAATACCGATCCGGTACCCGTGCTGACGCTCGATGATCTCTACACGATATTTTCGAAGATGTAGGCAGAGGGTTGCGATCACCTGGAACACCGGCTTACAGTTGCAGAATGCATGAAACACATTTACGTGCTGAATGTGACATGGAAATAAGTATTGTGACCCCAGAAAGAACCTAAGCAAAAATCGATAAGTCCGCTTTGAAGTCCCCCTTTGCGAAGGGGGATTTAGGGGGATTTGCTTTTGAAGTGCAAAACGCAGATGCAGCCGTCGGATTGATATCCCAGTGGTTCCGATATTGCCTTCGCATTAAGGCGGCAGATCCAACCCAAAGACTGACAAAGGAAGCATATGCCCTGGAAATGTCCTGTTTGTGGTAACCCGGATAATCTGGACGACTCCCTGCGTTGTTCCTGTCAGTACGAGTTACGGACCGACCCAAGCCATCCGAATGCTGGTGAGTATTGGATGCGCGGAACGGTGGGGGACAAAGACGACTGGAACATCGGGACGGACGGCACGGCAACCGTTCCCATCACCACACCGCCGGAAGTTGCAAAGCCGAAACGCTCCGGCATCGTCGCCGCCCTCGCGGTCGCCGGGGCGGCCGTCCTGAAGGTGCTGAAACCGCTTCTGATCGGCTTGAAGTTTTTCAAGCTCGGTGCTGCCTTTAAAACCGGGCTCACCATGATTCTCAGCATGTGGGCCTATGCCATGACCTGGGGTTGGTCCTTTGCCGCGCTTTTCGTTCTTCTCCTCTTCATCCATGAAATGGGTCACGCTATCGCACTGAAAAAGTTCGGCGTGAACGCAGGCGCTCCCGTCTTCATCCCTTTTGTCGGGGCTTTCATTGCAATGAAAGAGATGCCGAAGGACGTGCGGGTGGAGGCGTGGACGGCGATGGCCGGACCGCTCGCCGGAACCGCCGGAGCCATCGCCTGCTGCGCCGTTGCCATTGCCCTGCACAGCAAATTGTTGGTGGCCGCCGCTTACTCCGGGTTCTTCCTCAACCTCTTCAATCTCATCCCGATCAGTCCCCTGGACGGCGGCCGCGTCGTTGCCGCCATCTCTCCCAGACTCTGGATCTTCGGCTTCATCGGCATCCTCCTGTTCTTCCTGCAGTCCTGGAATCCGATTCTGCTCATCATCCTCATCCCGGCCGGTCGCAACGTCTACAACCTTTGGAAAAAGAAGGACGCGGCACAATCCCAGTATTACGAAGTCGACCGAAAGACGAAGATCAAGATAGGTATTCTCTACTTCGCCCTCCTCGCGTTTCTCCCGTTGGCGATGGCGGTGACACATGTAAGGTAAGGAGCGAAATTGCGGTGAGAATATGCATTCGGTCCCTTCGAAGCGTTGTAATTGCATAATTACAAGCCTGACCCTGGCCTCTGGCCCCTCGGTAGGCTTAGGGCCGTACTGTGGATCGTGTCCAGCGTGTCTATCTCTCTCTGGTGGTGAAAAAATAAATATTCTAGAAGTTTTGGATGCATCTTGAGGTGTTTATGGGGGATAAAATTTTCAGATCGTTAGTCGCTTTGGCAGTGGCAATTTTTATGACTTCATGTGGTGCAGGAAGCGGAGGGGGAGACAACGGAGATCCAAATTCACCACGGCCACAAATCCAAGCAGTCATTCTTAGCTTCGATAATAGATCCAATAAAGGCAATATTCCAAATGTGAGTGTTGTTGTTAAGGACGGTGCCACAGGGGTAGACGTTACGGAGGCAGTTGTAACCGTTAATGACATGATTTTTGGTTACAATTCGGCACCAGGGCATGGTGCTTTTGAAGGAAACATCTCTATTTCTCCTGGTGATCCGGTTGTTCTCAAGGTGAAAATTGGCAAAACTACTTATTCCGCGTCCAGCACTCAATTTACTTCATATCCTATCCTCTCGGCCCCTGATGCGTGGCATAACGTATTACCGACTCCCGTTAGCTGGACTCAGGGAGATTCAGGAGCGGACTCTTGGTATAACCTGGCGATTCTTGATGCGCAGGACCCCTATGGTGTCATTGTCTGGCCCAAAAGCGATGGAACATATCTCTATCTAGATAAAGGAACCACTACCTACAGAATTTCTTCGGGAAGTCCATCCGTCGGGAATCGCCTTCTTTTTGCCGCTTTGGTCAGATATGTAGGGATATATGGAGCCTCTAGCGATTCAAAAATGTTTGTTGCTGGTGGTAGTACCAAGCCCATTACCGTTGTGGATGCTGCCCTGAAGTCCCTTTCAGTTACACCAACGAACTTGATGGTGCCATGGGGAGCTAAGCAGCAATTTCAAGCAACCGGAGTATTTGCAGACGACAGTGTGGCCGATGTTACCAATCAGGTCAAATGGGACACATCCTTTTACCGTCAGGAAAATACCGATAATGGGTTACTGACAGTTGAGGGCAATGGCGGGCAAGAAACCATTTCGGTTTCTGCGAACCAAGTTTTAGGCTCTACAGCAGTAACAGTACTGGCCCCGAGATTACGCTCGATCGTTATCTCCCCCGATAGTCGAACCGTGGTGCCCAACACCGTTCAGCACTTCACTGCCAACGGCTACTATGAAAATAATAGGTGGAAGGATATTACTAATTCGGTAACGTGGAGTTCGTCCAATACTCAAGTGGCCACCGTTGGAAACGACTCCGGCAACATTGGGCAAGCTACATTTCTCTCTACCGGGAACACGGCAATTTCTGCCACCTTGGAGGGGGTAACGCAGTCTGCGGCTTTGGCGGTCGTGCCCTTGCCGACATTCTCCGGCAGTTATGCCTACCTCCAAAGTGATACAGGAGATAACATAGGGCAAGGAGGTACTTATACCTTTACGGAGCAGAATGCCAGGTTCAGATATGACAGTGATACAGGTAATGGCATTCTTTCGTTTTCAATTGATGGGTCGCAGGATTCAGTGTCGGCCAACTTTTCCAGTGACAATATACTTAATAAATTTACTCTGGGACAGAGCCCTAACGTGGCAGTTACAATGAGTAGTAGGGGGTGTGAATTCGCTTCACGTTGGTATTATCTAGATAGTATCAGGTATACAAACAACAGTTATATATCCTCTGTTGATCTTCATTTTGTACAGCACTGTTATTACGATACGTCTCCAGCGCTTTACGGGTGGATTCATTTGGAACGTTGATTCTTAGATAATGATTTAGGCGTTGCCGGTCGCAGTAGTCTGAATCGGTGGAAGAAAAGCGCAAACAAGGGGGACATCCCATGTAATTATGCGTTTCTCCCAGCACCAACGCATGATTACATGGGCGTCCCCTTTTTTCTCACTTGGTTACGGCGCTAATGCATTCATCAGATTTTCCTGGCAATAACGGGTGTGATTCATGAAAACGACACTATTTTTTGCTGTTGTATATGTTCTAATTTTATTGTTTTCGGCGATTAGCGAAATAACCTACAAAAAACGAAAAATTAGTGAAGTTGCTACCGATTTTAAGTACATTGCTAAAAAAAGTGCAATTGCGCTTATCGTATTGCTGATATTCTCATATCTATACTATCTTTTGGGGGGGAAGTTTGAATGAATCAGATGGGCTAGTGAATCCACCAGTTCAACAACACCTACACGAAGTACACCTACGACAACGCGAACCGCTGACTGCTCTTGAAAAACCGTCTCTCCAACGCGGGAAGCCAAATAGCGACGCACTTCTACACCCTGGACGGCAACGGGAACCGGACCGGCGTCACCCAGACCATTCCCATCGGCCTCAACGTGGCCGCTTCGAATGTAGGACGGGTGCCTAGGACGGGTGCCAGATCTTGAATTACAAGGTTTTGTCTTAAAGTGATTTTTAAAGATCTGACACCGCGCCCCCTGCGATAACCTACACGAAAACATTTGGCTATTTCAGCATCATGCACAAATGACTTACCAGCAGGTCGATAAAACGGAGATACCATTCTATGTTGAATATTTTTTCTGCGACGGTCGTGTTCCTAAGAATTTTTGCAGGGTATCTCTTCCTCAACGCAGCTCTTACATCAGCTGGTTTTTTTGCCTTCATAGCAAAGCTTGGTGGCTCAGATCAAGGTTATAAAACTTATACAACGGTGACCGCACTCGGGACATTAGCGTTGTTATTGATAGGTTTTTTAGTTGTAATAAAGAGCAGAAAAATAGCTCACTTTATTACTCGTGACTTAGAAAATGATCTGATTGAATTTGACCAAACATCATATGAGGTATTACAAGCGGTTGGCTTTTCCTTGCTTGGTGTTTACGTCCTCCTCCATGCAATTCCATTCACAGTAAAAATATTGGCATCCTACGCGTTTCCCGCACCAACTAACAAATACGACGTTTTTGTTACCCCTTCAGGCTATAAAACAAAGGTCCCCTTACCCGACATTCTTGAAGACCTCACTCAGATTGGGCTAGGTGCGTGGCTCCTGTTTGGCTCGAAGAAGATAACCATTGCTCTGAAGCAAACGTGGGCAAAAGGAAAGACACTAGGAAGTTAGACCGACGACTGGTCGGGGCAATGAATGCCAACTATTAGGGAAAAGTTTAGATTGGCTAGAGGTATGAATGATATGCCCCAAATGCAAAGCTGAATATCGAGATGGGTTCTTCACTTGCTCTGACTGCCAAGTGGACTTGAGAAAACAGGGGGACGCCCATGAAATTATGCCTTTCTCGTTGCATCAACGCATAATTCATGAGCGTCCGTTCGCAGTAACAACTGCTTATCTAGCAGGTTAAAGTCCTGTCTGGGGAATTATCCGTTCATCCCGGTAGCTCAAGGGAGCGGCGTTCTGGTAACAGAGGGTCGTAAGGTCCCAATTGGCAAAGCGGTCCACCTGATGGGACGTTGTTAAGATTTTAAGATTCCTAAGGTCGTTGGCGGAGACGCCGCGCTGGAGGCTAGAAGAGCGAACGGCCGAACAGGAAGAAGACCCTGATCAGCCGTTTGTTTCCGAAACACGGGCGTGTAGCTTTTCCGCATTTTTCATTGGAATCTGCGAGAACTTAAAATCTTGACAACGTCCCTCTGATTCTGGCGCCTTCAGACAATTGAGGTCTACAACCAAAGTAGACCGGGGTGGATGTGTAAACAGTGCGGTTGGGAAACTCGGGTCAAACATACCTGACGCGGCAAATCGAAGGTCGGAATGGGGGGACGAGGAGAACACCCCTGAGGCGGGGTAGCGAGGTGGCAGGCTGATACGCGGACGAAGCGCACCAAGCAGGGGCTTTACTGTTTACCATTGGTTGCGAATAGTCACCAAACAAGACCCCCTGGAATATTCTAGCGGGCTTTTAAAAGTGCCAACCCCATCTGCACGTATTTCTTTGCAGTTCGACGGTCTAGATCTGTACGCCTAGAGACGTCCTCATACGTAGAAAAATGTTGGTAAAGTAAGCCGCAATAACCCGCGAGCAAACCCTCGGCATCTAAAGTTCCTTCTTTCATCCTTAAAACCAGCCAATCCGCAGCATCCTGCTTCTGCTTTTCCCCCTTCATCACTTGGTAGCGGCCGGTCAGAATGATCCGTTTCACGGCCTGTTCCAGTTCACGCACGTTCCCAGGCCAGTGATAATCCGGTCCCACGTCCCGCTTTAGGGCATTCTTGACAAGCTGTTTTTCCCTGTCAGAGGCCTCTCCTGCCAACCGGGAGAGGACACTGTCCAGAAGGTTGTCCATCTCCGCAGGTTCCTCTTGAAGCCGTTGACGCAGGGTAGGCAGGGTGATGACGTCGGAGCAGAGACGGTAGAAAAAATCTTCTCGGAATTTACCGGCCGTCAGCATGTCCTCGAGCGGTCGGTTGGTCGCGGCGACGATCCGCCCACTAAACCGCTTAGCTTCGTGGCTTCCAACTGGGAAGAAAATCCGCTCTTGCAAGACCTGCAGGAGCTTGATCTGTACGGGAGCACCGACGTCACCTATTTCGTCAAGAAAGATTACTCCATGGGGGGCACACCGACTGAATAGCCCTTCGTGATTTTCCACGGCACCGGTAAACGCACCCTTTCGGTGACCGAATAGCTCTGATTCGAGCACGCCTTCAGAGTACTGAGAGAGGTTTGTGGCGATGAAATTGCGGGTGAAGCTTTCGGTGAAACTGTTGGTGGCAGGGTTAAAAGGGATAAACCCGGAACGGCCAATGGCAGCGGCTGCAGCGCCTTTGCCAGTGCCAGTTTCGCCTAGGAGGAGAACGGAGAAGTCCTCCATCCGGTCCCAGAGGCGTGACTCGAACCACCGCATGTCATGTGTGAAAACGCAATCCCACAGGTGCTTTCTGAGTGATCGCATCGAGAGGGAACCGCCGACCAATCCGTTTCGGATAAAGTAAAACGCCCGTCGCAACTGATAGAAGACTGCAAAGAAACGAACGGCCTCCTCTTCAATAAAGCCGAACCCACCAAGGCCGTGCAATACCTCTTTAGCAAAAGAGACGCGGCTCGGGGAGTCGCCGCCCTTCAGTTGAGCCTGGATCAGTCGGTCGAAATTCTCTGTGTGACGGTGAAACAGGTGGAATAGAAAGACAGTCCGCAACACATCCCGCCGGCTCCCTTCGTAGCGCCGCAGATCGGCCTTGCCCTTACGTTGCATTTCGTTGATCCGCTGTTCGATGCGGATGACGACGGCTTGGAGTATTTCCTCGGCTGAGGAACCTGGAGCGGCACCGCCGATAACCACGTCAAGATCGTCCCGTATTTCCCCGAATGGGTTGGCGAATGCCGCCCGGGCCACCGTTTCAAAAAACGTCCACTCTGCAGTTCTATCTTTTTGGCTCCCCATGCATTTGATGTATAGGTAATATGCAAATAATGTCAATCAATAATTGATGGTATAGAAAGGCAAAGAGGCCTCACCCCAAAAAAGCGTTAAATATTAAATTGTTATCCAGTGAGAAGAATTCGGCACGATCCCTGTAAAAGCCAGATTGATAAATATCATTGAACAGGGAAGGAAGGTAATCCATGAACTCATTCTGTCTCGCTGCCACAGCCTTCATACTTTTGTTTTGTCTCTCGTCTCGGAGAGTAGATGCTGTGGAACATGGTAAGAACATCATCGACATTCATTGCCATACTGCAGGGATCGGTGCCGGTGGGAGCGGCTGTTTCGTTTCCCCCGCGCTTCAGAATAGCTGGAAATACCGGATCTACCTTAAGGCGTTTGGCGTGACCGAGAAGGAATTGCAGAAAGAAGGGGATAGCCTGATCCTCCGCCGACTTTCGGAAAAACTGGCTGCATCCCAGCGTGTCGCCGCGGCGGTAATACTGGCCATGGATGGGGTGGTGAACGATGCCGGCGAGCTCGACACAGCCCGAACCGAAATCTATATCCCGAACGAGTTTCTTGCGCGTGAGGTACGGCGTTATCCGAACCTTATGTTCGGTGCAAGCGTAAACCCATACCGACGGGACGCCATACAGCGACTGGAAAAGGTCGCCGACGGTGGCGCCGTTTTGGTTAAGTGGCTTCCCTCCATCCAACACATCGACCCTGCCGACAAACGGCTGGTTCCTTTCTATCTGAAGCTGAAGGAGCTTGGACTACCGCTACTTACCCATACCGGCGAGGAAAGCTCCTTTACCAGGACGCGAGACGAGTTGGGAGACCCGGAGCGGTTGAGGCTGCCTCTGTCCTTGGGAGTAACAGTGATAGCCGCTCATGCCGCGAGCAACGGTCGCAATTGCGGTGAGCGTAACCATGATCGCTTTCTGCGTCTCAGCCAGGAATACCCCAACCTCTATGCCGACATTTCAGCCCTTACCCAAATGAACCGTCTCGGCCACCTGCTTCGCCTCCTTAATCATAAGGAACTGCACGAAAGGCTTCTGTACGGCACCGACATGCCGCTTTTGAAAACCGGGATTGTTTCTCCGTATGCCTTTCTCTTTCGGCTGCCCCCCGCAAAGCTGTTGGCCATCACTGGGATTGAGAATCCATGGGATCGAGACGTTGCCCTAAAGGAAGCTCTCGGGGTGGATGATGTGATTTTTACGAATGTGGCGGCACTTATCAGAATGCCTGCACGAATTGCTAAGTTGATCAGCTCGAAGTCGAACGGAGGTCGCCAATGAGCACCGAACGGACCTTAGGGAAATCCTTCACCTGGCTGAACATGACACAGTTTCTTGGCGCTCTCAACGACAACATCCTGAAGCTTCTCATTATTTTCTGCCTTATCGCCAGCCAGGGACGAACGATGGCAGGGGGCATAACTGCAGCAATCGGTGCGGCCTTTGTCCTGCCATTTCTTCTCTTCTCGGCCCCCGCTGGAGGCCTGGCTGACCGTCTCTCCAAATCCCGCCTGATCGTTATGGTCAAACTGGTCGAAGTTGCGGTGACAACTCTGGCGGTGGCGGCTTTCGCTTTGCAAATGGGAAACGCTCTCTATCTCGTAGTCTTTCTGATGGCGACCCACAGCGCCTTCTTCGCCCCGGCCAAATACGGCATCATCCCTGAATTGGTCGGCAAGGAACGGCTCTCGCGGGCCAACGGACTTATGGAATCGTGTACCTTCCTGGCGATCATCATCGGGACCGCGTTCGCTTCCGTGCTGACCCAGCTGGTGGGTGGCCGGTTCTGGCTGGCAGCCCTCGCTTGTCTTGGCGTCGCATTGGGCGGTCTCGGCTCCGCCTGGATGATGGCGAAGACCGAGCCGTCCGATGCAGGCCGACCGGTTGCGCTCTTCCCGGCAGAAATATTCCGTACGATAAATAGCATCAGTAGTGACCGGCATCTCATGCTGGCAATAATCGGTCTCGCCTACTTCATGTTTATCGCGGCCTTTGCGCAGTTGAACCTGATCGGTTACGGGATGGAACGCTTGGGATTGACCGAAGCGCAGAGTGGGTACCTCTTCCTTGCGGCGGCCCTTGGCATAGGCATCGGTTCTCTCCTGGCGGCAAAGCTCTCCGGCCGGGATGTCGAATTCGGCATTGTCCCCTTAGGTGCAGCGGGGCTCACCATTGCGCCGATACTGCTCCATGCCGCCCCAAGCAACCTGGCCACCTGTCTGCTTATCATCGTCCTTTTCGGTTTCTCCGCCGGTCTGTTCAGCCTTCCCCTCCAGGCTTTCATCCAGTTTCGGGCCATTCCAGCCAAACGGGGGGAGGTTCTGGCCGCGTCCACCTTTGTCAACTGGGGCGGAATTCTCCTGGCATCGGCCCTCACCTGGCTCTTCTGTGGCCCGCTTGGACTGACGGCTGCCCAAGGTTTCAGCCTGATCGGGGTGGCCACCCTCCTGTTAACTGTGCTCTCTTTCTACATTCTGCCGGACTTCCTTCTCAGGTTCATTGCCTTGGTCACCATGCGCATCTTCTATCGCCTGAAGATTTTTGGCGCCGAGCATCTGCCTGTTGAAGGGCCGGCTCTTCTCATCCCCAACCATGTAACCTGGGTCGATGCTCTGCTTCTGACCGCAACCAATCAGCGCCGCATTCGCTTCGTCATGGAGCGGCGGATCTACAACACTCCTCTTTTGCGCGGGCTCTTCCGACTGATGGGGGTGATTCCCGTTTCCTCCAATGACAACCGCAAGGAAATGGTGGAGTTCATCCGTCAGGCCCGGGCTGCCCTAGACGATGGCTACATGGTCTGCATCTTCGCCGAGGGCGCACTCACGAGAAACGGTATGCTTCAAGAGTTTCGCGGCGGCTTCGAGCGCATTGTGAAGGACCGTGGGTATCCGGTCATCCCGGTTTACATCGGCGGTGCGTGGGGGAGCATCCTCTCCTACGCCCACGGCCGACTCCTGTCCAGGCCACCGGCGTTATCTCCGTATCCCGTGACCATCCTTTTCGGGGCGCCGATGCCCGCCACCAGCACGGCCCGGGAGGTTAGGCAGAAGGTCATGGAGCTCTCCTGCGATTATTTTGACTCCAGGAAGCCTGGTCGCCGGCCACTGGCCGAATACTTCATCCGTACCGCCAAGAGGAATAATGGGCGCCGTGCGGTCGCCGATACTTCCGGCAAGGCCCTCACCTATGGTGAGACGTTGGTGGCCACTCTCGCTTTGGCAAAGAAGCTGGACGGGCAGATCGGTGGGGAAGAGCATGTGGGTGTCTTGCTCCCTCCCTCTGTCGGTGGTGTGCTTGTCAACCTATCCCTCTCGGTTTTGGGCCGCGTGCCTGTCAATCTGAACTACACCGCCGCTGATGCCTCCTTCTGTTCCGCGGTTAACCAATGCGGAATCACGACAGTAATAACGGCGCGGACGTTTCTCGAGAAGCTGCCGAACGTCCCGAGAGTCGAGGGAATGATCTTCCTCGAGGATATCCTCCCCAGCATATCCACCGCTGAAAAGTTTATAGCGCTGCTCAAGGCCCGTCTCATTCCTGCCCGGTGGCTCTGTTGCCGTGACGGCTTCCGTGCCGACCGCCCTGCAACGGTGATTTTTTCCTCCGGCAGCACAGGCGATCCGAAAGGAGTCATGCTCACCCACCACAACATCATGTCCAACATCGAAGCTCTTCGTATGGTTTTTCGGGTGAACCTGGACGACAACGTCTGCTCAGCCTTGCCGTTCTTCCATTCACTCGGTTTTACCGGAACCCTTTGGTTTCCCTTGGTGAGCGGTTTCTCTGCCACCTATCATCCCAATCCTATGGAGGGGGAAAAGATCGCCGAGGTGGTCCGCGAGCACAAATCAACCCTCCTCCTGGCGACGCCGACCTTCCTCCTGGCCTATCTGCGCCGGGCGAAGAAGGAAGACTTCGCCAGCCTGCGTCTGGTCATTACCGGGGCTGAGAAGTTGAAGGGGAAGGTGGCCGACCTTTTTCAGGAAAAGTTCGCCATTCGGCCGTTGGAAGGATACGGAGCAACTGAGTTGTCGCCCGTTATCACCCTGAGTCTTCCGGATGTGGAGATCGACGGCGTGCTGCAGCACGGCGTTAAGGAGGGCAGCGTGGGGCGCCCGATCCCGGGCGTTGCTATCCGCGTGGTTGACCCTGAAAACGGTGAGATTCTCAAGCCGGGTGAGCCGGGAATGTTACAGGTCAAGGGGCCCAATGTCATGCTTGGCTACCTGGGGCGGCCCGATACGACCGCCGAGGTGGTCCGTGACGGATGGTATCTTACCGGGGACATCGGCGTCATGGATGACGACGGCTTTATCCGCATTACCGACCGGATATCACGCTTCAGCAAGATTGGCGGCGAGATGATTCCGCATGGCGTGGTGGAGGACGAGTTGCACGGGCGCTTAGGGCAGGCGGGCGTGGTCGCGGTTACCTCGGTGCCGGATGAGCGAAAGGGGGAGAAGCTGGTGGTTCTCTATGTGAAGGGAGCCACCGACGCTGCATCGCTTCAGCTGATGCTGACAGAGAGTACGCTTCCCAACCTCTGGAAGCCGGGCCGTGACTGCTACATCGAAGTGGAAGGGCTTCCCATTCTAGGTGCCGGGAAGTTGGATCTTAAAGGACTGAAAGAGATCGCTTTAGCGGCCGTTGGAGCGCAATCGATTGTCGAATCACTCTGATGGGATTGGAGACCAAAATGAAAATTCTACTTGTCTTACCGGCGAATCACACGTTGAGAGTTACCACTGAACGGCCAGAAGTACCGCAAAGAAAGATGCTTCGTTTCAGCCTTCTCCCCCTTACCACTGTGGCGGCACTAACTCCTCCGGAACACGAGGTAGCAATCTGCGATGAGCACGTCCAACCCCTCGATTTCGACTGTGACGTCGATATGGTGGGGGTATCGTTCATGACCGCCCTCGCGCCGCGGGCGTATGAGATAGCCGCCGAGTTCAGCCGAAGGGGAAAGATCGTGGTGGCCGGTGGCTACCACCCGACCTTCCTGCCTGACGAGGCAAGCCAGCACTTCAATGCGGTGCTCGTGGGAGATGCAGAGGGGCTTTGGCCGGCGCTTGTCCTGGATGCGGTTGCTGGAAGTTTGAAAAAGCTATATCAACACGATGCATTGCCACAGTTGGATCTGTCACCTGCTCCTCGCCGGGAACTGCTGCGTACGACCGCCCAGTACTACGCGACGACTGACGCGGTCCAGACCGCTCGAGGGTGCCTTCACCAGTGCCGCTACTGTTCTGTGACCGCATTCCACAACGGCAGCTATCGACATCGCCCGGTGGCGCGGGTCCTGGAGGAACTGCGGGAGATCGGGCGGGACTTCATCTTTGTTGACGATAACATCATTGCCGACACGCCGTATGCTAAAGAGCTCTTTCAGCAAATGGCGCCCTTGCGAAAAAGGTGGGTTTCCCAAGCGGCCATAACCATCGCCGACGATCAGGAACTGCTCCGCCTCGCAAGAAAAGCAGGCTGTCAAGGGCTCTTCATCGGCGTGGAAACGACCAACGCAGATAACCTTGCCGCAGTAGGCAAGGGATTTAACGATGCATCCTCGTATGCGGAACGGATACGCAAAATAAAGAAGGCGGGCATCGGCGTTATTGCTGGGATCATCGTCGGTATGGACGATGATCGGGTGGGGGTGTTCGAGAAAACGCTCCGTTTCCTTCAGCAGACCGACGTTGACGCCATCCAGGTCAATATTCTTACCCCGCTGCCAGGCACTCCTCTTTTCGGTGATATGGAAAGGGAAGGGAGAATTCTGGACCGGGATTGGGAGCATTACGATTACCGCCACGTCGTATTTCATCCTGCGAAGATGACGAAAAGGGAGTTGCAGAACGGCGCAGACTGGCTCTATCACGAATTTTACCGTCTCGACCGGATAATCTTCCGGTCAATCCGGGCGTTTTTCATCCATGGACCGATTCAGTCCTTACTCTCTTTTCGGCTCAACATGACTTACCGGTACGACAACCGACGGGAGCAGATCATCGGTCGGAATCCCGCAACTGCTAAGCAAGCTGGCGTCAGGGAATTGGTCGTCAATTGACCGAGAAGTACAAAACAGGGGGACATCCCATGAAATTATGCGTTTCTCGCTGCATCAACGCATAATTCATAGGCGTCCCCCTTCCTTACCCTATCAGACACCCTGATTCTCGCGCGGCACAACCTGGGGGGCTTGCAACTATGCAATTACAAATGTTCTAGTTGCAGAATTGCAAGCCTGAGGTCCACCTGAGGGGAGGTCCACCCGAGGGAACGTTGTTAAGATTTTAAGATTCCTTAGGCGTTTGGCGGTGAAGCCGCGCTGGAGGCTAGAAGAGCGAAAGGGTCCCGAACGAACGGTCGGGACCCCTTTTGTTTCAGCTCAACTATCGCCATCGGTACCGGGCGAAGCGCGGCCGTTCACGCAGATGACGGCAACTGGGCGTGCCTTTTTGCTGACCGGCGCAACCTCGTGCTTTGGCCCTGTTGTTTTTTTGTAATTCGATATCGATAAAAATAGATTGACAGTGCGCGACCGCTCTGGTTAAATTTGTTTCGACGTTTATCAAAACAGAGGTGCAAAAAAATGGATGCCGATCAGAGTCTCGCCATCATCAAAGCCCTTGCCGACGAATCACGTCTGGCAATCGTCGGCTCGCTGCTGGAGCAGCCCCAGTATGTGGAGGAAATCGCCAAGCGACATGCTCTGGCCCCCTCGACGGTATCCTTTCATCTGAAAAAACTGGAACATGCCGGGCTGATCCGCAGCCGCAAGGAACAGTACTACGTGATGGTGACGGCAAACGAAGGGCTCTTGCACACCACGCTCAAGGAGCTGGTGGAAGCCGGCGCCGCCGGCAGGGCTGTGCAGGAGCAGCGGTTCGACGACTACCGCGCCAAGGTGGTCGCCACCTTTTTTCCCCACGGCACGCTGGAGCGGTTGCCGGCCCAGCACAAGAAACGCCTGATCGTGCTGGAACAGTTTGCCGCGCGCTTCGAGGAGGGACACCGCTACATGGAAAGCGAAGTGACCGGTCTGATCCGGCCGTTGTTCGACGATTACTGCACCGTGCGCCGCCTGCTGGTGGATGAAGGGTTGATCCGGCGTGATGACAGTCACTATTGGCGGGAGGCGCCGGCGACCGAGACGAGGGTGCTTCCCCTTCCGAAAGCCCCTAAATCCCGCGCGAGCCATAGTGAAACACCTCGGCAGCGGCGGGCGGAGTTGAAGCGCGAGTATCAGGAGAGTCGTCCGGCGATGGGAATTTACCAGATCAGAAATACGAACAACGGCCGGCTGTTCATCGATGGCAGCATTGACCTGAAGAGCGCGAAAACCAGCCGGGAGTTTCAACTGCGCATGGGCAGTTTCCCGTCCAGCCAGAGTCTGAAGAAAGACCTGGCGGAACACGGCGCGCCGGCTTTTGAGTTCACCGTACTGGAGGAGTTGCCGCCCCCGCAGCCGGGAGAGCGGACGGAGAGGCTCCTGCTGGCCGCCAAGTTGCGCTGGCAGCGCCAACTGCAACCGTTCGGCGATCAGGGGTACAACAGCCGTGCCCAGTTTGAGCGTGAAACCAATCAGGTCTAGTCCGGCCGGGCCGGGGTTGCACATTTCACGAAAAACAGCAAAAAAGGGTCCTGACCTAAGCGGTCAGGACCCTTTTTGCTTTATGCCGGGGTGATTTCAGGTGAGGAAACCGCAAGTATCTCTGCTCCACCCTTACTGGGTCCAGGGATTCAGCAGGGTAACCTTGGCTCGTGCAAAATCAGGCGTGTTGCGCGTAACGACGGTTAGACCACTTTGCAAGGCGGTTGCGGCTATAATCAGGTCGGGCTGTGAAAACGTATGCCGCACCCTGCGTCCCTCTTCTACCAGTAACCGCCACGAGAACATCACGTCCTCGCTCACCGGTAAAATTCGCCCCACGAACATAGGGCGAACTTTGTGGCTCAGCCAGTGGCTCAGCTCTTCTCGGCGTAAGGCGTCGTCAATTATTTCGATGCCGAAACGGATTTCGGCCAGAGTGACGACACTGACGAAGAGTTCCCGTAACGGCTGTTGGGCGATAAATTTCACCACCTTGGGTTCCGGCTTAGGTCTTCGTAACTCGGAAAGAACGTTAGTATCAAGCAGCCACCCCTTCATAGCTGTTCGACATCCCGAACCGGCATAGGCATGCGCTGCGGTTCGAGCTCCAACTCACGGTAGGGTGACGCCTGCATCGCGTCAATCAAGGCTTGTCCTGTCATGCCTCCCTGGAGACGCTGGTATTCCTCTTCCGAGATCACCACGACTTCATCCCGTCCGTGCACCGAAACGTGCTGTGGTCCCTCGCTCTTGGCGCGCCTCACCAATTCACTGAAACGCGCCTTGGCATTTTGCAAACGCCAATGGTTGGGCAGGTTAAACGAACCATGAGATTGTTTCATTTTGTCGCTCATATCTGCACGCTCCAGTTCTGGTCAGATTGACCAGAATATAATGCATCGCAAATTCATTTGCAACCATCGAAGGTTGCGCCCGATTGGCCACCCACCGTTTCCGCTCTTCGTCCTTCTCAGGACAACACCCGTGGGAGCGGTTCCATCAATTTCCTCGGGGCGCAAGGGGGGCATCACGCAAGAGGGGCAAGTCTTTTCTCTTGATGTTCAAGGGGCAGGCGATCAAAGTAACCTTCGGGTGTACTCTTCTCGCGAGAATCAGGGTTTCTGGTAGGGAGGTAGAGACTAGGGGGAAGAAGCTTGCGAACAGCATCGGCCAGCCTAAGGCGTTGGGATGGCGGTGAAGAACCGGAAGTCGAATGGGCGTTTGACGAAGCGGCGCGGATAACGGGGAACCGAAAGGAGAGACCTATGAGCAATGGCACCGAAATTACTTGGAAACCAGAGCCGGAAGAGAAGGACTACCCCGCGGCGGAATCGTACCTTTCCCTGATCTATGAGAGCAAGGATGCTCAGGAGATTGTGGCAAAGCTCCGTAAAGCCCCCATCACCAAATTCAAGGCGAAAGATATCTTCAGAGCTTCAGGTCTATCTCTCCTTGGGGTCAGCAACTCGCATGTGGACAAGGACCGGAAAAAGATCAAGGATGGCAAAGGGGTGTCGCCGATTCTTCTGGTCCGGGACGCAAAACATGGCAGGGTCATTGTCGCCGATGGCTATCACCGCATGTGTGCGGTCTATTCCTTCAATGAAGATGAGTGCATTCCCTGTCAAATCGTTTAAGGCCCTGGCGCGAGGCTGTCCCGGTGAGAAAAAAGCTCGTTGTGGTGTCGGTAATCATTCCTTCGGCGCCCCGGGGCCCGGAACCGGACTGACTCGTCCCGAATATCCTTCGCTTTTTCAACCTATCCACGTCCTGCCGTAACCATCCCTGCACCGACCGTAACGGCAAGGGGACGGACTGTATTTCGACAGCCCGTCCCCTTTTTGTTTTTTTCCGCTTCTTATTCTATGCGGTAATGCTCTATGCTCCGGCCAGCCGCTGGCCCAGTTCGAAGGCTCGTTGGCATTCCTGGGGGAACACCTCGCTGCGGCGCGCGGCTTTGTGGACCGGGTCAAAGCTTTCGATCACTACCTTGGAATAATCTTCCGTCTGGCAGGTGTCATAGGCGCACAGGGTTTCTGCCGGCCCCAGGAGCATTTGCTGGTAACGCTCATTGGTGCCGAACATCTGACCGTACCCGTATTGCTTGCTCATCTCTTCGGTAACGTTCATCGTGTAAATGAAACCGGTCTTGAGCTTTCTCGGGAATAAGGTTCCGTACGGGATGGTGTAGGTGAGGTAGGGGAACAGGAGCCGCTCGATAAAGCTGCGGGTCTCGCCGGTGACCCCGCCGAAATAGATCGGCGAGCCGATGATGAGCGCGTCGGCGTCGGCAATCTTTTCCAGTACCGGGGCCAGATCGTCGTTCAGGACGCATTTCCCGTAGCTTTTCCCTCCGCGGGTCTTGCAGGCGAGGCACCCCTTGCATCCCTTGAAATCCAGGTCGTAAAGATGGATCAGTTCCGTCGCCGCTCCCTGCGCCGCAGCTCCCTCCAGCGCCTTGGCAACCAGGGTGCCGGTGTTCCACGTTTTCCGCGCACTTCCGTTGATTCCGATGACCTTCATGTCCGTTTCTCCTTTGGGGGGGACGGTTGCCTTTCGCTTCCTATCCCGCCGTCTGCGACTGAGTCTGAGTATTTCGATAAATCTCGAACAAGACGGTTCGAAAATAGTCGAACCATCTTGCAATGTCAATCCCCTTTCTATAAGATGGGGAAAAATATGAGAGAGACTGGCAAATGACCAAATGTACCGACATTCTCCAACCTTTACCGAACGAGATTTCCCTGTCCAAGGTCCTGCACGCCCTCAGCGACCCGGTACGGATGGAGATTGTCCTCAAGATCGCCAAAGCCGGGCAGGTGGCCTGCGGAGCGTTCGACATCCCGATGCCCAAATCGACGTTGTCGCACCACTTCAAAGTGCTGCGGGAATCGGGGGTGGTCACGAGCCGGCGGGAAGGTAACGAGTTGATGAACTCGTTGCGCAGTGAGGAGCTGGAAGAGCGGTTTCCCGGTCTTCTGAAGTCGATAATCGCGGCCGGGAGCCGGTGATGGTCCCGCTGGATCGATGACACCGTGAGCCGGGCCTTGAATCCTCGGGCTTTCTGCGGAATTTTCAGGTTCATAATCAACTTTGCCCAAAGGCCCGCTCCTGGAGGCGGGCCTTTTATTTCCATTCGTCGCGTTTCGACGCGAACTATCGGGCTAACTCTCATAAAGTCAAAACCTTAAAGCTAAATCCCCCTCAATCCCCCTTTGTTAAAGGGGGACTTCAAACCACTATCCTGAGACCCGGCACGATCGGTTCCATTCCCTGTGGATGAACCTCTTTTCCCGTCCTCTTTTTCTTGCCTTGGCGGCTTCCCGCCTCATTAACGATTCCCCGCAAATTGGTAAAGAAAATTTCTCAAGTACTGCATTTATCGACCGATATGTAGGGAAATTACCTACAACGGGGTAGGGATGGTCTTACGCGGGATCCCGACGCGGATCGCGCCTGAGGCAGGACCGCAGGATAAAGGGAGGAGTTGTATGTCTTTTACCAATCTGAGTATTGCAGCGCGGATGTCGTTGGTCTTCGGGGTCATCCTGGTGATGATGGGGGCGATTGTCATCCTGAACTATATGTACATGAACAAGATCGAAAGCGGCCTGGAACGGATCGTCATGAACAACAACGTCCGCGTGGTCAGTGCCAGTAACGCGCAGACCGACATCGTGGAGATCGCCGCGGCGGTGCGCGGCTGTGTCGTCAACGCCGGCGACAGCGCGGCAATCGAGGCTGAACTCAACAAGATCTCCGAGTTCAGGAAAGCCTACCGCGCCGAGATTGAGCAGATAAAGAAGCTGGATCCGACCGAAAAGGGAAAGGAGATGCAGGGCGCCCTCACCGATGCCATTCAGGTCTTGGCCGGGGTCAACAACCGGATCATCGACCTGGCCAAGCAGCAAAAGGTTCAGGAGGCGCGAGATCTCATGAAAGCAGAAGGGGAGCCGAAGAATCAACGGGTCAGGGAGCTTTTTGACAAATTCCAGCGCTACCAGGTAGAACGGAACCAGTTCCGCTATCAGGAGGCGACCGCGTTGTCGAAAACCGCCCGGACCGTCTCGGTCTCCCTGGCGCTGGTATCTCTGGTGCTCGCCATTGGCGCCGCGGTTACCATCACCCGAAACATTTCCGGGGCGGTCAACAGCTTTTATGCGACCCTGGCCCAGATCGCAGCGGGTGACCTCACCGCGCGGTCGACCATTTCGAGTAAAGACGAGATGGGGAACCTGGCCCAGGAACTCAACAAGATGACGGAGGAGTTGGCCGGGATCATGCGCCAGGTGGTGGGTACCTCGGGGGAGGTCGTCCAGGCGGCCGAGCTGGTTTCGACCAACGCCGAGCAGATTGCCACCGGTGCCGAGGAGGTCGCCAGGCAGGCGGCCACCATCGCCACCGCCGGGGAAGAGATGTCGGCCACCTCGGCGGATATCGCCCGAAACTGCCACCACGCCGCCGAAAACTCCAAGGTCGCCACCGATGTCGCGCTCTCCGGGGCCAAGGTCGTCGACAGCACCGTCGTCCTCATGGACAAAATCGCCGGGAGGGTCACCGGCTCGGCCCGTACCGTCGAGGGGCTCGGCGCCCGCAGCGATCAAATCGGCACCATCATCGGAACGATCGAGGATATCGCCGACCAGACGAACCTGCTCGCCCTCAATGCCGCGATCGAAGCGGCGCGCGCCGGAGAACAGGGGCGCGGCTTCGCGGTGGTTGCCGACGAGGTAAGGGCGCTGGCGGAACGGACCACCCGGGCCACTCACGAGATAAGCGACATGATCAAGGCGATCCAGAGCGAGACCAGGACCGCGGTCTCGGACATGGACGCCGGCGTTCAGGACGTGGAACTGGGGACGGAAGAAGCGGGGAAATCCGGCGAGGCGCTGCAGCACATCATCCAGCAGATCAACGGGGTAACCATGCAGGTCAACCAGATCGCCACCGCTGCCGAGGAACAAACGGCCACCACCCACGAGATCAGCAGCAACATCGGTGAACTGCAGATGGTGATGAATCAGACCGCCGACGGCGCCCACCAGTCCGCGCGCGCCGCTCACCAATTGAACGTCCTGGCGTCGGACCTGAAAGGATTGGTGGAACGGTTCCGGCTGGCATGATCGGACGGCGCAACGGGGGCTCGTCGGATCGGCGGCTCAACGCAGCCTTACTGATAACCACCTAAACTTGTTGACAACTCCGCTTTGGTGCGGCAAGGTAGCGCCATGATCCGTCGCGAACGTTACATTACGCTGATTATTATCGCCATTTCGGAAAGGGCGGGGTAGCAGGCGTTGGTAACGACGCTCATACATTAAAAAGACCCGCCCCTGGAGGCGGGTCTTTTTGTTTCCGCTTCCCGGGGCTACTTCCATCAAAGGAGCGTACCTCATGTCCCATTACGAATCCTCTCCCGGCGGCGCTGCCGGTGGCGCGGCACTCCCTTCGGCAGCGAAGCCGATGCTGTACCTGGTGTGCGGCAAAGCCGGATCCGGAAAGTCCACTCTTGCCCGAAACCTCGCCGATAAACACGAAAGCATCCTGATCGATGAAGACGATTGGCTTGCCCGGCTGTACCGCGACCAGATTCATGACCTTGCCGACTACGTGCGCTGTACCGGGATGCTGCGCGACGTCCTCGGTGACCACCTTGTCGTGCTGCTAAAGCGGGGGGTGTCGGTGGTACTGGATTTTCCGGCGAACACGCTGGCCTTCCGGCAGTGGGCCAAGGGCATTTTCGATAAGGCCGGCGTCGCCCACGAGCTTCACTATCTCGAGGTGCCCGATGCAACCTGCAAGGCCCGCCTGCGGGAACGCAACGCATCCGGTTGCCATCCGTTCACCGTCAGCGAGGAAGCCTTCGATGCGATCACGCGGTATTTCGTCCCGCCCGCACCGGAAGAGGGATTCAATACCTTCCTGCATCGGGAATAGGGCCGAGAGGGGGCCCGGAAGGCGGGTGTGGGAAGGCTCTTCGTGGTGATTTCCCTCTCCCCGACCCTCTCCCGCAGGGAGAGGGAGGTCACTGTCGTCGGGTATGCAGATTGACGCTAATCAGCTTCCTCATTGCAAAGCCGGAGCTTTGAAGAAAATAAACAGTCCCTTCCCAAGGTGGACTTTGGGGACGAGGAATAACCTGAGGCGTAGGCGGGTCGGGTAGCTCAGGCCGGCTCGTTCGCTCTTTCCGTCTTGCGTTCGTCTTCTGCAATGAGTACACTCCGCGCTTTAGACAATGTGACGCTGCGGCGTTTGAAGCTACTGAAATGACAGGAGGATGTAATGGGAAAGGCCTTGCTGGTCCTGGTATTGATCTTCTCTTTGGTGCAACCCGGTTTTGCGCAGGACAATGTCCCGGAAGGGGGGGCGCGGCCCGAAGCCGGCCCGAATCCCGCGGGGCAGCCGGCGCTGCCGTCGAACCAATCCGTCGGCAGCATCCGGCCGGTATTTACGCATCTCGTGGGCTTCAGCTATCCGGCCGGGTTCGCTCCGGTCTACGAAAAAGCCAATCCCTCGCAATATATCCAGGAGGCGGTGAAAAGTGGAGAAACGGTCGATAACTGGACCGAAATGATCACGGTGACCGGTTACAAGGGGTTCGGCGCGAGCGACAGGATCACCCCCAGGGTGTTTGCCGAATCGCTGGCGGGCGGGTACCGGAAACACTGCCCGACCACGTTCAGTGCCGCGGTATTGGGTGAGGCTAAAGTCGACGGGCGCGATGCCTTTGAAGTGATCCTGGGGTGTGGAACTGCCGATGGTTCCGGGAGCCCGCACAGCGAGTCCGCCCTGGTCGTCGTCATCAAGGGGGGGCAGGACTTCTACACGATCCAGTGGTCCGAAAGAACCGCCCCCGCTGCCGCGCCGCTTTCCCTGGACAAGGAAAAGTGGGGGGAGAGATTGAAGCAGTTGGAGCCGATCCGGGTTTGCGACCGCGTTCCCGGCGAAGCCGCACCGTATCCCTCGTGCGTGGATCGGAAATGACCGGCCGGATCACGTGCTGACCGATTTCGGCAGCGGTGCCAAGTGCCACTTATTGGAAAACAGCAAGGCCCGCGGCGCATTGAAGCCGCGGGCCTATTTTATTCCGACGGGGGAGGGGGACAAAGGGGGGAGGGGGACAGGCACCTGCGGAGCCAGTCCCCTTTTGGTGCCCGCTACCCTTCCTTGTCGAAGTTTCCGCCCACCAGGGTCAGGGTTACCTCGCCGACCTTGAGCTGGGTCGCGATCTTCACCGGAATCCGGCGGCTGTCGTCGGTGAACCAGAAGGTGGTGTTGCCCACCTTGGAGGTGCTCCCGTTGGACCTGAGCTGGGACGTCACCATGACCGTCTTGAATTTTCCGAGCGGGGTCTTCACTTCTTCCCGTTTGATCACCCGTACTTCGGTCTTCCACAGGTGCTTGAAGTCGTAGAGGTCGAAGGTTATGGATCTTCTCGGCTCGAGATCGCAGGAACGGATGAAGTAGATGCTGGAGAGGCTGTCGTAGGTCCGCGCGGTGATCGGGTCGGCCTTTTCCGTCTGGTGCAAAAGGTCGGTGCTTTCGGCAGTCAGGTTGGCGTGGTTGAAGCGGGCTTCCTTGCGGGCCCGGTATTTCCCTTCCTTGATGTTCTCCTTGAAAAGCCGGGGCAAGCCGAAACGGTTTTCTTCCCGGGACATGATCGACTCCTGCCGGTCGTCGATGGAGAAGAAGGTGGAAACGAACCCGTTGGAGCGGATGGTATTCACGATCCGGAGCTCGTCCCCCTGCGGCGTCACCTCCTGAACCGCGATACCCGCCTTGATGGCACCCCAGTGCACGTCGTAGACGAACTTTTCGGCCCCCCCAAGGGCGAAGGCCGAGGTGCCCCCCGAGAGAGAGAACAGGACCAGTGATGCAATGAGAGCTTTTGTTTTCATTTTTTCAGGATAGCGATAACCGCGCAAAATTACGACAATAAACTCGTTGGCCTTTTCCGAAAGCCGGCTTCTCTCGGTGAAAGCGCCGTTCCAGAAGCGGTCTTCCAGCGTTGGTCGCGCCTGGAAGGGCGCTCCCACCAGGGAGGCTTGCCGGGGCGTCATTCGATGGGTCTCTCCGCGAGTGCCGGCGCCGCGGTGGTCGTTGCTATCGCTTGGACATAAAAGGTAAAATGAAAAGGTAGAGCATGAAGAGAGATCGAGGGAGGATATATGTCAAAGGTACTGGAATGCAGTCAAGTCGATCCGTCCAGCAACTGCAAGTTTGTCGCTCGTGGTGAGACGGAAAAGGAAATACTGGATCAGGTAGCCGTTCACGCCAAAGAACATGGTATCAACCAGGTGACTCCGGACCTTATTGCACGGGTCAAAGCAAACATTCACGAAGGTTAGCCGCTGGTCCCCTGTCCCGCTCGCTGCTCATGCGGGCGGCTTCTCCTTGGGTACTTACCGAAGTTCGCCTCTCACACGAGAGGCTTTTTTTTTACCCGGCTGATGCCGCTTCTTTCCAGGCCTGCAGGGTGTTGGTCAGCTCGATCGAGGTCTGCACGAAATCCCCCCTGAGGTCACTGACCCGGGCCAGCGCCTCCTCGCCCTTGCCGGAAAGGGCCAGGTGCAGGATTCGCCCCGCTTCCCGATGGAACTGCTCGTGCAGCTCCTTTACCTTTTCCCAAAACGCGGGCGGCCGGTCCGCATCGGGAATACGATAAAGCCACTTGCCGAACTCACATTCGTGGTCCTGCGATACCGTGAAGGGATCGAACTCGCTGGTGCCGTTGGCAATAGCCTCCCGCAAACGAACTTTCCATACTCCGTGGGCGGCCATCGCCTTGTTTAATTCCCTGGGATCCATGTACACTCCTGCCTTCCGGATACTGCTTGTCAAATCGTCACGCTATTCGTTTGCCACAGTTGCTTTTTTACTGCAATATTTATTTTCCCCCGGAGGGTGCGGGAATGATCGAAGGACCATTCCCGCCAAGGTGTGGTGCTGGCGAAATACCCATGGGCGCCGGTACTCTAGCCGCGTCGACCAACGGTGGGCAATGACAACAGCATCTTGATTCCTGATGCGTCGGGCGTTCATCCAGAAGTACCCCGGTGGAATAGGGAAATGGCCCGGTATGGGCCTCGACAGGAGTAACCGTGAACATTCTCAAGGGAAATGCCCAGGACGCAGATACCCGCGGCACCGGCTGGTTTGTCGGTTTCGGGGACTGGACCGTCCTGCCGGGATCGGATCTGCTGCATGTCCCCAAGGATCAGCCGCTCGCCGGGTTGTGCATCAAGTGGTACGACCACCCCGAGTCCCAGGAGAGCGGGCCGAAACCGGTGAGCGAGGGAAGGACCATCTCCATCCTCGTTTCCGACGGCTGCTTCGAGGTCGATTTCAGTACCGACCCCGACTTCCACCCCGATGCCGGCGTGGAGCGCGTGGTGCTCCGGCGGCAGGGGGATTTCGTCGCCTGGGGGGAGGGGATCTACCACCGCTGGCGCTGTGCGGAGCGGACCAAGGTACTGACCGTGCGCTGGGGCGAGGCTGCCGCCAGGCGGGAAGAGGGCGGAAGGGCGGATGGCGCGGGCGAGGTGGCCCCATCCGCGGCGGGGAGGAGATCATGACCTTTTCTGATCTGCAGGAGGCGTGTCGGGTGTTCGGGCTGGAGGAACGGGCCTCGCTCGAAGAAATAAAGGCCCGCCACAAGGAACTGGTGAAGCGGTATCACCCGGATACCGGCTCGCAGGAGGAGCCGGAGATGATCCGGAGGGTAAACGCCGCCTACCGGTTGCTGATCGACTACGTCTCCGGATACCGCTTTTCCTTTGCCGAGGAGGAATTCTACGAGCAAAACCCCGACGAGCAGCTGCGTCGGCAGTTCATGACCGATCCTCTGTACGGCGGATAGGCCGCGGCTCGGGCTGATCCAACCGTGCCCCCCTTGCCGACGGGAGCCAAGCGGTGGACAACAAAGGGCAAATCCCCCCTGCCCCCCGTCGCAAAGGGGGGAACGTAATGCCTCGCCTAGTCCTTCAAGGAAGCACCTCTCCGGAATTCCCGAAAAAACCTTCCCAAAGGGGGGAGGTAATGCCTCGCCTGATCCTTTCCGGCATACGGATCCCTGACGCTCCAGAACTCCAGGATGAAGGTTTTTGGGGAGCGGTGGGCATTTACTGTTAAAGATTCCCTACAAGACTCCGAAGAATAGGATAAGGCAGAAAACCGCCTGTCGGCGCCGAATCGGCTCAGGCAATCATCAACCTGGAGCTTGTAATGTCGTTTTTCCAGAACCTGTCGATCAGAGCTAAATTGCTCCTGATCATGTTGCTGTCCGGGATCCCGATCTTCCTGGTTTTCCTCTACTTTCTCGGTAGCCAGTACCTCGACAAACGCAACGCCGCCGAACACTCGGTCCTCTCCGCGGTGCAATCGATCGCCTTCGAGCACACCGCCCAGGTCGAGGGGATGCGCAGCCTCCTGATCGCCCTCTCCCAGTACCCGGAAATCCGGCGTAAGGACGCCGCCGGAAGCTCCAAAATCCTGAACCTGATATTGGAAAAAAGCCCGTCCAGCCTCAACGTCGGCGTGGCCGACCGCTACGGCAACATCATCGCCACCGGTTTGAAGCAGCCGTTGCCGATCGCCTATACCATCGGCGACCGCAAGTATTTCCGGGATGCGGTCCGCACCAAGCGCTTCAGCGCCGGAGAATACAGCGTCAGCCGTTCCATACAGAAGACGGTTACCCTCCACTTCGCCCTTCCCGTTCTGGACAGGCGCGGCGACGTCGACCTGGTCCTCTACGCCGCCTACAACATGGCGAGCTTCCGCAATATCTTCACGACCCAGGATCTCCCGTTCGGCTCCATCCTCAATCTCACCGACCACAACGGCAAGGTGCTGTTCCGGTTTTCGAAGCTTGCCCTGGAAGACCTGAACGGCCAGATCGACAAGTCGGAGCTGCGTCGCCACATGATCGGAGTGAACGAGGAAGGGGTCCTCTCCGGTGTCGGGATGGACGGTACTCGGCGGCACTTTGCCTACAAGAGGCTGCGCCTCTCCCCCGCCGACCCGCCCTATCTCTACATCCGCGTGTCCATCCCCGAGGCGGTTGCCACCGCCAACACCCGGCGGGCGATGGAGATCTCCCTGGCGGTCTTTCTGATCGCCACCGGGCTCACCCTGTATTTGAGCCGGATCATCGGCGGACGGTACCTGGCCGCGCCCCTGCAGCAGCTGGTCGAGGCGACCGAGCGGGTCGAAGAGGGGGATCTTTCGGCGCGCAGCGGGCTTCCCTACACCGGCGACGAGATCGGCCGGCTGGCCCGTTCCTTCGACGACATGACGCTCTCCCTGGACGAGCGGATCCGGGAGATCAGCCGCAACGAGGCGGAAAAGCACCGTCTGGCCTACTACGATCCCCTTACCACCCTGCCGAACCGGCGCCTTTTGCGGGAGCGGCTCGATCTCGCCCTGGTGCGCTGCCGGCGGCAACGCACCTCCTTTGCCCTTTTGTACATCGACGTCGACAACTTCAAGAACATCAACGACAGCCTCGGGCATTCCGCCGGGGACAGCGTGTTGAAGGTGATCGCCACGCGCTACGCCGCCATCATCCGGGAGGACGACGTGGTCTGCCGGATGGGGGGCGACGAGTTCGCCATCGTCCTGCACGACATCAACCATCCCATCGACGTCACCCTCATCGTGGAGCGCCTCCTCGCGGCGACGGCCGCGCCGCTGGTGCTGGACGGGCGCGAGCTTCTGGTGACCGCGAGCATCGGTATCGCCCTTTACCCCAAGGATGCCGAGGACACCGGAACCCTGGAGCGCGACGCCGACATCGCCCTCTACAACGCGAAGGACGAGGGGAAGAACACCTTCCGGATGTTCTCTGAGGAGTTGAACCGCTCCTCGCACGAGCGGATCCAGCTGGTCCATGCCCTGCAGCATGCCATGGAAAAGAACGAGCTGTCGCTTCACTATCAGCCCAAGATCAGCAACGGGGACGGCCGGATCATCGGGGTGGAGGCGCTTTTGCGCTGGAATAGCGAAGAGCTCGGGGCGGTGACGCCGGACCGCTTCATTCCGCTTGCCGAGGAGAGCCGGCTGATCATGCCGATCGGCGAGTGGGTGCTGCGGACCGCCTGCCGGCAGCAGGTTGCCTGGCGGGAACAGGGGCTCGACCTGTGCCTGGCGGTGAACATCTCCGCGGTGCAGCTCAAATCGCCGCACCTCATCGAGACGGTCCAGGCGATCATCGAAGAGACCGGGATCGTGCCGGAGCAGCTCGAGCTCGAGCTGACCGAGAGTTCGCTGGTGGACAAGCCCGAGGAGGTGACCCGGATTCTGGAGCGGCTGCGCGGGCTGAAATGCAACATCGCCATCGACGATTTCGGCGTGGGCTACTCTTCGCTCAGCTACCTGAAAAACTTCCCGGTGACGGTTTTGAAGATCGACCGCTCCTTCGTCAAGGATCTCTCCCACAACTCCAGCGACCGGGCCATCGCGCAGTCGGTGGTGGACCTCGCCAACAACCTCAACATGGTGACCGTGGCGGAAGGGGTGGAGCATCCCGACCAGCAGCGGATCCTCGAGGAGATCGGCTGCAGCTACGTCCAGGGATACCTGCACTGCCGGCCGGTCCCCCCCGAACAGATCCCGGGCATCGTCAGGGAGCGAAACGGCGCCGCGCCGGCGGCCCACGCTGCCGGCGGTTTGGAAGTGACTCACGCGTAGGCGCGACATTGCGGTCGCGATTATCTGAAATCACCGCCTGCGGCGGATCGCGCCAGAAATGGCGCTCCCACAGTGAAAAGGCCTCCCGTCCTTTCTGTCGGCACGACACTCTTTCCGCGCAGCTTTGGGCGGCAAAACGAAGCGGCACTTCCCTCCGGGGAGGCCGCTTTTTTTGCGTCTTCCGGGGCGGGTCACCTTCTCCGGCCCAACCGCTGTCCCGCCGTTAATGCCGTTTCCCAGCACCATCTCCTCGCGAAAATCAAATATTGCAAAACTTTGTTACATTTTTGCCGATAGGTAGGGTGGTGGCTCCGTGAAAACGCGGCCTCGCAGCGAGTGGCCCGGATTACGTTCCGGTAAGGTCTGGGTGGCGGCAATGGCAGAATAGCCAGGGCTCTTGGTCCGGTAACACGGCTTCGGAATCCTTGGTGATTATGAGAAAAAAATTACTACCATTTTGTGAAATGCCGTTTTAATATGCGGTAACGAAATGGTAATGGTTTGGGGGCCGCATGGATTCGATTTCCTTTCGCAAATTCGTGGTCCCGGAGATGATCTTCGGCAACGGCTCGTTTGCCCTGGTTGACGGGTACGCGAAGCGGTTCGGCCTGAAGCGGGTGCTCCTGGTCTCCGATCCCGGGGTGACCGAGGCGGGGTGGACCGAAGGGGTCATCGGCTGCCTCGGGAAATCCGGTATCGAGGCCGAGCTCTTCAACGCCGTCAGCTCCAACCCCAAGGACCGGGAGGTCATGGCGGGGGCCGATTGCTACCGCGCCGCCGCCTGCGACGGGATCGTCGCGGTCGGCGGCGGCAGCCCGATCGACTGTGCCAAAGGGATCGGCATCGTCTGCTCCAACGGCGGCCACATCCTCGACTTCGAGGGGATCGACCGGGTCCCTCTTCCCATGCCTCCCCTGATCTGCATTCCAACCACCGCCGGGACCGCGGCGGACATCTCCCAGTTCGCCATCATCAGCGCGACCCAAGAGCAGCGCAAGGTTGCCATCGTCAGCAAGGCGCTCGTTCCCGACCTCGCCCTCATCGATCCCCTCACGACCACCACCATGGATCGCAGCCTCACCGCCTGCACCGGCATCGACGCGCTGGTCCACGCCATCGAGGCGTACGTCTCCACCGGAGGCTCCCCGCTCACCGATCTCCATGCCCTGGAGGCGATCCGGCTCGTGTCCCGGCACCTCCCCAAGGTCCTGGCCCAGCCGGATAACCTCGAGCAGCGCGAAGCGATGATGCTCGCCAGCACCCACGCCGGAATGGCGTTTTCCAACGGGAGTCTCGGCGCGGTCCATGCCATGGCCCACAGCCTGGGCGGCTTGCTGGACAGCCCCCACGGCGACTGCAACGCCCAGCTTCTGGAACACGTCGTCGCCTTCAACTATCCCGCCTGTCCGCAGCGCTGCCGGCGCATCGCCGAAGCGATGGGGATCGATCTCGTTGAGATGACCGACGGGGCGGTCCGCGCCGCGCTGACCTCCGCCATCCACGCCCTCAGGGCCCGGGCGGGGATCGTGGGGAGCCTTGCCGACCGGGGGGTGACGCGGGAGATGATCCCCCGGCTGGCCGCCAACGCGATGCAGGATCCTTGCATGGTGACCAATCCCCGCCAGCCGTCGCGCGGGGAAATCGAGGCTATCTATGTCGCAGCTCTTTGATCCAAGGGTGGATTGGGAGGCGCTTCACAGCCAGATCGCCCGGCTCGGGGAGCAGTCGACCCGCAAGAGCTACTACCCGCTGCTCCAAAAGCGCCTGCACGAACTGGAGGAGGAGATCCGGCACCGGCTGGTCCTGGAGCAGGAGCTCTTCATGAACAACACCATGCTGGAGGAGGAAATCGCCCACCGGCAGACGGCGGAGGCCCTTGCCTCCACCGAACGGGACAACGCGCGGGCCATTTTCGAGGCCGCGCCGGTCGGCATGCTCATCGTGGACCAGGAGGTCCGGGTCCTCGACGCGAACCGGGCCCTGGAGGCGATCACCCGGCGCCCTTCCGGCGGGCTCTCCGGTGGTTCGCCCGGGGCCGCCTTCGGCTGCGCCTTCTTCGATTCGGAAGGGTGCTGCGGCGAGACCCAGCACTGCGGTGAGTGCCGTCTGCGCCAACTGGTGTGCGAGGTGATGCAGTCGCGCCGGGGCTGCTACGGCATCGAGCTGAGCCTGATCCGGCGGCAGGGGGAGCGCCGCGAGACCCTCTGGCTCAAGACGAGCGTGGAGCCGATCACGGTTTCCGGCGGGGCGTGTGCCATCATCGCCGTGGAGGACATTACCGAACATCGTCGCATGCAGGAGGAGATGTTGCGCAACCACAAGCTCGAATCGCTGGGGGTCCTGGCCGGCGGTATCGCCCATGATTTCAACAACCTTTTGACCGGAGTGATCGCCAACCTCTCCATGGCCGTGGCCAAGGGGGAGGCCGACAACAGCTCCCTGATCAAGCGGGCGCTCCAATCCGCCGAAGGGGCGCGCGAGCTCACCCGGCAGCTTCTGACCTTTGCCAAGGGGGGAGCCCCGGTCAAGCAGCTGGTCTCCATCGCGGACATCGTGAAGGATTCGGCGGAGTTCGCGCTGAGGGGTGCCAAGGTGGCCTGCCGCTTCCATATCGCGGAAGGGGTGTGGGATGCCGAGGTGGACGTCGGGCAACTGAGCCAGGTGATCAGCAACCTCGTGATCAACGCCGACCAGGCGATGCCCGCGGGGGGGATCATCCGGATCGCGATCGGCAACCAGGAATTTACCGCCCCGGCGCACCACCTTCCCGCCGGGCGCTACGTCTGCATCAGCGTCGCTGACGAAGGGGTCGGCATCCCGCCCGAGTGCATCAACCGCATCTTCGACCCCTACTTCACCACCAAGGAGACCGGGACCGGGCTCGGTCTCGCCATGGTCCACTCCATCGTCACCCGCCACGGCGGCCAGATCGAGATCGCTTCCGGCCCCCTGTGCGGGTCCACCTTTACCGTCTACCTGCCTGCCTCGGACCGCAGCGTCGCGGTCGTGGCGGCGGCGCCGGACCGCCAGATCCGGACCGGACGGGGGCGCGTGCTGGTGATGGACGACGAGCCGATCATCCGGGAGGTTGCCGAGGAGATGCTGGAGATGCTCGGCTACCAGTGCTGCACCTGCAACGACGGGGAGCAGGCGATCGAGCTCTACCGTGCGGCGCTGGCAAACGACGAGCCCTTTGCCGCGGTGATCATGGACCTCACCATTGCCGGCGGGATGGGGGGCGTGGAGGCGATCGCGCGGATCCGGGCGCTCGATCCGGCGGTGCGGGCCATCGTCTCCAGCGGTTACAACAGCGACCCCATCGTCGGCTCCCACAAGGAGTACGGCTTCAAGGCCGCGGTCCCCAAGCCGTTCACCATGGCGGCGATGGCCGAGGCGCTCGCCGAGGTGATCGGCCTGCAGTAGCGGTCCCGGGGACTGGCTCCGAAGGTGCCTGTCCCCCTCAATCAACTCTGAGACCGATCCGACCCGGCGGCAACCGCACCAAAAAAAAGGGCTTCCCCCGATCCGGGGGAAGCCCTTTTGGCGCTCCTGCCGCGCCAAGCGCTCACCCTGCCGCCAGCTCGACCTTCCCGGTGAAAAACTTCTCCACCTCCTCGGCGACTACCGGTCGCGAGATCAGATACCCCTGGACCGCATGGCACCCCTCCTGGCGCAAAAGTTCCAGCTGCTCCAGCGTTTCCACCCCCTCGGCCACCACCTGCAGCTTGAGGCTCTCCGCCATCGCGATGATCGCGGCGACGATGGCCCGGTCCTCCTCGCTCTTGGTCATGTTCCAGACGAAGGTCCGGTCGATCTTCAGGATGTCGATCGGGTAGCGGTGCAGATAGCTCAGCGAGGAGTAGCCGGTGCCGAAATCGTCGATGGATACGGTGATCCCGGCGCGCCGCAGTTGGGCCAGCGCCTCTCTCGTGTATTCGTTGTTCTGCATCAGGGATGACTCGGTGATCTCGATCTCCAGAAGATGCGGGTCGAGTCCGGTCTCTTCCAGCGCCGAGACTACGGTCCGCTCCACGTCCTGCCGCTTGAAATGCACCGGGGAGAGGTTTACCGCGACCCGGATCGGCTGGTGGTCCACCTCCTGCCAGTGCCGGGCCTGCCGGGTGGCGCTGCGGAGCACCCAGTCGGTAACGCCGGTAATGATCCCGCTCTCCTCGGCCAGGGGGATGAACCGGTCCGGCGCCACGAGCCCCAGTTTCGGGTGGTTCCAGCGCAAAAGCGCCTCCACCGCGGTGACCCGGCCGCTGTCGAGGTCGACCTTGGGCTGGTAGTGCAAAAAGAGTTCGCCGCGGTCCAGCGCGAGCCGCAGGTCGGTCTGCAGCGAGACGCGGTCGCTGGCGTTCTGGGTCATTTTCTTGTTGAAGAGGCGGAAGGCGTTTTTGCCGCTGTCCTTGGCATGGTACATCGCGATGTCGGCATTCATGAGCAGTTCATCCACGCTCTGCCCGTCGTACGGGAACAGGGTGGCCCCGACGCTCGCGGTGATGTAAACCTCCTCGTCCCCCATCAAGAAGGGGAGGGCGAAGAGGTCCAGGATCTTCGCCCCGACCAGGGCGACGTGGTCCGCGGTGCCGATGTTCTGCACGAAGAGGGTGAACTCGTCTCCCCCAAGCCGCGCCACCGTGTCGCACTCGCGCACCACCCTGCCGAGGCGCTGGGCGACCCCCAAAAGCAGCAGGTCGCCGGTGCGGTGCCCCCGGGTGTCGTTGATGTCCTTGAACCGGTCCAGGTCGATGAACAGAACGGCGAGCTCGCTTTTTTGGCGCTCGGCATGGCGCAGGGCCTGGGTCAGCCGGTCGTAGAAGAGGGTCCGGTTGGGGAGGCGGGTCAGGGGGTCGTAGTGGGCGAGCTGTTCCAGGTGCGCCTGGCGCTGCCTCAGAATCTGGTTGCGCTCCTCGATCTCGCAGAGCATGTGGTTGAAGCCGTGATAAAGCATCCCGATCTCGTCCTGGGACGGGGCTTCGGCGCGCAGGGCGTAGTTTCTGGTCTCGGCCACTTCCTGCATGGTTCCCACCAGGTTGAGCAGCGGCGACGAGATCGTCTTCTGCATCTGTGCGGAGAGAAAGAAGGCGGTGGCGAAGGCACCGGCCATGAAAAGGATCGAGGTGACCAGGGTCGAGCGCAGGCTGCTGAAGAAGTGATCGGTGCTGCCGTGAATGATGACGGTGCCGATCTCCTCGGCGTCGACCTTGATCGGGCGGGTCAGGGTGGAGTAGCCTTCGGTGAGCGAGGAGCGGGCGGCGTTCAGCTTGAGCTGCTCGACCTTGCAAAGAACGGTAGCGGGGGGCGCGCCGAGAGGAATCTGTTCCAGGGGGAGCTGGGTGGTGTCGCGCCCCTTCGCGAGGTGCCGGGCGAAGATGCGTCCGTCCCGGCTGACCACGTACGCGGCGAGGATGGACGATTTGACCGTGAGGGGGCGGATGGTGTCCTGGGCTTCCTGGGGGTAGTCGAACAGGACCGCGGAGGCGGTGTTCTTCACGATCATGTCGGCAAAAGAGACCAGGTCCTCCTGCTGGGCGTAGTAGAGGAGCCTCGCCTCCCGGATCACGAAGAACAGCGACGCGAGGATCAGCGTGACCGTGCAGCCCGCCAGGATCATCAGGGTCAGCTTCTGCTTGAGCGGAAGGTTGGTGACCGCCCTCGTGTTAAGGATCTTCATGGTTCACCGTTGCGGTTCAAACATACCCGCCCACGGCGACCCTCGGTCGGGCGTGGGGGCAGGGCCAACCCCGGAGAAACCGGGAAAAGCCGCATTGCAGGAGGGCACCGGGCTGAGCCGCCGGGACGCGGCGACAGGAATCTGCAACCGTTGCAATACGTTCGTTATCGGCAGCTCATGGCCACTGCTTTAATGCCGGGCGAAAAATGTCGGGAATGTACCTACAGCCAAAGAAGGGAGGGTTAGCGCAGGGTGAGCTGCGAGGTGGCGATGCAGGCGGCGACGATCCCGAGGAAGAGAAGTTCCGCCGCGATGGTCCAGCGGGCGAGCCGGCGCCGGAACCGCGGCAGCTCGCCCGCAGCGGTTTCGGCGCGCCCGACGGCCAGCGCCCCGACGCCGACGCTGGTGACGGTCGCCGCCAGAAGCGCCGGGTAGATCAGGTAGCCGACGTAACGGTATTCGCGCTGCAGGAGGCAAAACGGGCAGTGGTGGGTGGGGAGCTCGTAGACGTAAGGGGATACCGCGGAAATGATGGCGGCGAGGGCGACGGCGAAGTGGACCGTGCCGGCGGCGCCGAGGAGAAGGGGGGCAAGACGCCGCTGGGAGCGTGCCGTCCAGAAAGCGCACAGCAGCAGCGCCGCTCCGGCCGCGACCAGGGCGATGAGCGCGGTCCGGGGGGGGAGCGCCGCCAGGTCGGTCTCCGTGCCGGCCGCGCTGCTGAAGAGGCTGCCGCAGCAGGAGGTGATGACGTCCGGCTTAAGGCGCAGGAAGAACAGGGCCTCAAGCACCGCCTCGGCCGCGGACAGCGGCGCCAGGACCAGGAGCAGGAGGTACTTGGGGCGGATCAGCGGGTAGTCCGGGACGAGGTTGTCGGCGTGGTTCAGTACCAGCCACAGGCCGCTCAAAAGAAACAGCGCGAGCTTCAGGTAGAGGGTTGCGAATCCATAGCCGTTCGCCTGAAGGGTCCCCACCGCGCACATCGCCCCGATCAGAAGCGGCGCGATCCGGTCCGCGCTGGAGACGAAGAGAAAGAGCGAGAGGAGCTCGAAGGAGAGGACGGTCCCCACCAGGGCGGAGGTGAGGTAGGTGCGCCGCTCCAGGGCGAGCTGGCGTTCGCTGCCGCTGGAGAGGTCCCAGTGGCGCAGGATTCCCACCCCGTGGCAGGCGGCCAGGGCGGTCAGCAGCGCGGTCGCTCCCGAGGCGACCAGGAGCGCCAGGACGTTCGGGGCGAGGATCATGGCGTGCCGTCCGCAGAAACCACCGCCCCGTCGCGCAGCTCGATCACGCGGCTTACCGCCCGTCCGGTCCAGACCCGCGGGTCGTGGCTGGTGACCAGCACCGTCTTCCCCTGAAGGTTCAACTGCGCCAGCAGGTCCAGGAATTCGGCGGCCAGCGCGCCGTCCAGGTGGGCGGTCGGCTCGTCGGCGATGATCGCGGCGGGGTCGTTCACCAGGGCCCGGGCGATGGCGACCCGCTGCGCCTCGCCGCCGGAGAGCCATTCCACCTTCGCACCGGCCCGGCCGGCGAGCCCGAAACGCTCCAGAAGCTCCAGGGCGCGCCGCCTGAGCCGGGTATGGGGCTCGCCGGAAGGGTAGGCGGGGGCCATGACGTTCTCCAGCGCGCTCAGCCCCCGGATCAGGTTCAGCGACTGGAAGACGAAGCCGAAGCTTTGGCGCCGGATTTCGGTGAGAAAGCGCTCGGGGAGGCTCGAGATCTCCCGGCCGGAAACGAAGATGCGCCCGGAGGTTGGGCGCGCCATCCCGCCGACCAGGGTGAGCAGGGTGGTCTTGCCGGAACCGCTCGGCCCCTTGATGACGACGAATTCTCCCGCCTCGACGGTGACCGACACCTCGCGCAGCGCGCGGTACTCGTTGGGCTTTCCCTGGTTGTAGGTCTTGGTTATGCCGACGGTCTCGATCACGGTCTGCTCCTAACGCATCACCTGGTCCGGATCCACCGTCGCGGCGCGCCAGGCGGGGACGATGGTCGCGGCGGTGTACGGGACGACGGTTAAGAAAAAGAGGGTGATCAGCTGCTCCGGGCCCAGGTAGGGGGCGATCCGGAAACTCGGGTACAGGGTGGACCACCCCTTGAGCGCCGCGACAATGACGAAGCCGTTGCCGGCAAAGACGTGCCAGTAGGCGAGCAGCGACCCGGCGCCAAAGGCGAGCAGCGATACCGAGCACCCTTCCCAGAACTTCATCAGCATGATGTCCCCGGTATCCCACCCCACGGCCTTGAGGATCCCGATCTCGCGGCGCTCCTCGGCGGAAAGCGCGGTCGCCTTGTCCCAGGCGAGGATGAGAAAGGCGAGCAGCGTCGCGGAAAGGACGGCGAGCATCATGCCGCCGCGCCAGTCGAAGAGGGAGTCGTAGGTGCGCAGGATCTCGCTGCGCAGGATGGGGCGGGCGTGGGGGAAGAGCCCGGCGATCTTCTCGGCGACCGCCGGGACCTCCTTGGCATTGGGGACCCGCACCGCGAGATCGGTGACCAGCCCCGCCGGAGCCCCGGTCAGACGGCGGTAGTCCCCCTCGGCGATCAGGATCAGGTCGGCGGAGAGGAGCTCGGAGGCTTCGCTCAAGACCCCCGTGACCTCGAAGCTGGTGAAGGTGCCGTCGAAAGCGTCGAAGGAGATGGTGTCGCCGGGATAGGCGCCGCGCGCCCGGGAGAGGGCGGCACCGAGGAGCACCTTTCCCGGCTCGGCGCGCCGGTCGACGAGAAAGGTGTAGTTCGCCTTGAGCCCCGGATCGAAGTAATAGCCCCACAGCCGCGGCTGCACCTCGCTCACCCCGCGCAGGGCGCGGACCTTTTCCGTCCAGTCGGCAGGAACCGGCTCGTAGCGCCCCATTACCGTGCGCTGCACCACGATCTCCGGTGCCTCGGCCAAAAGCCGGGCCGCTTCCCTTTTGATGCCATGGGTGAAGAAGAGGGTGGAGCCGAGCAAAAAGACCACCAGGGTGTAGACCCCGATCAGGGCGGCGTTTTTCCCCTTGCGGCGCAAAAGCGAGGCGAGGGCGAAATCGAGCAGGTGGCGGTGGCGTTCAACGGCGCGGAGCATGGGTAGGGGTGAGGTGCGGCGGCGGCGCGATCAGCGCCCCGCTCGGGAAGTGTTCCAGGGCGCCCGGGTGGTCCTGGAACGGGGTGCGGGCGTCGGTGAGCGCCGGGTTTCTGCAGTAGGATGCCTCGGTGGTGAGGCAGAGATCGGTGAGGCCAAGCCGCGCCACCAGGGTGCGCCCCTCGTTTTCGGCCGCGGCGGCGGCAATCCGGGCCGTCCGGGCGTGGAGCCCCGCGGCGGCGGTCCCGGCCAGAAGCAGCAGGATCGCGGCGCCGAAGAGGGTGGATGGGCGCAGCCGGGTCATTCCAGCCCCTTGAGCAGCGCCGGGGTCACCTCGGTGAAACGGAGGATGCGGGTCCCCTTGTGGTCTTTCATGAGATCGTTCGCCTCCGCCCTACTGCTGCAGGGGACCAGTTCCTTCCCCATCGGGCCGAAGACGTCGGTGCCGAGGACGTAGAGCGCCTTTTTGCCGTCGATGGCGGCGAGCGAATAGTAATTGGTGACGGTGACTTCGGCGACGTCCTTCTTCTGGTGGCGCCGGTCGTAGGCCGCCATGTTGTTGTAGAACCGGAAGAGGTCCTTCGGCCCGTCGAACCAGGCGACCGCCCCGTCCCGGAAGGCGATCCGGGCCAGGAAGTCGGGATACTTGGCGACGAACATGCCGCAGACCTGGCATTTCACGTTGGCCGCCGGTTTGGGGAGCGGCCCGGCGGCAAGCGCCGGCACGGCAAACGCGAGCAGTAAGAGAAGCGCGGAGATCGTGCGTGGCATTGGTATCCCTCCGTGTCTTAAGGCTTAAAGCAAAATCTCCGCAACCCCCGCTTTTTCAAGGGGGGGGAGGTTCGCCGGCTGGAAGCGTGGCGTTTCCGTTCTTGTACTCCACCGGTACCGTCGGGGTCAATGATTATGGTTGGATGGGGAAGCCTTACCGCTGCGGGTTCTTTCGGCCGAAGGCGTCGCCGGAGATGAGGAGCCCGGCGGCCACCACCGTGGCGGCGGCGCAGGCCAGCGCGAGCTGGTAGCTCCCGGTGCGGGCTGCGACGTAGCCGGCGAGCGACGGCCCGGCGATCTGGCCGATGCCGTAAATCCCGGTCATGAAACCGACCACCCGCGCCCGTGCCGCCGGGGCGTAGGAGGCCCCCTCGGAAAGGGCGAGGGTGACGATGCCCATGAAGGTGGCGCCGAACAAAAGGGCTCCGGCGACGACGGCGGGTGCCCCCCCGACCAGGGCGGGGAGCACGATCCCGGTTGCCTGGATCAAAAAGGCTGCCACCAAGGGCTTCAGTCTCCCCCATTTGCGCGCCGCCTGGGACCAGAGAAAGGCCGAAGGGAAGGCGGCGCATCCGGCGGCGACCCAGGCGATCTGGGCGCCGGCGGCACCGACGGTCGCCTTGGCCGCGGCGACCATGAAGGTCCCGGTGATGATGTAGCCGAACCCCTCCAGGCCGTAGGCGATCACCAGACGGAGGTAGCGGGGATCCCGGGGGAGCGGCCTCTTGGGTGCTGCCGCCTGGTCGTGGCGGGGCCCCTCCTGCCGGCGCAGCAGGAAGATGACGACCAGGGATAAAAGGGCGCTCACCCCCCCGAAGACGACCCAGGTACCGGCCGCACCCGCGAACTGCGCGACCGGTGGCGCGGCGAGTCCGGTCGCCACGATTCCGGCACCGACCCCGCCGTAATAGAGGCCGGCGAGATTCTCTTTCCCGGCGCGGGCGATCAGCATCAGGACCAGTCCCGATACCGCCACGAAGGCAAGCGCGCTCGCGTTGCCGGCCAAGAGGCGGGAGCCGCAGACGGCGGGAAACTGGGTCAAAAGCCCGGTTGTGGCGGTGGTGAGGCAGGAGAGGAAAAGCCCGGCGGCGAGCACCCTGAGCTCCCCGAAACGGTGGCAGAGGGGGCCGGCCGAGAAGGCCCCGACCAGGTAGCCGACGTAGTTCAGAGAGGCGAGAAAACCGGCCTGGTCGGGACGCATCCCGTACTCGGTGAGCATGAGCGGCAGCAGGGGGGTGTACAAAAAACGCCCGATCCCCATGGCCACCGCGAGGGTGATGAAGCCGGCGGCGACGCCGCCGGCCACGTGCTGCTCCTTATCCATCAGGTCTCCTTGATGCTGGCGATGTCGATGACGAAGCGGTAGCGGACGTCGCTTTGGACCACCCGGTCATACGCCTCGTTCACCCGCTCGATCGGGATCACCTCCACGTCGGCGGCGACGTTGTGCCGCGCGCAGAAATCGAGCATCTCCTGGGTTTCGCGGATTCCGCCGATCAGCGAGCCGGCCAACTGACGCCGTTTCAGGACCAGGGAGGCGGCGTGCAGCTCGGTCGGTTCGGGAATCCCAACCAGCACCATGGTGCCGTCGCGGCGCAGGAGCTCCAGGTACCGGTTGTAGTCGTGCCGTGCCGAGACCGTGTCGAGGATGAAGTCGAAGCGGCCGGCGTTCTTCGGAAAGGCATCGGGCTCCCCGGTGGCGATGAAGTCGTTTGCCCCCAGCCGGAGCGCCTCCTCGCGCTTGCCCGGGGAGTGGCTCAAAACCGTCACGTGCGCCCCCATGGCCCGGGCGATCTTCACCCCCATGTGCCCCAGCCCCCCAAGGCCGACCACGGCGACCTTGTCGCCGTCCTTGATGCCGAAGCGGCGCAGCGGGGAATAGGTAGTGATGCCGGCGCATAAAAGGGGCGCGGTCCGCTCCAGGGGCATCCCTTCCGGGATGCGCAGGACGTAGTTTTCGTCGACGGTGATCCGGGTGGAATAGCCGCCGTAGGTCGGGGTCTTGCCGTCGCGCTCCAAGCTGTTGTAGGTGGCGTTCATGCCGCGCTCGCAGAACTGCTCCTCCCCTTCGCGGCAGGCGGCGCATTCCCGGCAGGAGTCGATGAAACAGCCGATCCCGACCGTATCGCCGACTTTCCAGCGGGAGACCCCGGCGCCGGCCCGGGCCACCGTGCCGACGATCTCGTGACCCGGGACCATCGGGAAGAGCGAGCCGCCCCATTCGTCGCGGACCTGGTGGATGTCGGAATGGCAGATTCCGCAGTAGAGAATATCGATGAGCACGTCGTGCGGTCCCGGTTCCCTCCGTTCGATCCGGTACGGGGCAAGGGGAGCGTTGGGCGACGCAGCGGCATAGGCAGCGGTTTTCAACATGGGTGTCTCCTCCTTTGGCAAAACGTTTCGGAGCCCGCTCCTCCAGGCTCCTTTGCTTCATCTTAGACTGGATGCGGCCGATTCCGGAACATTTTTTGTGAGAGATTGTCGTAGACAGGCGCGTAACTGTCAAAGGAACAGGCACGTCATGGGTACGGAAATAAATACGCCTTTATTCGTGCTGCTTAACTGTGATATAAGTCGCTGACTTTACGTTCCCGCACATGACAATGGAGCGGCTGTTACTGTCATTCCCGTCGGAGTAGCCCCACGAAAATGTTTACGCGAGGACTCCCTTCCATTCGTTCCCAGTTGATCTGGCTGGTGGCCGCCTGCGTGCTGCCGGTCTGGCTGGTCTCGCTCTATCTGGTCCACTTCGCCTATGTCGAGAAACGGGAGCGGGTGGAGGATGACATCCTCGCCGACGCCCGTGCCACTTCCGTGATCATCGATCGCGAGCTTTCCAGCGTGCAGGGAGCCCTGGCCGCCCTGGCCACCTCGCCCGCACTGGATCAGGGTGATTTCAAGGCCTTCCATCGGCAAAGCCGGGCCCTCCTGAAGGTATTCCCCGAAGCGGACATCGTTTTGGCCGATGCCTCCGGGCAGCAGCTGGTCAACTCCTTCCGCCCCTGGGGAACGCCTCTGCCCAAGCGCAACAATCTGGAGGCGGTCGGTGCCGTCTTTGCCGGGGCAAAGCCGGTCATCGGGGATCTTTTTTTCGGAGCGCTCACCGGCCGCCCGCTCGTCTCCGTGGACGTCCCGGTCATCCGGGGCGGGGTGGTCCGCTACGACCTTTCCATGACGCTTACCGCACACCGCTTCCTGACCCTGCTCCCCAGCCGCAACGTCCCTCGCGGCGGCTACGTTTCCGTCCTGGACAGCCGCGACATCACCGTCGCCCGTACCCTCGACCCCGAGCGCAGCGTCGGGAAATCGGCACTTCCTCCCCTCAAACGCGCCATTGCCAGCAAGTCTTCCGGCATCACCGAGCGGACCAATTACGAGGGAAAGGTGGTCCTCTCCACGTTCTGCCGCTCCTCGCTTTGCGGCTGGACGGTGATTGTGGGGGTCCCGAAGTCCGAGGTGATGTCGGTTGTCTACCGGTGGATGGCGGTGGCTTTTTTGGGGGCAACCACCCTCTCCCTGTTGGGCCTTGCCCTGGCGCTGGATATCGGGCGCCGGATCGTCCAGTCGATCCAGTCGCTGGTGGAACCGGCGGTGACCATCGGGCGCGGGGAAACCGTCCTTGCCATCACGTCCCAGACGGTGCGCGAGACCGCGGAGGTTTCGGAGGCGCTGCTCGAGGCCTCCAAGCTGATCCAGAACCACATCGCTACCGAGCGGGAACAGCAGCGGAGCCTGCAGCAGGCCAACGAGCTTTTGGAGCGAAGGGTGCTGGAGCGGACCGCCGACCTGGAGGCGGCACTTTTGGAGCACGAGGCCTTCAGCTACTCGGTCTCGCACGACCTCAGGGCGCCGCTGCGCCACATGAACGGTTACTGCGCGCTGCTTTTGGAAGAATTTGCCGACCTCCTCCCCGAGGAGGGGCACCACTACCTGAACCGGATCGCCGCGGCTTCGAACCGGCTCGGGCTTCTCATCGACAACCTGCTGGAACTCTCCCGCATCAACCGCACCGAATTGCTGCCGATCCGGGTCGACTTGAGCGCGGAGGCTGCCGCGATCGTCGATATGTTCCGGGAAACCGAACCGGACCGGGTCGTGGAGGTGGAGATTGCACCGGGACTGGCCGCCTGGGGCGACGCCTCGCTTTTGAAGCAGCTTTTGCAGAACCTGCTCGGCAATGCCTGGAAATACACCGCACGGCGTGACGTCGCCCGCATCGAGTTCGGGAGCCGGTTCGAAGCGGGCAGCACGGTCTACTTCATCAAGGACAACGGCACCGGCTTCGAGATGGCGTATGCCGATCGGCTCTTCAAGGCGTTCGAACGGCTGCACGGTACCGATTTCGAAGGAGTGGGGATCGGCCTGGCGACCGCGCAGCGGGTGGTGCAGCGCCACGGCGGAAAGATCTGGGCCTACGGGAAGGAAGGGGAGGGGGCGACCTTTTATTTCACCCTTCCCTTCACCCTGCCCGACGCGCCCCTCTGACGTCCCGGCGAAAAAACCGCCCCGCTTCCTCGGCAACCGCTGGCCGGTGCCGAGACCACGACGCGATGCAGCACGGGTGGGCCGGCCGATGCCACCTGCCCCGCCCCCTGTCTATCCCCTGCCCACCGTCCGCTTTTACTCATTCTGAAGAACATAACATCTGAATAAGATGAATCCTTTCCTCTTTTTAACCCTTCTTCGATGCCCGTTCCACTCATAGTCAACCTATCTTGGGTAACAAAACCAGTATCTGTTGCAAATTGTAGGAAACGGACTACAACTTGGCAATGAAATAGTAATATTATTGTGAGAACTATTGCACGCTGTTATTCTGTTTGATAGTATCCGAAAAAGATTAGAGTACGTTTTTGAATTTTGCTACACTTTTGTGTCGTCGCAGTTGGAGCGTGCTCGATCTGGAATCGAAACATAAAGCATCGACCTCCTCCTTATGCCAGTAGATGGGTGAGCCTATGGCCGAAAAAGAACGTATCTTCTGCGAGGAGTGTCATTTCCGGAAAGTGGCCTGTCCGGCCGGCGAGGGACCGCAGGGCGAGCCCCTGACGTCGCGTCGGCACGTTGCGCGGGAGGCGGCGCTTCGGGGGCGGGTGGATTATCGCCGGCTGGAACGTGACATCCTTTTGGTCATGGCGACCGGCGATGACCAGAAGGAAGCCAACCGCGAGGTGGTCGGGCTGATCAAGTCGGCGACCGGGGTGGATGCGGTGGGGCTGCGCCTGCAGGACGGCGACGACTTCCCGTACTTCTGCCAGGAGGGGTTCTCCCATGACTTTTTGGAGAAAGAGAATTCGCTCCTGATCAAGACCGCCGACGGCGGTATCTGCCGGAACGATGACGGCAGCATCTGCCTTGAGTGCACCTGCGGGCTGGTGATCACCGGCAAGACCGACCCCGAAGACCCCAACAGCACCCGGGGGGGGAGCCTTTGGACCAACGACTCCTGCCCGTTCCTCGATATCCCTCCCGAAGAGGATGCCCGGATCCACCCCCGCAACCAGTGCATCCACGAAGGTTACGCCTCGGTGGCGCTGATCCCGGTCCGCGCCAAGGAGCGCATCATCGGCCTGCTCCAGCTCAATCACCGCGCGCCGGGGGCGTTCACCCTGGACGACGTCGAGTCGCTCGAACTGGTGGCCGACAGCATCGGCGAGATGATGCTGCGCAAGGTCGAACACGAGAAACTGCTGGCCAGCGAACGTTTTTTGCGGATGGTCACCGAAAACCTGCCGGTGATGATCGGCTACTGGACCGACGAGTTCCGCTGCAGCTTCGCCAACCGCGGCTACCTCGAGTGGTACGGGAAGAGTTCGGAGCAGATGGTCGGGATCTCGCTGCCGGATCTCCTCGGTGGGGAAGGGTTCCGCCGCGTGCAGAAGCAGGCGTGTGCGGCGTTGCGGGGCGAGCCGCAACAGTTCGAGGGACGGTTGCTGAAAGCCACCGGGGAGACGGCGTATACCTGGACCCATTACATTCCGGACCGGGTGGACGGCAAGGTGCGTGGCTTTTTCGCCCTCATCACCGACCTGTCGGAACTCAAGCGGGCGGAGGCAGGGCTCCAGGCGTCCCAGGCGCTCAACCGCCGGATCATCGAGTGCGTCCAGGAAGGGATCGTGGTGCATGACCGGGAACTCCGCTACCTGGCCTGGAACCCATTTCTCGAGCAGCTTACCGGCATCACCGAGGACCACGTGCTGGGGCGCCGCCCCCAGGACCTCTTTCCCACCTTGAAGGCCGGGTCGCTGGAGCAGGTCGAGAAGGCCCTGCGCGGCGAGGTGGCGCCGGGCGAGGAATTCTTTTACAACATCGAGGAGACCGGGCATTCCGGATGGACCTACAACACCGCGGCGCCTCTGCGCAGCGACGATGGGAGCATCATCGGGGTGATCCGGACCATCAGCGACGTCACCGCCCGCAAGAAGCTGGAGGAACAGCTGCGCCACGCGCAGCGGATGGAGGCCCTAGGCCAACTCGCCGGCGGGGTGGCCCACGATTTCAACAACGTGCTCCAGGTCATCATGGGGTACGCCGCGCTCGCGGAGATCAAGGCCGGAGCGGAACTAAAAGAGCCGTTGCGGGAGATCGTCGCGGCTGCCGAGCGGGCCTCCGAACTGACCAGCGGGCTTCTCTCCTACAGCAGAAAGCAGGTCTTCAAGCTCGAGCCGGTGGACCTGAACAAGCTGGTCGCCATGGTGGAAAAGTTCCTGATCCGGGTTTTGGGCGATGATGTGCTCTTCGAGCTCAAGCGCTCGGCGGACCCCCTGGTGGTCACCGTGGACAAGGCCCACCTGCAGCAGGTTTTCGTAAACCTCGCCGCCAACGCCCGCGACGCCATGCCCAACGGGGGGGAGCTCAGCGTGCAGTTGGAGGGGCTCCACCTCGACCAGGGCTTCGTCGCGACCCATGGTTTCGGCACCCCCGGCCCCCATGCCCTGATCACCGTCTCCGACACCGGCGAGGGGATCCCGAAGGAGCACCTGCAGAGAATATTCGAACCCTTTTTCACCACCAAAGGGGAGGGGAAAGGGACCGGGCTGGGGCTGTCCATCGTCTACGGCATCGTCACCCAGCTCCATGGTCACATTACCTGCTACAGCGAGTCCGGGATCGGCACGACCTTCCGCATCTATCTGCCGCTGACGGGCGGGGCGGAAGAGTTTGCGGAACCGGAGCCGGTAGCGCCGCAGGTGATCGAAGAGGAGGTGACCATTCTCCTTGTCGAGGATGACCCGGGGGTCCGCCGGGTAACCCGGGAACTCCTGGAAGCGTTCGGCTACCAGGTGGTCGAGGCTGCTGACGGGGCGGAGGCGGTGGCGCTCTTCGCCAAGGAGCACGCAAGGATCCGGCTCGCGGTGGTGGATGCACTGATGCCGGGGATGAACGGGGTGGAGACGCTGGTGGCGCTGCGTGAGATCGTGCCCGAGGTGAAGGCGCTGATCTTGAGCGGCTACGCGCAGCACATCATCAGCGGGAAGATGGGTATTCCCGAAGGGGTGGTGTTCGTCGACAAGCCGGTCGTGCCGGCCCGGCTTTTGGAGGGGGTGACGCGGGCGCTCGTCGGGAATTAGATCGGGGGATAGAAGCGCACCGCGGAGGGCGCGGAGGGGCGCCGAGGAAACTACTGCCGGAAGAAAGGATTACCTCCCACAGGGTTGGCGGCAGCCTTGCTGATTCAAGCAACATTGCTTATTGAAACGGACTCGATCGCGCCAGGAATGTCGCTCCTACATCCAAATCGAGGGAGAAAAGGGGTACCGTTGTCGGTCCCCTTTCTATATAATGGCGCCTCCATTTAATGCCTCGGAGGTGGAAGTGAAAGTACTTGAGTTCCTGGTCGCTTTTGTGTTTCTCGGCATCGTCCCCCCGGTCCTGCTTCTGAAGCTCGCCACACCCTGGCCGTTGGGGTCCATCCTCATGTACTGGACCCCGGTCGCGGCGGCCGCCGTCCCGCTCGGCGTGCTGGTCCTCAAGAAAAAACGGGTGCTCTGAAAGCCTTGCGATCGCGTTTGGCCCTTCAACGCTGCCTACCAACCTTCGGCCCCCTTTCTCACCGGCGCCCGGCGCAGTCATGACTGCCCGGGCGTTTTCCTTTCCTGTGCCCGCACAAAAAGTCGCGTTTCGTTCCTCAACGCGTCCTACACTATCTGGCGTTTCTATGGCAAAATAGTGGCTTCTTCTTTCCTGGAGTTAAGCGCCTCAGTCTCTCTCGCGATACTCTTTGTCTCTGATTTCGGAAAAACACATACATTCAGGGAGATCCTCATCCATGGCCACCCATCAGAAGGTTCTGCTCGTCGATCCGTCCACCGGGTTTTACAAAACGGTGAAGTACGGCTTTGACCGCTACTTCGGCCCCGTCGACCTGGGCATTCACCTGGCCGACAAGAAAAACAGCCTCAACTTCGGCGTCGGCATCTTTGCCGGTTCCATCTTCCCGGGTTCCAACCGCCTCGTGGTCACCGGCCATTCCCCCTGCTGGCAGGGGCTTTACGTGAGCTCGATGGGTGGGGCGGGGCTCGTCTTCAACAACCTCGGCATCAACATGTTGAGCCTGGTCGGCAAGGCCCCGGCACCTTCCGTGCTCTACCTGAACCGCAACCACGGTGAGGTGATCGAAGTGGAGGTGGTCCCGATTCCGGTCGAGGAGATCTGGGCCGGCGGCCGCACCGGGGTCTACGCTCTCACCGACTACGTCCACGAACGGTTCGGCTCCCGGTTCGAGAAGGACCCGCGCATCCTGGTCTGCGGTCCCGCGGCGTTGAGGACCGACATGGGGGCGATCATGTCGGTCCCGATCGCACGCGGGAAGGTGGGGCTCGTCGATACCTGGGCGGGGCGGGGGGGCTTCGGCAGCGCCATGCTCCAGCAGCACGGCATCGCCGCCATCATCTACGGAGGCACGGTGGTGGAGGATGACTTCCGGGACCGCACCGTTGCCGACCAGTGGTTTCAGGACAAGTACAACCTGAAGCTGGCGCAGAAGGATCTGGAGGCGACCAGCAAGTACCGCTTCGACGAGAAGCTCGGCACCGGCGGGACGCTCGGGGTGAACTTCACCACCATGGGGGGCAAGATCATGGCCTTCAACTACCGGACCATCTTCGACTCGGAAGACCAGCGGCTCCAGATGCACCGGCGGTTCATCGTAGACCACTACCTGAAGCAGTTCAACGAGGAGACCATCGCCGGCAGACAGCAGGCGAACTGCGGCGAGCCGTGCGTGGCGGCCTGCAAGAAGATGAACGGGCCCTACAAGAAGGATTACGAGCCGTACCAGACCATGGGGCCTCTGTGCGGCATTTTCGATCAGCGCGCCGCCGAGCTTTTGAACCACCACTGCGACGCAATGGGATTCGACGCCATCTCCTGCGGAGGCGTGTTGGCGTGGCTCATGGACCTCCTGGATACCGGGAAGCTGACCCGGGAAGAGGTCGGGGTGACCCGGATGCCGCGCTGGAACGTGGACGGCTTCGAACGGGTCACCGATTCGCTGCACAATGCCGAACTGGGGGTGGAGCTCATCGACGCGATCCTGGCGCGGCGCGGCCTGCTCGATTTTCGCGAAGGGATCCGCAAGTGGAGCCGGATCCACTCCACCGGGCGCGGCGTCGCCCTGCACGACTCTTTCGTCTACACCGCCTTCGGGCGGCGCGGCTGGATGGTTCCCAACCAGTACTGGGTGGCGGGAGCCCTCGCCCCGATGACCATCATGGGGAAGTACTACATGGTGTACTCCGGCGAGTTCATCGCCCCGCGTGAGCTGGGGCGAAAATGCGCCGAGCGGCTGAAGTCGGAGCTGATCCTGGATAACCTCGGGATCTGCCGCTTCCACCGCGCCTGGGCGGAGGAACTGCTGCCGGAGGTGATCGGCTCGCTGTACGGCTGCCGGGACGAGTTCCTGCGGGCGATCTCGGTGCTGGCCAGCCGCCTCAACAGCCACAACTGCCCGGTTTTCTGGGAGTCCCAGCGCGACATCGACTACGTGCACACCTTCCTTTTGCGCAAGCGGGAGGTGGAAGGGGACCAAAGCCCGGAACTTTTGTGGTGGCTGGAGAAATTCGCCGCCGACCGCAGCGAGGCGGCCAAGGAGTTCTGGTACGAGATGCTCAAGGGGATCAACGAGTCGCTGGTGGATATTTTTTAGAGGCGGGGTCGGGGGGCGAGGGGCGAGGGGCGAGGGGCGAGGGGGCTGGGGCCTGGAGACTTCGGGGGCTGGAAGGACGGGGTTAGGGGCTAGGGGACTAGGGGAAGACTCCAGCGGAGGATTTGCGGGAGCTGCCTTTGGCGGGTAGCACCAACTCTGTGGGAGCGCCTTTCCAGGCGCGAATACCCGCAACCGAAGTCACCGCCTCCGGCGGATCGCGCCAGAAATGGCGCTCCCACAGTGAAACAACGCTCCCTGTCAACTCCTACAGTTGACGGCTGATCCGGAAATTCCCTCGGATGACCTGCCGATAGGCATCCTGCCTAAGGGAGCGGCAGTCCCTTTCGTTTTGGTGGGCGCTTTCGTTGGTATTCCGCAATGTTAGGCGGATGGCCGGTTTGTTGCAACATCCAGAGGGAGCCCAATTTCTTCTCGGAGGTTGCCATTGATGAGCATTCTGAAAGCAGGCAGCAGGGTTACGGTCCATTACATAGGAACGCTGGATAACGGCAAGATCTTCGACAGCACTCCCGATGACGAACCGCTGGTCTTCACGATCGGCGCCAACGAGGTCTTTCCCGCGCTGGAAGCCGCGGTTGCCGGAATGGCCCCGGGCGAGGTGCGCAACATCGTCGTGGCCGCCGCGGAGGCCTACGGGCCGCGGCGCAAGGAGAACGTGATCCGGGTCGACCGGAACGCCTTTCCCGCCGGTCGCGAGCTTCGCCTGGGACAGAAACTGGCGATGGAGTTCAACGGCGGAGCCAGCCGGGTCATGATGATCACCGAAATCGGCGCAGATGAGGTGACCCTCGACGGGAACCATCCGCTTGCCGGCCAGGACCTCACTTTTGCCCTTCGGCTGGTTTCGGTGGAGGAGGGGTGACTACCGCTTCTCCGCCGCCTCGGCCGAACGTCTCCTGATCTCGCGCACCTCGTCCGCGCCGATCCCCAACCCGACCAGGAACTGCTGGTGGGCCTCCGGCGCACGTCGCTCGAACTCGGCATGCCAGCGGAACATGGCCGCCTCGTCCATGCCGGCTGCGCGCAGCATCTCGATCCACGCCTCCTTGTCGACCGGCGTCTCCTGCGTCGCCTGTACTTTCAGCATCTGCGCGATCATCCGCTGTTGGGAGCGCAACACGCCGATCTCCTCTCCCAACTCCCGCATCCGCTTTTGCAGGACGCTAACCTCGCTGTTTTCCTCCCGCTCCAGCACCCGTTGAATGTCGCCAATGGCCAGGCCGGCGCTACGAAACCCGCAGATGGCCTGGAGCCGTTCCCGGTCGGCGGCGGAGTACATCCGGTACCCGGCTTCGCTGCGACCGGTCGGCTTTAACAGCCCGATCCGGTCGTAGTAAAGCAACGTGCTCCGGGAAAGCCCGAATTGACGGGCGAGCTCGGTGATGCGGAACATCATTTCCTCCGTGGTAGGGGCGAAACACCCATCCTCCGTACCCCATCTTCACCCCCTCCTTCGCCAAGGCTTCGGCGGGCACGGCTGTCCCTCCCCTTGACGGGGAGGGAACGTTTGGGCAAGTTACTCAAACAATGCGGGACGGCTGCGGGTCAGGCGTATTTCTTCCTGATCTCGGCCACTTTGTCGGCGGGGAGTCCCAGCCATTCCAGGAAGCTCTGGTGGCCGGCCGGGTTTTCCCGTTCGAAAAGCCGGTGCCACTTCTCCATGGCTGCGTCGTCAAGACCTATGGCGCGAAACCTTGCTACCCACTCTTCTACCGTTACCTGTTTCATTACCAACTCCTTTTGTGCCTGTAGTATGTTGTCATGGCCGTGACAAAAACAAGCCTAAAGGGTGAACCAATAGACGGGTCAATGGGAAAATTCATCCAGGAAAAATTTTTGTGACAGGGAAGGTCGGAGCTGAGAGAATGAGAGAAGTCTGCACTCCGTACCACGCTCAGTAATGCCTGCGGCGAGGCGGTCGGCACAGCAAACGAGCCTGACGAGGTAGAACATGAAGGTTTTCCGCCTGGAACAAAGACAGTTGCTGCGGATTCCCATCGAGGAAGCGTGGGAGTTTTTCGGCAACCCGGCCAACCTGCCGCTGATCACCCCGCTCGATCTCGGGTTCCGGATCACCTCGCCGCCGTCGGAGCGGATGTATCCCGGCATGATGATCACCTACACGGTTACCCCGTTTGCCGGTTTCCCGATCCAGTGGGTTACCGAAATCACCCACGCCCACGCTCCCACCTTTTTCGTGGACGAACAGCGCTTCGGGCCTTACCGGCTTTGGCATCACGAGCATCATTTCCAAACCGTCCCCGGCGGGACCGAGATGACGGACCTGGTCCACTATGGGCTTCCGTTCGGACTGCTCGGGCGGATCGTTGTCCCGCTGGTGCGGCGGCGCCTTTCCGCCATTTTCGAGTTTCGCCGACAGGTGCTGGAAGATAGATTCGGCAGGCCGGCTCAGGCCCCTTGAGCCACCCCTGGCCTCAGGCCGCGGCGGCCTCGCCGGAAGGCTCCCGGATCAGGCGCGCCTTCTTGATGATGGGGAGCAGCTCTTCCCTGAGCAGCGGCTTCGATAAACACGCCAGGACGCCGAACCCGCGGCAGAGGGCATGGGCCTGCGGGTCCTCACTTGAGCTCAGCACCACCACGTTCAACCCTGCGGTGGCCGGGCAGCTCCGTAATCTCCAAAGCACCTCGATGCCGTCCATTTTGGGGAGCTTCAGGTCGAGAAGCACCAGGTCCGGAAGCGAAGCATGCGGTTCCGGACCCGGGGTCACCCCCAGTTCGGATAACGCCGCGAACCCGTCGCGCGCCACCGTAATCCGCTCGGCCCCCATCTTCCTCAGCGTGCGCAGGGCCAGCCATTCGTCGTCCGGGTTGTCCTCGACCAGCAGTATCGAAAGCTCTTTCATCCTCTTCCCCCCTGCATCAGTTATCGAACTTTCCCTGACTCCTCGATCGTGAAATAAAAGGTCGCCCCCTGGCCGGGAGCCCCCTCGGCCCAGATCCTGCCTCCATGCCGCTCCACGATCCGCTGCACCGTCGTCAGACCGGTGCCGCTTCCCTCGAACTCGTAATCGTTGTGCAGCCGGGAAAACGGCTCGAAGAGCTTGTCCGAAAAGCTCATGTCGAACCCGGCGCCGTTGTCCCGGATGTAATAGGCCGGCTCGGGGTGCTCCTGACGGGCAAATTCGATGCGGGGCGCCTCGGTTTTGCCGGTGTACTTGAAGGCATTGTGGAACAGGTTGCGCAGGCAGATGCCGAGCATGCCCCGGTCCCCATGCACCGTGAGCCCCGGCTCGATCTTCACCGCGACCTCCCGTCTCGGCACCTCCTCGCGCAGATCGTTCACGGTCCGCTGTGCCAGCTCGGAAAGGTCGATCTGCTCCCGTTCCACCTTGGCACGGGACAGCCGGTTCATCAGGAGCAGCGTGTCGATCACGGTGCGCAGCTTGACGCTGGCCGCCTCGATCCGCTCGCTCAAATGCGGCAGTTCCTCCGGCCGTTCCTCTTCCAGCGCCTCCCGGATCAGAGCGCTGAAGGCGCTGAGCCGGGCAATGGGGGCGCGCAGCTCGTGGGAAATGGAAAAGCAGAAGCTCTCCAGTTCGCGGTTCAAACGCTGCAGTTCTTCGGAGCGTTCCTCGACCCGTTGCTCCAGCTCCAAGGTCAGCTGGTGCAGCTCATCCTCGATCCGCTTGCGGTCGGTGATGTCGGTGCACATGGCGAAGGAGCCGCAATAGCGCCCATCCCCATCGGACAGCGGGGAGCCGGAGATCTGAATCCACGCGGTGCTGCCGTCCGGCTGGGGAACCCGCAGCATGTATTTGGAACAGATCCCTTTCTCCCGCAGCTCCAATTGCCTCCGGAGCAACGGCAGGTCTTCCGCACAGACCAGCTCGTCGATCACCCGGCCCAGGATCTCCCCCTTCGGCTTGCCGAGGATCTGCGCCAGTCGATCGTTGACGTAGGTGGCGGTCCGGTCCGCATCGATGATCCACGCCCCCTCGTTGGCCGTGGCGATAACGGTCTGGAACAGTCCCTCGCTCTGCTGCAGTTTCACCTTCGCAGCGCGCAACCGTTGCGCCCCAGCCGCCCGTTCGGAGGCAAACCGCGCTTCGGCTTCCGCTTCGACGGCACGACGCTGGAGTTGATGCAGCACCATGCCCAGGCCGGAGGCGATGATGCCGCTGGCGGTGAAGCAGGCGATGCGAACCCCGGACCAGGTATCGAAGGAGATATCGCCGCCGAGCGTGGTCCGGACCCATCCCGCCATGAAAACCGAGAATACCGTGGCGATGAGACCGGGGCCCAGTCCCCCGTAGCCGGCCGCGAGGATGACGGCGGGGTAGAAGGTGACGAACGGAAATTCGGCCCCCAGCGACATCGGGAAGAGCAGGCGTATTGCGGCGGCCAGGAAAACCAGGCTGGCGGCCAGGGTGAACGTGAAGCGATGCTTCTGGGCCATCTCGTTCACCGCTTCGCCCAGCGATACCCCTTCAGTAACCGGATCGTCCCGGTGCAGCATTGCCGCCGCCAAAAGGTAGATACTGGCCAGGTACTGGGTGCCGCGCCCGGTCCACGCGAGCCATCCTCCCGGGGCGTGTTGCATCATGACGGCGAGCACCCCCACCGCCATGAGCAGCAGTGCGCAGGCGTACCAACGGATGCAGGCCGAGACCGGACCGCTTTCGCACAGGAGCAAAGTGGCGGTCAGGGTGAACATGGCAACCGCGGAACCCAGCACGAACTGGCGGACCAGGGTCCCCCCCCGTCCCGGCACGAAGAAAACCGGCAGCGTCTCATAGAGCGTCGCAACCAGGAGGACCAGCCCTGCCCCCAGGGCGAGGAGGTAAACCGTGAATAGCACCAGCTTGGGATGCTTAAGCTCTACCCGCCATTTCCGGGATACGGCCACCCCTGCGAGGTGGCAAAACGATGCGGCCCACACACAACAGTTGTGATAGGTGACGATTGTATTGAAGTTGCAGGGGAAGCGGTCGTTGCTGACGGTGCCGAAGGTCATGACCAAGCCGGCGCAGCCCCAGATCAGCGCGCCGCATCCCAGCATCAGATGGCTTGGTCTGCCCTGCTGCACGAAGGTCTGGCCGATGATGCCGGAGATTCCCAGTGCGACGACCGCGTAGGATAAGAAGTTCAGGACGGCGAGGAGTGGGACGGATTCGAAGGTTCCCTGCGGCTTGGTCGCCCACAGGAAAAGGATCGCGCAAAGAAGGAGGGGGACCGGGAGCCAGACGCGACGGTCCAGCCGGACGGCACCCTGCAGGACTGCTTCGGAGAAATTCCATTGCTGTGGCGAACGTGCGGTATCAATCACGTCGAACCTTCGCTATCCCGGTGTTAGGGTACGGGAGCCGGCGCCGGGGAAAGGGCACTGGATCGATCAGGAAATGACAATGGGACAAACTTTTTACATTGTGCGATCGTTTTAGTCAATGCTTTTAATTTAAAAAACCACATTTGGGTGTGTAAAGAAATGTAGGGACATTCTTCTGATGAAAAAGGACGCGCACGCTACCGATGAAAGAGTCAACGAACTTTGAGACAGTGTGAATAACACCGCAGAAACAGAGAAGTTGCTGCTGAGGATGTGTTCATGCCGATGTCAAAGAAAAAAGCGCAGAGGATTTCCCCTGCGCTTTTTTTTCGAGTCGGCGGCGGCGTCAAAGCCGCCGCCGGTGCCGGCAATTTCCGGTTACAGCATTTCGGTCTTGTCCAAGACCATTACCGCACCGCGGTAGGAAAGGGTCAGAACCAGCAGCCAGCATACCAGCAGAAAAGTAATCATCGGTATTCTCCTTTGGGTTGGTTAGTAGTTTTCTTCCTTGGCCAGTTCGGCCAGGGTCAGTTGTCTTGCGTCCATCAGTCTCCAGACGTAGGCGATGTAGGCAAGAACGAAGGGGACCCCGATCGCCACGTAGCTCATGACGGTGAGGGTGTATTTGCTGCTCGAAGCGTTGTAGATGGTGAGGCTCGACTGCAGGCTGGTCACCGACGGGTAGAAGGCGGTGTTGTTGTAACCGGCCAGGCAGAAGACGGCGAGTCCAACCAGTACGGTGCCGAGGCCGCCGAACCAGATCCCGCGGTTGCTCTTCAAAAACGCAGTGGCGACGACGCCGTAGATAACGGAGACCAGGCCGAGCAGGAGCAGGACCGGGACCGCCGGCATCGCCAGCAGGTTGTGGAGGTACTTGGCCTTTTCCATGAAGACCTTCCCGGTGTTCGGGTCGATGGCGAAGCCGTCCATGGTCAAGAGGCCACCGAGCACGGTCAGCAGGAAGGGGAGGGCGAACACGAGGTTGATCAGGGTCGCCTTGCGGGCACGGGCCACGAGCTGGTCGTGGTGGATGTGGTTCACGATGTACATCGCGCCGAGCACCCGGGCCAAGAAGACCAGGAAGAGGCCGAAGGCGACGTTGAAGACGTTGAGGGCTGCCTCAAGGCCGCGGAACGGGGTGTCCCAGATCACCGAGTTGAACTTGGTGAGGGTGAAGCTGGAGCCGGTGAAGAAGGTGCCCACCGCGGCCCCGATGAGGAGGATCCCCACGGTGCCGTTGATCAGCATGAAGATCTCGTAGATCTTGGCGCCCAGGACGTTGTCCGGCTTCTTGCGGTACTCGAAGCTCACCGCCTGCCCGATGAAGGTGAAGAGGATCAGCATCCAGACCCAGTACGCACCGCCGAAGCTGGTGGCGTAGAAGAGCGGGAAAGCCGCGAAGAGAGCCCCGCCGAAGAGGACCAGGGTGGTGAAGGTGAGTTCCCACTTGCGCCCGATCGAGTTGATGATCAGGGAGCGCTCTTCCTCGCTTTTCGCGGTGGTGAAGATCAGGGTCTGGCCCCCCTGCACGAAGGTGAGCATGAGGAAAAGGGAGCCGACGACGGAGGCGATGAGCCACCAGAGCTGCTGCAACAGGGTGTGTTCGAGATTTCCTATCATGGTCTTAAGCCTCCGGTCCGATCTTGATCTGCTTCATCATGATGCGAATTTCCGCCACAAGAAGCACGGTGAATATGGTCAGGAACATGAAGAAGGTGATCTGGACGTTGGTCGCGCTCAGGTTGCTGCCGGCGACGTTCACCGGGAGCAGCCCCTGGATGGCCCACGGCTGACGGCCGACTTCCGCGACCACCCAGCCGGCCTGGGAGGCGACGTAGCCCAAGAAGAGGGAGATGAAGGCAAGCTTGTTGAGCCAGCCCTTCTCTTCCAGGTTCCCTTTCCAAGCGAAGTACAGGACCAGGATGAAGATGATCGGGAACAGGGTCCCCAGGGCGATCATGATGTGGAACGCGTAGAAGGTCGGTGCCACCGGCGGAGCCGCGTCGGCGGCGGTCTTGAGGTAGCCGTAGCCGAGGTCGTCGCGGTGCTGGTTGAAGGTGGTGAGGGCGGTGGCCGCGGCCGCGGCGTCGCCGCGCTCCTTGGCAGCCTTGTAGTTGGCAAGCTCGGTGACGGCGATCTGGCCGGAGGCGATGCGCTGCTTGGCCCCGACGATCTGCTTTTCGGGGTTGCCGTAGACCAGGTCGTTCACGCCCGGTACGAAGGTCCCGGCTTCGCGGTTGGCCAGCAGGGAGAGGAGCCCCGGGATCTCGACCTTGCCCACGAAGGAGGGCTCCTTGTCGCCCGGCTTCTTGGAGGCGTTGATGATGCCCATGGCCACGACCGGGGCGTTGTTCTGCCCGTCGTAGAGCCCTTCCATCGCGGCAAGCTTCATCGGCTGGCGCTGGGCGATGTGGTAGGCGGACTCGTCGCCGTTGAAGGCAACGAAGGCGGTGGCAATCAGGCCGAAGATGGAGGCTACGACCATGGAACGCTTGGCCATGAGCTGGTGGCGCTTCTGGAGCAGGAAGAGCCCGGAGACGCCGAGGACGAACAGCGACGAAAGCAGGAAGGAGGAGCTGGTGGTGTGGGTGAATTTCTGCACCGCCGCCGGGGAGAGCGCCACGTCAACGAAGCTCTGCATCTCGAAACGGGCCTTGTCCGGGTTGAACTGCATCGCGGTCGGGTACTGCATCCACCCGTTGGCAACCAGGATCCAGACCGCGGAGAGGTTAGAGCCGATCGCTACCATCCAGGTCGACAGGAGATGGAACCCCTTGGAAACGCGCGACCAGCCGAAGAACATGACCGCGAAGAACGTCGCCTCGATGAAGAAGGCGAAGATCCCCTCCACCGCCAGCGGCGCGCCGAAGATGTCACCGACCATCCAGGAGTAGTTGGACCAGTTCGTGCCGAACTGGAACTCCATGATGATCCCGGTGGCAACACCGATGGCGAAGTTGACCCCGAAAAGGGTCATCCAGAATTTGGTCAGCTTCTTCCAATCCTCGTTACCCGTCTTTACGTAGATGGTCTCGAAAAACGCGATCAAGAACGACAGTCCCAGGGTCAGCGGTACGAAGATCCAGTGGTACATGGCCGTAAGTGCAAACTGTGCTCTCGACCAGTCCACCGTTGCCAGAGTCTGCTCTCCCACTTTTTTTCCTCCTTCTTTGTTGTAGTGCCGGCGGACGCAAGTCCGCCTTCCTTTGTATGTATTTCCGCACGATGCGGATGTATCGGCGTAGAGGTTAGCGCGCGGCCGGCAGTCGGGTCAGGTTGCCCAGGACGTAGTTGGCGCGTTCGGTATCGGTATGAAATGCGGTGTGCAGGTTGGTGGAAAAGAAAAAGACCTTCAGTACGGCGAAGATCAGGAAAAGCTTGATGAGGATGACCTTCCAGAGGGTACGGCCGACCACCATGGAGCGGAAACCGTCACGGTAGAAGGTGAAAACTTTGTTAGGCATCGAGTGCATGCCGCCCTCCTGAACAGGATCAATCGGATCATTATTGTCTTGTTGTGACGAAAAATATTCCTTTCCGTAACGTAAGTCAACAAAAAATTTTCAGGGGAAAGGATTTTTTTTCGTTGTGGGGAGGGTCTTTCCGTAAATTCCCGACAGATTTGTGCGGGTAAGGCGTAAGGTCCGGTAGTTGCGGGTACTTTTATCCGAGGCAGCTGGCCGCTACCATGTGGGAAGGCAGAGCGTTCCACGGAATCGCCCCCCCGTCAAGGAGGGTCGGCCCTGATCCCCCCTTTGGCAGCGGGGGGATGGGGGATTGCCTTTCTTTTTCTCGCCCCGAGGTGGAGCAAAGGATCGAGACGGGATGCCAGGAAAGGGATGCCAACCCGGTGGGAGCGCCTTTCCAGGCGCGAATGAGCGAGGTGCCCGAACAATGCTGCCGCCCGGTCGGATGGCTACCTTGGCTACCCCGGCTTCCCCGACGGATAGTCCACCAAAAACGCCTCCGGGCTGCTCTTCAGAATCTGCGATTTACCCGGCGGCTCCGATTCCTGACGCTGAAGCTGGCCAGGCCCGGGACCGCTGACGATGCCCAGCACCGGGAGGGAAACCTCATATTCATATTCGTCAGAAACGTCCTCCTTGGCCAGGCACCTTTTCCGGGTGAACTTTTCCTGGTACATCCGTTCGTCGCTCAGTTTCAGGGCGCGGGTGAGTTCGTCCCCGCTGTGGGCGGTGGCGGCGCCGATGGAGATGCTCAATCCCCTGGTGTCGCCGCTTGCATTCAGCTCTCGCAGAACGGTCCGGATCCGCTGGCTCGCCTCGGCTACCACGAGTTCATCGGCTCCCGGGAGCAAGACGGCAAACTCGTCGCCGCCGATCCGCGCCACCACGTCTCCGGCCCGGAATGCGCCGGACAGGATGCCCGCCGCCAACCGCAGCTGGCGGTCCCCTGCGGCATGCCCGAGCCGGTCGTTTACCGGCTTCAGATCGTCCACGTCGGCGACCAGAACGCTCACCGGGAACTGGCGCCCCAACTGCAGCCGCTGCAGCTCCTCCTCGAAAAAGGCCCGGTTGAAAAGGCCAGTGAGGGTGTCGTGGGTGCTGAGTTGGCGCAGGTCGTCACGCACCTTGGTCAGGTCGCGATTTCTTTCGATGGCGGTTTCGTAGGAATGGTACAGGAAGGTGAGCATGCGCACCGGGTCGGAGCGGATGATCCGTTTCTTTCCTTCCAGGATCACCTCGACGTTGAATTCGGAACCGGCGTGGTCCCGGTTGCGCCGGTTGGCGAAGATGTCGGCAATGCGGGAGAGGAGACGGTTTTCCTCGCACGGCTTGGTGAGGAAATTGTCCGCTCCGCATTCCAGCCCGCGCAGGACGTCGAGCGGGTCGGAAAGGGAGGTAAGCAGGATCACCGGGACGTCCTTGGTGCGCGGATCGTCCTTGATGCTCCGGCACAGTTCGAAGCCGTCCATTTCCGGCATCAGCACGTCACTGATCACCAGCGAGGGAAGATGGGCGGCCAGTATGTTGAGGCCGGCACGGGCATTCTCCGCAACCGATACGATATAGCCGTGCTGCTCCAGCAGGTACTGTAAGTAATGAGCCTGGGTCGGACTATCTTCGATGATCAATATGCTATGTACTTCCGGTGCGCGTTCTGGTTCCATAGTCACAGTGAGACCCTCTGCTGTGGTTGGATTGATAGAAATGAGCCGCTATGAGAGATTGGAGAAAGATTCTACCTTGTAATGAAAAAATGTCATGTAAACGTGACCGAAATTTATGAGGGAAGCGTAATTGCTGTGACAGTGACGGGCAGGAGAAAAGGATTTCGGGGACTTGCGTAAACCTGTTGACAGAGCGCATTGGACAGTGTTTAACATCAGGGCCGCGGGGTGGCCCGGCGCGCCAGATCGTTCAGGATTTGGCGGACTTGAGTAAAGGCAAGGTCATGAAGGAGGGGTAATGAGGGAGCAGCTTCGGATCTATACCATCAACAAAGGACAACTGCAGCAGTTCGTCGCGGAATGGAACGAGAAACTCCGGCCGCTGCGCGAAAAACTCGGTTTTCGGGTCGTGGCGGCCTGGACGGTGCCGGAGACCAACCAGTTCGTTTGGGTGCAGCGTTACGAAGGGGACAAGAGCTGGGAGGAGCAGGACAAGGCGTATTTCGCCTCCGAAGAACGGCGCGTCATGCAGCCCGACCCGGGGCGGCTGATCGCGAGGATGGAGACCTACGACGCCGAGCCCGCGCTGTAGGTGCTTTCCGCAGATGCCCCCTTCCCTGGTGGGAGGGAGGGGTGGGTACCACGAACCGGTCTCTCGGATGTCACGGCGAGTGGCGCCTCTACTGTAGGAGCGACATTCCTGTCGCGATCCGCCGAAGGCGGTGCTGACGTTTGTCATTCGCGCCAGGAATGGCGTTCCCACAGGGTACGCAGCTCCTGTACCGATGGCGGCTTCTTGCAAACAGCCCCCTACGCCACGCAGACGAAATCCGCCCCCTCGGTCCAGCCGCGCCGTGCGGCGGTCTGGCGGAACTGGTCCCGGGCGCCGCGCAGCCCGATGGCGACGAGCATCTTGCGCTGCTCCAGCTCGAAGCTCTCCGAATGCAGCACCGGAGCGCCGTGCAGCAGGCGGCCGATCTTGCGCGGGTCGACGTCGAGCCAGTGCGAGACCCGGATCCCTGCCGCGGCGAGCAGGCGCTGCCAGGCGCGCGCCTCCTGGCCGGCTCCGGCCAACACCAGTTCGGAAACCTCCTCTAGGAACGCCTGCTGCAGGTGGTGCAGCTTGCAGCGGCGCATGGCATCCTGGGCGTATTCGCTCATGGTGCGGGTGGCTCGCTCGGGGTGGTCCCGCCAGCAGAACACCGGCCCCGGGAGCCGGGCGAACCGGGTCCCGGCTGCCGCCATCCTGAGCCACAGATCGTAGTCTTCGGGCCAGCCTAGGTCTCGGTAGCCCCCCAGGCCGGCGACGATCTCGCGGCGCGTCATGACCCCGGGGTGGACGAAGGGGGACTCGACGAAGAGGTCGCGGACGATGAGTTCATGGGCCGTGAGCGAGTTCTGCCATCGCTCGTAGTCGAGCATGCCGCGCCTGAGCCCCTGTCGCGGGAAGTGCCGAAACGACGAAGCGACGAGCCCCACGTGCGGGTTTTCGCTGAGACAGTCGGCCTGGGTGGCCAAGCGCCGGGGGTGGCTGACGTCGTCGCCGTCCATGCGGGCCAGAAGCGGTGCCCGGCAGAGTTCCAGTCCGGCGTTCAGCGCGGCGACGAGCCCGCCTCCTTCGCGCCGGAGCACCCGGACCCGCGGATCGCCCTTCGCGGCGGCTGCCAGGATGGCCGGGGTCGCGTCGCTGGAACCGTCGTCGACGGCGACCAGTTCCCAGTCGGCAAGGGTCTGGCGAAACAGGGAATCAAGCGCCGCCGGCAGGAAACGCTCTTCGTTGCGGACCGGCATGAGTACTGAGATCAGGGGCTTACACGACATGGGCACCTCATGAAAATGGAGCGCCCAATGTAGCATGAAAACGGCAGGAGAGGGGAGCGTTGAGCTGCCGGTGCCTCTCTTTTAAAAGCTCCCGATCCGCTAAAGACATTGCAAAGCTGGAGCTTTGAAAAAGGCCTGCGTTCCCAAGGTGGACCTTGGGAACGAGAGGCCTCCTCGGTGGAAAGCAACCGCGTATCGCAGCAAGAGTGACGCTTTAAAAGAAAACGGGCGTCCACGTCCCCTCTCCTTCAAGGGTCGCGCGCGAGAGCGCAAGCTTGCGACGGACAGGGTGAGGATGGGTTTTGATCCTATGAAAACACTTCTGGCCGTCGACCTCGGCCTGAAAACCGGCTTTGCCCTCTACGGTGCCGACGGAAAACTCATCTGGTACCGCTCCCAACACTTCGGCTCCACCGACCGGCTTCGGCGCGGGGCGCACGGCATCATCCGCGGCATCCCCGAGCTTTCCGCCATGGTGATCGAGGGGGGAGGCAATCTCGCCCTGGTCTGGGAGAAGGAGGCTGAGCAGCACGGGATCGCCGTCCGGCGGGTGGGGGCGGAAGTCTGGCGGGAGGTCTTCCTGCTCCCGCGTGAGCAGCGCAGCGGCGCCGACGCGAAAAAGCACGCCGGGGAGCTCGCCCGGCGGATCATCGACTGGTCCGCTGCCCCACGCCCCACCTCGCTGCGCCACGATGCGGCCGAAGCCATCGTCATCGGGCTCTGGGGCGTCCTTCACTTCGGCTGGCTTGACGCCATTCCCCGCGAGATCCAACGCTGAACCCGCATAACTCCCCACATGGCAGGAAAATAATCTGAGCCGCCTTAAAGGTGCTGCCTAATTAACCGATAACTCTCCCATATGTTGAATCATTCCCGGGATGCGCGGTCCCTCACCGATGCCTGCCGGGTACCGCTTGCTATCCCAGGGGAGGGTTGTGTGGAACACGTTCATTGCCACCCGGACGAATCAGCTCATCGGCCTGGTAACGAGATCATCACCCAGTCGGAGCAAAACCGCTCCGTCGCCGACCAAGTGGAGAGGGTCTCCACCGAGCTGGCCCGCAAGTCGGAAAGTCTGCTCGGGACGCTGGCCCGGTTCCGGACCTGATGGCATGCCAATGACTACGCCGGCACCAGCATCGGAATTCACCCTCCTCTTCGTGGAGGACGACCAGTTCAGCCGGGAGATGGTCCTGCCGCGGCTGGAACAGCTCTTTGCGCGAGTCGAGGTCGCCGTCGACGGCATCCAGGGGCTGGAGCGCTTCCAGCAGGGGGGGATTGACCTCGTCCTGACCGACCAGCATCTTCCGGGGATGTCGGGGCTGGAGATGACCCGGGAAATCCGGGTCTCGGACCAGGAGACTCCGGTGGTGCTGATGACGAGCAGCATCGACAACGACATCCTCCTTGAGGCGATCAACGTCGGGGTGTCGCGGTTCATCCCCAAGCCCTACGATTACCAGGTTCTCTCCCGGCGGCTGAAGATCATCGCGCGGGAGATCGCCGACAAGCGGCTGGTCGAGCGGTTGCAGCAGCAGGAAGTCGAGGAGCTCCGCTCCAAGGACAGCTACCATCTGTTGCAGCAGGAGGCGGCGCGCCGGAAGGAGCACCACGTCGTGCGCAATCAGATGCTGCACCAGGCGCTCCCGGACGGCGACGGCAACCTCTGGGGGGTGGAGGTGCGCTACGCCCCGCGCGACATCATGTGCGGCGATGCCTACACGGTTCGGCGCCTTCCTGACGGACGACTTTTGGTCTTCATGGCCGATGCCATGGGATCGGGGCTTTCCGCATCGATCACCGCGATCCTCGCCACCTCCTTCAGCAACTTTTTCGTCGCGCACTTTCAGACCGGCTGCATCTGCGGCTTCAGTCTACCGATCCTGGTCGGGCGTTTCCGGGAGTACCTTTCTGAAATCCTGCTCGACGACGAGGTGCTATCCTGCGGCTTCTTCCTGGTCGATCTGGCCCGGCTGGAGTTGGATGCGGCGCTCTTTGCGTTACCCCCCTTGCTGGTGCGCGTGAACGACGGCACGGTGCAGCAGCTGCGCAGCGGCAACGCACCGTTTTGCAGCTACACCGGGGCGATTTCTTTTACCAAGCTCGACCTTGCCGGTATCGCCGAACTTCTCGCCACCACCGACGGGGTGACCGATGCCGAACTGGCTGAGGGAGGCGCCTACCGGGAGGTTCTGGAGGAGGATTTTCGCCAGTCGCCGACGCTTAATGCGTTACAGGGCCGGTTCCGGCAACGCGTCGCTGCCGGGGAGCAGGACGATATGACGCTCTTCCAACTGCGGCGGCTGGGAAGCGCGGATGCCGTGACCTTTCGCATCGATCCACCGCCCACCTACGAAGGGGTGGCCGAGGCGGTCGAGGAAACCATGGTACGGCTGCGCGGGGAACGTATTCTCGATGGGGATCTTCTCGACGAGATCGAGTTCGTGCTGAGCGAAGCGGCGGCCAATGCCTACGAGCACGGCTGTCTGGGGCTGGGGGGCGCTCGAAAGAGGGAGCTGCTCCTGGATGGTAGTTATGATGCGGTACTGACCGGGTCGGTTGCCCCGGAGGGCGCCCATCTCGGCGTGGCGGTGAGGATACAGCGGGAGGAGGGGCTTTTGACCTTCGAAGTGTCCAGCAGCGGGCCGGGACTAACTCCCGCCCACTTTGGGGTGACGGTAGAGTCCACCGCGGTGAACGGCCGCGGCCTGCAGATGATCAAATCTTTTTGCGACAGTATTTTCCTGGCTGACGAAGGACGACGTCTGATCATGATGAAATCGTTTGAAGGGGGGAACTATGCAGCTTGAACGTACCGGCAGTGAGATCACCATTTTGGGGAACATCAAGTCGATCCAGGATAGCGCCTCGATCAAGAATGCGGTCGGCGCCGCGATCATGGAGGGACACAAGAAGGTAGCGCTGCGGATCAAGGATTCGTTCTCGATGCCGTCGGCGGTGATCGGTTACTTGATGAAGGTGGTCCACCATGACCAGGTCCAGCTCGTGGTCGAGGTCGGAGACGAGCGCCTGCTGACCCTTCTGGAGTCACTCAACCTGGAGACCATTTTCGGCGCCCGGCTCCACCAAGCGTAGCCGGCTTCGCTGTTGATAACCTGCCTGGCCGATCCTTGGGTGACCGGGGTGCTAACCCTTAGGGATGAAAAGGGGACAGGCACCTTCGGAGCCAGTCCCCATCAACTCCAACCTGGCTTACCCTGTGGGAGCGCCATTCCTGGCGCGAACCGCCGGAGGCGGTGACGTGACGCACCTACAAGTTAACGCCCACTCTTCCCCAGCACCGATCTCATTGGCACAGGTGAGGCCATCTCACTGGTCCGGGGACCGGCTCAGCTCCTTGTCCAAAAGCCTCCGCACCGTCCGGCGGATGAAGAGCAAAGACAGCAGCGCCGCCGACCAGTTCACCAGGAGAATCCCCCACCACACCCCCACCGTTTCCCATTTCAACACGATCGCGAATACCCAGAAAATCGGCACCGGAGCCAGGAGCTGCCGGTACAGCCCGATCCACAGGGAGAATTTCGGCAGCTGCAGTCCCTGCAGGGCGAAGGTGTTGATGTAGAGGATGACATAGGCGGCGAGGACGAAGGCCGCCACGTGCAGGTAGCTTGCCCCGACGGCGATGACCCGCGGATCCTTTGAGAAAAGACCCATCATCGGGGCGGCCAGGAACAGCAATGCTATGGTGCCGATGGTCATCAGCCCGATCCCGCCGGTCAGTGCTCCCCGGATCGCCTCCTTCACCCGGTCCAGGCGTCGCGCCCCGTAGTTCTGAGCCACCAGGGCGAGGGTCGCCACGTTGAGCCCCATCACCGGCAAAAGGACGATCTGTTCGATCCGCGTGGCGATCCCGTAGCCGGCAACGGCCTGGGGGCCGAACCTCCCGACGAACCAGGTGATGACGAAGACCCCGATGGAAACGGTGAGCATGGCCAGGCTGGCGGGGAACCCTTGGCGGGCCAGTTCCCAAAAGATCCTGCGGCGCGGGACGAACCCCCGCCAGCCGAGGTTGCCGACCAGGCCGGTCTTGCGGGCGCGGTGATGCAAAAAGCCGGTTCCGATCCCCTGTATGGCGACGGTGGCCCAGGCGATCCCCGGAAGCCCAAGTGGGGGCAGGCCGAGCCCGCCGTGGATGAACCACGGGTCGTAGATCATGTTGAGAATGAAGGCGGTGACGAGGAAATTACGGTAACTCTTGGTGTCGCCGGTGGCGTTGAGGATGCCGTTTTGGGCTTGGTTGGTCACGAAGAAGACGGCGCCGGCGAAAAGGGCGCCCATGTAGGAAACTGCCTGGTCCAGGTAGGCTCCCTGGGCGCCCATGAGCCGGAATGCGGCCGGGGCGAGCAGGTTTCCGGCGGCCGAGAGCAGGATGCCGTGCAGCACGCTGAAGGAGATCACTTGGGCGGCGTAGAGCTCGGCCTGGTCGCTGCGCCCCGCCCCGAGGGCGTGCCCCATGAGGGCGGTCGCGCCGGTGGAGATTCCGCCCCCCATGGCGATGATGAGGAAAAAGAGCGGGAACGACAGCGACACCGCGGCGACGGCCTGGGTGGAGATCTGTCCCGCGTACCAGGTGTCCACCACGTTGAACATGGTGTTGAAGAAGAAACCGATCCCCACCGGCACCGCAAGACGACGCAGCAAGCTCCCGATGGGGGCGGTAATGAGGTCACCATTCATGGAACGATTTTCCTTGCGCTCTCCTTGGCAACGGGGCGCCGGCTTTTATAGTTGACGATTCGTCTTCACCTGAGCTGCGGCCGGTTTCCCTTGTAGGAGCGACATTCCTGTCTCGATTAGCCACCGGTCAATCGCGACAACAATGTCGCTCCTACAAGGAACAGGACCCGGATTTCGAAACCTGATGGCCCTTCTCATCTTAATACCGCCACTGCGAGTCCGTATGAGTTTTTACACAAAACAGCCTTAACGGATGCACATCGGGCGAATTTACCGCATAATAGGGGCTCGCGCCAGGGCCGAATCCTCACAAAGCCATCCGCTCACCGGCACAGAGCCGGCCTGAGTGAATCGACCAAGCTCCCTCTGAGCATGCCGTCGGCGCAGATACTACCACGACAGAGGTGTATTGCATGGAACATCACAACCCCGGATACCCGAACAATGGCATGGTGCGCCGCCTCGACGCCGTCCGCCGCCTGGCCCGCCTGCAGAAGGTCTCCTGGAACGACCTCGCGCTTACTGTCGGTCCGATACTCCTGATCACCCTTCTCGCCATCTGTGCCGCCTATTGGTTCGTGCGCCCCGCCCCTCCCGATACCATCACCATCATCAGCGGGCCGGACGGCAGCACCTTCCGGGCCACTGCCGAAAAGTACCGGAAGATCCTGGCGCGCAACGGCGTGAAGCTGAAAATCCTCCCCTCCGACGGATCGCTGGACAACCTCCGCAAGCTTTCCAACCCCTCTTTGCACCACATCGATGTGGGGTTCGTGCAGGGGGGGCTGGTCCAGGACGCCAGCCAGGAGAAGCTGTTCTCCCTGGGGAGCGTTTTCCACGAGCCGGTCGCCATATTCTACCGGTCGGACAAGCCGGTCACCCTGCTGTCGGAATTCGCCGGCAGGACCCTTGCCATCGGTCCGGAGGGGAGCGGGACCCGGGTCCTGTCGCTTACCCTCCTCAAGGCAAACGGGATCGAGCCGGGAGGGAAGACGAACCTGCTCCCGTTAGGGGGCGGCGATGCTGCCCAGGCGCTCTTGGACCACAAGGTGGATGCGGCGTTTCTCATGGGCGACTCCGCGACTCCTCCGGTGATGCGGCGGCTGCTCTGGACCCCCGGCATCCGGCTCTACAGCTTTTCCCAGGCCGACGGCTATACCCGTCGCTACGGCTACCTCAACAAGCTGCAGGTCCCGATGGGGGCCTTCGATTTCGGGAAGAACGTGCCGCCGCAGGACATGTATCTCGTCGCGCCGACCGTGGAGCTTTTGGCGCGAAAGAACCTGCACCCGGCGCTATCGGATCTCCTCATCGAGGCGGCCCGCGAGGTGCACGGCAAGGCGACCCTCATGCAAAAAGCCGGGGAGTTTCCGTCGCCGCAGGAACGGGAGTACCCGATCAGCCCGGATGCGCGACGGTACTACACTTCCGGCAAAAGTTTCCTCTATCGGAACCTTCCCTTCTGGCTGGCAAGTCTCGTCGACCGGACTTTGGTGGTTTTCGTCCCGATCGTCGTACTGCTGATTCCGGGGCTGAAGATGGTGCCGGCCCTGTACAACTGGCGGGTCACCTCCCGGATCTACCGGTGGTACGGGCTTTTGATCGCCTTGGAGCGCAGCGCCATGGAGCAGCCGGATATCGAGGAGCGGAAGAACCTGATGAAGCGGTTGGATGACATCGAAGGGAGCGTGGACCGGATGAAGATCCCGGTTTCATTTGCCAACCAGTTCTACGTGCTCCGCGAGCACATCGGCTTCGTCCGCGAGCGCCTCAAGGCCAACGCGGAAGAGGGGAAATCTGCACCGGGGTAAGAGTTTTGTTGATGCATAAGCCCTTGCGTCCCCTCTCCTTCAAGGGTCGCGCGCGAGAGCGCAAGCTTGCGACGGACAGGGTGAGAGGGGGGTGTCATCGTCCAGCCTGCAACGGTTACCTGATTAAGGAGGTCCGCATGTCCAAACTCTTTACCCCGTTGACCCTCGCCGGGGTCACCTTCAAAAACCGCATCTTCGTCTCCCCCATGTGCCAGTATTCCAGTAACGACGGCCTTCCCACCGACTGGCACCTGGTCCACCTGGGGAGCCGCGCCGTCGGCGGGGCGGCGCTCGTCATGGTAGAGGCCACCTCGGTCTCACCGGAAGGGATGATCAGCCCCGACGACAGCGGCATCTGGTCCGACCGCCACACCGAAGCCTTCCGGCCCATTGCCCGCTTCATCCGTGAAAACGGCTCGGTCCCCGGCATCCAGATCGCCCACGCCGGCCGGAAAGCCTCCACCGATGCCCCCTGGCGCGGCGGCGAACCGCTCCCCCCCACGGCGCGCGGCTGGGAGCCGGTCGCCCCGAGCCCGTTTCCCTTTGCCAACGGCTATTCGGTACCGCGGGAGCTTATCGCGGCCGACCTCGACGCGGTCGAGGCGCAATTTGCCGATGCTGCCCGGCGGGCCCATGCCGCCGGGTTCCAGGTGCTGGAAATCCACATGGCGCACGGCTACCTCCTGCACGAGTTCCTCTCCCCGCTCTCCAACCGTCGCAACGACGCGTACGGCGGCTCCCTGGAGAACCGCCTCCGCTTCCCCTTGCGGGTGGCCCGTGCGGTGCGGGCGGTCTGGCCCACCGAGCACCCGCTCTTCGTGCGGATCTCCGCCACCGACTGGGTAGAGGGGGGCTGGGACCTTTGCCAGTCGGTCGCCCTGAGCGCGCGCTTGAAGGAGATCGGGGTGGATCTCATCGACTGCTCCTCCGGGTTCGTCACCCCCGACGCCGCCATCCCGTTCGGTCCCGGTTTCCAGACCCCGTTCGCCACCGCGATCCGTAAGGAGACCGGCCTTGCGACCGGTACCGTCGGATACATAACCGACGCGGTCCAGGCCGAGCAGATCATCGCCACCGGCCTGGCCGATGCCGTTTTTCTGGCGCGGCAGTTTTTGCGTGACCCCTACTGGCCGCTCCATGCCGCCCGGGTGCTCGGCGTCGATACCTCCTGGCCGGTGCAGTACGAGCGGGCGAAAAAGTAATTGGGGCCCTGCTGAACGAAGGCTGAAAAAAGAAAAAGCCTGCAGCAACGGCAGGCCTGGTGGTGGGGCGGACCGGGGGGCGTCGAATGGGCAGGGTGTTTGCCCACCCTGCGGTCCAGGTGGATTAACCGCAACAGGTATCGCCGCCTTCGGCGGATCGCGCCTGGGAAGGCGCTCCCACCGTTTCAGACGGCGAGACAGGCTCCCACTCCCTCATCTCATGCGGCGGCGTCCAGGATCTCGCGCACCTTCTGCAATAGGTGCAGCGGGTTGAGCGGCTTGGGGACGAACTCAAGGCCTGCGTCCAGGATGCCGCGCTCATGGATGATCTCGTCGGTGTAGCCGCTGATGAAGATCGCCTTGCTGCCGGGACGGATCCGCTCGATCTCCTCGAGCGCCTCCTTTCCGTTCATCTTGGGCATGATTACGTCCAGGATCACCATCCCGATTTCGCCGCAGTTGTCCCGGAACTTCCCCACCGCATCCTCCCCGTCGCGCGCCGCGATCACCTGGTAGCCGAACTGCAACAGCACCTGCTGGACCATGTCGCGCACCTGGGCATCGTCGTCGGCGATCAGGATCAATTCGGTCCCCCGCTGTGGTGTGTGGCGGGGCTCCTTGCGCGCCGGCCCCTCGGTCCGGTTTTCGGTGAGCGGGAGGTAGACCGAGAAGGTGGTCCCTTTCCCCGCGTCGCTGCGGACGGTGATGTATCCATTGTGCTGCTTGACGATGCCGTAGACGATGGCGAGCCCGAGGCCGGTTCCCTTGCCGACCCGCTTGGTGGTGAAAAAGGGCTCGAAGATCCGCTTGCAGGTCCCCTCCTCAATGCCGCAGCCGGTGTCGCTGATGGCAATGCAGGCGTAGCTGCCGCATTCACCGAAACCGTTGGCGGTGATGAACTCCTGGGTCAGTACCGCAGTCGTGGTCGTAATGGTGAGCTTCCCGCCGGTCTCCATCGCGTCCCGGGCGTTGGTCGCGAGGTTCATCAGCATCTGCTCGATCTGCCCCTGGTCGACGTTCACGGCGAGCTCCTCCGGATGGAGCCGGGTGCTCAACTCGACGTCTTCCCCGATCACCCGGTGCAGGAACCGTTCGGTCCCTTGGACGATGCCGTTGAGGTCGTGGGGGCGCGGGTTGATGACCTGCTTCCGGCTGAAGGCGAGGAGGCTGCGGGTAAGCTCCGCGGCGCGCTCGGCAGCCGAGAGGATCTGGACGATGTTGATGTACTGGGGATGATCCAGTTCCATTCCGAACGCCAGCATGTTCCCGTAGCCGATGATCGCGGTGAGGATGTTGTTGAAGTCGTGGGCCACCCCGCCCGCGAGCTGCCCCACCGCTTCCATCTTCTGGGCCTGGAAGAGCTGGGCCTCCAAAGCCTTCTTCTCGGTCACGTCTTCTTTCACCCCGATGAAGTGGGTGATCTCTCCGGCGTGGTTCTTGATCGGCGCGACGGTCATGTGCTCGGTGAAGAGCGTCCCGTCCTTTTTGCGGTTTCTCAGTTCCCCCTGCCAGACCTCGCCGGAGACGATGGTGTGCCACAAATCGCGGTAGGTTTCCGGCGGGGTCTTCCCGGACTGGAACTTGCGCGGGGTGGTCCCGATGACCTCTTCGGCGGCATAGCCGGAGACCTGGCTGAACTTGGGGTTGACGAACTCTATGTAGCCGCTTCGGTCGGTAATGACGATGGAGACCGGGCTCTGCTCGATGGCGGTGGAGAGCTTTTTCAGCGTCTCGTCGGCATGTTTGCGCTGCGAGATGTCCCGCACCAGGGCCAGGCCGTATTCCACCCCCTGGTACACGACGTAGTTGGCATTGATTTCGACCGCTATCTCGGCGCCGGCGCGGTTTCGGTGCGCACTTTCGTACGTGACGCTCAGCTCCCGCTGGAGCCGTTCCCAAAGGTCTCCCCATCCGGCTCCGGCAAGTGCGGGGTTGAGGTCGGAGGTGCTGCGGGCCAGGAGTTCCTCCCGGGAATACGCGAGCATGCGGCAGGATTCCTCGTTGACGTGGATGATCCTGCCGCCGCTGTCGGCGAGGTAGGCGGCCTCGTGCACGTTGTCCAGGGCGAAGTTCATCAGGGCCAGGTTTCGCTCCGTTTTGAGCCGCTCCCCACGCTCCCGCAGCAGCATCACCCCGAAGGCGAGGTCGCCGGCGAGCTCTTCCAAAAGCCGGACCTCGTCCGGGGTGAAGGCTTCCGGTTCGGCCGCGAAGATGTTCAAGACCCCGAAAGGGGCTCCGGACGCGTCCAGCAGCGGCAGGGCGATGCCGGAACGGTAGTCGCGCGCCAGCGCCTCTTCCCGCCAGCGGGGATAACGCGCCACCTCATCGAGTTTCTGGAGGCACAGCGTCTTCCCGGTGCGGACCGCCGCCACCGCCGGCCACCCCTCCTTGCCTTCGCCCACCGCCACCAGGCGGTCCAAAAATCCCCGAGTCGCCCCGAACCACGCTTCAGGAACGACGTGCAGCGGCTCCCCCGGTTGCCGGTACCCGACCCAGGCCGTCAGATATCCAGCCTGCTCGCAGACGATGCGGCAGATCTCTTGCAGAAGGGCCGTCTCGTCGACCGCCCGGGCCAGGGTCTGCCTGCAGGCGCTGACCGCCCGCAGCTCCCGGTTCAGGCGCCGTTGCGCCTCCTCGGCCCGGCGCCGCGCCTCCATTTCCCTGAGGAGTCCTTCCTCTTCCTCCAGGAGCAGGGCGACGATCAGCCCCATCCCGATGCCGGTGGCCAGGATGACATACGTGGTGAAACCGTAGGGGGCCCACCAGGTGTTGCGGGTGAAAGGATAGGAAATGGTGCTGATCCCCTGGAGCCAGAGCATGACACTGAGGGCGGAAAAGCCACGGTTGCCGGAAGCTTTCCCGGTCTGCCAGAGGGCGAGGCCGGATGCATAGAGCGCCAGGGCGCCCGTGCTGTGCTGGGGGAGGGAAAGCCAGGGGAAGGGAATGTGGCTGCTGCGCGCAAAGACGATCCAGGCGGCCAGCGCGGGGATGACCAGGCAGGATGGATCGCGGCTCTCGCGCCGGGTCAGGGCGTCGACCCCCTTCCAGATTCCCCAGATCCACCCGAGGTAGAGAAGGTCGCTGGTTGCACTGAGCAGGGGATGATCGGCCGCGCGGAGCTGGCAGACGGCGCGCAAACCATAGCAGGCGTTGGCGAGGGCCAGGCAGATGCAGAACGTCCCGGAGTTCCCGGTGCGCCGGCTGCGGAAGACCAGCAGATAGAACAGGGAGATGAGGGCGGAAACCACACCGCAGACGGCAAATACCGTCGCGAGAGACATTTCGGCCATGCTGGCTCCTTGCCCGGCGACCTCGGTCGCAGCGAGCTCACGTGCCGGGAAGAGCTGCGGCACGGCGGTAGCTGATCCGGAAAAGACGGGCCCGGTGGTCCCGAAACTGGTGCCTTGCTGCGCTTGGCGCGGCAGAAATTGCCGCAGGCGTGCCTTGTCTGTCTGAAGCGCCCGCTCCGGGCCTGAGCTCTGTCATAGGGGGGCGTCCCCTGTTTCAGTGACTGGATTTTAAGTCCCGATGCTGAACCTGGACCCGTTGGACAAGGCAGAAACGGGATGAAAACTGAGGCATAACAAATTAATATCCGTCCTTGACAGCGGACGCGCAGGCGGCACCTGGCCCAATATATGGGTAATGACGCTCTTGATGCCTGCTGATGCTTTTCGGGAGTCTGGAGAAAAACTTTATGAGAAAATGATCAAAGTAGCGTTGTTGCGTCTGTTTTCCGATGACCAAAAAAAGAAGGGGCGCTCGCGCCCCTTCTTCAATCGACACGCAGTCCGTTGCGGACTGCTGCCGGACGGCTCTCCTCGGTGGAATCTTCAGATCCCTTCCCCCATGGTCGATGCGGCGAACGCTTTGGCAAACGTCTCGGCGAACATCTCGATCGAGGTCGGCGTAGTGGTTCCCGGCACTCTGGGGCGGCGGACCGCGAACATCCCGTCGTTGAGCGCCTTGCTCATCTCGATGTACCGGCGGCTCAGGTCCCTGCTGAGCCCCATTTCCACCATGCCCCGTTCCGCATCCTGGTAGGGGAACTGCACGTACTTGAGGTCCGGCTTGCCGATCTTGTTCCCCAGGACGGCGAACGCCTCGTTGAGGGAAAGATCGCGTTCCCCGAGCAGATCCTGGACCCGGATCCCTTCGAAGTTGCGCTGCAGCAGCCGCTGCGCCAGGTGGGCCGCGATGTCGGCGGTGGCAATCATGGCGAATTGCTGGTCGCCCCGCACCGCGGAGCCGGCAAAGCCGAACCGGTTGATCACCGGAATCTGCATCAGCAGGTTTTCCATGAAATAGGTCGGGCGGAGGTGGAGGATGTTGATCCCTTCCAGCGCATTGAGCCGCTGCTCCTGGTCCCGCAGGCCGATGATCGGGCCGGTCCCCTGCGCCAGGTCGGCCCCCTGGCTGCTCAGGTTCACCACGAAACGCACCTTGGCCTTGCGGATGGCGTTGGCGATGGCGGCCCCCACGAAATTCTGGAAGGACCGGAAATCGTCCGTGTGGAGATGGGGGGGAATCATGACGTAGACCGCAGTTGCCCCGGCAAACGCCTCGGTCAGAAAATCACTGTCCTTCAGATCACCCACCGCGACCTCCGCTCCCCGCGCCCGAAACGGCTCGAGGCGTCCCGCATCCCGTCCGATTACCCGGACCGGTTCCCCCTGTTCCAAAAGGATGTTGGCGGTTTTGCTCCCTATGTTACCCGTTGCTCCGGTAATTACGTACATGGTGTGCCTCCTTGCTGCTGTTACCTGGCACTTTGGTTGAAAGTTGCCTGTCCCATTATAGAGCAACCGCCCCTGCGAATGGGACGAAACCCGCCGGTGCGGGCACAACTTCTTTGTCATGGGCGGGGCAAAAATTATATAATCGCTGCAAGGGGTTGGGCCACTGACACCCCCTGGGGACAAAACGACGGCAGCCGGGGCGCCGGAGGGAGCTTTGCTGCGGTCGGCGGGCCCTCCCGCAAGCGGTCCGGGATGGTCGGGAGGATCGTGGCGACGGCCGAGGCGAGGCAAGGCGATGTTACGGACAAGTGACGGGAAAGGAAGGTCCGGCCAAGGTGCCGCGGACCGGGAAATGGACCGGAAACAGCTGACCGGTGAAGCGGAGTCCGGGACCGCGACCGGGGAGGCGGAGGCCGGGATGGCGGTCTTTTTTCTGGACGCCGCCGGCACGATTCTCTCCTTAAGCGCCGCCCGGAGGTTTCTGGGCTACCCCGCCGCCGAGCTGGTGGGGCGCCCCCTGGCTCTTCTGCTGCCCGAGTTTCGTCGGGAACAGGGGCTGCCGCAGAACCTGCTTGCTGCGGCCTTTTCCGAAGGGACCGCGCAGTGGCGAGGGGCGCTGCAGGCGCGGGACCAAAGCCGGGTCGACGGCGAAGTGACCGTGCACCTCATGGAAGCGGGTGGGGACGCGCCCCGCTTCAGCGCCGTCGTCTCCCGCCGCGGTGGCGCCGAACGGCTCGATAACCAGGCGGTGATGCTGGAGCGGCTCTTCGAGCATTCACCGGACGCGGTCTTGCTGGTCGATCGCGAGGCGACCATTCGCAGGATCAACCGCCAGGTCGAGTCGCTGTTCGGGTTTCCGCGGGAGGAGCTGACCGGTGCCCCGCTGGACCGGCTGATCCCGGAACGGTTCCACCGGCCGCATCGTCATCACGTCAAGGATTACTTCCGCGACCCGCGGACCCGGATGATGGGGAGCGGTCTGCAGCTTTTCGCCCGCCGCCGCGACGGCGGTGAGTTTCCCGTCGACATCATGCTGAGCCCGATCGAGGTCGATGGCGGGCTTTGGGCCCTGGCGGTGGTGCGCGACATCACCGAGCGCAAGCGCACCGAGGCGCGGATCAACGAGCTGAACCGGGAGCTGCAGACCCAGGTGGAGCAGCTCGGTGCCGTGAACCGCGAGCTGGAGGCGTTCAGCTACTCCGTATCCCACGACCTGCGCGCCCCGGTGCGCCACATCGGGGGATACCTGCAGCTTCTGGCCAAGCGCGACCTCTCCTGCCTCGATCCCCAAAGCCAGCGCTATCTGGACGTGATCATGAAGGCGACCCAAGACATGGGGACGCTCATCGACGACCTCCTCTCCTTTTCCCGGATGGGGCGCGTCGACCTGATGAAGAGCCGGGTGCGCCTTGGCGAGATGGTGCGCGAGGTGGTCGCGGCGCTGGCGCCGGAGAGTGCCGGACGGATAGTGAACTGGGAGATCGGCCCGCTTCCCGAGGTGGAAGGGGACCCGGCGATGCTGCGCCTGGTGCTGGTGAACCTGCTCGCCAACGCCCTGAAGTTCACCCGGGGGCGCCCCCGGGCGGTGATCGAAATCGGTGCGGTGCCTCGGGAAGGGGAGGTCGCCATTTTCGTGCGCGACAACGGCGTCGGCTTCGAGATGCAATACGCCGACAAGGTCTTCGGCCTCTTTCAGCGGCTGCACCGCCAGGACGAGTTCGAAGGTACCGGGGTCGGGCTGGCCAACGTGCAGCGCATCATCGCCCGCCACGGCGGAAGGACTTGGGCCGAAGGTGCCCTGGACCGGGGAGCCACCTTCTGGTTTACCCTCCCCGCCCCGGGGAGCGTCACAGGATGACCCGATCCCGGGTCGTCGGTGGGCTTTGTCGGGGGCGTCTGGTTCCTGTTGCAGAAAAAATCTCCTTAAGCTAACGTGTAGACGCAATTTAACCGCTCGAGAATCCGGAATTTCTTGCCCAAGCTCTGTGTCGGGATAAAATAATATTAACGAAACGGGGGCGGTTCTGGATGAAGATCGTGGTTGCTCCGACGTCCGGTTTTCTCCATCCAGCGCCTGCCGTGCCTGGTTCCACAAAAGGCTAATGTTTTTTCCTTTCCAGCCGATACGACTATCAGCTCAGGAGTGGGAGGGATGTTTGGGCCGATTCCTCTACTAGTTTGTGGTCACTTCCGGTGATCTACTTTTACCTGCAGTACCCCAAGGAAGACCGTGCGCATCATAGGTAGCCTCATCATCGTGTATCTGCTGTCCGCAACGCTCCTCTTCGCTTCGACCGAGCCGACCGCCGGCCTCGCTGCCCAATCTCCGGTCAATATCGGCCGCAGCGCCCCCATCGACCTGATCCTGGAACGGGCGATCTCACGCAACCTCATCGCCGGTGGCATCGTCGTGGTGGGCAATCACGACGGTATCATCTCCACCACCGCCCGGGGGCGTCTCAATCCCTTCGGGAGCTCACCCTATATCGACGAGCGGACCATCTTCGACCTCGCCTCGCTCACCAAGGTCATCGCCACCACCCCCGCGGTGATGAAGCTTTTGGACGAGGGGAAAATCTCCCTCTCCGACCCGCTCTCCCGGTGGTTTCCCGAGTTTCGGGGCTCGGTGTGGGAACGGGTGACGATTCTCAATCTCCTTACCCACACCTCCGGGCTGGACGACATCTCCTTCGCCAACGAAAGCCTGGAAGGGGCGATCCGGAAACTCGCGGCGATGAAGCATCGTTCCGGCAGCCGCTTCCACTACGCCGACATCAATTTCATCCTGCTGGGAGAACTGGTGCACCGGGTCTCCGGGGAGACCCTCGACTCCTTCTGCCGGCAGTGGATCTTTGAGCCGCTCGGGGCCCGACGGACCATGTTCCTTCCCCCCAAAAGCCTTGCCGAATCTATCGCGCCGACCACCGGCTACGTGAGCGGGGTGGTGCAGGACCCTAACGCCCGTCGGCTGGGGGGGGTTGCCGGACATGCCGGGCTGTTCAGCTCCGCCTCCGACCTCGCCCTCTTCGGCCGGCTCATCCTCGGCAAGGGGGTGGTTGACGGGCACCGGATCCTCTCGGAGGAGGTCGTGGCGCGGATGACCTCGCCCTACCTCGCCGATGGCGGGGCGGTGGTGCGCGGCCTGGGGTGGGACATGGAGTCTCCTTTTTCCGCCCCGAAAGGGCGCTTCTTTTCGGCAGCCTCCTTCGGGCATACCGGTTACAGCGGTTCCTCCATCTGGATCGACCCGCAGCAGGATCTCTTCGTGGTCCTTTTGACCAACCGGCTGAACTACCGGCAGACCCGGGTCTTCAACCAACTGCGACGCGACGTTTCCACCCTGGCTTCGGCCGGCTTCCGCCGGGATGACGGACGGACCGAGCTGCCGGAGCCGTGGGAGATGGCGCAGCTGACGTCGGAGCTTTTGCAGGCAGCTCCTCCGGTGGTACGTGCGGCGGCAGCTCACACCCCGGCGCAGGCGGCTCGGCACAAGATGCACCGCAGCGCCCACCGGGGCGCCAAACACAGCTTGGTCGCCCTGAAAAAGGGAGGCGCGCACCGGATCGCCCGGACCGCACGCTCGGAAGGGGTCCGCAAGAAGAGGATCGTAAACCGGCGCGTATAGGCGCTTCGGTTGGCACACGGCGCAGCGTTACCCCGCTTTGGAGGAAACGGTGTGCCGTGCTTTGTTTTGCAATGGTCATTTGATCAAAGGATGGGGAATGGTGCTCTCGCCATTGGTACACGTGCCCGAGGAGGGATACGCGGATCCGGAACGGATCCTGATCGTCGACGACGAGCCGCGCCTGCGTTTCGGGCTGCGCCGCCTCCTGGAGGGGGAAGGGAGGGAGCTCATCGACTGCGGGACCGGCGCGGAGGCGATCGCGCTTTTGAAGCGGGGCGAGATCACCCTGCTTTTACTCGACGTGAACCTTCCCGACCTCTCCGGGCTCGAGGTGCTCGAGTGGATCACCACCCACCGGCTCCCCACCGCGGTGATCATGGTCAGCGCCGCCGACAGTATCGACTACGCCATCCAGGCCCTGCGCAGCGGCGCCGTCGACTTCGTCCGCAAGGGGCCCGAGCTCGACGACATCCGCCTGAAGGTCGAGAACGTCCTGCACCGCCGCCGTCTCGAGCAAAGCCACGCCCTGATGACCGCCCGCCTGGAGCAGTCGGAACGACTGCACCGCTTTCTCGTGGAATCCTCCCCCGATCTCATCTACACCCTCGACGGCTCCGGCCGCTTCGTCTTCATCAACCGCCGGGTGGAATCCCTTTTAGGGTACCGGCGCGACGAACTGATCGGCCGCAGCTACGCCTGCATCGTCCATGAGCTGGACGTGGAGCGGGCCCAGTACGCCTTCACCGAGCGGCGCTCCGACGAACGCGCCACCAACAACGCCGAGGTCCGCCTCAAGTGCAAGCGGGAAGGGTACCAGCCCTTCGAACAGCGCCACATCGTGGCGATGCTGAGCGCGGTCGGGATCTACGAGGAGAGCCGGGACAGCGAGCGGCGCTTCATGGGGACCTACGGCGTGGCCCGCGACATCACCGAGCGCAAGGTCGCCGAGGAGACCATCAGTTTTCAGGCGCTGCACGACCAGCTCACCCATCTCCCCAACCGGCGCCTGTTCAAGGACCGTCTGGAACTCGCCATCACCCAGGCGCGTCGCGACGGATGGGTCGTCGGGGTGATGTTCATCGATCTGGACCGGTTCAAGCTGGTCAACGACACCCACGGCCATGCCGAGGGGGACGAACTCCTCAAGAGCACCGCGCACCGGCTCCGGGGGTGCATCCGGGCCGGCGACACCGTCGCCCGGCAGGGTGGGGACGAGTTCACCGTGCTTTTGCCGCATCTGGCCCATGTGGAGGACGCCGCGCTCATCGCCCAGAAGATCCTCGACGAGCTCAAGCTCCCCTTCTACGTCGCCGGCCAGGAGTTCCGCGCCACCGCCAGCATCGGCATCGCCGTCTTTCCGCGCGACGGCGACAGCGCCGAGATGCTGATGAAAAACGCCGACATCGCCATGTACAAGGTGAAAGGGGACGGCAAAAACGGTTTCCAGTTTTTCACCCCGGCGATGAACGCCTGCTACCAGGAGCGGATCACCCTGGAAAACGAGCTGCGGCAGGCGATCGAAAACCAGGAGTTCGAGCTCTACTATCAGCCCAAGATCAGCCTGAGCGCCGGACGGATCGTCGGCATGGAGGCGCTGATCCGCTGGCGCCATCCGGTGCACGGCCTCTTGAATCCGGACGGGTTCATCGATCTGGCGCAGGAGTCCGGCCTCATCGGCTCCATCACCGACTGGGTACTCGGCGAGGCCTGCGGTCAGCTGTCGCGCTGGCACAGCATGGGCTTTGGTGACCTGTGCGTCTCGGTCAACGTCTCGCCGCAGGAGTTCGACGCCCCGAGCCTGGTGGAGCGGGTGGCCTCCCACATGAACCGGCACGGCATCTCCCCGGACACCCTCGAGATCGAGATCACGGAGAACCTCCTTCTCCCCGACGTCTCCGGGGTCATCGAAAAGATGCGCCTTTTGCGCGCCCATGGGGTCCGGATCTCCATCGACGACTTCGGCACCCGCTACTCCTCCTTGAACTACCTGCGCCGCTTCCCGATCAACGTGATCAAAATCGACCAGTCGTTCGTCCACGACCTCGCCCCGGGGCAGCCGGTCTCCCCCATCATCCACGCGGTTATCGGCATCGCCCGAGGGTTTGGGCTGCACCTCGTCGTCGAGGGGGTGGAGACGCTCCACCAGATGGAGGTCCTGGCGGAACTTGGTTGCGACGAGATGCAGGGCTTTCTCTTCGGGCGCCCCCTCCCCGCGTTCGAGGCCGAGGAACGCCTCCTCGCGCCGGTCTGCTACCCCTCTCCCTCTCACTGAGCAGGTCATCGTCACTTGTTTTCCCGCCGCCATCTCACTATTTCCCGCTGCGATGCTTTGAAGGGGGATCACCTCTGGTTCAGAGCGCTGCCCACTCTGGCACAGCCGGCGACCAATCCGACCTCATGTCTGTTTGTTTTATGCTCTGTTTGCTTCTTGATTGAGAATCAGACGAACTTTTAATTGACAATTTTCTTTCCTCTGTTATTAATCACACAAAAGTAAACGCACAAGGAGGATCCTGATGGCTACCCTGGTCGAAATCGCCGCACAACTTGTGGCATCGCACGCATCGAGCACCCCGATGACCTCGGACGAACTTCTGGCAGAGATCAGCAAGGTTCATTCAGCCCTGAAAAATTTAGAAGCCGGGCAGGCCGTTGAAGGAGTGGAAGAAGCAAAACCGCAGCTCTCTGTCAAAGAGGCCTTCAAGAAGAACGAAGTCGTCTGCCTCATCTGCGGCAAAGGGGGGTTCAAGACCCTGGCCCGCCACCTGAGCACCGCCCACGACATGAAGCCGGGGGCTTATAAGAAGCAGTTCGGCATCGCCAGCGGCCAGGCCCTTTCGGCCCGGAGCTACTCCGAGTCCCGGCGCAAGATGGCCCAGGATCGCGGGCTGGCGGACAACCTCGCCAAGGCGCGCCAGGTGCGCATGGCGAACATCGAAGCGAAGAAGGGGACCGCTGCTGCCAAGGGGGGAAAAGGACCCAAGGCGAAGGCCCCCCGCGTCAAGAAATAATCCCCGCCTTTCGGCACCGAAAAGCACCCGTTCCGGGTGCTTTTTTTTTGCCCTTTCGCCAATCCACTGCTGCAATCAGGTTGGACGGTGCTAATATTGGCCGGTCGTTTTCCCTGGGGGGAAGCCGACCGGGAGAGCACATGTCCAGCACCTTGAAACAGCACGGTATCCGGCCCGGGGGGATGGTTCCCCCTCCCGGACCGGCGGAAAAAACCCGCGCCGGGGACGAATGCCGGCGGCTCGCCGACGCCCTCGCCGCCGAGCGGACCGAGCGGCAGCGGGCACAGCGCGAGCTCCGGGAGAAGGAGCTCCTCCTGCTGCAGCAAAGCCGGCTCGCCTCGATGGGGGAGATGGTCGCCAACATCGCGCACCAGTGGCGCCAGCCGCTCAACATCCTCGGGCTGCTCGCCCAGGATCTGCAGATGACCTACAGCCGCGGGGAGCTCGACGAAGGCTACGTCAAGGAGTACGTCCGCCGGACCATGGAAACCATCGCCCACATGTCACGCACCGTCGACGATTTCCGGGCCTTCTTCGTGCCGGAAAGGGACGAGGTCGAGTTCCCGGTCCGGGAGGTGGTGGAGCGGACCCTCTCGCTTTTGGAGGGAAGCTTGCGGGCGCGCCAGGTCCGGGTCGAGGTGGTGGCGCAGGCCGAGCCGGTTTTGCGCGGTCACCCCAACGAGTTCGGGCAGGTGCTGGTGAACCTGCTCAACAACGCCCGCGACGCCTTCCCTCCGACCCGCGGCGACAGCGCGGCGGTCATCCGGATCGAGATCGGCATGAGCGGCGGCCGGGTGACCGTCGCGGTGACCGACAATGCCGGCGGTATCCCCGAGGAGATCCTGGGGAGGATTTTCGACCCCTACTTCACCACCAAGTCCCCCGAGGAAGGTACCGGTGTAGGGCTCTACATCTGCAAGATGATCGTGGAGGGGAAGATGAACGGAAAACTCACCGCACAGAACGTGGCGGGGGGGGCGTGCTTCAACATCGAGCTGTGAGCTCGGGGCCGGACCCCGCCCCGGGGGGAGGCAGGACATGGAGTCGAGCCACCGGTCAAAACCGTTGCTGCTGCTCTACGCTCCGGAACGGGCGCTTGGCGGGGGGAAGGGGGTGGGGCGGCGCTACCTGGTGGGCCGGCTGAACTTTCTCAACTTCAGCGGCGGTCGAGTCCTGGTGGCCGCGCGCGCGGCGAGCGGGACCGTGCTCCTGCCGGCCCTGCCGCGCCCCTGCGCGGGCGAGTTTTTGGAGCTTACCTGGGCCCCGCGCGCCGGCCTTCCCGAGCTTTTGGACACCCATCACCTCGACGAGCTTCTGGTTCCGGACGGCGGCTCCCTGCTCCTGGTGCGGGCCGAGCCGGTGGCCTGCGACGCCCGGGGGGCGACGCTCCGTCTGCCGGAAAACTGCCGATCCTGCCGCGGCAGGGACAGCCGGCGCGAACGGGGGGAACGGATCACCGCCTGCTGCAGCCAGGAGGGGGCCCGATTTTGCGGCCGTCTCGCCGATTTCAGCGCCGAGGGGGTCCGGGTGGAGGGGGACGCGGGAGCCACCTCCTTCAACCCGGAGTTCCCGGTCCACCTCATGCTCGATCAGGGCGGCGAACTCGTTTTCTCCGCCGACTGCCGGCTGCTCCGCGCCACGCCCGGCATTTTGGTGCTGCGGCTCGAGCGCAAGCGGGTGATCCCCTTTGCCCCGGCCCGGCACCGGGAACCGCGCTTCAGCCTCTCCCCGCCGCCGACGGTCACCTTCAGTCACCCCCTCACCGGCGGACCGGTGACCTGGGTGGTCGAGGAGCTCTCGGCGACCGGATTCACGGTCCGGGCCGGGGCCGACGACCCCCTCCTGGTGCCGGGGCTCCGCTGCGCCGAAGTCGGCATCGGCTTCGGCGCCTTTCCCGCGATCACCTGCCGCGCCCAGATCGTCTCCCGCGGCAAAAGCCCGGACGGCCGCGGGATCCGCTGCGCCTTCGCCATTCTCGATCTCCCCCCCCGGGAACAGGAGCGGCTCCTCGCGCTCCTTCCCCAGGAAGGGGCCGCCACCTTCACCGAGCACGAGCTCGATGCCGGAGCGCTTTGGGAGCTGCTCTTCGACACCGGTTTCTTATACCCGGAGAAGTACCTCCTCCTCGCCAAGGACCGACGGGCGGTGCAGGAGACCTTCCGCCGCCTCTACGCCGGCCACCCGGAGATCCTCCGCTGCTTCACCTGCCGCGATGCCACCGGGCTCGTGGGGCACCTTGCGATGCTCCGTCTGTTCCGCGAGACCTGGCTGATCCACCACCATGCCGCGCGGCGCAGCCTCGCCCTGGGCGCCGGACTCGCCGTTTTGAACCGGGCCGCCCACCACATCAACGCCCTGTACCGCCTCCCCTCGGCCCACCTGCAGTACGTCTGCTGCTACTTCCGCCCCGACAACAAGCTGCCCAACCGCGTCTTCGGCGGCGCCGCCCGACACCTGAGGGACCCCAGCCGCTGCTCCCTGGACCGCTTCGCCTATGGGATCTACCAGCGGACGGCGGCGGGGGGAGCGTTGCCGGCGGGATGGGACCTGCAGCGGGCCGGGGAGGGGGACCTGGAACGGCTCGTGGAGTTTTACCGCGAGCAGTCCGGGGGGCTTTTCCCCGTGGCCTTCGATCTTTTCGGCCGGCAGGGGGAGGCGGAACTGGCCCGGAGCTACCGCCGTGCCGGGCTCAAGAGAAAACGCCGCTTCTTCGCGCTGCGCCGGGACGGGCGCACCGTGGCCTTCGCCCTGGCCCTGCAGGGCGATCGCGGCCTCAACCTTTCGGAGCTTACCGACTGCGTCACCCTTTTTGTCCTGGAGCCCCTTCCGGAGCCGGTGGGAGACACCGTATTGGCCCTCCTTTCCGGGACCTACCGGGAGCACCGGATGCCGGTACTGGTCTACCCGCACCGGTACGGAGCGAAACTGCCGCTGGGACAGCTCAAGGAATACCTCCTCTGGATCCTCGACCTCACCCACGCCGACCTCTACCTCGACTTCTTCAGCCAACTGGTGCGAGACCCCCGCAAGGGGCGCGTCCCCCCGGAGCAAGCGGAGCCACCATGGGAGACGACCGGCTGAGGGAGACCCCCCTCTACAACAGCCGCATCATCGACGCCTACCTGAAGCTGGTGCGTCAGAAATACCCCCAACTCGACCTGGCGGCGCTGCTCGAACACGCCGGCATGAAGGGGTACGAGGTCGCCGACCAGGCGCACTGGTTCGGGCAGGAGCAGGTGGAGAGGTTCTACGAGAAGCTGGTCCAGATGACCGGCAATCCCAACATCGCCCGGGAGGCCGGGCGCTACGCCGCCTCCCCCGACGCTTTGGGGGCGATGCGCCAGTACATACTTGCCCTGGTGGGAGCCGCTCACACCTTCGAATTGATCAGCCGGATCACCGCGAACTTCACCCGCTCGTCGGTCTACCGTTCCCGCCGCCTGGCCCGCAACAAGGTGGAAATCGTGGTGACCCCGCTGCAGCCCGGGCTTGAGAAGCCGTTTCAGTGCGAAAACCGGATCGGTTTTTTCGAGGCGGTGGTCCTCGCCTTCAGCAACGCCCCACCCCGCATCGAGCACCCCGAATGCATGTTCTCCGGCGGAGCCACCTGCCGCTACCTGATCAGCTGGGAGCCGAAACCCAGCGAGTCGCTGCGCCGCACCCTCAGGACGGCGGTGCCCCTTCTCTTCCTGGCGGACCTCGCTGCCGGCGTCTGGGGCGGGATCTCCACGCTTGCCATTACCCTCCCCGGCACCCTGATCGTCATCCTGGTTCTGGAGCTCGTGGCCCGGGGCATCGGCGAAAAAGAGCTCCTTGCCACCCTCAACAACACCAGGGAATCCAACGAGAGCCTCATCGAACAGATCAACGTCAACTACAACAACGCGCTTTTGGCCCACGAAATCGGCCGGGCCCTCGGCTCCTACCGCACCCGCGAGCAGATGCTCGAGGACGTGGCCGGGGTGCTGCGCCGTCGGCTGGACTACGACCGGGGGGTGGTTTTGCTGGCCGACCCGCTGCGGTGCCACCTGGAGCTCGCTACGAGCTATGGTTTCGCCGACTGCGAGCTGGAGTGCCTGAAAAGTGCCCCCTTTTCGCTTGATGAGCCTCTCGATGATCCCTACCTCCGCTGCTTCCAGGAGCAGCGTCCTCTGCTGGTCGATGCCTCCGTCGGCCTCGAGGCGACCTTGGCCTCGCGCAGCTTCGCCTGTTCCACCGAGCCCGGAACCCGTTCCTTCATCTGCTGCCCCCTGGTCAGCGAGGGGGAATCGCTGGGGGTGATCGCCGTGGAGCAGCTGCACCGCCACCGTCCCCTGGTGGAAAGCGACCTGAGCCTGATCATGGGAACCGCCTCGATGATTGCGATCAGCCTGCGCAACCTGGAACTCTTCGAGGACCTGCAGCGTGCCAAGGAGGAGCTGGAACTGCGGGTCGCCAAACGGACCGAGGATTTGGAGAAGAGCCGGAGGAGCCTGGAGGACAAAAATGCGGAGCTGGAGCGGGCCAACCGGGAGATCGAGGAGGAGAGTGCGGGCCGGGTGCGGGCCCTGGAGGAACTGAGGGAAAAGGAGCGGATGCTGATCCAGCAGAGCCGGCTGGCAGCTTTAGGCGAGATGATCAACAACATCGCCCACCAGTGGCGGCAGCCGCTCAACGAACTTGCCTTGATCGTCCAGGAGCTGCCGATGATGTTCGACCAGAACCGCTTCTCCAGGGAGTACCTCAAGGAGAGCGTGGCAAAGTTCATGCGCGTGGTGGGGCACCTTTCCAAGACCATCGACGACTTCCGCAACTTCTTCCGGCCGGACCAGGCCCGGGTACCGTTTCGGCTGCGCGACGTGGTGGAGCGGACCCTCTCCCTGGTGGTGGAGAACTTCCGGCAGCAGGGGGTCGCGATCGAGGTGGCGCTGACCGGCGACCCGGTGCTGGAGGGGTATCCCAACGAGTTTTCCCAGGCGCTGCTCAACATCCTGCTCAACGCGCGGGACGCCTTCGTGGATCGCGAAATCGCCGCCCCGCGTCGCATCCAGATCGCCGGGGTGGAGGAAGGGGGGCACTGCGTGGTCACCATTTCCGACAACGCCGGGGGGATCGATCCCGCCATTTTGGACCGGATCTTCGACCCTTACTTCACCACGCGCGGCCCGGAGCAGGGAACCGGCATCGGCCTTTATCTGGCGAAGATGATCATCGAGAAGAACCTGCGGGGCCGGCTGAGCGCCGCCAACGTCGCCGAGGGGGCGCAGTTTCGCATCGAGGTGTGAACATCAGCGGGGTGCCCGTCCGGAACAGCAGATGAGCGGGGTGTAGGTAAAGCGGCGCGGGTCGGCAAAGAAGCTGGCGAACTCCTCCCGGAACTCGGGGAACCCGCCCGGGTAATCGGGAAAATCATAGCCGGAGGTGCGGGCGGCGACCTCCACCTTTTGGCTCCAGTTGTAGTCGTCCACGGCGCCGAGCGCTCCGTAGATGAGGTGATGGTGGGTGAGATCGACCTGGATGTCGGAACAGCCGGTGTCGTAGAGATACGAGTAGAGCTTGCGACCGGCGTAGGGGTCGAAATCATGCTCGGCGGTCAGGTGCTGCATTACCCCGTCCAGCGCCCGCTCGAGCCGTGGCGGCATCCCGAAGTGGCTCAGGCAGTTGTGGTCCAGGTCGATCAGGCAGAGGATCCCTCCCGGCTTGAGGAGGCGGAGCAGGTTGGCGACGATGTCGCGGCTGTGAGCGCGGTGGTACTCGAGGACGAAGCGGACCCAGATGAAGTCGAAGCTCCCGAGATCGTCCAGCGGAGCGTAGAAGTCGCGGCAGGTGAAGGTGAGCCCGGGGGCGGAATGCTCGGCGCGGGCGTGGGCGATCCGCTCCGCGGAGGCGTCGATTCCGACCACCTCTCCCCCATCGACCAGGCGGTGCAGGAAACGGCTGGTCTTTCCGGAACCGCACCCCACGTCGGCGACCCGCATCCCCGGCGCAATCCCAGCCCACCGTGCCTGGCGCTCCAGCGGTGGTGCGGTGGTCTTCAGGTCAAGGCGGCGTGCCTCGTCGGGGTTATCCATCAGGTAAGCATGATTAGTCACTTCTGACCTCGTTGATAATGATTGTTGCTATCGCTAGGTTTTCATTTATATCGCGACGTCACGAAGTTAAGCAATAGATTAATGAAGAATGAAACTTCATGTAATTCAGATGGTTAGCTGTTGCTGTGGCGGGGCGGGTTGAGGCAAGATGAGAGCATTCCCATTGACACGATGTGGGTGGCGGATACACTAAAGGCTCTTAATTTTCATTTTAATTATCACGTCAGCGTCGCTTCCCCCGGGTAAGTGGGGGGGCGCGCGGAGGTTACATGGTGGGCCTCCTGCTGCGTCATCTGTTCGCCGCGGCAATCCTGCTGATCGGGAGTCGGAGCTATGGTTCCGGGTTCGGGATTTTCACCCAAGGTGGGGCGGCCCTGGGGGAGGCGGACGCGGTGGTGGCCCACGGGGCGCGCCCCTCGGCCATCTTCTTCAACCCGGCGCTGATCGCGGGGTTGCCGGGGACCCAGGCCGAGCTCGGCACCACCTTTATCGTTCCCAATCGGAGCTTCATCGGCGACGACGGGAGCCGGGCCGCGACCCGCGATCCCCTCTTCACCCCGTCGACGGTCTACCTCACCCGCGCCCTCGGGGGCGGATTTACCCTCGGGCTCGGGGCGTTCAACCCGTTCGGGCTCGGCACCGACTGGGGCGGGACGTGGAGCGGACGCTACCTCGTCAGCGCTGCGACGCTCAACAGCTATGCGGTCAACCCGGTCCTCGCTTTCCGGCCGCTTCCAGCGGTGGCGGTCGCCGCCGGGATCGATGTGGTCGTCGCCGACGCGACCCTGGAGGGAAGGATTCCCGCCGGGGCTCCCGGGGGGAGCGACCTGGTGAAGCGGTTCAGCGGCTCGGGGACCGGGGTCGGCTACAACGTGGGAATTTTGCTGGAGCTGGGGAAAGCGGTCACCTTGGGCGCGTCGTACCGAGCCGAGGTGCCGGTGACCCTGGAGGGGGAACTCGTCATCGGCGGGCGGACCATTGGGGAAGGGAAAAGCAGCATCACCTTGCCGCGCCAGCTTTTTGCCGGCATCGCCTGGCAACCGACCGAGTGCCTGGTTCTGGAGAGCGGGCTTCGCTACGAGGGATGGTCATCGCTGTCGGCGATCCGGATCGAGCTTTCCGGTGCTCCTTCGGTGGGGCCGGAAACGGGGGGGACCGAGGACCCGCGGCAGTGGCACGGCAGCTGGGCGGCCAACCTCGGGGGGCGCTACCAGCTGAACCAGTGGTTTTCCCTGGCAGCCGGCTACCTCTATGGAACCAACCCGGTTCCGGACCGAACCTTTGAGCCGGCCGTTCCCGATGCCGACACCCACCTCTTCTGCCTGGGGGCCGGAGTGCGCCGGCAGCGGCTGCAGCTCGATCTGGGGTACGGCTACCAGTTGCAGAAAAGCCGCGTGAAGAACACCAACCAGTACGGAGCGCAGGCCAACGGCCGCTACGAGGCCGACTTGCATCTCGTCGGCGTAAGCGTCGGTTACCGCTTCTGAAGACCGGCGGCGGAACCGCTGTGGGTCCGCCGGGAGGTAGAGCCATGAAACCGAGGTACCTGGTGCTGGTCGAAGACAACCCGGACGATGCCTATCTGGCCCTGCGAGTCATCGAGAAGGTCTTCCCGGAGAAGGTGATCCGGGCCCGCGACGGCGAGGAGGCGCTCGTGCTGCTCACCCGCCTGGCTGCGGAGGGGATCGAGCTGGTGGAACTGGTGCTCCTCGACCTCAAGCTCCCCAAGGTCGACGGCATCGAAGTTTTGCGCAGCATCCGAAGCAGCATGGAACTTAAGGGGCTCAAGGTGGCGGTCCTCACCTCTTCCGAGGACGAAGGGGACCAGGAGCGCTGCCGCGAACTGGGTATCGCCGACTACCTGTTCAAGCCTTTGACCGTCGCCGCCCTGATCAAGGTCCTGGGCACGGCGCCGGGGTCGGATCGGAGGTAGCGGCAATGGAGCGCCCGGAACGCCAGGCGGAAAACATCGTCCTTGTCTACGTGGAGGACGAGGCGGACGCACGGGAGATGGTCTGCCGGATGCTGGGGATGAACTATCCCGGAGTAACCATCATCCCTGCAGAAAACGGGGCGGCGGGGCTCGCCGTTTTCCGGGAGCACGCACCGCAGGTGGTCATGACCGACATCAACATGCCGGTGATGGACGGCATCCGGATGTCGCGCGAGATCAAGGCGCTCAACCCCGAGACGGTGATCGTCGCGGTCACCGCCCACAGCGACACCTCCTATCTCATGAGCGCCATCGAGATCGGGATCGATCGCTACGTGCTCAAGCCGATCAACTACGACGAGCTGTTCGCGGTTTTGGACGCGATCTTCGAGGATCTTGCCCTGAAACGCCTGGTCCGGGAGCAGACCCGGCGCCTGGAGGCGAGCGAACGCCAGCTTTCCGAGGCGCAGAAGATCGCCCACCTGGGGAGCTGGCAGTGGGAGCTTGGCGACGGCACCATGAGTTGGTCCGACGAGCTGTACCGCATCCTCGGGCTGGTACCGGGGAGCGTCGCGCCGTCCATGGAGGGGGCCCTGGAGCTGGTGCATCCGGAGGACCGCGGGGCGGTGCAGGCGCGGACTGAAGAAATCCGGCGCGGGCTGATTCCGGACCGGCCGCTCTTTTTCCGCATCCTGCGCCCGGACGGAGTCCAGCGCATCATCCGGGGGCAGGCGGAACTGATCCGTGACGGCGCGGGGAACGGCGTCTCCATCATCGGTAGCGCCCACGACGTCACCGAGATCAAAGAGGCGGAGGAAAAGATCCGCTCCCTGACCTGCGAACTCGAGCAGCGGGTGATTCAGCGCACCTCGCAGCTGGAGGCCACGGTGCGGGAGCTGGAGAGTTTCAGCCACGTCGTCTCTCACGACCTCCGGGCCCCGCTGGCTCGCCTGGAGGGGTTTTGCCGCGCCCTCGTCGAGGACTGCAGCGGTTGTCCCAACCGCAACTGCAGTGAGTACGCGGAACGGGCGGAGCGGGTGGTGCGCCAGGTGAAGCGGATCATCGACGCCTTCAACAGCCTGAGCCATTACGCGCGCTGCCACTTGTCCGTCGCAGACGTCGATCTGGCGGCCATCGCTCGGGAGGTGGCGCAGCGGCTTGGGGAGAACGAGCCGGGGCGCCGGGTGGAATTCGTCTTGCCGCAGCGGCTTATGGTGCGCGGGGACGGGCGCCTTTTGCAGACGCTGCTGGAGATCCTGCTCGGCAACGCCTGGAAGTTCTCCGCGAAAAAGGACGCGGCGCGCATTGAGTTCGGCGTCATCCCCCGGGAGGGGGAGCTGGTTTACTTCGTCCGCGACAACGGCGCCGGGTTCGACATGAAATATGTCGGGAAGCTCTTCAAGCCGTTCCAGACGGTGCACAGTCCCGGCGAGTACGCCTGGGACGGCACCTCGATCGGTCTGGCGACCGTGCACAGCGTGGTGCTGCGCCACGGCGGGAAGGTCTGGGCCGAGGGGGTGGTGGGGGAGGGGGCGACCTTCTACTTCACCCTGGTGGAAAACCCGGAGCCGCAATGACCGGACGTTCCCGGGCCTTATCTGCCGTCAGGGCCCCGGGGCAAAGGACCTAGCCACATGTTCACCGACGATACCTCCCTCAGCGACCGGCTCGACGACGCCCAGAGGCGGCTTGCCTCCTGCGAGGCGCGCTGTCGCAACATCCTCCGGGGGTGTGTCTTCGGCGTCGTCTTCCTCGGCCGGGAGGGGGGGCTTCGGTACGCGAACCCGGCGGCGGAGGCGATCCTCGGCCCCGCCCCCGCTCCCGGGGAGCTTGAGGCACTTCTCGCTGCCCTGCCCAAGGGGGAGCTCCCCCTTTCCCGAGGGGAGGAGACGGTGTGGCTGGAGGTGACCGGGAGCCGTTCGGAGTGGGAGGGGGGGGAGGCGTGGTTCGTCACCCTCGCCGACATCACCGCGCGCCGGCGCGCCGCTGCCGAACTCGCCACGAGCCAGGAACGGCTGGAACACGCGCTCGACGCCGCCGGGATGGGGTCGTGCGACATGGACGCCGCCAGCGGGGAGGGGGTCTGGACCCGTCAGCATTTCCTGATTTTGGGCTACCCCGATCCGCAGCAGCGCAGTGCCCCCGCCTCGATGGCCCAGTGGCAGCAACTGATCGTCGGGGAGGATCGGGGACGGGTGGGGTGGGAACTGGAGCAGGCGCGCCGCGATGGCGCGCCGTTTCACTCGGAACATCGGATCCGTCGCCTCCAAAACGGCGAGCCCCTGTGGGTGAGCGTGAACGGCCGCTTTGTGCAAAGCGGCGCCGGGGCGCGGTTCATCGGGGTCATCTTCGACATCTCGCAGCGGCGCCGGGCCGAAGAGGAGCTGCGCCGCTCCGAGCTCCACTACCGCCTCCTCTTCGAGACGGTCCCGCAGGGAATCGTGTTCCAGGACGCGCAGGGGCGCATCACCTCGATGAATCCGGCCGCCGAGGCGATCGTCGGACGCAGTGCTTCGGAACTGGTCGGGAAGCGGGCCGAAGAGCTTGAGATCGTGGTGTTGCATCCGGACGGCTCCCCCCTGCCGGTGGCGGAACACCCCTCACTGCGCGCCCTGCGCGGCGCTCTTTCGGTCCCCGGGGTGGAAATGTGGGTGCACAACCGCCGGGAAAACGCCTACCGCTACCTCGTGGTAACCGCCGTCCCCCAGTTCCGTCCGGGCGAAGCGGCCCCCTTCCAGGTCTATACCATGCTGCAGGACGTCACCGAGCAAAAGCGTGCGAAGGAGCGGCTCGTGGAAAGCGAGTCCCGGTTTCGCTGGCTCTTCGAGTCCGACCTGATCGCGATCTACTTCTGGGACACCGAGGGGCGCATCACCGAGGCAAACCAGGCCTTTTGCAGCATGCTCGGCTACAGCAGGGACGAGTGCCGCGCCGGCAGGATGACCTGGCACGAGGTGACCGATCCTGAATCGCACCCCGCCGACGAGCGGGCTCTCCACGAGATGGAGCGCCACCGCTTTTGCCCCCCCTACGAAAAGGTCTTTCTGAGCCCCAAGGACGGCCGCCGGGTCCCCGCCCTGGTCGCCGCGGCGTTGATGGCCGGGTCCCAGACCGAAGGGATCGCCTACGCCGTCGATCTCACCGAGCTTAAACGGGTGGAGGAGGCGCTGCGCCGCAGCGAGACCACCCTCAAGCTTGCCATCGAGGCGACGGGGCTGGGGACCTACGATTACAATCCGGAAACCGGGACGCTGCACTGGTCCGAGATCGCCCGGCGCCACTACCAGGTCCCCGCCGGCGCCGAGACCGACTTCGACTTTTTCATCGGCCGGGTGCACCCCGACGACCGGCCGCGGATCGCGGAACTGGTCCGGCGGGCCCTGCTCCCCGAGCAGGGGGGCGCCTTCGATGCCATCTACCGTATCGTCGTGGACGGGAAGGAGCGGATCCTCTCGGCGCGCGGCAAGACGACCTTTGACGAGCAGGGGCGTGCGGTACGGATGGTGGGGACCTGCCTCGACGTAACCGAGATCCTCCAGACCGAAAAATCCCTCAAGGAGGAGACCGCGCGCCGCTTGCTCGCGGTCGAGGAGTTGCAGCGCCAGGAACGTCTGCTGCTCGACCAAAGCCGGCTCGCCGCGATGGGGGAGATGCTGGGCAACATCGCGCACCAGTGGCGTCAGCCCTTGAACACCCTCGCGCTGATCATCCAGGAGGTCCCCCGTTTCTACCAGGGCGGACTCTTCAGCAAACGCTACCTCGACCAAAGCGTCGCCCGCGCCATGCAGGTGATCAGCAGCCTCTCCCAGATGATCGACGGTTTCCGCAGCTTCATCCAACCGGACGTGGAGCGGGTCCCCTTCGCGGCGGCGGTCGAGGTCGCCCGGGCGGTCGCGCTCGCCGAGGCCGCCTTTGACCTCCTGCGCAACCGCATCCTGGTGGACGTCGATCCGCAGGCGGTGATCGTCGGCTATCCCAACGAATACTCCCAGGTCATCCTCAACATACTGGCCAACGCCAAAGACGCCTTCGTGGAACGGCAGGTGTCCCAGCCCGTGGTCCGGATCCGCCTCTTTCGGGAAGGGGGGCGGGTGGTCCTGACCATCGCCGACAACGCCGGGGGAATCCCCAACGAGATCATCGGACGGATCTTCGACCCCTATTTCACCACCAAGGGCCCCACCCAGGGGACCGGCATCGGACTGTTCATGTCCAAGACCATCGTGGAGCGCCACATGGACGGGACCCTGCGCGCCCGCAACCTCGCCGATGGCGCCGAGTTCCGCATCGAGGTCTGAACCCCTTTTCAAATTTGCAAAAACCGCCTTACCCGGTTTTGCAAAACTGCAAAGTATCCCCGCCCCCGGCAATCGCTTGCCAACCGATCAGAATTGCACCCGTTTTTCCCCATTGCCTTTCCGCCGATTCCGGAACCCATTTTTGCATCGTTGCAAAACCGGCGGGTGCTCCGGTTTTAAGGTATTTCGGCACCGATTTGCTACAGGGCTGGAATCACAGGGAAAAAGGCGATCAAGAAAAAATTATAACGTTGGTATGCTCGTTGCTATTACCTGGGCAGATAGCTGAACTCAAACCAGGAGGTTTAACATCATGGCGACGACAACGAAAAACAAGGGGTGGCAGGTAGTCTCTGCCGGTACCGGGATCAACCTGGCGCTCGGCGTCCTGTATGCGTGGAGTATCTTCAAAGGTGCCATCCAGGCATCGATCAAGGCCGGCGGTCCCGGCGCGTTCAACTGGAGCCTTTCCTCCGTCAACGACCCGTATGCCCTGTGCTGCCTCTTCTTCGCGTTCTCGATGATCATCGCCGGCAAGTGCCAGGACAAGATCGGTCCGGCGCGCACCGCCCTGATCGGCGGCCTTTTGGTCGGGGCCGGCTTCACCCTGATGTCGTTTTCCAACAGCTACGCCGCCTGGGTCACCGGCTTCGGCTTCCTGGCCGGCTCCGGCTTCGGTTTCGGCTACTCGGCGGCCACTCCGCCGGCACTTAAGTGGTTCTCCGCCAAGAAGACCGGCCTCATCGCCGGGATCGTCGTTGCCGGCTTCGGCCTGGCCCCGGTGTACATCGCACCGCTTTCGAGCTACCTCCTCGGGGCCTATGGCATCCCGAAATCCATGCTGATCCTCGCCATCGGCTTTGCCATCGTGGTTTGCGCCCTCTCCTTCGTACTGGAAAATCCGCCGGCCGGGTACGTTCCGGCTGAGCCGGCCCAGAAAGAAGGCGCCGCCCCGGCTCCCAAGAAATCGGTTCATGACGCCACCGTCGGCGAGATGCTCCGTTCCGGCAAGTTCTACGTCCTTTGGACCACCTTCTTCATCGGCGCCGGCGCCGGGCTCATGGTGATCGGTTCGGTCGCGGGGCTCGCCAAGCACAGCATGGGCAAGATGGCCTTCGTCGCCGTCGCCATCATGGCGGTGGGCAACGCCTCCGGCCGCGTCGTCGCCGGGGTCCTCTCCGACAAGATCGGCCGCCGCGCCACCCTGACCATCATGCTTTCCTTCCAGGCGATCCTGATGTTCGCCGCAATTCCCGTGGTCGGCTCCGACAGCGCCGTTTTGCTGGTGCTCCTTGCCTCCTTCATCGGCTTCAACTACGGCTCCAACCTGACGCTGTTCCCCTCGTTTGCCAAGGACTACTGGGGGTTCAAGAACTACGGCCTCAACTACGGTACCCTCTTCACCGCCTGGGGGGTCGGCGGTCTGGTGATGGGGCGCGTCTCGGAGATGCTCAACGCGCAGCCGGGCGGCCTGAACAAGTCCTTTATCCTCGCCGGCAGTTGCCTCGCTTTCGGCACCGTACTCACCTTCTTCCTGCGTGAGAAAAAGGCGGTCACCGCCGAGGCCACCGTGATGGTCGGGGAGCAGGCGACGGTCGCGGTCGAAAAGGCCTGATCCCAAGCTCGGGAACGCAGATACAACGGAGGGGCCATGCCGAAAAGCATGGCCCCTTTTTTAACGAAAGGTGATAGTATGGCGCACCCGGAGGGGAATCGCGCAACGTTCGAGGGAGATGGGATGGACGGTTCGGATGGGATGGACACCACCTACGTAACCATCATGCTGGTGGTGTTTCTGGTGATCACGGGACTGGCCGTGGACGTCGGCTATCTCTACGTGAGCGAGGAGGACCTTTTGAGCGCTGCGGAGAGCTCGGCGCTTGCCGGGGCGCAGGCGATGCAGCACCGGATGCTGACCCAGGTGCAGCAGGATCCGTCGCAACTTCCCGCCGCATCCCGGGACCTCGTGCAGCAGGCCGGCCGCCAGGCGGCGCTGGAATTCGTCTCGGGTAAAACCGCCGCCGCGGCGCTCGTCGAGCTGAAAAACAACAACGGCAACGCCCTCACCGACGAAAATGACGTCACCGTCGGCTTTTGGAACCTGAGCAGTCACACCTATACCCCCAACGCCACCCCCGTGAACGCGATCCAGGTCCGCACCCGGCGCACCGCCGAGAGCAGCTCGGTCGGGATGGGGACTTTGGGAACCTTCCTCGCCAAGATCTCCGGCACCGAAAGCTTCGCTACTACCCCGGTCGCCGTCGCCTCCCTGGTCACCGCGACCCGCGGCAACGTCGCCCTGTGCGGCCCGGTCACGACCCGCTCCTGCAGCTACCCCGACATCTGCAACCTCCCCGAGACCCGGTTGAGCGCCTCCGGCGGCACCCCCGGTGCCGGCCGCTTCCTCTTTACCTCGCTGCTCAGCCCGGTGAACGCGCTGGAGAGCATGAGCCAGCTCGTCTGCACCGAACTGCCGCCGCAGGATGTCTGCGGCAAGCCGATCTACCTCACCGGGGGCAATCCCTCCCTGATGGCCGACGTCGCCGCCATGATGTACGACCGCTCGGTCGATCTTGCCAACAAGGAGTTCGACCGGCAGGGGCGGGTCACCGGGTGGTGGGTCATCCTTCCGGTGGCCGACTGCACCGCCTCCGGTCCGGGGACCGGTTTCCAGACCCGCCCCGTCTCGCGCTACGCCCTGGTCCGCCTCTCCCGGATCTGTGCCGCTGCCGGCGCCGTCGGCTGCCGCGACGCCGGCCGGACCGTTCCCCCCGCACCCGCCTGCAACGGCGCCACCGAAGGGATCTACCTGGACCGGATCGCGACCGTCTCCTGCGATCGCAAGGATCTCGTGCGCCTGCCCGGCCTGAAACCGGTCCTGGTCAAGTAGCGCCTTTTTGCCTCAACTCCCCGATATTGCACGTCCCAAATGATGAACCCCCTCTAATTTCTAAACAGGAAGTATACCATTACTAAACTTTTCGTTGACAAAACGAAGGGAAATGCTACAGTGCGGCTGAAACAAAATGTTTACCATCACTAAACCCGGAGGCCGGTCGTGAAAATCGGTGAGAGGTTGAAGCGGCTCAGGATGGTCAACTCCCTGACTCAGGAGGAGTTGGCGAGTCGCGCCGATCTTACCAAAGGATTCATCTCGCAGCTGGAAAACGACGCCACATCCCCGTCGATCGCGACGCTCAAAGACATCGTCGACGTCTTCGGGATCAGCATGCAGGAGTTTTTCAGCGAGGAGCCCGACCAGGAAATCATCTTCGGCAAGGATGCGCGGGTCCAGGCGACCCATGACGACGACGGCTTCAAGGTGGAGCTGCTGGTTCCCGGCGCCCAGAACCGGGACATGGACCCGGTGCTGGTGACCATCGAACCGGGGTCCGAGATGGAGGAGCAGCCCATTCACGAGGGGGAGGAATTCGCCTACGTGCTCTCCGGCAAGCTCCAGCTCAAACTGGATGACAAGGTCTACACCGTCGGCAAGGACGAGTGCTTCTACTTCGCTTCGGACAAGCGGCACTCGGTGAAAAACGTCGGCAAGAGCGTGGCGAAACTTCTTTGGGTGGTGACGCCGCCGACCTTCTACTACTGAAAAGCGGCCGCGTTCGCCGCGGCACGAAAGAGGTAAAGCGGCAGATCGGTTGGAATTGCGTCAAAGACGGTTCCACCGTTTTTTTGTGCGCGCTTTCCGGCGAGATTTGGGGCCTCAGGACGCACCCCATCCTCACCCCGACCCTCTCCTTGCAGGAGAGGGAGGTAACTACGCCAGATTTTTCCAAAAGAGAACCTTGATACAGAGGAGAACCCAGACATGAGCAAAGTACTGATCATCGGTGCCGGCGGGGTCGGCGGGGTCGTCACCCACAAATGCGCCCAGGCTCGCGACGTCTTCAGCGCCATCACCCTTGCCTCGCGGACCGAGTCGAAATGCCGCGCCATCGCCGCCCAGATTCCGGACTTCCCGGTCCAGACCGCCCAGGTCGACGCGGACAACGTCCCGGAGCTGGTCGCGCTGATCAAGGCGGAAAAGCCGCAGCTGGTGATCAACGTGGCGCTCCCCTACCAGGACCTCACCATCATGGACGCCTGCCTGGAAACCGGGGTCGACTACCTCGACACCGCCAACTACGAGCCGCTCGACACCGCCAAGTTCGAGTACAGCTGGCAGTGGGCCTACCAGGACCGCTTCAAGGAGAAGGGGCTGATGGCCCTTTTGGGGAGCGGCTTCGACCCGGGGGTCACCAACGTCTACACCGCTCTCGCCGCCAAGAACTACCTGGACGAGGTGCAGGAGATCGACATCATCGACGCCAACGCCGGCAACCACGGCCAGCCCTTCGCGACCAACTTCAACCCGGAGATCAACATCCGCGAGGTGACTGCCCCCTGCCGCCACTGGGAAAACGGTCAGTGGGTCGAGAGCGGCCCGCTCGGCACCAAGCGGAGCTTCGACTTCCCGGAAGGGATCGGGCCGATGAACATCTACCGGATGTACCACGAGGAGATGGAGTCCCTGGTCAAGCACATCCCGACCATCAAAAAGGCGCAGTTCTGGATGACCTTCTCGGACAACTACCTCAAGCACCTGGAAGTGCTGCAGAACGTCGGGATGACCCGCATCGACGAGGTCGAATTCAACGGCCAGAAGATCGTCCCGCTGCAGTTTCTCAAGGCGGTTCTCCCCGACCCGGGGAGCCTCGGGCCGCTCACCAAGGGGCGGACCTGCATCGGCGTGGTGGCCAAGGGGATCAAGGACGGCAAGAAGAAGCAGGTCTACATCTACAACATCTGCGACCACGAGGCGTGCTACCGCGAGGTGAAGTCCCAGGCGATCAGCTACACCACCGGCGTGCCGGCGGTGGTCGGCGCCATCATGATGCTCACCGGCAAATGGCACCAGGCCGGGGTCTATAACATGGAGCAGTTCGATCCCGAGCCGTTCCTCGACGTCCTCTCCAAGATGGGGCTCCCCCACGTGGTCGTCGAAGAAACCGACTGGCTGGAGCTTACGTGACCCATTGGCATGTCGATGAAATGACGCGGCTCGCCCCTTCCCCCGCTTACGTGGTGGACCTGGGACGGCTGCGTCATAACCTCGCCATCCTGGACGAGGTGCAAAGGCGGAGCGGGGCGAAGATCCTGCTGGCGCTCAAGGCGTTTGCCATGTGGAGCACCTTCCCGATCATCGCCGAGACCCTGCACGGCGTCTGCGCCAGTTCCCCGTGGGAGGCGCGGCTGGGGCGCGAGGAATTCGGCCGGGAGGTCCATTCCTTCTCCGCCGCCTTCAAGGAGAGCGACGTCGTCGAGCTCCTCGAGACCTCCAACCACCTGGTCTTCAACTCCTTCAACCAGCTGGAGCGGTTCCGGCCGGAGTGGGAAAAGGCGGCCGGGCGGGTTTCGGTGGGGCTTCGGGTGAACCCGGAGTGGTCCGAGGGGCACACCCCGATCTACGACCCGTGCGCTCCGAAGTCGCGCCTGGGGATTCCCCGCGCCGAGTTCGAGGGGAGATCGCTTCAGGGGGTGGAGGGGCTGCACTTCCATACCTTGTGCGAGCAGCTCTTCGAGCCGCTGGAACGGACGGCACGCGCCTTCGAAGAGAAGTTCGGGGCGTTTCTCCCCGGCATGAAATGGCTGAACCTCGGCGGCGGGCACCACATCACCCGCGAGGGGTACGACATCGACGCCCTGGTGGAGCTGGTGCTCCACTTCCGGAACAAGTACGGCGTGGAGGTGTACCTGGAGCCGGGCGAGGCGATCGCCATCGGCACCGGGATCCTGGTGAGCGAGGTGCTCGACGTGGTCCACAACGTGGTCGATATCGCCATCCTCGATGTCTCGGCGACCTGCCACATGCCGGACATCCTGGAGATGCCGTACCGTCCCGAGATCGCTTCCGGCTTCGATGCCGGCGCGAAGCCGTATGACTACCGGCTGGGGGGACCCTCCTGCCTTGCCGGGGACGTGATCGGGGACTGGTCCTTCGAGAAGCCGCTTGAGCCCGGCGACCGGCTGGCCTTTCTCGACATGTCGCACTATACGATGGTGAAGACGACTACCTTCAACGGGATCCAGCACCCGCACCTTTGCACCTTCGAGCCGGAAACGTGGGAACTCAAGGTGGTAAGGAGCTTCGGGTATCCGGATTTCAGGAGCCGGTTGTCGTAAGCATTATGCAGAAACCCCATCCTCACCCGGTCCCTTGAAGGGGAGGGGACGCTGGGCACGGCTGCTGCCTGACCGTTTCGTCACCCTCTTGTTGCTTCCGAGATTGACGTGGACATAGAAACAACTTCGAACCTGGAACTTTGAACTTCGAACCGTAGTTAAGGGTGCACTGAACATGGCAAAATGGTCCATCAACGATTCCGCCAAGATCTACAACATTGACAACTGGGGCGCCGAACTCTTCTCGATCAACAAGAAGGGTAACGTCTGCGTGCACCCGTCCCCCAACTCGAAGTATTCGATCGACCTGAAGGTGCTGGTCGACGACCTCATCAAGCGCAAGATCAAGCCGCCGATCCTGCTGCGTTTCATGAACGTCCTGGAGGGGCGCATCGCCTCGATCGCCCGCGCCTTCCGCAACGCGATCCAGGACAACAACTACCCGGCGAAATACCAGACCTTCTATCCGATCAAGGTCAACCAGCAGCGCCAGGTGGTCGAAGCGATTGCGAATTTCGGCAAAAAGTACAACATCGGCCTCGAGGTCGGTTCCAAGCCCGAGCTGGTCGCGGCGATCTCCATGTCGTCCGGGAGCAAGCTCCCGATCCTTTGCAACGGCTACAAGGACACCGAGTTCATCGAGACCGTCCTCTACGCGACCCGGGTCGGCTACGACATCACCATCGTGGTGGAGAAGCTTTTCGAGCTGGAGAAGATCATCGAGCTCGCCAAGAAGACCGGCATCAACCCGAAGCTCGGCATCCGGGTGAAGCTCTCCTCGCGCGGCATCGGGAAGTGGTCCACCTCCGGCGGCGACGACGCCAAGTTCGGCCTGCGCATCTCCGAGATCATCGCCGCGATCGACATGCTCCAGAAAAATGACCTGCTCGACTGCGTGAAGCTGCTCCACTTCCACGTCGGAAGCCAGATCACCAAGATCGACAAGATCAAGAACGCCCTCATCGAGGGGACCCGCATCTACGTCGAGATGAAGCGCCTCGGGGTGAACCTCGATTTCCTCGACATCGGCGGCGGGTTGGGCGTCGACTACGACGGTTCCAAGTCGAGCTACTTCTCCAGCGTCAACTATTCCATGGATGAGTACGCCAACGACGTCATCTACCAGGTGAAGAACATCTGCGACGAGGCCGGGGTCCCCTGCCCGAACATCATCTCCGAGTCGGGGCGCGCCACCGTCGCGCACTACTCGCTCCTGGTGACCAACGTCCTGAACCACAACACCCAGGTAAGCAGCACCGATTTCGAGGCCATCCTCTCCGAGCCGGAAAAGCTTTCGCCGACGGTGAAGAAACTCGTCGACATCTACAAGAGCATCGACCGGCATTCCCTGCGCGAGGACTACCACGACACGATCCAGCTGATCCAGGAATCGGTGAGCCTCTTCAACCTCGGCTACCTGAACATGAACGAGCGCGCCAACGCCGAGTGGATCTGCTCCAAGATCATCCGCAAGATCAACTCCATCGTGGAGAAGCTCAAGCCGATCCCGGACGAGCTGCAGAACTTCCAGCTGAGCCTGCGCCAGACCTACTTCGCCAACTTCTCGCTCTTCCAGTCGGTGCCGGACTCCTGGGCCATCGACCAGCTCTTCCCGATCGTGCCGATCCAGCGCCTCGACGAGAAGCCGGACGTCCTCGCCTCCATCGCGGACATCACCTGCGACTCCGACGGCGAGATCACGAGCTTCGTCGGCGAAAACGGCCGGACCAAGGCGCTGCCGCTGCACAAGATCGACACCGGCGAGGAGTACTTCATCGGCTTCTTCCTGATCGGTGCCTACCAGGAAATCCTGGGGGACATGCACAACCTGTTCGGCGACACCAACGCGGTGCACATCAGCTTCAACAAGAAGACCAACTACCGCATCGATTCGGTCATCACCGGCGATGCGACCTGGGAAAGCCTCAAGTACGTCCAGTACGACAGCCACGAGATCCTGAAGCGGGTCCGCAACAACCTGGAACAGGACGTGGCGCTGCAGAAGGTCTCGATCGAGGAGAGCAGCCATTTCCTGGAACTCCTCGATAAGACGCTGCAGTCTTACACCTACCTGGGGGAGTGATCTTCCTCGTAGAGGGACATTGTTGAAGGGATACATTGCTGAGGGGGACAGGCACCTTGCGGAGCCTGTCCCCGATCGAAGGTACATTGTTGAGGGCAGGCACCTTGCGGAGCCTGTCCCCAGAGCGAAGGGAAGGGCCAAAAAGCTCTTCCCTTTTTTCGTGGAAAGAGCGAATCTGGTTGCATTCCTGTCGCGGCTTGCGGCAGATAGAGAACCCGCTACAATTCGTTGCTATTGTGCCCTGGTTCTCCTGCCCTCACGCCGCACCTAAGTTCGTTAATCCGTTCGCTTTGGCCCGATGGAGGTGACAGATGCTGATACAGGTGCTTTACCCCGACGAAAGATACGATTACGTGAAGGAGTTCATGCTCGACGAGCTGATCGAGAGCCAGAAGATAACGCGCTTCAAACGTCGCAGCGGCTGGGTGACCCTGGGGGTGGACCCGATCCGCAAGCCGCGCCGGAAGGACCCCTCCTTCGCGGGACCGGAGCGGCGGGGCACGGTGCGCTGATTTCCGAAACAGAGCCGAATAAACGAGAAGGCGGCCAAGATCATCTGCGATCCTGGCCGCCTTCGTTTTTTCCCGGGGGCACTACGTGTGGCAGGGGCGGGCGCACCGGAATCGATGATCCGCCTCACCCTGTGGGAGCGCCATTTCGGGCGCGGACTCTAACGCTATCCTTCCTCAGCGGTCAGGGCTGTCCCTCTCCCGGGTACTTCTTGGCATACCGGGCAGTGACATTGTATTTCACCATCCACTCCCCCATGCTCCGCTTCGGGAGTTCCTTGAGGAGCACCGCGGTGATTGAATCGGCCGTCTCGCCCTTTGCCGCGAGCCGGCTCGCCGTAGCATCGAACTGCGCCAGGTAGGCCTTCATCTCCCGCAGGTCCTTCTTGGTGGAAAGCGGGCCATGCCCCGGGACGATCTTTTCGATATCCATGGCCAGGAGGTTATCGAGCGTCCTGTTCCACCCGGGGAAGTCGCCGTCGGCCAGGAAGGGGTGGAAGTCGGTGAAGAGGATGTCCCCGCTGAAAAGAAGCTTCTCCTTGGGGAGATAGACCACGAGGCTTCCCGCGGTATGGGAGGGGGCGGTGCGTACGAGGCGGACTTCCTCCCCGCCCAGGTCGATCAGCATCTGGTCCGAGAAGGCTAGAGACGGCACGACCACCTTGGTTCCGGCCATGTCCTCGGCGCTGAGGCCGTAGTTTCCGGCATGCTGCAGTATCCTTTCACCCTGTGTCGCAAGCGCAGCACGGTCGCTTTCATGGGAGATGATCGTCGCCCCGACCTTGGCAAAGACGCAGTTGCCCAATGCATGGTCCAGATGGGTGTGGGTGTTGACGACGTACTTGATCGGCTTGGCCGTGACCTTGCGGATGTCGGCAAGGAAACGCTCCCCCTCCTTGGCGGAGATCAGGGTGTCCACAACCAGGACCCCGTCGCGGCCGATGACGATGCCGGCATTGGCGGCAAAACTGTGCTTCGGGGAAGCGTCCTTGCTCCCGACATAGGCATAGACGTCGTCGGCCAGTTTGGTCAGTTCCGCGTACGCGTTTTGGACCAGAAAAAGGGTCAGCAGCAGGGTGATCGACAAAACCGTTCTTCTCATTCAACTCCTCCTCATGGCATAGCGATGTTCAACGCAGGCCGATTATTCTATGCCTTATCGTCTATATTTCAACTTTTATCTCTCAATCCAATGTCGGTGAGAAAGCACCGGAAGTCAATGGACAGGGGTGAGCCTGAAAATGCGCGACGTCCAGCAGGGAAAATTTTTTTGATCTGGGTTGGAGAAATAGGACCGTAATGGTATTATTGGATGCCAGTACAATTCATTAACGACAAGGTTACCCATGTCCCACGATATATTGCTGCTCATCGCCGGCGCTGCCACTTTGGCGGCGCTTTCCGTCATCTGTGAATGTTGCGGGCTGCAGCGCTCCTTGCTGCTGGTCCGTTACGGCAAAAAGGCCGCCGCTTCGGAAAGGGGCGTACACGAACAAGCCTAAACTGCGATTTTGGTAGAAGGAGGCAGACATGAAACGCTATCTATCACTGGTTGTGGCCTTGGTCCTGGCCCTCCCGACCCTGGCCTTCGCCGCCAGCTACAACATCGACCCTGATCACAGCAACATCGGCTTCAAGGTCCGGCACCTCATGGTTTCCAATGTCAAAGGGGTGTTCGGAAAGGTGCAAGGGGCGGTTTTCATCGACGAAAAAGACCTAACCAGGTCCAACGTCAACGTGACGATCGATGCATCTTCCGTGGATACGGGGGTGGTCAAGAGGGATACCCACCTGCGCAGTCCCGACTTTCTGGACGTGGCGAAGTACCCGACCATCACCTTTGCCTCCAGGAAGGTCGTGCGGGTAGGGAAGGAGCGGCTGAACGTGTTGGGGGACCTGACCATCCACGGGGTGACGAAGCCGGTAGTCCTCGATGTGGAAGGGGTATCCGGGGAGTCGAAGGATCCCTGGGGCAACCTGCGCCGGGGGGCTACCGCAAGCACCAAGATCAGCCGGAAGGATTTTGGTTTGGTATGGAACAAGTCACTTGAAACCGGCGGTGTGGTCGTCGGTGACGAAGTCTTCATCACCCTCGAGGTCGAGATGATCAAGCAAGTACCGAAGTAGCCTGTCGCGGAGGGGGCGACGGTCCCCGCGTTTGCCAGGACGCGGATCCTCGCCCCCTTACGCATTCCCCGCCCATCTTCCTGCCTTCTTTACCCGCGCGTCATCTTGCCGTTGTAATTCTCTAAGAAAAACCGTAATATGCGCCCCGGCTTTCCTCGGAACATCCGGGAAAGCGGTCAACCCGGAGGCGTCGGCGCCATCTCTGTGGGAGCGCCCTTCCACCGGGTTTGGCGTGGGCATTTTTCCCCCAACCCGGTCCCTCCGAAGGAGCGGGTGCTTTCAAGGTTAAAGGAGTTTTCCCGAACAATGGCTCCCTGGTTTTGGTATGCCTTCGCGGCGGCGGTATTCTACGGATTGCACCAGGTTTTCACGAAGTTCGCCGCCGAACGGATCGGAAGCGGCATCGGAGGGTTCGTGGTGGAGGCGACCGCTGCGGCCTGCATTGCCGGCTATCTCCTGTTCCAGCGCACTACCGGACGGGAACTCGGCGCGGTCACTTCGGCCGGGCTCGTCTACTCGGGGATCACCGGCCTGTGCGTCGGAATCGGGACGGTCCTTTTCTTCCTGCTGTTTCAAAAGGGAGGCCCGCTCCAGGCGGTGCCGGTGGTCCTGGCTGCCGGCGCGGCGCTGATGGCCGTGGCAGGCATCGTGGTGTTCAAGGAGCCGGTCCAGTGGCAGCGGCTCCTCGGCGTGGTGCTCTCCCTGGTTTCCCTTTACCTTTTGCATTGGGGTGCCAACGAATGAGCGCGCCGTTGGCGGCTAAGACAAAGGGCCAGTTCGCATGATGGCCTATCTTGGCGCGGGGGTGCTGCTCGGGATATCGGCAGGCTTCTCCCCCGGTCCGCTCTTCGCGTTGGTCCTTTCCCAGACACTGCGCCACGGCATCCGCGAGGGATGCAAGGTGGCGTTCGCCCCCCTGATCACCGACCTTCCGATCATCCTGCTTACCACGCTGCTTCTTACCCGGATCGCACAGTTCAAACCGCTGCTTGGCTTCATCTCGCTGGGGGGAGGGGTGTTCCTGCTGACCATGGCGTACGGCACCTTCCGTTCCGGCGGCGAGTGCGACATCGACACCCAGAGCGCTCCCAAATCCCTGAGCCGGGGGATCCTCACCAACCTGCTGAGCCCGCATCCCTATCTCTTCTGGATTGCCGTCGGTGCGCCCACGATTCTAAAAGGGTGGAGCCTTGCGCCGATGGCAGCGGTTTCCTTCGTGGCGGCATTTTCCGGGTGCCTGATCGGGTCGAAGCTGCTATTGGCGCTGCTGGTGGGGAAGTCGAGGAGATTTTTGGCGGGGACCACCTACCGGTGGGTGATGCGGAGCCTGGGGGCGATGCTGCTGGTCTTCGCGGGGCTGCTGTTTCGGGATGGGATCACTCTGCTGAAAGGACTGGGGGGCTAGTCCGGACAGCGGCAGGTGCTTACATGGAGCGACATTCCTGCCGGGATCATCTCTCGCTATGCAAGGTAGGCCGGCACCCCTGTGGGAGCGCCTTTCCAGGCACGACTAACCGCAATCGAAGTCACCGCCTCCGGCGGTTCGCGCCAAAAATGGCGCTCCTACAGGGTAACCTCTCTCAGCGTCCCTTCTCCTTCCAGGGGGGCGCGCGAGAGCTCGGTTTGCGCCGGACTGGGTGAGGATGGGAGGGGCGCCAATCACGGGCGCAGCATGCTGCGCCCCTACCTTCTGGATCCGCCGAATTTCTTACTCGACCTGCTCCGCCAAAAGCTCGGCGGTGTGCCTTACCTCCACCTTCGACCCTTCGCGGTCAAACCCGCCCCGGATCTGCAGCACACACCCCGGGCAATCCATCGCCACCAGCGGCGCCCCGGTCTCCTTGATGTTGTGCAGCTTGCGCTGGAGGATCGGCGCCGAGATCTCCGGAAGCTTCATCGAATAGGACCCGCCCATCCCGCAGCAGGTATCGCACTCGAACATCTCCGCCACCTGATACCCCGCCTTTTGCAAAAGCTCCCTCGGTTCCTCGGAAACCCGCAGCGTCCGCTTCAGGTGGCAGGAATCATGGTAGGTGATCTTGCCGAGCTCATTTCCTTCCTTGAGGGTGAGCCTCCCCGCGTCGACCAGCCGCTTCACCAGGGTCGAGAAATCGACCGTCTTCTCGGCCAGCACCTTGGCCTTCTCCAGCCATTCGGTCCGTCCCGCCGTTTCCAATGTCTTTCCGAACTCGTGATTGAGCGCCACCGTGCAGGTGGGGCAGGCTGACACCACGTAGGTCGCCTCGTCGGCACGCAGTGCGTCGATGTTGTCGGCAGCATTTTGCGCGGCGACGTCCCAGGCCCCGTTGTAGAGGGCGGGGGCGCCGCAGCAGGTCTGCTCCTGCGGGAAAACCACCTCGATCCCCGCCTTGTTGAGGATCTTGACCAGCGACGCCCCCATCTCCGGGTAGGCGAAATCGATCAGGCACCCTGCATAGAAGACCGCCTTTTCCGGGCAACCCTTGGGCTGCTCGATCCTGGCGAAACGGTCCCGGAACGGCTCGGCCGCGATCGCCGGAAGGCTCCGGGTCTCGGTGAGGTCCGAGAGGAAGAGGGGGAGGTGACGGATGAAGCTCCCCGAAGTGAAGGCCTTCCCGGCGATGGAGGCGGCGCGCAGCATGCCATGGAAGAGCTTGCGGTTGTTCACCACGCCGAAGATCGCTTTTTGCGCGAGCGAGGTCCCCTGTTCCGCCACCAGGCGGCGCCGGATCTCCATGATCATCTCGGGGATGTCGAGCTTGCCCGGGCAGACCTCCTTGCAGTTGCCGCACTGGATGCAGAGCCCCTGGATGTCGTCGGACTTCTTGAGCTCCTCGAACCAGGCGGTGAGGATGGTCCCGATCCCGCCGGTGTAGACGCTGCCGAAGACGTGGCCGCCGACCAGGCGGAAGATCGGGCAGACGTTGAGGCAGGAACCGCAGCGGATGCACTGCAGCGCCTGCTTGAATTTCGGGTCCCGCGCCATCTCGCTGCGCCGGTTGTCCATCAGGATGATGTGGAGCTCCTTCCTGCTCCCGTCGTCGTTTTCGGTAGGGCCGGTGATGATGGAGACGTAGCTGGTGAGCAGCTGGGCGGTGGCGCTGCGGGGGAGGGCGGTCAGCACCGGCACCACGTCCTCGAACTTCTCCACGAACTTCTCGATCCCCACCAGGGCGATGTGGACCTTGGGGAGTGTGGTGACCAGGCGGGCGTTCCCCTCGTTGGTCATAAGCACGATGCTCCCGGTGTCGGCGACCGCGATGTTCCCGCCGGAAATCCCCATCTCGGCTTTGAGGAACTTGGAGCGGAGTTCCTGTCGGGCGACCTCGACCAGGCGCGGGATGTCCGAGGAGAGCCGCTCGTCCACTTCCTTGCTGAAAAGCTCGGCCACCTCCTCCTTGGTCATGTGGATCGCCGGCATCACCATGTGCGAGGGTTTCTGCCCGGCGAGCTGGATGATCCATTCCCCCAGGTCGGTCTCGCCGACCTCGATCCCGTTTGCCTCCAAAAAGGCGTTCAGGTGGATCTCCTCGGTCGCCATCGATTTCGATTTCACCACGCTTTTGACCCCGTTTTCCCGGGCCACCTTGAGGATGTACTCCTTCACCGCGGCCGGATCGCTGGTCCGGAAGACCTTGGCGCCGGCCGCCTCGGCGTTGGCGGTGAAACGCTCCGCCATCTCGTCCAGGTGCGAGGCGGCGTACGCCTTGCGGTCCGCGATGGTCCCGCGCAGCGCCTCGAAGTCCATCCCTTCGTACGCCTTGGCGCGGTTTACCTTGTAGGCCTCCGAGAACTTGCCGAGCGCGCCGGTCAGGTTCGCGTTGTTGACCGCCCTGGTGATCGATTCCTTGAATTCGCGCTTCATGCCGCCACCCCCGTTTCATCGATGCAGAGAATCAGCACCCGTTTGGGGCCGTGCACGCCGATGGTCAGCACCCGCTCGATGTCCGCGGTGCGGCTGGGGCCGGTGATGAAGGCGATGTATCTGCTTTTACGCGGGTCGATCTTCGATAAAAGCGCCAGCTTGTCGGAGAGGATGGTCCCGCTGCGCAGGATGGCGACGTGCAATTCGGTGAGGGAGGAGACGAGCCGCTGTTCCGGCGCGCTCTGGTCCTGGACCAGGGTGCCGGTGTCGGCCAGGGCCCAGTCGACCTCGCTGATACCGATCCGAGCCCCGGCGGCGGCCTCACGGGTGACCGCTCCCGTTATCCCCGGGAGGGAAAGAAGGACCTTTCCCGCTCCGTCGCGCAACGCTCCCGGAGCCCAGACCGCTACCGGCCCGCCGGCTTGGGCCGTCCCCTCGGTCTTCAACAGGGCACGGAGAAATTCCAGCGCCTCCGTCTCCCGGGCAAAACGATGCACCTCGGCGCCCACTCCTTCAGCCTTGGCCTTGAATTGCTCGTACATCTCTCTCTCCTTACTCACGTGTAGTGCGGTGTTGCGTTTGGTTGCTGCAGGTAGCGGGGAAGGCGGTCGGGAGGTTAGCCCGCTGCAGCGTATCTCTGCAAGAGGAAAAAACGTTTTAGTTCTCGATGTGGTGCGGGGGTGCCGTGACAAGGGGCTCGGTAGCGCAGGGGTGGTATTAATTAAGCAAATGATAATACCATCAGACAGCTGTCACATTAGCCAATAAAACGCTGCTCGTAAAGGGTTTTTTGTTGGTGTGACAAAAAAGATTGACACGTTTATGGAAAATTTGGTAATTGGTCTTACCAAAAGTTAAAACGTCGGTTTGACGCCGACGGCCGCGGCAACCGCTGTGCCTCCCAAGACCCGGCACCGGGAAAACGGTGCCCAAAAATACTCCCGACGGGTGGTCCCCGTCTCTCAATATCAAGGTCAAACAAAGAGGAGAAGTGTCATGCCGTGGATTCAAACCTATACCCCCGTTGGGGGGAGCCTGGGCATTTCGGCGCTGGTCGCCGCAATCCCCCTGGTCGTCATTTTTGTCTCCCTCGCCGTGTTGAAGATGAAGGCCCACAAGGCCGGCCCGCTGGCGGTAGCCGTTGCCGTAGCGATTGCCATCCTGATCTGGCAGATGCCGGTCAAGCTCGCCGCCCTCGCCACCTTCCACGGTGCCGCATTCGGCATCTTCCCCGTCTTCTATATCGTCGTAACCACCCTTCTTCTCTACAACATCACCGTGAAGGGAGGACAGTTCGAGATCATCCGTGCCTCCCTCGCCGGCCTTACCGGCGACCGCCGACTCCAGGCCCTGCTGATCGCCTTCTGCTTCGGTGCCTTCATCGAAGGGGCCGCCGGGTTCGGCACCCCGGTCGCCATCGCCGGCGCCACGCTGGTCGGCCTCGGTTTCCGTCCCTTCTATGCCGCGAGCGTCTGCCTCATCGCCAACACCGCGCCGGTCGCCTTCGGCGCCATCGGGATCCCGGTCGTCGCCCTCGCCGGGGTCATGGGGTACAACGACGCCGGTCTCATGAAGCTCTCCACCATGGTCGGCCGCCAGCTTCCCTTCGTCTCCGCCTTCATTCCCTTCTACGTCATCATGATCATGTGCGGCTGGAAGAAGACCATCGAGGTCCTTCCGGCCATCGTCGTCTGCGGCGGTACCTTCGCCCTGTCACAGTGGGCGTGCGCGAGCTTTCTCGGCCCTTACCTGCCGGACATCGTCGCTTCCCTGACGACCCTCGCCGCCCTGGTGATCCTGCTCAAGGTATGGCAACCCAAAACGATCTGGACCTTCGACCACGAGCCCGACATCACCGAGGCCGAAAGCCACGCCTACACCGGCGCTGAAGTCTTCCGCGCCTGGGCTCCCTACCTGGTGCTCACCATCATGGTTCTGGTCTGGGGGATTCCGTCGCTCAAGGATTCTCTGGACAAGAGCAAGATCGTGATTCCGATCGCCGGGCTCGACAATGCCATCGCCAAGAAGGTGCTGAAGCCGGAGGAAGGGATCAAGAAAGCGACTGCCGTCAAAGGCGAGATCGACAAACAGCTGGCACTGCTCCAAAACGCTGCCGATCAGGCGGCGGTGGTCCCCGCCGCTGCGGAAAACGCTGCCACCGGTGGCGCAGTAGCCCACGCCGCCGAACCTGCCAAAGCCCCCGCAGCGACCAAGGACGGAGTGGTGGTCGCCCTCACCGCGCTCAAAGGGTTGGAAGACAAGCTGATCGCCGTCGACCAGGCCCTGACCGACAAGGCCCCGGTCCTCACCTCCGAGCGGCTCGCCGCCTTCGACGCCATCGAGAAAAAGCAGAAGGACGTGCAGAAGCTCGCCAAGGAACTGACCAGCGCGAAGGTGCTCACCAAGGACCAGTTCAAGGCGCTGGATAAGGCGGTTTCGGACCAGCTGCCGGCGAAGGTAGCCGCCAAGTTCACCTTCAACTACCTGTCTGCCGCCGGAACTGCGATCCTGATCGCGGCGATCATCTCCGCACTGATCTGCGGGGTGGGCGTGGGGGAATTTTTCCAGGTCCTGGGCAAAACCCTGTACGATATGCGCTACCCGGCGGTCACCGTCGCCTCGGTGGTCGGTCTCGCCTTCGTCATGAACGCAAGCGGCATGACCACCAGCCTCGGGCTCGCCTTCACCAAGGCGGGAGTTTTCTTCCCGTTCCTCTCTCCCTTCCTCGGGATGCTCGGCGTCTTCCTGACCGGTTCGGACACCTCCAGTAACGTCCTCTTCGGCGGGTTGCAGAAGGTGACCGCGGAGCAGCTCGGGCTGAATCCGCTTTTGACCGGCGCCGCCAATACCAGCGGCGGGGTCATGGGCAAGATGATCTCCCCGCAGTCGATCGCCGTCGCCTGTGCCGCTACCGGGCTGGTCGGCGAGGAGGGGAACCTCTTCCGCTTCACGGTAAAGCACGCCCTGTTCCTCACCACGGTGATGGGGGTGATCATCGCCCTGCAGGCGTATGTATTCCCGGGGATCGTGCCCTAGTGTCTGCTTAGGATCCGACTGATCGGTCCGATCCGACCGATCAGTCGGATCCAATTCGAGGAAATCATGGACAAACAGTTGATCAAATCCCTGGCGCAGGTCGTCGGGGAGCAATACACCCTGGCGGACAGGGAATCGCTCGCCTGCTACGGCTACGACTCCACCCCGGAACTGGAAAGCCGGCCGGGGGTGGTGGTCCTCCCCGGAAACCAGGAGGAAATCGGCAAGGTGCTGGCGCTTTGCCACGGCGCCGGAGTCCGCGTCACCCCCCGCGGCTCGGGGACCAACCTCTCCGGCGGCTCGATCTCCTTTGACGGCGGCGTCATCCTCCAGACCAGCCGGCTGAACCGCATCATCGAGATCGACGAGGAAAATTTGACCGCCACGGTGGAGCCGGGGGTGGTGACCAGCGCCCTGCACCGGGAGGTCGAAGCCAAGGGGCTCTTCTATCCCCCCGACCCGGGGAGCATGAACATCTCCACCATGGGAGGGAACGTCGCCGAGAATTCCGGGGGGCTGCGCGGACTGAAGTACGGCGTCACCGCCGACTACGTGATGGGGCTCAAGACCTTTCTTGCCGACGGGGAGCTTCTGAAGACCGGCGGGAAGGTGGTGAAGGACGTCGCGGGGTACAACCTGAACCAGCTCCTGGTCTCCTCCGAGGGGACCCTGGGGGTGTTCAGCGAAATTACCGTCAAGCTGATCCCCAAGCCGCAATGCAAGAAGACCATGCTGGTGCATTTTCCCCAGCTGGAGCAGGCGGCGCTGACCGTCTCCCAAATCATCGCGGCGCGGATCATCCCGGCTACCCTGGAGTTTTTGGACCGGGTCACCATCAAGTGCGTCGAGGATTACGCCCACGTCGGTCTGCCGCTCGACGTCGATGCGGTGCTTTTGATCGAGGTGGACGGACATCCGGCCGTGGTCGAGGAGGAGGCCGCCGGCATCCGGGCCATCTGCGAGCGCCAGGGGTGTTCCTTCTTCCAGACCGCGGCAACGGCCGATGAGGCGCTCAAACTCGCCACGGCACGGCGCGTCGCCCTCTCCGCCCTGGCCCGGCTGCGGCCGACCACGATCCTGGAGGACGCCACCGTGCCGAGAAGTGCCATCGCGCCCATGGTGAAGCTCATCCAGGAAACCGCCAGGAAATACGATCTCACCATCGGCACGTTCGGCCATGCCGGCGACGGCAACCTGCATCCCACCTGCCTCACCGACGAACGGAACCGCGACGAGATCGAGCGGGCCCATCGCGCCTTCGCGGAGATCTTCGAGGCAACCATCGCCATGGGAGGGACCATCACCGGCGAGCACGGGGTAGGGGTGGCCAAGAAGAAGTACCTCCCCCTTCTGGTCGGCAACGCAGGGCTTCGCGTAATGCGCGGCATCAAAGGGGCGCTCGACCCCAACGGCATCCTTAACCCGGGGAAGATCTTTTAGCGGAGACCTTGGTTTCCTGCCCCTTCTAATTTGCTGTCCCTGGGGATTCACCAGTGCTGATCGCGCCGGGAATGGCGCTCCCACAGGGGGGGTGCTTCCACAATCATAGTCGCTGGCGTGGGGTTCCCTCCCCTTCAAGGTCGCGCGCGACAGCGCGAGCTTGCGACGGACCGGGTGAGGATGGGGTTCAAGACCGAAATCGCGACAGGAATGTCGCTCCTACAGCGGAGGGCAGGGATATCCGGATTCATCTGCCGGTGTCTCAGCTGCCTTCGGAGGCAAGCGTGGAGTTCGTAAAACTGATCAATTGCATGCGCTGCGGGATGTGCCTGCCGCAGTGCCCCACCTATAAAGAGACCTTTCTGGAGACCGCGTCGCCGCGGGGCCGGGTGGCCCTGGTGCGCAAGTTCGAGGAGGGAGAGCTCGAGGTGAGTGAGAAGCTCCTGGAATATCTTTCGCTCTGCCTCGACTGCCAGGCCTGCGCCTCGGCCTGCCCCTGCGGGGTGAACGCCGGCGAGCTGGTGGCGGAGTTCCGCTGCGAGCGGAAATCGGAGCAGGGGCTGGGGACCATGGAGTCGCTGGTTTTGCGCAAGCTCCTGCCGCACCCGGACCGGCTGGAGGCCGCGACCGCGCCGCTGCGCCTCTACCAGGCGAGCGGGCTGCAAAAGACGGTGCGCGCCTTGGGACTGCTCAAGATGTTCCCGTCCTCGCTGCAGCGGATGGAAGGGCTCCTTCCGGCGCTTCCGAAAGCCCCGCTGCGCCAGACCATCGAGGAGGTGACGCCGGCCCGGGGCACGGAAAAAGGGACGGTCGGCTTTTTCCTCGGCTGCGTCATGAGCCTCATCTTCAGCGAGGCGAGCCTCGCCACCGTTGCGCTTTTATCCGCGGTCGGCTACCGGGTGATCACCCCGAAAACCCAGAAGTGCTGCGGCGCCCCGAACATGCTCGGCCACGACATGGACGGGCTCAAGGACGCGGCCCGCTTCAACACCGATCTCTTCAACTCCTTCGAGGTCGACACCGTGGTCACCGACTGCGGCGGGTGCGGCGCGGAACTCAAGAAATACGGACACCATCTGGCCGGCGATCCGGAGGCGGAGCGGTTCAGCTCCAAGATCCGCGACATCTCCCAGATCCTCGCTGCCGAAAGTGAAACGCTGCAGACGATGCTCAAACCGCTCCCGGTCGCCGTCACCTACCATGACGCGTGCCACATCGCCCACTGCCAGGGGATCCGGAGCGAACCCCGGCAGCTGCTCGGCCTCATCCCGCAGCTCGACTACCGCGAGCTTCCGGAGGCCGACGCCTGCTGCGGCTCCGCCGGGACCTACAACATCGAGAAGCCGGAGATGTCGGACCGGGTCCTTTCCCGCAAGGTGGAGAACATCCGCAAGACCGGCGCCCAGTACCTGGTCACCGGCAACCCCGGATGTCTTTTGCAGCTCAAGAAAGCGCTTTCGGAACAGCTCCCCGAGGTGAAGGTGATTCATCTCACCGAACTGCTGCAGATGAGCGTTGACGGCAGGTACTGAAACTATTGAGAAATCTTGTTGCTCTGTGGGCGCGTTATGTAGTATGTCAACGCCTATGAAATTCAAACCGATCAAGCCGAAGAAGGTCTCGACCCAGATCGCCGATCAGGTCCGATCCTCCATCCTGGCAGGTGAATTCAATCCCGGAGAAAAACTCCCCCCCGAACGCGAACTGGCCGAGATGTTCGGCGTTTCCCGTCCCTCGGTGCGCGAGGCGCTCAACATGCTCGCCGCCTCCGGGCTGGTGGAGACCCACCAGGGGGGCGGAACGGTGGTCCTTTCCCTGGTGGAAAACGTCGCCGGCACCGCGCTTTCCGAGCTGATCCGGATCGACGGCGATCGCGCCCTCGACGTGGTCGAAGTGCGCAAGGGGATGGAGTCGTGGACCGCGTGGTACGCGGCGACGCGGGCCCTCCCCGAGGACGTGCGCAAGATCGAAGCGGTCGTGCAGGGGATGGAGGCGAACCTCAACGGGCTGAAGGGCTCCGAGGATCTCGATGCCCACTTCCACATCCTGATCGCCCGGTCCACCCATAACGTGGTCTGGTTCCACATGATGCAGAGCATCTTCGACGCCATGCAGGAGTTCCAGCGCGACGTATGGCGCGCGGTCTACCTGACCGCCGAGGACCAGCAGCTCCTTTTCGAGCACCACCGCCGCATCTTCGAAAAGATCCGCGACAAGGACCCGGAGGGGGCGCGCGACGCCATGCTGGAACACCTCACCTTCGCCCAGAAGCGCTGCAGCGCGTATGTCTCCATGATGGGGGGAAGCTTGGGGCCGGCGGCAAGTTAGCTTCTCATATACCCGTATGCGGGAGCGCCATTCCTGGCGCGAATCACCGACAAATCCCCCCTTTGCGCTGCGAAGGGGGGATTTCTTTTTCCGAGGTGCGAAACGGATGCCGCGTGCCGCGCCTCTACGGGGAGATGGCGGCACCCTTATGGGCGCGACATTCCTGCCGCGATGGCCACGGAGCGAACCTGTGGGAGCGCCGTTCCCGGCGCGATTAACGCGGAACAGGTCAGCCCTTCCCGGCGCGACCCTGTCGGGGAGGGGGCGGCCGGTTTTTCGGTTGATCCCCCTGAACTTTTTCGGTATAACGAATCGTTTCGATATTGGCATGTTTTCAGACTTGCCTGCCCTGCCGGAGATCAAGACCGGCGGCCGAAGTCACGCCATGTCGGGCCTAACGTTGCACCTTGAACGTTGAACTTTGAACGATTTTGATACAGGAGGCAGTAAATGATCGATTTTCTGGGCGATTGGAAACGTAGTGACTACTGCGGCGAGCTGAGGAAGGAACACATCGGGCAGGAGGTCGTGCTGATGGGATGGGTCGCGAAGCGTCGCGACCACGGCGGCCTGATCTTCGTCGACCTCAGGGACCGCGACGGTGTCGCCCAGGTCGTCTTCGACCCGGAGCGCTCCGCCGAAGCCCACGCCAAGGCGGAAACGGCCCGCAACGAATACGTCCTTGCCATCAAGGGGGTCGTTGCCCCCCGTCCGGAAGGAACGGTCAACCCGAAGATGAAGACCGGCGAGGTCGAGGTCAACGTCACCGAGTGCAAGCTCCTCAACCCCTCGAAGGCGCTCCCGTTCACCCTGGACGGCTTCGTCGACGTCAACGAGAACATCCGTCTCAAGTACCGCTACCTCGACCTGCGCACCGGCACGCTGCAGAACAACATCATGCTCCGTTCCCGCGTCGCCCAGGTCACCCGTTCCTACCTGACCGACAACGGTTTCCTGGAGATCGAGACCCCGTTTCTTACCAAGTCGACCCCGGAAGGGGCCCGCGACTTCCTGGTCCCCTCCCGTATCAACAAGGGTGAGTTCTACGCGCTGCCGCAGTCCCCGCAGCTCTTCAAGCAGATCCTGATGGTCTCCGGCTTCGATAAGTACTTCCAGGTGGTGCGCTGCTTCCGCGACGAGGACCTGCGCGCCGACCGCCAGCCGGAATTCACCCAGATCGACTGCGAGATGTCCTTCATCGACCGCGACGACATCATCCGCGTCATGGAAGGGCTCATCGCCCGCATCTTCCAGGAGGCCAAAGGGGTGGAAGTCCAGCTCCCGATCGAGCGGATGACCTACGCCGAGGCGATCCGTCGCTTCGGGGTCGACAACCCGGATCTCCGCTTCGGGCTCGAGCTCGTGGAACTGGGCGACATCGTGAAGGACTCCGGCTTCAAGGTCTTCACCGACGTCCTCAACGCGGGGGGCATCATCAAGGGGATGAACGTCAAAGGGGGCGGCTCCATGTCCCGCAAGGAGATCGACGACCTCACCGAGTTCACCAAGATCTACGGCGCCAAGGGCCTTGCTTATGTGAAGATCACCCCGGACGGCTGGCAGTCCCCGATCGCCAAGTTCTTCACCCCGGAGGAGATCGACGCGATGAACCAGGCTTTCGGTTCCGCCGAGGGCGATCTCCTGCTCTTCGTCGCCGACAAGCCGAAGGTGGTCAACGACTCCCTGGGGCGCCTGAGGAACCACCTCGCCGCCAAGCTCGGCCTCACCAACAAGGACGACTACCGCTTCGTCTGGGTCACCGACTTCCCGCTGCTCGAATGGGACGAGGAAGAAAAGCGCTGGTGCGCCGTGCACCACCCGTTCACCGCGCCGATGGACGAGGACCTCGCCTACGTCGAGAGCGATCCGGGGCGTTGCCGCGCCAAGGCCTACGACCTCGTTTTGAACGGCAACGAGATCGGGGGCGGCTCGATCAGGATCCATCAGGAAGAGGTGCAGTCGCTCATGTTCAAGATGCTCGGCCTCTCCCAGGAGAGCGCTCGGAGCAAGTTCGGCTTCCTGCTCGACGCGCTGGAGTTCGGCACTCCCCCCCACGGCGGGATCGCCTTCGGGATGGACCGGCTCATGATGCTGATCACCGGCAGCGACTCGATCCGCGACGTCATCGCCTTCCCGAAAACCCAGAAGGGGGCCTGCCTGATGTCCGAGGCTCCGTCCCCGGTCGACAACCTGCAGCTGCGCGAGCTCGGCGTCCGCCTGGCCGCAAAGTAAGGTTGTCGCTTGCGGCGCCCGCACCGCGTCATAGCCCTTTTGGTCCTCGCGGGCCTGGTCGGCTGCGCCTCGCAGCCGCCGCGCTACCGAAACCAGGCGATCCTTTCGCTGGAACGGGCCCGCAAGGGGGGCGCGGACACCTTCTTTCCGGCGGAGTTCGCCAGCGCCGCCCAGTCCTACCGGATCGGCGAGGAGCTCTTCAAGGCCAGGGAAGGGGAAGACGCCGAAAGATACTATGACTTGGCCCTGATCAAGGCCGAGTTGCTGGAGAAGAAGGTGGCCGCGGAGCGGGCGCGGCGCAAGGAGGAGGCCCGCCGGGCCGAAGCGGCGCGCCAGGCCGAGGCCGCCCGCCAAGCCGACGAGAAGGCGCGGCGCGAGGCGGCTGCCGAGGAGATGCGCCTCAAGAAAGAAGAAGAGGCCCAGGCGGCCGCAGCCCGAAAGTCCAAGCCGCAGGCGCAGCGCGAACACACCCTGGTTTTCTCCTACACGGTGCGCCGGGGGGAGTCGCTCCCCCTGATCGCCTCCCGGCCCGAAGTATACGGCGACCGAAACCTCTGGCCGCTTTTGTATCGGGCGAACCGGGATCAGATCCGCGACCCGCGGCACATCTGGCCCGGGCAGGTGCTGCGCATCCCGCGCAACCTGGGGAGCGGCGAGATCGCCGAGGCCCGGCGCTACGCGCTGGAGCGGCCGCTTCGATAGATATATTTAAATACAGCAGCTGGACCCCAAGGCCCGTGAACTCCCAAAGAGTAAGCGGGCCTTTTCTTTTGCCGCGATCCAGGGACCGTAGGGAGGGAAAGGGCTCTGGCCCATCTCGCTTGGTATGACCGGTCCCTGGGGGCCCAAGGGGGGGAGCGCCTTTTCCGGCGCGATCCGCCGCAGGCGGTAAAGGGCCGCAGGTAATCGCGCCTGGAAAGGTACTCCACAGGCTCTGCGAAGTACCCTCCCGCAGGGCGCTCCGAGAAAGTACGCGACGGTCGGCACGGAAACGTCGCGCTCTGCGTTGACCGACCGGTCGCATCCCTTCCGCCTCCCTGCCAGCCCCTTCCGATCCTCATCGTCAAACACTGTCATAAAATAGCTGTGTGATTGTAACATGTTGAATAAATTCGCCTTTTGGTACTACTTTTCTCCGGTGGACGATTTGGATTCTGGATAAGCGTACGCCAAGATTTCCCTTGACAGTGAAAAACGTTTTGTATACTGTATACAAAATTCTTGACCCCTGACATAGTACGAATCCAACCCCTTGTAATTCTTGAGTAAAAGGGGGTTTGTGCCATGCCGGGGTCTCGGCGCTTGCGGTCTCGATGAGAGGGCGGCGCCGCATGATGCCTGCTGATGTGCGCGCCGCCGCCTGGATGACTGTCTTAGGTGCCGGCCAGCAACAGACGCAGGCGCGTCTTTCTTCTGGCATCTGGCGATTCTGGCATAAAAACCCAAGGAGGGATCATGGCAACACAAACGAAGATTGTCTGGACCAAGATCGACGAAGCACCGGCACTGGCTACCTATTCGCTGCTCCCGATCGTCAACGCCTTCACCAAGGCGGCTGGCGTCGAAGTGGAGACCCGCGACATTTCTCTGGCCGGCAGGATCATCGCCAACTTCCCGGAGAACCTCAAGCCGGAGCAGAAAATCAACGACGAGCTGGCGTACCTGGGCGAACTGACCCAGAAGCTCGAAGCCAACATCATCAAGCTCCCGAACGTCTCCGCCTCCATCCCGCAGCTCAAGGCCGCCATCGCGGAACTGCAGAGCCAGGGGTACGACATCCCCGACTACCCGGAAGACCCCAAGACCGACGCTGAGAAGGCGCTGCACGCCCGTTTCGCCAAGGTCCTCGGTTCCGCCGTAAACCCGGTGCTGCGTGAAGGTAACTCCGACCGCCGCTCCGCCAAGGCGGTCAAGGAATACGCCAAGAAGCACCCGCACAAGATGGGCGCCTGGAGCTCCGACTCCAAGAGCCACGTCTCCCACATGAACGCGGGCGACTTCTACCACAGCGAAAAGTCCTACACCGTGCCCGAGGCCGGCAAGTACCGGATCGAGTTCGTTGACAAGGCCGGCAAGGTCACCGTCATGAAGGAACTGCCGCTGCAGACCGGCGAGGTCGTGGACGGCTCCTTCATCAGCGCCAAGGCCCTGCGCAAGTTCATCGCCGAGCAGATCGAGGATGCCAAGGCCAAGGACGTCCTCTTCTCGGTGCACCTCAAAGCGACCATGATGAAGATCTCCGACCCGATCATCTTCGGGCACTTCGTCTCCGTCTTCTTCGAGGACGTCTTCAAGAAGCACGCCGACACCTTCAAGGAAATCGGGGTCATCGCCGACCTCGGCCTGGGCGACCTCTACAAGAAGATCGCCACCCTCCCGGCTGCCAAGAAGGCCGAGATCGAGGCCGACATCCAGGCTACCTACGCGAAGCGTCCGCGCCTGGCGATGGTCGACTCCGACAAAGGGATCACCAACCTCCACGCCTCCAACGACATCATCATCGACGCCTCCATGCCGGTCGTGGTCCGCGACTCCGGCAAGATGTGGGGCCCGGACGGCAAGCTCGCCGACGTCAAATGCGTGATCCCCGATACCTGCTACTCCGAGTGGTACCAGGTCTGCATCGACTTCTGCAAGCAAAACGGCCAGTTCGACCCGACCACCATGGGCTCCACCTCCAACGTGGGCCTCATGGCGCAGAAGGCCGAGGAGTACGGCTCCCACGACAAGACCTTCAAGGCTGCCGCCGACGGCACCTTCCGCCTGGTCGATCCTTCCGGCAAGTCGGTTATCGAGCACCAGGTAGAAGATGGTGACATCTGGCGCGGCTGCCAGGCCAAGGATCTGCCGATCCAGGACTGGGTCAAGCTCGCCGTCAACCGTGCCCGCGCCACCGGCGCCCCGGCCATCTTCTGGCTGGACAAAAACCGCGCCCACGACGCGCAGATGATCCTGAAGGTCGAGAAGTACCTCAAGAACCACGACACCAACGGGCTGGACATCCAGATCATGGCTCCCCCCGAGGCGATGCTGTACACCTGCAAGCGCGCCAAGGCGGGCCTGGACACCATCACCGTCACCGGCAACGCCCTCAGGGATTACCTGACCGACCTCTTCCCGATCATGGAGCTCGGCACCTCGGCGAAGATGCTCTCCATCGTCCCGCTGCTTGCGGGCGGCGGCCTCTTCGAGACCGGTGCGGGCGGCTCCGCTCCGAAGCACGTGCAGCAGTTCCAGCAGGAAGGCTACCTCCGTTGGGACTCCCTGGGCGAGTTCCTGGCCCTGGCGGTCTCCCTGGAGCACCTGGCCAGCACCTTCAAAAACGAGAAGGCGGCGCTTCTGGCCGAGACCCTCGACGTCGCCAACACCAAGTTCCTCGATCAGAACAAGAACCCGGCGCGTAAGGTCGGCCAGATCGACAACCGCGGTTCCCACTTCTACCTCGCCATGTACTGGGCCGAGGCGCTTGCCGCCCAGACCAAGGACAAGGAGCTTGCGGCCCGCTTCGGCAAGGTCGCCGAGCAGCTCCAGGCTGCCGAGGAGAAGATCAACGCCGAGCTGATCGGCGCCCAGGGCAAGCCGGTCGACATGGGGGGCTACTACCACCCGAACGATGCCAAGACCGAAGCGGCGATGCGCCCGAGCGCAACCCTGAACGCAATTATCAACGCGATCGCTTAACAACCTGTTGGACCTGGTAGATAACCCAATCTCAATGGAGGAGGAAAAACATGGCACGTAAGAAAATCGCACTTATCGGTGGTGGACAGATCGGCGGCGTCCTGGCTCAGCTTGCAGCACTGCGCGAACTGGGTGACGTGGTCCTTTTCGACATCGTGGAAGGCCTTCCGCAGGGCAAATGCCTTGACATCGCCGAGGCTTCCCCGGTCGACGGCTTCGACGTCTGCCTCAAAGGGACCAACACCTACGAAGACATCGCCGGCTCCGACGTCGTCATCGTCACCGCTGGTCTTCCCCGTAAACCGGGCATGAGCCGCGACGACCTGATCGACGTCAACTCCAAGATCATGACCTCCGTCGCCGAAGGGATCAAGGCCCACGCGCCGAACTCCTTCGTCATCGTCATCTCCAACCCGCTCGACGCGATGGTCACCCTCTGCCAGAAGGTCACCGGCTTCCCGCACAACCGCGTCATCGGCCAGGCCGGCGTCCTCGACTCCGCCCGCTTCAAGGCGTTCATCGCCTGGGAACTCGGCGTTTCCGTGAAAGACGTCAACGCCATGACCCTGGGCGGCCACGGCGACGACATGGTGCCGCTGGTCCGTTACGCCTCCGTCAACGGCATCCCGGTCCTCGAGCTTCTCGAGCGCAAGTACAACGACAAGGCCAAAGCCAAGGAAGTCATGGACGCCATGGTCAAGCGCACCCGCGGTGCGGGCGGTGAAGTCGTCGCCCTGCTCAAAACCGGTTCCGCTTTCTACTCCCCGGCTTCCTCCGCGATCGCCATGGCCGAGTCCATCCTGCGCGACCAGAAGCGCGTGCTCCCGACCTGCGCGTACCTGAACGGCGAGTTCGGCGTGAAGGGCTTCTACGTCGGCGTTCCCTGCGTCCTGGGCGCCGGCGGGGTCGAGCAGATCCTCCAGTTCGAACTCGACGCCGAAGAGCAGGCCATGATGGACAAATCGGTTGCCGCCGTTAAGGAACTGGTTGCCATTCTCAAGTAGTCTCATTTTCTTTGCGCAGTAACTGGGGGCAAGTAGGGGGTCTCCCCTGCTTGCCCCTTTTTTCTGCGGTCAATGCAAGTGACGGGTTTCTCGTTCTTTGTCTTGCATTTTGTATACAGCATGTGCTAAAAGAGTGCATTTGCCAGCCTGAAAGGGCATTTTCTTAAAGGAGCTACGTGGATGGAGAAAAAACTGCCTACAATCGAGATTATCGAGAAGTACTGCAAAGGGTGCCACATCTGTGTGGAGTTCTGCCCGACCAAGGTCCTGGAAATGAAGGGATTCGTGGCGAGCGTGAAGAACCTCGAAGCCTGCATCAAATGCATGCAGTGTGAGCTGAGATGCCCTGATTTCGCTATCAAAGTGACGGCTTAATACAATTAGGAGGTATTGAAAGTGGCTAAGAAAGTTGCATTCCTTCAGGGGAACGAAGCTGCCGCGCAGGGTGCACTCTACGCCGGTTGCAAATTCTTCGGCGGTTATCCGATTACCCCGTCCACCGAGGTGGCTGAGGTGATGTCCGTAGAGCTGCCGAAGGTCGGCGGCAAGTTCATCCAGATGGAGGACGAGATCGGCGCGATGGCTTCGGTCATCGGCGCTTCCCTTACCGGCGCCAAGTCGCTCACCGCGACCTCCGGCCCGGGCCTCTCCCTGAAGCAGGAGCTGATCGGTTACGCCTGCATCGCCGAGACCCCGGTCGTCATCGTCAACGTCATGAGGGGCGGCCCCTCCACCGGCATGCCGACCGGCCCGTCCCAGTCCGACGTCATGTGCGCCAAGTGGGGCACCCACGGCGACCACGCCGCCATCTGCCTCACCCCGGCCTCCGTGCAGGAGCTCTTCGAAGAGACCGTGCGCGCCTTCAATCTCGCCGAGAAATACCGCATGCCGGTCATGGTCATGCCGGACGAGATCGTGGCCCACATGCGTGAGCGGATCGTGTTCCCCGAACCGGGCGAACTGGAAGTCATCGACCGCACCGCACCGAGCGTCCCGCCGGCCGAGTACAAGCCGTACGACACCCGCTTCGGCGACGTGCCGCCGCTGGCCGGTTTCGGCTCCGAGTACCGCTTCCACGTCACCGGCCTGAACAAGGCCGAAGACGGCTTCCCGACCACCAAGGCAACCCTGGTGCAGGCCGAGGAGGAGCGTCAGATCCGCAAGGTCGACGCGAACGTGGACGACATCGTCCAGTTCGAAGAGTACCTCTGCGACGACGCCGAAGTCGCCGTCGTTGCCTTCGGCTCCACCTCCCGTTCCGCCCGCTTCGCCGTCAATGAGGCGCGCAAGCAGGGGATCAAGGCCGGCCTCTTCAGGATCAAGACCTTCTGGCCCTTCCCGGAAAAGCAGATCAAGGCGCTGGGCGCCAAGGTCAAGGGGATCATCACTCCGGAGATGAACCTCGGCATGTGCACCGGCGAAGTCAAGCGGGTCGTTGAAGGCCAGGCTCCGGTCACCGGCATCTTCCGCGTCGACGGGGAGCCGATCAACCCGGGTCAGATCCTCGAAAAGATCAAGGAGGTTAAGTAACATGTCTTTCGATTACGATAAGTACATCCGTCCCGGCAAGCTCCCGCACATCTGGTGCCCGGGCTGCGGTCACGGGATTGTCATGAAAGGCCTGATCCGTGCGATCGACACCCTCGGCCTTGAGAAGAACAACACCGCGATCGTGTCCGGCATCGGCTGCGCTTCGCGCCTTCCGGGCTACCTCGATTTCTGCACCCTGCACACCGCCCACGGCCGCGCTGCTGCGTTTGCCACCGGTGTCAAGATGGCCAAGCCGGAGATGAACGTCATCCTGGTCGGCGGCGACGGCGACGGGACCGCGATCGGCGGCAACCACTTCATCCACGCCTGCCGCAGAAACATCAACATGACCTACATCATCATGAACAACAACATCTACGGGATGACCGGCGGCCAGTTCTCTCCCTGCACCCCGACCGGTGCCAAGGCTTCCACCACCCCGTACGGCAACCCCGATCCGGCCTTTGACGTGGCCAAGCTCGCCATCGGCGCCGGCGCAACCTTCGTCGCCCGCGGCACCGCCTACCACGCCACCCAGATCGACAAGCTGATCGCCGAGGCGATCCAGCACAAAGGGTTCTCCGTCGTCGAGATCCTGGACGACTGCCCGACCACCTACGGTCGCCGCAACAAGTACAAGTCCGTCATCGAGATGATGAACCGCCTCAAGGACGTCGCCGTTCCGGTGAAGGCTGCCGAGAAGATGACCCCGGAGCAGCTCGAGGGCAAGATCATCACCGGCGTCCTCTACAAAGAGGAGAAGCCGGAGTACACCACCGAGTACGCGAAGGTCATCGAGCGCGCCCAAAAGTAACGATAAAGGAGAAGATCAGTATGTCTCAGAGATATGAAATCAGATTTTCCGGGGCAGGCGGGCAGGGTCTGATCCTTGCGGGCGTCATCATGGCGGAAGCCGCCTCGATCTACGACGGCAAGCAGGCCGTCCAGTCCCAGAGCTACGGCCCGGAGGCTCGCGGCGGCGCTTCGAAGTCCGAGGTGGTCATCTCCGACGCCATGATCGACTACCCGAAAGCGACCGTGGTCGACGCGCTCCTTGCGCTGACCCAGGAAGCGGCCGACAAGTACTCCCACGACCTCAAAGAAGGCGGGGTGCTCCTCATCGACTCCGACCTGGTCAAAAAGGTACCGGCTGGCAACTTCAAGACCGTTGCCTTCCCGATCATCAACACCGCCAAGAACGAAGTCGGTCGTGAGATCGTCGCCAACATCGTCGCCCTGGGCGCGATGGTGGCACTGACCAACGTTGTGACCAAGGAAAGCGCCGAAAAAGCCGTTCTGGCCCGCGTTCCGGAGGCCTTCATCGAGCTGAACAAGAAGGCGTTCCAGATGGGCTTTGACAAGGCGGTCGCCGCCAAGGCCTAGAAGGTCAACCAACTGCAGCACGGAAAAAGCCCGGCGCCCACGCGCCGGGCTTTTTTTATGTCGTGCGCTCCTTTCGCCTCGATGATTCCGTGGATTCCCTACCGCGCCAGGAAAGTTCCCACCGCCGAGGGGCAATCTCGGCCGGCGCCGGGATTGTTTCGGCCGCCCCGAGGATAGTTTCGGCCGATGCCGCCGAAGTTTCGGCCGATGGAGCCGAAGTTTCGGCCGATGCAGCCGAAGTTTCGGCCGGTGCGGGCGAAGTTTCGGCCGGTGCGGGGGACGTTTCGGCCGGTGCGGGGACGGTTGGGAATGAGGTGGGAAAGTCTGCGAAAAAGCCTGGAAAACGAGGGAAAAGGTGCTCGGCCTATCGGTTGGGTGCTCGCGAAGAAACGGCTGTCCCTACCCCATTAGCCTCGCGAGGGTACCCTTTCCCGGCGGCGTTGTCCCGGCAGTATTTCGGAGGCCGCTCACCGACCGAGCCGAAGTCGTGGATTGCCGCTGGGTGACCGCAACGATTCCGGTAGGTTTCCCGTTCGATATTTGCACCGGCAGTGCTGTCCCTTCATCTGCCGTAACTATCTTTTTCGCTTTCCAAGTTACGCATACCGGTACGAAACCTGCCACGCTCCCTTTCTGCCCCGCGGTTTCCCTTCGATTTCTTCCCGGTTGCGCCCGCCGTACCGGCCTACCCAGTTCAATAACGGAAGCCGACGCCTAAAGTCTCCCCCTATTCCATCATTGACCCTCCACGGCAGGCCGACAAAGGCGGAGGGTATTCGTTGACCTTCCCTCCCGATACGCTATAACTTAGGGCCTGAGCTTTTAATGTGAACGATCGGCAGGAGCCCTTTATATGTTCGACGATCTTTGTCAGATGGCGCTGCGGCAGACCCTGGAACTGGTCTCGCTTACCGACGAGAAGCTGCGCGGTCTGACCCGGCGCAAGCTTTCCCGGGAGGAAACCTACCGCGAGGTCTTGGGCAAGGTACTCGGGGGGAAAGGGCGGCGGGGCCCCTCAGGGATCTTCATCGCCACCGAGGGGCCTGAGTGTACCTGCTGCAACGGCAGGGTCTTCCACTTGAGGGAGCACGAACTGATCGAGAGCAGCGACGAGATCAGCATCGATCCCGGTTCCAGCTACGCCTTGGGACTTTTGAGCGTGGAGGGCTCCGGCGACGCGGTCGCGGTGAACTGGATGGATATCTGCAACTCCGTCGACGACTTCCAGGTCCTCTTCCATCCCCAGGTGACCGACGCGATGGAGGAACCGATCCTCAACTTCGTAAGCAGCCGGATCAGCGGTGAGACCACCGGCGTGCTGGTCGCCTTCAACTATCCCGGCCGGGTGACCGAGTATGACGCCGACGTCCTGAAAAGCGCGGCCACCGTGATGGGCTCGCTTCTGACCGTCTCCCAGGAGATGCAGGAGACCGAGCAGGCCTTCCACTATACCGTCTCGGCGCTGGCGCGGGCCTGCGAGGCGGCGGAGGAGGATACCGGCAAGCACATCGTCCGGGTGAACCGCTACGCTGGGGCGCTCGCCGCCAACATGGGGTTCAACACATCCTTCGTGGAAGACATGGCCTTTTTCGCCCAGATGCATGACGTGGGCAAAATCCGGGTCCCGGTGGAAATCCTGCTCAAGGAGGGGCCGCTGGATGACCGCGAACTGCAGATCATGCGGCAGCATCCCGCCTACGGCGAGGAGATCATCGGCAAGGCGCCGCGGCTCATGATTGCCCGGGAAATCGCCATCGCTCACCACGAGAACTGGGACGGCAGCGGCTACCCCAAACGGCTCAAGGGGGAGCGGATCCCCATCCCGGGACGGATCGTGAAAGTGGCCGACGTCTACGACGCTTTGCGGTCGCGGCGCAGCTACAAAGTGCCGCTCAGCCACCAGGAGGCGCTGCAGGTTTTTCGGGAGGGGGACGAGCGGATCAACCCGGCGGCCCACTTCGATCCCGCCGTCCTGGCGACCTTCTTCAAGATCGAAAAGATGTTCGAGTCGATCTACGAAAGCTCGATCCTGAAGCTCGGCCTGAACCGGAGAATGGAAAACCGGAAGCCGCCGGGAAGGGAGCGCCGGAAAGGATGAGAGGGGCTCTTTTTTCGGCAGGCCTTGGGGGACCTGACCGGTGCAGCTGGATTCACCCGTGGGAGCGCCATTCCTGGCGCGAATTGGGGCACCGATCGCGTCGGGACCGCGGTGTGGCGGCGGCAATGAGGTAACGGATGCAGGGATGTGACGAGACGATGCCTGGTGAACTGCTCCGGGCGGTTGAGCAATTCAACCGGCGGGAGTGGTTCGAGTGTCACGAAACCCTCGAAGAGCTCTGGGTCGGAGCGCGGGGGGAGTTGCGCGACTTCTACCAGGGGTTTCTCCAGGTGGCGGTGGCGCTGCACCACTGGCGGGAAGGGAACTACAAGGGGGCCGTGCTGCTCCTGGAGAAGGGGCCGGAACTCCTGCGTCGAGCGCCCCCGATCTGCCAGGGTGTCGACGTGGCCGCCCTCATCGCCGCGGCGGAGCGCTTGCGGGCAACCCTCGTCAAACTCGGTCCCGGGCGGATGGAAGAGGTCGACGACGCGCTGCTCCCGGTTGTAGCGCTGCCGGCCCGAGGGTGACCACGGTGGTCCGGCTGATGTTGCCTGCTTCGCTGCGGATCTTGCTATTGAGATGCAGGGGAGAAGCCTGCTGCGCGTAAGGCCGATAATCGCGAGCCGCAACCGTACGCTCCCTTGTCTACCTGAGGGAGGAGCCCTTTTACTGTGGGAGCGCCTTTCCAGGCGCGATCCGCCGCAGGCGGTGCCCACGCGTCCATCGCGCCTCGACAGGGGAGGCCGCTACCTCGCTGGAAGCTATCTAGTCCGCTCACCTCGGTGAGGCCTTTGGAGCACTTCGCTATGACCGCAACCCATGCAGATATCCTCATCGTCGGTGCCGGCATCCTCGGGCTGACCATCGCGCGGGAACTGGTCCGCACCGGCCACGGCGACATCGTGATCATCGAGAAGGAGCCGGAGCTGGGACGCCACGCCTCGGGGCGCAACAGCGGCGTTTTGCATGCGGGGATCTACTACTCCCCCGACAGCCTCAAGGCCAAATCCTGCCTGAACGGCAACTTCCTGATGCGGGAGTATTGCAAGGAGCGTGGGTTGCCGCTGTTGGAGAACGGGAAGGTGATTGTGACCCGGACCGCAGAGGAGCTGCCGGTCTTGGACGAGCTCTACCGGCGGGCGACGGCAAACGGCGCCAAGGTGGAGATGATCGACGAGCGCCAGCTCGCCGCGATCGAGCCGAACGCCCGGACCGTGGAGCGGGCGCTTTTTTCCCACTACACCGCCGTGGTCGATCCGAAGGCGGTACTCAAGAGCCTGAAAAAGGATCTGGAGGAGACCGGCCGGGTCCGTTTCGAACTCGGCTGTCGTTTTACCGGTCTTTCCGGCAGTGCTGCCGCCGCGACCAGCCGGGGCGAGATTCGCTTCCGGAGGTTCGTCAACGCGGCCGGGGCGCACTGCGACAAGGTGGCCCGCCATTTCGGCGTCGGCACCAACTACCGCCTGATCCCCTTCAAGGGGGTCTACCGCCTGCTGGGCAAGGACGCACCCTTCACCGTCAACTCCAGCATCTATCCCGTCCCCGACATCCGCAATCCCTTCCTCGGGGTCCATTTCACCCGGTCGGTCCACGGCGACGTCTATCTCGGTCCGACCGCCATTCCCGCCTTTGGTCGGGAGAATTACGGCATCGTGGCCGGTATCGATGCCGAGGGCTTCGCCATCGCCTGGGAAGACCTCGTCCTGTTCCTGGCCAACCCGCAGTTTCGCGGCGTCGCCCTGACCGAGCCGCTCAAATACATCCCTTCCTGCTTCTTCAAGGATGCGGCCCGGCTGGTGAAAGAGCTCTCCCCGAAAGACGTGGTTCCGGCGACCAAGGTGGGCATCCGCCCGCAGCTCGTGGACTGGGAGACCAAGCAGATGGTGATGGACTTCCTGGTCGTGGCCGACGGCGCTTCGCTCCACGTCCTCAACCCCATATCCCCCGCTTTCACCTCCTCCATGGACCTCGCCCACTCCATCGTGGCTGCCCATTTCTCTCGATAAAAAAGCTTCCCACCGATGCCCAAACAAAACGGAATTATCCATCGAGCAAGGCAACTCTGGCTCCACCAGAAGCCCGACGAAGCCCCCTTTGCGAAGGGGGATTTTGAGGGATTTGCCTTTAGAGCTCTGACGTTACCGTCCGTCTCGAAAACCTCCGAACCAAATCCCCCCGGCCCCTTTTGCCAAAGGGGGGATCAAAGGGCGGATCTTCTTTTGAGGGATTGCCGAAACAATAAGACGGATCAACCTCATCCTGCGGTTTGCTGGTGGGGTTCGATCCGTCTTTTTTCCTGAAAATCCTGGTGAGGGTGTCAGTCCCGCCTAAGCAGATGCACCGCGGTCGCCTTGAACGAGGCGTACACCGTCTTGCCGGGGTCGAGATGCAGATGGTCGATGGATTGGGAGGTGAGGTAGGCGACCAGCGGGAAGCCGCAGTCGATTTCGATCTTGTTGTAGATCCCCATCGGGATGACCTTGCGCACCACCGCCCGGATGACGTTGCGGGCGCTGGTCACCCCGGCCGGGTCGGTGGTGGAGATGGCGATGTTTTCCGGCCGCAGGCAAAAGATCACCGATTCGCCCGGCTCCGCCTGGCCGACCAGCTCGATGGCATGGCCCCCCAGCGAAACCGTGGCAACGCTCTGGGAACAGGCGAGTACCGTGCCGGTGAGGACGTTCTCCATCCCGACGAAGGAGGCGACGAACTCGTTGGCCGGCCGGTTCATCACCTCGGCAGGGGTGCCCCCCTGGACGATCGCCCCGCGGTTGATCACCGCCATCCGGGTGGAAAGCCTGAGCGCCTCCAACTGGTCGTGGGTGGCCACGATCGCCGCGGTCCCGGTCTCGGTGAGGATCCGTTCCAGGTCGGTGGTCAGCGCCAGGCGGGTAGGGGCGTCCAGCGCCGCAAACGGCTCGTCCAGAAGGATCATCTCCGGCCGGATGGCGAAGGCCCGGGCGAGGCTCGTGCGCTGCGACTCCCCGCCGGAGAGCTTGCTCGCGGAGCGCTCGGCGAAGCCGGCCATGCTGAAGAGCTCCAGCGTCTCCATGACCCGGCTGCGGATCTCCCCCCGCGTCATGCGCCGGATCTTCAGCCCCGCGGCGACGTTTTCGAAGACGGTGGTGTCGAAAAGAAGCGGCTCCTGGAAGACCATCGCCAGCCGGCGCCGGTAGGCGAAGCGGGCCCGGTCGGAATCGATCGCTTCCCCCCGGCAGCGGATCCGGCCGCCGGTCGGCGGCAAAAGGGTCGCCAGGGTGAGCATGAGGGTCGATTTGCCGGAGCCGTTGGGGCCGATCAGCGACAGCACCTCCCCCTCGGCAAGGGAAAGCCGGGGAATGTCGATGACCGGCACCCCGCCGCGCGCCACGGTGAGCTGCTCCACCTCGAGAAAGTTCGGGGCATCGTTCATCGGGGGCGCTCCCGCTGCTGGATCCGGGTCAGCAGGTAGTTGATGGCGAAGCAGAGGAGCAGCAGGATCAGGCTCAGCGCGATGGCGACGTCGAAGTTGCCCTTGCTGGTTTCCATGACCGTCGCCGTGGTCAGCACGCGGGTATACCCCTTGATGTTGCCGCCGACCATGATGGAGGCCCCCACCTCGGAGATGACCCCGCCGAAGCCGGCCATCACCCCCGCCAGGAGGGGGAGCCGGGCCTCGCGGATCAAGAGCCAGACCATCTGGGGGCGGGTCGCCCCCAAGGCCAGGATCTGCAGCCGCAGGTTGGGAGGAAGGTTCTGGATCGAGGCGACGGTGATGCCGCAGACGATCGGGGTCGCGATCACCGCCTGCGCGATGATCATCGCGGTGGGGGTGTAGAGGATGTCCAAAGAGCCGAAGGGGCCGTTGCGCCAGAGGAAGATGGTGACGAAAAGGCCGACCACGACCGGGGGGAGCCCCATCCCGGTGTTCACCGCGCTCACCACCAGGCGCTTGCCGGGAAAATTGGCGAGCGCGAGCGCGGTGCCGGAAGTGATGCCGAAAACAAGGCTCAAAAGCGTGGCGGTGCCCGATACCTTGAGCGAAAGCCAGGTGATGTCCAGGACCTCGCGGTCCAAGGCGGCCAAAAGCGCCACCGCCTTGGCGAAGCCCTCGTAAATCAGGTCCATTACAGCCCCAGCGACTCAGGTTTCTTGCCGGCGTCCGGGAAGAAAAGCGGAGCGCCGAACTTCTCCACACCGAACTTGCCGATCATCCCCTGTCCCTTCCGGGAGACCATGAAATCGGCAAAGGCCTTGCCGCCGGCGGCGTTGACCTTGGGCCACTTGGCCGGGTTGATCTCGATGACGTGATAGATGTTGAGGAGCTTGGCGTCCCCCTCCAGGAGGATCTGCAGCCCCAGCGTCTTTTTGAGCGCCAGGTAGGTGGCGCGGTCGGTGAGGGTGTAGCCGTGCTTCTCCGCGGCCACGCTCAGGGTCTGTCCCATGCCGAGACCGGTCTCCTGGTACCACTTCTGCCCCGCCTGGTTAATCCCCGCCCCCTTCCACAGCCCCTTCTCCTTGGCATGGGTCCCCGAGTTGTCCCCCCGCGAGACGAAGAGGGCGCCGCTGTGGGCGATCTTCTTGAGCGCCTCGACCGTGGTGTGGGAGCCCTTGACGCGGGCCGGGTCCTTGGCGGGGCCGACCAGCACGAAGTCGTTGTGCATGACCAGCCGGCGCTCCATGCCGGAGCCGGTCTTCATGAACTTCGCTTCCGCCTCGGGGGAGTGGACCAAAAGGACATCGGCCTCGCCTTTTTCCCCCATGGCGATCGCCTGGCCGGAACCGACGGCGATGGTCTTCACGAAGTAGCCGGTTTCCTTCTCGAACACCGGGATCAAATAGTCCAAAAGACCCGAATCCTGCGTGCTGGTCGTGGTCGCCAGGATGATCGACTTCCCGGCAGCGAAGGCCGGCAGGGTGCCCGCGGTGACCAGCGCCGCAACGGTGGCAAGGGTGATGACGAGGCTGCTGAACAATTTCATTTTCCGGCTCCTTGGAATGGGGTCTGGAGATGCCGACGCGCCGGGCACCAATTGAAAAAGGCTCTTTCGTAGGAGAAAGAGCCTGGGGATGGACGCAGGTCCGCCGCGACAGGATCTCCTTTTCAAAAGGAAGGCAGTGCCGTTTCCAGCGCTACCCGCAGGCCGCGGTACCATAAGGCGCATCCCTGGTAGGTGCCGTGGCTCGGAGATGTGGGATTCGATTCATTTTTAGACGGGGCCACCGTCGATCCGGTGCCGGCAGCCAAAATACGGCATGATCCAACGTATGTCAACCATCACCCTTATGTAACAAAAGGTAATAATAATGAAAAAAAGTTCTGACTAAAACGGTCTAAAGAAGGCAGTGTGATTGCCGATGAGGAGAAGAAGGCTTGGTGAATGACAGATTGCTGGAGTGGAGACGACAATGGGATTCCGTGAATTGAAGATGGGCGTGAAGATGGGTATTGGTTTCGGCATGATGATCGGAATGGTCCTGATAATCCTGGGCATGACCCTGACCACCTACCGTACCATCGGCAAGGATGCCAGCCGTATCAAGGACGAGGCCCTTCCGTACGCCCTGCTTGCCGACCAGATGGTCTTGAACATCACCCAGGTCCAGGAAGAGTTCACCGATGCGGCGGCCACCGGCCACGATGACGGGCTGAAAGGGGCCAAGGAAGCGGCCGACAGTTTCGCCAAGGCACTTGCGACCTTCAAGGAAACCGCCAAGCGCAACAATGACGACGCATCGTTGCAAAAGATCGCCGATCTGGAGAAATCCTTCGAGGCGTATTACGGCACCGGCAAGCAGATGGCCGAAGCGTATGTCGGTGGCAACAAGCCGGAAGGGGACCGGCTCATGGAAGACTTCGACAAGACAACGACCCTTATGACCGACAAGGCCGGCGCCTTCCAGAAAGGACACGTCAAGGTGGCCAACGAGCTGTCCCGCGAAATGTACCTGGCCATGGGGAGCTCGCGCAACATCGTCATTCTCGTCGGTCTGGTGGCCCTGCTGCTCGGCGTCGGGATCGCGATTTCGGCCACCCGCAGCGTTACCGGGCCGATCCACGAGACGATCAAGATCATCCAGAAGCTCGCCAACGGCGAGTTCGTCCAGAAGACCGATGCCAACATGAACAACGAGATCGGCGAACTGGGGCGCGCCATCAACCAGATGGTGGACAACATGCGGACCCTCATCTCCGGCATCATCGGCAACTCGCGCTCCTTGAACGCCGCCGCCGACGAGATGCGGCAGACCGCCGAGCAGATGGCGACCGGGGCCGAGCAGGTGGCGACCCAGGCCGGCCTCGTGGCCACCGCCGGCGAGGAGATGGCCGCCACCTCCGCCGACATCGCCCGCAACTGCTCCCTCGCCGCCGGCTCGTCCCGGGAGGCGATCGAGGCGGCCACCAGCGGGTCGCAGGTCGTCGATCGGACCGTCGATAACATGGGAAGAATCGCCCAGCGGGTGCAGGAGACCGCCGCGACGGTGGCGGAGCTTGGCAGCCGTTCCGACCAGATCGGGACCATCATCGGGACCATCGAGGACATCGCCGACCAGACCAACCTTTTGGCGCTCAATGCGGCGATCGAGGCGGCCCGCGCCGGGGACCAGGGGCGTGGCTTTGCCGTCGTGGCCGACGAAGTCCGGGCCCTGGCCGAGCGGACCGCACGGGCGACCCGTGAGATCGGTGCCATGATCAAGTCGATCCAGACCGAGACCGGTGGGGCGGTGAGTTCCATGGAGGAAGGCGTGAGCGAAGTGGAGCGGGGGACCGGCGAGGCCGCTCGCTCCGGAGCGGCGCTGAAGGAGATCCTGGATCAGGTGCGTACCGTGACGAGCCAGGTGGACCAGATCGCGACGGCGGCCGAGGAACAGACGGCGACGACCGGGGAGATTTCCCGCAACATGATGCAGATCAACGACGTGGTCCAGGAGACGGCGAAGGGGGCCGGCGAGGCGGCGTCAGCGGCGCACGAAGTCTCGCGCCTGGCGAGCGAACTGCAGCAGATGGTATCGAGGTTCAAGATCGCGGGTTGATCGACTCCGATCTTGTGTAGGAGCGACATTCCTGTCGCGATAGACGGCGCTGATCGCGCCGGGAATGCCGCTCTTCTTCAGCTGACGGCGGGAACCTCTACGGTGGGAGCGCCTTTCCAGGCGCGATCCGCCGCAGGCGGTGACCATCAGCCATCACCCTTTAAGCAGCTCCACCTTTCGCTGCAAGAGCATCGCATACCGCTGCTGCGGCGGGATTCCCTCCCGGTCGAAATGCCCCTGCGGGAACCCCAACTCCTCCCCGTTGAGCTTCGCCACCCGCATCACCTCGTCCCACCCCGGCATTTCCCGTCCGCAGTCCGATTGCACGATCAGCGGCAAAAACCGGGCGATCCCGCTCTTCAACGCCTGCTCCGCCACCTTCACCTTGGTCGAGGTTCTCAGCTCGTCCCAGCGGTTCGCGTTCTGGTGCAGGCGACAGGTGGCCTGGAGCCCCTTGATGAGCGGCAGCGGCAGACGCAGCCTGCGGCACATCGGCTCGGCCAGGACCCTCCCCGCCTCCTCGTGCCCGTGGTGCTTCGGGTAGAGCTCCGGCGCGGTGGCGAGCTTTCCCAGGTCGTGGAACAGGCCGCAAAAGCGGGGGGTGGCATCGTCGGTCGCGGCGGCGACCTTCTCCAGCACCTGGATCGAGTGGGTGAAGAGGTCCCCCTCCGGGTGGTGTTCCGGAGGGCCGGCGGGTACCTCCGGCATCCGGAAGAGCTCGGGAAGGATGGTGGTTCCCACGCGAAGTTCGAGCATCCGGGTGAAGAAGCGGGACGGCTCGGGCTTCCCCAGTGCCTTGAGCATCTCGTTGGAGAAGCGCTCCACCGGAAGCCGCCCCAGCGCATCGGTCCAATCCGTGCCGGCGATGGTCTTCTCGGCCTCTTCGGTTAACCGGAAACCGGCGCATTCGAAACGAAGCGCGCGAAAGATGCGGGCGGGGTCGTCGGAGAGGCTCGTCGCGCTGCAGGGGCGCAGCCGCTTGCCCGGCAGGTCCTCCCTCCCCCCCAGAGGATCGGAGAGGGTACCGTCCAGGGTCATGGTCATGGCGTTGACGGTAAAGTCCCGCCGGATCAGGTCCTCGGCAAGCGCCTCGGGGGAGGGGAGGGCGGTAACCTCGACCTTGCCCAGTCCGTTTACGTAGCGGAAGAAGATGTTCGGGGTGCTTTTGGGGGCAACCAGGTTGAAGCCGAGCGCAGCGAGCTTGTTGGGGGGAGCGAAGGCGATGAGATCGAAATCGTGGCAGTCGATACCGGAGAGGATGTCGCGGACCACCCCTCCCACCAGCAAAAGGCGGGGGTGCAGCTCCGCGGGGAAAAGAGCCTTCAGCTTTTGAATCTGTGCATTCATCGCTTCTCCCCTGGAGCGCTCTGCACTACCAAAACGAACAGGGATGCCAGGGATGCAGGGGGTAGCAGCAAACCCCGGAAGGTTTTCATCCCCTTTATCCCCTGCATCCCTGTTGGTCATTTAATCCCGGTGCTTTTCGCGGACCAGCAGCGCCACGTCCTCGACATGCACCGTCTGCGGGAACATGTCCACCGGCTGCACCTCTACCGTCCGGTAGCCGAGCCGGGACAGGATGTCGAGGTCGCGCGCCAGGGTCTCCGGCGAGCACGACACGTAGATCATCTTCTCCGGCTGCAGTGCCGCAGCACTCTCCAGTACCTTCGCGTCGCAACCCTTGCGCGGCGGGTTGAGCACGATTACCTGCGCTCCCCCCTCCTCGCCGATCTCTTCCAAAAGCCTCGCTGCATCGCCCGCTTCAAAACTGCAGTTGTGGACGTGGTTCAGCGCGGCATTTTCGGTAGCGTCGGTGACCGCCGAATCGACCACCTCGATCCCGACCACCTCGCCGGCCCGGTCCGCCAGGAAGAGGGAGATCCCGCCGATGCCGCAGTAGACGTCGATCACCCGCTCGCTCCCTTTTAAGGCGGCGAACTCCCGCACCTTTTCATAGATGATGCCGGCAGCGCCGCTGTTCACCTGGAAGAAGGAGCGCGGCGACAGCGAGAACGACTTCTCCCCGATGTACGCGCGCAGGGTGTGCGTCTTGGTGAGGAACCGGTCCCTTTGTCCGAAGATCACGTTGCCGGTGGAGTTGTTGATGTTCTGGGCGACCACGGCGACCTCCGGGACCGCATCCTGGATGAACTTCGCCAGGTGGTGGATCTCGTTGTAACCCTGCTCGCTGGTCACCAGCACCGCCATCACCGCGTTCCCCGACTCGGCCACCCGGACCACCAGGTAGCGCAGCAGCCCCATCTCGCTCTTCGCGTTGTAGATGGGGACCTTCCCCTTCTTGATCCCGGCCTTCACCGCCTTTACCACCTTGTTGATCAGCGGATGGTGCAGCGGGCAATCCGCAATCTCCAGCACGTCGTGCGAGTTGCGCCGGTAGATCCCGATCACCGGGTCGGAAAACTTCCCGGCGATGACGAGCTTGGCCGAATTGCGGTAGTGAAGCTCTTTGGGCGAGGCGATGGTGTCGTGGACCTTGACCTTGTCCAGGGAGCGGTGGCTGCCGATGTGGCGGGAGACCAGCTCCTTCTTCCAGGCAAGCTGCGCCGGGTAGCGCATCTGGATCAGCGGACAGCCGTCGCAGGCCTTCCCCATGTCGCAGGCCGGTGCCGGATTGCGGTCCGGGGACGACTTCAGGCACCGGAGCAGGTTGCCGAACGTCTCCCGACGCCCGACGTAGGTTACCCTTGCGACCACCTGTTCCCCGGGAAGGGCGCCGGCGACCAGGACCCGGGTTCCCTCGTGGTTGGCGACGCCGAAACCGTCCTCGTCGGTGCCGGTTATGGTGAGTTCGACGGTCTGGCCACTATGCAGAAGCGGCCGGCGCTGCTCGTCCCTGGCCCCCTTGTCGAAGCCGCGCGGGCCCGTCGCCCTGGCGGCGGGGGCGAAATCCTCGCGCCGCGGTTCCGGCTGGGACCCCTTGCGGTGCGGACGCTGCCCCACCTTGCCCCGCGGCGCAGGTGCCGCGGCAATGCCGCGCTCTTCGGGAATGGCGCTCGGAAGGACGCTTCCGCCCTGCTGCCGCGTCTCGCGGTGATGGCCAGGCTTTTCCTCGGCAAAGCGGGCCGGTCTTCCTTTGGCCGCAGTTGCCGATTTCCCCTTGGGATCACTGGCGGGTTTCCCCTTGGCGGGACCCTCGTGCTTACCCTGTGGGAGCGCCCTTCCGGGCGCGATTCGATCCTCGGAAGAAGGAGCACCCGAGTGGGCGCCGGAGCTGTTTCTCCCCGCGGACCGCTCCTGACGCGGATAAGCGGGTTTTTCCCCGGCAAAGCGGGCCGGCTTCCCCTTGGCGGCACCCTCGTGCTTACCCTGTGGGAGCGCCCTTCCGGGCGCGATTCGATCCTCCGAAGAAGGAGCACCAGAGTGGGCCCCGGAGCTGTTTCTCCCCACGGACCGCTCCTGACGCGGATAAGCGGGTTTTTCCCCGGCAAAGCGGGCCGGCTTCCCCTTGGCGGGACCCTCGTGCTTACCCTGTGGGAGCGCCCTTCCGGGCGCGATTCGATCCTCGGAAGAAGGAGC
>NZ_JAEMHM010000020.1 GCF_016458275.1 Geomesophilobacter sediminis
GTCAAAGCGAGATCGAAAAGAAACACCCGCTTAAGAAACAAGCGACGTAAAGCAAAAACCTAACCGGACAACGCTGGTACGCGCCCGAGCGGTGCCTGCTTGGGGAAGACAGCGAGACCAATCTCGCCACCGCCCAACTTTTCGGCATCAAGTTCCTCATCCACGTTGGCCGTTTCAGTTCCCAGGCGCCGCCAGCTGTTTCCGAGACCTTCCCGACTATTCACTTTTTTAGTGAATTAATCCCTTCGGAAGGGACCATGACGGTCTCCCTCTAACCTCCCCCACCCTTTCCGGGGAAATCCCCGAACCCTCCCTATCCCTTAGACCTTTATCGCCAAAGCCCCGAACCGATCCTACCTGCAGCCGCAAAGATTAATTTACATTTATTGTTTTTCTCAAATATTGAGCTAGATTCTTGTCGTGGATTGCGGGCACGTTCCTCGCCCCAGGCACCTGACAGGAGCAGCACATGGCAGCATATCGAAGCCTATTTTTGATAGCCGCAGCAGACCTGATGGCGGTCCTGCTCGCTTTCGGAACCACATACCGGGTAATGGCAGGCCGGAACCCGACCACGAACGACCTGATGGAACTGGGACCGGTAACGGCCGTTGCGATTCTTACCATCCTGGTCTTCAGCTCGTTTTTGGTTGAGACCAGCAACAGGCGGCAGGACTTGGGCGTAAAGGGGATAGCGGCAAAAGTTATCCTCTCCAGCATCCTCTCCTTGGTCATCGGCGCGCTCTGTTATCCGACCATTTTTTTTACCTTTGCCGGAGGTGTGCTTCTTTTTTCGCTGATCGTAGCCGGCGTGTTCCGTTTTATCTATTACGCCGGGTTCCATTCTTTTCTACGTCAGGCTGGCCTGGGACACCGGATCCTGATTTTGGGCGCGGGTGCAGAAGCAAGCAGTTTCGGAAAGCTGGTCGACAAAACCGGAGGCAGCTTTGTCCTGGCCGGATACCTCCGCTGCGGCAACGAACCGGACCGAGTGCCCGCGGAACGGATTCTCACAAGTACCGAGGGACTCCAGGTGGTCGCGCTGGCGGAAAAATGCGACAAGATCGTCGTGTCGCTTTCCGAGCGCAGGGGGATGCTCCCACTGCGAGAAATCATGGCCTGCAAAGTCCGTGGGGTCGACGTTGTCGATGCTCCGACTTTTTACGAGCAGGTGACCGGAAAACTCCTACTGGAGAGAATCACCCCGAGTTGGTTCATCTTTTCCGACGGTTTCCGGGTCTCACCACGGCGCCGGGTCACCAAGCGCCTGCTTGATGTGGCATCTTCGGTTCTCGGCCTGGTGCTGACCGTACCGCTGCTCCCGTTCGTTGCCTTGGCCATAAAAATGGACTCTCCAGGTCCGGCATTTTTCCGCCAAAAAAGGGTCGGCCAAGGAGAAAAGCTCTTCACCTTATATAAATTCCGGACCATGCGCGCTGACGCAGAGAGCAGCACCGGAGCTGTTTGGGCTAAAGAAAATGACCCTCGGGTCACCAGGCTAGGCAGAGTATTGCGCAAGTGCCGCATCGACGAACTACCGCAGTTGTATAACGTCTTGCGTGGGGAAATGAGCATGGTTGGCCCCCGCCCGGAAAGACAGGAGTTCGTAGAGAAACTGAAGGAAATCATTCCTTATTACTCGGAGCGGCATGTGGTGAAGCCGGGGGTTACTGGATGGGCGCAGGTACGGTATCCCTACGGCGCGTCAGCTGGCGACACCGTGGAGAAGCTCCGCTATGACCTTTATTACGTCAAAAATCTTTCGATGGTACTCGACCTGGCCATCATGATCGAGACGATGGGTGTAGTGGTACTTGGTAGGGGTAGCAGATAGTTACCAGATCACCGGAAGTGGGTCCAGTCTTTGGCGAAGTTGGAGCAGACCATGGCCTTTCAATCTGATGTACCGGATTACTGGAAGTACCTTCAGCTCATCGTGCGACGAAGGTATTTGTTCGTTACAACCTTTCTTTTGGTAATGACTGCTGCAACCTTGGCGAACCTGTTTCTCCCTAAACAATATCAGGCATCTTCGACGCTCTTTATAGAAAAGGGGGTCCTGAACGACATCGTTAAAGGATTAGCCATACCTGCCAACGTGGACGGCAACGTGAAGGTGCTCAGCTATACCATGAAAAGTAGGCGGCTTATCGTGAAAGTAATCGACGACCTCGGCCTGAAGACGTCAAGGCCAGAAGTACTGGCGAAGGATTTTCAGGACCGGACATCAATTGCCGTCAAAGATGCCGATGGGCTCTTTACCATTTCATTTCGCCACAGCGATCCTAATTTGGCTCAAAACTACGTGAACACGCTCATCAAAAGGTACGTACGGGAATACCTCAGCCTGCAGCGGGAGGATACCAAGGGCGCAACGACCTTTCTTGCCGACCAGATCGGGATCTATAAGACGAAGCTTGATGCCGCAGAGGCACAGTTGAACCGCTTCAGGCAAGAAAACGGCTCCAGCTTGGCGGAAACACCGGCGCAATTACAGTTGGAAATCGACCGGCTGCAGCAAAGCGTGGAAGAGATCTCTCTCAAACGCAATCAGCTCGAGGCAATGCGTCTCCTGGTACGCAAAACAGAGGACCCATTGCAGGCAAAGCTGTATGAGTTGCAACGGAAACTTGTAGAAATGACGAGCCGGTTTACCGACAGCTATCCAGAGGTAGTCGCACTCAGAGAGGAAATGGCCACTGTAAAGCAGCAGTTGCAACGGGGGCCACGGATGGTCGCCCAGGCTGACTCATCGGAGGAAGCGAGGCTCCTGGCGGAAATCAGGGGGCTCGATGAAATGGAACGATCGTATCGGCAATCAATTTTGACGAAGAAGACACTGCAAAAAGGGCTGCCGGAAATATTAACTGCTCTTGATGAGTTGGAACGCTCAAGAAACGCTCAGAAGAACCTCTACGAGCAGTTCGTGACGCGGTATGAGCAGTCGGAAGTATCCCGACAAAGCGAAGTGCAAGCCAAAGCAGTGACTTTTCGGATTGTGGACCCCGCAGTGGTCCCCTCCAAACCTTTCAGTCCCAAACCCGACAAGATCCTGCTTTTGGGATTTGTGGGGGGGGTGCTCGCGGGTTTGGCCTTGATCCTTTTCCTGGACTATTTCGACACGTCGGTGCGCAGTCCCGAGGCGTTCCGCGCGTTAGGAATTCCGGTACTCGCTATCGTTCAAAAAGTTAGTGATCCCAGCCAGGAGCAGGCAAGCCGGAAAAGAGACGTCTTCTTTTTCACCGCAAGCAGCGGCTATCTGCTGATGCTGCTGGCGACGTTTTATCCTGGTCTGACCGCCTTGTTCAGAATCATGCAATAGGGCCCAGTTCATCCTCCGCCTTTGCCTGTTGTGTCACACCGTGTCGATCGATCTAGAGGACGCCAAACATGAGCAGGATAGAAGAAGCTTTGGGCAAAGCCGCGGAACTTCGCAACCGGGTTAGCCAACCCGGCACCTCGTCTCCGACAGAAAACGAGAAGTTGGAACAGCGGCACCGTTCCACGTTGGAAGAAGCGTTGGAAAAGGCCGCTCGGTTTAAAATGGAAGGTGGGAGGCAGACTTCAGAATTCCAACCAATCCCGATCCTACGTTCTGTCTCCGTCACAGATCGGCTCGTTGTGGCCTTGAAAGAGCCCTCCTCGCCGATGGCTGAAGAATATCGGAAGTTGAAATCCAGCATCGTGAAGCTCACCAAGACGGACCCGTTGAAAAACATGTTGATGATTACCAGCTCTGTTGCAAATGAAGGAAAAAGCTTAACGGCACTGAACCTGGCGGTAACCCTCGCACAAGAGTACGACCATACCGTTTTGCTAGTCGATGCCGACCTCAGGAAACCTTCTCTTCACAGGTACCTGGGAATATCAGACTGCCTCGGTCTTTCAGAGTGTCTCCTAGAAGGGGTACCGCTAAGAGACGTACTGATACGAACGGACATAGGAAAACTCTCACTCCTTCCAGCGGGGCGACCGGTAACATCCCCTGCGGAGCTTTTCTCATCAAAAAAGATCAGAGAGTTTTTCCATGAGGTCAAGCACCGTTACCCTGACCGTTACGTTATCGTCGACACCGCACCGGTTTTGCCGTTTGCGGAAACGAGATCGATGATTGCTCTGATCGACGGTATTGTCCTGGTAATAAAGGAAGGGTCTGTGTCACTGCAAAAGGTTTTGGAAACGCTCGATTGTCTCAAGGGTGCAAGCATTTTGGGTGTCGTATACAATCAAGCGGCCGTTGATGCTTATTCGTCAACCTTTCGCTATGACGGTTGCGGTTAGCAGCGGCATCGCTTGGGGGCATTATGTACGAAGCATTCTTCAATCTTAAGATGAAACCATTTGAACTGCTTCCTAACCCAGAGTTCCTTTTTATGAGCCGGTCACATAAAAGGATCCTCTCTTACTTGGACTACGGTATCAGCGAAAGAATTGGTTTCATATTATTGACTGGAGAAGTTGGTTCGGGAAAAACAACAGTAATCAGAAACCTAATCAACAGACATTTAGAAAAGATCATACTCTCAAAGGTGTTCAACACCCGGGTGGATTCCACTCAGCTAATCGCAATGATTAATGATGATTTCGGATTGCCGATAAAAGACTTGGACAAAATCAGCCTGCTCAGATCATTGAACAGCTTTCTTATCCAGCAATTCCGCATCGGGCGGAAGCCGGTCCTGATAATCGACGAGGCCCAGAACCTGACGCCCGAACTCCTCGAAGAGGTCAGGATGCTTTCGAATTTAGAGACAGACAATGCAAAGTTGCTCCAAATAATCCTCGTCGGCCAGCCAGAACTAAGGCAGACCCTGGCTTTGCCCCAGTTGATACAACTTCGTCAGAGAATCAGCATCAACTGTCATATTGACCCACTGTCGAGAGGCGAAACAGGTGAATACATTCAGCACCGACTCGAAGTAGCGGGCAACCGCAACGCGGTCCATTTTCGGGATGAGGGAGTCGACGTCATCTTTAATTCCAGCAGGGGAATTCCAAGGCTCATCAATATTCTCTGCGATTTTCTTTTGCTCTCAGCTTATGCAGAAGGCACAAAAGTGGTCGGACGAGGCATGGTTGAAGATATCGTGACGGATTTGAATTTTGAGAAGCACTTTTGGGGCAATAATGATCCCAATCTTCCGACCAATGAGGCTGAGGTCGCAGTGAGAACCGGCAATACCGATCTTGATAAAATAACGGGTATCACCGACCTCCGCAGTTTTTCAACGCCAGCCCCCGAAATCAAACAGGAAACGACGCCTCCTATATCCACTGGCGCCAATACTAAACAAGATCGATCCGGAACGGAAAAGGATGTATCTGACGTCAAGACTGGGGATGGAAAGGCTCTGGAGTTCATCAAGAATTTTCTAAAGATGAAGATCTTTTAGTCCCCAACCTGCCGGTGCGCGGCAGGTTCCAAGGCAGGAGAGAACATGCACCGGATAGCCGAACCAAACTCAAATCGAATCCCAACCTTGATCCAACCTCAGAAGAGATTGTTTGGTTTGGGATTGAAATCCCTCTGGCAGTATCGGGAGCTTCTTTATTTTCTCGTATGGCGAGATGTTCTGGTCCGCTATAAGCAGACTGCGGTCGGAGCGAGTTGGGCAATCCTACAACCCGTTCTAACGATGCTGATATTCACGGTCATCTTCGGGAAACTCGCCAAAATCCCATCGGACGGAAAACCGTATCCGGTATTTGCCTTTGCGGCGTTGCTTCCCTGGAACTTTTTCTCACAAGCCCTGCTTCGCAGCGGAAGTAGCTTAGTAGGCAATGCGAATTTAATCACCAAGGTCTACTTTCCACGCCTCCTAATCCCTCTGGCGGCGTCGACGGCTCCTCTAGTCGATCTGTTTTTCTCGTTCCTTGTATTAATAGGCCTTATGCTTTGGTACCACGTGATACCGACGTGGGGGATGCTGTTCCTACCGCTGTTCGTGGCCCAGTCTTTCCTGTCAGCTTTAGCCGTCGGCCTCTGGTTGACTACGCTTAACGTCAAGTATCGGGATGTAGGATACGTCATTCCATTCTTGATTCAGGCCTGGATGTACGCATCTCCCGTTGCTTATCCAGCAACGCTGGTGCCGGAAAAATGGCGCCTCCTTTACAGTCTCAACCCGATGGTCGGTGCTATCGAAGGTTTTCGTTGGGCGATAATGGGAAGCCAGCGCCCCGATTTCGCGGCTCTCGGTATCAGTCTCGGTGTTGTCTCTCTTACCCTTGTGGGCGGAGTTGTTTTCTTTAAGTACACCGAAAGAACGTTCGCCGACATAATTTGAACCCGAATTGTACATATCTAAAGGGGAACAACACCTTTATGAATCTAGCGATACGTGCGGAAAATCTATCCAAAAGGTTTTGCCTATCAGGCCTTTATCGTCAGGACACCCTTCGTGATCAGATAGCATCAGGGCTTCAGCGGTTGCTCCATCCTGCGAATTTTCCGAGAGCGACGAAGAAGGACTTTTGGGCCTTGCGCGATGTTTCTTTTGAGATTCCTCAAGGAGAAGTCATCGGGATCATAGGGCAAAATGGCGCCGGGAAAAGTACGCTATTAAAGATCCTGTCGCAAATAGTGGAGCCGACGATGGGAAGAGCGGAAATTTACGGGAGGGTGGGTTCCCTTCTTGAGGTTGGGACCGGATTTCATCCGGAGCTTACCGGAAGAGAAAATATTTACCTCAATGGCGCGATAATAGGAATGCCAAAGCAGGAGATAAACCGACTCTTTGACGCAATAGTAGATTTTGCGGAAATATCGAAATTCGTTGATATGCCGGTCAAAAGGTATTCCAGCGGCATGTACGTCCGCCTGGCATTCGCAGTATCGGCACACTTGCGTCCGGAAATTCTGATGATTGACGAAGTTCTCTCTGTCGGAGACCTCCAGTTTCAAAGAAAATGTATGAGGTACGCAGAAACTTTGCGAAAGAGCAATTCAACAATCCTTTTCGTTTCCCACAACATGTTTGCCGTCAAGACAATGTGCAATCGCGTTTTGGTTCTGTCGGGCGGCAGAATAATTTTCGATGGGGAGCCGGCCGACGCCATAAAGGTTTACGAAGGAGAAACAGCCGTCAGCGAGCTCTCTTGGGCCCGAGACGCCATTGGTGGAGATCCTTCTGAATGGGCCATATATATAACCAATATTGAAATAATGGATGAAAGCGGACAGCAGAAAAACCTATTTAACCACGGTGAACGAATGAGAGTGCGGTTGACGTTCGATGTCAGGAACAAAGTCGACAATGCAAACTTCCTTGTTTCGTTCATTAGATCGGATGAAATTTCCTGCTGCAATTACAACACCACCATGGATGGGTTCCATCTGCCTGTGCTCCAGACGAACAACGCATTAGAATTATTGACGCCTCCATTAAAGCTCGTTTCCGACTCTTACAAAATTTATGTCTTAGTACGAGACTCTAGTTTTGAACGTCTTTATTGTGCACATGTTGGTAAGAGTTTCCATGTGAAGCACGAACTTCTAGATGCGCATTTTGGCGTTTACCATGAACCAGGAGAATGGTTCATGCGAACAACAGGTTCTTCGAAATCTGCTACCGGTACCACAGGAGGATAGTGCCATGATCAACCTCGCCGTCATCGGATATGGCTACTGGGGTCCCAATCTTATCAGAAACCTGACCGAAACAGCAGGAGCCTGCGTACGTTACTGTTGTGACACCAATGCCTCTCGATTGGCCGAAGCCGCTGTACGTTATCCCTTCTTAAAAACCACCCAATCGTACCAAGAGGTGTTGAATGATCCCTCCATCGACGCCGTCGTCATTTCAACTCCGGTACGAACCCATTACGAGATTGCCAAAAAGGCTCTTGAAGGTGGGAAAAACGTCCTCGTGGAAAAACCGCTAACGACTTCGGTGGCAGATGCTGAGAAACTCGTCGCTCTTGCAGAAAAACACAACCTCACCTTCATGGTCGACCATACCTTCATATATACGGGTGCGGTTCGGAAGATCAAGGAAATTGTCACCAGCGGAGATGTCGGAGAACTCTACTTCATCGATTCTGTCCGTATCAATCTTGGCCTCGTCCAAAGTGACGTCAACGTCCTGTGGGATTTGGCTCCGCATGACATTGCCATCGTCGAGCACCTGGTACGGGAAACACCGGTGAGTGTCTGCGCCAACGGGGCATGCCATGTAGGGAACGGTCTGGAGAATGTGGCCTACCTCACCGTTTATTATGACAGCGGTCTCATCGCTCATTTCCACAACAACTGGCTCTCACCAGTAAAAATCAGATCGATGCTTTTTGGCGGTAGCAAAAAGACCATCCATTACGATGACATGCAGGCAAGCGACAAGGTCAAAATATACGACCGCGGCGTGGAAGTGACACCGCAGGAAAACTCACATGACCTGCGGGTCTCGTATCGCCTCGGTGACATGTGGGCACCTAAACTCGATACTACTGAGGCTTTACAGCATATGGCAACCGAGTTCGTGCAGTGCATTCAAGATGGGAAATGCCCTCTTTCGGACGGCCGAAGCGGCCTGAACGTCGTCAGAATTCTTGAGGCATCGGAGATGTCGATCAAGCACCGGGGAAAGGAGATCAAGCTATGAACGAACGTCTTCAGAATATAAAGAACGTGAACCTTGGGCAAAATACCCGACTCGCTGATTTCGTCAATTTGTATGAGTGCGAGATTGGTGACAACACCAGGATAGGTGCATTTGTAGAAATTCAAAAGAACGCGCGGGTCGGAAAAAACGTAAAAATCTCAAGTCACAGTTTTATATGCGAAGGAGTCACCATAGAGGACGACGTTTTCGTCGGGCACAACGTGTCTTTTATCAATGACAAGTACCCCCGCGCTACCGCCAACGGGAAGCTACAGACCGAGGCAGATTGGCAATGCGTCCCTACCTTAGTTAAGAAGGGTGCTTCGATCGGAACAAGTTCAACCATCTTATGCGGTGTCACCATCGGGGAAAATGCCCAAGTCGGCGCCGGAAGCGTCGTAACCCGGGACGTCCCTGCCGACGCCATCGTTGCGGGCATACCCGCTAAGGTGGTGCGTTTCCTTCACCCCGAGGAACCACGTAGAGACGACGGCAATGAAACCGTCCCTTTTCTGGATCTTAAAGCTCAGTACCGGGCGATTGAAGCAGAAGTATTTCCGGCAGTCAGGAATGTTCTCGAAAAAGGCTGCTACATCTTAGGAGATGAGGTTGCCGCCTTCGAGAAGGAATTCGCTACATATCAGGGAGCAGAGCATGGAATCGGGGTGAATTCAGGCACAAGTTCCCTGCACTTGGCCCTCCTTGCAGCCGGAGTCGGCCCGGGAGACGAAGTAATCACTGTTTCATGCACCTTTGTGGCCACGGTTGCGGCAATCATTTACAGCGGGGCGCGACCGGTACTCGTGGATGTAAATCCATTGACTCTCACCATCGATCCGTCGGCAATCGAAAAAGCACTGACGAGAAAAACCAAAGCGATCATCCCAGTACACCTGCACGGCCACCCAGCGGACATGGACCCGATCCTGGAGATCGGTAAGCGCCACAACCTCGTAATTATCGAGGATGCATGTCAAGCACACGGAGCCGAATACAAAGGTCGGCGCGTCGGAAGCATCGGCACCTTCGGCTGCTTCAGTTTCTATCCAGGGAAGAACCTCGGTGCATACGGAGAAGGGGGCATGGTCGTAACAAACGACGCAAGCGCTGCAGAAATGATCCGCAAGTTTCGAGACTGGGGAACCAAGACAAAGTACCACCATGAATTGAAAGGCTACAACTACCGAATGGAAGGGATCCAAGGGGCTATCCTGCGCGTAAAACTGCGCCATCTTGAGCAGTGGACCGAGGCTCGTCGAAAACATGCAGCTCGTTATCACAAACTTCTGGATGGACTGAATCTTACGCTGCCAGTCGAAACACCGTCAAGCCGACACGTTTACCATATCTACGCCATCCAAGTTGCCCAGCGGGAAAAGGTACAGAGCCTGTTAACGGAACGTGGCATTCAGACGGGGATTCATTACCCCGTACCAGTCCATCTACAGCCGGCATACTATGACCTCGGCTACAAGTTAGGGAATCTACCTAATACAGAAGCAGCTGCTGCGTCACTGCTCTCGCTTCCTATGTTCCCCGAACTGACAGCCAGGCAGCAGGACCGCGTTGTCGAAGTTTTAAAAGATTGCTGCGGCAATCGGCCTCAAGAGGGGATACTTTCGATGATGGAGCAATCATCCCTGGTCTCGGATTGAGTTGCCCTCCTTTAAACGCTTGACCGGCAGCACGTCGAAGTGCTCTGCCGACGCAACCGTCATTACTGACAAGGAGACAGTCGTGGACATTAAAGGGAACGCATTTCTCATAACCGGCGGTGCCGGCCTGATGGGTTCACATATTGCGGAAAGATTGGTGGCGGCTGGAGCACGGAAAATAATCCTGCTGGACAATATGGTCCGCGGAAGCATGGACAACATCAAACACCTGCTGCCAGATCCCCGGGTTACTTTCGTCAACGGCGATATCCGGAGCCTGGACCTGATGCGGGATGTGGCAACTGGAATTAACGGAGTATTTCATATGGCGGCCCTGAGGATTACAGCATGTGCTGCCGACCCGCGTGAAGCGATGGAGGTAATGCTCTTGGGGTTGCATAACGTCCTACAGGTGATTGTGGAGAAACAGGTGGGGAGGCTTCTCTATGCCTCCTCTGCCTCGATCTACGGACTGGCGGATAGTTTTCCTACCAGCGAGACGCATCCCCCCTACAACAACCGCACTTATTACGGTGCGGCTAAAATCGCTGGCGAAGGCATGGCTCGAGCCTTTGCTGAGATGTACGGCATCAACTACGTTGCTCTCCGCTATTTCAATGTCTACGGCCCAAGGATGGACATGCACGGTAAATACACCGAAGTGCTGGTGCGTTGGATGGATCGAATCGAGCAGGGAGAACCACCTATGATTTTCGGAACTGGATCCCAGACGATGGACCTGGTGAACATAGCAGATGTAACCGATGCGAACATTCTGGCTATGCAATCGGGCGTGACTGATGAAGTGTTCAACATCGCAAGCGGTACCGAAACGTCGCTTTTGGAACTACTGAATGTCTTATTACGGGCAACCGGCTCCAATCTCAAACCCGCCTTTTTGCCTGAACGTTCAGTGAATCCAGTCCCACGACGACTCGCCGATGTCGAAAAGGCGGAACGGGTGCTCGGCTTTAAGGCAAAGGTGGAGCTTGAAGAAGGGCTGAAGCAACTGGTTGTCTGGCGCCAATCAGCAAAGATGGTCCAAACAGAAGCAGAGACCGTCGCCCGTGAAGATGCTCACGTCCCTGTGCCATAGATGGAGGTGCCCCATGATCCCCATCGCAAAACCGTTTCTGGGCCCCCAAGAGCAAGAAGCAGCTGCAACGGTGATACGGTCTGGCTGGTTGACCCAAGGTCCCCAAGTGAAGGCCTTTGAGATGGCATTTGCGAGTTTCGTCGGGACTCCTTATGCCTGTGCCGTATCCAGTTGCACTACAGCCCTGCATCTTTCCCTTTTAGTGGCTGGAGTTCGGCCAGGAGATGTAGTCATTACGGTGAGTCATTCATTTATCGCAACCGCTAATGCTATACGACATTGTTTTGCTGAACCCGTCTTCGTCGATATCGATCTCGAAAGTTACAATATGTCACCGGCAGCGCTGGAAAAGGTGCTCACTGAACAATGCGAATTAAGGGAAGGAGAGCTTTATCTCAAAGACGTGGAACGAATAGTAGGTGAAGAATCCCCCTTGTGTACCATGCTGAAGCGTTCACAACGTCCCGGCTTAAACGAGATCGGTCGTGTCGCAGCGATTGTGCCCGTACACCAAATGGGGATGCCGTGCGATCTCGGACAGATTCTTCCCATCGCGCGCAGGTATGGGGTGGCTGTGGTTGAAGACGCCGCCTGTGCCGCAGGAAGCGAATTCTTGGCGGAGGACACATGGCAACGCATCGGGCGACCCCATGGCGACCTCGCCTGCTTCTCCTTCCATCCACGCAAGGTTCTTACTACAGGGGATGGCGGGATGATCACAACAAGGAACGAGCAGTACGACGCTAAGTTGCGCTTGCTCCGCCAGCATGGCATGACTGTTACTGATACGGAGCGACACACATCCAACGCCATCATTTTCGAACAGTACGCCACCACAGGCTTTAACTTTCGTATGACGGACCTACAGGCTGCGATCGGGATTGAACAGCTGAAAAAGTTGCCGGGATTTATACGAGAACGGAGGGAACTAGCCAAGATATACCTGGCGGAATTGAGCAACATACCGTGGCTGGCACTCCCTCGGGAGTCAAATTTCGCAAAGACCAACTGGCAGAGCTTTCCGGTGAGACTCCGCGATGACGCCCCGGTGTCCCAGATCCAACTGATGCAAAAGCTTCTTACTGTGGGGATTTCTACCCGACGCGGGATTATGAACGCGCATCAGGAACCAGCTTATTCAGCACAAGAGACCTTTCCCGTGTCAGAGACGGCTCGGGATCGCGTTGTTCTCTTGCCGATGTTTAACGGGCTAGAACCAGCGCAAGTCGTAGAAGTCACCAAGGAGATAGCCAATGCCGGTTAAAAAACTCCTCCTATTCCCGTTCAGTGGAAACGCTCGGGAATCTCTAGCCGCGGTCATGGAAGCCAATCGCCGGGAGCCGAGTTGGGAGCTCATCGGCTTCATTGATGACGCACCATCTACCCACGGAATGAGCTGCTGCGGCGTCAAAGTAGTCGGGGGAAGGGAAATCTTGGTCCAAATGCCCGAAACCTTTGTCTTGGCAGTACCGGGAAGTCCTGAAAGTTTCAACCAACGAAAGGGGCTTATTGACAGCCTGAACCTACCAGCATCACGCTTTGCTACGGTTATGCATCCGAGCGCATGCCGTGCCGCAGATGCCAATATTGGCATCAACACCCTGATCATGTCCAATGTTGTCGTAAGCTGCGGCGTGACTATTGGCAACCACTGCATAATTCTTCCCAATACGGTAATTTCCCACGACAGCATCGTGAATGAATACTGCTGCATTGGATCTAATATTTCGATATCAGGGGGTGTCTCTATTGGAGCCAATTGCTATGTCGGTTCAGGAACAAAGATAAAAGAAAAGGTTACTATCGGTGCTGGATCCCTTGTGGGATTGGGATCAAACGTCATTTCCGACATCGACGCCGGTGTCATAGCAGCGGGCAATCCGGCAAGAGTCATAAAACGGCTACCGCCGCATATATAAAAAATGAAATGGTATCAGTTGGCTGTTTCTGTTGTTGCCGTCCTAGTGGCCTCCCGATATCTCTGGTGCGATAGAGGAATGGCTCCCGGCGCAGTGGCAACATCCCATTACGTCACTACTCTCGCTTCGGCAGATTCAGACTCAGGACCGGCCGCAAACACAATACTGGTCATCACCTCTGAATCTAATCACTACAGCACGTACTATGTGGAAATACTGAAAGCCGAGGGACTCAATGAATTCAGCACCTGTGATGTATTATCATTAACGGCGGATCGACTTGTCGGAGTAGATTTTGTTATCTTGCCGGAAATCCACCTGGCACCCCCTCAATTAACATTATTGAAGGAATGGGTACAGTCAGGCGGGAACCTGATTGCAATGCGACCGCAAAGGAAACTTGCGTCCTGGTTTGGACTCTCAGACCTGAGCTACACCATTTCAAATGGTTACATTCAGATTAATACCGACCTACCACCCGGCCAAGGGTTAGTGACGGAGTCAATTCAGTTCCACGGTGCTGCGGATCTCTATAACCTCAGAGAAGGTTCCCAAATCGCTACCCTTCAGAGTTCCTCTTACAAACCCGGCTTCTATCCGGCAGCCACCGTTCGGAGCGCCGGAACCAACGGAGGCCACGTTGCTGCCTTTGCTTTCGATCTTGCAAAGTCTGTAGTACTCACTCGTCAAGGAAACCCGGAATGGTCAGGACAGCCAAGGGACGGCAGACGTCCGATCCGTTCAAATGACCTTTTTTTTGGAGCATCAAGGAGCGATCCACAGCCGGATTGGATTAACCAAGAAAAGATCTCGATTCCGCAAGCGGACGAGCAACAACGGCTGCTGACAAACCTGATAACTCTCCTGAGCCTGGCGAAGACGCCATTGCCTCATTTCTGGTACCTGCCAAGAGGTGTACCGGCGGCAATCGTAATGACTGGTGACGATCATGGGCATGGCGGCACGGTGGGCAGATTCGACACCTTCCTTGCCAACAGTCCTTTCGGCTGTTCCGTAGAAAAGTGGGAGTGTATTAGAGGAACGTCTTACACATATACCGATACGCCACTGACGGAAGCCGAAGCGATGAATTTCGAAAACGCGGGGTTCGAAATTGCGCTTCATGTCAATACAGGGTGTGTCGACTGGACGCCAACTTCTTTAACTGCGTTTTTTGATGATCAGCTCACCCTGTGGCGGAAGCAATTCCAGAGGATTGGTTCACCTTCGACGATGAGAATTCATTGCATCGCCTGGAGCGATTACGCCACATTGCCGCTGGTTGAGCAGGAGCACGGAATACATCTGGATACTAGCTATTACTACTGGCCGGCACCCTGGGTCCGAAACAGAGCTGGGTTCTTTACGGGCTCGGGCATTCCCATGCGGTTCGCCGATAACTCCGGGCGAACGATCGATGTTTTTCAGGTTCCTACACAGATGACTGACGAATCAGGACAAACTTACCCCTATACGGTCGACCGGTTACTGGACGCCGCAACGGGCAAGGATGGTTTCTACGGAGTTTTCGCTGTCAACGCGCATACTGATCGAGAACATTCGGACGTGGCAAATGCGGTCATCAAGTCGGCACAGGCACATAACGTACCAGTGGTGTCGGCGCGGCAGATGCTGCGATGGCTACAAGGCAAGGACGGATCAACCATCCACTTGACCCGAAAAGGAGCGAACGGATTGGGGGTTAAGATTTACGCGGCACCGGGGTCGGAAGGACTGACGGTGATGGTACCGGTTGATAAGGCATGGGCAGATGTCCAAATTTCCCGACAATCCCATCCGGTTGATTTCACAATGGTCGTCAGCAAGGGAATCCGGTATGCCCGTTTTTTGGCATCATCTGGCGAATACACGGTGAATTTCAGAGGTCACGGCGATCAACGAAGTGATACACGATAAATACTTTGATTCAGGAAGGTTGGTGCGATGCTTTATAGAAACGACATCGACGGAGCCTCCGACGAAATTATCGTAAGACGCCTCACTTACCGCCAAGCAATCTTCGAGTGGTGTCTTCGGAATGCCCAACACTGCACATGCCAAAAAAACCTCGAGAATGCGCTTCGTTGGAGCAACTTGGCGGCGGACATCGCCGCAATCCATTGCACCCCGTTGTCATCTCCTGAGTTGGAAGCCCTCCTACTGAACATCGCATCACAGCTGACGACAGCCCCATTCGAAACCGCGGCTACCACGCAGAAGCACCCGACAAAAAAGCGATTACTGCATGTCGTAACTTACGCTCTCCCTTCTGGGGGACACACTGCAATGATGCGTAGGTGGATTGAGCTGGATCATTCCGCGAGGCACAGTGTTGTCACGCTGGAACAGAAAGCCCCGGTGCCGTTCTCCTTGGCTGGTGCCGTAGCGAAAACCGATGGAGACGTTATCCAGCTAAATCCGGCTGCAGCGTTGACGTCACGGGCCCTGTCTTTGAGACGCTTGGCACAAGAGGGAGCTGACATTGTGATCCTTCACGTTCATCCTCAGGATGTAATTGCCACCGTCGCCTTCGGAGTGACACAGGTCCCCCCGGTGTGGTTTATCAACCATGGAGCACACAAGTTTTGGGTTGGGGTCGCAATTTCGGACTTCGTCCTCAACTGCAGAGGTTCGCATCTTGAGAATGAGTGGACGGTTCGCTATCGCGGCGTAGCGCAAGAAAGATCACGGACCCTTCCGATCCCCCTAGATTATTCCAAACCAGGCAAGCCACGAACAGAAAGAGACCAAAAAAGAAATTCGGCTAAGAAAAAGCTAGGCATACCCGATGACACGACGGTCATCCTGACGTCGGGAGACACATACAAGTTCACGCCAATCAGAAATATTGACTTTTTGCATATTGCCAAAAGAATCTTAAAAGACCGGCCTGATGTCTTCTTATTTGCAGTTGGCGTTGATGAAAATGTAGCGTGGAGTGCGGCGAGCAAGCAAGTGGGTGGTCGTTTGCAGGCGGTTGGCAGACATGCATCTTTGCGGATTTACCATGATGCCGCCGACATCTATATCGAAGGATTCCCCTTCGGGTCGACAACGGCACTCTTGGAAGCAGGGGCGCAGGGCATTCCCTGCGTTCTGGCTCCAGGCACCTGCCCTCCACCTTTCACCAGCGATGGTTTAGCCCTGGAGGGACTCCCGAAACCGCGGGACCTGGATGAGTATCTAAAGCAAATTGAGGCATTTGTTGAAAGTCCAGACGAGCGGGTCAAAAAAGGATCGAAGCTTGCCGCGGCCATCGAGAGGGTTCACACGGGCCAAGGCTGGTTTTCCTTTTTGGAACAGATCAAGAGCAGCGTGCCCGCCATACACCACATTCATCCGGTGCCACACGTTGAACAAGTTGCGCCGGCTATCTCGAACTTCTGGGGGGCCTTTTGGCACAATCAACACAGAAAGGACGAATTTTTGGACACCTACCAGCGGGCATTGGTCGGAGGACTTACCCCACGGTTGGACCTTCCTGTACTTCAAGCCCTCGCAGCGTCCAGAGATATTATAAAGAGAAATGTTTTTTTCAACATCATGACCAAGCTGGCTTGCTCTTTTGCATATCTTTTTCCCAAAGCAACCACATCGAGGTTCTGGTGCCACAATCTTTTCTTTTATCTGCGCGATGATGGGTTCATCATGCGGCAGATCCAGGCATTAAGCTTACGATTTCGCCCGTCCAAGGAGCATGAACCAGCAAAATAATAACCACGGTGAAGGAATCTTATGTCAGCGATCACGATACTTACTGCTGCACGATCGTGGGGGGGGATGGAGGTCCACACGACGCGACTTGTTGAGATCCTCGCGGGGATGGGGCATGAGGTAACCCTCGTAGATGGAGGAGGTCTCTATCGTTCCCACTGCACCAGAACAAGCAACGTCACGGTCGTCAATAGGCCAATTGTCCAGTCGTTACCTTTGGTAACTTTTACCGAAGCGATAAAAATTCTTTCTGGTCAACCTGGTGACATATGTCTGTTCCCGAAAGGCTGCTTTGAACAGGGCAATTGGAGCATCGACCTTGCTGCAAGACTCTTTTTCCGCACCTATGTCATTATCGAGCACCTCGCATCGGGACCTTTCCCGGAGAGGACCACCCGAAAACACCTGGGAGGCGTGATTCCGGGAATCGGTTTATGGTGGTATCGGAGGCGTCTCGAACTATATCTAAACCGATTCTTCCGATTCCGACTGCCCGATCGCATCATCTGCGTAAGTAGCATCATTCAAAAGCAGCTTACGCAAAACTTTGGATTTTCAGCAGATAAGGTTGTGACCGTGCATAACGGTATTGACAGTCTCCGGTTTGCCCCCTCGCCAGCTTTTCGGGAAAAGGCGCGGAAATCCTGGGATGTACCGTCGCAGTCATTGGTTTTCGGCTGCCTGGGTCGGCTCCATGAGATTAAAGGCTTCGATACCGCGTTGAAGAGCTTTCATGCCACCAGGAAAGCAAATCCGGGAAGCGACATCTGGCTGGTAATCGCCGGCGAAGGGCCAGAACGCGAAACCTTGGCGCAAATGGCAGCGGATTTGAACATCGTGGACCGGGTTAGATTTGCTGGTTTTACCTCCACTCCATGGGAGCTCTATCCCGGCTTCGACGTCTTTCTTATGCCCAGCCGCAACGAAGGGATGCCCTTGGCGCTTTTGGAGGCGATGTCCTGTGGTTGTCTCCCTATTGCCATGGACGTAGGCGGCATCCCCGAAGTGATCCAAGAAGAGGCCGTCGGCTTGCTCATCCCCAACGGCAATACCAGATCTTTTGCCGAGGCGATGTGTAGATGTGCCGAAATGTCCCCAGAGCTACTGCAACATCGTGGAGAGAAGGCAAGAGCCCACATTCTGGGAAATTTCAACGGAGAACAGAAATACCGGGAAGCTGCAGAAGCTATACTATCGACAGATACTCATCATGATTAGACACACGGCCGCGTACGGTGTTTTATCTTAGCGGCACCATGCCGGTTTGGTAGCACCCACTCCTCAAGGAGCAAGGACCCCGAGGATCCGCATCTCCAGAAAGTCTTAACCATTCTCCGAGGAAATGATGCCCAAGGTATCCGTCATAATTCCGACCTATAACTGTGGCCAATTCATAGGGAAGGCACTGGATTCTGTTTTGAAACAGACCTTCCTGGACTATGAGATCATTGTTATGGACGACGGGTCGACGGATGCAACAGCTTCCATTGTCGCCAACTATCAGTCCGTCAGATACTTCTACCAAATCAACCGCGGGCTTCCTGCCGCACGCAATGCTGCTGTTTCTCGGGCAAACGGTGAGTATCTGGCGTATCTCGACGCAGACGACCTGTGGTACCCGGAGAAGCTACGGCAGCAGGTTTCATTTCTCGACGCCACCCCAAGATGTGGCATTGTCCATGCTGATTTAACCTACGTCGATGAGAATGACGCCCCATTTATCCCCCTGTGGCACCACCAAAAGAGAGGAGCCGGCCAACAGGGGGAGTGTCTCGAGGACCTGCTTCACAACTGCCTGATCCAGGTACCGACTGTCATGGAACGCCATGCCTGCTTCGATCAAACGGGTGGCTTTGACGAACGTTTTCGTCGCGTGGAGGACTACCTACACTGGATTCATGTCGCCTTGCGCGGGCATCAATTCGGTTACATCGATAGGCCGCTGGCCATGTACCGCTGGCGATCCGGGAGCCTGAGCAAAAACAGCGCTGCGATGCTTAAAGCGACCGTTCAGATGTTCCAGGTACTCATGGAGGAGACAGATTTGAATCGTAATTCCGATGCCAGCGATATTGTAGCAAAGCGAATTGCAATGTTAAAACGCTTGATGCCAGGAGCCCTGCGTCGCGAGGGGGATTATCGGCTTGCCAGGCAGACCGCATTAAAGCTGCTTCTCGATTTCCCGAAGGAATTGAACTCCTACGTGGAACTCTTCAAATCTTCGCTCCCCGAACCGCTGCTACTCGCAGCAAGGAAAATGCGTTCATCAAGATCCCGTACCGGCAGGAATCCCCCCCCTAACCCTGCGACGCCAACCCAGATTTAATTTTTTCGCAACCACGTCGCCTGCTCCGGGCCGCCCGACTTCCCAGGAGTGAACACAAAATGCGGATCAAAAGAACGCTTCCTCCAGCCGCAGCACCGATCGAGGTTCAGGATCTCATTTCCGGGCTGCGTGGCATGCTCCGGGGCGGGGAAACACTAAGCAAATTCGAAAAAGAGCTGAAGGAGTATTTCGAGGCGGAATACTGTTTCGCAGTCTCGTCGGGAAAAGCTGCACTCACTTTGGTACTGGAGGTGTTACACCAACTCCGTCCGGAACAAAATGAAGTAGTGATCCCGGCTTATACCTGCTATTCCGTCCCATCTGCAGTAATCAGAGCGAGGCTGGCCATCCGGCTTTGCGATATAGAGGAAACCACCCTGGACTTCGATCTAAATCAGCTTTCCCGTCAGCTCAAAAGTAAAAAGGTTCTGTGTGTAATGCCGACACATCTTTTCGGTGTCCCGGCGAACATCCGGAAACTGAGAGAACTTGTCGGGGAAAAGCCCATCTTCATCGTCGAGGATGCAGCCCAGGCCATGGGCGCAGAATGGCAAGGGGGGAAGCTGGGTGCGCTCGGCGATGTGGGTTTTTTCAGCATGGGGAGAGGCAAAGCGTTCTCGACCACCGAGGGGGGAGTCATCGTCACCCGCGACGAAAGGATCGGGCAAGCCCTTCAGGAAAAAATAAGAACCCTCCCGGCTATGAGGGCCACCGGTATTGTCCGGACCATAGGCGAAACTATCGTCCTCTCGGTTTTCATGCATCCTCCCTTGTTCTGGTTACCAAAGGCCCTCCCCTTTTTGAAGTTGGGCCAAACCTTCTACAATCCTGATTTCCCAATCCACCGACTTTCCTCGTTTAACGCCGGCACCGCCGCGCGCTGGCAAGCAAAAATCGAACGTTTTAGAAAACTTCGCTGCCGGAACATCACCGCCCTTATCGAGTCCGGCATCCTGCCACCGGGCCCGGTCGGCCCGCAATGTCCCGACTTGATCCGGTTCCCGCTCATCACCGACATGCCCGAACGAAAACGGGAACTGCTGTACCATGCTGAGCGGCAGGGTCTCGGCTTTTCCCCAGGCTATCCCGACTCCGTAGCCGCCATCCCGGAACTCGCCGACCAGCACTTCCCCCCCGAGAGTTTTCGTGTGGCAAAGGACGTAGCGGCCCGGCTGTTAACCCTCCCCATCCACCCCTTGGTCAACGACCAGGACCTGCAAAAGATCATTGGCAGCGTCTGCCCCCCACTCCCATTATTCAACCTCTCCCCCTAACAAGCAGCTTGAACATTGCATGATGTGGTTTTTCTAATAAAATACCTCCTATTCTTTCCAGGGCGATCGTCATTTCAGCGGTTCCCAGGAAAGATCTCCACGGGAGGTATACAACATGGCACACCCGCTTATCCGCAATAACCAGCACAACATAGGTCACATTTGCACAACCCAGCAATGCCTCGAAGGACGGGGAGCCAACCTCGCTATGCGCTGGGTTGACTCTCAAGGGACCCGAATCGATTACAGTTTCGAAGACCTGGACCGAGAGAGCAACCGTTTCGCCAATCTCCTTTCCAATCTCGGGTTCGGATCCGGCGACATCTTCTTCACCTTTCTACCAAAGATGCCGGAACAGTTTTTCGCCTTTCTGGGGGCGCTGAAACTGCAGGTAATCTGTGGCACGATGTTCTCCAACTTTGGTGAGGAGGCCCTTCTGGATCGTCTCGGCGATTCCGGCGCCAAGGGGATCATCACCAAGACCAGCCTTCTGAAAAAACTACTCCCGATCCGGAAACGGCTCCCCGATCTCCAATACGTCATCGTCGTCGACGGTGATGATGATCCCGATCTAGAGTTGTTGAGCTACCGCCGCCTGTTAGCAGAGGCTTCTCCCGATTTTCTCACCCCCCTTACTCAGGCTGACACCCCATCGGTCCTGCACTATACCTCGGGCTCCACGGGGAAACCGAAAGGAGTCCTGCACCGTCATGGCAGCGTCGTATTGCAAAGCCTGACGGCCAGGGAGGTGCTGTCACTGACCCATGAAGATCTCTTCTGGTGCACCGCGGACCCGGGCTGGGTTACCGGTACTTCGTACGGCATCATCGGGCCATGGAGCCTCGGTGTGCCCCAACTCCATTACGGCGGCGGCTACGACGCGAAGGTCTGGATGCAGCTTCTGGAACAGGAAAAAGTGACCGTCTGGTACTCCGCACCAACTGCGCTGCGCATGCTGATGCGGGAAGATACTTCCATTTTCGCCTCGGTGAAGCTGTCCAGCCTCCGCCACATCTTCAGCGTTGGCGAACCGCTCAATCCCGAGGTTATCTCCTGGGCCCAGAAAGTGCTCAACCACGAGGTCTACGATACCTGGTTTCAAACCGAAACCGGAGCCATCATGATCAGCAACCGGCCCGGCCTCAAGATTCGGCCCGGGTCGATGGGCAAACCGGTTCCGGGAATCCAACCAGCCATTCTCGACGATACCGGAAAGCATCAGGAGACCGGGATTCAGGGTAACCTATGCCTCAAGCCGGACTGGCCTTCCATGTTCGTCACCTACCTGAACAACGAAAAGAAATACCAAGAGCGGTTCCAGCATGGCTTCTACCACACCGGCGATACTGCGGTGCAGGACAGCGACGGCTATTACTGGTTTATGGGCCGAAACGACGACATCATCAACACTGCAGGCCACCTGGTCGGCCCCTTCGAGGTGGAAAGCGCATTGTTGGAGATGGAGGAGATTGCGGAATCCGGGGTCATTGGGGCCCCCGATGAACTGATGTTCGAAAAGATCGTAGCCTTTGTCGCACTGCATCCGCGGTACACCCCCAGTCCGGAACTGGAATTGAAGATCAAGCTTCACGTCGCGAACAAGGGGTCGAGCACCATTTGCCCCCATGAGATCATCTTCTGCGACAGTGTCCCCAAGAACAAAAGCGGAAAGATCATGCGACGGGTACTGAGAGCGAAATACCTCGGGCAGGACCCCGGCGACATCTCGACCATGGACTTCTAGTAAGGTTCCGGGCGTGCCCGCAGAAAAGAAGGAAGAATCATGACCGTAAGCGTCATCATACCGACCCACAACAGGGCGGATCTCATAACCGAAGCGATCGACAGCGTCCTGGCCCAGACCTACACCGATTACGAAATCATCGTCGTCGACGATGGCTCCACGGATCAGACGGCTGAGGCGCTGGGCCGCTACGGGGACTCGGTCCTCTACCTCTATCAGAGCCAAATGGGGCCAAGTGCAGCCCGAAATGCGGGCATCAAACGGGCAAAAGGCGACTTGATCGCCTTTCTGGATTCCGATGACATGTGGCTGCCGGAGAAATTATCGGCACAGGTAGCGGCTATGGAAGCAAATCCATCAGTAGGGCTGGTAGCTACCGGATACGCGACCATCAGCGCCGGGGAGGCCAAGAAAGATGAGCAAGTTCTCTCCGGAGCTGAAGTCTCTGAGGTCCGCAGCTGCCATTACAAGAACTACTTCGCCACCTCGACCGTGATGGTGCGAGCGGATTGCTTAAAAAAGGTGGGGCGCTTCGATGAGTCGCTGCACTTTGCAGAGGATTGGGATCTGTGGCTGCGAATCCTCCAGGCATACGACTTTACCTACATCGGGAGGGTACTGACGCGGTACCGCAAACACCTGCTGAACATAACCCAGACCTCCTTCCATCGGAACGTAAAGGACTGGGAGAAAGTGATCGAACGCCACCGCGGAAGAAGTTTCAAGGAGTGGTTGATCCACCAGAAGCGATTCAGCTGGTTGTATCTGAACATGGCGGTTGTCTACCGAGATGAGAACCCGAGACAGGGGCTGAAGTATCTCCTCAAATCCATCATCGAACATCCCTTCACCCATCCCGGAAGGTACTCGGCACTGGTCCGGCTATCAATAGCATGCATGGTGTCATAAATGCGAAACATCGGGATCGACCAGATCAAAGCTGGTGGCGAGGGGAACGCAGCCTCCCCTCTCGCCACTTTTGTTTTTTTTGCCTGGACCTTCACCATACTTTGCCGGCCCCAGGACTATCTGACGTTTCTAGACGCCGTGCGCCCGGCGCTATCTCTGGGAGTGGTTACCCTGCTGCTGAGCTTTACGGTCAAAGGTGCCGGATTGCCCCTAATGAACAGCCAGCTCCGAATGTACGCCGCGTTGCTGGGGGTTCTGTTCTTCAGCTCCCTCTTTTCCATCTACACCAGCGCGTCAATCGGCGACTACCTCCATTATGCCTTCACCGCCTGTTTCGTATTCATCTTCGGCAAGATGGTAACCACGGCAGGGGCGTTGACTCGAACGGTCAGGCTTTGCTGCATCGGTATCGGGATCTACTGCCTTTGCATTCTGGGATACGGCGAAAACATCCAGGACCGGATTGTCTTCGGCACCATGTTCGATCCCAACGACATCGCTTACTACGTGTTGGGCTTTCTGCCGTTCAACCTCATCATGATCAGAAGCGGCCCTGTCATGAAGTTATTGGGCGCGGGGAACATCGTCCTCGGATTAACCACGATCCTCCGCACCGGCTCCCGCGGCGGATTACTGGGGCTGATCCTGGTCCTCGGTTATCTGTTGCTCAAACAGACCAAGACGCTGGCGCTGCGTTTTCCCGCCCGCATGATCATCCTGGTCGTGTCACTGGCGGCGTTTCAGGTTGCCCAGATCAACGTCGACCGGTTCAAGAGCATCATGGAAGTGGAAAGCGACTATAACGCAACGGACGAACAAGGAAGGATCGCGATCTGGAAGGTCGGGCTGCGGCTGATCGCGGAAAATCCGCTCACCGGCGTCGGCTTCAACCGGTTTACCGAAGGGGTGGGACGGGACCGCCAGGAACGGGACCTGGACCAGGCAAGATGGCAGACCGCCCACAACAGCGTCATTCAGATCGGCGCTGAAGCGGGGGTCCCAGGGCTCATCCTCTTCATTGCCCTGACCGTCAATGCCTTCAAGATCTTCCGCCGTTCGACCCGGAGCAGTTCAGCCGAAGTGGCCCAAATAGCAGAAATGGCGGCAGCCGGATTCCTAGGCCAATTTGTGTCGGCACTTTTTCTCAGCCAAGCCTACTCGGCTTACTGGGCCTTCTACATCGCGATCTCTTCACTTTTGCTTCGTCTGATGGAACAGGAACGTGGAGAGCCGGGCAAAACAGGGCTGGGGGCCGCCGCGCCGCGGGCTGTCCCTGCTATTCCAGGAGCGGGAAATGCAAGATATCGTGCTTAAAATCAGGCGCAGGGAGACCCCTTTTTACAACCGGCTTTATCTGTGGGGCAGGGCCCTGAGGCGTTTCGAGGTTCCGGTGTTTCGCCCGGTCTACCGCATGTTTCAGGGGGAGCGCGCGCTGCGGCACATCGTGCTGTCGAATCTCTTCCGGATTTTCTACCACACCCCCCTTTTCAAGCTCCGTTGCGGCTCGGTGGGAAAAGGGCTCTACCTGATCGGCGGCCAGCCGTTGGTCATGGGGCATCTAAAGATCAATCTCGGGGACAACGTGACCTTGCATGGCAAAAGCACCTTGGTCGGTGCCAAGGTATTCGACAGCCCCACCCTTCATGTCGGCGACAACACCTGTCTTGGTTACAACCTGATCGTGGACGTCGGTTGCGACATCACCATCGGCAACAACGTCTTCGTCGGTGACCGAGTCAGCATCCTGAGCTATGACGGGCATCCCACCGCCCCGAGCCAGAGGGGTCTCCCGGCAGCACCGGAGACCAGCAAGCCGATCACCATCAAAGACAACGTCTGGATCAGCAGCAACTGCGTCATTTTGAAGGGTGTCACCATCGGCGAGGACTCGGTCATAGCCAACGGTGCCGTGGTTACCTCTAAGATTCCGGCAAGATCACTGGCAATCGGAAATCCGGCACGTTGCTTTCCGCTGTCCCTGTGAGCCCCCCGTACCAATGCGACTCGAGCTTTACCGAAAAAACAGGAGCCATGACATGGGCACTCGTTCTCCCCTGATAATGCAAATCCTTCACGCGCGGGCGACGGTGAAGAACATTTACGGCGGTGGTGCAAAAGCATGGTGCAACTTCTTGTACTACGGCCTGTTTCGGTTCAACCGGTTCAAGATCTTGAAAGCCGACCTGGAAAAAGCGTTTTCCGCAGAGCGTTCGTCTTCCCCGCTCACCATCCATTACCCCACCGCCGCCGAACTCGATGCCCTGCGTTCGGGACGGGATCTTCCGCGCGAGTTTCATTGCGACCAATTTCAGAAAGTAAGTTTTTGCTGCATCGCCAAGCATGACAACGAACTTGCCTACATCCACTGGATTTACCGCAAGGGCGATTTCAGCAGGTTTCTCCACATCCGTGATGAGAATGCGGCTGAAATCAATTACGTCATCACCTTGCCTCCGTACCGGGGCAGGGGAATAGCAACTGCGGCGATCCTCGACTCGATGCACACCCTGAAAAGCCAAGGGATCAGGTATCTCTATACTGTCATTCACGAGGAAAACGTCGCATCCCTGAAATCGTTCTATAAGGCGGGATTCGAAGATTTTGGTTCAACCGTGGCTTTCGGGATTTTGAACAGCAAAGTGGCGGTCTGAGTCAGACAAGTACCAGACCGATATGTGTTTCCACCACCCACACCGAGGTGAAGCATGCTACTGGATCTGCTCGCTTACCTGCGCGGATATTTTCTGAAATTCAGGGTCGAAACCGGCGGACCGATCAAGTCCATCGGCAGGACGATCATCAACAATCCACGGGGGAAAATCCGCATCGGAAAACGGACCTGCATCTGGCCTCAGGTGAAATTCTCGCTGAATGCCCGAAAAGATGCGGCGGCACCACTTGTCGACATCGGCGCTTACAGCTCCATCGGCGATAGAAGCGAAATCCATTGCGGCGATTCGGTCCGGATCGGGGACTACGTCCTCATTTCCTGGGACGTAAACATCATCGAGTACGACTACCATGCCCCGGGAGGCGGCCACCCTACCCCGAGCCCGATCGTCATAGAAGACGAGGTCTGGATCGGGGCTCGCTGCATTATCGGCAAGGGGGTCACCATCGGCAAAGGGGCGATCATCGGGGCAGGCTCGGTCGTGGTCAAAGATGTCCCGCCCTATACCCTGGCGGTGGGCAACCCGGCCCGGCCGATCAAAGAGGTGAGTTCCTGGCGGGGGAGCAGCAAAGAGCAGATCTGAATCGGTGACCGACATGGCCAAGAGAAAAGGAAAGACAAACCTGTTGCATACGGTGCTGAGCCTGGAGACCGGCGGGCTCGAGAAAATGGTGGTGGACTTCGCCCAGCATCTGGACCGGGAGCGGTACAACGTCGAGGTCTGCTGCTTCGATACGTTGGGAGCCCTGAGCGAGGAACTGGAGAGACAGGGAATCCGGGCGACCCTGCTGCAAAGAAACCAGAAACATTACGATGCCCTGTTTCCGCTGCGGCTTTCCAGGCTTCTCTGGGAGAAGAAGGTGCACATCCTCCACATGCACAGCGGCACGTTCTTCATCGGCACCCAAGCCGGCATCCTGACCGGAACGCCCCCCATGGTCTACACCGACCACGGCCGGCATTTCGTGGAACCGCGCCTGCTCCCGTTCATGGACCGCTTCTCTTCGCAGTTCGCCAGGAAGATCGTCGCGGTGTCAAAGGAGCTCCAAAGCTACCTGACCGAGATCATTCGCCTTCCCAGGGAGAAGGTGATCACCATCAACAACGGGATCGACACCAGGAAGTTCAGCCGCCGCGATAAGCCCCGCCACCTCCTCGACGAACTGCGTATTCCCAGGGACCACGCGGTGGTGGGTACGGTCGGGCGTCTGGCCCAGGTCAAGGACCAGTTCTCACTGGTCAAGGCCTTCGCCCAGGCCCGGCAAAAACTCCCGGAAATGACCCTGTTACTGGTGGGAGACGGGCCGATGCGCGATGAACTGCAAGCCTGCGCCGTCGAACTGGAGGTTCAGGATCACGTCGTCTTCGCCGGCAATCGAAGCGACACCCACGATATCTACAACCTGTTCGACGTTTTCATGCTGACCTCCCTTTCCGAAGGGACCTCGATTTCCCTTCTGGAGGCCATGGCATCGGGCGTGGTCCCCCTGGTTACCAACGTGGGCGGAAATCCGTCCCTGGTGCAGGACGGCCACAACGGGCTGCTGGTCGCTCCCAAGGACGTGGCGGCGATGGCCCAGGCAATCTGCTTCCTGGTGTCCGGCGCCGAAGTCAGGCGCCGCCTTTCGGCAAGTGCGGTGCAGACGGTGCAGGAAAACTACAGCATCGACCGGATGATCAGGGAGTACCAAGGGATGTACGAGGAGCTGATCCCCCCGGATTGATCAGCCAACGGCTGCACCGAAGAACGAGCGCAGCCCCCCTCCCCTCCGCTTCCAAGCTGCTAGACAAGAAAAGGCCCTGGTTATCAGGGCCTTTTCGTTTGCGACACGGGGAATGATGAACGTCCGCCCCCTACTTCACCTTCCCCAAGGCGACCCGGTACACGTCCCGGTAATCCTTGGCAAAGTGCACCTCGATCCCTTCCTTGAGATAATCGGGGAGCTCAAAAAAGTCCGTGCGGTTGCCTTCCGGAAAGACCAGCACCTTCAGTCCGGCGCGCCGGGCGGCGATGGTCTTTTCCTTGACCCCGCCGATGGGAAGCACGCGCCCGGTCAGGGTGAGCTCGCCGGTCATCCCCAGCTTGGGGCGCACGGCCTTGTCGCTCATCATGGAGATGAGGGCGGTCGCCATGGTCACCCCCGCGGACGGACCGTCCTTCGGGGTGGCGCCGGCCGGGACATGAAGGTGCACGAAGTGGGTGTCGAAATAGTCCTCCGGCGCACCGTACTCCTTAAGGTGCGCCATCACATAAGAATAGGCGATCTCGGAGCTCTCCACCATGACGTTACCGAGCTGGCCGGTCTGGCGGAACCCCTTCCCTTTGCTCGGCATGGCAGCCGCCTCGATGGGGAGCGTCGCACCGCCCATGCTGGTCCAGGCCAGACCGGTGACCACACCGGGCACCCCCTCGAATACTTCCTCGGTGGTGAAGACCGGCTGGCCGAGGAGCCCGGGGAGGTCCTTTTTGGTAACGACCATCGGCTCGGAACGCCCTGCGGCGAAATCGCGCGCCGCCTTGCGCATCAGCTTCTTGATCCGGTTTTCCAACGTCCGCACCCCCGCCTCCCGCGCCCACCCGTCGATCAGGGCCGCCAGCGCTTCCTTGCGTAAGGTCACCTGCCCCGGTTTGAGCCCATGATTCTTCAGCGCCTTGGGTATCAGATACTTCCGGGCGATCTCCATCTTCTCCTCGAGCACGTACCCCGAGAGCCGGATCACCTCCATGCGGTCCAGAAGCGGCCCCGGTATGGTATCCAGCTGGTTGGCGGTGGCTATGAAGAGGACGTTGGAGAGATCGAAGGGAACGTCCAGGTAGTGATCGCGGAAGGTTCCATTCTGCTCCGGATCGAGCACCTCCAGAAGGGCCGAGGCCGGGTCCCCCTGGAACGAGGCGCCGATCTTGTCGATCTCGTCCAGCATCAGGACCGGGTTCGAGGTCCCGGCGCTCTTCATCGCCTGGATGAACTTGCCGGGCATGGCACCGATATAGGTGCGCCGATGCCCCTTGATCTCGGCCTCATCCCGCATGCCACCGAGGGAAAACCGGTAGAAGGTGCGCCCCAGCGCGTCGGCAATGCTCTTGCCGACCGACGTCTTGCCCACCCCCGGCGGCCCAACCAGGCAAACGATGGAACCGGAGATGTCCCCCTTCATTTTCCCCACCGAAATGAACTCCAGGATCCGATCCTTCACGTCGGAAAGCCCGTGATGATCACGGTCCAGGATGCGGCGCGCCTTGTCCAGGTTGTAGGAGTCCCGGCTGAATTTCCCCCAGGGGAGGATGGTGAGCCAGTCGAGGTAACCGCGGGTCACGTGATACTCGGGCGATGCCGGCTCCAGGAGGCGCAGCTTCTCGATCTCCTCGGTGACCGTCCGGTGCGCCTCCGGATTCAACTTCAGCTCCTTGAGCCGCGCCTCGAATTTCTCGATCTCGGAGGTCTTTCCCTCCTTTTCGAGCCCCAACTCCTTCTTGATCGCCTTCAGCTGTTCGCGCAGGAAAAATTCACGCTGCTGGGCGCTGATTTTCTCCTCGATCTGTTTGGTGATCTTGGTCTGGAGCCGCGAGACTTCGAGCTCCTTCTTGAGCAAGGTGAGCACCAGGTCAAGCCGCTTGCGAACGTCGAAGAGTTCCAGCACCTGCTGCAGTTCCTGGCCCTCCGCCGTGGTGAGGTTGGCCGCGAAGTCGGCGAGTTTTCCCGGATCGTCGAGGCTGGAACGGTTCAGGAACAGCTTGATCTCCTCCGAATAGAGCGGGTTGATCTGCACCAGCTCCTTGAGCGTGGAAAGAACCGCCATCGAGAAGGCCTTCAGTTCCGCGTTGACCGATAGCTCGGTCCCGTATTGGTACTCGACCCGCGCCAGATACCCTTCCGGCGTCTCCGAAAGATCAACGATCGTGAAACGCTCCAGGGTGTTAACCAGGATCTGGGCACTGTCGTCATCGAGATGCAGGACCTTGACGATCTTGCCGGCCACGCCGACGCGGTGCAGGTTTTCAGCGGTATCACCCTTGTCCGGCTCGCGCGCCAGGACAAAACCCAAGGCGTGAGTGGCATCATCCAGCGCACGCTTAACCGCGAGGACCTGATGCGGCTCGTTGAGGACCATGGGGACCAGCAGGTTGGGAAATGCCGGACGGGGGCGCAGCGGTATCAGGTTCAGAGTGGGAGGAAGCACCTCAGAGGCAAGTACTATCCCCCCCTGTTCTTCGCCGGCCGGAGCGTGACCGTTGATTTCGGCATCGATTACTTTGGCATCAGGTTCACTCATGATATATGCTCCTGTCCTGTTTTAGGGGAACCTAAGCACCCGACCAGTAAATGTCAACCTGCCACAGTCACAGCTATCTACGACCATTGATTTGCCGTCGATCAGCAAAATGCAATTGCTGTAGCGGCCGGTCGTTGTGTTGCCAGATTCACTTCTTGACTTCCCAACCCGAGTTTCCTACTGTTCGCAAAGAATAGCCACACAAACCAGAAAGACAGGAGAAGGAGATGACCGGCAACGCAGCCAAGCCGATAGCGTCGCAGGTTGCCTATGACGTGATTGGCCTGGGGGTAAGTACCCTCGATCTCTTGATGGTGGTGGACGAGTTGCCCGGAGCGGAACTCGTGCAGCAGGCACGGGCCTCATTGCTTCAAGGTGGGGGACCGGTCGCCACGGCAATGGTCACCCTGGCACGGCTTGGCGCCCGCATCGCCATGATCGACCGGCTCGGAGATGACTGGCGGGGAAACCTGATCCTCGATGAATTCCAGCGGGAAGGGGTCGATACCCGCCATATCTCAAGGGAGCCCGGAGGCACCTCCTCAATCGCCACCATCCTGGTACGCCGGCGCGACGGAGCGCGGACGATCGTCTATCAACCCGGCGATGCCGGTGCGGTCGACCCCGCCCTGCTTCCGGAACCGGCGATCCGATCGACGGGGATCCTGCACCTTAACGGCCGCCACCTCCAGGCCTGCCTGCAGGCCGCGCGGCTGGCCCGCCGGCAGGGGGTCCTGGTATCGTTTGACGGCGGGGCCCACCGCTACACCCCGGAGCTGGTGCCCCTGCTGGAAAACACCGACCTCTGCATCGTCGCCCGGCAATTTGCCAGCGCCTTCTCGGGAGAAGCGGCCATCGACCGCTGCGCCGAATCCCTGCTAAAGACCGGCCCCCGCATCGTCGTGATCACCGCCGGTGCGGATGGGAGCTGGGTCCGCACCAGGGAGGGCGACTCCTTCCACCAGCCCGCAATGCTCACCAAGAAAACGGTCGACACCACCGGTGCCGGAGATGCCTACCACGGGGGCTTCCTCTACGGCATCTCCCGGAACTATCCCCTCAAGGAATGCGCCCTGCTGGCATCCGCCGTAGCCGCCCTCAACACCGGAGCCCTGGGCGGACGTTCCGCCCTCCCCTCTTTGGATCAGGCGCGACAATTCCTCCGGGAGCGGGGCTTTACCTCCCGTCTCCATGACCACGGCAATTACATCTTGACATAGAAATATTTGAATGTAATGTACAACAAACCAGGATCATCCGAGGGGAGTGCCCGAACCCCATCCTCACCCCGGCCCTCCTGTTGAAAGGGAGGGAGGAAACTGGATTCAGGTATGTCAGCAAAACAAGAGGTGAAAAGCAGATGAAGCAGCAGGAACTGATCAAGAGAATGGCGGGGAAGAATCCGCCGACGGTGGTCGACGTACGTACGGGAATCGAATTCAAACGGGGGAGAATCCCCGGGGCGCTGCATGCACCGGGTTGGAGAATTTTCCTGGGGCTTTCCCGGATCCCGGCGGACCGGCAGACCGAGCTGGTGGTATTGTGCGAACTCGGCCCCAGAGCGCAGATCGCCAAAAGCGTGCTGACCGCGTACGGGTACCGGAACGTGGATCTGCTGGAGGGACACATGGCAGCGTGGCGCCAGGCAGGACACCCGCTGGAGCGGTAGGGGGAGGTCCGCCCCCCTGGCGTATGAAGCTGGAGCTGCACCGAGAAGGTGCCTTCCCGGGTGGACCATGGGAACGAGGTGCCCCCTTATCACCGCCTTCGGCGGATCGCGCCCGGAAGGGCGCTCCCACAGGGTAAGCCTTGGGATCAGCTGGAATTAGACGCTAAAATCCTTTCCCGCTGCCGTCTAGCAGACCTGCCGGCGGCCGAGATAGGCGGCGAAGCTCCGCTCCGCAATGGCGATGAATAACGGTATCCGGCTGAGCGGCATCGTTTCGTCGGCAACGGCGCAGGCGACGTGATACATGCTGGACCAGGGAAGGGGCGGGTTTTTGGAGGCTTTCAGCCACCCCGCAGCCAAGGTAAGCCGCTCCAGCCACACCCCGCGCTTTTTCTCAAGAATCCCGTCGAGAATCCGGGCAACCGCCGCCGACGGATCGAGTTGGGCCTTCTTTTTCTGCGACGCCGCTATCTCCCGCTCCAAGGCCGCGTCGTCTTCGAACCAGGAATGGGCAAACGGCAGCGCCGGCCAGTTTGCCGAGTCCGCGAGGGCGTCGGCACCGGTCGTAATCCCACCCTTTGCCGAGGCATTCCCGATTTCCGCTCCCAACCCCTCCAAGTCCCGACGCGCATTGAAGCCAACCGCCCGCCATTGATCGCACCCCAAAAGCTCCGCAATGTGAACCAGCCAAAAGCTCGAGGTACTCCCCTGCCGGGCCCCGTCCGACAGTGCCTGGCAGACCCGGTGGTCCAAATACTCACGCGGCGTCTCGACAAAAAATGCCTGGCGTTTTATCTCCCCGAGGAACTCCTTGAGTTCCCGGCGGTTCTTCAGGTGAAGCACAAAAGCATCCGCCACGCCTACTCCCTGTTTGAGGAGCAGCGCGCTGCTGAGAAATCCCCTGCCGTTGGGCGTAATCACCTGGAAGGACTGGGCGCCGGAGCCATCGATGGTCGATGCGTAGACGGAAAGATCCGGGTGCATCGGAAGTCGGGCGCATTCCACCCGGGCCCGGCGCGCGTTGGCAATCGCCACATCGACGTTCTTCCTGATCCCGACCGGGAGCCAGTTCCGCGAGACGATCAGCCGGCGCAGCGTTTCCCCCGTGATCTTCTCGCCCTCCCCTTCCGCAAGCATGCGGGAGACGCCGAGCCGTACCTCGTGGCGGGGATGGAACAGCATCAGCGCGGCTATGTCGCGGATCAAGGCGCTTTCCGAGCCGAGCAGCTTTGCCGTGATGTTGATCTGCATCTCAGGCTGGCCCAGCGCGAAGATCTGCAGCAGGATCTCGATCCCTTCAAAGGGCGAGGAGAGCCCCAGCGCCGCGATACTGCGCGAGATCCCTTCCATCGCCTCATCCTCGGAACTTTCCAGGACCCCGGACACCTCGGCCAACCGGACCATCCGGTTGGTGTTCGCCTCCAGCAGGACCGGAAGCACCTCGATCCTGCTGTGCAAGACGGCATGAGAGACCGCGGCGCAAAAGTACGGATCAGCCCCCTCCCGGAAAACGTGACGGGCCAGAGCGTGCTGCAACTGGTCCAGCGCTTGGCGTGCCTGGGGGCGGTCCCGCTCGATTTCGCAACGCAGCAGCTCCAAGGTATCTTCCAGCAGGATCATAGCAGCATCGATCGCTGCCTGGTCGGAAGGGAGTTGCGCCCCCTGTTCGGCGAGAAGCTTGGCGAATTCTTCTTCGACGCCGGTGTCCTCAAGGAGGTACCGGCGCAACCGGTCCTGCAGGGCGCTGTTCCGAACATTCCGGCGGGGGTCGGAGCGCAGATATTCCTCGAAGATGCCGCGGATGCCGGGGAGCGTTGCCGTGATGGAAGCGGGCGGTATCCCCTCTCCCACCGAGTGAGTCCAAAGAGGATTTCCGCCCCCCTCTACCGCCGTCTCTGCCCTGGCGCCAGGATAAACCGGCTCGCGCATCACCATTCCGGGCCTTGGGAAGGGTTTCCCGGCGTAAGGCACACCGGTGAATTTTTTCCAAACAGCTTTGTAACGGCGGTACATCGCACGCAGCCAGGAATGCTCGGTATTCACCATCTCGACGAACATTTCGAGAAGCTCTTCGGCGTAAGGCGCCGGAGTCATGTTCAGATCCAGCATCGGTCCGGCCAGCGGCTCGTCCGAATCGAAACCAAAGCTGATCAGCGCTTTTTTTCTCGCCTTGCCGTCCAGGACGAAGATGCTCACCTTGCGACAATCGCAGCCGGGATGGGTGCAATAGCATTCCACGAACCGGTAGGTTCCCTTCGGGACACGACCAAGGCGTCGGTCCAGAACCAACGTCATGATCGGCTCGGCTGCATCGGGAAAAATCATCTGGTAAGGCTGCATGCTCAGAGAGAACCCTCCAAGAAAATCCGGATAAGAGGTGGACTGCCGGCGGGAATCAGACTACCCGCTTCGCCCCTAAAAACCTGGAGCGATAGTAACCGGAATTCATGTCGGAAACCGTCACCTCCCCCTTCCCCGACGAGGCGTGGATCATTTTCCCGTCGCCGAGATAGATCCCGACATGGGACGGATAGGAGGCGTAGGTGCGGAAAAAGACCAGGTCCCCCTTGCGCAGTTCGGAAGCAGGCACCTCGGTGCCGACCTGGATCTGCTCCCGCGCGGTGCGCGGGAGATCGACCTGGTGCTCCTGGAAAACCTGCTGCACGAAGCTGGAACAGTCGATGCCATTCGGACCTTCGCCGCCGAAGCGGTACGGAGTGCCGAGGAAACGCGCCGCGGTCTGCTGAATGGAATCAGCATCCCCGGAAACCGGCGCAGACTGGGGCGAAACGGCCGCCGTTGCCGCATTGTTGGCAGCGCCCGATGCGACGTTCGATACGACCGAGGGCGCGGATCCCGGCGCACCCGGAGCGCCGGTAACGCCGCGCAGCAGCCCGGAGATCAGGTTGGGGAGGGGATCGGCCCCCGGTTGGGACGTGCCGTCGTCGACGTGGCCAAGGCCCAGGGAGCTTTGCAGCATCTCAAGGCGGAGGACTTCCATCATGGCGCGCTGGGGATCCGCCGCAGCGCCGGTCGGAGACGTTGCCGTTCCGTTCAGGCGGTCCAGGAGCGATTCAAATGCAGAGGCGGATGAACCGGCAGCACCGGGGTTCCGCACTGAACTGTTGTCGATCAAGAGATCCGGGTATTTCCCCTGAACTGAAGCAATGGTCATTTTTCGTTTCCTCTGACGTGAGCAGAGCACCCACGAGCGGCCCAAACAAGACCAGCTCCTGAGGCGCAATTTTGACGACGAGTCAAAGCTTCGTCATTTTTGGCAGGCAAAAGCCCCCGGTTTGGCGCGGTCCGGGCTTTTGCCTCAAAACATAAAAAAGCATGAATTTCCAGCGCATTACGTCGCCAACGGCGAACGCATCCGGCAGTCCGGCAGCCCCTTGTTCAGGAATCGTGGGTGTCACGGGAACAACAGAGCCATGGCTTTTCTGAATAACCACTATTGCGTCTGCAATTTTTCTGCCCAACTTGCCACGAAAAACACGGAGAAAGTTGGCTGCCCCCTTGCCTAACACCTCAGCAGATGGGTGGTTCAAAGACAGAAAACAAAAAAGTGCCCCCGATTCCATCGGCAGGCACTTTTTCAGTACTGCAACCAAGGCTGATTCACCCTTGGCTATGTAGCAACCCAATCACCCCCGGTGACAGAGGATGAATTTTGCCGCCCGTATCTTGGGGGTGTCTCTGAGCAGGGAGGCACTTTCGTCCCGGACAATCCTTCTCAACTCACCATCAGCTGCCGAGCTGAGCCGTTTGATGTAGCAGATGGTTTTTGCATTGCTACGTTCGATCCGCCGTCCATGCTTCACCACAAGATTTTGGAGTTTCCCCACCCAGCTTTTTGCGATTTTGCTCCATTGCATATTCGACTCCTCCATCTCGTGCCATCAAAAGACACCAACAGTGAAAGCTTTGCAGGACTATTCGGCAGGATCGACAACGACTTTAATAGAATTTTTGTAGACATGATCCCCACAATATTGGGTGGATTTCAGAGTCTGCGACAGAAGAATTGCCTTATATTCTGACTTTGGTATGATACCCACTTTCGCCAACCGACCTCTCTTCCGCAAGCCCGCCAGCTTCATCCCGGTGCGGAAGTAGAGATATCACCGGGCAAACCCTGACCGCGAAAGGAGTCGTCATGTCGGAAGCAATCAACGGACTCAAACCGGAGATCCTGTGGGAGAAATTCGCCGAGGTAACCGGCATACCCAGGCCCTCCAAGCATGAAGAGAAGATAGCGGCCCACGTCGTAGCTACGGCACAGCGCCTGAGCCTGGAAGTATTCCGTGATGCCGGCGGTAACGTCGTGGTCCGGAAACCGGCGTCGCCCGGGCGCGAACAGGTCGCACCGATCTGCCTGCAATCCCACCTCGACATGGTGGCGGAAAAGAACGCCGAAAAGGTCCATGACTTTCTGAATGACCCTATCCAATTGCTGCGCAACGGCCCATATCTTACCGCAAACGGCACCACCCTCGGCGCCGACAACGGCATCGGCGTCGCAACGTCCTTAGCCATCATGGCATCCAACGACCTGGAGCACGGCCCGCTGGAATTTCTCTTCACCCTCGACGAGGAAACCGGGCTTACCGGCGCCCAGAACCTGGACGGGTCGAAAATTCAGAGCCGGATCCTTCTGAATCTCGACTCCGAGGATGAGGGGGTGATTTTCGTCGGCTGTGCCGGAGGGAGAGACTCCCTGGGCCGGTGGGAAGCCCGCCGCGATGCCGCCGGTTCCGGAGGCGTAGCCCTGCTGCTCTCCGTGAAGGGACTAAGGGGGGGACACTCCGGGCTCGATATCGACAAGGGACTGGGGAACGCGATCAAGATAGCCAACCGCGCGGTCCGGATGCTGGCAGGTATCGGAGGCCGCCTCGCCCGCATCGACGGCGGGAACATGCGAAACGCCATCCCACGGGAATGCGAGGCGGTGGTGGTTATCCCCGCCGACGCCGTGGCGCAAGCGAAGGAGATGGTCAGCCGGTTGGAAAAGGCGGTGCGCAACGAACTGACTCCGGTCGATGCCGGAGTTACCGTAACCTGCGCGGAAGCTGACGCGCCGTCGGACCTTGCCGTGCTGGAGCCGGAGCTCCAGGAAAAGCTGTGCCGGGCCATTTCGGCAATGCCGCACGGTGTCCTGCAGATGAGTCGCGACATTGCCGGCCTGGTCGAGACCTCCACCAACACCGCCGTCATCAAGACCGAAGCGAGCTCCATCACGCTGATCACCAGTCAGCGCAGCTCCATCGGATCCAGGTTGGACGAGGCCGTGGAATCGGTCGTCTCGATTTTCGAGCTGGGGGGAGCGCAGGTTGAAACGAGCCATGGATACCCGGGGTGGAAACCCGATCTCGACTCGCCGATCCTGCAGCAGGCAAAGGCATGCTATCAATCACTTTTCGGCAAGGAGCCCAAGGTCGAGGCGATTCACGCCGGATTGGAATGCGGGATCATCGGCGAGCGGGTGCCGGGAATGGACATGATCTCGTTCGGCCCGACCCTGGAAGCGGTACATTCGCCGGACGAGAGGATAGAGATCGAAAGCGTGGGGAAATTCTGGGAGTTCCTGAAGGAGATACTGAGGACGGCTAAGTAGAAGACGGGCGGGATAAAAAAAGTCCTGAAACAACTGTGGGAGCGTCTTTCCGGGCGCGATGGATCTAAAGGTTCAATCGCGCCCGGAAGGGCGCTCCCACAAGTAAGGTCTGCATCGGCAACGGTTGCCTCTACTTCCCCCTCGGTCCTGCTGCGGCGCGGTACTGCTCCCACAAATCCACGATCTCGGCGGCAATAGCCTCGGGTTCCCGCCCGTCGGTGGAGACCTGGTAATGGGATGCGTCCCGGTACAGCGGGTTGCGACGTTCCAAAACCTCGGCGACCTCATCGGTGAATGATTTGTCGCCGGTCAAGGAGGGGCGGTGGATGCCGGACGAGATACGGGTAACGATGGTATCCAGTCCCGCGGTCATCCAGATCACGCAGGAGTTTTTCCGAAGCGCTGCGACATTCTCCGGCCTCTCAATAACACCGCCCCCGGTATCGAGCATGACGTGGTCCAGGGCGGTAAGCCGGCGTACCATATCCGACTCCAGATCGCGGAACACGGTCCAGCCGTCATCGGCAACGATCTCGGGAATCGTCCTCCCCGCCTGTTTTTCTATTTCCCGATCCATCGAAAAACAGCGCATCTTGAGCTGCCTGGCGACCAGCCGGCCGATATGGCTCTTCCCGGTGCCACGATATCCAATTAAAACGAGATTCATCCGTTCCTAACTCTCCTTCTCCTCTTTACCATCTACTGCGATGTTTCCACCACTGCGGGAGCGCCATTTTTGACGCGAGGCGCTGCCCCGGCTCGACAGGAATTTCAGCTATATAGCACATTCACCGAGAAACAGCCAACCACAAACCGCCCCATCCTCACCCAGTCCGCCGCAAGCCGGATTCTCGCACGCGCCCCGGCGGGAGAGGGTGTCATGATCACGAATTTAAAAACTGCATCGCCCGATCCAGCCCTTCCGGGGTGAGCGGATACATCCGTCCCTGCATCAGCTTGGCGGTTACCGAAATCGACTCGGTGTGGCCCCACTCCCGCTGCGGCACCGGATTGATCCACACCGCCTTCCGATAATGCCCCAAAAGCCGCCCCAACCACGCCGAACCCGGCTCCGGATTGAGATGCTCCACGCTGCCGCCGGCAGTCAGTATCTCGTACATCGACATGGACGCGTCACCGACGATGATCACCTTGTAGTCGGGCCCGAAGTGCCGGATCACCGCTTCCGTTGGATGCTGCAGATCCCAGCGGCGCCGGTTGTCGCGCCAGACCCGTTCGTAGATGAAGTTGTGGAAGTAGAAATATTCCAGGTGCTTGAATTCGGTGCGGGCCGCCGAGAAAAGCTGGGCGCAGAGCTCCACGTGATCGTCCATGGAGCCGCCGACATCGAGGAAAAGCAGGACCTTCACCTTGTTATGCCGTTGCGGGACCATCTTCAGATCGAGAAATCCGGCGTTGCGGGCCGTGGCACCGATGGTGCCGGAAAGATCCAGCTCCTCCTCCGCCCCTTCCCGGGCAAAGTGCCTGAGCCGCCGCAGCGCCACCTTCAGATTGCGGGTCCCCAGCTCAGCACTGGCATCCAGGTCCTTGAAGTCCCGTTTTTCCCAGACTTTCACGGCCCGCCGATGCCGGGACTTTTCCTGGCCGATCCGGATCCCCTCCGGGTTGAATCCCTGAGCACCAAACGGCGAGGTCCCGCCGGTCCCGATCCACTTGCCCCCCTCCTGGTGCCGGTCTTTCTGCTCCTCCAGGCGCTGTTTCAGGGTCTCCAGGAGCCGGTCCAGGCCTCCCAGCGCCTGGATCTCACGTTTTTCCTCCTCGGTGAGATGCCGCTGCGTCAGCAGGCGAAGCCAGTGCTCCGGGATCTCCCCCTCCACCATCTCCAAAAGGCTGGCCACCCCCTGAAAATAGCTGGCAAAGACCCGGTCGAAACGATCGTAATTGCTCTCGTCCTTGACCAGGCAGAGCCGGGCCAGGTAGTAGAACTCCTCGACCGAGCCGAACGAGATCCGCTGCTGCAGCGCGGCATGCAGGGTAAGAAACTCGTTCAGGCTGACCGGGATCTTCGCCTCCTTGAGGCGCAGGAAAAAGCCGATCAACATATCAGGGGGGCCCGCCTCCAGCGGGGACGCGGAACAGCTGCAGATCCTGCTCGTTTTTCAACAGGGCACCGTGCAGGGGAGGCAGGTACCGCTTGTCGCGCGACTGGGCCAGCGCTTCCGGCGACGCCTGTTCGGCGGCCAAAAGCCGCAGCCAGTCGAGCAGTTCCGACGTCGACGGTTTTTTCTTCAACCCCGGCACGTCACGCACGCCCAGGAAAACCTCCAGGGCCTCACCCACCAGATCATCCTGGAGTCCGGGGTAGTGCACGTTGACGATCTGCTCCAGGGTCTCCCGATCCGGGAAACGGATGTAGTGGAAGAAGCACCGGCGTAAAAAGGCGTCCGGGAGCTCCTTTTCGTTATTGCTGGTAATGATGATGATCGGCCGGTGCCGGGCGGTAATCAGCTCCCGCGTCTCGTAGACGTAGAACTCCATCCGATCCAGTTCGCGCAGCAAGTCGTTGGGAAATTCGATGTCGGCCTTGTCGATCTCGTCGATCAGGAGCACTGCCTGGGTTTCCGAGGCAAAGGCCTCCCAGAGCTTGCCCCTTACGATGTAGTTGCCGATATCGTGAACCCGCGGGTCCCCCAACTGCGAGTCACGCAGCCGCGACACCGCATCGTACTCGTAGAGCCCCTGCTGAGCCTTGGTGGTCGACTTGATGTGCCATTGGAAGAGCGGCCGGTCCAGGGCCCGGGCAATCTCTTCAGCGAGCATGGTCTTGCCGGTTCCCGGCTCCCCCTTGACCAGCAAAGGGCGCTCCAGCAGCACGGCGGAGTTCACCGCCAGCATGAGATCGGGAGTGGCAATGTAGGACTCGGTTCCGGTGAATTTCATGTTGCTTCCTTTTTCATTAGTACGAAAGACCCTCGGATGATAGCATAGATCGGGAAATGTCGATATGGCGATATGCGCCTGTCGGCAGGCAAACCACAGCACGTTCCGCCACCTCGCCGGGGCGCAGCATGCTGAGCCCGGATCTCCGCAGCAATCGGCCGCGGTATCGGATAGGGCACGCACCATTCATCGGCCAGGAATCGCGCCCGGAACGGCGATCCCGCCCGGTAACCGATCCTTTCGCCGAGGCTGCCGACGACCCAGGCGGAAGAAGGGCCCTAAAAACAACCCTTGCCTTTTTCTTGCATTGGTGGTACCTGATTACCGCTTTAACCTATCAAGAAAACGTCAGCGAGCGTTTTCTGCCCAAGGCCGCTGCCGCAGCGGCAATCGCATTTCCGGAAGGTGACGTGACCGACATGGATATCTCAATTCGAGACGCAGTGGCAGACGATTTCGAGATCGTGGTAGCCCTGGACGATGGAAGCAAAAAGGATGACAAGCCGGGATACTGGCGGGGAATCTTCGAGCACTACGTGTACGAGAACAACCCGGACCGCATCTTTCTCGTCGCGGAAAAGGCCGGAACCGTCGTTGGTTTCATAGTTGGCGAGGTGCGGGCGTGGGAGTTCGGCTCCCCTCCCTGCGGCTGGGTCTTCGCGGTCACCGTTACCCCGGAGGTCCGGGAACTGGGAATCGGGATGCGGATGTTCGACGAGATCGGCAGACGGTTGAAAAAGATGGGGGTCACCACGCTGCGGACCATGGTCGATCTGGACAACAAGCGCGCCCTCTCCTTCTTCCGCGGCATCGGCATGCGCAGCGGCCGCTACATAGAACTGGAAAAGCACCTTCTTAACGACTGAAACCACGGGGAAGTCCGCCCCGATCCTAACGGAGCCCGTCTAACATGAAGCTCAACAAAGCAAGCCTTCTGGCGCTTATTGCCGTGATGGAGCTGGCAGCAGAACCGGAGCGCCAGCTCTCCACCAGTGACATCGCCGAAAAGTACGACATCTCGACCCATCATCTCGCCAAGGTCATGCGGAACCTGGTTCACGAAGGAGTGGTCCAGGCGATGCGCGGCGTCGGTGGCGGATACCGCTTTGCCGGCAACGTGAACCGAACCACCCTGCTCGACATCATCAAGCTGTTCGAAACGCTGGAGTCGGAACTCGACCTGCCGCATTGGGGCAAAGCCGCGGACCCGGTGGTGTCCGAACTGCAAAGCATAACGACCGAGATCGACACCCTCACCAAGGCAATCCTCGATACGATCACCCTCGCCACGGCGCTGAAGAACACCAAACTCCGCGGCGAAGACGCCTAAGAAAGGGCTTAATCCTCCCTGTTTCAGTGGGAGTGCCCTTCCGGCGCGATCTTTTCCAAGGAACCCCCTCTGCTGGTTATCAACGAAGGCAGAGGGGGTTTCTGTCATGACCATCTTTTTCCTACCCTTCTCCTACCCTTCGCCTTCCACCAGCAGTCCCAGTTTCCCCGCCACCCACCGGGTGGTGGTGGCCTGAATCAGGATCGTCATCAAGATGGCAATGAAGGTGACCGATGCGATGATTTCCGCACCGGGAACTTTCATCCCCAGGAGGATCCCGGCCAGGGCCCCCGGAATGACACCGGTCTCGCGGCTCCAGCTGATGAAGCAGAGCTCCCGGAAGGACCACCGGGCGCGCCGGTCCGGAATGGCACAGCAAAAGACGGTCACCGGACGGATGACGAACATGAAAATCAGCACCAGCGTCACCCCGGCCGGGAGGTATTTTCCCATCAGCGCGAACTGGACCTGGCTGCCGAGCAGCATGAAGATGAACATCCGCATGATCAGCGACGTCGTGACGATGAAATCCTCCAGCCGGTCCTGCTCCTGGTCCTCGATGCGGAATCCGAAACTGTCCTTGTTGCCGAGAACGATCCCGAAGACGAAGACCGCCATGAAACCGCTGGCGTTGAAACGTTCTGCGGTCAGGTATGCTCCGGCAACCGCCATCAGGGTAACCAAAGGGGCGTACTCGGTGAGGAAGCCGAATTTTTCGTGGGCGATGAGGGCTGCGGCGATGTAGCCGAGAATCGCGCCGGCAGCGACCCCGATGAGGGCGTTGCTGAGCAGGCCTAGGACTGCCCCCCCCAAAGAGAGTTCCCCCTGCCCCATCGCGATCCCCACTACCGAAAAGGTCAGAATAGCTGCCATGGCGTCATTGAAGGCGGATTCGCTCATGACGGTCTGAGCCACCCGCTCCTTGATGGTCACCTGCTTGAACACCGGAACCAGCGTCGCCGGATCGGTCGAGGCGATGGTACTTCCCAGCAGCAGCGCGGTAATCGTGGGGAGGCCCAAGAGCCATGAGGCGGTTAGGCCGACCAGCCCCGCCGTGATCAGCACCCCCACCGTGGAAATCACCACCAACGTTATCCAGACTTCCCGCAGCACTTTCAGCTTCAGGCCGGCCCCGCCATCGAAAAGGATGTAGGAGGAGCCGAAGATGAGGATCAGTTGGTTGAGCGTGGAATCGGCCTTGACCCCTACGATTCCTGCCATCTCTGGCCCGAGCCCCATCCCCAGCAGGAGGAAAAGGACCACGTCGGGAATTTTGAAGCGTTGGGCCACCAGGCTGCTGCAGGAGCCCCCGAAGAGAATGACCCCGATCAGAAACAATATGTCTTTGGCAGCGTGCACTGCGGCGGATCCCATGCCCCCTCCTTCGCTGGCGGCCAAACGGACGCCTCAGATGGGGGAATCTAGCATCAAAAGCGGCAGGGAGGCAAGTAAACCCGGCATGGGCCAGGTTCCGTCCATCGAGGAAAAGGGGACAATGGCCTGTGCCCCGGCACTCCAGGAGTAGATGGAACCATCAGGCAGAGGGTGGTGCAGCTTCGAGGGAATGGATGGCGTGAACCGCAAGGGATGGGCCCGCCTCTCCGACGATGAGGGCTCGGGCGGGGGGGGATTCCTGGAGAAAGGCCGCAATCTGCGCGGCGGCGGCGGTCCGCTCGGCGGTGTCGGCCCGATTGAGGAAGATGAACCGCTGGGCCTGGGGTGGTGCCCCCTTGAAGGCGCCATCGGGATGAATCAAAAGACGGGAGAGCGCGGATACGCCGACCGGCTGTCCCGTTTCGAGCCCCATGATCTCGGCCGCCGAGGTGCTGTGACAGACGGTTTCCTCGGAAAGCGGTTTGCCGAACACGTCGAGCCCCAAAACCGCAACCACGATATCAGACCCGGTAGGGACGGAAGGCTCCTTAGCTGCGGGCGCTTTAAGTGACCGTTGCGCCGCCTCGTCGGCCTGGACCAGGATCCAGTCGAAACGTCCGGAGTCGCGAAACCGGGAGATGGCCTCGGGGGCGAAGCCGCGGACCCTCCCCCCTTCCAACGGCTCGGCGGCCGCCGTCAGGTGCCGCGCTCCGGAAAGGCGCGCCCGCCCCGCTTCCCGCAAGACCCGTTCCGGGTTGCGCTCGAGAAGCACGGTCTCACTTTGCTCCGGCCGGGGAAGCAGGATGCTGGTAGTGGTCGTGGTGAGAACCCTCCGTCCCGATTCGGCCAGAAGACGGGCCAGGTGGAACATCAGGCTGGTCTTTCCCCCGGCCCCGGTGAGGGCCAGAATCCCCTGCGGTTGGGAAAAAAGAAGTTTCTCGATGCTTGGCAAGCTCATCCGTCACCCCCCTCAGATCAAAGACAATGGCTCCAATGCAGTGAGACAGTCCCTCCCCTTCACCTTCATCCGCACCACGACCATCCTCTTGAAGGGGGGAAGGTAATGACCCAGACCAGACACCGACTACACCTGCATTTATCGTTTCGAGCTACTCCTTCCCATGGTAAGTGGCGAGCAGCTGGCTCGCGATGCTGATGGCAATCTCGCGCGGGGAATCCCCCCCGGTGTCGTGCCCGATCGGGCAACGGACCCGGGAGAGGTCGCAGCCCTGAGCCGTCAGGTTGCTGCTGATCCGTTCCCACTTGTTGCGGCTGCCGATCATCCCGATGTAGCGGGCGGGATGGGGGAGCACCTCCTGCAGCACCTGTTGATCCACCGCCCCGTTGAAGGTGACAATGGTGACGAAGGTCCGCTGGCCGCACCAAGCGGCGCCGGCGATGAAGTCGCTGAAGTGGCTCTGGTGCCGGATCACCGAATTCGGCAACTCCGGGGCGTTGACCCACTCGTTGCGCTCGTCGACCAGGTGGATCCGGAAGGGGGTCCCTTCCAGCACCTGGCAAAGGGATTGGGCCACGTGCCCGGCACCGAAAAGGTAGAGCCGCGGGTTGTCGTTGATCACTTCCAGGTAGAACTCCATGGTTCCGCCGCAGGCCGGAAATTCGCCGCGCTGCTGCAAGGAAACGGTCGAGGTCCCCGCCTCCAGCGCCTGGAAGCAGCGCCGCGCGTCCTCCAGGGCGTAGAGTTCGGGCACCCCGCCCCCCACGGTCCCGAAAAAGGTGCCGTCGGGAAGGACAATCATCTTCGCCCCGTGCTTTCTCGGGGTCGAGCCGGAGCTTTTGACGACGGTCACCAGAACGGCCAACTCCCCGGCCCGCCTCAATTCATCCAGTTTTCCGATCCAATCCCACATCAGGGAGCCTCGCCTTCGCTACCGTAATTGAGTCGAGAAGTGATGTTTTAGCTCAAGAGCAAGATTAGAATCAACTATAAAATGAACTTTTACTAAAGAAGCACCTCGTCCCGGTGGCCAAAGCCTTTGGAGTTATCGATGAAATACAGGTGTTGCGGCACAACCTGATACCACCGGACCTTGGCCAGCGCCTTGACCAGGGTCGCCGGCACCTTTCCCACGATCCCGACCGCCGGAAACTTCTCCCCGTACAGCCTCCGCGCCCGCGCCTCCTCGGCACCGGAAAGCTCGGAGGCGACCCCTTCCAGTTGCACCCCCTTGATCTCAGGCCAGTCGGCGTAATCCTCCTGGACCGTCAGGGCAACCTGCGGGTTGCGGGCCAGGTCGGCCGCGTGACGGCTGGCGGGCGCCGACAGAAAATACAGGGTGGCGCCGTCCCAGACGTAGAAGACCGCCGCCGCCCAGACCTTCCCATCGCTGCAGGTTGCCAGGGTCGCCACGTTATGTCCCTGCAGGTACTCGTTTACCTGCCGCCGAACTCTTTCATTCTTGGTTTCCATAGGTCCGAGTAAATATCACATGCAACTGCTTTACGCACCATCAAACTGCCCTGGAAGCCAGGGAGGGCCAGAATATTAAGGCAAGTAAAGATGCTAGTATGGCAGAACGATTTTGCTATGTAATGTTTCCTGAAATTGATACTGTACTTACGTTGACAAATTAATCATTCAGCGTAATCTATGCTAGTCTGTAGCTTTCACTGTGTCACATACCGACTTGTATGCCGATGTTTTGTCAAAACCTCAACTAATTACTCCGAAAGAAAAGCGACCAGATAGTTAACTGGCAAGACGGCCGCCAAATGACGATGTTCATAACTGCTGAATCTGACAGGAAGTAACCACCTATGCTTGAAACGATCCCAGCTACCGGGACCTCGCCCACCATACTCATCGTTGACGACGACCCCAACAATCTCGCCGTCATTTCCGATCACCTGGCCGACACCCCCTACACCATCCTGATTGCCGAAGACGGAGAGACCGGCGTGATGCGGGCCCAGTACGTCCGGCCGGACCTGATTCTCCTGGACGTGATGATGCCCGAGATGGACGGGTTCGAGACCTGCCGCAGGCTCAAGGCCCTGGAAACGACCCGTGACATCCCCGTGATCTTCATGACGGCGTTGGCCGATACCCAGTACAAGGTCAAGGCCTTCGAGGCGGGTGCGGTCGACTACATCACCAAGCCGTTCCAGCGCGAAGAGGTCGTGGCACGGGTCGGGGCGCACCTGCGCCTTTGGGAGTTGACCCTGAGACTGCGGGAAGCGAACGAGACCCTGGAAAAACGCGTCGAGGAGCGGACCGCCGAGCTGAGGGATTCGGAACGCAAGCTGGCCGAGATCATCGACTTTCTCCCGGACCCCACCTTCGCCGTGGACCTGGAGGGGCGGATCACCATATGGAACCGATCCGCCGAGGAGTTCACCGGGGTTCGGGCCGAGGACATGCTGGGGAAAGGCGATCTTGCCTACGGTATCGCCTTCTATGGCTCCCGGCGCGCCGCGCTGGTCGACATGGTGCTGCACCCCTCCCCGGAGATCGAGGCGCTCTACCCGTACCTGAAGGTGGAAAACGGCGTGGTGACCGGCGAAGGGTACACGAACCGGGTCCGGCAGCAAAATGCCTACGTCATGGGGACCGCCGCCGGACTGTACGACGGCCACGGCCGGTTGGTGGGGGCGATCGAGTCGATCCGGGACCTGAGCGAACGCAAGAAACTGGAACAGCAACTGCGCCAGGCACAGAAGATGGAAGCGATCGGGACGCTCGCCGCCGGCATCGCCCACGACTTCAACAACATCCTCACCGCCATCCTCGGTTTCTCCCAACTCGCCATTTTCAAGGTCGGCGCGGATGGCCCCGGCAAACGGGAGATGGAGCGGGTGATGGAATCGAGCAACCGCGCCGCCGACCTGGTGCGCCAGATCCTCACCTTCAGCCGTTTCACCGAGCAGGAGCGCGCGCCGGTGCACGTCCTGCCGATCGTGGAAGAGGTGCTCAAGCTGCTGCGCTCCACCCTCCCGAGCACCGTGGCGATCCAGAAAGCCCTCCAGGTGACCCCGGCGGAGGACGTCATTTTTGCCGACGCCATCCAGATCCACCAAGTCCTGATGAACCTCTGCGCCAATTCCGCCCATGCCATGCGTCCCGACGGAGGGACCCTCGAGATCAGCCTTTCCCGGATCGAGAGCGATGCCGCCTTCTTAAGCCGCTTCCCCGAACTCCGTGAAGGGCGCTACCTCGTGCTCACCGTCTCCGACACCGGCTCCGGCATCGATCCGCTGCTCATGGACCGCATCTTCGATCCGTACTTCACCACCAAGGAATTCGGCGAAGGGACCGGGATGGGGCTCGCCGTCGTCCAGGGGATCGCCAAAGGCCACGGCGGGGCAATCTCGGTCACCAGCGAGCCCGGCGTGGGGAGCATTTTTCACGTCTATTTCCCCTCTATCGAGAGAGCGGCCCGGGAGGAGCGGCCGGTCGCGCCAAAGCCGGTCGGGGGATCGGAACGGATTCTCCTGGTGGACGATGAAATAGCGTTGAGCGAACTGGGCGAGGAGATGCTCTCTTCCCTGGGCTACCGGGTTACCGCAGCCACCAGCAGCGTGGAAGCGCTGGAACTGGTACGGTCGCGGCCAAACGATTTCGACCTGCTCCTGACCGACTTGACCATGCCAGGGTTGACCGGGGTGAAGCTCGCCGCGGCGGTCCGGACGGTCCGTCCGGACCTGCCGGTCCTTTTGTGTACCGGCGCCACCGAGACCGTCGGGGAGGAACAGGCCGAGCAGTTGGGCATCCGCGAGGTGCTCCGCAAGCCGTACGTGCTTGATGCACTGGCGACCGCGGTGCGCAAGGCGCTGAGCTGATGGGGATTCGGGGTGAGTTCCACGGGATTCGCGTGGTGGGGATCGCGGTCTGCACGGTGGGGGTGATGCTGATCGGCTGGCCGATCAAAGGGGCGGCGTGATCGTCTAAAGGACTTCCTGCTCAGATTCCCCAGGGTTGATTCGCGCCCGGAAGGGTGCTCCCAGAGGGTAACCGGCTCAACGCACTGTTTGGGAAATGAGCCGGTGCCCCAGCGTCCCCTCTCCTTCAAGGTCGCGTGCGAAAGCACGGATTGCGCCGGAGAGGGTCAGAATTGGGTTCAGCGAGTAGATCCGATCACCTGATTCTCCAGCGACTGCTGGTACTCCTGGACCGTATTGATGTTGCGGAAGGCCCGCAGCGAGGGCTCTATCTGGCTGGTCTGGTCAAGGGTCATGACCTGCACCTTGACCCGGTCGAAGAACGAGACGATCCGGCGCCGGTCCGCGTTCAGCGACTCCTCGATGAACGGAATGCACTCCTTCGAGTAGATCGCATGCAGCGGCTCCAGCCCGTGGTCTCCTTCCGGCAAGATGACGTCGCTGCCGTCGCGAAAGCCGGCCAGTTCCCGGATCAGCCTGGTGCTGATCCACGGCATGTCACAGGCCACCACGGCGATGTACCGGGTGCGGCTGTAATTGAGCGCCGCATGGATGCCGGCCAAAGGCCCCATCCCCGGATACTGGTCCTTCACCTTGGGACAGGGAAGAAAGGGATAGAGTTCCGGCGTGTTGGTAACCACGACCGTTTCCACGAAAAGCTCGCTCATCTGCCGGTAGATGCGCTCGATGAGCGGAACCCCGCCGTAAGGCAGCACCGCCTTGTTGCTCCCCATCCGCCGGGACTGCCCCCCGGCAAGGATTACACCGGTGACGTTGGGAAGGAGTTCCGGCCCCGCAGCATGTCCGAGATTTTCATCGGCGGGCGCCCCACCGATCCGGTCGATTCCAAACATCACCCTAGCTATTGCTGCCATTGCAGACTCCCTCTCACCATTGAATTACCGGTGCACCGTGTGGAGCGACATTCATGTCGCAACCATCGGGCCGACCGGGCGCAGCGTGCTGCTCCCCTACCGGTCGACCCGACGGCTTGGATACTGGTTTCGCAATCCCTTAAAGCGCCAATCCTGTGGGAGTGCCATTTCTGGCGCGATTCAATATATACGCGCCTGGAATGGCACTCCCATCGTGATGGCCGCAGCTACCAATCAAGAGGCGGCAAAGCTCCTTACGCCTTTACCGTCTTGTCACCCTCTTCCGAACCCTCGATCTTGTGGAACCGGTCGGGGATCGCGTAGTCCACGGTCTCCGGATGGTGCTCGAAGACCGGGAAGTACTTGCTGATCAGCACGAAGAACAGGATGTGCGCCGCGATGATCCCCAAGGTCACCAGGGACTCGATCACCGACGGGAAGTAGATCTCCTGGTTCTTCTGGATCATCCCGAACATGGAAACGTTGAAACGGTTCAGGATCAGCCCCGCCAGCACCAGCGTGGCGGCGCGCAGCTGCAGGCTGCTGTCGGTCCGGGTCCTCTTGAGGCTGAAGATCACCATCGGCACCACCACCCCGCCTACCATCTCCAAAAGGAACAGGGCGGTGAGACCCGGCCGGTCGAACCGGGGCCCGTGGCTCAGATACGCCAGGGCGTAGAGCTTCACCACGAGGTACAGGCCGAGGAACCAGGGGATGATCTTGGTCAGGGTCTGCAAAAGCTCGGTCTCGTCGGGCTGGCGCAGATACCGGTGCACCAGGGTCGCCTCGAAGATGATGATGGAAAGCCCGGTAAAGATCGCGCTCAGGATGAACAAAAGCGGCAGCAGCGGGTTGTACCAGAGGTTATGCAGCTTATCGACTGCAATCAGGAAGAAGGTGCCCAGGGAGGACTGGTGCAGCGACGAGATCGACGCCGCCAGGACCGCGAAGGGGACCTCCAGGTTGCGCAAAAGGCGCAGCGGCACGTGCCAGCCGAATCTCTCGCAGACCGGGTGCAAAAACTCCAGGGTGAGGACGGTGGTGTACGCCATCACGCACATGGAAACCTCGAACATCGGCGAGTGGAGGTTCCAGTACACCAGAGTGTGCCAGCCGCGCTGCGGCTGTCCCAAGTCAAGGAGCAACCCGATGCAGACCAGGGAGTAGCCGAGAAACCCGGTGATGATCGCGGGACGTACCAGCGGCTCCAGCTTCTTGATATGGAAAACGTGGGCGACCACGCCGATGGTGAAGGCACCGGCGGCCAGGGGGACCGCGGTGACGACGTCGAAGGAGATCCACAGCCCCCATGGATAGGTGTCGTTCAAGTGGGTGGTGGCCCCCAGGCCGAAGATGAAACGCACCGCCGAGGCGAGCACGCCGAGCCCGACCAGGACGATCATCGCCTGGAGGAAGCGGTGGTATCCCTTGATTTCATTGATGATGATCTTTGCCGCGGTCATGGTCTCTCCTCCCGGTCTTCGTGTGCTTCGGCTTCGGGGCTCCTCCCCTTACCAAGCATCTCCTCCTCGCGCTTGATCCGCTCCTTGCGGTGGGTGAACCAGGAGAGCGCGGAGAGCGAGCCGCCGACGGTGAGGAAAATACCGGGGACCATGCGCAGCGCCTGCCAGGTGTAGGAAGGGAGCGGCCGCGAGGTCACCGGCTTGAACCCGAGCTCGTCCAGCGGCTGGTGGGTCAGGTAGAGCACCCCGGTCCCGCCCGCCTCGTGCTGGCCGTAGATCTTGGGATAGTAGCGCTGGGGCCGGTTCTTGATCCGGTTCTCCGCCTCTTTGATCATCTCGGCACGGGTCCCGTAGGTGATGGCGGTCGGGCAGGCGGTGGCGCAGGCCGGATGGAGTCCGTTCTTGATCCGGCTGTAGCAGCCGGTGCACTTGCGCACCAGCGGGAACGCCTTGCTCCACTCGTATTTCGGCACGCCGAAGGGGCAGGCCATCATGCAGAAACGGCAGCCGATGCACTTGTCCGCCTCGTAGACGACCGGGCCTTCCGCGGTCTTCTTCAGGGCACCGACCGGGCAGACCGAAGCGCAGGCCGGCTCGTTGCAGTGCATGCACATTTCCTTGTAGAAGGCGAACTCGTTCTGCCCGTTTTTCTTGTAGTCCTTGAACTTCACCCGGGTGAAGGTGTACTCCGACATCTGGGGCGGGTTCTGGTACCCCTCCCCGCTGAAGAAGTGGGTCTTCTCACCCTCGAGCTGGTTCCACTGCTTGCAGGCAACCTGGCAGCCGCGGCAGCCGGTGCACTTGGTGGTATCGATCAGAAATGCCTTGGTGTTTTCGTAAGAGCCGCCGGCGTTCATGCCCGTTTACCTCCTTTCTCGATATTGCAGAGAAACGCCTTGAACTCCGGTATGCCGGTGTTCGCGCAGCCGACCGACGGGGTCAGGACGTTGCCGCTGTCCCCGGTGGCCATCCCGGCGTAGCCGAAATGCCACGGCATCCCGACCTGCTCGATGTGCTTCCCTTCCACTTCGAAGGGCTTCAGCCGGGAGGTGACCAGGGCCTTCGCGCTGATCGAGCCGCGCTCGGTGGTGACGGTCACGGTGTCGCCGTTGACGATCCCCTTGTGCCGGGCCAGCGTTTCCGAGATCTCGACGAACATGTCCGGCACCAGCTCCACGAGCCAGGGGAGGCTTCGGGTCATGGCGCCCGCCTGCCAGTGCTCGGTGACCCGGTAGGTGGTCCCGACGTAGGGGAACTTCTTGGTGTCGCTGGAGACGTTCTTGGGGACCGCGACCACCGGGTTGTTCTGGACCTTGGAGAGGTTGTTGAGCGCCGGGCTCTCCATCGGCTCGTAGTGTTCCGGGAACGGGCCGTCCTTGAGGTCCAGGGCGTAGAGGCGGCCGTGTCCTTCCGGGACCATGATGAAGGGGTATTTCCCCTCTTTGGCGTCGGTCATCGGCGGCCAGGGGCCGTCGGGAACGTCCCCCTTCCATTTCTTCTCCAGGGGATCCCAGGCGATGACCTTGCGGGTCGGGTCGAACGGTTCCCCGTTGGGCTTGACCGAGGCACGGTTGTAGATGATGCGGCGGTTGACCGGCCAGGCCCAGGCCCACTTGGGATACATCCCCAGCCCGGTCGGATCGCTCTGGTCGCGCCGGGCCATCTGGTTCCCCTCGTTGGTGAAGGAGCCGCAGTAGATCCAGCAGCCGGAGACGGTGGAGCCGTCGTCCTGGAGGTACTTGAACATCGGGACCTGGTCCCCCTTCTTGAACTCGAGGGTCTTGTCCTTGTCCTTGATGGTCGTGTCCTTGGTGAAGTAGCCGTTGATCTCGCGCGCCACCAGGTGGACGTCCGCCTCCTCACCGTTGCCGTAGTTCCAGGCAAGGCGGGTGATCGGTTCCGGGAAGACGCCCCCTTTGGTGGCGTACAGGTTCTTCACCCGCTTGTGGAACTGGTCCAGGATCCAGAGGTCGCTGCGGGAGTCGGCGATCGGCTTGATGGCGGCGTAGCGCCACTGGGTCCAGCGGCCGGAGTTGGAGATGGACCCTTCCTTCTCGACCGAGGAAGCGGCCGGCAGCATGAAGACCTCGGTCTGGATCTGCTTGGGATCGACCCCCGGGCGCTTCCAGAAGATGCTGGTCTCGGTCTCCCAGAGGTCGGCGGTGACGAGCCACTTGAGCTTGCCCAGCGCCTCGCGCGCCTTGCCGGAGTCGGGACCGCCGACCGCAGGGTTCATCCCCATGCAGACGAGCCCCTCGATGCCGCCTTTGCCCATCTTCTCCAGGATCTTCACGTAGCCGTAGTTACCGGAGCGCTTGGGGAGGTAGTCGTAGCAGAAGTCGTTCTCGGCGGTCGCGTTGTCGCCGTACCAACCCTTGAGGAGGCTGGTGATGTACTTCGGCGTGTTCCCCCACCAGTTGGCGCTCTTGGCGTCCTTGGTCTTGGGGGTCCATTTCTCCTTGTAGGCCTTGAGGTCGACGTTGTCGAACTCGGGGGACTTCAGGTACCCCGGCAGCAGGTGGAAGAGCAGGCCGTAGTCGGTGGAGCCCTGGACGTTGGACTCGCCGCGCAGCGCGTTCACCCCGCCGCCGGCGATGCCGATGTTGCCGAGGAGAAGCTGCAAGAGCGCGGTGGCCCGGACGTTCTGGGAGCCGTGGGTCGACTGGGTGATCCCCATCGCGTAGAGGATGGTCCCCGCTTTGCCGGCGCGGCCGGTGGCGCAGTAGGCCTCGGCGACCTTGAGGAAATCCTCCTTCCTGGTCCCGGTGATGGAGCAGACTTTGTCCACGTCGTAACGGCTGTAGTGCTTCTTCATCAGCTGGAAGACGCACTTGGGGTCCTTCAGGGACGGGTCGCGGCGCGGATTCCCGCTTGCGTCAAGGGCGTAGCCCCAGCTCTTCGGGTCGTAGCTCTTCTCCTTCTCGTCGAAGGAGTTGAACATGCCGTCCTGGAAGTCGTAGCTGTCGTTGACGATAAACGCGGCGTTGGTGTACTCTCGGACGTACTCCTCGTGGAACATCCCTTTCTGCAGGGCGTAGTTGATGAGTCCGCCCAAAAAGGCGATGTCGGTACCGGGGCGCAGCTGGGCGTAGACGTCCGCCTTGGACGCGGTCCGGGTGAAGCGGGGGTCGACGGCAATGAGCTTTGCCCCCTTGTCCAGCGCCTCCTCGATCCATTTGAACGAGATGGGATGGTTTTCAGCGGGATTGCAGCCGATGGCCAAAATGGCGTCGGCATTTTTCAGATCTATCCAATGGTTGGTCATGGCACCACGACCGAACGAAGCCGCCAGACCGGCGACTGTAGAGGAGTGTCATAATCGGGCTTGATGTTCGAGCTGCGCCACCCCCATCGAGCGCGCGAACTTGGTCCAGAGGTAGCATTCCTCGTTGTCGAGGCCGGCGCCACCGAAAAGAGCCATCCCTTCGGTCCGGTTCACCACGTAGGTCTTGTTGTCCTTGGGATTGACCTCGGTCTTCTTGAAGGTGCGGTCGCGGGTGTCCTTCATCAGGGTCGCGATCCGGTCCAGGGCCCAGTCCCACGATTTTTCTTCGAAGCGGTCCGAGCCCGGCGCGCGGTACATGACCTTCTGGAGGCGCCGTTCGTTGTTGGCGATCTGGAAGAGCGCGCTCCCTTTGGGGCAGAGCGAGCCGCGGTTGATCGGATGGTCGGGGTCACCTTCGGTATTGACGACCTTGCCACCTTTGGTGTGGACGATGAGGCCGCACCCCACCGAGCAGAAGGGACAGATGGTGGTCGTTTTCTGCAGCCCCTTCGTTCTCAGGTCCGGCGCATCGGCGTTTGCTTCCGCCGGTTTGCCGGCGAGAGCAACACCGGCCGCGGCCAGCGCCCCTCCCTGGAGAAATTTTCTTCGTGAAATCGCCATACTACTCTCCTTTCGTTAATCAGGCACAGAACTTGCCGTTATTACCCTCGTTCGTATCCGTGGCGTATACAGCAACGGATATGCCACGGTCGAAAAATCGGCAAACGGAGACGGGGGAAACCCGGGAACCCCTTGTATACATGGGGATTGCGGCGGAAGGGTGCCGACGGCGGGGAAAATTAGAGGCGAAGACGCGTTGCGCAATTTCTGCCGGGAGCGCGTTATTTTGGCCGGGTTATTAACTAAACCCAACTTTCATCTTTAGCAAAGCAGGGGCTTCCGACCGGGCCAGTGCGCGTTCAGCCGTAGGGGCGCGAACTCCATTTTCGACGGTGGCCAGAGGGGTGGGAGCGCCATTCCTGGCGCGAATGACCTTGCCGGATCGCGCCAGAAATCGCGCTCCGACAAGAAAAGCAGCCCTTCTATTTGGGGTGCAGCATGCTGCGCCCATCATCCTTGACGAGGTTTATTGAATGCAGAAACCGACCGTATTGGTTTGCGACGATGAGGTGGAGATCCTCCGCTACCTCAAGAAGATCCTCACCGCAGGCGGCGTCGAAGCCGGGATCTTCAGCTCCGGCAAGGCCCTTTTGGACCACCTGGAAAACGTGAAGCAGGCGCCGTGCAACCTGGTCCTTCTCGACGTGAAGATGCCGGATGTGGACGGCATCGAGGTCCTGCAGCGGATCAAGGTCATCCACCCGGACCTCCCGGTGGTGATCATGACCGCTTTCGGCTCCATCGGCTCCGCGGTGGACGCGATGAAACTGGGCGCCTACGACTACGTCGCCAAACCCTTCCCCAAGGAAAAGGTATTGGGCCTTTTGGAGAAGGTCCTGGAGCGGGAGCGGCTGCTCAACGAGAACAACGCCCTCAAGGAGGAGTTGGGGCGCCGCCCCGCCGACACCATCATCTATTCCGGCGACTCCTTCCGCGAGGTCATCGACCTCGCCCACCGCGTCGCCGCGAGCGAGGCCAACGCCCTCATCGTGGGGGAATCCGGCACCGGCAAGGAGCTCATTGCCCGGCTGATCCACGACTCCAGCCCGAGAAAAAACCAGCATTTCGTCTCCATCAACTGCGCCGCCCTCCCCGACACCCTTTTGGAAAGCCAGCTCTTCGGCCACGTCCGGGGCGCCTTCACCGGGGCAATCACCAACCACAAGGGGCTTTTGGAGGAGGCCGACGGCGGCACCCTCTTTCTGGACGAAATCGGCGACATGAGCCGCGCCATCCAGGCGAAGGTGCTTCGGGTAATCCAGGAGCGCGATTTCATCCCGGTAGGCGGGACCAAGCCCAAGACCGTGGACATCCGTTTCGTCGCCGCCACCAACAAGGACCTGGAGGCGGAGGCCCGGCAGGGGAACTTCCGCGAGGACCTCTACTTCCGGCTCAACGTGATCACCTTGAAGCTCCCCCCCTTGCGGGAGCGGCGCGAAGACATCCCCCCCCTGGCCCGCCACTTCCTCGCCAAGTTCGCCCGGCGCATGAACCGGGAGCTGCTGGATTTCAGCGACGAGGCGCTGCGCCTCATGCAGAGCTACAACTGGCCGGGAAACGTGCGGGAGCTGCAAAACGCGGTCGAGCGCGCCACCATCCTCGCCAAGGGAAACCTGGTCACCCCGGACGTCCTGCCCGGTTGGAAAAAGCAGAGCGTGGAGGAAGCGCCGGCCCACGACCGTCTGGTCCCCCTGGCAACCGTGGAGCGGGACCACATCCGTTACATCCTGAAACAGACCGGGAACAACAAAAGCCGCGCCGCCCAGATCCTCGGCATCGCCCGCCGCACCCTCGACCGCAAGATCGAGGAATACGAGCTGGAAACCGGCACGACCGTTCCCCGCGAGGTGTACTGACATGAAGCGCCGGTTCCCGATCCGGACCAAGCTGACCATCGGGTCGCTGGTTCCCCTCTTCGCGGTGATGGTGATCGTCTCCATCGCCGGAGGCTGGATCGTCAAAGACAAGATCGCCGACCAGGCCCAGGACAAGGTCCGCACCGACCTCAACTCGGCCCGCGAGATTTACGGCAGCGAGTTGAAGCAGATGGCCGAGCTGGTGGAGTATGCCGCCAGCACCCCCATTGCCGGGACCGGCATCGCCACCGGAAACCGCGCCACCTTCGCTGCGCTGCTCGACCCGCTCCAGAAGAAAAAGCGGCTCGACATCCTCGCCGTTGCCGACAAAAACGGCCGCATCCTCTACCGCGCCGCCGATCCCCACCGGACTGCCGGAGGGGTGACCGCCCTTTCCGCGGTGAGCCGGGCTCTCGCCGGCCGCCAGGTGAGCGGCACCGAGATCGCCTCGGGGTCAGCGCTCGCCGTCGAGGGGCCCGAACTCGCCCAGCGCGCGATCATCGCCGTCACCCGCACCCCACGGGCGGTCCGTCCGGATACCGCCGGCACCGTGACCTCGGGGATGCTCCTGGTATCGGCGGCCCCGGTACGGGACGCTTCGGGGGCGGTCAGCGGGGTCATCTACGGCGCCATCCTCCTCAACAAGGACAACGCCCTGGTGGACCGGATCAAGGACACGGTCTACGAGGGGGTGCGCTTCGAGACCCAGGACATCGGCAGCGCCACCATCTTCCTGGACGGCACCCGCATCGCGACCAACGTCCGGGACAGCCAGGGAGAGCGGGCCATCGGCACCAAGATGTCCGACGAGGTCTATCGACGGGTGATGCTGGAAAAAAAGAAATGGCTGGACCGGGCCTTTGTGGTGAACGACTGGTACCTGACCGCCTACGAGCCGATCCTGGATCTGGACGGCAGGCCGGTGGGCTCTTTGTATGTGGGGATGCTCGAAAAACCCTACGCGGCGCTCAAGGACCAGGCGATGGCGATTTTCGCCGGGATCCTTCTCATCGGGACCGTCCTCGGCCTCGGCGTATCCGGCATCATCAGCGGATGGCTGGCCCGCCCGATCAAGGAACTGGAAACCTTCGCCCGCCGGGTGGCGGTCGGAGAACGTGACTTGAAGGTGGAAATCCGCAGCGCCGACGAGGTGGGCGATCTCGCCGCGGAATTCAACCAGATGACCGCGTCCCTGGCCCAGCGCGAGGAAGAGATCCATACCCTGAACCGCAGCCTGGAGCAGAAGGTGCTGTCGCGGACCGCGGAGCTTCAGGAGAAGAACCGGCTGCTTCTGGCGGCCCACGAGGACCTGGCCCGGGCCGAGAAACTCGCCGACCTGGGGATCGTGGCGGCCGGGGTGGCGCACGAGATGAACAACCCGCTGGCGATCATCCGGGGCAACACGGAACTTTTGGAGATGTACCTTCCGGAAGACGGGGACGGCCGCGAGGAAGTGGAGGTGATCAACCGGCAGACCGAGCGGATGGCCAAGATCGTGAGCAATCTGCTCACCTTCGCCCGCCAGCGCCCGATGCGCCTGGAGGAGGTGGCGATACCGCGCCTTTTGGACGACATCATCGAACAGGCCGGCCACCAGGTGGATTTGGCCGGGATCCGGATCGAGCGGCGCTACCCGCCGCAGTTGCCCAAGATCAGCGGCGACCCGGACAAGCTGCGCCAGGTGTTCGTCAACCTGATTGTGAATGCGGTGCAGGCCATGCCGCAGGGGGGGGTGCTGACGCTCACGGCGGAGCCGGCTGAGGAGGGATTCTGCGCGGTATCGGTCGGGGATACGGGAGGGGGGATTCCGCCGGAGCACCTGGACAAGCTCTTCACCCCCTTCTTCACCACGAAGGAGGCAGGCACCGGCCTGGGGCTATCGGTTTCCTACGGCATCGTCAAGGACCACAAGGGGACCATCAAGCCGGAGAGCGTGCCGGGCCAGGGAACCCGTTTCCGGGTGCTGCTGCCGGTGGTACGGAAAGAAGAGGAGTGACGAGGGGAATAGCAACAATATAACAGGGTCGGTTTGAGGTGGTGATGGATGAGCTTACCCGGTGGGAGCACCTTTCCAGGCGCGATTAACCACAACCGGTGGTACCGCCTGCGGCGGATCGCGCCTGGAAAGGCGCTCCCACAGTGATAAATGACATCTATCAGTTGCGCAGGATTCCTGCCGCAAACAACAGATCTATCGCGACAGGAATGTCGCTCCTACCGAGTTAGTCAGACCTCAGTGATGGAACGCGGCCCAGGCGGGGCCGGAGAGAGGCATATCGAGGTGCCCCTTCAGCTGCTCCGTCATGTCGGTCAGCTGCTGCAGCAGATTGGCCGTCTGCCCCAGTTCCGGCTGCGGGGCGCAGATTTCCTGGATCCGGCGGTAAAGGTCTCCGAACTCGCTCTCGCTGGAGGCAACCCCTTCCACCTTGTTACCAACCTCATCGTTAAGCAGCAATCTCTTGGCCTGAATCAGCTGGACCTCGAGTCTCAGTTTGTCCATCACAGGCAGGTGACTGTTCTTGAGCAGGTACAGACAATCAGTGAGGATTCGGTATTGTTTCAGCATGATGCTTCTCCTGTGTTGAAGTCGACATTCTTCCTATAACAAGTTTCATACCAATTTGATCTTGAAGTCAGAGGATGTGATTTCAACTACTTAGCACCACTCAGGCTTCCTTACGAAATCGTCGTAAACTGTCCATTTTGTTACACCTCCCAAGTTCCCCTCCGCACAGTAGCTGTATTTTCAATATCTTAGAAAGCAACTGTAACAAAATGGACTGTCCATTTTTTTACAGTTTTATTACTCCCCCCACATATTGAATCAGTCTTCATACGAATGCTTTAACGCGATTCGATGTACTCTCTAAAAGGCGGCCGTGCGTTGTATGAACCAACGTTCTGGCTTCTCCTCTCCAGCAGGGGTGCACCGCACTCCCCAATCGGAGTACAATAAGCCGATGCGGCTCAAGACCGAGCCGAACTCCCGACCTGGAAGGAACCCACCCATGAAAACCGCCATTTTTCCGTTCCTATTGCTCATGTTTGCCTGTTTGCTGGGGGCCCGGACCGCTTCCGCCTCCCCAGCCGAACCGTTGGCCGCCACCCTCAAGAACGGGCTCCGGGTGGTCGTGGTGCGTAACACCCTGGCGCATGCCGTCTCCACCCAGCTCGATTACCTGGTCGGCTCGGATGAAGCCCCGCCGGGCTTCCCGGGGATGGCCCATGCCCAGGAGCACATGATGTTCCGCGGCACCCCCGACCTCACCCCGGCGCAGATGTCCGCCATCATCGCCGCCATGGGAGGACAGTTCAACGCGGACACGCAACAGATGCTGACCCGGTACGTCTCTACGGTTGCAGCCGAGGATTTAGAGGCGGTGCTGCGGCTGGAAGCCTCCCGGATGCGTGCCGTCCTGGACAGTCCCGCCGGCTGGGACCAGGAGCGCGGGGCCATCATCCAGGAAGTGGAGCAGGATCTCTCCGACCCGCAGTATCTCCTCAGCGTGAAGCTTCTGGAGGCCGCCTTCACCGGCTCACCTTACGCCCAGGACGCCCTCGGCACCCGTCCCTCCTTCGAGAAGACCAGCGCATCGATGCTGCGGGACTTCCATCGCACCTGGTACGCACCGAACAACGCCGTCCTGATCATCGTCGGCGACGTCGATCCGAAAGCGGCCCTCGCCCTGGCCAAAAAGCACTTCGAGCCGATCGCGCCCCGAAAACTCCCGGCGCGCCCCTCCTTCCAGTTCCGCCCCCTCCGGGGGGAGCACTTCACCATGGAATCCGACCTCCCTTACGGCGTCGCCGTGGTGGCGTACCGGTTGCCCGGTTTCGACAGCCCGGATTATGCGGCCGGCGAGGTTCTGTCCGACGTCTTGTCGAGCAAGCGCGGCAACCTGTTCGCCCTGGTTCCGGCGGGAAAGGCGCTTTCCGCCGATTTCGAGAGCATGCCGCTTCCCAAGGCGGCGCTGGGATATGCTATGGCGGCCTACTCCAAGGAAGGTGCCGGCCCCGGCCTGATCGCCGCCCTGAAACAGGTGCTGAAGGAATACGCCGAAAAGGGCGTGCCCCCGGAATTGGTGGAGGCGGCCAAGCGCCATGAAATCGCCGACCTGGAGTTCCAGAAAAACTCCATCGAGGAACTGGCGGACGCCTGGACCCAGGCGGTGGCGGTCGAGGGGCGCAAGTCGCCCCAGGACGATATCGAAGCGATCAAGCAGGTGACCGCAGCGGATGTAAACCGGGTAGCCCGCCGCTACCTGGAGAACGAAACCGCGATCACCGCCATCCTCACGCCACACCCGTCCGGCAAGCCGGTGGCCGCCAAGCCGTCGCCGCGCAGCAAGGAATCCTTCACTCCGGAATCGGTGGAGAGCACCGACTTGCCGCCCTGGGCCCGGAAACTCACCCAGGCCCTCCCCGGTGCACCCCACCGGGAAAAACCGGCCCAGTTCACCCTCCCCAACGGGCTGCGACTCATCGTGGTTCCGATCCGAAACGGCAATACGGTAAGCCTGTATGGCATGGTTAAGACCGAACCGGACCTGGAAACTCCACCGGGCCAGGAAGGGGTGGACGAAGTTTTGGGCAGTCTCTTTGCCTACGGCACCAGGAATCTGGACCGGCTCAAGTTCGAGGCGGCACTCGACGACATCGCGGCGTCCATGGAAGTCGGAGACAATTTCGGGCTCAAGGTACTCAAGCCGCACTTGGACCGGGGGGTGGAGCTTTTGGCGGAAAACCTGATCCACCCTGCCCTCCCCGCCGACGCCTTCGCCATCGTGCGCGGGCAGACTGCTGAAGCCGTGGCCGGCCGGCGGCAAAGCGCCGGGTGGCTGGCAGAGTATGCGATGCATGAAGCGCTGTACCCGAAAAAAGACCCGTCGCTGCGGGAACCTACCCCGGAAAGCGTCTCGGCGCTGACCCTCGACGACGTAAGGAACTACCACCGCACGGTCTTCCGTCCCGATCTGACCACCATCGTCGCAATCGGCGCGATAACCCCGGAAGAAACCCGGCAGCTGATCCTGAAGCACTTCGGAAACTGGCACGGGGAAGGGCCCAAGCCCCCAACCGATCTCCAGAGCGTTCCGGCCAATGCCCCCTCGGCGTCCGCGGTTCCGGACCAAAGCCGGATTCAAGACGAAGTGCTCCTGGAGGAAACCCTGGGACTGACCCGTTCCCATCCCGACTACTACCCGTTGCAGGTCGGACTTCACGTGCTGAGCGGCGGGTTCTACGCCACGCGGCTCTATCAGGACCTGCGCGAGAGGACCGGGCTGGTCTATACGGTGGAAGCGATGCTCAATGCCGGCAAGACCCGCACCACACTGGGCGTCTATTACGGGTGCGAGCCGGCCAATGTAGGAAAGGCACGGGTGGTTATCGAGAGGGATATCGAGCAGATGCAGCGCAAACCGGTAAGCGAACCGGAGCTGATGCAGTCGAAGACCCTGCTTTTGCGGCAGATCTTGTTGTCCCAGGTAAGCACGCGGGGGATTGCCGAGGAACTGCTCCATTTTTCCCAGTTGGATCTCCCCCTGGACGAGGCGGTGCACGCGGCGAAGCGGTACGCAGAAATCAAGGCTCTCGAGGTACAGAAGGCGTTCCAGAAGTGGTTGCGGCCGGCAGGGTTTGCCCAGGTGAGCCGGGGACCGGCCCCGTAGGAGAAGCGCCCGCCAGGGGGCGGAGGACGCCACCGCGCAGACAAGATGCCCAAGCTTCTTCACCGAATGCGCCAACCCGGTGGGTGCGCCCCCCTTTCCGGTACGAGCGAGATTCTTGTCGCGATTGACCTTGCTGATCGCGGCAGGAATGCCGCTCCTTGTATAACGGACGGAAGCGGCCTTTCCTGTGGGAGCGCCATTCCTGGCGCGATCCGCCGCAGGCGGTACCTTCCAATGCCGCTAATCGCGCCTGGAAAGGCGCTCCTACAGGGCAGGCAACCGTGTGCATTTGAAGGGGCGATGGAGAAGAGATATTGATCGCGACAAGAATGTCGCTCCAGGGAATTCGCCGACACCAGCATCGGAGGGTGGACCTTGGGAACGAGGAATATCCAGGAAGTAAAAAGGCCCCGGGAAGAAACTCCCGAGGCCTTTTCGTTTGTCACGTGCTCATTGCTCAGAGCTCAATGCCTACCGAGTCCAAACTCCTCCTGGACCTCGGCCGGAGCCTCCTCGAAACCGCGAAACTCCATGGTATAGCTCCCCCGACCCTTGGTGGCGCTGCGCAGGTCGGTCATGTAGCCGAACATCTGGGCCAGGGGCACCACGGCGCGCACCACCTGGATCTCCCCCCGCTTGTCCAGCCCCTCCACCCGGCCCCGCTTTTGCTGCAGCGATCCCAGAACCTTCCCCAGGCTTTCCGTCGGCAGTTCCAGCTCCAAGGACATGATCGGCTCCAGAAGCAACGGCTGCGCCTCGCGCGCCGCCAGGGTCATCCCCCGCCGCGCCGCCGCGCTCAGCACCGCCTCGCCCGGCGGCGGCGCCCCCGGCTTCAGCGGTACCTCCAGGATCTGCACTTCGGTATCGGTCAAAGGATAGCCGGTCTGGCAACCGGACTGGCACCCCTGCTGGAGACTCTGTTCCAAGGCGGCGACCAGATCCTCGGTCAAGGGAGGCTGCGCCTCCGGAACGAGGATCCGCACCCCGCTGCCGCGCTGCAGCGGGACCACCCGCACCACGACTTCGGCCGTTTCCAGCTTCCGTTCCCCCTCGCGCTGGAAGAACTCGTGCCGCACCACCTCTTTGCGCAGCGTTTCGCGGTAGACCACCCGCGGGCGTCCCGTCTTCACCTGAACTCCATATTCGCGCCGCAACCGGTCCACGATGATCTCCAGGTGCAGCTCGCCCATCCCGGTGAGGATGGTCTGCCCGGTCTCCTGGTCCTCATGCACTCGGAAGGTCGGGTCCTCGAGTTGGAAATGCTCCAGGGTCGCCAGGAGGTGTTCCCGGTCCTCGGCCCCTTTCGCCTCGACGGCAATCGACACCACCGGCTCCGGAACGGCCATCCCTTCGAGCACGACCGGATGTTCCTGGTCGCAGATGGTGTCGCCGGTCAGGGTCACTTGGCATCCGGACGCCGCCACGATGTCCCCGGCAAACGCCTCGGTAACCTCCTCCCGGCGGTGGGAATGCATGTGGAAGAGGTGCTTGATCCGTTCCGGCTGACGGCGGCTGCTGTTGAGCAGCTGGGTGCCCGTGGTGAGTTTCCCGCTGTAGACACGGAAAAAGACCAGCCGCCGCCCCCCCTCGACCATCACCTTGAAGGCAAGGGCGCGCAACGGTGCGGCAGGATCGCAGCTCAGCGTCTCCTCGGCACCGGTGGTCGGATGGTACCCTCGGGGGGGAGTTACCTCGGGTGGGGAAGGTAGGTAGTCGCAGACGGCATCCAGCACCGGCTGGACTCCCTTGTTGCGCAAGGCGGAGCCGAGGAGCACCGGGAAGATCTGGCAGGAAAGGGTCCCGCGCCGCAGCGCCTGGCGGAGCCGATCGGCTGAGACCGGGCGTCCATCGAGGAAATCGGCGGCGACGTCGTCGTCGAAATCGCCGGCGGCCTCGGTCACCTGCAAGCGCGCCTCGCGGACCTGCGCATCGAATGCCGGCGGGACCGGTCCGCGCACGATGGTCCGGCCCAGATCGCTCTCCTCGAAGTGGACCATCTCCTCGGTCAAAAGGTCGATGACCCCGTCGAAGCCCGACTCCTCCCCCACCGGAAGCTGGAGCAGGACGGGACGCGCCTTGAGCCGCTCGGCCATCTGCCGCAGGGCCTGCCGGTAGTCGGCGCCGACCCGGTCCATCTTGTTGATGAAGCAGACCCGCGGAACTCCGTACCGGTCGGCCTGGCGCCAGACCAGTTCACTTTGGGGCTGGACCCCCTCGACCGCGCTGAAGATCGCCATCGCGCCATCCAGGATTCGCACGCTCCGCTCGACCTCGATGGTGAAGTCGATGTGTCCCGGGGTGTCGATCAGGTTGAGTCGGCAGTCCTTCCAGCGGCAACTGGTGGCGGTTGCCGTGATGGTGATGCCCCGCTCCTGTTCCTGCGGCATCCAGTCCATGACCGCCTGGCCGTCGTGGACCTCCCCCATCTTGTAGGTTTCGCCGCTATAAAAGAGTATCCGTTCCGAGACGGTCGTCTTGCCGGCGTCGATGTGGGAGATGATACCGATATTGCGTATGGTGCTTGCGTCAAATGGCAATGGTCGTTCTCCTGTCTGGATGGGATTGGGACCGGGCACACGACAATGAACAATGAACAATAAGCCAAGGAGTCAATGAGACAACGTCCAAGCACCAATGAGCAAATACAACGGCGGGATGAAGCTACCAGCGCTTGGTGATCTCGATCAGGTGATAACCGAACTCGGTTTGCACCGGGCCGTGGACCTTGTTGAGTTCGGCCGAGAAGACCACGTCGTCGAACTCCTTCACCATCTGACCCTGGAAAAAGGCGCCGAGGTCACCGCCGCGCATGCGCGAAGGGCAGGACGAATTGAGGCGGGCGACATCGGCAAAGTCGGCACCGGCTTCGATTTCGGATTTGAGCTTCTCGCACTCCTCCTTGGAAGAAACGAGAATGTGACGTGCAGTGGCGGTTTTAGCCATGAGAACACCCCTTAAACAATGAGCAATGAGCAGTTTCCCTGGCTCCCACTCCCTCCGGGAGAGGGGTGGGGTGAGGGCCGGACTTGATCGCAAATCCCTACGTCAGGAGCAGGCACCCCATCCCCGGGAGGCTGTTTTCCGAGGCATCGGAACCAAAGCTGGCTGACAGCTTCGGCGGTTCCAGCCGGGCCTGGTCGGGAAAACTCAGGTGGCAGCCACCTTGGGGAGCGGCCGCGAGGAGGAAAAACAGGCCAATGAGCATGACAGGGCGCATCGTCGCGTTCCTTTTGCTTTATCAGGAAGTGCCGACAGGATAATGGTGTTTCCAGCCTGAATCAAGAGATTTTAAGATTGACGGTTTGAAGGGGAAGTACTGCGGACGGGGAAGTCGGAGCTGCAGGAGCAGGAAGGGCTTTGCCGCGGCAACCTGGTTAGCCGGGTTGCCGCGGAGCTGCACTCACAGGGGAGCGGGAACCTGCCGCTCAAGCCGCCGAAGTGAGCTGCCGGGAGAACAGAATGTCATTCACCCTCCCCTGCAGCCCTATGACATCCCCCTTGCATACGTACCCCTGCACCTCGTGATCACGCACTAACTCCTGCAGGCTGGTCTCGTCGTTGGAGGAATAAAAGATGATCGGCGTTCCCAGTTCCGAGCAGAGCGGCTTGAGCAGGCTGACCAGATTCTCCCCCGACAGGGCAGGCATGTTGACATCGAGCAGGATCAGGTCCGGACGGGCCGCCCGAACCGCGTTAGTCGCGCCAAAAGATCCGCGGTAGGTGACAACCTCGATCCGGTCGCTCTCCAACAGCCCCTTTGCCGTGTAGAGGTGCATTTCCTCATCGTCAATCACCAAAACCTTTTTCTTGCTCTGCATGTAGATCATCTCCTTTGGAATGGTAGTGCCTATCTGGGCAAGGTCAGCCGGAAGGTGGTTCCCGTGCCGTAAACACTGGATACGGAAATCGAGCCGCCAATGAGCTGTGCCAGGTTCTTGCTGATGGCCAGACCGAGACCGGTTCCTTCATGACTTTTGGTGGCGGCGTCCTCGACCTGGCTGAACGCGGTGAAGAGAAGCCGAAGGTCCTCTTCCTTGATGCCGATCCCGGTGTCGGCGACCTCGATGGTCCGCCCCGCCGCTTCTGGAATCAGGCGCAGTTCCACCCGCCCCTGCTCGGTGAACTTCGCGGCATTGCTGGCAAGGTTCGTGACGATCTGACGCAGCTTGATCGGGTCGGTAACGGCAACCACATCCTCCCCGGGAGCGGTGACCACCACGGCCACGTCCTTATCCCGCACCAAAACGCGGGTCGTTTCCGCGATTTCGTTGAGAAGTGCCCCGAGGTCGACCTCTTGTTGGGCCACTTCCATCTTGCCCGCTTCGATCTTGGAGAGATCGAGGATGTTGGTGATCACGGTGCGCAGGTTGGTGGCGGTGGTGAGCAGAAAACCGAGACGTTCCTGGATCTGCTCCATCGAGCCCTGGTCAGCGGCCATCTTCAGCAGGTGCACCAAGCCGATGATGGCGTTAACCGGAGAGCGGAGTTCATGGGTCACGGTCGCGAGAAACTGCGACTTTACCTGGTTCACCCGCTCAAGTTCCTGGCTGCGCGCGGTGGCGACCTCTTTGAGAACCACGTTTCTGGTGAGCGCGATGCTCTGCTGGATCACCAGTTCCTTGAGCGACAGCAACCCGAGGAAGGACCCGTCCTCCCGGGCCACGATGATCTCGTCGTAGATGTCCTGGGGGGGCCTGGCGCAGGCCTTCTCGATCACCGCGTCGAGCAGTTCGTCCTCGAAGACGACCAGGGGAGCCTGGTCGGCGATGCTAATGATGGCGTGCCGGGAATGGAGCTCGTAGCCGAACCGGCGCGACAGCAGGAATAAGAGCTTGGTCCTCGTGATCAGACCGACCGGTCGGTCTCCATCGACAATCGCCATCGCCTCCAGTTCCGTCGACCGCGAAAACCGTTCGTCAACCTCGGCAACCTTGGTCGCCGGGGAAACCTGGTCCGCCGAGACAATCAACTGGCCGGCAAAAAATATCTCATCCTGCTCCTGCGCTGTGTAGCTCTGCACCGTGCCCTCTCTCCTCATTAAACGTTGGGGCCTTTGTACCCTTCCTTTATGTCATTCGTGTTACATCTCGTCGAAGAGAAGGTGACGAATCACAATAGGACGGGAAAGTTAATTGCCGGAAATCAGACGGCTTATCCCGATACTGCCGAGGGATCTCAACTTTTAACATTTTTAAAAAATTGTTCTAAAGTTTCCCGGTCCATCGCCCGATTAACTAGCCAAAAGCCCTACGTTTTTCTGGCTCAACCTGCACTGGTTCAGGGACGTGGCGATCGGCACCTGGATTGCCGGCCGCCAGCAGGTCTCTTTCACACCCAATTCCACGGTAAATGCGGAGCGGCAGAATGGACGATGACGCACCACAACTGAAGAGCGATCGGATGCTCGAGATCGTCAAGCAGACCCGCCAGGCGGAGCAGATCGTCGACGTCGAGCTGGAGACGGTGAAGATCGTCGTCTTTCTCTGCGGCGGCAAACGTTACGCCTTTTACGGCAGCGACATCCGCGAAATTCTTCCCGCCGGTGTCATCTCCTGGGTCCCCGGCCTCCCCTCCTACCTTCCCGGCCTGATCAACCTGCGGGGCGACATCGAGTCGGTGCTCGACTTGGCCCATTTTCTCGATACTCCCCATTCCTCCCCCGCCGCCCCGATGGTGGCCATGGCGGTGAAGAACGGTTTTCGCTCCGGGATCCTGGTCGACGAGATCGATGACGTCACCGACATCCCGGTAAGCGCCATCAACCCGCCCCTTGCCACCCTCTCGGGCGCGGTGCGGGACCTGGTCCTCGGGGAGATCGAGCACCAGGGGCAGCTGATCAACCTCCTGGACCTGGAAAAACTGGCGGCCAAGATCGCGCTATGACTGCCGCCCTTTCCGACCTCCCCTTTTTGAACCTGCTCCTGTTCCAGGCAGCCGGTGTCTCTTTTGCCGCCGACCTGGAGCAGATCGCGCGGATGCGGGACCTGGCCGAGGAACCGGACCGGGCCGAGCTGCACTGGTTTCACGAGGAAATCGGGATGGAGTCGGTGGAGCCTGCGCAGTACGGCGCCCCGACGGTGCTCACGCTCCGCTCGGACGCGGCGGCACCGTTTCGGATCGTCGTCGACGCCATGGAGGACATCGTGGAAGTCCCCATCGGCGATATTCAGCCGTTTCCGCCCCTGGTCGCCGGCCGGGCCCTGGAAAACGGCCTTTGGGGAGTCATTCCCCGCAATGGAATCATGATCCTGCTGGTCGACCTGGAGCGACTGGCTCACGGGAATAGGTGTGCAACTAGGAGGGAAGGATGAAATTTACCCTGCGCTGGAAGGTACTTGGACTGGTCATTCTTTCCGTGGTGACGATAACCACCGTGATTTCCATCGTCACCATCCGGAACATCGTCTCCCGCGGCAACGAGCGGATCGCCGCCTACCGCGAGGTGCTCCTTTCCGAACGCAAGCACCAGATCCAGGGGTACGTGGAGATGGCGATCAAGATCGTGCAGAAGTCGCCGTTCCAGCAGGCCCGGGCGGTGCTCGCGGCGGCACGCTACGGCGAACACGGCTACATCTGGATCAACGACTTCAATAACGTCATGGTCGTCCACCCCGACCCGCGCCTGGAAGGAAAGGACCAAAGCGATCTCAAGGACCCGAACGGGGTCTACATCCTCCGTGAGATCACCAAGACCTGCAAGGACAAGGGGGAAGGCTTCATCGAGTACATGTGGAAGATGCCCGGTGACGAGACCCTGAAGCCGAAGATCTCCTTCGCCAAGTCGATCCCCGGCACCAAGTGGATCGCCGGGACCGGGGTCTACATCGACGACATCAACACCCAGGTCGCCAAGGAGAAAAGCCGGATCGACGCGGAGCTTTCCTCCACCGTCTCCCAGTTCGTCGTCCTCGCGCTCACCGTCACCTTTCTTTTGCTGATCTTCGCGCACTTCATCGTGAAGCGTTACATCACCGGTCCCCTGGAGACCATCTCCAACACCATCAAGAACTTCAACAACGACCTCTCCATCACCATCCCGGTCACCACCGAGGACGAGGTCGGGACGCTGGCACGCTGGCTCAACGAGCACTTCAGCAGCCTGCGCACCATCATCCACCTGGTTTCCGAGGTGACCGAACGGCTGCACGCCCAGGCCGGGACCATCGTCTCCGCGGTCAACCAGCAGACCGACTTCACCTCGCACCTCTCCAGCTCGGTGGTGGAAATCTCCTCCACCATGGAGGAGTTCTCCTCCACCGCCAGCCAGATCGCCCAGCACTCGCAGGGGGTGGTGGACCGGGCCGACAAGTCCCTGGAGGACACCAAACACGGGGCCGCCGAGGTGGAAACCCTCACCATGAAGATCGTCGATCTGAACGGCAACATCAGGACCAACCTGGAAGAGATCGTCAAGCTCGGCAAGAAGTCCAAAGAAATCAACAAGATCATGGAGATCATCAACAACATCGCCAACCAGACCAAGCTCATCGCGTTCAATGCCGCACTGGAGGCGGCGAGCGCGGGCGAGGCCGGGAAGCGGTTCGGCGTGGTCGCCGTGGAAATCCGGCGCCTGGCCGACAGCGTGGTCTCCTCCACCGGCGAAATCGAGTCGAAGATCACCGAGATCCTCGACGCGGTCAACCGCCTGGTGATGTCCTCGGAAAAGAGCTCGCAGCTGATCCAGGAGGGGCAGGAGTACGCGACCCACACCGTGGAGATGCTCATGGAGGGGATCGAGAGCGTCGACGAAACCTCCAGCGCGGCACGGCAGATCTCCCTTTCCACCAAGCAGCAGCAGATCGCGAGCAGCCAGGTGGTCATCGCCCTGAAGGACATCGAAAAGGGGGTCCAAAGCGCCAACGACTCCGCCTTCAAATCGCACGCCATCGTGGCCGAACTGACCGATCTTTCCGAACAGCTCCGGTCGCTGGTTTTGACCTTCAAGCACGAAAAGGACCCGGCCGGACCGCACGGGGCCGTCTTGGAGCTGGGCTAGTATGCCGCACGCCCCCGCTGCCATACGGGTCCTTACCGTCGACGACAGTCCGCTGGCCCGCGAGCTGATCCGATTTCTCCTGGAACCGGAACCGGACATCCAGATCGTCGGGGAGGCATCCAACGGCAAGGAAGCGATCGAAATGGTCGCGAGCCTGAAGCCGCACGTGGTGACCATGGACCTCGAGATGCCGGTAATGGGGGGCATGGAGGCGATCGAGCGGATCATGGAGCTCCACCCGGTGCCGATCCTGGTCATCACCTCCCTCTCCGGCGTCCGGACCGCCTTTGCCGCCGTATCAAAGGGGGCGCTCGACGTCATCGAAAAGCCCGAGCTCACGCCGGAGTCCGGGGCATCGCTGGCGGGCACCATCCGGACCCTGGCCCGGGTCGACGTGGCGGTCCACGCGGCGGTACGGGTCAAGGCCGGCCCGGCGCCCCTTCCGGCCCCGGGGCGGCGCGGGAGCGTCGTTGCCATCGCGGCCTCGACCGGAGGGCCGGCGGCCATCTACCAGCTTCTCTCCGGGCTCCCCGCCGACTTTGCCCTGCCGATCCTGGTCAGCCAGCACATCGCCGAAGGTTTCACCCAGGGGCTTGCCGACTGGATGGCCGGCGGCAGCCGATTCCCGGTGAGCGTCGCGCGCAACGGCGAGCAGATCAAGCCGGGCCAGGTCTACCTGAACCCGGCGGAACATGCCATGCGGCTGCGGGGCGAGCGGATCGTGCTCGGCCCGCACGACCCGTCCTTTCTCTACCACCCGAGCTGCAACACCCTGCTCGCCTCGGTCGCCGAAGCCTATCGCGGCGGGACGGTCGGCGTCATCCTGACCGGCATGGGGGACGACGGGGTCGAGGGGATGCGCGCCATCAAGGGGACCGGAGGGATCACCCTCGCCCAGGACGGCCCGAGTTCCATGATCTACGGGATGAACAAGCAGGCCATCGACCAGGGGCTGGTGGACACCGTCCTCCCCCTGGACCAGATCGCGCCCTACCTGGCGCGGCTGGGGGCGAAGTAACGAGGCGGACATGGTAGCCGGAGCTCTCAAAAAACTGCGGGACGAACACCGCTTCGCCGAGCTGATCACCAGAACCTGCGGGATCGTGTTCGAACCGGGGGCGGCCCAGGAGCGGCTTTTCAACGTCGTCGCCGGAAGAATGAGCGCCTTCGGCATCGCCACTCCGGATGAATACTATGCGCTGCTGTGCCGGGAAGAACGGGAGCTGCAGGCCCTCATCGAGCTTTTGACGGTAAACGAGACCTACTTCTTCCGGGAGCCGGAGTACCTCAACCTGCTGGTCGACGTCCTGATTCCGGAGTACCTCGCCAACTGCGGCGAGGGGCCGGTCCGGATCCTGAGCGCCGGCTGCTCCACCGGCGAGGAACCGTACTCGCTCGCCATCTTGCTCCGGCAGCGCTTCGGTGCCGCTGCCGAGCGCTTCGAGATAACCGGTGCGGACATCGACACCAAGGCCCTGGCCATCGCCACCCACGGCACCTACGCCGCCCCGTCCTTCCGCCGGACCGATCCCCTGCTCCTCCAGGGTTATTTCGAAGCCACGGCCGGAAAGAGCTACCGGGTGCGCGAGGAAGTGCGCCGCATGGTCCGGTTCGAACAGGTGAATCTCCTCGAAGGGGGAGCGGCCACGGTGGGACGGCAGGATTTCATCACCTACCGCAACGTATCGATCTACTTTTCCGCCGAGGTACAGCGGGCCATCTTCCGCCGCCTGGCCGACCTCCTTCCCGAAGAGGGCGCGCTCATCGTCGGAGCCTCCGAGACCCTGCACCACGACCTCGGCCTGCTGCATTTGGTGGAGCGAAACCGCCTGTTCTATTTTTCCGGGAAGCCCAAGGCGGGCGAGAAGGTCGGAGCGCGCGAGCGCAGGGCCGGCAGCGCGGCAGGCAAGGCAGCCCCCCTTCCCGGCCGGCCGGTGCTCCCTCCGCAATCCGGGCCGGAGCCGAAACTGGGGCGCCGGATTCCGGTCCCGCCGCGCCCGGGGTGTCCGACCCTGACGGCAGCGCCGCACCGCACCGCGGCCGCGGCCGCCGACTCGTTCGCCGCCGCACTCGCCGCGGCCCGGCAGATGCAGTACGACGAGGCGCTGACGCTGGCCGAGGCGGCGGTCGCCGCCAATCCGTCGACCATGCCGCTGGTCCTCAAAGCGGGTCTTTTGCTGCAGACCGGACGCTACGACGAAGCCGAAGGCCCTGCCGAGGCCGCCCTGGACCTGGATCCGCTCTGCGCCCAGGCGAGCCTGATCCTCGGGATCGCCGCCCGCAACCGCGGCGACGACCAGGGGGCGTTCCGGCGGTTCCGGGAAGCCCTCTACGGCGACGCTTCCTGCTGGCTGGCCCAGTTCTACGCCGCCGAAATCCTCTTTGCCAAGGGGGAGGCGGGGCGGGCCCGCGCCGGATTCGAGACCGTGATCAACCTTTTGGAAAAAGGGGACGATCAGGAGCTGACCGTCTTTCCGCTGTCCTACGAACCGGGTCAGTTTCTCAGCATCTGCCGGCACAAGCTGACCCTGATGCAGGGACCGAAGTAGATTCGCCCCGGAACCGCCCTTACCCCACCCCGCTCCCGGGGGGAGAGGGAGAACAGGATTTACTGGCGCAGCCTGCGCCCCTACGAATGATGATGTGTTGAAGGTGAGCCGATGGCATTCGATCCGACCAAATTCCTGATGCGGTTCGTCGAGGAGGCGCGGGAACACTGTTCCCGGCTGAGCGAGGGACTCCTTGCCCTGGAGAGCGAACCGGAGCATACCGAGACCATCAACGCCCTATTCCGCGCGGCCCATACCGTGAAGGGATCGGCCAAGATGATGAAGCTCTCGGGCGTGACCGAGCTGGCCCACCACATGGAGGACCTCCTCGACGCCGCCCGCGACGGGAAGACCCCGCTCGACAAGCCGCGGATCGACCTCCTTTTCCGCAGCAACGACGCCCTGCTCGCCCTGCTCGACGCGGTCTCCGGCGGCAACACCGCGCCGGTCCCCCCCCAGGAGCTTTGCGCCCTGCTGGCCGATGCGGTGGCTCCCGCAGGCGCCCCACCCGCAGCGGAGGCAACGCCGAGCGCTCCCCCGCCGCCGGCCCCACCCCCCGCAGCATCAGCCCCACCAGCATCCGCGGTCGCCGCCACCGACCCGGCCACGGCCGACGCGGTTCACGATCCCGCCGCACTCCGCCCCGCGGTTGAAGGGGGCGAGGGAGCCACCCCGCAGCCTGCCGTCAAAAAGGGCGCCGAATACCTGCGGATCAACGCCAACAAACTGGACGAGCTGATCCAGCTCATGGGGGAAATCGTCTCCGAACACCGCCGCTTCTCCAAGGACCTGCAGCGTCTCCAGGAAATCGAGCGTTCCTGCGGGAGGTACCACGGGCAGGTTGCCGAGCATCTCGGTTCGGCCGGCCCGGCCGGCGACGAGCTCAAGGCGACCGGAGAAGCGCTCTATGCGACCCTCCAGGAGTCGGTCCGCGGCCTGCAGCAGGGCATGCTCATGCAGGAGCACCTGGTGGTCGACCTCCAGGAGACCTCGCTCAAGATGCGCATGCTCCCGCTCTCCACGGTCTTCGACCCGCTGCGCCGCACCTTCCGCGACTTGGCCCGCGAGTCGGGGCGGGAGATCGACCTGGTGGTCACCGGCGGCGACACCGAACTGGACCGCAAGATCATCGACCGGATCGGAGACGCGCTGGTCCACCTGGTGAGCAACGCAATCAACCACGGCATCGAAAGCGCCGAGGACCGGCTCCTTGCCGGCAAGCCGGTCCGGGGCACGGTCACCCTCTCCGCCTGCTACGACGGCGGCTGCGTCACCATCACCTTGAGCGACGACGGCAGCGGCATGTCGGTGGAACGGATCCGGGAAAAGGCCCTCGCCAAGCGGCTGATCGACCCGGAGAGCGCCGCCACGATGCCCCGCGCCGACCTGATCAACCTCATCTTCCTCCCCGGGTTCAGCACCAGCGCGATCATCACCGACCGGACCGGCCGCGGGGTCGGCATGGACGTCGTTAAGAAGAGCATCGTCGACGAGTCCAAGGGAACCATCTTCGTGGACACCCGCGAGGGGGTCGGCACCTCGTTCATGCTGCGGCTGCCGCTCAACCTCGCCGTTTTCCCGGTGCTCCAGGTGATCGCCGCCGGCAAGACCTGCGCCCTCCCCAACACCTCCATCGTGGAGATGCTCCGGGCTCCGGCGGCGGACCTGATCGAGGTGGTCAACAAGCGGGCCATCCGCCTGCGCGAGCAGCTGATTCCGGTGGAGCCGCTCGCTCCGCTGGTCGGCCTTTCCGCCAGCCCCGAGCCGGAAGAGGTCCTGATCGTCATCGTGCGCGACGGGGAGGAAAAGCTCGGCCTGATCATCGACGAGGCGCTGGGGAGCGAGGAAATGGTGATCAAGCCCCTCCCCGACCATCTCCAGAACCTGAAACTGGTCTCCGGGGTCACCATCGGCGACCGCAACGCCATCATCAACCTGCTCCACGTCCCGGAACTCTTGAAACAGGCCCGCAACGTCGCCACGTCCGGCCGCCGGGCCGAGGCGGAAAACGCCAGCGCCGCCACCATCCTCGTGGTGGACGACTCCTACAACACCCGCGAGCTGGAAAAGAGCATCCTGGAGGCGAACGGCTACCAGGTCGAGACCGCCTTCGACGGCGAGGACGGCTTCGGCAAGACCCGGGAGCACCGCTACGACCTGATCATCACCGACGTGGAGATGCCGCGCCTGGACGGTTTCTCGCTCACCGAGCGGCTGCGGGCCGACGAGCGCTACCACACCGTCCCGATCGTCATCGTGACCTCGCGGGAAAAAGAAGCAGACAAAAAACGGGGCATCAGCGTGGGAGCCGATGCCTACATCGTAAAGGGGGCCTTTGACCAGTCGAACCTGATCGACACGGTCCGCGCCCTGATCGGATGAAAGGAGCCAATACATGAGCGACACCCCGACAACGATCCTCGTGGTGGACGATGACCTTTTTACCGCTGAGCTGACCGGCCTGGTCCTGGAAGGATCCGGCTACGAGACGACCATCGCCGAGGGAGCCCTCGACGCCATGGAAAAGATCTCGCAAAACCCCGCCATCGCCATGGTGGTATCCGATCTGAACATGCCGTTCATGGACGGGGTGCAGCTTTTCAGCGAACTGCGCGGCCAGGGTTTCACCCAGCCCTTCGTGCTTCTCACCGGCAGCAACGCTGACGCCCTCCGGGCAGCCCATCCGGACATCGACGCCGTGGTAGCCAAGGACGAAGACCTTCAGGAAAAACTCCCGCTTGCCGTCGACGCGCTCCTCGGGCGCGCCTGAAAGGACCGAACATGAGCACGCCCGCACCGGCCATCAACATGAAGCTGAAAAAGATCCGGGAGTCCTTCATCAAGAAGCTTCCGGAGCAGTACGTCGCGATCCGCGAGATCCACGTCGCCCTGATGGCCAACCCGTCGGCAGAGCCGGGGATCGAGGACCTGCACCGGCGCATCCATACCATGAAAGGGGCCACCGCCTCCTTCGCCCTCCCCTCGGTTGCCTCGGTGGCGGCTGCCGCCGAACGGCTCGCGGAAGAGCCGCTGGGCGACCGGAGCAAACTCAATTCGGCATGGCACCGCCAGATGCAGGAGCTGCTCGACAAGCTGGAAAAGTCCCTGGACGAGCTCGAGTCGGTCGAGGAGATGGAATTCCAGGCACCGGAGTTGATCGTCCCCACCCACCACGGCGAGGGGCGGGAGCGCAAGCTGATCCACCTCTGCGAGGACGATCCCTACCAGAGGATGAGCCTGGCCACCCAGATCCAGTGCTTCGGGTATGAGGTCGTCTCCTTCGCCGAGCCGGAGGAGCTCCGCAAGGCGGCCAAGAACCGCCCGGACGCCATCGTGATGGACGTCATCTTCCCGAACCGCCCCACCGGCGGCACCGAGGAGATGGCTGAGCTGCGCAACGAGCTCAAGGAAGACATCCCGATGGTCTTCATTTCCTCGCGCGACGACCTCGGGGCCCGGCTCTCCGCGGTCCGCGCCGGTTCCAGCGCCTATTTCGTGAAGCCGATCGACATCACCGCCCTTTGCTCCACCCTCAGCGATCTCACCACCACCGAGACGCCCGAACCGAACCGGGTGCTGATCGTGGACGACGACGTCACCCTGGCCGAGTACCACGCGACCATCCTGCAGCAGGCCGGCATGGAGACGCAAACCCTGAGCGATCCGCTCAAGGCGATGGAGCCGCTCAGCTCGTTCAAGCCCGACCTGATCCTGATGGACATGTACATGCCCGGATTCAACGGGATGGAGCTTGCCAAGGCGATCCGCCAGATCGACGCCTATTTCAGCATCCCCATCGTGTTTCTCTCCAGCGAGACCAACGCAGACAAGCAGTTCGATGCCATGCGGATGGGGGGCGACGAGTTTTTGACCAAGCCGGTGAAGCCGCAGCACCTGGTGACCTCGGTCGCGGTGCGTGCCGAACGGATGAAGGTGATCCGCTCGCTCATGGTGCGCGACAGCATGACCGGCCTGTACAACCACAGCGCCTCCAAGGAGCAGCTGAACCTGGCGATCCAGATGGCGCACCGTGAGGACCAGGAATTAAGCATTGCCATGGTCGACATCGACCATTTCAAGAAAGTGAACGACGACTTCGGCCATCCGATCGGGGACCGCGTGCTGATCACCCTGTCCCGCCTGTTGCAGCAGCGGCTGCGCAAGACCGATATCGTCGGACGCTGCGGCGGCGAAGAATTCATCGTCGTTTTACCCGGATGCAATGCGGACCAGGCGATGACCATGCTGGACGAGTTGAGAAAGAGCTATGCCTCGATCACCTTTCCCGGGCGCGAAGAGAGCTTCAACGCCACCTTCAGCTGCGGGATCGCCACCCTGGCCGACTTCGACGACGCCGCGGTCCTCTGGAAAGCGGCCGACGACGCGCTGTTCAAGGCGAAGAAAAACGGCCGCAACCGCGTGGAGCTCGCCGACGGTGCGGGACGGCAATGAACAATGAACAGTCGGGGCACGGACCCGACGGCTGTCCAGAAGCTGGAGCTTATCCATCGGATCTGCGTTCCCAAGGTGGACCTTGGGAACGAGGAGAACCACCGGTGTGAGCAGGCGCAACCCTCCCGTCGACCCTTGCAACGAGAGATGAAGTTGCCCCATCGGAGGCTCGCGCCAACCCGGTGGGAGCGCCATTCCTGGCGCGAACGACCACCGCTGATCGCGCCTGAAAAGGCGCTCCCACGGCACTTTCGACACCACATCTGTGAGTAAATGCACCCTTCCCGTCGACCCTTGCAACGAGAGATGAAGTTTGCCCATCGGGGCTCGCGCCAACCCGGTGGGAGCGCCATTCCTGGCGCGAATGACACCGCTGATCGCGCCTGGAAAGGCGCTCCCACAGCAATTTCGAACACCATCTCTGTGATAAAATGCGACCTTCCCGTGGACGCAATGCTTAACTGGCTCGGATTCATCCCCCTCAGCCTCACCATCCCTCTCTCAAATCTATTCTCCCTGCCTTTCCCCTCCGCGACTCTCTGTATATAATTAGGCCTTTCCAATTTGCCCATCCTGTTTTGGCTGGAGGCCCGCATGCCCAGACTCTTCGTCATGCTAAGCGGCATCCTGTTCCTGTCTTTTCTTGCCACGGCCCAGGCCCGTGCCGAGGAAGGCAAGGAGCTTTTCCAGAAGCTCTGCGCGAGCTGCCACACCATCGGCGGCGGCAACAGCGTCGGCCCCGACCTGAGGCAGGTGACCGAGCGCCATCCGGCGGACTGGCTGGTGCAGATCATCACCGCGCCCGACAAACTCGCCGCCGCCAAGGATCCGGCCCAGCTGGAGCTGGTCAAGAAGTTCGGTATGGAAATGCCCAACCTGGGGGTAAGCCGCGCCGATGCCGAAAAGATCATCGCCTTTCTGGGCACCGGCGCCAGCGCGCCGGCCGGCCAAACCGAGTCCGCCGGAGCCCCCCCGGTCGTCGTTACTCCGGCTCTCCTTGGCACCGGCCGGGCCCTGTTCACCGGCAGGATTCCCTTCGCCGGCGGCGGCCCCCCCTGCGTCTCCTGCCATACCATCCGCTATCCGGGCGTCCACGGCGGCACCCTCGCCGCCGACCTCACCGGCATCTATGCCACGATGGGGGACAGCGGGGTACGCGGCGTCCTGCAAAGCCTGAGTTTCCCGGTCATGAAGACGGCCTACGCCAACCGCCCCCTGAAGGATCAGGAAATAGCCCCCCTGATCGCCCTTTTCCAGGACGCCTCCACCGGCAAGGGGCGCGCGGAGAACGTCTATCCCTACGTCGGTGTCGGTTGTTTTGCCCTCTTCATCGTGATCGCACTCGTGGTCAAAAGGAGGATCGGATAATGTCGAATCGATTCAAGGACGAGGAGTGTGGCGGCAGGTGCGACTGGGAGGAGTTCTACCGCAACCGCTGGCAGTACGACCGGGTGGTGCGGAGCACCCACGGGGTCAACTGCACCGGAAGCTGCAGCTGGATGGTCCACGTAAAGGACGGTGTCGTCGCCTGGGAGCTGCAGGCCTACGATTATCCGCAGTTCGACAGTTCGATTCCCAACACCGAGCCGCGCGGCTGCGCCCGCGGCATCAGCTACTCGTGGTACCTCTACAGCCCCTTGCGGGTGAAATACCCCTACATCAGGGGCGCGCTCCTGGATCACTACCAGGAGGCCCGCAAGACCATCGAGGACCCGGTGGAGGCCTGGCAGAGCATCGTGGAAAACCCGCAGGCCCGGACCTCCTGGACCGAGCGGCGGGGCATGGGGGGCTTTCGTCGAGCGAGCTGGGACCTGGTGGTCGAGATCATCGCCGCCTCCACCATCTACACGATCAAGAAATACGGCCCGGACCGGATCATCGGCTTCACCCCGATTCCCGCGATGTCCATGATCAGCTACGCAGCCGGGACCCGCTTTCTCTCTCTTCTGGGGGGGGTGATGCTGAGCTTCTACGACCTTTACTGCGACCTCCCCCCCGCCTCCCCGCAGGTCTGGGGCGAGCAGACCGACGTGCACGAGTCGGCGGACTGGTTCAACGCCACCTACATCGCGGTTACCGGCTCCAACGTCCCGATGACCCGCTCGCCGGACGCCCACTTTCTCACCGAGGCCCGCTACCGGGGCGCCAAGGTCGCCGTCTTTTCCCCCGACTACTCCATCGCCAGCAAGTTCGCCGATATCTGGCTCCCGGTCGAGCCGGGACAGGACGGCGCCTTCTGGATGGCACTCAACCACGTGCTGCTCAAGGAGTTCTACCAGGACCGCAAGGTCCCTTTTTTCATCGACTACGTGACCCGTTTCTCGGATCTCCCCTTTCTGGTCAAGCTCACCGAGACCGACGGCGTCTGGAGGGCCGGAGAGTTTCTCCGGGCCGACGAGTTGGAGCGGGGCGCGTCGGTCGAAAACGGCGGCTGGGTCCTGTGCGTCGCCGACCGCAGCGGCGCGGTGCGCATCCCCAAGGGGAGCATCGGTTCGCGCTGGAGCGAGCGCAAGGGGGACTGGAATCTGGACATGGTCGACCTGGTCGACGGAGGGCCCATCGACTGCGCCCTCACCTTCCTGGACGGGGAAACCCGCCCGGTGCGCTTCACCTTCAGCGGGAGCGCCGCTGCCGTCCGCGAGGTCCCGACACATCGGGTGACGACGCTGCACGGCGACCGGGTGGTCACTACCGTCTTCGACCTCCTCATGGCCCAGTTCGGCGTCTCGCGCGGCCTCGCCGGGGAGTACCCCGACGACTACTTCGTCGATCGCCCCTTCACCCCCAAGTGGCAGGAGAAGTTCACCGGCATCCACGCCGAAACCGTGATCCGGATCGCCCGCGAGTGGGGGAACAACGGCGAGGAGAGCCAGGGACGCAACCTCATCATCATCGGCTCGGGGGTGAACCACTGGTACCACCAGGACCTCCTCTACCGCGCGGCGATCACCTCGCTCATCCTCACCGGGAGCGTGGGGCGCAACGGCGGCGGGCTCGCCCATTACGTGGGGCAGGAAAAGGTCGCCCCCCTCGCCTCCTGGAGCGCGATCGCCTTCGCCTACGACTGGGTCAAGCCGAGCCGGCTGCAGAGCGCGCCCAACTACTGGTACCTGCACGGCGACCAGTGGCGCTACGACCGCGGCATCGGCGACTATTACCAGCCGGAGCCGGGAGCGGGAATACCGGGGCACATCGCCGACCTCAATGCCAAGGCGGTGCGGCTGGGATGGCTCCCGTTCGCCCCGCACTTTAACGACTCGACGTTGCGCCTGATGCAGACGGCAAAGCAGGAGGGGTGCGCCACGGTGGAGGCCTGCCGGAAATGGCTGGTGGAGCGGTTGAAAAACGGCAAAATCCGCTTCGCCTGCGAGGACCCTGACAACCCGGTCAACTTCCCCAGGCTTTGGTTCATCTGGCGCGGCAACGCGATAGCGGCCTCGGCCAAGGGGCACGAGTTCTACCTCAAGCACGTACTGGGGACCACCAACAGCTCGGTGAGCGCCACCGAGAAGGCGAAGGAGCTGGTCTCCGAGGTGCGCTGGGTCGAAGAGGCGCCGCACGCCAAGATCGACCTGTTGGTGGACCTCAACTTCCGCATGGACACCTCCGCCCTTTATTCCGACATCGTCCTCCCCACCGCAACCTGGTACGAGAAGAGCGACCTCAACACCACCGACCTGCACGCCTTCGTCAACTGCATGGACGCAGCGACGCCCCCGGCCTGGGAGTCGAGAACCGACTGGAAGATCTTCACCGCGATCGCCGAACGGGTGAGCGCCCTGGCGCAAAAGCACCTCCCTACCCCCATGCAGGACGTTGTCATGCATCCCCTCGCCCACGACACCCCCGAGGAGATCGCGCAACGCGAGGTCCGCGACTGGAAGCTCGGGGAGTGCGAACCGGTCCCCGGCAAGACCATGCCGAATCTGACCGTCGTGGAGCGGAACTACCCCGCCCTGTACCGGCAATTCCTCTCCCTGGGGCCGGAGGTCTCCCACCTGAGCGCCCACGGCATCAAGTACGACGCCGGAGACGTGCACGAGGGGCTTCGGGCGCAGATGCCGACCCGGGAGTGGGGCGGCACCCGCTACGTCGATCTGGCCGAGGAACGGGTGGTGGCCGACGTCATCCTCTCCCTGGCACCGGAGACCAACGGCGCCCTGGCCGAGCGCGCCTACCAGAACCTGGGCGAACGGGTCGGCAAGCCGCTGGAAACCATCGCCCAGGGCTCCCGCGACTTTCGCATCTATTGGGAGGACATCGTCCAAAAGCCGCGCCGCGTGGTGAGCTCGCCGATCTGGAGCGGGCTGGTCAACAACGGCCGCCCCTACACCCCGTACGTCCTGAACGTGGAACACGGCGTCCCGTGGCGCACCCTTACCGGGCGCCAGTCGGTCTACCTGGACCACCCGTACTACGTTGCCTTCCACGAGAACCTCCCGACCTTCAAGGGGAAACTCGACCCGGCGATCCTGGACGAGATCGAGGATGGCGAGACCGGGCTGGTACTCAACTACCTCACCCCCCACGGCAAGTGGAGCATCCACACCACCTACCGCGATAACCTCCGGATGCTCACCCTGGACCGGGGGGGGATCATCCTCTGGATCAACGACCAGGACGCCGCCGGCGCCGGCATCGAAGACAACGACCCGATCGAGGTCTACAACACCAACGGCGTGGTCACCTGCCGGGCCAACGCATCCTCCCGCATTCCGCGCGGTGCCTGCATCCTCTACCACGCGACCGACCGGACCGTAGGGATGCGCAAGTCCAAGCGGACCGGCAAGCGCGGCGGGGTGCACAACAGCCTCACCCGCGGCAGGCTGAAGCCCACCCTGATGGTCGGAGGCTACGCGCAGATGAGCTACTACTTCAACTATTGGGGCCCCACCGGGGTGAACCGCGACTGCTATGTCGTAGTCAGAAAGCTAAAGGGGTGATGCGATGGACGTGCGGGCTCAAATCGTAATGGCGTTCCACCTGGACAAGTGCATCGGCTGCCACACCTGCTCCATCTCCTGCAAGAACATCTGGAGCGACCGGAAGGGAACCGAATACATGTGGTGGAACAACGTCGAGACCAAGCCGGGGATCGGATATCCGCGGGGTTGGGAGAACCAGGAGCGCTACCACGGCGGCTGGGTCCGCGACGGGAACCAGGTGCGGCTGAATTCGGTCAACCGGGGGGGAACGCTCTTCAGTCTCTTCTTCCAGCCCCACCTCCCCGAGATCGAGGACTACTACGAGCCGTTCGATTTCGACTACGGAAACCTGATGGGGGCCCCGGACTCGGACGACCAGCCGGTGGCGGCGGCCTTTTCCCAGGTTTCCGGGGAGCGGATCGAGCAGATCAAGGGGAGCGCCAACTGGGACGACGACCTCTCCGGATCGCGCAGGTACGCGGCCAAGGACCCCAATCTCCCCGATGCGCGGCTGGTGGAAGCGTACGACACCATCTTCATGCAGTACCTGCCGCGCATCTGCAACCACTGCCTGCACCCCTCCTGCATGGCTTCGTGCCCGTCCCGCGCCCTCTACAAGCGGGGCGAGGACGGGGTGGTGCTGGTGGACCAGAACGTCTGCAAAGGATGGCGCTTTTGCGTCACCGCCTGCCCATACAAGAAGGTGTATTTCAACTGGCAAAGCGGCAAGGCGGAGAAATGCATCTTCTGCTACCCGCGGGTGGAAAGCGGCCAGGTGAATGCCTGCGCCCAGAGCTGCGTAGGGAGGATCCGCTACGTCGGCGTCGTCCTTTATGATGCGGAGCAGGTCGCGGACGCGCTTTTGAAGGATGATCCCGACCTGGTGGAGGCGATGCGTGCGCTGATCCTGGATCCCGCCGATCCCCAGGTGCGGGAAGCGGCGGCAAAGAACGGGGTCTCCGAGCAGTGGCTCCGCTCCGCGCAGCAGTCTCCCATCTATCCCCTGGTGAAGCAGTTTCGGGTCGCCTTCCCGCTCCATCCCGAGTTCCGCACCTTCCCGATGACCTGGTACATCCCGGCGCTGTCGCCGGTCCTCTCCGTTTACGGCGAGACGCACCGGGTGCTTGAGCACGGCATGATTCCGGACCCGCAGCTGTTGCGGATTCCGGCCGGCTACCAGGCACGGCTGCTCGCCGGCGGCAACCGGCACCTGATCGAGGAAGCGCTGCGGAAACTGTTTGCGATGCGGGTTTACCTGCGGGGGGAAAATCTGGGCAAGCCAGCCGATCCGGAGGTGCTCAAAAAGGCGGGACTCGACGCGGAGGGAGCGCGGCAGCTGTACAAGCTCTTCGCCCTTACCGGCTACCACGACCGGCATGTCATACCGCCGCAGGTCAGGGAAAGCCAGGGGCCGGAGGAGCGCAAAAAAGGAGCCGGGGTGGGGATCATCAAGAAATCGCGCCGGGAAAAGCGTTAGCCGAAACCTGCTGTTCACAACCGCCCCCCCTGTGGGAGCGCCATTCCTGGCGCGAATAACCGTGGCGAATCGCGCCATGAACGTCGCTCCTACCGGAACATATTGCCCTCAGCTGTAGAGGCGCAGCATGCTGCGCCCGTCAATCCTTAGGAGTTAAAAACGGAGAAACGCATGACCTTAGCCGCCTGTTACCGGGCCCTCGCCGCCCTCATGCAATACCCCGAAGACCGGGACGCAATGCTTGTCAACCTGGACCGGGCCACCGAGCACCTTCTGCGTTGCAACCTGGAGCCCATCGCTTCCTCCTTCGTCGACTTCCTCGGCCGGTCCTCCCTGGAGGAAATCCAGGAGGACTTCGTCGCCACCTTCGACTTCAACCCGGGTCGCGCGCCGTACCTGGGGCATCACCTCTACCGGGACCACGGCAAAAGATCCTCCTACCTCATCAAGCTGAAGCAGGAATTCGCCCGGTATGGCTTCGTCCCCACCGGATGCGAGCTGCCGGACCACCTCAGCGTGCTGGCGCACTTCCTCGCTCACCTCGCCGAGACCAACCAGGACTCCCCGCGCCGGAGCCTGCTGGAGCAAGCGGTGCTCCCGGGATTGAAAAAGTTGACCGAGAACCAGGATCGGAGCCGCCCCCATTGGCTGCCTCTCTTCGAGGCCGCGCACCACGTCATGACCCAGGACTGCAGGGAGGACCCGCCATGTTCAACTCGCTCGTCTTCGTAGCGCTCCCTTACATCGCCCTCACCCTGCTGATCGCGGTCACGCCGTACCGCTACTTCAGCAACCGCCTCACCTGGACCGCCTTCTCGTCCGAACTTCTGGAGCGAAGGCTTCTTTTCTGGGGGTCGAACCCGTGGCACTACGGGATCATTCCGATCCTGCTCGCGCACCTGTTCCCGGTGCTGTTCCCCAGGGTGACGGCAAGAATTCTCGGAAATCAGGATGCCCTGCTGGCCCTGGAGGGGATCGGCCTCGGCCTCGCTCTTTTTGCGGCAACCGGAGCGATCCTCCTCCTGCTGCGCCGGGTGAACGCACCGGCGCTGAAGGGAGTCAATTACGCCTCCGACTGGATCATCCTCTTCCTGCTCCTGCTGCAGACCGGCGCGGGGATCTACGTCTCCTATTCCTTGCGCTGGGGGTCGCTTTGGTACCTGCACGTCGTCGTCCCCTACTTCTGGTCGATCCTTACGTTTACCCCGCAGCCGGAGTACATGACCGACCTCCCGCTCGCAGTGAAGATCCACGCCGCCTGCGGCTTCGTCATCATCGGGGTGATCCCGTTCACCAAGCTCGTGCACATGCTCTTCGTCCCCCTGAGCTTTTTGCGCGACCCGCCCATCGTCTACCGCTGGAGACAAAAGCCAGCCGCCGAAGACCGCTAAAGCAAGTTCGATTGTGAGCTGGAGAAGGCTAATTCAGGGAAAGACTACCCATCTCTGCCCATCGTCCCCCCAGCGTCCCCTCTCCTTCAAGGAGAGGGACAGGGTGAGGATGGGGATCCGTCAACCAACGACCCCACCCGCAACCCTCCCCTGGAAGGGAAGGGAGCTCGACAAGTTTCTTTACGATAGGAGCATCCGATGTTCCGCCCTGCACTCAAAGATTGGAACCCGGAAGACCCAGCCTTCTGGGAACAGACCGGGAAAAGGATTGCCAGCCGCAACCTCTGGATTTCCATTCCCTGCCTCTTCCTTTCCTTCGCGGTATGGATGGTCTGGAGCGTCGTGGTGGTGAACCTGGAAAGCGTCGGTTTCGGTTTCGATCCGGACAAGCTCTTCTGGCTCACGGCGCTCCCCGGTCTTTCCGGGGCGACCCTGCGGATCTTCTACGCCTTCATGGTCCCCATCTTCGGCGGACGCACCTGGACCACCATCACCACCGCGTCTTTGCTCATTCCCGCCATCGGCATCGGGTTTGCGGTGCGCAACCCCCATTCCAGCTACCTCACCATGCTGGTCCTGGCCCTGCTCTGCGGGCTGGGGGGCGCAAACTTCGCCTCCAGCATGTCCAACATCAGCTTCTTCTATCCCAAAGCCCAAAAAGGAGCCGCCCTCGGTCTCAACGCCGGTCTGGGGAACCTGGGCGTCAGCGCGATGCAGTTCGTGATCCCCCTGGTCACCACCACCGCCATGTTCAGCCACCTGTGCGGCGAACCGCAGCTTTGCCTGGTCCGGGGCACAACGCGAACGGTATGGATGCAAAACGCCGGCTTCTTCTGGGTCCCCTTCATCATCGCCGCAACCGCGGCCGCCTGGCTCGGCATGGATAACCTCGCCAACGTCCGCGCTTCCTTCCGCGAACAGGCGGTCATCTTCCGCCGCAAGCACAACTGGATCATGTGCTGGATCTACCTCGGGACCTTCGGCTCCTTTATCGGCTACTCCGCAGCCCTCCCCCTGCTGATCAAGTCGCAGTTCCCGGGCCTGGACCCGATGCGCTACGCATTTCTCGGCCCGCTGCTCGGAGCCCTCGTCCGGCCGGTCGGAGGCTGGATCGCGGACAAGATCGGCGGAGCCCGGGTGACCTTCTGGGACTTCATCGTCATGTCGATCGCCGTGCTCGGGGTGCTCCATTACCTCCCGGGTCCTGGCAACAGCGGTAACTTCACCCTCTTCCTGGCTTCCTTCATCCTCATCTTCATCGCGACCGGCATCGGGAACGGCTCCACCTTCAGTATGATCCCGGTGATCTTCCTCACCGAGCGGCAGCGAGCCGCCGCGGGGCAAGGAGCGGAGGGAGCACGGCGCGCCGTGACTGAGGCCGGCAAGGAAGCAGCCGCCGTCCTCGGCTTCAGTTCGGCCTTTGCCGCCTACGGCGCCTTTTTCATACCGAAAGCCTTCGGCAGCTCCATCACCCTCAGCGGCAGGCCCGACGCCGCTTTCTACGGCTTCCTCGCTTTCTACCTCTCCTGCATCGTCCTCACCTGGTACTACTACGCCCGAAAAGGCGCCCCCATCCCCTGCTGATTCCGTCCCTTAAACGCAACAACGGGCCCGGACCTGTCAGGCCGGACCCGTTTTCGTTACTGCGGATTTCTTGAAAATCGGAAACGATCCCCCACCCCATGGGGTGGCAGCTTAAGCCCCCGGCCCCCCTTTGCCAAAGGGGAATCAGACGAGGTGGGATCCCGCCCCAATCAGACCCGCGGGGACTCCCAGTCGTCCGATGCGCTGGTCTTCCCTTCCTTGTTATCGATCTGGAGCTTTCCGTAGACGAAAGTGATTTCCTCCATGACCTTTCCTTCCGCGGTCACGAACTGGTGTACCGACGCGATGCTTGCGTTGCTCAGGGTAATGGTCTGGACCACCGTATCGACGCCTTTGGCATCGGGCCCGATGAAGTCGATGGCAACCGTCTTAAGATTCTCGTTGGTGAACATCGCCTGGTAGAGCTGCGGCGTACACGCCGAGACCTCCTTGATGATGACCAACGGCTTATGCATGCGCTGCCCGGTAGGCAACCCCGACTGGGGATCACGTGGGGAGACGATGGAGTGGGTATAGCCGTCGGCCGAGATTTTGCCCCCGATCGCGGCCGAGACCCGTTCTTTGGCCGCGGTAGCGACGTCCGCCTTGAACTTCCCCTGTTTGGACCCGTCGATGGAGAGGTAGATCGGGTGGCCGCCGGCCCACACCGTCTGTGCCCCAAAGAGAACCAGCGCAGTCAATGCAAGGATGATCCGTTTCATAAGTCCCTCCTGATAGTTATTGTATTTTGCCATCAGTAGCGGCAATTGGGGCCGTCCACCGAGAAGGCGTCGAGCGTCCCCAAGGGAACCGCCGGGCCCGGCTGGTACGCCTTCAAAAATGAGATGTCCGGGGCGTCCGAAGGAAATTTCGGACCGAGCGCCTTCCCGGCGAAGGAGACGCTGAAGGGCCGGCTCCCCTTTGGGGGTCTCGGGCAAGGGCGCAGCGAGGGATTGACGCTCGCCAACTTGACCGACGTCACCGGTTTTGCCACCCCGCGGCTCACCGGCGCGGCGGTCGCCTCGGCAGCAAGCTCCGCAGTTTCAGTGGCGGTTGCCTTCGGCTGCCGCACCAGGACCATGGAGAACTCCTCGCCTCCGGTTTCGGCAAAGACCTCGATCCAGTAGTCGCTTCCGTCCGCAGAAAGGCGGGCGTGCAGGAAGTTGCGCGGGTTCTCGTACAGGATCGTGCCGCCCCGGTTTTTCACCATCTCGCCGAAGTAGGCGATGATCCGAAACGAGGGCAGCAGCTCTCCCGAAGCCTCGTGGTGGTAGGTGTACCGGTAGGTCTCCCCCTGCACCGGCGTCTTCTTGTCGTTGATCCAGAAGGTATGGCTTCCGGCCGGGTCCTCGACCGGTGCATCCGCTGCATATCCAGGCACGACCGCGAACTCCGTCTCCTGCGCTTCGGCTCCGGCGGCGGCACAACAGAGCCAGAGGAAGACATAACCTGCCAGCACACCAGCCCACCGTTCTCGCCCTCTCGATTTGCTCATGGTTTCAACCTCTCCCGGCATACGACCAGTTCTTCGAGTTCCGAACCTTACTCAGCTCGCCATCCAAAAGAAACTCAGTGAAGGTTAAGCTTCGCGCGGCACTCCCGGTGATGTCATGACCCGGAAAAATCTCCTCACAGGACTTCTGCGCCAGCAACCTGAGAGATAAATATATTCAATGAGAGCCACAATAATAAACAAAACATTCGGCAATGCAAGTGTTCAGACAGTAACGGAAAATATGCGTCCATGGACGAATTCAAAGATTCATTAGATCTAACAAACCTAAACATTGACAAAACCCCGCCGGCTGTGATAAAAGACCGGTCCGGAGCTGCCTCTGGTGTTGTTTAGGCAGTATTTCCATACGGTTGCAAAGCGATTTTTTCCGCAACAAGGACAGCTCCCTGAGATTTTATGCCATGCAATGCGCGGGCAACTGCGCTTTTGCCTTTGAGTTGGAGCACTTCCATGCGGATAAGAATGCCCGCTGCGTCGATCGTAGCGATGATTGCCCTGCTTCTCTCCGGATGCGGAGCGCAACAGATCTCGAAGGAGCTGTACACCCAGAAGAGGCTGGGGCAATTCGAACTGCACGCCAGTCTGGAAAAAGGAAGTAACGGCTACCGGTTCACCCAGCTTTCCACCAAACGGTTCCATCTCCAGGGAACCCACGTCTGCCTCAACGATCTCTCCCCCGAAGACCTCGACGTCACCTCCTACAGCTGCCTGGACCGTTTTTTCGGGCTGGTAAATGCCGGAAACTGCCCGCAGTCCGGCAAGGACCGGTTCCGCTCCAAATCGGTCCTGGTCGGCGACACCGTCGGGATGCACCTCTTCTATGTCGGGCTGCTGACCGTTTTTGGTGTCGTTCCCGTGGTGCATGAAAGCCATTTCGACTATCAGGATTACAACGCCGCCGTCTCGGCCGCTTTGAAACAGGACCACCTGGATCGGGACCATCTGCTGGACGAGCTCGATGACGGCATCACGTACTGCAACGAGCTCGGCAGGGACCTGCAGACCTACGGCAGAAAGAAGTACGACGAAGAGCACTACTATGCCACGGCCCTCTACAACAAGTTCCGGGAGCGGATCCAGCTGGTAGAGAAGGTCCGCGATTCCTCCGGATTCTACGACAACAGCATTGCCATGATGGAAAAGGTAGCCCTTGCCCCGAACGACGTACCTATCAAGCGGATCGAGGCCTTCGCCTACCCTCTCGAGCTCAGTTGCCCCCCCAGCCAGTTCACCCAGGAGCTGGAAAGGAAGAAACAAGCCTGCAACGCATCATTTGCCGAGGACAAGCGGGAAATCGACCGTAACGCCACCGAATACGGGAATTACCTCTCCCAGCTGACCTCCTACATCACGTTGCGCCACCCCAGGGAGTTCACCCAGAACGACTACCACATCAAGGTATTCGCTCCGGACACCATCAAGTGTGCGGAAAAAGTCGACGAAGTCCCGGTGGAATTCGAAATCGTCTCCAAGGACTTCCGGTCGATCTATCCCCGGTTCAGCGATAACGACAACAACGTCGAAGTGACCTTCGACGGCCGCTTTTTGACCTTCGCCAACAAGACCAGGAAGCGGGTGAAGATCAAGTCCGTCCTCTTTACCTACAACAACCAGACCGTCGACCTTGCAGTGAACGACACCGAGGCGGCGCTCGAACTGCTTCCGGGTGCGGTCATCACCGGGTACGACGTGAACCCGCGGGTAAGCCAAGCCATCGCGAAGCTTAGCGACTATCCGAGGCTGACCAGCAGCGTAGCCAAAAACACCACCATCGACTTCGGTCTCGCCATCAAGTACCGCATCGTCGACCTCAACACCGAAAAGACCCTCGCCAAGGCCCAGAAGTTCAACCTCTACGACGTCCTGAAGGCCGGCAGCTAAGCCCCCCCAGCAATTCCCCCCTCCTCCCGTGTAGGAGCGACATTCCTGTCGCGATCAGCCCGCGCGTCAGACCGGACCGTTTCCAGGATGGCCCCTGGTGATGCAGGAAAATCCCAAAGATCTTCCAAAGGCATCGCCACCAAAAGCCCCAACCCGGTGGGAGCGCCTTTCCAGGCGCGAATCCCCAACCGCTTTCACCGCCAGCGGCGGATCGCGCCCCTTTCTGTGTAGGAGCGACATTCCTGTCGCGATCAGACCATGCGTCAGACCGGACCGTTTCCAGGATGGCCCCTGGTGATGCGGAAAAATCCCGGAGATCTTCCAAAGGCATCGCCACCAAAAGCGCCAACCCGGTGGGAGCGCCTTTCCAGGCGCGAATCCCCACCCGCCGTCACCGCCTGCGGCGGATCGCGCCAGGAATGGCGCTCCCACAGTGAAAGGCACCTTCATCAGTGATGACAAAAGCGACATTCCTGTCCAGATCGCCTCTCTCAAACAAGCAAAAAGCTGCCAACCCGGTGGGAGCGCCTTTCCAGGCGCGAATCCCCCAACCGCTGTCACCGCCTGCGGCGGATCGCGCCAGGAATGGCGCTCCCACAGTGAAAGGCACCTTCATCACTGAGACAAAAGGTTCCGTCCAGATCGCCTCTCTCAAACAAGCGAAAAGCTGCCAACCCGGTGGGAGCGCCTTTCCAGGCGCGAATCCCCAACCGCTGTCACCGCCTGCGGCGGATCGCGCCAGGAATGGCGCTCCCACAGTGAAAGGCACCTTCATCACTGAGACAAAAGCGACATTCCGTCCAGATCGCCTCTCTCAAACAAGCAAAAAGCTGCCAACCCTGTGGGAGCGCCTTTCCAGGCGCGAATCCCCCACCTGCCGTCACCGCCTGCGGCGGATCGCGCCAGGAATGGCGCTCCCACAGTGAAAAAGCACCTTCATCAGTGAGACAAAAGCGACATTCCTGTCCAGATCGCCTCTCTCAAACAAGCAAAAAGCTACCAACCCGGTGGGAGCGCCTTTCCAGGCGCGAATCCCCCAGCCGCCGTCACCGCCTGCGGCGGATCGCGCCAGGAATGGCGCTCCCACAGTGAAAAGCACCTTCATCAGTGAGACAAAAGCGACATTCCTGTCGAGATCGACTCTCTAAAACAAGCAAAAAGCTGCCAACCCGGTAGGAGCGCCTTTCCAGGCGCGAATTCCCCAGCCGCCGTCACCGCCTGCGGCGGATCGCGCCAGGAATGGCGCTCCCACAGTGAAAGGCACCTTCATCGGTGAGACAAAAGCGACATTCCTGTCCAGATCGCCTCTCTCAAACAAACAAAAAGCTGCCAACCCGGTGGGAGCGCCTTTCCAGGCGCGAATCCCCCACCTGCCGTCACCGCCTGCGGCGGATCGCGCCAGGAATGGCGCTCCCACGGAAAAAGGTAAGGGCTCTCAGCCATGCCAGTGGCGATCCCCCCCTGCCGATCACGTTTGGAATGCCACCCTCCCCGCGCATCAACCGCCGGTCTCGGCGCCCCCTGCATCCAATCCAAATTACGCCTCCGTAAGGTAAAAACCCCTCAAGTGTCGACCTGTTATACCGATATCTTCAATCATCCCCAAAAAACGAACAGGGGGATTTTGCCTCCGGAAAGGAGCACCGGTTTGCGGAAACAGTTGAAGATAAATGCCAAAATTACCGGTGCCGTGGTTTTGCTGGTGGCTTCCCTGGCCGCCGTGGCAACCCTGGGCGGCTACGGCTATTTCACCCACAAGTTCCGCGCCGCGCTGACCAAGCAAAACGAGGCGCTCTTGGCGATGGCGAGCGATCACCTCAACGGGGAGGTCGCCCGGTACTGGGAGATCCTCGACAAGATCGCTGCGGCGGCTCCCGAATCTCGCCCGATGCACGCAGACCAGCTGCAACTGCGCCTGGATCGGGAAAGGCTCGCACGCACCTTTTTTGACGGCGGCTTTGAGTTTGTCGACAGCCAGGGAAAAGTCATCGCGGAAAGTCCGCGTGCGCCGCGGCGGGCCGTACCTTGCGTGGAATACGCCGATTTCGTTTCCCGCACCTTTTCCTCGGGCAAGAGGAGCATCTCCCCCCCCTATTACTCAGCCTCCTTTCCCCACCATCCCATCGTGTCGTTCGCACTTCCGGTCAAAGGCCCCGACGGCAGGGTCACGGCCTTACTGATCGGACGCCATGATCTCCAGGAAAACGGCGGTCTCACCGACCTCGCGCGCATCAGCGCCGGCCAGGGAAGCTTTCTCTTCCTGGTGGACCGCAACCGGACGGTGATCCTTCACCCCAAGCGAGAGCGGATCATGAAGCGGAGTGCCCCCGGGCGGCTTCCCGCTCTGGACCGGGCGATCGCCGAGGAAGGGATCCATTATTCGGAGGGGCTGAGCTACCAGGGGGTAAAGGCATCGGTGCTCGCCCGCCGGGTGGCCAACACCCCCTGGGTCATCGGGATCTTTTCCCCGCTTAAGGAACTCGACGCGCCGCTCAGGGGGGCGCGGACCTTTTTCATCGCCTCCTTTCTCCTGTTTCTCGTGCCGGCGACGCTCTCCTTATGGCTTTTGATCCGCCGCACCACGGCCCCCCTGCTGCAGCTCACCGAACACGTGCGGAGCCTCGCCGAAAAGGAAGGCGAACAGCGCCTTTTGACCCTGAAGACCGGTGACGAGCTGGAATCCCTGGCGGGCGCCTTCAACGAGATGGTCCGCGAGATGGACGAAAAGCACGCCGTGCTCCGGCACAACCAGGAGCTCTACCGGGTCATCTCCGAGTTCACCATGGAGTTTGCCGTCGGGGCGAGAGAGGATGCCATCAGCTACATTTCGGCCAACTGCCTGGCCCTTACCGGCTACTCCGATGCCGAGTTCTATGCCGATCCGCTCTTGTTGTCCCGGATCATCCATCCCGAGGATCTTCCGCTTTGGCGCGAATTCACCGGCGCCGCCTCCGATGACACCACCACCTCGATCAACGTGCGCCTGATCAACAAAAATGGCGAGACCCGGTGGTTCAACCATATCTGGCATCGGGTCCCTAACCTGACCGGGGAGGGGCAGGCGAGTTTCGGCGGAAGCTTCCGCGACATCACGAGGAAGGTGGTCCTGGAGCGCGAACTCGAACGGCAGCGGCAATTTGCCGAAAGCCTGCTGGAAAACACCTCCATGCCGATGTTCGTCCTCGACAGCGAGCACCGTATCATCTTCTGGAACCGGGCGGCCGAAGCACTCACCGGCTTCAGTGCGCAGCAGATGCTCGGGACCACGGACCAGTGGAAACCCTTCTATCCGGAAAAGCGCCCCACCCTGTCCGACCTGGTGCTCGACCACGACACCGAACGGGTAAGCAGCTACTACGAGAAGTTCGACGCCGAAGGAGTTCTCCCCGGGATCGTCCGGGCCGAGGGATGGTACGCCAACCTCGGCGGCAAGAAGCGCTACATCGTCTTCGACGCCGCTCCGGTCAAGCACGGGGAGGAAACCGTGGCGGTGGTGGAGAGCCTTTACGACATCACCGAGCGGGCGACCGCCGAGGAGTCGCTGCGCCTGTTCTCGCAGGCGGTGGAACAAAGCGGCAGCTCGGTCGTCATCACCGATCCGGCCGGCAACATAGAATACGTCAACTGCAAGTTCTGCGAGGTGACCGGGTACCGGCGCGAAGAGGCCCTCGGGAAAAACCCGCGCCTGCTGAAATCGGATCACCAACCGCCGGAGGTCTACCAGCAACTCTGGCAGACCATCGTCGACGGAGGGGTGTGGCATGGAGAGCTGCACAACCGGCGCAAGAACGGGACCTTCTTCTGGGAAAGCGCCACCATCTCCCCCATCGTCGACGCGAAGGGGAAGATCAGGCACTTCCTGGCGGTAAAAGAGGACATTTCCCAGCGCAAAGAGGCCGAGCGGACCCTCACCAAGAAGCAGGCGGAACTCGTTTTGAAACACGAGCAGCTGGCCAACCTGTTCCGGCAGGTCGAGCAGGTCAAAATGGAATGGGAACAGACCATGGATTGCATCGACGACATGGTCATCATGGCCGATCCCGACCACCGGGTCCGACGCTTCAACCGCGCCTTTGCCGATTTCACCGAGCACGGAAGCCCCGAGGTGCTGGGCGCGGATTGGCGTTTTTCCCTCGGGGCGGTGGGGCTCGACATCGCGAGCGTCGAAGGGACGTCAGGAGAAATCTTCCATCAGGAAAGCGGGCGCTGGTTCACCCTCAGGATCTACCCGTACGGGGATCGGGGGGGAAGCGTCATCACCATGCACGACCTGACCGAGATCAAGCGGGTCTCCGATGAGCTGGCCGCGGCCTACGAAGAGCTCAAGGCGACCCACTCCCAGCTTTTGCAGCAGGAAAAAATGGCCTCGATCGGCCAGCTCGCCGCAGGGGTCGCCCACGAAATCAACAACCCGATGGGGTTCATCTCGAGCAACCTGGGGAGCATGGCGAAGTACCTGGACCGGATGGAGAATTTCCTGGGGCTGCAGGGGAACGCCCTCAAGGGCTGTGCCGACGAGGCTACCGCGGGGGAACTGGCCGAAGCGAGGAAGAAGCTCAGGGTCGATTACATCCTGGAAGACGCCCGCGCCCTGCTCGCGGAATCCCGCGAGGGGGCGGAGCGGGTCCGGACCATCGTGCAGAACCTGAAAAGTTTTTCGCGCATCGACGATGCCAAGGTGACCATGGTGGATGTCAACGAATGCCTGGAGAGCACCATCAACATCGCCTGGAACGAGCTCAAGTACAAGGCGACCCTTACCCGGGACTACGGCGAGATTCCGCAGATCAAGGGGCTCCCGCAGCAGCTCAACCAGGTCTTCCTCAACTTGCTGGTGAACGCCGCCCACGCCATCGAGGAAAAGGGGGAAATAACCGTCGCCACCCGCCAGGAGGGGGACCAGGTCCTCATCACGGTCCGGGACAGCGGTTGCGGCATCCCCGAGGAGATCCGGCACCGGATCTTCGAGCCGTTTTTCACCACCAAGAAAGTCGGCCAGGGGACCGGCCTGGGGCTCTCCATAAGCTACGACATCATCAAGAAGCACCAGGGCCGCATCGAGGTCGAAAGTAACCCGGGCGTGGGAACCACCTTCACGGTCCGGCTGCCGGTCGGGGAGGCATAGGCAATGGATCGGATCGTGCGCATTCTCTGCGTGGACGACGAGCGGAACGTGCTGCGCTCCCTGCAGCGGATCTTTCTCGACGACGACTACGAAATCCTGACCGCCCCCTCGGGAGAGGAAGGACTGGAGCTTCTGGAATCGGCCGGAGAGGTCCAGGTCGTGATTTCCGACTACCGCATGCCCGGCATGACCGGGGTCGATTTTCTCCGGGAGGTCTACAAACGCTATCCCGAAACCATCCGGATCGTTCTCTCCGGCTTTGCCGATACCGCTGCGGTAGTCGCGGCGATCAACGAGGGGCATATCTACAAGTTCATCCCCAAACCGTGGGACGACGACGAAGTCCGCTTCACCGTGGCCAAGGCCATCGACTACTACCTGGTCCAGCAGAAGAACCGGCAACTGGCGGAAGAGCTGCGCCTCAAAAACGAAGAGCTGCTCGAACTCAACGCGCACCTGGAGGGTCTGGTGGAATCACGGACCCGGGAACTGGTGGAGCAGAACCAGGCCCTGCTCCACGCCCGCCAGGTGCTCGACAACCTCCCGCTCGGCGTGGTGGCGATCGGGATGGACGGGACGGTGGTGCAGATGAACCGGAGCGCGTCCGCCATTTTGGGGGTGGTTGCCGCCGCGGTCCGGGGAGAACACATATCGGCGGTCCTCCCCTGGGAACTCACCGAATTTTTTGCCAACGCGGGACGCACGGCGGATGGATTCCAGCGCTGCAGCATCAACGGCGCCGCGATCCAGGTGAGTGCGGTCAACACGCTCATCGACCAGCAGGTCGGGGTGGTGCTCACCCTGGTCGACTGCCGGACCGTCTGCGAAGAAACAGCGAAAAACGGCCTTTAACCTGTTGCGATAGAAGGGAGAGGAACATGACTGATACCCTGTTGCCCTGCCGGATCCTCCTGGTCGACGACGAGGAGAACATCCTGCGCTCCATCACGCGGCTTCTCATCGAGGAAGATGCCGTCACCGTGGAGACCGCCCTATCGGGGGAGGAAGCCTTGAAACTCCTCGACCAGTACCGCGACGTCGCGGTGATCCTGTCCGATCAGCGCATGCCGGGGATGAGCGGCGCGGAGTTTCTCCAGCAGGCGCGGGAGGCCGCTCCGGATGCGGTGCGGATGGTCCTTACCGGTTACGCCGACGTCGCCACCACGATCGACGCCATCAACAAGGGGGGTGCGTCCCGGTACATCACCAAACCCTGGGACGACGAGATGCTGCTGCGGACCCTCCAGGAGGGTGTGGCCCAGTACCGCATGCGGCAGGAAAACCGCCGCCTTTCCCTGCTGGTGGAGCAGCAAAACGCCGAGCTTGCCGAATGGAACACCAACCTCAAAAAGCGGGTCATGGACCAGACGGTCACCATCCGCAAGCGCAACGAGGAGTTGAGCGCCAGCAACGGCCAGATCGAGAAGGCGTTCCAGCAGACCATCCTCGCCTTTTCCCGGCTCGTCGAATTGCACGGTACCCGGCTCAAAGACCACGCCCGCAACGTAACCGAACTGGTCGTCAACTGCGCCACCACCCTCGGCTGGAGCGGCGACAAGGTCGAGGTCCTCCGGATCGCCGCCTTGCTGCACGACATCGGCGCCATCGGGATGGACCCGAACCTCATCGACTCCACCGGGACCGTGATGACCCGGGACCAGTTCCAGTCCTACCGGCAGCATCCGGTGCGCGGCCAGGCCGCCCTCGACGCGGTGGAAGAGCTCCGCGAGGCGGCCCTGCAGATCCGGCACCACCACGAGCGCTTCGACGGGAAAGGCTTTCCGGACGGGCTTTCCGGCATCGAGATCCCGCCCGGGGCCCGCATCATCGCCTTTGCCGATTTCGTGGACCGCGAGCTGGGCGGGGTGCGTACCGCCTCCGCGCTGCAGGCGGTCCTCTCCCTTTGCAAGAGCAAGCTGGGGAGCCTGCTCGATCCCGAACTCTACGAACCGATGGAAGGGCACATCCTCAACCTCTACCAAGCGGCCCCCGAGCGCCATAAAGAACAGACCGAACGCGAATACCAGCCCAAGGATCTCCACGACGGGATGGTCATCACCAGAAACCTCTACAGCGGTACCGGGATACTCCTGCTCACCGCGGGGAGCGTGCTGGACAGCTCCAAAATCACCGCCATCCTGCGCTACTACCGGATCGATCCCCCCCAGGGAGGGATCATGGCCCTGGAGCCGATCGCCGGCTGATGCCGGGGCGCAAGGATTCGAAACGCAAAGGAGAGCAGATGAACGACCAAATCAATCAGCCGGACCGCATCCTCATCGTAGACGACGAGCCGCACGTAATTTCAGCCTTGTGCCGCGCCCTGGCAGAGACCGGCTACGAGATCGCAGGGAGTACCAGCGGCGAAGAGGCGCTGCGGCTGATGGAGCGGGAAAGTTACAAGGTGGTGGTTTCCGACGAAAAGATGGGGGGAATGCAGGGGACCGAGTTTCTCGCCAACGTAAGGGTGCGCCATCCCAAGACGGTTCGGATGATGCTGACCGGTAACGCGAGCCTGGATCTGGCGATGAAGGCGGTGAACCGGGGGGAGATTTACCGGTTCTTCACCAAGCCGTGGAATGACATCGAGTTGCAGCTGGCGCTCATGTGCGCCGTGGAGAAATACGACCTTGAGGAAGAGATCCGCCAGCTTTCCTGGACGGTGAAACGGCAGCTGTTCGAGTTGCAGTACCTGGAAAGCCATTATCCCGGCATCACCGAGATCCGTCGCGACGCAAGCGGTGCCATTCAGCTGGAGTTGACCGAGGAACCGCCGGAGAGGTGAGTTCCCAGCCCCGTCCCCCTTCACATTTCTTCCTCATTCTGGTTAGTGGCTCTGCATTTTTCTTCGCTACGACACGAGGTTAGCGAGGATTCAACGGATATGCTTATCCACATACTCTCATTTGTTACAGGCGCCGCAACGACAGATAAGCGCCGGCAACAATCACCTCCCCCGTGGAATTTAGTCTTGACACGTTATTCCGGGCACTTACGCGAGGCGCCTAATCCTTGTGCAAGAAGCTAAACCGCTAGGGAAAACATTGCATTTATGACACATATCCACAGGCATAACGCGTTTATCCACAGGCACAGTGGAAAGGTGGATTACTCATAAAATTAAAGAGCACCAACTGGTTCAATCCAGCTGGTGCTCTTTAGAATTTATCAACTTATGTCCTTCAATTATCCAGTGCCATCGCCACCAGGAACTTTTCTTCTTCGGAGGCGAACATCAAGGTGGTCACCTCCGGCTTGCCAGTGACATGGATGACGTACTCTTTTCCGATGACCACCGAAGGGGGCGAAATTCGGACGCTGCCGCCGCTGCGGTCCAACTGGTCCTTGAACGAGCCGGCCACCATGTTCGCCAGTTCCCCCAGGGCGTCCTGGACTTCCTCCCCGCACTCGTGTACTTCCAGGTCCAACATGTTCGAGGTCATCTTCATGGCCAGTTGGTTGGGGACGTGCAGACTGACCAAGCCATCGTAGCTACCGGCGATGCCGATGAGCGCACTGACGCATTCGGTGAAGGTCCCTACCGGGTCGGCCGCCCCGGGAACGGATTTCAGATCGTCCATACCGACCATGTCGGAGAAGACCTGTTTCACATCGCGGGTCATGTTCGCGATCAGTTCGTCTCCGGTAAGGTTGAGCCTGCCAAGCATCTGTGCTGAGAATTCCAAGATAACCCTCCTGATAAAAAAGCCACGCGCCCCCAAGCTCCCAAGCTCCCGCTTTGGGAACAAGACGTCAACGCAGGGTGGGCACCCCGTGCCCCGCGGACGACGGTGGGGAGTGGGCTGCCTACCCTGCCTTTTCACTCCCGTTCCCCAGGTGAACCATGGCATGGGAACGAGGAGAGGGCGTTCGTTCACCCCCGTTGAAACTCGGGCCCGTCGGGGTGATGACAGTAATGATCGTGCCCGACCTGGGCGGCGTAGGGGCAGACTACCTTTTCTTCCGATTTGCATTGAAACAGGATTCCGCGGAAATGGTGGGTCTTGCAGTGGTCAGGATCGGGAAAACGATGATGTAGTGTTTCCGTCATACTCAACTACTCCTCCCTTTCAGCAAACTGTCACAGTCAATGAAACACCCCAGAACATTCACTCGGCCCCGTCACGAAGGCTGAGAGTCTCACATTAAATTTACAAGAATTGTGCCATCCCCGACAAGAAAAAGTCTTGTGGAAATTCAGATAGTTACTGATATCGGGAACATACAGCACGACACCCCGCGGGTGTCCATTTTTTTACAGTCAGTACTTTTTTTGAACGATTACTTCCTGGAATTACGAACAGTTACCAGCAAAATTGTAACAAAATGGACATGTCCATTTTCTAACACTTTTCTTAGTATTTCCAAATGGTTAGACTTCGAGAATCGTTCCGGAAGCAGAGGGGACCGCGCGCATTCTGCAAGCGGTCCCCTTTCACCTCGGCCCGGGACGGTTTCCCCTCGGATCAACTACCTTTATCTTCCCTCCGATCGCGATCCACCGTCCCCCTTCAGCCAGTAAAAAAGTCCATCAAGGGCAATAGCATATACCCGGCGCGGCTTGGGACCGACGAAGACCTGGTTGCCGATGAAGACCGTTGGGGTGCCATAGAACCGGGTCTTGGCGATCTCGTCCATGCGCCGGTCCACGAGCGCCTGAACCGCCGGATCTTCCACGCAGCCCCCCAGATCGCCCCAATCGAGTCCCAGTTGCATTGCGGCTTTCCCGGCAAACTCCGGATCATCCAGCTGCTCTGGCGCAGCGGCGAACAGGATGTCGTTGAGTTGCCAATACCTCGCCTCATCGCGCCGGTAGACACATTCCGCCAGACGTGCGCTGAGGGTAGTGCTCACTTTCACCGGATAGTCCAGAAAACGGAACCGCGCCCCTCTGGCCGCGGCGAGTTCCTTGAGCGGGGCATAGATCTTCCTGGTGTAGCTGCAGCCGTAACAGCCGATCAGCACGATCTCCTTTTTGCCGGCTGGATTGCAGACCGGGAACCGGGAAAGGTCAACCCCTTTCAGGGTCAGATCGGCCGCGGTCGGGGGATTCTCCTTGCAGCCCTGGGAGATGTCGGTGACCTCGTTGTTCTCCCCCTTGGGATCGAAGACACAGAAGCTCTCCTGGTTCAAGCCGTTGCAGCTGCCGGTCACATAAAAGAGGTACAGGCCCCGTGCCGCGTAGACCGTACTCCCCAGCACGAGGATGAAAAAGACCCAGGCCAGAAGCTCGAAGTTCCGGTTGAGAAACCGCGCGGCCCTTTCGGAGCGGTTGATGACGCGCCCCAGGATCCGGCTCTTCATCTTTTCGTCGAAGCCGGTAATGCACGGGCGCAGGGTCACCCGACGCAGCACGCAGTCGAGCGCGTCCTTGGCGAGGCTGCGGTAGCGCGCGCTGAAGATGCCCAAGACGGACAGGATGAGGAGCGCCGCAATGCAGAACATGCTAGAGCACCTTCTCGATCTTGCGCAGGCAGCGTACGAACACCTCCGCCTCCTCGATCGTGTTGTAGAAGTAGGCCGACGCCCGGACCGAGCCGGCAATTGAGTGCTTGTTAAACCAGGAATGGACGCAATGCTGCCCCGAGCGCACCATTACCTTGGCCATCTGGTCCAGCATCAGCGCGATCCGGTGCGGGTCGATCCCCGGCAGATGAAAGGAGAAGATCCCGCCGCGCAACTCCGGCGCCGCCGGCCCGATCAGCCTGATCCTGGGACTCTCCCGCAACGCTTCGGTCAGGTAACGGTTTAGGAGCAGCTCCTGCCTCTCGATCGCGTCAAAACCGATTCTTTGGAGGTAGGCAACGGCAGCCCCCAGCCCGATGATCCCACCGTAGTCGTGCAGCCCCGCCTCGAACTTTTCCGGCGGAGGAAGGAACTCGCATCCTTCGTAGGTCGACGAGGAAACGGTCCCGCCGCCGACCATGAAGGGGCGCATCTGCTCCAGCAGGGGATATTTCCCGAAAAGGATCCCCGTTCCCGAGGGGCCAAGCATCTTGTGCCCGGAAAAGGCGACAAAGTCCACGTCCAGGGCCTTCACCTCGATGCGGCGGTGCGGCGCCGCCTGCGCGGCATCAAAAAGGACCAGGGCTCCGTGGTCATGGGTCATCTTGACGATCTCCCGCGCGGGAATACTGACCCCGTCCAGGTTCGAGGTGTACCCGAGGCAGACGAGCTTCACCCGGTCGTCGAGGAGTTTTTCAAAGGCAGCAAGATCGAAGGAGTTGTCATCGAGGGAGGAAACGATGCCCAGCGCGGCACCGGTCCGTTGGGTGAGGAGTTGCCAGGGGAGGAGGTTCGAGTTGTGCTCCTTGTCCGAGACGAGAATTACGTCCTTCTCGCCGACATCGAGCGCATGCGCCACCAGGTTGATCCCCTCGGTGGTGTTGCGGGTGAAGATGATCTCTTCCTTGCGCGAGGCGTTGAGAAAGGAGGCGACCGCGGCGCGGGTCTGGTCCAATTGGCGGGAAACCTCTTCGGCAAGCCGGTGCATGCTGCGTCCGCTGCAGGCAGAGGTGGTGAGATAGTAGCCGTTGATTGCGTCGATGACGGCACGCGGTCTCAGGCTCTGGCAGGCGTTGTCGAGGTAGATGACCCCGTCGGCCCCGTTTTTTTCCAGGATCGGAAAGTCCCGACGAACCGCCTCGACGTCCATGGAGCCCTCCCCTTCCCGATGCAAGGAAGATGCAGGAGCGACAATCTGGTCGCGAAAGACCCGGCATCGCGACCGCATGCGCCCCAAGGTAAATGAGTGTACTGCATACCAGCACACACATTATACGGCGCAGCAGGGAAAGTCATAATCATCCACCGTTACCGCACCGCCCCCTGTAGGAGCGACATTCCTGTCGCGATCGCCTCTCCAATAAGCAAGGAATCAGCCTACCCTGTGGGAGCGCCTTTCCAGGCGCGAATGACCACCATTGCTGTCACCGCCTGCGGCGGATCGCGCCAGGAATGGCGCTCCCACAGTGAAAAAGCACCTTCATAAGTGAGAAAAAAAGCTCCACTCCGTCGAGATCCCCTCCCTCAAACAAGCAAAAAGCAGCCTACCCTGTGGGAGCGCCTTTCCAGGCGCGAATAACCACCATTGCATTCACCGCCTTCGGCGGTTCGCGCCAGGAATGGCGCTCCCACAGTGAAAAAGCACCTTCATAAGTGAGACAAAAAGCGCCACTCCGTCGAGATCGCGTCCCTCAAACAAGCAAAAAGCAGCTTACCCTGTGGGAGCGCCTTTCCAGGCGCGAATAACCACCATTGCATTCACCGCCTGCGGCGGTTCGCGCCAGGAATGGCGCTCCCACAGTGAAAAAGCACCTTCATAAGTGAGAAAAAAAGCGCCACTCCGTCGAGATCGGCCTCCTCAAACAAGCAAAAAGCAGCCTACCCTGTGGGAGCGCCTTTCCAGGCGCGAATAACCACCATTGCTGTCACCGCCTGCGGCGGTTCGCGCCAGGAATGGCGCTCCCACAGTGAAAAGCAACGCCACCGGTAATCCGTGACCTATTCATTCATGGAGAAAGGAAAGCAGCTCCGCGTGGAACCGCTCCGGCGCTTCCAAATGCGGGATGTGCCCCACCGACGGGATCTCGATGAGCCTCGCCCCCGGAATCTGCGCGACCGTCTTTCTTCCCAACTCGGGATACTGCCCCGCCTTAGGGAGAAGCTCCTTGGGCACCCGCGCCTTCCCAACCACCGTCCGGTCGCTCTGGCCGATCACCAGCAGGGTCGGCACCCGAATCCGGCCGAACTCGTAGCAAACCGGCTGCTCGTAGATCATCTGGTAGGTCTCCGCGGACGAGAGCGCGAGCCGCGGGTACTCCCCGCTCAACTTCTGCCGCGCCGCCGCCTCGGCGGACGCACCGTACTCCGGCTTCCACTTCACGAAGTACCCCTTGTGGTAGGCAAAGATGCTCTCCGAGGTCGCCTTCATCTCCTGGAGGTAAAGCTCCTCCAGTGGAGCGTAAGGGACCAGGGTGCGGTAATCCTCCAGGCCGATCGGATCTTCCAGCACCAGTTTGCTGACCGTTTCCGGGTACATCAAGGTGAACCGGGTCGCCACCATCCCCCCCATCGAATGCCCTACCACGACCACCTTCTTGATTCCCAACGAGTCCAGGATCTTCTTCGTGTTCGCGGCAAGCAGATGGAAGCTGTAATGGAGGTCCGGTTTCGACGATTTGCCGAAGCCGATCTGGTCCGGCACCACGACGCGATACCCCTGTGCGGAGAGGGCATGAATGGTGTCTTTCCAATAAGCGCCGAAAAAGTTCTTTCCGTGCAGCAGCAGGACCGTCCTGCCGTTGGGAGCTCCGTTCGGGGCAACATCCATGTACGCCATGCGCAGGTCCTGGTGCTCGATGGTGAGGGGGAGATACGACACCGGGTACGGGTAGGCATAACCTTCGAGGGTGATGGACAACGGCGCGAGGTCCTTCGCCATGGCATGGGGGACCAAGCCAACCGACCCGCCGAGCAGCATCAACATCGCCAGCAAACCGATCCGAACCGGCAGAATTCGTTCTTTCATCATCTTTCCTCCTGAATCAGCTGAAGTAGTTACGGGGGAGGCCCCGGTTCATCACGTGGAAAAGGTAAAGCGGCAGGTCGCGTTGAGGCACGAAACGCGACATCAACCCTTCGTATCAGCCTCGTTCCCAAGGTCCGACTTGGGAACGCAACCGCCGTTCAAAGCTCCAGCTTTGTGACGGAGATTCTGCGAAGCTGGAGCTTCCGGAAACGTTGACGTTCCCAAGCTGGAGCTTGGGAACGAGATGGTTTCCGGCATCAATTAAGGGAAAGCCCCTCAGTCTTCCGGCTGAAGGGCTTTCTGGTTGGTTGGCTGTGGTGCCATTTACTACCATGTCCCAAGGTGAATGCAAAGCGAAAACAGTGTGAAAATGCCCCTCCGTTCGTAGCGGTAGCCGGCCTGCCCACTCCAGTCATAGTTCCCACGCCAATGCGTAACCCTGCAGTAACAGCTGCGATTTAACCGATGCCAAAGGGTGAAGATCGCTAAAGAAATCTCACTCTCCCGCCGATAGAAATGATTAGGTACTGGATCATCCTACGCACAGCCTTTGAGGGAGCGTGGCACATGCATAAGAAATGGCGGAAATTCCCGGCCAGCCAGCTCACGATCGTCTTCGGTGCGCTTTCGGTGCTTGCCGTCGTGGCGCTGGCCGTCATCGCCGCGGTGGTCTTGCGCAACCGGGAGATCGAGGTCTGGAGCAAGCAGATGAGCAACAACTCTCTGCTTCTGGCCGAGCATACCTCGCAGACCATGGCCTCCTCCTACATGGCGCTCAACACCATTGCCGAAGCTGTTCGCACCGCCGGCGCCGACACTCCGGAATCCTTCCGGAAACTTGTGGCCACGCCGCAGTTTTTCCGCCTGCTGAAAGAAAACACGGAGCATCTTCCGCAAGTCGACGTCGCGACCATCGTTGCCGCCAACGGCGACGTCATCAACTTCACCCGATCCTTCCCTCCCCCCCCCATCAACCTGACCGACCGCGACTATTTCCAAGCCCAGGCCAAAAGTCACGACGCCGCGAACTTCATCAGCACCGCCGTCCGCAACAAGGGCAACGGCAAGTGGGTCTTTTACATCAGCCGCCGCATCGACAACCGGAACGGAGAGATGATCGGCCTGGTCCTGGTCGGCACCTCGGTCGATGTCTTCACCGATTTCTACAAGCGGCTCGGACTCAACCTGGGCAAGGGTTCCTCGGTCACCCTCTACCGCAACGACTATTCCATCCTCACTCGCTGGCCCCGGGATGACTCCCTCATCGGCAAGGTGAACGCCACCGGCACAACCTACACCATCGTCCAGAAGATGAAACTGGATAACGGCGTCCTCTACACGCACGGCTCCCGATTTGCCGAGGGGGGGCGCCCCGTCGACCGCCTCGGTGCCGCGCGCGTCGTGCCCCGTTACCCGCTCCTGGTCAACATCACCGTAACCAGCGACTTCTTCCTGACCAACTGGCGCCACATGGTCAATGGAATTGCCGTCATCGCGCTCGTCTGTATTGCCGCTCTTTTATCGGGGATCGCGGTCCTCTTCGTGGCAATGCGTCAGCGCGAGGCCGATCTGGCGTTGAGCATCCAGCTTCGGCACCGAGCCGAGGAAGCCAACCGTTCCAAGAGCGAGTTTTTGGCCAACATGAGCCACGAGATCCGCACCCCGATGAACGGGATCATCGGGATGGCCGAACTTTTGCGCGGCACCGAGCTCGACCACGAACAGAAGGACTACCTGAACGCCATCAAGATTTCCGCGGACAACCTCCTCGAGATAATCAACGACATCCTGGACTTCTCCAAGATCGAGGCGGGCAGGATCGATCTGGATGAGGCCCCGTTCCATTTCCGGAGCATGCTGGGCCAGACCTTGCGCATGATCTCCACCCGCGCCGCCCAGAAGGGACTGGAGGTGGTCTTCGATGTGGCGCCCGAGGTTCCGGAGGCGTTGGTGGGCGACCCGGGCCGGCTGCGCCAGGTGATGATCAACCTCGTGGGGAACGCGGTCAAATTCGCCGACCGCGGCACCATCGAGGTCGTGGCCAGCCTGGTCGAATCGGCCGAAGAAGACGTGATGCTCCGCATACGGGTTACCGACCAGGGGATCGGCATTCCGCATGAAGTGCAGCCCCGGATCTTCGATGCGTTCGAGCAGGGAGACGCCTCCTCCACCAAGCGCTTCGGGGGGACCGGACTCGGGCTTGCCATCACGAAGCGGCTGGTCGGACTTATGGGGGGAGCCATCTCCCTGGAAAGCGAGCCGGGCGTCGGCAGCAGCTTCACCTTTACCGTCAAGCTCAGGCGCCAGGGAGAAGCGCTCCAGGATCTCAAGGGAAGCGGGCTTTTGGCCGGCGTACCGGTGATGGTGATCGACGATGTCGCAACCAACCGCAACATGCTCGCCTCAGTGCTCACGGGGTGGGGAATGTCGGTGCACCAGGCCCGGGACGGATCGGAGGCGTTGACGGAACTTGCTGCCCTGGAAAAGCGCGGCCGTCTTCCCCGCCTGCTCCTCATCGACATCGTAATGCCGGTACTGGACGGGTGGGAGTTGGCCCGGCAAGTTCGCGAACACCAATCGTATCAGGGCGTGCAGATGGTGATGATGCAAAGCGCCGGCGTCCGAAGCGGCAAACGTTGCCGGGAGCTCGGTGTCGAAGGATACCTCTCCAAGCCGGTGATTCTCGACGAGCTGCGCGATGCCCTGGTGACCATCCTTCAGGGAAGCGGACTGGCCCTGGACGAGCCGGCCAATTCCCGTGCCGACCGCGCGCACCGGAGCCCCCGTAGCGTGCTTGTCGCCGACGACGTCGAAATAAACCGTGAAATCGTACGGATCATCCTGGAAAAGGACGGCCATTGGGTAGCCGAGGCGTGCGACGGCTGCGAGGCGGTGGAGCTCTACCGAAACGGCACCTTCGACATCGTCTTCATGGACATGCAGATGCCGGTCATGGACGGCTACGAAGCGACGCGGGCGATTCGCGCCCTGGAGCAGCAGACGGGACGCAAGACGCCGATCGTGGCGATGACGGCCTACGCTTTAAAGGGAGACCGGGACAAATGCATCGAGGCGGGAGCCGATGACTACCTGGCCAAGCCGGCGCAGCCCGCCGAGGTCGTGGCCCTTCTGGAACGATTGGCAGGAGGAGCCGTCGAGGCAAAGGAACAGTTGGAAGAGTTGCCGGTCGAGCATGTATCTTCTCCAGAATCAGCGGCGGAGCCGGTATCGGCAAAGCCGGTTCCGGGGGAGGAATCATCGGGCGAGTTGCGGCCCGGTACCGCTCAACCGATAGGAGACCCGAACGTTTTCGACTGGGACGACCTGATGAAACGCCTGGGAGGCCAGGAAGCCATGATCCCCCCCTTGGTCGGCCTGTTCATCCGGCTCACCGGCGAGTACCTCCAATCCTTGCAAGATGCCTATGCCGGATCCGACCGGGACCTGGTCGTTTTGAAAGCCCACACCATCAAGGGCGCGTCCGCCAACATCTCGGCGGTAAGGATGAGGGACATTTCAGCAACCATCGAAGACCTGGGCCGCGCCGGGACACTAGACGGAGTACAGCCGCTGCTCGACGAGCTCGATCAATCCTTCCAGCAATTCATCGAGACGACCAAGCCGTACCTGTAACCGTAAAACCAGGCGTTCTGCAGATTGCCGCCCTCGGGCCCGATTCCGCAGATTGCCGCCCTTGAGCCCGATTCTGCAAATTGCCGCCAACGGGCCCGATTCCAAATTGCCGCCATCGGGCCCGATTCCAAATTGCCGCCAACGGGCCCTATTCCGCAGATTGCCGGCCACTGTGCCGGAAGCTCTTCTGCCGCACTGTGGGAGCGCCCTTCTGGGCGCGATTTTCCCCTGCTGAGCCGGGACCTCCTCCCCTCTTCCCGAAGCGGCCCTCACCGTCCTTTCCTCTCTCGTTCCCAAGGTCCACCTTGGGGACGCAATGCCGTCCCAAGCTCCAGCTTGGTAATCTCCGCATCCGCAACCAGAGTAAGGCATCTTCCCGGCACGATTTCCGCGGAGCGTAAGCCTCTTTTTCTTGGAAACAAGAGCGCCCTTCAATTCCAGCTGAATTGAAGGGCGCTTTTTGCGTTGAGACTCCCGACGCCGGTCCGGTTAAACCTCCTGGAAGATCAGGGCCGCAGCCACCGTAGCGGTAATGAAAACCAGAACCAGAGCGATATTTCTCCATGCATGAGGCCGCGACCTATGCACCTGGTATTGCGCCAGGTCATGACGCAACAAAACAATCAGGTTGAGGTCTCCCCCCCGTACCTGCCGCTTTATCATCTTGGACTACCTCCGAATCGAAACGATAGAAAAAAGCATAGCATTTTCCGCGGGTTAAATACAACCGAAGCGTTACCGTTTCTCCAACTGCAGGAGCGACATCCCTGTCGCGATTCCCCCCGAGGGGTCCCCCACCCCGCCCTCATCGGCGTTCATCAGCGTCCATCTGCGGACGCTTTAATGTTTTTCTCCCGTTCCCAAGGTCCACCTTGGGAGCGCTCACAACCTTAGGGAAGTTCCAGCTTCCCACCCCAGCACCCAACCAGCCATTCCCCGGCGCGTTCTGCACCTTCACCACCCTGCACCTGTCCCCTCGTGGCACGTTTTTCCTCTGTCCCTTCCGCGTCCTCCGCGGTTCGAGCTTTGTTTTGCACCGAATCTGACTTAATATCGAAGCTACCAGGGGATTTCTGATCAATCCAGGAACGGGAGAACAGGCAATGGCAACTGAAGAAGCACCCTACACCGTCGTTAAGGCCTCCGGGATCTTCGAACTGCGCGACTACGAGCCGCAGATACTTGCCGAGATCCTGGTTGACAGCACTCTCGAAGATGCCGGCAACAAAGCCTTCCGGCGCCTCTTCAACTACATCTCCGGCGCCAATCAGTCCCGCAGTTCGATTGCCATGACAGCCCCGGTATCACAGGAGCAATCCGGGGAAAAGATCGCCATGACGGCGCCGGTGAGCCAAGAAGCGTCAGCGGGGAAATGGACCGTCAGTTTCACGATGCCGGCCAGCTACACGGTGGAGACGCTACCCGTTCCCAACGACAGCAGCATCATCTTGCGCCAAGTTCCGTCCCGGAGGATGGCAGCGGTCCGCTATTCGGGGACCTGGAGCGAAAAGAACTACCTCGACCACAAAACGCAACTGGAAAACTGGATTCGGGAAAACGGTCTCGTGATCACGGGCGAACCGGTATGGGCCCGGTACAATCCGCCCTTCACCCTCCCATTCCTGCGCCGCAACGAGGTCCTGATACCGGTGGCAAAACCGACCGATGAATAAGGAGGAGCATCGCCATGTCCAGCATCTATGAAATTCCTGTGCAGAGTGCCAGCGGTGAGATCAAGACCCTGGCCGAATATCGCGGCCAGGTCATGCTGATCGTCAACACCGCGAGCAAATGCGGCTTTACCCCTCAGTACCAAGGCCTTGAAGCGCTGTACCGCAGCTACGCCTCGCAGGGCTTCGTGGTGCTCGGCTTTCCCTGCAACCAGTTCGGCGATCAGGAGCCCGGGGATATCAAGGAGATCCAGAGCTTCTGTTCGCTCACCTACGACGTAACCTTTCCCCTGTTCGCCAAGATTGACGTCAACGGACCAGGTGCCGCGCCGCTGTACCAGTATCTGAAAAGTGCAGCAAAAGGATTGCTCGGGAGTGAGGGGATCAAGTGGAATTTCACCAAGTTTCTGGTCGATCGGCAGGGAACGGTACGAGCGCGCTACGCCCCGACGAGCACGCCGGAAAGCCTGAGAAAGGATATCGAAGCGGCTCTACGTTGAGAGACATCGGGGGCACCTGGGGGTGCCTCCCAAGGGGCATCAGGCAGGAAAAATGAAAGGGGACGGACAACTTTGTCATAAAAGTTGCCGTCCCCTTTTTTTCCGCCGTCTTCCCGGGGCGTTGGAAGATGTTACCAGCGTTGCCCCAGCCCCAGGGAGGTGGTCTCCTGAGAAGAATGTTTTATAGCTTGAATTTCGTCACCACCGTCAGCATCTCTTCCGCATTTTGGCTCAGTTTTGCTGCAGCCCCGGCCGATTCCGTCGCCCCCTGTGAGGTCTGCTGCACGACTTCGGTGATCAGCTGAAGGTTGCTGGATATCTCGCTGGTGGTGGCGGTCTGCTCTTCTGCGGCGGTGGCAATCTGGTTCACCTGCATCGCGACATCATGGATCTGGCTCAGGATCGCCTGGAGCGCCTCCCCTGACTTCGCTGCCTCCACAGTTCCCGCCTCAACTTGATGAACCCCCTGTTGCATCGCATCGACGGCCCCTTTTGTCTCGCTTTGTATGGCCTTGATCATATCGCCGATCTCCCTGGTGGCCCTGGTGGTCCGCTCGGCCAAGGCGCGGACTTCGTCGGCAACGACGGCGAATCCGCGCCCCTGCTCCCCGGCTCGTGCGGCCTCAATAGCGGCATTGAGGGCAAGAAGGTTGGTCTGGTCCGCGATATCCTCGATGGTTCCGATGATCTGTCCGATCTGGTCGCTCCTTTGCCCGAGGCTTGCCACGGTGTCCGCCGACTGCTGTACCTTTTCGGCAATCTGGGCCATGACCGTGATGGTCCGATCCACGACGGCGGCACCGTTTCCCGCCGTTGTGGCGGCATTCTGGGCTCCTAAAGCAGCCTGCTGACAATTCATGGCGATGTCACCCGAGGTGGCGGCCATTTCCTCACCCGCAGTGGCAACGGTGCCCGCCTGGGCGGCCACCTCCTCCGCTCCGGTGGCGATCTGTTCCGCAGTCGATTCAAGTTGATTGGCCGCCGTCGCAACCAGTTGCGAAGAATCGGCGACCTGGCGCAGGATGATCTTGAGCCCTTCGGTCATGTCGCTGAATGCCTCGCTCAGATGTCCCACCTCATCCCCCGAACGATAGGAGATCGCCACGGTCAAATCGCCGTTGGCAACCTGGCGTGCCTGGCCAGCCAGAAGATGCAACGGAGCGGTAATGGATCTGGAGATGATAAGCCCCAGCAGGAAGGCCAGGACCGCGCCAAGGAGCGCGGCGCCGATCATGAGCCGGCCCGACCTGGTGGCGTCAACCGCATTTTTCTCCGAGGTATCCTTGGCGGCTTTCAGATTCAGATCGAACACCTTCTGTACCAAGGTGCGCGTCTCATCAACTCCCTTCAGGTTCGCTTCTCGCAGGGCGAGCATCTCGTCGAACTTCCCGGCTTGGCCGAGAGACTTCATCTGTTCCACGTACTTTTTGTGCGCGTCGAACTGAGTCAGCAACTGTTTGTACATCTTTTCATCTTCGGCGTCGATGAGAGTGCTCTTGTACCCCTTGAGTGCTTTATCGATCTGCGCCAAGTCATTATCTACGACTTTCACGTAGTCGGGAGCGTATCGTTTCTCTATGGCAATGTAAGCGATATGCGCGAGCGATCTTTCGAAGCCTTCGGTCACATCGGATAACTCCCCGAGCGGCACCGTGCACTTCTCATACAGGAAGGTGTCGGCATCGTCGAGCGTGTGAATGTGGAAATAGCCAAACAGGCCTATTACCAATGCAACGAGAGAAACCGCCATGAACCCACCGGTTAATTTGGCCCCGATTCGCATGTTCGTAAACATTGCCCCTCCTAAAGGATCAAGGATTCCCCACATACGAACCTCATCGGAGCTTCACCGCAAAGCTTTATCATTTTAATTAAACCATTATCGTAACCATACCAAAACCAAAGCTCTCCTGCCCCCTTTTCTTTCCCAGCTAAGCAGTGGGGTCGTCCTAATGTTAGATGTCGGGTCCCCCCTTACTCCTGCCTGACTATGTCGACCGAGATCTCCACCGCCGGTATTGTTCCCCGATTCTCAAGCCAATGGAGGGTGTTCCTATCCTCGGGCCAGCCCACTCCGGGCCCATACTCGGTGGCGACTCCATTTCGATGGTCGGTAATGGTGCCTTGCAGAATGTAGACGGTGCCCGGCCTGTCTTTATGGTCGTGAATCGGGCCGAAAACGCCACCCGGTTCGATCGTCACCATACGCATGCGAAGCTGCCGTCCAGCCATCCCCTCGATCTCGGGCCCAAGGTCAACCGTTGCCAGTGACTCGACCGTAACCCCTTTCGTCTCAGCTGCCACCTCTTCTCTGTCCATCGTGCACTCCTCCCGTACTTCCATGGCTGAGCTCCTGATTGCCGCTGTTGAAAACAAGCCACCTTCACACCTCCGATTATACGCGCGCCCCACATCGCGGCTCAATCTAACGGAGTTCCCAAAACAGTATCCGGCATTGATATCCCCCTTTGGCAAAGGGATGGGCAGCGTTGTCCGGTTACTTATTGCAACAAGACCTTACCTCCCTCGCCCTCCGGGAGAGGGACGGGGTGAGGGGCTGCCGCAGGCCAAAGAGCCAAGCTTGCGACGTGAGGGACGAGACGTGCGCCGGAAGGTCTACCATCATTTAAGGCCCGGTCATAAAAAACATAGGACTATAATGAGTTAGGCGACCAACAAGGGAGGTACGACAACATGACGACTTGTCCGAGATGCGCAGGGAATGGAGTGATCGAATGCTCAACGTGTGATGGAACGGGCACGTACAATCCGTCCCTGATACCGGTAGGCGGCGTCTTCGCGGATCAATGCCAGAGATGCGAAGCAACCGGCCAAGTAACGTGCCCCAATTGCCAAGGCCAGGGCCTTACCAAATAAAAGCGGCGCCGGAATTGCCGGCGGGTTTGGGGCGAGCAGCGTCCCTCAGTGTAACGGGAAGCCCCTCCCCTGCCCCGAAGTAAAGAGCCCGCTTTCAGGCAAGAAAGCGGGCTCTTTCTTTAAACATCGTCAAATGCGTAGGCTCGACTCTCAGGATGTTCTGAGTTTGGCCCTTTGAGCCCCATCCCCCTAAACCGCGGCTCCGAACAACCGACCGGCACCTGCCGTGATCGCCATGGCGAGTGCGCCCCAAAAGGCGACCCGCAATGCCCCCTTGGCAACGGGTGCCCCACCAGCATAGGCCGCGGTTCCCCCAAGACCAATCAAAGCAACGAGTGCCGTCACCGAAGTAACTTCGCCAACCCGAGTCGAAGGTGCCAGTAACGCCGCGGCAAACGGGATGGCCGCCCCCACGGCAAAAGATAGTGCGGAGGTGATCGCAGCCTGGATCGGCCTTGACCGTGTGGTTTCCGAAATGCCAAGTTCATCGCGGGTATGCGTTCCAAGGGCATCGCTCGTCATGAGCTTTTCGGCTACGAGTCGTGCCAGCGGCTCATCGAGTCCTCGGCCGACATAAATCGATGTCAACTCGATCAATTCGCTCTCCGGTTCCGTTTCCAGTTCGCGCTTTTCTTTCTCGATGTCCGCATTTTCGGTATCGGCCTGAGACTTTACCGACACATACTCCCCCGCCGCCATGGACATGGCGCCGGCCACCAGCCCCGCCACGCCGGTTATCAGGATACTGCCATGGGGAGCACCGGAAGCCGCGACACCGACGACCAGGCTTGCCACCGAGATGGTCCCGTCATTGGCACCGAGCACGGCAGCGCGAAGCCATCCGGTACGGCCACCTCGGTGGGACTCTTGGGAAACGTGCGGCATGGACATCTTCTCCTTGTTCCGAAGAGGGTTATGTCAAGGGATAGGCTTAACTTTGCTTTTGAGAGTCTACACCTCCCCCCGAGGAAATGCAGGAATACCCAGCCATTAATCGGCCCACAACGATCGCTTAGCGCCTCATGCCCCATGGTTGCCACTCCGGTGGCATGCCGAAGGTGAGCACTCAGGGTTGACGTAGTTACGACGGTACGTTCCGGTCGCGCACCGCCCCAAATTTTAAAATTGACAGTTTACCTGATAAGTTTTACTGTCATGTTCATGACCAGAAAAAATAAAGCGGTAAATACGATCGAAGATTTCGTTTTGGCCATTGGACTGATTGTGCGGCGGGTTCGCGCCGATGCCCCGCGCGAATTCCAGGAATTTTCCTGGACCCAGAAAGCGGTTCTTTCCCGTCTGGAGAAAGATGGCCCGACGACCACAGCCGCTCTCGCCCGCGCCGAGGGGATCAAGCCGCAGTCGATGAGTACCGCCATAGCATCGCTGGAAACGATGGGACTGGTGGAACGAAAGGCTCACTCCAGCGACGGCCGCCAGATCAATATCGCGCTGACTGAGAAAGGAACGGCAATGCGAAAGAGCCTCAAAGAGGCAAAACAGCACTGGCTGTCCGAGGCCTTCTCCCAACTCGACGAGAAAGAACGGGCGGTACTTTTTCAGGCCGGGGAAATCATGAAACGGATGGCGGAAAGGTCATGACGACTGCGGATAGACACAAACGAAGGGGAAGTGACGGATACCGACCCGTTTTCGGAACAGGCAACCAGGAGAAACCATGACCGCGATCCATATCTCTTATTTCTTCGGCGGGATGTTTCTCGCCAATTCTATCCCGCACCTGGTTAGCGGATTAATGGGCAGGTCTTTCCAAAGCCCATTTGCCAAGCCTCCGGGGAAAGGACTTTCATCATCTACCGTGAACGTCTTGTGGGGATGGCTGAACATCGGCGCAGGTTACCTCCTCACGTTGCATGTTGGGCATTTTGATATCCATGCTCCAGCCGACGTGGCGGCCTTCGGAGTTGGAGGCATCCTGATCTCGATTCAATCGGCTCGCCATTTTGGCAAATTTCACGGCGGCAACTCTCCTTCACCTGCTGCTGCCACTGATTGCCTGCGGCACCAAAAGGATGGAGAAGTAGCCCTAACCACCACCGACCAGACGCAACGGGAGTAAAGATGAAGCTCGACCCGCAAAAGACCGCATTTCTCACGCTCGATATCCAAAATGGCATCGTGGCAATGGCCCCGAACGCCGAGGCTGCCGTTACCTCCGCCACGAAGGCGGTGAATTTCGCCCGAGAAAAGGGATTCCTCGTGATCCACGTCGGCCTCGGTTTCTCCGAAGGTCACCCGGAAATTCCCGATTTCGAATCGCCCTTTCTGATGGTGAAACAGAACAATCTGTTCGTGAAGGGGACCCCTTCCGCCGAGTTCCACAGCGGGATCCTGGAGCCCGGCGACCCCATCGTCTACAAGCAGCGGGTCGGCGCCTTCTCCGAAAACCATCTCGACCTCATGCTCCGCGCCCGCGGCATCGATCACCTGGTGCTGTTTGGAATTTCCACCAGCGGCATCGTTCTTTCCACGCTCAGGCGGGCGTTCGACCTCGATTACCGAAGCATCATCCTCAAAGACGCCTGCTTCGATGCCGACCAGGAAGTTCATCGGGTTCTCACCGAAAAGGTATTTCCACGCCAAGCCATCGTCACGACGGTGGCGGAGCTGACCGAAGAAGGACCTTAAATGAGCACGGAAGCCGCAACGATGGCAGGTAACGAGCTTTCTTTACCGGAGAAGCTTGATTCGAAGGCGTGGCAAATAATCGCCGTGGTGATCCTCGCCCCGTTCATGACCCAGATGGATGCGACCATTGTCAACGTGTCGCTTTCCTCCATCAGGGAAGATCTGCATGCCTCACTTTCCGCAACGCAGTGGATCATCAGCGGCTACCTCCTGGCGCTGGCCCTCATTCTCCCGGTCAACGGCTGGCTGGTGGACCGTTTTGGAACCAAGAGACTCTACCTCTTCTGCTTTTCCTCCTTTACTGCGGCATCTTTTCTGTGCGGTGCGGCCCACACGATGCAGCAGCTCGTCGCGGCCCGCATCGTTCAGGGGTTAGCAGGCGGACTTTTGACGCCGCTGACGCAACTGATGATGGCCCGGGTTGCCGGAAGGCAGATGGCGAGAGTGGTCGGCTACGCCTCGGCGCCGGTCCTTCTTGCGCCCTTGCTCGGCCCTCCCCTCGCAGGAGCCATTTTAAAACACGCCAGCTGGCCCTGGCTTTTCTACGTCAATCTCCCGGTCGGCATCCTGGCAGTTGCCCTGGCGGCGGCACTTCTTCCCCATGACGAATCGCTGATCCGCAAACGCCCCTTCGATCTCCCGGGATTTCTGCTGTTATCGCCGGGGCTATCCTGCACCCTCTACGGTCTGGAGCAGTTCGCCCACCATCAATCGCCGTTTTTTCTGGCTCTGGGCCTACTGTTACTCGGCTCCTTTATCTGGTTGGCGCTGCGAAAAAAAGAGAAGGCACTCATCGACCTCGAGCTCTTCAGGATTCGCACCTTCTCCACCGCCGCGATCACCCAGTTTCTGTCCAATGGCATCCTGTTCGCCGGACAGTTTCTCCTGCCGCTTTACCTCATCTCGGGGGCGGGACTCTCTCCGACGGGAGCCGGATGGGTGCTCACCTCGATGGGAATCGGAATGCTGTGCAGCTATCCCTTTATGGGGTTTCTGACGGAAAAGTTCGGATGCCGGGCGGTAGCGACGGGCGGGGTATTACTCAATCTGGTCGGCACCCTCCCGTTTCTTTGGATGGCGCAGGCGGGGTTTTCGATGCCGCTTGCCCTGGCGGGATTGTATCTGCGGGGTTTAGGTCAAGGCGCTACCGGTATTCCATCACTTGCGGCCGCTTACGCATCGGTTCCCAAAAGCAAACTCAGCCTGGCAGCGACCGCCATCAACATCGTGCAGAGGCTCGGCGGCCCGATAGCGACAACCACCCTCGCCATAGTCCTGACCTTTTCCGAGGAACTTCATAATGTCCACGGCCCCCATTCCTTTTTTATACCCTTCGCCGCCATACTCGTTCTTCAGCTGGTGGTAATCGGGGCAGCTATCAGACTCCCGGTAAGAATCCAATGAGCAACGCAAGCCTCGTAGGTCGCGTTGGAGGCACCAAACGCGACATCTGCCTCCCCCTCGACGATGCAACAGGATTCCCACTAGTTTCCCAGATAGACCGTGGGATCAAGCCGATTTCCAAGCTTCAGCTTCGGTAAAGCGTAGGGTGGGCACCCGTGCCCACGCGGCAAACACCAAAAAAAGAGCCCGCCTCCGTGCCAGGAAGCGGGCTCTCGTTTTTCTCAAACGTTCAACGATGAAGGGCTTTTCGCTCTGCTATTTCCTCTCAAGACTCTGCAGCAGACGCAGATAATCCCTCTGGCTTTCCCAGACCATGCTGGAAAGGAGATCGACAAATGGAGCATCGTTTCCGGTGTTACTCTCCCGGACCGCCGCCAGGTATTCGCTGCGCAGCACCGGCGGAATGATAGTTACCGGGTAGCCTTCCTGGAGTAGCGCGAGATTCATCAGAAGCCGCGCGGCCCTGCCGTTGCCGTCGACAAAGGGATGAATGGTAACCAGCCGAGTGTGCAGGAGCGCCGCGAACTCGATGGGATGCTTCTCTGCCCGAAGGCGGGGGATGTCATTTGCAAACCCCGCCATCAGCACCTTCACTTCACTCGGTGCGGGGAATACGAAGTCTGTTCCGGTGACGATGATGTTCTGCTTTCGGTAGCGGCCGGCATTGGCCTCATCGATGCGGTAGTAAAAGAGCTTGTGCAACTTCAGGATGTCCCGTTCGTCGATCTTCTTGCGACGGGCGAGTTTCTGCAGGTAGTCGAAGGCCTCAGCGTGGCCGATCGCCTCGAAATGGTCCTTAAGTGGCTTGCCGCCAATGGTGATGCCATCCTCGATGACCACCTTGGTCTCGGTCTCGGTGAGGCTGTTTCCTTCCAGGGCGTTACTCGCCCAGGTGAGACCGATACGGAAGTACTCCCGTAACTGTTTAAGCGGCTGCCCCTGCAAAGGACGATGTTGGTTGATCTCCTGCTGGAGCTTGTCAGCGACCGCAATCCGGTTAGTGAATGTCATGGGCAGACTCCCGATAAAAGAAGAGGCGCTGAAACTACTTGCGGCATATTCAGTTGAACAAAAAAGGATAGACACAAGGAGATCCGAAGGGCCACCCATTGTAACACAGCACTAAACCAGTTGGTCATATTTTTGATGATAGACATATCGGAGAAGATCAGCTTCGTAGGTCGCGTTGAGGCACCAAACGCGACATCCCCTACCCTTCCACGATGAACGGCCCCCATGATGCATCGGGATTCGCCCTCGATCCCAAGGTCCACCTTGGGATCGCACCACTTTTCAAAGCTCCAGCTTTTTAAAGCATAGGGTAGGCACTCCGTGCCCACCGCCAACCACCGAAGCAAAGAGCCCGCTTCAATAAAAGAAAGCGGGCTCTTCTTTCGACATCTCATCCAAATGTCCGTATGTCGAACCTGACCCCACGTCCTGTCCTAGTCCATAGCCTTCCGCTTTTCCTCTGGCCATCTGCATCTGGAGCGAAGATAGCTTCTAGAGGTAAATGATACTTCCGCGAGTCCATATCTAATACTCCCAACCGCCCTGCGCCAGCGGCGCTCGGTTCAGCTCTTCCCGGTACTGCCACCACATCGGTTGATCCATCAACGCCGTGAAACGGTCCGTGTGCAGCAGTTCAAGTAGGTGGACCAGTTCGTGAACGATGATGTACTCCAAGCAATAGATCGGCTTCTTGACCAGCTCCAAGTTCAGCCAGATCCTCCGAGCCTCAACGCTACATGTCCCCCGCTTCGTCTTCATCAACTTGACGTGCATCATCGACCTTGATCTCCAACTCATGTCTGAGCGATTGTGCAAAGCCGTCCAGTCCCGGGAAGAGTGACCCGGCATGAATGTTCATTTCTCGTAATTTTTTCAAAAACTCAATTCTCAGGTTCTTATCGACGGTTAGTTTTTTCAGAACCGGAACATTTGGCACTTCAGGGGTCATAATCATTCGCATCAGAGTCTGGCAGAATGAAGCCTCATGAAGCAACCTGCACAAGAAAAACCCTTGTTGCGCAATCATCCGTTGGTTAGCCCGTAATGGATCAACCTTAACGATGACTGGCTCTTTGGTAAGCGGAATCGAACTGTACCGATTGCCACCATTGGTCTGAATGCTCTGCATCACCGAAATCACGGTTTCCAAACTGACCAGCTCATGACCTCGGCTATCAATCCAATCTAAATTGATTGCCCAGACGGCACACGTCTCCTCATACGGTTCTTCAAGGAAAGCAAAGTACGAAGCCACGTATGCGGATTTCGTCCAGTCCAGTAGCCGGGTCGGAACACCGTGATGTTGCATGATGGCCAGCCAACTGGCAAGATCTTCAACGGCGGGGAAGTGGCTAATATAGTGGTGAGCTTGCTGCCGGAAACGAAAGAGCAGCTCGTCTTGCTCAGAGTCGCGGTCGAGATGGTGGTAGCCATTCTCATACTCTACTCTGACTGCCCGATCAAGAGAGGTCTCAAGGGACCATGAAGATTCACGCTGTCCACGAAAACCCCATGATCCTTCCATCCCATCCACCCACTTCTGAAAATCGCTCCAAGATCCAGCATGCTCAGTAAATACGAACTTTCCGAAAGGGCGATCACCCAGAAAGGGTTCCTGTGCAACTCGATCAGTACCGGCCATCGCCATTTTCCATTCTGTAGCAACTTGTTGCAATTGCTGCGACCAATTACACGATCTTGCCATCTTTTGCTGGATTTGTTGTTCCACTGGCACCCTCGGAACCCAGATCACATCATTCGGAGGAATCCCAATCGGCTCACGATCCTTTACATCCAGACTGGCGACCCAAGCTGCTAAGTAGGCGTCGAGGTTGTCATGGTGTCGTCCATACCCAATCTGATTCAGGCACCGTGGGTCTGGGATGGTCGGCCAGCCTGTGAACCGCGCAGCTGCTGACAACTGCGACAAGAGTCCCTCTTCTTTGGTTTTGTGGACACCATTCGCTCCTAGAGTCACTGCGATTGCCTGAGGGAAAACCTCAAGACATTCCCACTCTTGGCGGAGTCGGCGAAAAAGGTCAAACCCGACCAGCATCCACAACTGGTTCGCATGTGGCAGTCTCGATTCCTCGCCACCATTGGCGAGGTGGGCTTTGGCTTTGTCTCGGATCTTACCGAACTGGTTGGCGTTGGGTGTGGAAATGCAACTGATCTTCTTCCGGTCCAATCCTTTCTCTGCTTCACGACGAGTAGCGCCGTTTACTTTCGGATCGCTGGGAGCATCGATGGCAATTCTTCGGATCGTCACGCCAAAGGTGCGCTCCACATCTCGAAGATACCGAACGGTCAACTCGGCAAATTCCTTTACGATTGCATCATCGAGAATCTTCGCGTTCCCCGAGCCTTGAGGGGGAAGTGGTGCAGTGGCGCTCCTGAGGGGGAGTGGCTCAAGGACGCCGTCCCGCCAGGCACAAACCGAGACTGGTAAGAGTTTCTTTTTTGCGAAAGCGATGTCAATTCCGGCGTATGCGTCCATTATACCCGCTCGAAGTGGCTTTCTAATGCTTAGGGATACGCTGTTCTTGCACGACGATGCTTACGAAAAATTCCATAAGCGACATGGCTTTGAGGCTATTTGCGAAGGTACAGTAATCCGTGCTGGTTCCATGTAGAATTTCATGACGGTTTAGGGAGTTAGGAAAGCAAGACCTATAGCCCTCACTTGCCGTCAAACCCGATGGTTGACAAAGAGGGGACAGAAAAGCATCAGTAATAGGTCCAGTGCTGATCGATTCAACCAGCTCCTTCGTTTGAGGAATTCCCTTTCTGGTTGAATAGAACTTGGTATTGAACTCCTGAAGGCACATACCCTCAACTTGGATTAGAAGGACTGGCACCGAAAGTTCAAAGTAGCCATCTCTATGCGCACGCAAGGCAGATGAAATGATGTGAGCACGATTTGAAAAGCGGTCCACAGCTCGGGTTTCAATATCCTTGGCATTCGAAGCTATCCAAGACTCCATCATTTTATCGACTTCGGCTAAATTACATGATTCTATTTCCGCCTGAAGCTCTCGAATGAATCCCATGTCCATTTCTGAGGATATGTACCAACCTCGTCCAGCAAGAGCTGATATTACAGTTCGAAGGTCTTCGGGCAACCTTTGGACAGATTCGACGGCTGCGAGAAAAATTGGTCGAAAACTGTTTATCGCCTGTGTTTCTACGGCTGACAACTGCTGAATAAATTCGGCAGCCGAATTGCCGATTTCTCGAAGCTGCCGCATCCATTCGTCCACGCCTTTGAGAGATTCGTTCGCACCCATCGTCGTTTCGTAGCCTCCCTGCGGCAATTGCAGCTTCATGGTGAAGTAGGAACCCCAAGCAAACGGAAAGCGAGATCCTCATCTCCCCAACGATACGATGGTTGTAAATCCTTTCTCATCTCCCTTATCAGGACACCGAGTAGCTCGTCGTGTCGAGTGTTGTTCGGGTCAGGGGTTCGAGATGAGGTCTGTTGGAGGTATGAGTCAAGAGCACGTAGGACCGCAGGTGGTGCTACAAGATGAAGACTATTTACAGCATCTGCGTACCGAGCATGCTCCTCAGCACTGCCGCGCTCTTTCACGATTCCAGACAACGCCAAAATATATTCACGATAACGGTCCAGTTTCATCTTCCGCCAGTCTGCTTCATGTTCGCGACGTCGAGTGAAGAAGTTCGTCAACGAGACCACTACAACAGCCGTACCTGCTGAGATCATCGCCGTCCATGTCGTTGAATCCATGTTGTTCTAGCTCCAAGCGCAGAAGTCAGCAGCTTCACTTCTTCAGGGTTGCATCAGGCCGCTACGATCTTTCCTACGAAGCATGCTACCCCGTCGATCTGGAAAGGACCGTAGAGGCAACTCGGTTCCACGGTGATCGCGTCTGAGGACAACGTCTGAACAAGCATTTCGAGGTCGCGGTGGTTTCGAATGAGGTTTTCTTCGAACGTCAGGTTGGTTTGGAACTCATGAACTACAAAGAGGGCTATAGAGGACGAATCGAGCTTTGCTTGAAGCGCTGTTCCGCATATGGCAGCCAACAACTGGTATCTCACTGCGCCCCAGTTCCATTCTGTTGGCGCCTCAGTGTGTCCGACCATCTGAAGGAGAGCCTGAATCCTCTCTGGAGCCTTGGTAGAAATCTCACACACTCGGCGCTTCATCGCCCGTTGCCAATATTCAGATACGGTCTCATTGCCGAACGCTTCGTCTGCTTTGGCTTCGATGCACACCGTGAGCCCGTGGTCCGTAGTCTGACCTATCAAAGCGAGATCATGGTTTCGCCCTTCGCCACGTTGAGGGAGGCGGGTTACCTTCTCAGGTACTCCAGTCAGCAGCTTCACCCCTCGGAGCCAAGGGATCGATAGGAGTAGCGATTCAAGCTCCGTTGGAACCGATAACGTCTCTTCCCGGAACCACGCTTTTGCAAGCTCCATGGCACTGCGACCTTCCTTCCACTGGTATTCTCTCTTGGGGCGTGTCCAGTCCTCCCAGCATGTGATCAACGTTCCGTCGGGTCGATGCAGTGTCAGTGTCTTTGTCATCCTCTCGCTCCTATGAGGAAGGAAACCCGCTCAAACTGGTACTATCATCCATGTATTGGCTGTGGCTCAGAGGGTCAGGTCTTTACGGCCTGTTGCCCAAAAGGCATCTTTACCCACTCGCTTTTCTCGGAATTGCTGTAACGTACCGAAAAATATGGATT
>NZ_JAEMHM010000021.1 GCF_016458275.1 Geomesophilobacter sediminis
AAGGAAAGGCGGTGCTTACCCTGTGGGAGCGCCTTTCCAGGCGCGAAGATGTAGGAGCGACATTCCTGTCGCGATTACAGAAGCAACACCGCAGAGGACACTGAGGAGCACAGAGGAAAAGCCTGAGAAACTTTGACAGGGATACCAAGGATGCCTTGGATGGAAGCGCCCCCGGGGGTGACCTCAGTTCAAAAGGAAAGGCGGTGCTTACCCTGTGGGAGCGCCTTTCCAGGCGCGAAGATGTAGGAGCGACATTCCTGTCGCGATTAACAGAAGCAATACCGCAGAGGACGCAGAGGGACACAGACGAAAAGCCTGAGAAACTCTGAACAGGGATACCCAGGATGCCCTGGATGGAAGCGGCCCTGGGGTGACCTCAGTTCCAATGGAAAGGCGGTGCTTACCCTGTGGGAGCGCCTTTCCAGGCGCGAATGACAGAAGCGCATAAGGCGCCGAAGGAGGAAGGCCCGAGTCCCCATACATCCCTTTCCTGTTCCCGATGCTGCAATCTCGTCTAATTACTGAAGCCAGAGTACAATGCAAGTAGCGAAGCACTCTGTTTCGGTGGAGGTAAACGGCAGCAAAGAGGAGAGAGGTATGGATGCGGTACGACGGATACTCGTGGTGAACCGGCTCACGCAGTACACGCGCGAAGCCTTGCGGTATGGGATGTTTTTGTCGAGACAGTTCGGCGCAGAACTCATTGTCCTTCGGGTGTATTCCAACCCGGTGGACCAGGAAGCGCTCAACGCGCCGAGCCTGTTATGGAAGTCGGACGAATACCGGAACTACCTGAGCGTACGGGAACAGTACCGGGAAGAACTGGAGCACGCGATCCGCGACCTCGTTCAGGAAGGATTTCCGATGCGGGCGCTGGTTACCGATAAGGAGCCGATTCCGGAGGTTTTGCGGATCGTGCGTGAGGAGGAGATCGATCTTTTGGTCATGCTGGCCCACGAGGAAGGGAGGCTGGAACATCTTCTGTTTGGCGGCGAAAACGACGCCCTGATCCGGAAGCTCCCGTGCAGCATCTTCCTCGTGAAGCACGAGCCGCAGGGAGTCAAGTGGTAGGGGGAGACAATGATTAATGAGCACGGAGGAAAACCTGAATTTGGACAGGGATGAACGGGATGCAGGGGATGGAAGCGGGAGCGATCAACAGAAGCAAACCGCAGAGGACACAGAGGGGCACAGAGGAAAAGCCAGAGAACCTTTGAAATGATTTCGGTACTGCAGGGTCAAGCCGCAGATTCACGCTGATAAACGCAGATCTACCCCTACACTGTCGGATCGCCAGCAATGCTGCGCCAATCATCCTTTCGGGTCCCCCCAGTGCTTGATCCTGCCCATCCTGCCCATCCCTGTAGAAATGTTTTCGGCTCTTTATCTGCGTTCATCAGCGTTCATCTGCGGCTGATAAGTCACATCCTCTTCCAGATCCCCTTCATCCCATTTATCCCTGTCATAAAGAGAAGGTTTCCTCTGTGTTCCTCCGTGCCCTCTGCGGTTCAATCTTTTCAACCGCAGATTCACGCTGATAAACGCAGATCTACCCCTACACGGTGAGATCCCCAGGAAAGCTGCGCCCATCATCCTTTCAGGCCCTCCCCCAGTTCTTCATCCTGCCCATCCGTGTAGAAATGTTTTTGAGTCTGTATCAGCGTTCATCTGCGTTCATCTGCGTTCATCTGCGGCTGATAAGTCACATCCCCTTCATCCCTGTCATAGAGAGAAGTTTTCCTCCGTGTCCCTCCGTGCCCTCTGCGGTTCAAGCTTTTAATCCGTACCGACCACCTATCCGCGTTTATCTGCGTTCATCTGCGGCTATTTGAAGTCCCAGATCCCTTTACTGATCTTGACAATGTACGAAAGATGGCGTACCTCTTGTGAGGTGGCTGATGCAATTCGTTTTGGAGGGGGCAATGGGATTCACCGAGGTGAAAGCCAGAATTCTGAACTGTCTTCGATCCGGCGAATACGATCACGAAGCGCGTGGAAAGATCGAGGTGAAAAACCTGCTGGCCTGCGGGCAGGTGACCGAAGAAGATGTTATCCGCTTGGTAAGCAGGACCAACGGTGGTCAATATGTAGTCAGCCCGCACCATGCCGACCAGACGGTTATGGTGCACGTTTTTAGGCCGATCCATCATGGTGTGACGTGGTATATCAAATTCTATTTCATCGAACCTGGTGCGGTTTTTATCAGTGTTCATCTTTGAGACGGAGCATCTATGAAAATTGTTAAAGAAGGGGATAAAAGCAAGGCCGTTTGCGACACTTGCGGACTGACTTCGGTTACCTATCGGCTTCGTGACGTTCCATTTACTGACGATGTTGGGATCGTGAAAAATATTCTGGCCGGTGTCTGTGACCAGTGTGGGCACGTTGTCAGCGTCCCAAGACAATGCACTCCGAAAATTAAGGCTGTGTACGAAGCTAAAAAGTCTGCTGAATACCGACTCCCGGCACATTTCATAGACATTTTAAGCCTGGCATCCTCAAAAATTGATGATGAGATTGGTGATGCTCTGTCAAAGCCACTCCTTTTATATTATGTTCACAAGCTTAATAATGGAGAAATCCCAGCGAAGATAATCAAAGAACTCCTGTCTAGTGAACTCGCCTCTGCACCCTCCACCAAAAGACTCTCGCTGAAGATCACTGAAAGGACAGAGCGTGAACTTGGCGATGTAGTTCAGAAAACAGGTCTGCACAGCAGCACCGAGTTGATCAAAGGGATCATTTTGAAGATATACGAGGATATTGTGAAACCAAAAACACCAAAGCACATGAAGGAATTGAAGACCATAGCAGCGACCTTTGGGTAAAACGATCACGGTCTCTCCATCCCCTTCATCGTTTTCATCCCTGTTCGAAGATACCGGTTTTCCTCTCCGCCCTCCGCGTCCTTTGCGGTGAGCTTGTTGCCGGTGACACTTACGGAGACTCCCACATGGCCCTCACCCTTCCTGAAAGCGACTGGAAATATCTGAAAAGAATCAAAGATGAACTCCTTGCCGATCTCTGCCGGAGGATCAACGAGAAGGCTGTGCGGATCGTGCAACGACCTGGTCTGACTGAACACGAAAAATATCAGAAGCTCTACCGGCACATCGAGGACTCGGACAAAATCGTCGCCAACTGTTTCGACGACTGGCGACACTCCAACCTGTGGCTAAAGGTGGTCTGCCTTCGTAAGCACAAGTTGCTTTCCGACGACCATCTGAAGAGCCTCTCGGGCGAACTGCGAGACCGCCTCGAACTCCTCAACCCCCAGGCATAGACCTCCAGAAGAACCCTTTTGAAAGAAGATCCAGGTTTTCCTCCGTGTCCCACCGTGCCCTCTGCGGTTCAATCTTTTCAGCCGCAGATTCACGCTGATAAACGCAGATCTACCCTACACTGTGAGACGCTAGGTGCTGCGCAAATCATCCATTCGGGTCCTCCCCCAGTTCTTCATCCTGCCCATCCCTGTAGAAATGTTTTTGGGTCTGTATCAGCGTTCATCTGCGGCTGATAAGTCACATCCTCTTCCAGATCCCCATCATCCCCTTCATCCCTGTCATAAAGAGAAGGTTTCCTCCGTGTCCCTCCGTGCCCTCCGCGGTTCAAGCTTTTAACCCCCCTATCCGCGTTTATCTGCGTTCATCTGCGGACCAATTGGTGTAACAAAATGGACTGTCCATTTTGTTACGTTCCCATATCTTTCAACTACTTCACCCATAAAACTGTAACAAAATGAACACTAAAGCATACCTAATGAGTCTGCGTGGCGCCGGAAGCCCCCGTAAATCCAATATCTGAGCCGCTATGCCAGTGTGGCACGGAACTTGATATTCATTGGGGTTAAACAGAAACACCGTCTGTGAGGGAAATAAGTCCGCAGATTCACGCTGATGAACGCTGACAAGACAGTAGATGGCGCACCGAATCACAAATCAGCGACAGGGATGAGCAGGATAAACAGGACGGAACCGAGACCGGCTTGAGGGGCGTAAGGAAACCGTTTCTTTAAACGGTCCGCAGATGAACGCTGATAAACGCTGATCAGCCACGGAGTAAGAGGCACATGTCGAGAGCCAAGTTACTGCTTTGCCTTACTTTCGGGGTTGGAATGTTGGCCTGCGGATATCAGGCTTCTCCTCAAAATAGCGGTCCTTGCACCTCCACCGATACCCCGGGGCAGGCAACGGTGGTCTCGATAACCGCTGCCCCATCCAATGCCTACAACTGCAATAACGACCCCGTGGAGGTACGGTTCACCTTCACCCCGACCGATCCGGCGCAGAGCAACTCATTGACCGATAACAACGTGACCTTGACCGTTGGCGACGGGATAAACCCGCCGCGGGACTACATCACCGCCAAAGGTTTCACCGTCGGAAGCACCCATACCTGCGTCAGAAAAAATATCGTCAGCGGCGCTTGCGCTCCCGTAGGCTTTGAGTTCCCGACGAGCGACTTTTCCGATTACGGGGCTGCGTGCTATTGATGGTGAAGGCGGTCGTTAAAATCCGGCCGCAGAGGGACGCTGATAAACGCTGATGAACCTTCCCATCTGTCTGAAACAATTTGCCGGGCTCAACCGGGCCACCGGTTCGGTCTGGACCGAGGCAACCAAGAAGAGGGCGCCGCATAAGCCGCTCCTTCTACTGGCCGTGCTCGACCTTGTGGCTCGCGGCGTCGTCACGTCGCCGTTTGTCGACGTAGATCGCGATTTGCTGGAGCTCAACGACCTTTTCAACCTCTACTGGCGCCGGGTGGTGCCTCTCGGCCAAAGCAGTAGCATCGCCTTTCCGTTTTCCCGGCTGGCTCGCGAGCCTTTCTGGGAACTCGTACCCCGGCAGGGCGATGTGGTGACGGATGCGGTAATCAACAACACCTCCTCAGTGACCTATCTGCGAAGGCATGTACTGGGAGCGCGGATCGAAGAGGGACTGTTTCATGTCATGCAGAGCGCCGAGGGGAGGGAGGCGCTACGGGATGCTCTGCTTGTCTTCTGTTTCTCCACCGAAATGCAGGTTGCCTTGCGCGAACAGTCGGCAATCAACCGCGAGGCAATAGATTACAGTCGCAAGCTGGAGGAAAGGTCTCATCTGCCGTTGGTAAAAGAAATCCTGGAAGAGGAAAGTTATCGGCCGGCGGTGCGGGACCAGGGATTCCGGCGGTTGGTGGTAACTTCCTATGACCATCGCTGCGCCGTTTGCGGAATTCGGATCATTACCCCTGAACAATACACTGCAGTGGAGGCGGCCCATATTGTTCCGTGGTGCAGAAGCAAAAACGACGACATCCGTAACGGCATGGCGCTCTGCAAACTCTGTCATTGGGCCTTTGACAACGGGATGGTAGGGGTTTCCGAAAACTATGGCGTGATCGTCTCCCGGCAGATTTCCGCCGACGGAAACGCCCCGGGTTTTTTACTGACGTTGGCCGGGCGAACAATTGTAGGTCCGGAGGACAAGAGAACTTGGCCGGCCCACGAATATCTGACGAAACATCGACAGGAGTGGCGGTTGTAATGGTCCGCTGCTAAGGTGCAGTCTCGGGAAACTATAGTGATTTAAGGAAAGGTTATGCCAACTACTATCGATGATCTAAAACTAAAAGTTAAGGACTTTTGTGAAGAACGAGATTGGGATCAATTCCATGGCCCTAAGGATCTTGCCATTGGAGTTAGCACCGAAGCAGCAGAACTTTTGGAGCATTTCCGCTTTCAGTCGGATGAACAGGCGCTGGCCTTACTAAACGAGCCACACGCTAGAGAAGAGATCGAAGATGAACTCGCCGATGTGTTGTTCTTCGTGTTGCGGTTTTCACAACGCTTTGAGGTCGATCTGACAAAGGCTCTGCTGAGAAAGATCGAGAAAAGCGGACGGAAATATCCAATACAGAAGGCAAAAGGGAAAAACACAAAGTATACGAAGCTGTAGGCCAACAACTGGAATTCAGGGGCCAAAATTGATCGTCTATTCCGCAACAAAAGCCAGATTTCATGATGATGTGATGACAAACGATATCGACGGCATTATTCTTAGCGCCTTTGAATCCGCCACCGGACGGACCACATCCAAGTCTGAAATCCATTCCTGGAAAAGCTCCTTGTCGTATATGGAACGAGTTTTGAGGGATGACGAGATTCCCTTCGATGCCGGTGTCGCCGTTGAGTTTCACCTTCCCCAGACTTCCAAACGCATTGATTTCATCCTTACTGGACGGGACAGGGACCGGCGCGAATCAGCTATTCTCGTTGAACTGAAGCAATGGGAGGCAGCGGAACTGACTCAGAGCGATGCCGTCGTTATCACTCGCTTTAAACATGGTCTTGCCGAAACCCTCCACCCGTCTTACCAAGCATGGTCTTACAAGCGCCTTCTCGATGATTTTAACCAGACCGTGCAGGAAGAGCAGATTGGGCTATACCCCTGCGCCTATCTGCACAACTACGAAGACGACGGCGTAATCACCCATCAGTTCTACAGTGACCATATCAAGCGGGCGCCGATGTTTCTCAAGCCCGATGCCCTTAAGCTACAGCAGTTCATCAAGGCCCACGTTAGGTATGGGGACACGACCCGGATCATGTACCGGATCGATCACGGGAAAATAAAGCCTTCCAAGAACTTGGCTGACGAGTTGGCGTCAATGCTCCGCGGCAACCGAGAGTTCGTCCTGATCGACGACCAGAAAGTGGTGTTCGAGAAAGCGAAACGTCTAGCAGAACAGGCTTCGGAACAGGCCAAGAAGGTCCTGATCGTCGAGGGGGGGCCGGGAACAGGTAAATCGGTCCTGGCTATTAACCTCCTGGTGGCGCTCACCGGCAAAGATCACGTTGTTCAGTATGTCACCCGTAACTCTGCCCCCCGGCTCGTCTACGAGGCCAAGCTCACCGGCCATTTCAGGAAGACTCACATCTCCAATATGTTCTCAGGTTCCGGCTCATACCATGCGGTCCCGGCAAATACGTTCGGTTGCCTCATAGTAGACGAGGCGCATCGTCTGAATGAAAAATCTGGCATGTTCAGCCACCTGGGGGAGAACCAGATCAAGGAGATCATCAACGCCAGCAAGTTGAGCGTCTTCTTCATCGACGAAGACCAGAAGGTAACCCTCAAGGACATCGGTGATAAAGAGTCGATCCGCGCCTGGGCGAAGAAAGCTGGTGCCGGTGTTGTTGAGGCCAATCTGGAATCCCAGTTTCGCTGCAACGGCTCCAACGGTTATCTGGCGTGGCTTGACAACACGTTGCAGATTCGAGAGACGGCCAACCAAACTCTGGATACCTGCGAGTACGACTTCCGCATTCTCGACACCCCAATGGAGCTACATGAATTAATTCGAGCAAGGAACAGGAAGAACAACAAGGCGCGGATGGTAGCCGGCTACTGCTGGGACTGGATCAGCAAGAAGAATTTGCTACTTAAGGACATTGTTATTGGTGACTATAAAGGGACGTGGAACCTGGAAACAGATGGACAGGCGTGGATCATCAAGCCTGATTCCGTAAGCGAGGTGGGGTGTATCCACACCTGCCAGGGGTTGGAGGTCGATTACATCGGGGTTATCGTCGGGCCGGACCTCGTCGTCCGGGACGGCAACGTGCTGACCAGACCCGTCGAGCGGTCGAGAATGGACAAATCTATTCAGGGGTGGAAAAAATTACTCAAAGATGATCCCGAGCGGGGAGCGGCGCGGCTTGATGCCATCATCAAGAACACCTATCGGACCCTTATGACTCGTGGTCAGAAGGGATGCTACGTCTACTTCGTTGACGATGAAACGCGCCGGCACTTTGCCGAGCGACTGCAGACGAGGTCGACAGCTGAGACGGTAACCGACACGTCGGTGATGCCTGCACATGAAGACATTTCAGCCGTTCTACCGTTCCGGCGCATGGAACCGGAAGAAGCTCGGCCGTACGAGAACTGTGTGCCGCTCTACGACCTCAAGATCGCTGCTGGTGGGTTCAGCGACGAGCAGCAGTTGGACGGCTGTGAATGGGTGGAACTACCGGAAGTGTTCCGGCCGCAGAAGGGGCTGTTCGTGGCCCAGGTTGTGGGAGAGTCGATGAACCGACGAATTCCAAACGGTGCGTGGTGTCTGTTCCGCATAGCATCGGCTGGTTCGCGGAACGGCAAGGTCGTCCTGGCATCGCACCGGGAGATTGCCGACACCGATACCGGTGGCCACTATACCATCAAGTTATATGAGAGCACTAAGGATAGTCTGGCCGATGGTACGTGGCGGCACACGTCGATCATCCTGAGGCCGGACAGTTACCTGCACGGATATGAACCGATTGTCCTGAGTGAGGAACAGTCGGAGGATTTGCAGGTGATGGGGGAGTTGGTGGCGGTATTGGGTTAGTCTTCTATTCCTCCTAATATAGTTTGAGGTTCAATGCATTTAGCTCACGGCATATATGAAGCACTTCTAGACGAAGCCTTGCAGGAAGCGTTGGCAAAACGTCCGGAGTTGCGCCGCATCTTTGGCAAGATCGACCCCGAGGAGCAACCGGCACTCTATGCCAGCTTCGTCGCCAAGGTATTGGAGCAGGCTCTGCGGGAGGAGACGGACCCGGAACAGCGGGTTGTCCTCTGTAACAGGATTCTCGGCACGGTAGCTGCCGAGCCGGGAAGGGGGCATCTGGAAAAACGCCGCCTCGTGCCGGAGCCCAAACCCATTCTGCTGGAAATTACTCCGCCAAACTATAACCAGACTGGCCTCCCCCGTCCCCACACCTCCCTAGCGGAAAGTAGTCTCTTCACCGGCTCCCCGCAAGAACCGCAACTGGTCCATGAACTGTTGGAAGAGATGCGCTCGGCTGATGGAGTGGATATTCTGGTCTCGTTCATCAAGTGGTCCGGATTGCGGCTGTTGATGCCTGCGTTTGAGGACCTGCGCGAGCGTCAGGTCCCGGTACGTCTGATTACGACATCCTATATGGGGGCCTCCGATGCCCCGGCGGTAGAATGGTTGGCGAAGCTCCCCAATGTGCAGGTACGTGTCTCGTACGACATTGAACGGACCCGACTGCACGCCAAGGCGTACCACTTCCGGCGGCAGAGCGGCTTTTCTACGGCGTACATCGGTTCGGCCAACATGTCCCATGCTGCCATCACCAGCGGACTCGAGTGGAACCTCAAGGTTACTGCTCAGGACATGGCTCACATTTTGGAAAAATTTTCTGTCGAGTTTGAGACCTACTGGAACAGTCGTGAGTTCGCCCTTTTTGATCCGGAGCGGCCTGAGTTGTTCCGCAGCGCTCTTGCCCGCGCCAAGGATAAGGGGACCCGCGGTTCGGCAATATTCTTCGACCTACGGCCACACCCCTTTCAGGAACGGATTCTTGAGGCATTGGAGCGGGAGCGGAGCGGCCACGACCGTTGGCGCAATTTGGTCATCGCCGCCACCGGTACCGGTAAGACAGTTGTGGCTGCATTTGACTTTAAACGCTTCTTTGAACAACGGCAGCGACAAGCGCGCCTGCTCTTTCTGGCCCATCGCCAGGAGATTCTCCAACAGGCTCAGGCAACCTTCCGCAACATCCTGCGCGACCAAAATTTCGGCGAATTGCAGGTCGGTCCTTTTCAGGCCACTCGACTAGAACATCTGTTCTGCTCCGTTGGCATGCTTGCCTCTCGCCGGCTCTGGGAGCAAGTGGGGAGCGGCTTCTACGATTACATTGTGGTTGACGAAGCACACCACGGTACGGCCAGCAGCTATCGCCCAATTTTCGATTACTTCACACCGCAGATTCTGCTGGGGCTGACCGCCACACCGGAGCGGCTGGACGGCGGCAACGTGGCCGCTGATTTCGGCAATCGCTTTGCCGCGGAAATCCGCCTTCCTGAAGCCCTGGAGGAAAAGCTACTCTGCCCCTTCCACTATTTTGGCATTGCCGACCCTATAGCTATAAGTGGCGATCAGTTCTGGCGCAACGGCAAGTACGACGCCGCGGCTCTGGAGAATATCTACGTGCTGGACCAGGGCCGCGCCCGCCAGAGGGTAGAGGCGATCCTTACTGCCCTGCACCGCTATGAACCGGACGTGGGCACTCTTAAGGGAATCGGCTTCTGCGTCACCATTCGCCATGCCGAATATATGGCCGAGCAATTCAATCAGAATGGCATCAAGTCAGCCCCCTTTGTCTCCGGGATTGACACTGACCAGTCTGCTGAGCTACTGGCCAAGCTAAGAAACGGTCAACTCACCTTTCTCTTTACCGTGGACAAATTGAGCGAAGGGGTGGACGTACCAGATATTAACACTGTCCTCTTCCTCCGCCCTACGGAGAGCCTGACAGTTTTTCTCCAGCAACTCGGACGGGGCTTGCGCCATGCTCCGGGAAAAGAGTGCCTTACAGTCCTCGATTTTGTCGGCCAGGCCCACCGCCGCTACCGCATTGATACCAAACTGAAATCACTGCTCCCCCGGCACCGCTTCTCAATTGACAAGGAAGTGGAGCAGGATTTCCCCCATCTGCCGGCTGGCTGTGCCATTCAGCTTGACCGGCTCTCCCGACAGTATGTGCTGGAAAATATCCGGGAGAACTTGGGGCGGCTGGCAGTACAGGTGCCAGACCGGCTGCAGACTTTCACCAGTGAAACTGGCCAAGAGCTGACCTTTGGCAACTTTATCCGCTACCACGATTACGAGCCGGAGGTGCTGTTGGCCAAGGAGTCGTGGACGGAATGGAAGGCGAAAGCTCAGCTTGCAACCATTCCGGTGGATCCGGAATTGGCTCGCTTGAAAAAAGCGTTGATCCGGACAACGTTTATAAACGGTCCACGAGAAGCGAAGTTATTGCGCGAGGTAATCAGAAAGCTTGCAGAGGGGGAAGTATCCGAGGCGCTCTCACTGGCTGGAGATTCGGTGATGCTCATTTATTACCGGATTTGGGGTGAGAAGGGCACCAACGTTGGTATTTCAACGGTTCAGGAGGCTTTTACACGCCTTGCCGGCAATCCGACGATTTGTGCCGATCTAGAGGAGATACTGGACTGGGCGCTGGAAAACAGCGAGGTGGGGGGACCGCAGCCGGAACTGCCGTTCTCTTGTTGCCTGGAATTGGGCGCTCGGTACGGACTCAAGGAGATTCAGGCCGCTTTTGGTCGGGCAACATTGGAGAGCGCAGGGCAGACCGGTGTTGGTGTGCTTCATTTCCCGGAGATGAAAGCCTATGTACTCCTAGTGACGTTCCAGAAAACGGAAAAGGAGTTCTCGCCGAGTACGATGTATGCGGACTATCCGATCAGCAGAGATCTCCTACATTGGGAGTCTCAGGCGGATACCGCCCAGCATCATTCCACCGGACAGAACCTGATCCATCATTTGCAACGAGGCTACACGGTCCTAGTGTTTGTTCGTGACCAGAAACGGCGCAACAACGTCACCGTCCCCTTTACCTATCTTGGTCCGGTAGAGCGTGTGAGCTACGAGAGCGAGCGGCCGATCAAATTCGTGTGGCGGTTGAGGCATCCGATGCCAGTGGAGATATTTGAGGACAATCGGCGAGGCGGGTAGGCAAAGGCGGCACCGACAGAATAACCTGTAAACTCAACAACGTCCCTGAAGGGCCCAATTTCTACAAGCCCGAGGGGCAGGTCTTTTTTCTTGATTTTGCCCAGCAGACGAGCAAAAAGAGCAAGAATAAAGACTTGATAATCATATAAAGGCACCTCCTGGCATAGCCGGAAGGCAAATGACTTCCTGATATGCTGTTAAAGAGACCCCAATCTCTTAACCTCAGGAGGTGCCCAATGAAACTGTACTCGGGAATCGATCTGCATTCAACCAACAGCTACTTAGCCATCATCGATGCCAAAGGCAAGCGTATCTTCGAGGAGAAGTTGCCCAACGACATAGCAACCATTGTTCAGCGCCTCGATCTTTACAGCGGATCGCTGCAGGGCATCGTGGTGGAATCGACGTACAACTGGTACTGGCTTGTCGACGGATTGATGGCTGAAGGATACGCCGTACACCTGGCGAATTCTTCAGCCATGCAGAAATACAAGGGCCTTAAGCATGCTGATGATCTGTCCGACGCTTTCTGGCTGGCTGAGATGCTACGGCTCAACATACTCCCGGAAGGCTACGTATAGCCGAAAGAGGTGCGCCCAATTCGTGACTTGCTCAGGAAACGGAGTCACCTTGTTGCTCTTAGATCGTCGTTGCTGATCAGTCTCCAGAACATCATCACTCGCAACTGCGGGATGAAGATGAAAACGAACGATATTAAACGGCTACGAGAGGATCGAGTTCATCCTCTACTTGCCTATAACGAGGATCTTGCCCTTGCAGGCCGTGCCAGCAAAGAATCCATCGACTTTCTGACCCGGCAGATTCACTCCATCGAGAGATTCGTCGAAAGGAAGCTGGAACTGAGAGAAGACTATAAGACGCTGCTTACGGTCCCTGGCGTAGGACAAATTCTTGGCCTCACCATTATGCTGGAGACTGGTCCAATTCAGCGGTTTGAGAAAGGCGGAAATTATGCCTCATACTGCCGTGCCGTCTCATCGAAATGGACCAGCAACGACAAAGCAAAGGGAAAAGGGAACAAGAAAAATGGCAACAAGTACCTCTCTTGGGCGTTCTCGGAAGCTGCAGAATTCGCAAGGCGCTTCGACGACAAAGCAAGAGCTTATTACAATCGCAAGTTGAAGAAGAGTAATTTCGTGGTCGCGCATGCAGCGCTGGCACACAAATTAGCGAGGGCAGCGTACTATGTCATGCGAGACCAAGTGATCTTTGTCTCGGAAAAGACATTCACGTAACAGTGTGGCTGGAGCGGTGAACCAGTATAGGGGTTGGCAAAACCACAAGACTTGATTGGCAGCCGCTCCACCCACTTACATAGCAGTTATTTCGTCTTTACTGCCCATGCCGAGAGCCACCAAGGGGCTGGTTAATAACCACAAGACCTGAAACAAACATTTGGACCCGGCATGGTACCGAGGGTTTTCTGGACCGCGAAATGCGGAAGGGGCCGTACATCTACCACCGTAACCGGCCTTGATCCTGATGGGTGACTGGGATGCAGCAAAGTCTGACATCGCAAAGAAAGAAATAACGGCAATAGTACTGACGGCGATAACTGAAAACAGAAGGGCTTGAAAAGTCTCTTTTCCAGCTTCAGGGGGCCTTTTTGCCTCTTGACGGACAGCCTTTAATGGGTGACCCTCAGGCCTCTTCCTCAGGCCTCTTCCGAGTTCGGCGAGTTGGATGAGGTCTCCCTTGCCTATGCCACCAGCATCCACAAAAGCCAGGGCTCCGAGTATCCCGCAGTGGTCATCCCATTGACTATGCAGCACTACACCTTGCTTGAGCGGAACCTCATTTACACTGCTGTTACGCGAGCGAAGAAGCTGGTGACCATCATCGGGCAGCCGAAGGCACTGGGGATGGCGGTGAAGAACCGGAAGTCGAATAGGCGGCTGACAAAGCTGGCGATAAGAATTACTGAGAAGTAGGCGTAGGAATCGGCGGAAAAGTCAGCGACGTGCAGATATCTGTATAACGACTAACTCATTTCGTAGACGACAATGGAGGCACGATTAAGAGCCGTCGCTGACTCCGAGGAATTCAAGATATGGATGCAAAAAAAAGCGAAAGAATTCACCCGGCTTTACAATAAGATTGGCATTTAGTGGGAGAATATATGAATTTTATAGAGTATATAAATGGATACAAACATGAATTTTGGTGGCAGGATATAGCTGAAGAAACTCTTAAAATAACAAAAGGTTGTTTAGACGCGAAAGATAGGAGGCATATACTAGCTGAAATTAAGAAAAGCATTAAAGAAAAAAATGTTAAAAGTTTAACTAATTGGCTTACGGTTGGCCTGTATTTAGATGATGAAGAGGTAATAGTAGAAATTAGGAAGAAGGGATTGATTCGCAAGTCAAAATACGATTTTGAAAGAAGCACGTTGCATAAAGCTGTTGCATCCATAATTGAAAAACAAGAACTGCTTTCACTTGCACCTAACACAGTTCAATATTTGAATAGCGTTAGCGTGTTGTATGTACTCTCGTTAAAGGTGTTTTCAATCTATATCTCCATAAAAGATTATATTGCTAAGGCGAAGCCATCGCTTCTCAAAACATTGCTCTGCTCGGTTGACTTTTCATTCTTTTGCAACCATCAACCTAATTCGGAAACGTCTAGTGAGGTAATACAATATTATTCCAGTGAAGATATAAGTGAGGCAATATCATATTTGGTGTATCTTTTTAAAGCAAAGCATGGTATAGGCGCAGCTAATTCCAAGAATATCGATGAAGAACTCATCTTGACACCAGAGTTTACAAAACTTATCATTGACGCATGTAAGATTAAAGAATATATGAAATATGAAATTTTACTGGACTATTTTGGCTACACATTTTCAAAAATTGATAACAGGAAATTCCTGATTTCAGACCCGTCGGAAAAGCTTGAGAAATCCATAAGGCTAGGGTTCATACGGACAGAAATCCAAAGGTTTAATACAGTAGCAAAGTGGTTTGAGGAGTCAAAAAAATCTGAGTCTCTGGTAGCTGCTGCGATTGATATATATGAAAAATCTCTAGGAAAATTCTACGTAGTGAAGACTGACCCGATAGAACGGCTTGTATTTCAACTTCCATCTGTCGAACCGTTTAAAAAACTAGCAGAGACGGAAGGTTTATTTCAAGAAGAAATACTTTTACTTGCAGATTTATATAGCGAGCTATTTGTTAGTTTTAAAGAATTAGATGAATTTGTGATTAATGGAACCCTTACATTACGTGATATTTTAAAAGTAAAGCGTATTTTTACATTTATCACAGGTTCTTTCAATGCCTTTTTGCAGTCAAAATATGAAAATGATAAACTTTTAGTGTTAAGGTCTCTTCTTCCAGTGATGAGTAAGGAAACCTTGAATAAGACGTTAGAAGCATGCCTTGACGCAGACAAAATGAATTCGTGGATTGAGGTTATGTCATGGGCTGGTGAAGAAGGGAAGATTCTTGATTTACAATATACGCCTCTTATACCTGTTGTTAATCATTATTTTGTACTTATGAATGTTTTGGATTCTGCTAACATAATAAGAAACGTTCTTTCTTCGCAGCAAAAACGTATTTTTCATGAAGGGACTATAGACCCATTGTCTCAATTGCTAAAAGAAGAGTTGGTTGCAAATGGGTTTGATGTTAAAACAGACGTTAAATTCAAATACCATGGGCATGAAAGTGATATTGATGTTCTAGCACTTAAAGATGGCATAGTCTTTGTCTTCGAATGTAAGAACTCTATGCTGCCAGGTAATATATCAGAGATAAGAACAAGTTTTGACTATATAAGAAAGGCCGGTAAACAGTTAGGCGATATTGATATGCTTGAAAGTAAAGGTGGATTTTTTAAATATCTTTTTGATAAAATTGGGTGGTTTCTTCCGCCGTTTTTTACTTATAGTCAGTGTATCATAACCGGAAATAGAGCGTTTTATGGATATTGCTATGGAAAGTTCAGAGTGATTCCTGTTAGGGAAATGCATAATTTTTTAGCAGAAGGAACGGTGGTATTTAAAGATAAAGACGTCCGCATTAGGCCGACAGGCCCTGTCACTGGACCAATCTTGGCAGATTTTATCGATAATAATATTATTCATAAAATGACTTACGAAGCAACTGAAGCTGTATACAAGAATGTAAGGTTTCATAATGCTAATGTGATAGCCCACTCCTTTGCCCTTAACTTTAACAAACTAGAAGAATTACATTCCGAGTTCCAGGAACTCCACAAAAACGATTTTCAATAAGAATGCAACCCTTAGGCGCAAGGGAGATTCAATATGGCAGACACCTGGATTACCGACCTCACTCACTACTTCGACGAGAACGGGGAGATGATTAAGGCACCGCCGCAGGCCCGGAAATTGGGAGAGTACCTGGCTAGGGCCTTGGATGAGGCAAAATACCGAGCTACCCGATTTCATCAGATGCTTTGTGACCACGGTGGACTTGAGACCGCTCAACTTCTCCTGCACAGTAGCCATGTTTCCGAAGGGTATACCGCCCTTTGGGAGAGAAAAAGGCTCGACTTGACGGTCGAAGCACTAATCCTCGAACCGGCATGGCATGAACTATTTACGGAAGAGGAAAGAGCTAAGGCAGCAAAGCGGCTTAAAGATTATGGCTATACCCTCACCGGGAATAGTAGGGCTGAAGATGGAAATCACTGAGCTTACGAGGTGAAATATTGTCGACTCAGTGGCTGTCGAAAGGGGGCGTTGGTACCGGCTGGCCGACACATCAGCCGGTAAAATTCCCCTCGTTGCGCAGACTGCGAGGAGGTTACCGGTGTAATGAGCGAGGTTGATAAAATTTGTGAAGCCGTCACAGCGGCAGCCGACAATTGGCCTTTCTTTGGCGACGGAGACTCAAACCTGGTGGACATTTACTGGCTGGCCGAGAAGCTTCGTGAGACTCTCGGGGCGGCATTGCCAACCGACTTGCCACCAAAGGACTGCGGCGTTCAAGCTTTCGAGACTGTCGAGACAATCCTCCTCCGTGACCCTCAAGACAGGGTTCTCCGGGTAATTCCTGTTGATGAGATTGTTCAGCGATTGGTGAACCTAATGGGCGCTCTCAAGAAGGAATTGCCGTTCTCGGGCGAGGACAACCTCCTTGTCAGCTTATACCTATGGCACGGGTGCATTCGAATGGCGAAACTGCTCCGTTGCGCCTACAACATTCGCGGAGGGCAGGCCCTCTATACGCCCCAAATGAGAAGTGATGAATATGCTCTCATTCTAAATGAGTGGACTCAGGATGAGGCTCAGGGCAACTCCTGGGTGCGTTATGGCGTTTCATTAGCGCGACGAATGGAACAAGCCCGGAAGAAACAGGATTTTGACTTTGAAGTACACGAAAACTGGATTCCGAAAGACTCCCCCTACTGGGAACCATAATTGCGTTACCCTAATGTCTGCCGATGCCGGTCCACCCAATCCCCCACAGAATCAGCAACCACTGCGACTGCCCCACCCAGGCCAGCGCCGTCACATTTGGCGGCGGAGGTCCGAAGAGGTTGCTGAGGTAGACTGCCACCAGGAAGACAATCAACTCCCAAAGTGCCCACTTTCCGACTGCGGCCTTTGCGAGTGTCGTCCGCAGGTACAGGACCACCCCGACGGCTAATATCCCCATCTCGACAAGCAGTGTCCCTGACAGGGAGGCCCACACGTCGATGCCGACTTGACGTTGCTGCCGGAGACCAGTGGCAGGTCAGGCCGGTGCACAATGAGGTCAAGGAGCCAGTGGCTCACGACGGCTGGAATACAAGATGTTTCCTTCGGCAGCTTTCAACTCTCGTCAAAAGATGGTAGGATGCCGACCATGTGCGAACGATTCACCATTCAGATATCGCCGGAGCTGCTTGCGGAGATTTTCAGCCTCATCGAGGTTCCGATTTGCCCGGCACGGTTCAACATTGCACCCTCCCAGCAGGTAGCTGTCATCCGAAAGACTGCCGGTGGCCAAAACCGCCTAGACTTCCTGACATGGGGGCTTATCCCCCCGTGGGCCAAGGAAAATTCCATTGGCAGCAAGATGATAAACGCCCGGTGTGAGACGGTAGCCGAAAAACCGGCGTTCAGGAACGCCATCCGGTACCGGCGCTGCCTCATCCCGGCCTCAGGGGTCTTCTAGTGGCGGCAGGAATGGAAGGCAAAAAAGCCCCTGTATATCCGCCTGAAGGATGGCTCCCCGATGGTACTCGCCGGGCTCTGGGAGAGCTGGAAATCCCCCGGAAATGAAACCATCGAGACCTGTACTCTGTTAACGACGCCCTCCAACAGTCTCGTGGCTCCTCTCCACGACCGTATGCCGGTGATTTTTCACCCAGAGGAGTTTGACCAGTGGCTCGACCGCGACATGAACGACCCTGAGCAACTGATGCGGTTCTACCAGCCATATCCGGCTGAGATGATGGAGATGTACCCGGTATCTCCACTCGTGAACTCGCCCAAATCGGAAGGCCACGAGCTCCTAGCGCCAATATAAATTCCGCCAGAAATTGGTTTGGAGGTGTAGGTTTGATTTCAAATGTTTTTATTGAAGAAGCGATTGCGTTTCATGAGGCTGCTCACGCTGTTGTAGCCCTTACAATACCGCTCGAAATAGTAAAAATTTCAATTGTTGCTGAAACTGATTCTGATGGTAGTTATGATGGTGGCTGTGAAGTGGACCTAGAAAGTTTTTTTTCAAAAACCTAAATAATGTTCGTGGCGCCACTATTAAACTTATAAAGTTTCACCTGGCCGGGAATATTGCCCTGCAAAAATATTTGAAGGGAAAAGGAGTGGATGACTGCTCAAAACTTCGAAATTCAGCCTGTTATGATGATGCACAGATTAAGCATTATATGCAAACTATTGAAGACAATGGAGACCCCCCCGTTGATTTAGCTGCCGTTTCCATTGAAACCTTAGAAATGATTGACTCTCCCGTAATCTGGTCGGCAATTACTGGTCTTGCAGGGGTACTGATGCAGGCGAAGCAGCTTCAAGACGATGACCTCGCCCATGTCTTGTCCCAATACGCCTTTGCTTAGGATTGTTGATGCTTCAGTCGGACACGTAGTTGGGATGGTAGGTCAGCGCAGTGTTTGCGACTTCAGACGGAATCCTAATATGGTCATTCTGGTCGGCGCATCCATGTGAGATGGCTGAAAAGAAAGTCCCAACCCGGCAGTGTGCCCCTTTATTCCGCCTGAACCCCCACTTGCTGGAAAGGGAAACATTACTGCAGCATTACCCAACAAGGCCGAACACCACCGAACAAATCTGAACAAATCCGGACTAACGGAACAGCGAGGCTCAGAATACGTTCTATGAATTTGACTGCTTATGCACATTTGGGGGCCGACTCGTTGGCGTGAACACGCATTCGAATCCCGTTTCCCGCTCCAAAAGAAACATTGAAGGGCCAGGTTCTCACGAACTTGGCCCTTTTTGGCGACCGACCTCGGGTCAGGCTTGCAATGTTGCAATCTCCGGGGCGGGGGGGGCCGGTTGAATTATTCGGTTCGCTGCTGACTCCTTGTCCTTGGCTTTGCCGCTCTTTGGGAAGACCTGCCAGAGTGGTTCGAATGGCCCGGGCTCTCACAAAAGATCTCCACTTCAGGCCGACCCTGTTCACCCTGAACACCCTTGTTAAAACGACAAAAGGACCTACCGGTCCAGGGTAGGTCCTTTTTCTTTGCTCGGTTGCTATGCCCGGCACCTTTGCGTCAGGGGGATTCGGTGACCTCGGACTGGGCGATCGGCTTCTTGATGCGGAAACAAAAGCATTAACCACGGAGGGGCACAGAGGACACGGAGGATGGGAGCTCTCACACGGATCAACACGGAAACGAACGGATAACACCGCGTCGTGCTCAGGGGTAAAACACGGGCTGTCGTGTTATCCGTTTTCTTTGGCCGGTATCCGATCGCGACCGTCGTGGATGCCGTGCCGTTCCTCCTTTTCGAGAAATTAATATGAGTCCCCGGACTAATGCCTTGCGCCATCCGCCGAATCGTTTTCGACCACGGCCGCCTCCTGCGCCAACCCTTTTTTGCCCGCCACATGCAACATCAGGTCGGCCATGGAAAGGCTCTGCTGGCAGAGCGCGCTCTTGACGAACCCGTCGATCTCCGCCGCCAGCTGCTCATCGGAGATCTCGTGGGTCCCGCTGACGAACTCCAGGTCCGGGAATTGGCTCTGCAAAACGCTCCGGTACTTGTTTTTGAACGGACAATTCCGCTCCAGGCAATAGGAGAAGTGGATCGCTTCCACTCCGCTCACGGCCAGGGGCCTGACCCGCTGCACGATTTTTTCCGGCGCCCGGAGGGTAGGGCAGCCCGAGCAGCTGATGATGCCGGCCACCTGGACCCCCCCGCGCTCCGCATACCGCGCGAACTTCCCCTGGGCCGCGTAGCTGTCCTGAAGACACCCTCCACAACTGCAAGCCAGGTCGTTGGTCATGTTGGCACAGGTGATGATCCCGATTTTTACCATGTACTTTTCTCCTTTGGTTTTAGTGTGCTGCGCGGTGCGTTGACGGGTTACGGTACTCGCACGGTACGCCGACCTGGCAAAGGGCACAGCCGGCGGGCCCTTCCACGCCGCGCTCCTTGGCAAGCAGGACCGATTCCGGACCGTAGCCGAACCTCATGCACCGGTTCTTGTCGTGCCCCTGGGGGCTGATGGCCTGGACCGGACAGCGTCTGATGCACGCGCCGCAGCCGCCGGTGGTGAAATGAAGGCAGTCCGCCCGATGGTGTGCCGCGGCCCGCCGGTCCGGCTCAAGAACCGCATCGATGACGACCGAGTTGAGCACCACGGCCATCCCCTTGCCGCTGATAAAGGCGTTGTTCAGGCCGAAGCTCCCCAGGCCGGCGGCGTATCCGATATGTCGTTCGGACCAGGGCGAGGTTTTGCCGTCCGGTGCGTCCATGATGGAAAACCACCCGGCGTCCGCCGGAGCCACGCCCCGTACCCCGCATCGTTGCAACTCCTGGAGCAATACCGCCCGCACCTGCTTTTGCAGCAGCTTCGAGGCGACGTGGTAGGCCTTGGTCCATTCCACCGAAGGGTGCTCCGTGCACGCCCGGTTGCAGTCCCTGAGCCCCCGGCTCCACGGCATCACCCAGCTGACCACGGTGCCGCCGTGCCAACTCCCGTCGCCGTGGCCGGCCTCGTACGCCTCTTGCGGCGTCTTGTGCCACGGCCCGATGATCCGTTTGAACTCGGTGAAGATCGGATCGTCCCCTGCGGCGAACTGCACCAGCGGTGCGTCATAGTAACGCCCCTGCAGGGAGTCCGACCAGTTATGCTCGCTGGCGACGATTGCCTGGGTGACCGTTTCCCGTATCAGCTCTTTCATGGCTACCTCTCCTCGCACGTGGCAAAAACGGCACTGGCGCAGTGACCCCCGAAACCGAAGGCGTTGTTCATGGCGACCGCCACCGGCCTGGACCGGGCGGTTTCCAGGGTGAGGTCGATGCCGTCCGGAAGCCCGGGATCGGGGACCTTGGTGTTGATCGTGGAGGGGATCACCTGTTCCCCGATGGACTTCACGCAACTGATGGCCGCCAGGGCCCCGGCCGCCCCGAGCAGATGGCCGGTCGCCGATTTGACCGCACTGACCGCGAAGTTGCCAAAATGGGGCGCGAACAGCCTCTCGATGGCCTTGATTTCGCTGAGATCGCCCAGCGGGGTCGAGGTGGCATGGACGCTGACATGGTTCACCGCCCCGGCCGGGATGCCGGCGTCTTCCAGCGCCTCCCGCATGGCGCGCCAGGCACCGTCCCCTTCCGGATGGGTGGCCGTCATGTGGTAGGCGTCCGCACTGGTACCCACCCCGCACAACTCGGCGTAGATCCGCGCCCCGCGTCGTACCGCATGCCCGTATTCTTCCAGCACCAAGGCGCCGGCCCCTTCGCCGATGACGAACCCGTCGCGGTCGGCATCGAAGGGGCGTGAGGCATGGAGCGGATCGTCGTTGCGCTCGGAAAGCGCCTTCATTGCCGAGAAGCCGCCGACGCCGGATTCCGTGATGGCGGCCTCGGCACCCCCGGCGATCACCAGATCCGCCTTGCCCAGCCGGATGTGCAGCAGCGCCTCCGCCAGGGCGTTGGTCGATGAGGCGCACGCCGATACCACGGAAAAATTCACCCCCTGCAGACCGTACCGGATGGAGATCAGGCCCGAAGCGATGTTGGCGATGATGCGCGGCACGAAAAACGGCGAGAAGCGGGGTCTGCCCCGGCGCTCCCCATAGTCGAGCAGCTGCTCGTCGAGGGTGGCCAAGCCCCCCATGCCCGAGGCCCAAACCACCCCGGCCCGGGTGGGATCGAATCCCCCCCGGTGCAGTCCGGCATCCTGGAACGCCTCCCCCGCGGCGACCATGCTGAACTGGCTGAAAAGGTCCAGCTTCTTGGCCTCCTTGGCCTCAAAATGATCCCGGGGATCGAATCCCTTGACCTCGCAGGCGAACCTGGTCCGGAACCCGCCGGCATCGAACCGGGTGATCGGTCCGGCACCGCTTTTCCCGGCAACCAAGCCGGCCCAGGTTTCCGCCACCGTGTTCCCCACCGGGGTGATGGCCCCCAGCCCCGTTACGACCGCTCGCTTCAATTCCACGCTTTTTCCCGCGTATCTTTGCATGTTGTCTCCCGAAAATTGAAGGTTGTATATGCAACCTTGCCGTTAAAAAAATATCCGCTTCACCTCTTGAGGCGATCGGCAATCTCCTTAAGCGAAGCGGCGCCTGCCTCGCCCAAAAGCGCAAACGCCTTTCGTTGGGCGTCCTGCCACTGTTCATGGCAGTCGACCATCAACTGCTTGCCCGGTTCGGTGACGCGAACCGTCAGTCGGGGGCCGTTCCCATCGATGGCGACCCAGCCGCTTTTTTCCATCCGGTCCAGGGAGCGGCTGACCGTGGATTTTTCCATCTGCAGGCGGGTACCGATCTCGTTCGGGCTGGCGTCGCCGTAGGCCAGCAGGAAAACCAGGATATTGGCCTGGTTGATCTTGATGCCGTGAGACTGCAGCGCGCGGTCGTACAGGTTGGTGATGACCCGGTTTAAGCGCCGGACCCGGCCCGCCAGGCACTGAGCGGCGACGATCTCGGCGCATTGTTCGGCCGTCTTGGGAGTCTCCATGTTGCATATACAACACGAGCCGGTCCCGGCTGTCAAGAAATTTCCCAACCTCGAAACGAAAAGCATCAACCACGGAGGACACCGGGGACCCGGAGGAATCTTCAACGGGGATGGGCAGGATGGGGAGCTCTCACACGGATCATCACGGAAAAGAACGGATAACACCGCGTCTTGGTCAGGGTAACTGTGACGAGGCGGCCTTATCCGTTTTCTTTTGCCGGTATCCGTGTGAGAGGTTCGGGTGAGGTCGCGACCGTCGTGGATGCCTCTTGAGACGGAAAGAAGAAGCATTAACCACGGAGGGGCACATAGAGCCCGGAGGAAAATCTTTAACAGGGGAACCGACCTCGGGTCAGGCATGCAATGTTGCAATCTCTGGCGGCGGGTGCCGGGTGGAATTATCGGTTCGCTGCTGACTCCCTGGCCTTGCCTCCGATTTGAAGAACCTGCCACCTGAACAAAACAAAAAGGACCTGCCGGTATCTCGGCAGGTCCTTTTGTTTGCTCGGTTGCTATCCCCGGCACCTTTGCGTCAGGGGGATTCGGTGACCTCGGCCAGGGCGGCGGAGCGCTTGATCAGGTTGACGGTGTCGCGAACTCCCTCCTTCCGGGCGTATCCCTCGGACTGGGCGATCGGCTCGCCGTTGGCGCTCTTGATGCGGAAATAGTACTGGTCGTCTTTCCCCTGGAAGATCTCGAACTTCACCATTCCTCGACCTCCTCGGCCCACCTTGCGGGCCTCTTTTTGTTAATCAGATCCCCATCAGGCTTACCACGTGGGACCACGGGCTCTTGCCGTTGGCGAGCACGGCCCGGACCCGGAACCAGTACTGCCTCCCCGGGGTGAGCCCCTGAAACTCCATCCGCGAGGCCTTGGTGAAGATGCCGAGAAATTTCCAGCTCGACTCATCCTTCGGATCCTCGGTGCACCATACTTCGTAACTCTTGGCCCCCTTTACCGCGGCGCACTTGCCGACCATTTCGTGGCCCACACCATACTTCACGGCAAAGTTCATCGGGCCGTTGGCGAGGGCGGCACGGGCCTGGGATGCGGTACTGGGGGAACTCTTCTTGATCCAGTCCAGCCCCGCCTTGATCAGCAGGGTGGAGTCCTTGCGTGCCGCCACCGCCAGGACGTCCAGGACGTCACCGAAAATCCCGGTGAACTCCTGGCGCCGGGCGTCGGTCTCGGCCAACTTTACCGGGTCCCCGCCCAAGGAGGCGTTATGGCTCTCCTTGAGGTTTTGGAAGGCTCCCTTCAGGGCCTCGGGACTTCCCAAAAAACAGTTCCAGGAGAACCCGATCACCCCGGTTTCGGTGAGGGCGGCGACGGGAGGGCCCGACCTCACGATGAACTCCGCGTGATTCAGCTTCAGGTATGCGTTGATCAGCCTTCGGTCCATCAGCCTTCGGTCCATCAGGTCCTCCTTTTCTGGCCTAGATTGGTGTGCTCTAATGTATGAACGGTAGCAGGATAAAACCGGATGGCAAACGGATTATCGGAAAAAAAAGAGGAGGATCTCTCATGAGCTGGAGCGCCTGTTGTGATTTCAGTAGGTTGCCAAAAAAATCCGATGGATTTTTTTGAAATCCGACGGATTTTTGAAAAATCCGACGGATTTGAGGAGAAATCCGTCAGATTCGGAGCGGAATCTGTTCAATTTGAGGGCAAATCCGTCGTTTTTTACCGGTTTTGACTGCAGATTTAATTAGAAATGAGCGATGCGCGGGTGAAATTCGATCGTTTTTAGAAAAAATCCGACGGATTTGGAACGAAATCGATCGGATTCGGATCGAAATCCGTCGGATTGGAATCGAAATCCATCGGATTGGATTCGAAATCCATCGGATTGGGAAGGAGATCTGACGGATTGCCCGTCGAGTTGGCCGGACCGGTGCGAATCTGTGGAAAGCCGGCCGCAGATGAACGCCGATCTAAAAGCTTTGACCACGGAGGACTCAGATGACACGGAGGAAAAGCAGGTAACAGGGATGGGCCGGATGAACGGGGTTGACTGCAAAGCTGGCCGCAGATGAACGCTGATGAACGCCGATGTTAGAAGCTTTAACCACGGAGGACACGGAGGGACACAGAGGAAAACCCATTTAACAGGGATAGGGAGGATGAACGGGATGTTTCCTGGATCAACGGCGTAGAGATGTTAAAGGCCAGAAACACCAGAATCGGGGAACTGCAAATTTGGCCGCAGATGAACGCCGATGCACGCTGATGTAAAAGCTTGACCACGGAGGACACGGAGGGACACGGAGGAGAACCATTTAACAGGGATAGGGAGGATGAACGGGATGTTTTATGGATCAACGGCGTTGAGACGTTAAGGGCCAGAAACGTTAGAACCGGGGAACTGCAAATTTAACCGCAGATGAACGCCGATGCACGCTGATGTAAAAGCTTTGACCACGGAGGACACGGAGGGACACGGAGGAGAACCATTTAACAGGGATGGACAGGATGAACAGGATACCTCCACCATGAATGGTTAGCTTAAAAACGGTAAGGCGCGGAGACGCTTGGAGCGTTGGTGAACTGCAAAGCTGGCCGCAGATGAATGCTGATGCACGCTGATGAGCTTTGACCACGGAGGGCACAGGGGACACAGAGGAAAGCGACATCCTTTTCATCTTCTATATCCCTGTTGCTGGTTGATGCCTCGGGCCGGGTTATGGCGCAGCATGCTGCGCCCGTACGAAGGTTGGCTATGACGTTGGTTTTCGCGCTCAGGGAATCGACGGGATGCTAAAGGGGGCTGGCACCTGTAGTGCCAGCCCCCTTCGGTTTAGACCGCTGTAACCCCAGCCGTTGACGTTGTTTACGGCGCGAACATTTCCGACAGAAGGGCGAGCACTGCTTTCTGGGTCGGTTTGTCCACCTTCCCCAGTTTTTTCACCAACCGCTTCTTGTCGACGGTTCTGATCTGGTCCAGGACGACCTGCCCGCTTTTCCCTTTGAAGGTACAGGTTACCCGGCTCGGATAGTCTTTCCCCTTCGTGGTCATCGGGGCAACGATGACGGTCGCAAGGTAGTGGTTCATCTCATCTGGAGAAATAACGAGACACGGTCGTGCTTTGCGGATTTCGCTTCCAATGGTGGGGTCGAGGTTGACCAGATGGACATCGAATCGGCTCACCATTGCCAATCGTCCTGGTCGAAGTCGGTCTGTTCACCACCTGGTGCATCGAACAGCGCATCGTCGCCTTGCGCTGCCATCAGTTTGAATTTTTCCGCCCAGCCTTCCCGCGACCGGGTCAGGGGGCGGATGATGATCCGGTCTTCCTGGACCTCCAGTTCAACTTCGGGCCCCAGCTGACTCTGATCGAGGAGCACCTTGGGAATCCTGATCCCCTGCGAGTTGCCGATGCGGATGATGTTTGCCTTCATTTGGTGTTGCCTCCCAAGAAACACGATATTCGGTTTGGATTTACATTGTAATTACATTAGAGGCAGAGGTCAACCTGCGAGATGCAGCCACATCCGCCCGCAGATACACGCTGATAAACGGAGGAAAACCATCTGACCGGGATGGGCAGGATGGACTGGATGTCCCTGCCATGAATGGTTAGCTAAAAGACGGTTAGACACGGAGAGGCCAGGAACACTGGGTAACTGCAAAGTTGGCCGCAGATGAACGCCGATGTAAAAGCGTCACCGCGGAGGACTCGGAGGGGCACAGAGGAAAACCATTTAACAGGAAAGCCTGCTACTGCGGTCTCACACGGATATGCACTGATAAAAAACGGATAACATCCCGTCTGTTGACTGCAAAGCCGTCCGCAGATGAACGCGACTGACCGCTGATGTAAGGCTTCAACCACCGAGGACTCTCCGGTAGCACAACGGCGGTCTGCTCCGGACGGAAGTGGCGAACGAAGAGTGGGTAGGGTGGCTACATAGATACACGTTAATATAGCCGAAAAGAGACTATTCATGTGGGGATTGGTACGCGAAAAAGGCGATATGATAATAACTTGACATACATATTATATTGCCGTTAATATGGCCGAATGGCGAGTATCCCAACACAAATGGAACCTCTTTTCCCGCAAGGGCCGAAGGTCGGGGCTCTGGAAGATTTGGCGCTCCAGGTCCAGACCCAATCCGCTGTTCTTTCCGGAATGCTTCATCCCTGCTCGCAACTAGCCGTTGTCGACCTGACTCGCCTTATCAACAGCTATTACTCCAACCTCATCGAAGGCAACAGCACGCATCCTATCGACATCGAAAAGGCCATGCGTCAACACTACGCCGAAGACCCTTTCAAGCGGAACCTTCAGCTGGAAAGCCTTGCGCACATCGAGTGCCAGAAGGCGCTTGAGGAGAGGTTGCGGCAGGTCCCTGACCTTGAGCCGTGCGACCCTGAAATTATGTCCTGGGTCCACGAAATCTTCTACCTCAGGCTACCTGAAGAGCTGTGCTGGGTCCAAAATCCGGATACGGGAGAGCGGCTGAGGGTTGTGCCTGGGGAATTTCGGAAACGGGACGTAGCCGTGGGGGGACATGTGCCCCCGAAGCATGATGCCCTGGAAGGTTTCCTCACTCGTTTTCACGAAAGTTACCGTAGGGCACAGCTGCGTGGGCTGAAGCCGATCATTGCTGCGGCTGCGTCTCATCACCGACTCGCCTGGATCCACCCGTTCCTCGATGGCAACGGCCGTGTCGCTCGTCTGATCACCGATACCTATCTACGGGCATTGATGCCGGGATACGGGATGTGGACCGTGAGCCGAGGTTTAGCCCGAGGAAAGGCTCGATACATGGAGGCGTTGGCTACGGCGGATATGCCGAAAAGGAATGATCTCGATGGACGGGGCCCCCTCTCCAACGAAGGGATCATCCACTTCTGCGGATTCTTCCTGGAGACGTGTCTCGACCAGGTTCAGTACATGACGTCGATGCTGCGGCTCGATGAGCTTCTGGGGAGGATTGAGGGATATGTGAAGTTGCGGGCGGAAAAGATCATTCCGGCGCCTATGGAAAAATATCCGTCGATAAAGCTGCCGGCTGCCAAAATCCTTCAGGAGGTCTTGCTGAGGGGGGAGATGAGTCGCGGCGACGCGGCCGCGGCTTGCGGGTCGCCCCGCACCGGAAAGGATATCCTTCCGCAACTCCTCGGCGAGGGGCTCTTGGTAAGCAATATGCCCAAGGGGCCGGTACGCATCGGCTTTCCTCCCCATGCGGCGGGGTATCTCTTCCACGAGCTCTACCCGATGGGCGTGTCGCAGTAACGATTCTCCCGCTTGGGGAGTATTTTCGGGCCATAACTTATGACTTTGGGGGCCTCAACACCCTCATATCGTCGTCCGCAGATGAACGCTGATGCACGCCGATAAAACCATCAGCTAGGCGCGGGCGGAAAACTCGCTGAGGGGTAGCAGGAAAAATACGGATAACACCCATCGATGTGGTGTTATCCGTATTTTTTTGCCGCTATCCGTGTGAGAAAATTGAATGAAAGATGGGCTTTGCCGATTTGTAGAAAGAAAGGAAATGATATTTTTGAGCGATCGAGTATTTTAGTCGCGAAATCGTTTTTCCCTAGTGATTCAATATGGTTAAAACGTGTTAATTTATTGAGTGGCTGACCTGTGTCCTTGTTGTTACGGGAGAAAATTGGTTGCGGGTGGAGTTAATGCAGTAGAAAGCTGAACAAGCCAACCTCCGGGTGACCGGGGGAACGGAAAGCCTACGGGACTAAGTAGATTAGTCGGCCGGGTTGCCGGAAGCCTCACCGCATGGAGGCTCAGGGGGCAGCTCGGCCTTTTTCTTTTGTCGTATAAGGGGGATGTGATGGGGCTTTCGCCAACCGAACTCGCAACTGCGGTTGCAGCCATCGGCGCACTTGGGACGGCTGCCTTTGGTCTCGTAGATGCAACCAAGGCCCTTTGGGGAGGGGTGTCCCGTTCTGGGTTCGAATTCATCTCCCGGTTCCTGAATTTGGTGGCACCCAATGACAAAGGCATTCCGCACGGATCTGCCGTTACCAGTTCGGCAATTCGCGAGACCCTCATGGGGAGTTGGCTCAATGGTGCTTCGCCGTCCGACTTTAAAAGCACCGCCAAATCCCTGATCAAGCTTCGGTTGAACTCGGAGACGGCGCCGGACTTGGCCAGGTGTACGGGGGTCGATGCTGAAATATTAAGCTCTGTTGCTGCCATCCTGGATTCGGGCAAGGCCCTGACGCAAGAACAGCTGAACGTGTACGGGCGCTTCGATTTACTACTCTCAACGATGATAGATCGCGCTTATCAACGTGCAGACCAGCGGTACCGCAACAATTGCAAGGCATTTGCCTGTGTGTTGGCAATCACTCTGGCTGAGATCGCCGCGTGGTCCCTTTATGTCTCGGCCCCGGAATATAGAGACGGGGCCACCTTCCTATTCGCGTTTATTGCGGGCCTCCTGGCAACACCGTTCGCACCTGTAGCAAAGGACTTGGCGTCCAGCATCGGGACAGCCGCGAAGGCGATCCAGGCGGCTAAAGGTAAACCATGAATGATGGGAGCTGGTTCATTGACCTGAGGGCTTGGTCACATGGCGGGCCCGTTGGCACGCTGAAAGTGACGGACGGGAACGGAAACTTCCTGGATCCGGCTCGCCTGTCTCGAGCCGTGGCCGGACGAGACGTGCTACTGATGACGCACGGGTTCGAGAACAACCGGCCGGAAGGAATTGCCAAGCTAAACGAATGGAAGAAGCATCTAAAGATTGATCCCATGCCGCTCTATATAGGAGTCCTTTGGCCGGGTGACTGCATTATCCCGATGGCGCTCGACTACATATGGGAAGGGAGCGAAGCCGAGAAGAGTGGCACCATGCTTGGCGAATTTGTCGATCGGAACTTTGATGGCGCGGCGTCGATCTCCTTCGGATCGCATTCACTGGGTGTGCGGGTGATGCTGCAAGCCATCCGACAACTGGGAAAAGGGAAGACAGTGCGCCACCTGTTCACGCTGGCAGCGGCGATCGAGGACGACACCCTCTCCAGGGAATTTCAGGACTCAGCGAGAAAGATCAAACACATATCCGTGATCTATTCCTACAGAGATCACGTGCTGGCAATGGCCTACCCCGCCGGCAACCTCGTAGGAGGCCTGATAGAGCGTGGAGATCCCAACCTGAAGGCGGCGTTGGGACGTTCCGGCCCCTTAGCCCCGGCACCCGGGAATGTAATCGGCAATCCGAGACTGCCGGACTCGTGGGACTACGGGCACTCCGACTACCTGACAAAGGAGACCGTCAACGGAGATTTCCCTCCTACTGTCACAATTCCAATACCGGGAATGCCGGAGTCCAACCTGCCCAAGCCGGCGGTGGTCCCCATCCCCGAAACACTGACCAATACGAATGCCTGGAAGCCCTGCTGGTCGGCGGACTTCGCCGCCACGCGTTTGCCCCTGTACTAGACCAGCACAAACCCTCTGCCAGGTTGATTACTACGTGAAGCACGTTCACAATAAAGGGGCATGTTGCCCTATGGCATTTGGGATATAAACGAATTGTTTTAGGTACAAAAATCCGTGCTTCGTACCCAGTCTTAAATTAAGGACGCTGAGCCAGCGCCAGCAGTACCCGCAGCTGGAGATTGCTTGCTGATTCATTTAATCATCATCGTCATAAATTAATTAACAGGAGGGGGTCTTATGAATGATTTGCTTAAAATTACGTTGAGGTCACTGGCGGTTGTTGTATTTTTATCAGGTTGCACTGTTCAATTAGTTAGTAAATATGATGACCAAACAGACACAAATGTCACAGCCCTTCAAAAAAAGTTTGATTCGTATTTTGTTAACTTAAAAAGTGAATCATATCCAAATTGTTCATATTTTAACAATATGTCATTCTATAAGGATGCTGATGTAGAAATAAGTGGAATTCTGGTTAGAGCAAAGGCTATTCCAAAAAATGACATCACAGTTAATCAACTCGATGCTATAAATACTGCTATATCGGATTTAGAGAAATTACATAAGCTTAAAGATAAACAGAATGTTTGCATTGACCCCACCTCAATAGACACAGATAGGATATTATTCAATACAATATTTACTGCAATACTCAAACTTGAGATAGCAAAAAAACGCGGAGAATCAAAATAAATACAAAACAAGGAGAATAAAATGGCATCGGCTCTAAGTTTAGATCAAGTAGGGAAAATTGGAGAAGAAATGGGAGCTGCTTTCCTTGCTACTCTCAAAAAACAGGCACCCGACATAGAAAGTTATGCAAAAGGTGAAGGTGTAAAAATGGCTCAATGCCTCGCGACCATCACTTCCTTGTTTGCAGCTGGAACAATACAAGAAGAGGAAGCAAAACTCCAGTTAGACATTCAGAAGCAAGCTGCGAGGGCGGTATTGCTTACAGTAGAGGGCCTTGGTGCCCTTGCCGTAGAGGCTGCCATTAATGCAGCACTGGGGGTTGCAAAGGATGCCGTCAATACAGCTTTAGGTATTGTATTAATCTGATATATTTCTGAACCAGTGGTAGTCTCACCGCCTCTTGTTTCCAATTCGGTTTTTATACGTTTCACTTGGTAGATATTATCAAAAGGTGAGCTGGCGGGTTGCGACCTGAGTTATTCCGGCGAAACAATGCCTGCTTCTGCAACTGGAACGGCCACAGTACCCATACTGCGGCCGTTTCGGTTTTGGTTTTTCAACGTGTGGGCTGGCTTTTTACGACGCGAACATCTCCGACAAGAGGACCAGCACTTCTTTCTGGGTCTGTTGGTCTACCTTCCCCAGTTTTTTACCAACCGCTTCTTGTCGACGGTTCTAATCTGGTCCAAGACCACCTGACCAAGAGGTGATGGGAGGCAATGAGGCCGGAGGAAACCCATTTAACAGGGATGGGCAGGATAAACAGGATGACTGGTGTTTGACCAAATGTGAATCGGCCGCAGCATGCTACGTTATCAATTCGGCATGGAAGAAGGGTTTGTTTTCTACGCTGGTAGGGCATAGGCCTGCACATTGACGGGCTTTCTTGTGAAACGTGCCTTGCGTCCATCTCTGTCAGCGATTCGACGTAATTTTATATTCAATCTGCGCCTGTAACAAATTGGACTGTCCATTATGTTACGAATCTTGTTAGCTCAGGGTGTTACGCGTATTTTTGTAACAAAATGAACAGTTAAAGACCTCCAATGTTGTTTTGGGGCCTTACTGTGAATCTTATAATAGAAGAAAACCATTGACCATATTTCCGTGCAGAGAAAGTGGCATAAAATTTGATTATTCAAGGGGTTAACTATCGGCTCTCTTTTACCATTTTGTGCCGACACCTTCTTGAGTCGGTGAAATGACGGTTGGGGGGCATGCGCGCGATGCCGGACTGAACGCCGAATGGCTCCCTGTTTCTTCGTTCTTGTGCCGTGGTCGTCACTGTGAAAAAGAGACGGAGTTCAGATACCAGAGAGGGGCATCAATGGTCTACTTACCACACAAATTCTGACGAAGAAGGGGGAACGTATGAAAAAAGCTATCTTTGTAGTGTGTTTTCTGCTCCTACCATCCATTACCTTTGCCAAGGGTTGGCTCGAGTCTGTTGGCGACGACTTGGGAAGAGGGCTGATCTCAGACATTACTGGTGTCGATGTCAGGAACAATAAAGGTTCTAATTCTAGCGGGAGCATTGTGGAAGGTCAGGAAGGCCTCCCGCGGGGAAGTGTGACGGTGGCATGTGGATGCTATGGAAATGTTCCAATAGGCTCCAAACGTGATAACCAGCAGTGCGCGAGCGGGGTTGACCAGGTTGTGTTATGTCGCGGGCGCTGCGCTGGGGGCGGGAGTCCCGTTGCCGCAGTGTGTGAGTAATCCTGCAATTTAATCAAGGGGAGGAATTATGAAAAGGGTACTGATGCGTTACATATTGATCGTCGTTGCGGTTCTTTTGACTCAAGGGAGTGTCTGGGGCAAATCGAAAAAGCATGATGATGACAAATCCAAGGATGCTAAACAAGAGAATAACGATAACAAGAAGAATGATAAAAAGCACGATGAGACTCCCAGCAAGACTGCTGGTGGCAACCACTTCATAGCCGGACAGTGCACATGGTTCGTTGCCGAAAAGGTAAAAGAAAATTGGGGTATTTGGATTCCTTGGTCGGGCAACGCTGGAACTTGGTACGACCACGCCAAGGATGCCAAATTCAAGGTCGGGAGCAAACCAGCGAAGTCTTCAATCATAGTATTTAAACCTATCCCAGGTAAAAGTCCGGAACGAGGTGGGGTAGGTCACGTGGCTTGGGTGAAAAACGTGAAAGGGGACCAAGTTAGTATTGAGGAGATGAACTTCGAAAAGCAAAACGAGAGAAGCGTTCGCATGGTGTCAGCGCATGATGACTTAATCAAAGGCTACATATATGAGAAATGACGTTGTCTTCCGCTACTAAATGAAGTTTATGGTAAATGTATAATTCAAAAGGAGATTGATATGAACAGGGCGGATACCAATACAGGGGCAAGACTTCGGTCTGAAACACTCAGCTACATCCTTTGTGTCTTGTTTGTTACCTTGATGTCAGGTTGTGTCTTTCAGCAAACTAAAGTACGCGAGATAGAGCGTGTAGAGCGATCGGTAACTGAATTTGAAAAACGAGGAACCGAATGGGGGAAAAAATTAAAGAAAGATGGTATCAATCCGCAAAAAGAACTGAATACTGCCTTTGTTAAATACCTGAACGAGCAGCTCGGTTATTTTGAAGCACACACTGAGCTCAAGGATGCTTTCAAACGCGGATTTCGAATTGGATACGAAGATCGAGTTGGCGATTTGGTTTTGGGTCCTCATATTCGTGAAGCGGCAGGGGACGTTGGTACTATAACATCGGGCAAAATAGTTTTGATCATTAACCAGTTCGATAAGGAATGGAAGGAAACGTTGACTAAGGCGATAGACATATTCATCGTCTTGATATCGGAAGGCTCACAGGCAGATCGGGATGCATTTATCACCAGGTTCAAAAAGCAGTACTCAGCAAAATACGAGGATTTGATTGACAAGACTGCCAAAGAGAACCAAAGCGTTCAAATTACAATAGGTGGAACTCGGTATGTTTTCCCGAAAGAGCTGAACGCAATGGCAATGCCAAGTCCAGAGACAATAACCAAAAGGATCTACTCTCAAGCGTTTTTGGTGATGGGGGATGAGTGGGGGCGCAGATATAGCACCAACTTGGTAAAAAGAGATGAGCTTGTTGAGATGCTTCGGAGATGCAAGCCGGCACTTGATGAGGGCGAAAGATTAAACAGGAACCTCGGATTTATTAAGACGGCCTTCGTCAACAGCTATGGTGCCGATGGAGAAAATATGTTTCGTGGGATTATGAAAGACGCAGGATTCGACGAAATAAAGACCGTAGCCACCGAGGCTTCCAGATAGCCTTAAACCACATCGGCCCTCGGTTTTAGCATCTCGTTCGCGTCTCTTGGTCAAAAAAGGACCTTCCGGTTTCCGGGAGGTCCTTTTTTGATTGAGATCCTACTACTGGCAGCGGGACTGCTTTATGTACTTTGGCAGCTCCTGCAGAGGAGTCTGCCAGCGAAGCGCTTCTTGTTGATCCGGCAGAAGTACGCGACCTTCTTGTCGACCGGACTCCCGCATTTTTCGCAGTTCCCGCCTCCACTCTCTTCTGACGTTTCCGCCACGTCGGTCAGTTCGATGATTTCCGGTTCCCTTGTTGGGAGAGGTTTCTTCTGACAGCTCTGGCAGAGGATCTTCCCGGCAAACCTTGCCTTGTTCATCCGGCAGAAATACATGACTTTGCTCTCGACCTCCAGTCCGCAAGCCTCGCAGGTGCCGTTGCCTTTGCTGGGCTCTGATCCCTCCTTTGGCGAATCCGTTTGCCCCGCAGTTTCCAGTTGATCCACGGTCACTCCGAACTTTTCGGCATAGTTGATCTTTCCTGGTCGATGGAGACGGACCAGAGCGTTCGCGAAGGATTCCAAGGTATCTCTGGAGACGTATTTTCCGGCTGTGGCAAGGGTGCTGGCAACGCCCATTGCGTCGACCCGTTTGCCGATGGTGTCCTTGAGAGCGTCTGCCTTGATTACCATCTCAAATTTGGTGCCTGAAGGGCGGGTGATGGTCGCTTTGGGGGAGATCAGGACGTAGTTGTGAAGTGCCGCCGGCATCGGGATGCCGAGCCGGGTGGGGAGGAGGTTTCGGTCGGCCAACACCTTCTCCAGAAGATGGATGTGACGGCGGTTCTGTTCGATGGGGGATTCGATGCCGGTCCAGGAGTTCCCGTAATGGAGCATGAACTCGCCTTCCGGGGTGATTTTGACGCCGTAGGAGTAGTTCTTGGTTTCCAGGACGTAGATGTCGAGAAAACGGCTGATCAGCAGGTGGTCGATCTGGGCGAGAAATCCGTTGTGTTGCAAACGCAGGTCGTGGATTACCGCCCATCGCTCGCTGTCCTGGTAGTAGAAGTCAATGTAATAGGCTGAGTTTTCCTCTCCCCGGATACCGGAGCTGAGCCACTTGATTTCCCGCTCGATAAGGACGCGTTGTTTTGCCGAGAGCCGGCATTGGAGAAGATTGCGGAGTTCCTGCAGGTCGGTTTGACGTTCATCGGCCTTCTTTATGATCATTACGGCTCCTGGTGTGCCCTGGATAATTGGCTGTAATCATAACAGGTTTAGGCGGTAGCGGACAATAGGAAGTTAGGCAGAACCAAAGCGGGGGCTAGATGGCAGAGGTATCGAGGAAAATTCGTTTTGACAGGGATGAGCAGGATGAAAGGGATGGTCCTAAAGCCGATGCTAACACGAGGACGCAAAGACGCGGAGGCGCCTTGACCTTGGCGAGGTTTGGATTAGTATCGGATAATTTAATGTGAGATCCTCTTGAGATGACGTAGAAAAGGCGGTGAAAACTCGCCAAAGCCACCAGTTGTAAATGTAGCGGTTGTCCCATCGTCTCTTCTCGTCGATGTCAGCATGATGTCGACGGGGACTTCCCGATCAGCCTCCCTTGATGAAAAGAGCTGCCACTATCTCAAGGTTAGCATCGTTATCACCGCCTCCGGCGGTTCGCGCCAGGAATGGCGCTCCCACAGATTAGACGCTGACCAAGGGGGGATCAAATGGATCGCGCCGCTGCCGGATCTGCTTGTCATCCGCGACTACGCTTACAAAAGATTGAAACGTGATGGGCACTAAGGGGGACTGAGGTAACGCGTTCGAACCAATTCTAGTTTGAACGACAAGGGAAATCGGTGGTTATCAGTTGTCTTCGCGATTTTTATTAGTGCGAGACGGGGGCCTTGACGTTATACCCATATAGGTATAGGCTCGGGGGGGCGTGTGCGGGAAGATAACGCCTCAAAAGAGGGGGGCACGCCTAAACAAGTGGTGTTTCTGGGTGATTCCCTGGAGAGGCTGAAGAGTTGGCCGCCCGATACCAGGATCAGCATGGGCCATGCGATCAGAGTCGCACAAGAGGGGGGGAAGGTTCATTATGCCAAACCTCTGAAAGGGATTGGCGGTGGGGCGACCATCATGGAGATCTGTGATGACTTTAACGGGTGCTCCTTCCGGGTTATGTACACCGTCAAGGTAGGCAGGAGACTCTACGTCCTCCATGCGTTTCAGAAGAAGTCAAAAAGGGGGATCGCAACCCCCGCTGCTGAGATCGAGATTGTTAAGACCCGGCTAAAGGTTGCTAAGAGCCTGGCGGACTAACGGTACCGACGATACGGAAGTCGTGGAAATAAAGCCGTCGTTGCAAAACGGCACATGGGCAACGGTCTTGGAGTATAAGGAGCACGGCAATGAATGGACACGAGGGAATCGTGGAAGAGTCAAAAGAGAAGGTGATTAAAGTTACCAACTCCAGCGGGAATGTTTTTGAGGATCTGGGCCTGCCTGACGCAGACGAACTGGTAGTGAAAAGTAATCTGGCGATGCAATTGTCATCGATAATAGAAAAGCGTCAGCTGTCACAGGTGGATGCCGCTGCCATATTGGGTATCCCGCAACCGAAGGTGTCGATGATCCTCAATGGAAAGCTGCGCGGCTTTTCCATGGAAAAGCTGTGTCATTTCCTCACGCTGTTTGGCAGAGATGTCGAAATTGTCGTAAAGCCCCGAAGGACAGAAGGGAAGGGGAGCTTTAGCGTCAGCCAGTCTGTAGATGCACGCTGAACCAGGATGGACCCAGAGGAATGGTTCTATTCCGAACCCAATTCTGGTTCTTGAAGCGAAGATCCCTTTCATCCTCTTCATCCCTGTTATTTGTTGTTAACAAGGGTGGGATGCCAGGTCTTGAATTATAAGGTCTCGCTACTGCCTCTTTGGCTTTGCTGCCACCAGGCAGGATGCGTCGGTCTGACCAAAACAAAAAGGGCCTGCCGGAATCTCGGCAGGTCCTTTCCTTTCTTCAGCTCCCCGTAGATGATTCGGTGACCTCGGCCAGGGCGGCGGAGCGCTTGATCAGGTTGACCGTGTCGCGGACGCCCTCCTTCCGGGCAGAGGATTTTCCCGGCAAACCTTGCCCTGTTCATCCTACAGAAATATACGGCTTTGCTCTCGACCTCCAGCCCGCAAGCTAGAGGCAAGGACGCGCAACGTCTGAGTAACTGGAATTCCGTCCGCTGATGAACGCGGATGAACGCCGATGAAATACCGGATTGAGCTTTGCCGATAACACGATACCCTTACGCTCTACCTCAATCGCTTTGGTTTGGAACCTGTTGTAGGCAAATTCAAGGAGGTCGTATGTCGGGTAGGGGTTTGCAGGTAGCGTGTGTGACAGTTTTGACGATCATTAGTTCATTCTCGGTCGCCGCTGCTTCTGGCTCAAAGGACGAAATCGGTTCGGTAGAAGTCTCCACCTCGGTGCAGTCCGATATGTCGGAACCGGTCCGGGACCTGGTCGGCCTGACTCCCAGTGCAGACGCCGGTAAGGAGAAAAAGGAGAAGCCACTGCGCCTGATCCCGCCGGTGGGTCCGGGGGCGGCAACGGACACGGCAGTGCAGTCGGTGCCCGGGCCGTCGCTGAGCGTGACCCAAGGTCTCGGTTTTCCCGGGGTAGGTAACGGCGACTACGGTTTTTCCGACCAGTATGCGCCTCCCGACACTAACGGTGCGGTCGGGGCAACGCAGTACGTCCAGTGGGTGAACACCTATTTTGCGGTGTTCGACAAGTCCAGCGGGCAGATCGCCCCGGGCTTCCCCAAAGCGGGCAATGCGGTATGGAAAGGCTTCGGCGGCGGGTGCGAAAACAACAACGACGGCGATCCCATCGTCCAGTACGACAAGGCCGCCAACCGCTGGATCCTGACCCAGTTTTCGGTCTCCACTACGCCGTATTTGCAGTGCGTCGCCATTTCCACCACTCCCGATGCGACCGGCTCCTATTACCGTTACGCCTTCAGCTACGGCTCGACCCAATTCAACGATTATCCCAAGCTCGGGGTCTGGCCGGACGGTTACTATGCGAGCTACAACATCTTCAACAACGCCTCGACCTTCGCCGGCGCCAAAGTCTGCGCCTTTGACCGGACCAAGATGCTCCTTGGCGATGCGAGCGCGACTCAGCAATGCTTCCAGTTGAGCACGAAGTACGGCAGCCTCCTCCCGGCCGATCTGGACGGGGCAACCGCTCCGCCTTCCGGCTCTCCGGAACTCTTCCTGAACTTCGGCACCAACGCGCTGCAGATGTGGAGATTTTCCGTCAACTGGACCACCCCGGCTGTCTCGACCTTGACCGGTCCGGTGAGTATTCCCGTGGCGAGCTTTGCGGCTGCCTGTAACGGTGGAGGGGCATGCGTGCCGCAGCCCAACACCCGGCAGCAGCTTGACTCCCTGGGGGACCGGCTCATGTATCGCCTGGCGTATCGCAACTTCGGCGATCACGAGTCGGCGGTGGTGAACCATTCGGTGGCCGTGGGGGCAAACAAGAAGAACCAGGTGACCTCGGTGCGCTGGTACGAGTTGCGCAACCCCGCATCCGGAACGTTGGCTTCCGGTACCCCGGTGGTTTATCAGCAGGGAACGCTGGGGACCGCGGATGGAATCCATCGGTGGATGGGAAGTATCGCCATGGACAAGGCTGGAAACATTGCCTTGGGCTACAGCGCGTCGAGCGGAACCGTCAAGCCTTCGGTCCGCTATACCGGCCGGCAGGCGCTCGATTCCCCGGGTACCATGGCCGTCGAGACCATTGCCAAGGCCGGCGCGGGTTCTCAGTTGCAGAACCTGAACCGATGGGGGGACTACAGTGCCATGACCATAGACCCGGTGGACGACTGCACCTTCTGGTACACCAACGAGTACCTGAAAAACAACGGCACCTTCAACTGGAGTACCTGGATCACCTCCTTCAAGTTCCCCGGTTGCCAGTAAGAAAAAGGGAAGGAGCGCGAAACGGATTTTTGAAAAAGGACCTGCCGGTTTTCCGGCGGGTCCTTTTGTTTTTGGCCGTCCGCAGATGAACGCACGCGGATTTGACAACGTAAGCTGCAACCACGGAGGGCAAGAAGGAACTGCAAAGGGGGGACGCGAGTTCTCGTGCAGCGCTTTGTGGAAATATACTGGCAGGCTCCCGGAGCTCGAGATCTTTGTCTAATTTGCCGCAGATGAACGCCGATGCACGCAGGTAGACCGAAATCGTTTCAAAGGTTCTCAGGGGGGTCCTCGGCGTCCCTCTGCGTCCTCTGCGGTATTGCTTCTGTTAATCGCGACAAGAATGTCGCTCCTACTACAAGGGGGGGGGAGGGCACCCCGGTAAGGTCTCCTTGCCGCGGGGTTTGTATTGGTGGGGGCAACAGGCGTAAAATAAGCGGAAGGTGATCAGCCGGACCCGAAAAACGGTGTGCCGGCAGGCAGTTAGCGAGCAGCACCAGTGAGTTCATTATGATCGGAAAAAAATACCGGGTACAACGGCCGTCTTATCCCGGGACGGCAGCGGTGGGGCAGACCACCGGCGACGACCAGTTTCGCCAGATGGTGGATCAGATCAAGGAGTACGCCGTTTTCATGCTGGACCAGAAAGGGTACGTCCTGACCTGGAACGCCGGCGCGGAACGGATCAAGGGATACCAGCCCCAAGAGGTGATCGGCCGGCATTTCTCCATCTTTTATCCCCCGGAAGACGTGGCGGCGGAACTGCCCCAACGAGAGCTGCAGATCGTGGCGACCCAAGGGAGTTATGACACCCAGGGGTGGCGGCTGCGCAAGGATGGCAGCAGGTTCTGGGCCGCGGTGACCATCACCGCCCTCCACGACAATCAGGGGAACCTGACCGGCTTCGCGAAGATCACCCGCGACATAACCGAGCGGCACGAGCTGGAGGAGGCGCTGAAAAGAAGCCGTGCGCTCTTCGAACGCCTCTTCGAAACCGGGCCGGACGCCATCGTGGTCATCGACCAATCCGGGGTCATCCGGAGGGTGAACCAGCAGGCGGAGGTCATTTTCGGTTACCAGCGCGAAGAACTGATCGGCCGACGCGTGGAGCGGTTGATGCCGGAACGCTTCCAGGCGCGGCACCGCCAGCACCGGCGCAACTATTTTGCCGAACCGAAGGCTCGGCGGATGGGTATCGGTCTGGAACTGTACGGCCGCAACAAGGACGGCCGGGAAATCCCGGTGGACATCATGCTGACGCCGATCGAGACCAGCGACGGGCCCGGCGCCTTTGCCGTCATCCGGGACATCTCCCGGCAAAAGCAAAGTGACGAGAAGATCCTGGAACTCAACAACGCGCTGCAGATCCAGGTCGCCCAGCTCGGCGCGAGCAACCGCGAGCTCGAAGCCTTCAGCTATTCGGTCTCCCACGATCTTCGGGCGCCGCTCAGGCACATCATCGGCTTCGTGGACCTCTTGAACACCAGGAATGCCGCCTCTCTGGACGAAAAGAGCCGTCACTATCTGCAGGTCATTACCGATGCCGCCCAGAAGATGGGGAGCCTGATCGACGACCTTTTGGCCTTCTCCCGGATGGGGCGCGCCGAGGTGATGCGGCGCAGCATTCCGGTAGGGGCCCTGGTTTCCGACGTGGTTGGCGAACTGATGGAAGACGCTGGGGCGGGGCGGGAAATCGAATGGAAGATAGCGCCGCTGCCGGATGTGGTAGGCGACCAGGCGATGTTGCGCCAGGTCTTCGTGAACCTGATCGGCAACGCGCTGAAATTCACCCGGCGGCGCCAACAGGCGCAGATCTCGATCGGCGCGGTGGACCAGGGAAACGACATCGCTTTCTTCGTGGGCGATAACGGTGTCGGTTTCGATCCGGCCTACGTCAACAAGCTGTTCGGCCTGTTCCAGCGCCTGCACGCAACCGAGGAGTTCGAGGGGACCGGGGTGGGGCTCGCCCTGGTGCAGCGGATCATCCAGAGGCACGGCGGCCGGGTCTGGGCCGAAGGATCGGTGGGAGAGGGCGCCACCTTCTGGTTTTCCCTGCCGAAAACGGGAGAGACGAATTAAAGCAGCAACCACCGAGGGACGCCGAGGAGCGCGGAGGGAAGACTTTTTAACGGAAAGAGCCTGCAGCATCTTTTCCACGAAGGGGGGCCAGATTCGCCTTGGTTAGACGGTACGGCCACCAGTTGAAGGCTTACAACGGTAAGACGTTAACCAAAACTGTTACCCATGTCCCCGAACAGGCTCCGGTCCGCAATAGCCCGCGTCGAGCCTTGTGCCAAACCAAGAGCAAATCCCCCCTGACCCCCCTTCGCAAAGGGGGGAACGTGATAGCCGCGCCGAGGCTAAGGGGGGAACGCATCTTGAGCCAACCAAGTGCAAATCCATCTCACCTCTTCGCAAAGGGGAGCGCAATAGCACGCGTCGAGTCTTGTGCCAAACAAAGAGCAAATCCCCCCTGACCCCCCTTCGCAAAGGGGGGGACGTGATAGCCGCGTCGAGGCTAAGGGGGGGAACGTGATAGCCGTGCCGAGTCTAAGAGGGGAACGTGATAGACGCGCCGAGTCAAAGGGGGGAACGCATCTTGAGCCAACCAAGTGCAAATCCATCTCACCTCTTCGCAAAGGGGAGCGCAATAGCACGCGTCGAGTCTTGTGCCAAACCAAGAGCAAATCCCCCCTGACCCCCCTTCGCAAAGGGGGGGACGTGATAGCCGCGCCGAGTCTAAGGGGGGAACGTGATAGCCGCGTCGAGGCTAAGGGGGGGAACGCTGCGTTTGTTCAGGAAGGACCCCTTTGCCCGGGTAAGCGTCAGGAAAGCCCCTTTGCCGGGTAATCGGTGGGATTTTCCCGCTCCCGCTGCTTGTGTTCGAATTTGTTCTGGTACATCAGCCGATCGCTTTCTCTCAAGGCGGGGGAGAGTTCGGTCTTGCAGTGGGCCGTCGCGGCGCCGAAGGAGAGGCTGACGCAGTACGGGAGATCCCTCTGGTTCGCCTCGGATACTCTCTCCGCGAGCCGTTTCAGGACCTCATGGGCGACGGCGCTGTCGGCGTTGGGGAGCAGAATCACGAACTCGTCCCCCCCGATCCGGGCCACCACGTCTTCGGCGCGGAAAGAGTCGGTGAGGATCTCCGCGGCGATTCGGATCAGCTGGTCTCCCGCATCATGCCCCAGGGTATCGTTGACGGTTTTCAGCCCGTCGACGTCGGCGCTGATGATGCTCACCGGAAATTCCCTTCCCATTCCCAGGCGGAGCAGTTCCTCGTCGAAGAACATCCTGTTGTAGAGCCCGGTCAGGGGATCGTGGGTGCTCAGGCGGCGCAGCTCGTCCCGGACCTTGATCAGCTCGCGGTTGTTGTGGAGGGCGGTTTCGTAGGAGCTGAAGAGAAAGGTCAGCAGGCGCATCGGATCCGCGGTGATGCGGTGCTTCTCGTCGGCGAGAAAAACGTTGAGGTCGACCTCCGGGATCTCCCCCGGATGGATGCTCTGATTGGCGAACAGGTTGTGGATCCGGGCGATCAGATGGTCTTCATGGTAGGGCTTGGTGAGGAAACAGTCGGCGCCGCACTTGAGCCCCCGGATCAGGTCGAGCGGCTCGGAAAGGGAGGTCAAAAGCATCACCGGGACCTTGTGCGAGCGGGGATCGGCCTTGATCCTGGCGCAGAGTTCGTATCCGTCCATCTCCGGCATCAGGACGTCGCTGATCACCAGGGCGGGCGGCCGCTCGGTCACCAGTTCGATTGCCTGGTACCCTGAACTCGCGACCTGTACCTGGAACCGGTTGCGCTCCAGCAGGCTGTGGAGGAAAAACGCCTGGGTGGGGCTGTCCTCGACTATCACCACTTCGAGGCCCGCCTGCAGTTGTTCCAGTTCGCTACTCAAGGGGAATCCTCCTCCAGGTGCAGGACCAACCAACGTAGAACAGGGGAGCGTTCTCCGAAAGGGTCGGAGAACTTCTCCAGCATAGCAGCCATTTTAATGAATGATACAGGAAACGAAATTTTACGACAAGGGAAAGGCGGGAGTTGAACCGGAGAGGATCGGTATCCGTCCCGGCTGACCGGTAAATCAAAACGGGGCGGCGCCGGTAATCCCTTTCGGGGAAAGCAGTCCCGGGAGGAATCGCAGGGCGTGAGAGGGACCGGCGCCTGCCGCCGGTCCCCCTTTCCGGTGGGTCAGGCCAGCTTGAACTGGTGCACCAGCTTTTGCAGGTGATCCGATTCCCGCGACAGTTCGGAAGAGGCCGCGGCGGTATCGGTTGCCATCCGGGAGGTTTCGTGCACCACGGCGGTGACCTGGTGGATGTTCGAGGTGATTTCGTCGGTAGTGGCGGTCTGCTCTTCGGCTGCCGTGGCAATCTGGCTGATCTGGAGGGAAACGTCGCTGATCTTGCCCAGAATCGTATCCAGCGCCGCCCTCGACTCGACCGACGACGCTTTTCCCTTCTCTGCCTCGGTGACGCTGTCCGCCATGATCCCGACCGCCGCCCTGGTTTCGTTCTGGATTGACTGGATCATCTCGCTGATCTCGCGGGTGGCGCGGGTGGTCCGTTCCGCCAGGGCGCGCACCTCGTCGGCAACGACGGCAAAACCGCGCCCCTGTTCGCCGGCGCGGGCCGCCTCGATGGCCGCATTGAGCGCCAGCAGGTTGGTCTGGTCGGCGATATCCTCGATGGTGCCGACGATCTCGCCGATCTGGTCCGAACGGCTGCCGAGGTTTTCCACGGTCTTGGCGGCGCCCACCACCAGCTCGTTGATGCGATCCATGCCGTTGATGGTTTCCTGGACCACGGTGGCGCCGGAAGTGGCGGCGGCGCAGGCCTCGTTGGACATATCGGCGGCCATCTGGCAATTCCGGGCGATATCCCCGGAGGTGGCGGCCATCTCTTCACTTGCCGTGGCAACGGTAGTCGTCTGCGAGACGACGTCCTCGGTCCCGGAAACGATCCGTTCCGCATTGCCGTGCAGCTGCCCGGAGGAAGCCGCGAGCTGTTCCGAGGTCCGGGCGATCTGGTCGATGATCTGCCGTATGCTTGCCTGCAGCACGCCGATGCCGCGGCTGATGTTGCTGAGCTCGGTATCGTTTTTAGGCTTGATGTCCTTGGAGAGATCCCCTTTGGTCATCCGCTCCAGGTACCCCGAAATCTTGCTGAGCCCGTCGTTCACCGACCAGATCAGCATCAGGCTGAACAGGATCCCCAGTGACACGCAGAGCACGGTGGCGGTCACCGCCACCGCCAGCGAGAAGCAACGAACCAGGACCGCCGTGCCGACGATGCTGAAACTGTAACAAATACACAGTAGTAGGATGCGGGTGCGGACCTTCAGACTCCGGTAATACCCCATTAGGAAATCCATGTAATCCTCCGATGACAAAAAAAACAGCAGTTCAACCAGTTGGCCTACTACAACTATCGGCTTTCCCCGGAAAAACTGGAGATGAATTTAGGAAGAGCACGGGGCGGGCCCAAAACAAACGGCGAAGGTCGCGCCAGTTTGCTCCTTCATCGCAGTACCAGCCTTTTCCCGGATGGAAGTAGCCGCCGGGAAAACAGCCGAAGAGTTGCCGCCAGGGGGGACTCCTGCTGAGCTGAAGGGAACCCGCATTGAGAAAAAGCCGCCGCGGCAGAGGGCGCATCCTCTTTAACCGGCTTACCGAACCGGGAAAAATAAAATATCCATATCTATTAACCCGGGAAAAGAGTACAGTTAAAAATCGAACTTCTAACACCGTTTCACTGCATCATCTCCAGCCACCTCAGATCTCCCGTCATTACCAGCTGCCTGAGCCAATTATCCGCATCCGCACCTTCACTTTTGGGCGTCGCTCTGCTTGAGCACATCGGCAGAAAGCATTGGGACGTCTCCGCTGTCAACGAAGTCGTAAAAAGAGGAATCCATGAATATCAAACGAGGAACCGTGGTGAGCCATGCAGCAGCCGTTGAATGGGGTATCGGAAAGGTGGTTGAGGTGACGTATACCAGTGCGACCATCGAGTTTTCCGACGGATTGGTCCGGAAGATCGCCGCGGCGCATTATCCGAGCCTGGTGCCGGCCGACCCCGCTTTTTTCGTGCCCATTCCTGCGGCCATCCCCGCCGTCAAGGCCCGGGCCACTTCGAGTAAGGCAAAGGTGGCCAAGGTGAAAAAAACGGCGCTGTGAGTCCGGCCGTTTCCTCAGCGAAGGAGAAGGGTGGGGCTTCCGACCGCAGTCGGGTCGAGCTGTTCGCACCGGGAGGGGACGGGAACGGGCCCCACTTGGTGTCGGACGGCACGGCACACCGATCAAGTAAGGACCTGACCATGCACTCTCTCGACTTCGAGATGGAAAAAACCGCTTTCCGGAAATTCTACGAAAGCGACTACAAGAAATTCACCGCGGCCAAGAACCTCTACATCCGCATGATCAACGGTCTGCTCAAGCCGTTGGATGTGGCCGAAGTGACGAAAATCGAGGGGCGGGTCAAGGACAAAGAGGAGTGCATCCGGAAGTTTCACCGCAAATACCTGATGCAGCTCGAAGCGGACGAACAACCGTACCAGATCAAGGATTTCATTAGCGACCTGATCGCCGTCCGCGTCGTCTGCCTCTACAACGACCAGATTTCGGCGGTGTCCGAGGTGCTGCACCGGCACTTCAAGATCCTCGACGTCACCGACAAGATTTCGGCGGTGGAGAATACCGAGGATTCCTTCGGCTACCGGGGACTGCACCTGGACCTGGCCCTGAGCGACGAGATGGCCGCTCTGCCGAAGTACCGGGCATACCGGGATTTGTCCTTCGAAGTCCAGATCCGGTCCCTGGTCCAGGATGCCTGGAGTGTCCTGGACCACAAGATCAAATACAAGAAGTCGATCCCGGTAAACCTCAAGCGCAGGATCACCGTTTTGTCGGCGCTTTTCGAACTGGCGGACCGGGAATTCCAGGAAATCCGCAACGCCACCCGGGACCTTTTGCTGGAAGCGACCGTGGCGCCGGTGAGCGACGGGCCTGACGCCGGCGGTGACACGGTGGGGGAGGCGGCGACGACGGCCAGCGTAAAAACCGTCAACGCCTTCAGCTTTTTGCGCGTGGTTGGGCACTTTTTCCGGGATTTTGCGTTCGAAGCGGACAAGGTGGATACCTTTGTCCAGGACATACTGGAGCTGCACAGCGGATTTGAAAAATCGGATCTGCACCGGTGCCTGAACGAGAATTTGAAGCTGGTGAAGGATTACCGCGTCCTGTTCCTGGCGGAGAATCCGGAAAAAACCTTCGGCCCCTACACCACGATCAGGCACTGCCTGTACCTCAGCGATCCGGAAACCTTCCGCTCCATCCTCAACCGGGGACCCAGGGAACGTTTTTCCGCCTGGCTGAAGGTCCCGGGCAAACCTCAGCCTGAGGCAGACACGGCGGCAAAGGCCGGCTGATCCTGATTTTCTCCCCACGTACCTCCCCACATCCCTGCTACACCCCGCCATCCCCTGCTGCACCTGCTTCCCTTGCTGGGCCTCTCTTAGATGATATATTCCTACGGCATCTTTGAATCGTACAGGAGGGAGTCCCCATGAGTGAGCTATCCAGCGGATTGTCCAGAGAAGCAACGATGATTATCGCCTCCAATCTAACCGTAGCCGTAGCCATCAGAGATGCCGCGATAATGGTACAGGGCGGGTCTCAACCGTATGATTCGAAGAGTCTGGTTACCCAGGCGTTCGCCGATATTCTGAGCAGCCTGGAGAAGCAGTCGCTCGGAATGGACGATTGAGAGCGAGAACGCGGGGATGGACGGAATGACTTCCCTACGAGGAGAAAAAGGATGTCCGATCTCAAAATAAACGATTTTTTGCAGCAGGTCTGCGCAAACCCCACCAGTGAAACCTCGCAAATCGCCATCGCGCTGGTAATGCTCGTTCAAGCGCTGAAAGATCAGCCGTATTTTGACAAAGCCCGCTTCCGGGCCTCCATCGAGGAGGCGCTTACCCACGTGGACAGCAAGCAGCCGATCCTGGAGGAAATCCTGAGCGCCCTGGCGTGAGGGCACGAAAATGAAAGGCACCCGAACTCTATCGGGTGCCTTTTTCTTTTCATTTCTGCCCGTCTTATCACAGTTTGGTGGTTCGGTAACTGTCTGGATCGTAGACCTGGGCCTGCCCCCGCTAAAACTCCGCATCGGAGGAAAAGCTGTTTAACAGGGATGAACGGGATAAAGGGGATAAAACGAAAGCGATAAATCATTTTGCTTGAAGTGAATCTCATTCATCCCCTGCATCCCTGTAAAAAGAAGTCACAATGGTGTCTTTGCGAAGCTGGAGCTTCCTGAAAGGCCGACATCGGCGTTGATCGGCGGACGAACGGGATTTTCAGGGGCGATTCGCTTTGATCCGGAAGGTGGCGCAGAGGATGCCGGTGAAGATGAGGATGATGCCGGTTAGGTGGAAGGGGCGCAGGCGCTCGCCGAGAAAAATGACGGCAAGGATGGTGCTGAAAGCGGGCATCAGGTGGATGAATTGCCCCCCGGTCTGGGCGCCCACTCGACGCAGCCCGGCGGTCCAGGCCATGAAGGCAACGACTGAGGCGAGTATGCCGACGTAGACGATGCTCATTACGGTGGGGGCATTGACGGTCATGAAGGTGCCTTGGGCGAGTTCCAAGGCATAAAACGGGACCAGGAAAATGAGCCCCGCCACCGCGGTGGCAAAGAGAAAGACGAACGGGTTCACCTCCCGGGGATGGCGCCTGAGGGCAAGCGAATAAAGCGCCCAGACGACGGCGGCCAGGAGCACCAGAAGGTCGCCGCGGTTGAAGCTGAGCCCCCGGATCCGCCCCAGGTCTCCCTGCAGAATGATGGTGGCTACGCCGGCCAAGGAGAGCGCGATCCCCAGGTGCTGGCGTAAAGAAACGCTTTCCCGGTACAGGATGCGGCCGAACATGATGATGAAGATGGGGATCGCGGAGTTGACCAGCGCGGCGTTGATGGCGGTGGTCCAGTGGACCGCGGTGTAGATGAGGTAGTTGAAGAGGGTGACGCCGAACAGGCCGCAGATGCAGACCAGGCCCAGGTTCGCGCGCAGGACCGGCCAGTCCCGGCGCAGCCGGGGGAGGGCGATCGGGGCGAGCACGACGATCGCCAGCACCCAGCGCCAGAAGACGAAGCCCGCGGGGGGGATGACGTGGTTCATCGCGCGGCTGATCACGAAGTTGCCGGACCAGATCAGCGCGCTCAAGGTAAGCAGGAGATACGGCATCAGCTGAGTTTCACGAAACGGCGCGGGAGTGTCAAGGGAAAGCTCGCCGTCGTTCTGCTTATGTGTGTTGGCTAATTTGAGGTGGACGCCGGCGCCCGGTGCGGCGTATCCTGAGAAAGGATAGTTAAAACGACAGCTTTGGCCTTCGAGGGGGGTAGCCCCCGGGCTGGTGCGGAGAGCGCGAGTTATGAAAAGGTTGCTTTGCAGCGTGGCGTTTGGCTTGGTGGCGTTGGGTATTTCGGGGATCGCCCAGGCAGTTCCCGCGACCGGGAACATGGACAAGGCGATTTCAACGGTGACCGACGAGAACAAAGAGCCGAAGGCGGATACCAAGACCAAGAAAGAGAAAAAGGCGGGCAAAAAACAACGTAAGGGCGCCAAGCACGGGCAGGCGACGTCGGCGAAGAAAGGGAAAACAGTTCAGTGAGCAGGTGCCGGCTTAAACGCTGGGGTTCCAGACCTTGGTCTTGCGGAAGCCCGTCTTCACCCTGTCGGTCTCGCACGCAACCTTGAAGTGGAGGGGGCGCAGCGGGCTCCTGCTTTCCCGATCCCAGACCCCCGACCTCTGACCCCAGATGCTTAACTCTGAACTCTTACTTTACGCCGGGGCGGACAGGCCTTGGCCGCTGCTGCTGTAGAAGGGCGGCAGAGCGGCAGGCTGGGGCGTGATACCCAGCCAGTTGTCGACGGTGGTGACGTCGATTCCCAGCTCGGCGGCGATCTGGTCCGGCGTCATCCCCTGCATTTCCAGCGATTTTGCCAACGCCAGCCCGGATAGTTGCACCACGTCCCGACTCGGCTGGGCCGGCGTGGTTGCGGCCGGCTGCGTGGTGGTGCCGGCGGTCTCGCTCGAGACGGCGGAAACCTGCAGCGAAGTATCGATCCGTCTTACCCGATCTTCGGGTAAAAGAGGCGTGATTGTTGTCATAAGACTCACCCCCTTCGGTAATGAAAACCCTCCCTGGTCAGACAATCTCCATCTGTTATCACTATACTACTCTCTCCCACAAAAAACCCACTTTGAACCCCTGGGCAAATGGCATCGATGCCTGGTAGCGCTTACTTTGCCAATGACTTCAGAGGCTCTGCCAGTAGCGGTGGGATGCAATGACTGTGCAGTCCGAAGTTGAATGGGCAACTCCACCTCACCGGCTCATTTCGATCAAGGCCTCATCGTGCTGGTTGCCAAGCTTCGGGGTGCGGTAATCCAGGCTCGCTTTTCCGGTGATCTTCTGCTTGCTTTCGATCCGGGCGTCGATCGCGATGGCCAGCCCGTCCTTGTTGGGCGAGGAAATCTTGAGCTCGCCGTCGTGCAGCGTCCCGACCAGGGGCACCCCCTCTTCCTTGCCGAAGAGAAGTACCCCCTGCACGGTGCTTCCCGCCTGGGCCAGCTTCATCTTGAGGCCGGACATCGACCTTCCCGTCTCCGGCAGGGTGATCTTCGCCACCCACACGCCGCTGACGGCGTCCTTCTGGCTGCATACCGACAGCAGGAGCAGCAAAATCCCCATCAGGAGAAAAATGGAAAAGCGCGGAATGTTCTGGTACATCGTCGGCCACCTCCGCTTGCTTAAAATTTCGCTCAGGATCATCTTTCACCTCGCGTTGTCTCTTTGCTGGATCCGGCGGCGCCGCCGGGGAGCTCCCGGCGGCGCTACCTTTCCCTCCTAGTTCCCTCCTGAAGCGACCACCATGAACGGCCGCATCATGTCGTTCTCCTCGTGGGAGAGGATGTGGCAGTGCCACATGTAGGTCCCGATCCTGGGGAACTTCGCCCGGATCTTCACGTAGCCCGGGTACTTCACGTTGGTCATCGCATCGAACGCGGTTCCCGCGGGGGGGACCATCACGATGTCCTTCCAGACCATTTTCTCGTTGGGCGCCACCGTGTAGAGCGAATTGCCGGTGGCGGAGCCGGCTTGGTCACCCGGGGCGGCGCTGGCGATGAAGGCCGCCGGGTCTTTGATCTCCGGGAGCCGGATTCCGTCGGCACGGCTGTAGGCCTCGGGGAAGTTGACGGTATCGATGTACCCCTTCTCGATCACCTCGAACTTGACCAGGTGCACGTGCATCGGATGCACGTCCGGGGTGGTGTTGATCATCACCCATTCCTCGACGTCGTTCACCTGCGGTTTCTCGGTGATCGGGTCGGAAAAGCGCATGTTGTTCAAAAGGAGCTGGGTCCGGTAGGCCACCTGGCCGGTCGTCGGGTCGAGGAACGCGAACGTCGGGTCCTTGCGCTCCTGGAAGTCGAGGTACCGGGGGCCGGCGGCCCGGGTCGGGGTGAGGGCCGGATAGCTGCCGTAGGGGACGATGGCGGTGCGCAGCGAGCTCGCCGGACCGGCCGGTGCGAGCAGCGGTGACGGGACGCCGGAGCTGTTGGCGACCTTGAACATCATGATTTTTCCGGTGGTCTTGGGATCGAGGGTGGTCGGATCCTCCGCCGCCGGTCCGAAGGCCCCCTGGAAGGGGGCAGGGCAGTCGTTTCGCACCACGATGTTGCGTCCCTTGAAGACCGGGTGGGCGAAGTCGATGAGGATGTCGACCCGGGCACCGGGGGGGATGAGGAGACCTTCCTCCTCGTTCCCCTGCGCCACGTCGACGGCGTGGTCGGCGTACCCCTGCTCGGCCGCGATCTGCACCACCGGCCAGGTGAGCCCCGGGTTTCCGGCCGCGGCGGCCGCGGCGCTCGCCACCGACGGGGTGATCTCCTCTCCGGTGTCGGCATCCTGCAGCCAGAGGTTGTAGGTGCGCGAATCCGACCCGTTCAGGAGCCGGAGCCGGTAAGCCTGGGGCTTGACGTTTTTGTAGGGCCACGCCTTGCCGTTGACCGTGATGACGTTGCCGAACATTTCCGGGCGCAGCGACGGAACCGGGTTGCCGGCGCTGTCATGCAGCACCGAATAGGTGTAGGTCCCCAGGTTGGTGAAGGCCGGGAAGGCGAGGGAGCCGTCCGCGTTGAACGACTTGTCCTGGATCACGATGGGAAGGTCGAACTCGTCCGATACAAGGCTCGGCACCACCGGGTTCGCGTAGCGCCCCTTGGGGAGGTTGGCGAGCGCACCGGCCGACTCGACGACGGGGTCCTTGATCAGGTAGAAGGCCGCCACCCCGGCGTAGGCGTTCAGCCGGGTGATCCCCATGGAGTGGTCGTGGAACCAGAGGGTGCAGGCTTCCTGGGTGTTTGGATAGGTGTAGGGGGTGAGGGCGTTTCCGGCGATGCGTCCCGGGAAGCCGTTGGTCGGATCGGCGGCGGCGACCCAGTTCGCCTGCACCGCCGGGTCGTTGGCGACCCAGGCGTTGGGGTGGCCGTCCGATTCCGGCCCGACGTCTCCGCCGTGCAGGTGGGTGACCATGCGGCATTCCGGTTCGCCCATGTTGGTCCCGTCGAGGGTAGGGTCGACCGGAAGCAGGTGCTTGGTGAGGTACGGCCCGGTTCCTTTCACCCCGTTAACCTCGTCACGCAGGTCGTTTTCGTAGTGAAAAGTGAGCGGGGTCCCCTTGGTCGCCTCGACGGTGGCACCGTAGACCCCCAGAAAGGCACCGTTGATCTCGTAACCCCAGGTCTTGGTCACCACGGGCTTGCCGGTCGCCGGGTCCATCATCGCGTTTCCTTCCATGTTCTTGAGCCCGAAATCCCAGCTCCCCTGGCGCAGTGCGACGTTGTAGGTCGTCGGGTCGCCCTGGTTCTGCGGCGCGATGGGGATCTCCACCAGCGCATTGGCGAACTGCTGCAGCGCGTTGGGATCGAGCGGATTCTGCTGGGTCCAACTGGTCGTGGTCGAGTTGGTGACCGAGCCGATCCCGGACGACGAAGACGAGCTGCCGCAGCCGAACAATCCGCCCATTCCCCCCAGGCACGCCACCATGACGGCGATCATCCTTGCTTTCCTTTTCATGCCCTACCTCCTCCGAATGTATTTCACTGCAGATCTCTGCCGAGGTAATCGCCGTACCTGGCGATGCGATGTATGTGGCAGGGCGACGCCGTTGTCGCGAATGGATAACCGTGGTCGAACGGGGTTGTCGGTGGACCCGAAGGTGCTGTTATGCCTGACGTTTTCGTCAGTCGTGAGCCTGGTGGTCATTATTCTCTAATCAGGAAGCGTGCCGAACCGCGGATGAGCTGGTAACTGGCTGAAATGACGCAGAGGTTTCTGCTGGGGGGTGTTGGGATGCCGCGGTGGAGGGTTGTCGGTAAAAAAACGTAAAGATGGTGCCGGTCTGCTAAGGTGCTGAAAATGCGTTCTTATCTGCCGGATGCAAAAATTGCAGGTGGTGAGTAAGTATCACCGCTTTCGCCCCTTGGAGACGACGGGGCCGGTTTTCGCGCCTGGAAGGGCGCTCCCACTGAGTAGCAGCTGCTTCCTGATTCAACAGGATTCGACCGCGACAGGAACGTCGCTCCTACAATATATATTGCTATCTGCGCCTCTGTTTGTGCTTCGGCGGCACCTCTGTGCTATTGTATTACGACTGCCGTACTGTCTGAACCGGCATCTCATTGTGTCAGGGGGGGGCTGTTGCATGCATAATAGCTGTGGTGAGAAAGATCGAATGTGGTCTGTCGCCAGAATCATCCGGTTCATCTTCGCGCTCGCGGCTGCGGCGTTGCTGGCTTCCTGCGCGACCGGCGCTGCCCCGTCACGGATGGTTCCCAACGCCATGGATGCTCCCCGGGCGGATGCCGCATCGCCTCTGTACCAACGGATCGTGGTTACCCAGGTGGGGGGCGGTGAGGAAACGAACCCCCTCATGGTATCCAAGGTGGGGAACCGGGAACTCGCGGACGCCTTGCGCGGGGCGCTGGAGCGGTTCGACTATCTGGCCGGCCCGGACCGGCGGGCCGACTTTGCCCTGGAAGCTTTCCTGGTGGATCTCAAACAGCCGCAAGGGGCTTACACCCTGATCGTCGATTCCCACATCCGCTACAAACTGCTCTCGATCAAGGACCGCTCGGTGCTTCTTGACGACGTGATCACCGGCTCCGCCAAGGGAACCCTGAACGACGCCTTAGTCGGCTCCACCCGCCTTAGAATGACCACCGAAGCCTCCATCCGCGCCAACATCGCCGAGTTTTTGTCCCGCTTGCCGCGCCTGGAAATATCCGGGAAGTGAGGGTCACATGCGAACGGCAACGCTCCTTTTCCTCGCGTTCCTGACGGGATGCGCCACTCCTACTGGGTACGTGAAGTCGGACCCGGCCTGGTCGCCGAATTACGGTTATCGCGACAAGCCGATGGGGGGAAACGAATTCAGCGTCTCCTTTACCGGCAACCGGCATACCGGCGCCCAGCGCGCCGCGGAAATCGTCCTGCTGCGCGCGGCCCGGCTGACCCGGGAGCAGGGCGGGACGCATTTCGTCATCCTGAAAGAAAAGGCGCGCGCCATGGAAGCGGTGCAGCTGACGACGCTTCCGGTCGTCGGTGCCGGTTTTGCCGCCTTCGTTCCGGTCCGGGAGCAGGCCGCGCTGGAGCCGACGGCAATCCTTTTGATCCAGGTCGTTCCCGGGCAAAAGCCGGTCCCACCGGAAGCGGTCGATGCCCAATCCGTAATCGACCGGTTGGGGGCGCGCTACCGGTAGGCGCCGCCTTGCTTTGTGCTTGACTCTCCACTGCCTCCTGTCTATCTTGATCCCTCCTTTGCCTCATCTTCCTATCAGAATGCGTTGAGATCGTGTCCGTCACCGCGGGTTGGCGGGCGCAGCATGCTGCGGCCCCTGCGATTCGTGGCAGCCCGGCTGGGAGCACCGGCCAGGAATCGCGCCTGGAAAGGCGCTCCCACAGGTGTCAATCGGCAGTTTCCCCCTGTTGCCTTCGGTAACCTCTGAAGTGGTGGGGGTGCGCAACACATCACACGCAACGGACCTTGCAGCATGAGCTCTCGACATCCTGAAAACCGCCGCTTCCTTGCCCTCGCGGGAAGCTGCGTCGCCATCTTCTGGCCCGGTGCGCTTGCCTTCGGCTTTCCCGGAGTCCTGGCGCCGTACTGGATGACGATGTTCCACGCCGGTAAAGGGGCCATCGGCAACACCCTCTTTTTCAACCTCGCCTCGCTGGGCATTGTCATGTTCTTCGTCGGCCGGTGGCAGGAGCGCTACGGGATGCGGGCCATGATCATGGTCGGCACGGTCTTTCTCTCCCTCAACATGCTGACCATCGCCTATGCCGCCAACCTCGGGATGCTCTACCTCTGGGCGTTTCTCAACGGGGCGGCGACCTGCTTCATCTACACCCCCGCGATGACCACGGTGCAGCGCTGGTTCACCCGGCGGCGCGGGCTCGCCTCGGGGGTCATCAATTTCACCTTCGGCATATCGGCCGCGATCATGTCTCCGCTCTTCCACAAGATGGTCGCCTCGATCGGCTACGTCCGGATGAACCTCGTCGTGGCGGTGCTGGCCCTGGTCTGCGGGCTGATTGCCGCGCCGTTTACCGCAAGCCCGGAACAGCTCAAGCGCCCTCCCGCCCTGGAGCCGGAGGCGCCGGACCCGCTCATCCCGCACCACCCGTCGTTGTCGGTTCGGCAGTGCGTCCGGACCAGGAGTTTCTGGTTCCTCTGGGCTACCTGGGCGTTGCAGGGTGCCGCCGGAATCGGGATGGTCTCCCTGGCGACCACCTTCGGGCTCTCCCGCGGCTATGCCATGCCCGCGGCGGTCCTCATCCTCACCGCGTTCAACACCCTCAGCGGTTTCGGACGGATCATCATGGGGTACCTTTCCGACCACGTGAACCGCAACCGCGCCATGAGCGTTACCTTCACCGCGGCCGGAGTGGCGTACCTGCTCCTCCTGCAGGTATCGGGGCTTGCCGGCATCATGGCGCTGGCCGCCGTGATCGGGCTCGCCTTCGGCACGCTCTTTTCGGTCTCCGGGCCGCTCGCGGCCGACTGCTTCGGGATGCGCCACTTCGGCGCCATCATCGGGCTGGTCTTCACCGCCTACGGCTTCTTTGCCGGGCTGCTTGGGGCCACCCTGAGCGGTTACATCCTCGATCTCACCGGCGGGAACTTTTCCATCATCTTCGGCTACCTCTCGGTATGCTGCTTCGTGGCGGGCGTATGCATCCGTTTCGTCACCCCCCCGGAACTGGAGCCGGACCCCGACTCCGCTGTCGTCCCCGCCCGCTCTTCCGGGAATCCTTCCTGAAATCCTCCCCTTGCTGCCGGCATTGAAGTCGCGAGCGGAGCTGCCATCGCTTTGCCCGTCACCCTCTGCCGCGTCCTGCCGACAGGTTCGCAAACACTTGTGGTATCGATTCCTATTTGGGTTCCGGCATCTCCTCACCGTCAGTTGCTATGCAAATAGAGCTTAAATATTCCCCACACTCAACCGATATCTGAAAGAAACCTGTCACACAGGTTGGTGCTCTTTCGTGCTTGTTGTATTGTAGTATAAGCCGCCTTATGTCAGTGGCGGTCTCCGCTGTGTCATATCAACAGGAGGAGGCTTCATGGTTGATTCTTCGCCGGTTGGAAAGAAAGCGTCGGGAAAGATCATCGTGTGGGCCTGGATGCTCGCCATCGCCTGGACGGCTCTCGTCGCGGGTTCCCTGTTTTGGTACTACCGCTTGAACCGGGAAGAGATCATGGTCATGGGGCGTTCCAAGGCGCTGATGGCCTTTGACCGGGACCGCCTGTACCGGCGCTGGGTCTCCATGCAGGGGGGGATCTACGTACCGGTCAGCGACAAGGTCCTTCCCAATCCCCTGCTGGCCCATGTCCCCGAGCGCGATATCTTCACTCCTTCCGGAAAGCCTCTCACCCTCATCAACGCCGCCTATCTGGCGCGCCAGGTGTTCGAATCGATCGATCCCCAGGCCGAGATGGTCGCCGGGCGCGGCCATATGACCAGCCTCAATCCGATCCGTCCGGAAAACCGCCCCGATGCCTGGGAGAGGGCGGCTCTGCTCCGGTTCCAGCAGGGCGCGAAGGAAGTCAGCTCGATCGAGATCATCGACGGACGCAGCTATGTCCGCCTGATGCGGGTCGCCATTACCGAGAAGCCGTGCCTGCGCTGTCATGCGGTGCAGGGATACCGGGTCGGGGATATCCGCGGCGGGGTCGGCGTCACCGTCCCGATCAGCGACCTCCTCGCGGCGAACCGCCCCCAGCTGCTGGGGGCGATCTGCGGGCACGGTCTGATCTGGATGTTGGGCTTGGGGGTGATCGGCCTGGGGTCCCGCAAGCTTTCCGGGACGGTGGCGGCGCTGCAGGAGAGCGAAACGGCGCTGCGCAACCAGACCGTGCAGCTGGAGCACGAGGTCGTCGACCGGCACAGCGCCGAGATGGCCCTGCGCGACAGCGAGCGATTCCTGAGCACGATCATCGACACCGAGCCGGAATGCGTGAAGATGCTGGCGGCGGACGGCGGGCTCTTGATGATGAACGCGGCCGGGCTGGCAATGATCGAGGCGGCGTCTCTCGATGAGGTGAAGGGGAAATGCGTCTATCCCCTGATCGCCGAGGAACATCGCGACGCCTTCATCGCTGCCGTGGAGGAGGTTTTCCAGGGCAACCAGGCGACCCTGGAGTTCGAGGTGGTGGGGCTGAAGGGGAGGCGCCGTTGGCTGGAGAGCCGGGCGGTTCCTTTCCGAAACGAGGCCGGCAACATCGTCTCGCTGCTTTCGATTACCAGCGACGTCACGGAGCGCAAGCGCCAGGAGGAGGAACTGCGCGAACTTTCCCTGGTGGACGAACTGACCGGGCTGACCAACCGGCGCGGCTTCATGCTCCTGGCCCGGCAGCAGATGAAGGTCGCTGACCGCAACCGGATGCGGTTGGCCCTGGTGTTCGCCGACCTGGACGGTTTGAAGTCGATCAACGATACCTTCGGGCACCGGGAGGGGGATCGGGCCATCGTCGATACCGCCGTCATTTTGAAGAGCTCGTTCCGCGCCTCGGACATCGTGGCCCGGGTAGGGGGGGACGAATTCGTGGCGCTGTCGCTGGAATCGGCCCCCGACGTCGTGTCGGTGATCTCGAAACGGCTCACCGAAAATCTCCACGCCCACGTCCTCGATGCCGGGGGTACCTACCAACTTTCCTTCAGCTTCGGGGTTGCCGTTTACGATCCGGAACACCCGGTGCTCCTGGAGACCCTGCTGCAACAGGGGGATCAGCTCATGTACCGGCAGAAACGGGCCAAGAGGGAGACGGGGTAAGCTTCCGATTTCCGGGGACTGGCTCCGCAGGTGCCTGTCCCCCTCCGTGCCATATGCTGATACGAAACAAAAAGGAGCTCTCCTGCCCGGGGCGCTCCTTTTTGTTTAGCTATTGCTTTCCTGTTGGTTTGAAGTCCCCCTGAACTTACTCAGAAGGTTTTGCCGGTGCAAGCCAGGCCGATTTCCGGGGAGTGGCTCCGCAGGTGCCTGTCCCCCTCCCTCAGAACCAAATCCCCCCCAGCCCCCCTTTGTCAAAGGGGGGAGCCATGGACCGACGTTTCCCCCCCGGCGGCTCTCTCCCGCTTGAATTTCCGGAACTACCTGCGAGAATATTCCGACTTAAAAAATTCCAATCATTCAGGGGGCCATATGGAAAAGGCGATGTTTTGCAGGCAATGCGAGCAGGCGGCACGTGGGATCGGGTGCGACGTGATGGGGAACTGCGGTAAGAACCCCGAAGTCGCGGCACTCCTCGACCTGATGATTTACGGGCTCAAGGGGGTCTCCATCTACGCCAACCTGGCGCGGGAGCTGGGGCAGAAGGACCAGGAGGTGGACCACTTCATGCTGGACGGGCTCTTCACCCGCGTCACCAACGTGAACTTCGACCCCGACGACATCGCGCGCCGGCTCCAGAAGTGCTACCAGATGAAGGAACGGGCGAAATCGCTCTACGAGAACGCCTACCAGCAGCAGAAAGGGGGCCAGGCGCCGCCGATCACCGACGGCCCGGCGACCTGGACCCCCGCCGGCAGCGACACCAAGTCCCTCATCGACCAGGGACGTCAGTACGGCGTCTTGACCTGGCACCAGGACCCCGACACCCTCTCCACGATCGAGATCCTCATCTACGGCCTTTTGGGCATGGGGGCGTTCGCCTGGCACGCCGCCGAGCTCGGCAAGGAAGACGACGAGATCTACGCCTTCATCCACCGCGCCTTCGCCGCGACCGCCAACCCGCAGGCGACCCTGCAGGACTTCGTCGGTCTTTCCCTGGAGTGCGGCAAGCAGAACCTGCGCACCATGGAACTTCTCTACCAGGGGCACGAGGAGCGCTTCCAGGCGCCGGAACCGATGCTGGTGAGCCTCGGGACCCGCAAGGGCAAGGGGATCCTCGTTTCCGGGCACGACCTCCCCATGCTGGAGGAGATCCTCAAGCAGAGCCAAGGGAAGGGGATCTACGTCTACACCCATGGCGAGATGCTTCCGGCCAACGGCTACCCGGGGCTGCGCAAGTACGATCATTTCGTCGGGAACTTCGGCGGCGCCTGGCAGAACCAGACCCGGGAGCTCCCCGATTTCGAGGGGGCGATCATCTTCAACACCAACTGCATCCAAAAGCCGGCCGCGGAATACACCGACCGCCTGTTCACCTGGGGGGAGGTTGCCTGGCCGGGGATACCGCACCTGGAGGGACACGACTTTACCCCGGTGATCGACAAGGCGCTCGCCCTGCCGGACCTTTTGGAAAGCCCGGGCAAGGAGATCATGGTCGGCTTCGGCCACGAGGCGGTCTTCAAGGTAGCCGGGACCGTCATCGACGCGGTGAAGCAGGGAGCGATCAAGCGCTTTTTCCTGATCGGCGGGTGCGACGGGGCCAAACCGGGGCGTAACTACTTCACCGAACTGGCGGAAAAGGTCCCCGACGACTGCGTCATCCTCACCCTTGCCTGCGGCAAGAACCGTTTCAACCGGCTCGACTTCGGCGACATCGGCGGCATCCCGCGCCTGCTCGACGTCGGCCAGTGCAACGATGCCTACTCCGCCATCCGGATCGCGGTCGGTCTCGCCGACGCCTTCGGGTGCGGGGTCAACGATCTCCCGCTCTCCATGATCCTTTCCTGGTACGAGCAGAAGGCGCACGTCATCCTGCTCACCCTGCTGCACCTCGGGATCAAGGGGATTCGCCTCGGACCGTCGCTTCCCGCCTACATCTCCCCGGCGGTCCTGCAGGTCCTGGTGCAAAACTACGACCTCGGTCCTACTACCACCCCCGACCAGGACCTCCAGCACGCACTGGGACGCTGAGAAATTGGGCAGTTGCGGGAGCGGGGCACCGGGCCGTTGGGTCCGGTGCCTTTTTTTGTGTCTTTAATGAATCGGTGAACCTCGGACTAAAAAGGTCCCTTACGAAAAATCTTGTTAATATTCGCGGTTCTGTGGTATTGGTAGCTGCTCCTTGACGCCATCGGTCGAATCACTGGCCCCGCTCCGATGCGAGGAGGAGACACCACCACTACATGACCCCAGATAGGTCTTAAAACATTGGAGGGAAATTGATGAAAAAGCTGATGTCCACCGTAATTGTTGCCGGGGCTCTCACCGCGCTGGCGGCGCCTGTTTTCGCGGAATCGACGACCTGCACCGTCACCGCGCCGGAAATTCGGCTCCGCAAGACCCCGAGCAAGAAGGCGAAGGTCCTCGGGGTGCTGAAAAAGAACGCGAAGGTCACCACCGAAGGTAAATGCGAAGGCGGCTGGGTGAAAGTCGTCGCCGAAGACGGCCGCGCCGGCTACGTCGGCGGCTGGGCGATCGGCAATGGCGCCCAGGGCGAGGCGGCTGCTGCTCCGGCGGCACCGGTAGCCAAGGCCGAAGCTCCGGCTCCGGCTGCTGCTCCGGCTGCCCCCAAGGAAATCCCGAACAACGAGCAGCTTGCCATCCAGATTACCGAGCTGCGCCTGAACGTCCTCACCCTCAACCGCGACATGGACAAGGTGAAAAAGGACATCCGCGGCCTGAAGGTTGCCGTCCGCGGCAAAAAAGGCGGCAAAAAGCACGGGGCGAAGAAAGGGTAATTTTCGGCCCAGCGCAATGCAAAAAGGCACCCGGATTTTTTTCGGGTGCCTTTTTTTGTCTGAACCATCCCGATCCGTCGGCCTGGTATCTCCCTTGCGAAGGGGGCAGGGGGGATTTGCCTTGGGTCAGAGCATGCATCTCGTTCCCCGGCTCCAGCTCGGGAACGTGGGGTGGGGAGGCGTTGCAGGTGGCTGCACGTTAAAATCGTTGACTTCGGAACCCGGCAACACTAGTGTATTTGTATTTCTGAATGTCTAATCCCTTCCGTTTCGGCGGGGGAAACCGAGAGACCTCACATGTTCTGCGACAAAATGCTCCGCCTGCAGCAGCTCTACCGATTCGCTTCGATCCTGGCCCTGATCACCATCTTCTACAACCTTGGCGAGGGGGTCGTTTCCATCTGGCTGGGGGCCGAGGACGAGACGATCTCCCTCTTTGGCTTCGGTCTCGACTCGTTCGTGGAGGTCATCTCCGGGATCGGCATCTGGCACCTGGTGCGGCGGCTCGGTAAGGGGGAGCACCCGGAGCGCGACCGGTTCGAGCGGACCGCCCTGCGCATCACCGGAGGCGCCTTTTACCTTTTGGCCGCCGGCATGGCCGCCACCGCTGTCATCGCCGTAATCGAAAAGCACCGTCCGGTCACGACCTTCTGGGGCATCGTCGTTTCCCTGGTCTCCATCTGTTCCATGTGGCTCTTGATCCATTACAAGGTGCAGGTCGGCACCGCGCTCAACTCCGACGCGATCCTCGCCGACGCGGCCTGCACCCGGACCTGTCTGCAGCTCTCCGTCGCCCTGCTCGTTGCCAGCGTAGGCTACTCGCTGACCGGGATCGGCTACCTGGACGCCGCCGGCTCGGCGGTGATCGCGCTGCTGTCGGTCCGCGAGGGGCGCGAGGCGTTGCAAAAGGCCCGGGGGCTCGCTTGTTCCTGTTCCTGTTCGGGAAAGTGCAGCTGAGAAAGGATACTGTGGTTGCCCCGCGCCGGTACGCCGGACCCGCAGGGCACGCCAGACGGGTAATTACTCAAGGAGTTCAGCATATATGACCGTACAGATCCCAAAGTTTCGCTGGCTGGCGTGGGCGCTCGTTTTCGGGGCGCTTTTCATTGCCGCCGCTTTGGTGTCGGGATGCGACCAGAAGGCGGGGGTGAGGATCGGCGATACCGCCCCCGGGATCTCCGACACGGACATCAACGGGGAGGTCGTGAGCCTGAAGGAGCTGCGGGGCAAGGTGGTTGTGCTGTATTTCTGGGCCAACTCCTGCTGCGGCAAGAGCCTGATCCAGACCGAGCCGGTGTATCGGCGTCACCGCGCAGAGGTGGCGCTGGTCGCGATCAACGGCATGGACCACCGGGAGGATGTGGTTAAGTTCGCCCACCAGAACGGGCTCACCTTCACCCTGCTTACCGACGAGCACGCCATGCTCATGAAGCAGTACCAGGTGCTTGCCTTTCCGACGGTCTTCATCTTGGACCGAAACGGGATCGTCCGGGAGCGGATCCTGGGGGATGCCGGTCCCGCCAAACTGGAAAAGCTGATCCGCCGGCAGCTGGAGGCACCCCTAAAGGCGGGGGAATCCTATGACAAGCTGCACCATCGTTAGGCGGTAGCGCCACGGGATAGTCGGATCGCAAAGAAAGGGCGAGGGAGCCCGGCTTCGGTGCCGGTTGGCACCGTAAGGGGCTGCCTGCTGCGCCCGTCAGGCTGCTTTGAATTTCGATTACGCACTGCGATTCGCGCCTGGAAAGGCGCTCCCACAGTAAGGGCGGGGCGGGGGACGGCCGAGGTTCATCTTCCAAGGAGTGGAGCGATGGGGATCGCCACCGCAATGTCGCTCCTACAACCGGCTCCTCCCACTTCACCAAAAAACGAGGCCACCTCCCATGACGGGGGTGGCCTCGTTTTTGTTTAAGCGGGTTTTTTGCGAAGCTTCAAGCCGTTATTTTTCTTCGCACTGGAAGTTCGACTCGATGCGCCGGTTCTGCTCCTTGCCGGCCCGGGTCTTGTTGTCGGCAATCGGCTTGTTGGGGCCGTAGCCGACGGCTTTGACCCTTTCCGGGCTGATGCCGAACTTGTCGATCAGGTACTTGCGGACGCTGTCGGCGCGCCGCTGCGACAGGGTCATGTTGGCCGCCTTGTTGCCGACGCTGTCGGTGTACCCCTCGATGGTCCCGGTCGCCTTCGGGAACTCGGTCAGGAAGTCGGCGAGCTGCTTGAGCTCGTTATGGTATTCCGGCTTGATGTCGTATTTGTTGGTGTCGAAGTGGATGTTGATGACCGTCGGCTTGCAGAGCTTGGTGGCTGCGGCCTTGGCTGCGGCCGCTGCCACTGCGACGTTGGCGCTGCTGGTCGCGCTGCCGCCGGGGCCGTTGCAGGTCAGGGTGTAGGTGGTCCCGCCGGCCGGAAGCACCGCCATCGATCCCTGCGGCGGCACCTTGCCGATCCCCGGCTGGATGTTGCAGTCGGTGGCGTTGGTGGAACTCCAGCTCAGGGTAGCGGAATCTCCCTTGGTGATGGACTCGGGGCTGACGGTGAGGGTGTCGGTCGGCGCGGCCGGTGCGGCGACGTTCACGTTCGCCGCGCTCTTGGCGGAGCCTCCTTCCCCGGAGCAGGTGAGGGTATAGGTGGTGCTGGCGGCCGGGGTGACGGTCATCGACCCCTGCGGCTCGACCGGGCCGACCCCCGGATCGATCTGGCAGTTGCTCGCGTTTTTCGAGCTCCAGGTCAGGGTGACCGGCTCACCTTTGGCGACCGACGCCGGGGAGGCGAAGAGCTTGTCGGCGGGGGCTTCGGGGGCCGGGGCGAGCACGGTGACGCTGGCGGCGCTGAGCGCGGTCCCCCCCTCGCCGGAGCAGGTGAGGGTGTAGGTGACGTTATCGGCCGGGGTCACGGTCATGGAGCCCTGCTGGGCAACGGCGCCGATGTCCGGTTTGATGGAGCAGTTGCTGGCGTTCTCCGAATTCCAGGTAAGCGTGGCGGTCTGACCCTTGGTGATCGAGCCCGGGGCGATCGTCAGGCTGTCGCGCGGCGGCGGAACCGCCTTCACCGGCTGCGCGGGACAAAGGGCGTTCGCCTGCGCTTGTGCCTCCTTGGCGAGGGCGACCCCTTCTTCGGTATGGCAGGCCCGGTAGACGTCGTAGGCGTGATCTCTGGCCGCTTCCGCCTTCTTGTACTCGTCCGGGCACTGGCGGTCTTTGCCTGCGGCGCGGGCCGAGTCGAGGGCACGGTCGGAATCCTGCATTTCAGTGCGGATAAAATAGCCGGTTACGTTGCCGCGACCGGTATTGGCTTCATAGCTGGCGCAGCCGGCGAACGAACCCGCGGCAGCCATTGCGAACAGCAGTACAGATCCTTTCAGCACCTTTTCACGTCCCATATTCCCTCCATTGCCTTGAAATTTATATGACCCAAGTCGGGAATACTACCAGCGGAACCGGACAATCTCTCTGGTCGGACTTGGGCCTTCAACGTACAGACATAAACAATACATCCCTAAATAAAAAATTCTACTTTGAGAGATGTTAAAAAGTAATAATAAAATCTTTATCCCTTGGGTTTTGCCGGCATAGTCTGAAGGAAGATTTGTTAGATTTTTCTGTTGGTTTCGTTGCCTATCTCAACAATCATGGCCGTTTATGCAATCTTTTTGTGTGTGATTGTGGCAATTAAGTAGAATTTTGTATACGCCGTTTACTGCCGTGGTTCGAAAAAAAGTGCTCAATTTATTTCAGTTTTTGCCGAATTCAATTAAAGTTCCCTTCCCGACGGCGGTGCCTTGCGGAGAATCCGCGGTTCTCGGGCGTTAGCACCGGTACCATTGCCTGAGGACGCGTCGAGGAGGGAAGGAGAGGACCCCGGCTCGCCGGCCCGTCACCCGACTCCAGCCGGACGACATCCATCCTGCAGCACGACATCCGCCGGTGCGCGGGCTCTGCCGCGCACCTACAACCGAAGAAACGGAGGAGAGATGAAGAGAGTTGCTACGAAACTTGCGGTCTTTTTCATGGTTGCCGCTGGAACCAGCCTGGCATTTGGCGAAGAGATAACAGTCGGTGGCGGCGGAGCTCCGATCGACGGGATTTTCCGTCCGGTCAAGGAGCCGTTCGAAAAAGCGACGGGAATCAGCATCAAGCTGAACTTCAGCAGCGCTACCCTTGCCTTCAAACAACTCGCCGACGGCGGACTGGACGCGTCGACCGCCGGGGTTGCCTACCCTGATCTGCTCAAGGCGATGGACAAGGAAAAGCTCGAGGTCGGTGCCCCGTCCGCTTACACCGCCACCGTCCTCGGCTCCAGCAACATCTTCACCATCGTCAACAAGGACAACCCGGTCGGCAAACTGAGCAAGGACCAGATCAAGGGGATCTTCACCGGCAAGATCGGCAACTGGAAAGAGCTCGGAGGCAACGACGCGCCGATCATCGTGGTCCTTTCCAAGATCAATCCGGCAACCAACGCGGCCTACAAAAAGCTCGCCCTCTCCGACGAGCCCTATCTTGCCGACGTCCTGGACGCCGGCCGTTTCGAAGACCTGCGGGACAAGGTCGCCTCCACCCCGGAAGCGATCGGTTTCGGCCCGGCGAGCATGCTGGACCAAAGCGTCAAGACGGTGCAGACCCCGGAGTTCTCCCGCCCGGTGATCTTGGTCACCAAGGGACAGCCGACGCCGAAGCTGCAGAAACTGATCGACTTCATTCACGGTGACGGAAAGAAATACCTGAAACTGTAGCGGCCTGTCCGACGGAACCGGCCGGGGGGCTTTTCCCCGCGCCCGTTCCGGCACCTTGTTTCCATGACGCCTGGTAAGTGGGGAATCCGGATGACGATCAAGACCAAACTCACCCTCAATGTCGTAATTGTTATCGTGATTGTTGCTGCGGTTGCGGTCACCAGTATTGTCGGCATGTCCTTTGTCAAGGCGAAGCTGCAGGATCTCACCCAGCGGAGCACGCCGTTCCAGATGAAGACGGTGGAGTTCCAACGCGCCCTGCAGGGGACGACCGCCGAGCTGGTCAAGCTGGGGGCGTCCCGGACCCGGGCCGATTTCGCGGCGGCCAAGGCCGAGGTGGACAAGTCGCTTGCCGAGGCGAAAGGCGTCGAATCGGACCTGCAGGCGATGTCCAGCGACACGACCGTCCAGGCGCACAGCGAGCTCTCGGCGATCGCCGAGGAACTGGTCCGGGTGACCGACGGCCGACTGAAGTCGGAAGAGGAGACCCTGACCGCCGACCGCGGCATCTCTGCGAAGCTCCAGGAGGCGCAGGCGCGGCTCAAGGACCTCGATCAGCGCATCCGCGGGCTGCAGAGCGGCTCCTCCAGCTCGTACAGCCGGTCGGTCGATGCGACCCGCCAGGTCTCCGTCAAGGCCAAAAACGTGGCGTTTTTGAAGCTCACCCTGAAGGACGTCCAGCTCGGGCTGCAGGAGGCGCTGAAGACGCAGAGCAAGAAGGCGGTCTTGATCGCGCAGGGCAAATGCAATTCGGCGCTCAACAAGGCGATCCAGAACGAGAGCGTCAAGGGGTTCCCGGCCATCGCCGCCGACCTGAAGTCGCTCCAGGGGAAATTCCCCGCGCTGATGAAGGCGCAGATGGCCGTGGCTGGGCAGCCCAACGCGGACACCGGCACGCGCGACGGGCTTTCCGCCGAGGTGACCGACAAGCTGAATGCGGTCATCCTCGCCGCCGAGCAGGAGGACGTCCTGGCCAACGACATCCTCAACACCGAAACCCGCAAGCAGACCACCTTTTTCGGCAACAACACGGTGGCGACCGCCATCATGTCGGAAAACGCGGAGCTCCTCTCGCTGGGGCTCAACGTGGAGGGGCTGGCCAGCCGCCTCTTCTCGGCGACCGCGGTCAAGGACGTGGACGCCATCGACGCCTCGCTGAACCGCGTCTTTGGCCGGGTGGCCCAGGTGGGGGGGGGGCTGGATCGGGATCTGGCCCGGATCAACGCGCGGCGGGAGCAGGGGAACCTGAGGGCGGCGGTCGGGGCGCTCAATGCCATCCGCGGCATGCTTTCCGGAAAAGACGGCGTGGTGGCCAAGGTGAGAAACCGTCTCGACATGAGCGCCAAGGCGGTCGCGGCCACCGCGAAGTTGCACGAGGTGGTCGTCAAGCAGGCGGAGAAGGGGAAACAGACGGTGAGCGTGGCCCAGGGGGCCCAGGAGAAGGCGATCCACACCGTCAACAACGTGGTCCGCTTCGCTACGGTACTCATCGCCGCCATTGGCCTTGGGGCGACGCTCTTCGGCATCCTCTTCGGCTTCTGGGTCTACCGCTCCATCAGCCGCCCCCTCTCCGAGCTGATCCACGTCTCGGAGCGGGTCGCCAAGGGTGACCTCTCGGTGCAGGTCAAAAGCGAAGGCAACGACGAGATCGGCAAGGTGCAGGACGCCATGGGGGAGATGGTGCGCAACCTCAGGGAGATGGTCGGCAAGATCAAGAACTCGACCGACAGCCTGGCGCACAGCTCCAGCCGGCTCTCCGAGACGGCTACGGCCCTGGAGCGGGGCGCCGAGGAGCAGTCGGGGCGGGTGACCCAGTCGGCGAGTGCGATGACCGAAATGAACATGACCACGGCCGAGGTGGCCCGCAACTCGAGCGACACCTCCGATGCCGCGGCGAGCATGAAGTCGATCGCGGGCAAGGGGATGGAGGCGATGAGCCAGACCGCGCAGGAGCTTTCCCGTTTCGCCGAATCGGTGAAGGAGGCGGCATCCCAGGTGGAGGCTTTGGGAACCCAGTCCCGGGAGATCAGCAACGTCATCACCCTGATCAACGAGATCGCGGACCAGACCAATCTCCTCGCTCTCAACGCCGCCATCGAGGCGGCCCGCGCCGGGGAACAGGGACGCGGCTTCGCCGTGGTCGCCGACAGCGTCCGCAACCTTGCCGAGCGGACCACGGTCGCAACCAACGACATCGCCCGTACCGTCAAGACGATGCAGGAGAGCGTGGGGGTCTCGGTGAACTTCATGCAGAGCGAGCGGAGCTCGGTGGACCGGGTACAGGACCAGGTGCGCCAGACTCTTGCCGCGATCCAGGACATCGTCCGTTTCGTGGAGCAGGTGACGGACATGGTGCAGCGGATCGCGGTCGCCGCGGAGCAGCAGTCGACGACTACCGTGGAGGTCTCCGAGCAGATGGAAGGGATTTCCGCGGTGAACCGGGAGCTGAAGGATTCCTATTCCAACATCCAGCGCTCCTCGGGGGACCTCTCCCGGCTGGCGGCGGAACTGAACGGGATGGTGGGGTGGTTCCAGGTCTAGTTGCCGCTTCCTGCTGCGTTCGGCACCCCGGTCGGAGTATACTGGGGAAGAAGCCTTAACCGGAGGAGAAATGAAGACCGAGTCGATCAGCGTAGAATGTTATGCGGGTTATAAAGCGGACGAGCGGCCGACTTCCTTTGTCTTTGCCGGCCGCGATTTGGAGATCGAGGCGATCGTCGATCGCTGGTACGACGTCGACGGCAACTACTTCAAGGTCCGCGCCGACGACGGGATGCTGTACCTTTTGCGCCACGACCTGGAGGTCGACGGATGGGAGCTGGTGCTTCCCGATGGCGAAGCCGGGTGACCGGACCGCCGCGGGTCGCATGCTTGGCTGCAGACCAACAAAAAAAAGGAACCTCGCGGTCGAGGTTCCTTTTTTTGCGTCCGCTTCCCCGGTGGTCGGGGATCAGGCATTGGCTACCAGCAGGTAGACCAGCATCAAACCTGCCCCCGAGGCGAAAGAACCGACGAAGGCATAGCCGAGGCAGGCCAGGCACAGGTCGTTGACCCTGGCATGGCGGTTGGTCATGACGAATTCCATCACCTTCGCCAAAAACGTGATGGGATCGGGGCCGGCGCGATCGTGTTCCATGCGCTGCAGGATCTCGCTGTGCTTTACCCTCAGCCGGAGCAGGATGGCGAAGAAGGAAATGTTGCTGATCATGGCCAGTATGAGCACGATAGTTAACATGTCTTCACCCTGACTGTGGTTTGCCGGGAGCCCCCGGAGTCGCCGCCTTGCCGGTCCTACTGCAAGACGAGGGAACTTTCCCCCTCAGCATACACCCGGATGCAGACTTTTTCCTTTTGCACCACCACAGCGCTCAGCTTTACCGTTTTCAGCGCGCCGCGCAGGTAGATCCCCTCCGCCACCCGCACCTTGGACAGGTGCTTCCCCGCCAGTTCCTGGGCTTGCTTCAGCCGCTGGGAAAGATCCAGGTTCAGCTTTTCCCCGATGGTCTCCCGGATGCTGCCGTGGAGGAACCAGTCGGCGGTAGTGACCAGGAGGTTTCTGGACTGGACGTCGAAGTCGACCTCGCGCACCGAGAAGTGGCCGGTCCCGGGATCGAAGACCGGGCGGCAGGTGAGGTAGAAAGTCCCTTCCAGCGACCCGGCGGTGACCACCTTGACGATGAGGCGGTCGCCGTTGCCGTAGAGTTCGAGGTCCTTGAGCAGGACCTTGCTGCCGGCCCGGCCGAAATCCTTGTCCCGAAGCAGCGGCAGCGCGATGGAGCGGAGGTCGTTGTAAAAGAGCTCGGAGTTGAGGGCGACCCGGAAGGTCCGGTCGGTCGCCGTGGTCAGCTTCAGTTCCGGAAGGGGGAGCGGGGCCTTGGGGAGGGGCTTGGGCCCGACTACCACCTCGGCGAAGGTCTGCATCCCGACGCTGATCTTGACCCGGTCCTTCTCGAAGGACAACGGGTTGAGGTTAAGCGCCGTCGGCGTCACCACGAGCCAGACGTGGCGCGCGGCATCGAGCAGGACCGGAGCCTGGGCCGCCCCCCACGCCTTCGCCACCTGGTTCTTGACGGACAGCTCGTCGTTGAGCTTGCGGTTCACCGCGCCGGCGAGCAGCCGCTGCAGCGGTTGCAGCATGCCCTCGACCACGCTGCGCGGCTTGAAGGAGAGGGGGCCGAGCTTGATCGCCTCGGCCAGGTTGTCGCTGAGCCCGGTGTAGGTCAACTGGGCGTCCACCTTCCAGTCGGCACCGATTCTGGGGCGCAGCTTGAACCGGATTTCGGTGGCAAAAGGGACCGTTTCGAAGATGCCGTAACTGCACGAGACCGAGACCGGGACGCTGAAATGCAGCGCCTCGTCGGCGACCGACACCCGGATCACCCCGTTCCGGAGCACCCGGGCGGTCATGCCGCCGGGCGCGGCACCGCGGTAAAGCTCCTTGGGGAGCAGCCGCTCCAGGGCGCGGCTTAATTCCGTCGCGGAAAGCTCAACCGCCAGGTTGACCGTGGAGAGTTCGCGGGGGATCTCCTTTTGGGCCCCTTCCGGTCCCGGTGGGGGCGCGGCGAAGCGCCCGGCGGCCGGGCCGACCCCGGCGCACGATGCCAAAAACAGTGCCGTCAGCAAGGCAAAAGCAAATCCTCGCGTCTTTTTCCCAATCGACATGACTTTCCCGCCTTTCCATTTCCCGAGTTCTCCTGCGGCGCCAGCCGCCGGTCCACCAGCCGGGAGCGCCTCTCGCAAGCCCGCCCCAGCCGGCCACCTTAACGCACTCCACCCTCCGTCGCAAGGAATTCCTGTGCCGGGAACCTTCCCCCGCACCCGGTTCGGCGGTGCCGGAAAGGGGTGCTGAACTTTCGGCAGGTAACGAAAAAAGGAACGCCCCGGGAGTATCCGCTTGCGGGGCGTTTCTTTCCGGGCAAAAAAATTGGCCGCCTCCGGAGAGAGGCGGCCCATTAGCAGGGAGGTAACAACGTGTTAGAGGGACGGTTGGACAGCGGCTTTGGTGGTCAGACGGGCCGCTGCAGTGAAAAATCTTCCAGGGTTTCCTGCAGTTCAAGGAAAACGGCTTCCCGCACCGAGTGGCGTTCCCAATACTTGGCCAGCTTGCGGGCGCATTCGAACATCCCTACGATGCCGGCGGAGGTGCCGCAGGCGACGATGAGCGAGGTCTCTCCGCTGACGACGGTGATGATGCCGGCCAGAAGCAGCACCAGGCTCGACAGGAAAAGCGGCGTTTCCATGTGCCGGAACGGGGAGCGAAGCACGTGGCTCAAAGAGGCGTAGGCCACGGCATGGGAGCGGACCCGGGCCAGGTAGGTCTCCAGTTCCGCGCCGTTGAAGCGGGAGACGGCGCGGATGTAGAACCGCCGGCAGGCCTCCCTGCTGGAGGTCGCCAGGCGGTCGCGGTAGTAATGCTCGAGTTCGATGTCGATGATCATGGTATCCATGGGGCTTCCTCCTGCGGTCCTGCCGGGTGGCGATTCCACCGCTTCCGGCAGCACTGCTTAGTCTTTAGCATATCGCATACCAAACCGTACCGGGGCCGGTAAAAATGCCGGTAAATCGCGCTTTCCGGCGGGAAACCGTGCCGTAGCCGGCGCATCCGGGCAGGGCAATTGCCCGTTTTTTCGGCAGCGGATGCGGCGAAATGGCGAAGCTGCCGCGGGGGAGGGCGGAGCTTCCCGGATTTTCCCTGCCGTGCCGCGGCCGTCCAGCCGCTGCGGTGCCTACGGTCGGTTACGCTTGCCTTGCCGGAGGCTCTTTGCTATCTTCGCCGCTTAAAGCAAACGCCGCTGAAAAAATCGGCAGGAGGAAAGCGTGGGACAGTTTGACGGAAAACAGAAAGCGCTCAAACGGGGAAGCGTGGTGCTCCTCGTGCTGGCGCTTTGCTCGATAGCCGCGGCGGCTGCGGCCGAGAGTCTCACCGTCCGGGTTTCCGGTTTCAAGAAGCTGACCGGCACCGTCTACGTCATGCTCTGGCGGGATGCGGCCTCGTTTCCCACCCATCCGGAAAAGGCGGTGGCCACCCGGCAGGCGCCGGTTAGCGGGGACTCGGTCCAGGTCACCTTCGCCTCCCTCCCGGCCGGGACCTATGCGGCGGCCGCCTTTCAGGACCTCAACGGCAACGGGGAGCTGGACCGGAGTCTTCTGGGGTGGCCGGTGGAACCGACCGGCGCCTCCAACGGGGCGCGCGGGACCGTCGGGCCCCCCCGTTTCTCCGATGCCGCCTTCGAGCTGAAGCAGAACCGGACCATCGAGATCCGGGTCAAGTAGCCCCAGCTCATTGTTGCCGCAGTGCCGCGCTCTTTACCCGGCGCGCCAGTTCCCTTCCCCGCTCGTAGAGCAGCTCCAGCTGTTCCGGTAGCGCGGCCCCCTTGAATTCCACCGGCTCCAGAAAGTTCCACCCCAACTTGTGCCGCTCCACGATCTCGTCGAGCTCCCGCTGGGCCCCTCCGGACCAGCCGAAACTCCCGAGCCGGAAGGCGACCTTCCCCTTGACCACCTTGCGCCCCAGCTCCTCGAGCGCCGCCGCCATCGGCGGAAACATCCGGAACTCGTAGGTCGGCATGGCGAGCACGATGCCGGTCGACCGCCAGGCCGAAGCGAGGATGTTACTTACCTGCGTCTCGGGGACCTGGTGCACCGCCGTCTCCACCCCTTCCGCCGCGATCCCTTCCAATACCGGGGCGAGCGCCCGCTCCGTGTTCCCGTACATCGTCCCCCAAACGACCGTGACCACCGGCTCGGCGGGACCGCCGCCGAAGCTCGCCAGGCGCTGGTACAGATCGATGATCCGTCCCGGATCGCGGCGCCAGATCGGGCCGTGCCCGGGGGCGACGATCCGCACCGGCAGTCCCTTGACCTTCTCGACCGCCCGCGCCACCGAGGGGGAAAAACGGCAGACGATGTTGGCGAAGTAGCGCAGCGCCTCGGCCTCAAAGCATTTCAGCTCCGCCTCGTCGAGCCGGTCGTCGAAGGGGGACTGCTCCAGGGCGCCGAAAGCGCCGAAAATGTCGCAGGAAAGGAGGGTGCCGGTCCCGGTCTCCAGGGTCACCATGGTGTCGGGCCAGTGCACGTTGGGGGTCTCCTCGAAGCGGAGCATCTTGCCGTTGCCCAGATCGATGGTGTCGCCGGACCGGACGATGCGGTAGTTCACCTCCAGATCGTAGAAGGCCCGGGCCAGTTCCAGACCCTTCTGGGTGATCACGACCTCGAAGTCGCGGGTGATCTGGAGAAACGACTTCAGCCAGCCGGTATGGTCCGGCTCGGTGTGGTTGATCACCACGTAGCGGATGCTGTGCACGTCGACCCCGATCTGGGCCATCTGTGCGTAAAGGGTCTCCGGAACCCCGTCCCAGTCGCAGACCCCGTCGACGATGGCGACTTCGCGCCCCTTCACCACATAGGAATTCATGGAGCAGCCGCGGGGGAGCGGCCACATCCCCTCGAAGAGGAGTCCGGTCCCTAGGTTTGCGGAAAGACAGAAAAGACCGTCGGCTACCTGGGTTGCTTCCATCTGGTTCTCCTTTCTCGGGCTACACGCCCGGCGCTTGCTGATCCGGGACAAAGCCCCGATTTTCCCATCGCAGTATTCTAGCACAGCTCCCCCCTTTGGCGCCGGAAGGCGCAGCATGGCTCGCTTTTTCCCGCTGACCGTTTTTCAGAACGGCGCCTGTTCAGTTTTAATGCAGCCGGAGCCGCCCTATTTCGCCAGCGAGGGTTAGAATTTTGTTAACACCTTGGCGCCCGTTTCGGGTGCACTCCGGAGCCAGGCTGCCCCCGCCACTTCATCTGCCAGAGATCCTTTTCCAAAAAACGCCGCACGCCCCGATCCGCCGGACCATGCCGAATTGAGCAACCAAAGAGGAGGTGACCGCCGAGGGCCGATCGGGTGAGGCGGCTGCCAGCAACACCGGATATTCATTTCAACACCAGGAGAGAGCTTATGAAACAGACGTTCCGCATCCCATTCATCGCCGTAGCGTTTTGGGTGTCCGCGCTCGCCCCGGCCGCCTTCGGGGCCGCGAACTACACCCTTTGGCCGAACACCACCGTTCCGGCGGTCGCGGACACGGGCCCGGACAATCCGGTCGAACTCGGAGTGAAATTCAAAAGCGACCAGGCCGGGACCATCGCCGGAATCCGTTTCTACAAGTCCGCCGCAAACACCGGCACCCACGTGGCCAACCTCTGGGACCAAACCGGTACCAGACTCGCCACCGCGACCTTTGCCCAGGAAACCGCGTCGGGATGGCAACAGGTCCTGTTCTCCCCGCCGGTCAACATCGCCGCCAACAAGGTTTACGTGGCCTCCTACCATACGTCCACCGGTCACTACAGCGACGACCTCAAGTACTTCGCCGGCAAAACCCGCGACAATCCGCCGCTGCACGCCCTGGCGGACGGGACCTCCGGGTTCAACGGCGTCTTCGCGTACGGCACCGGGAGTTCCTTTCCCTCCCAGGGATGGAACAGTTCCAACTACTGGGTCGACCTCATCTTCGTCCCGTCCGTGGCCGACACGACCCCGCCGACGGTGACCGCCTTCACGGTTCCGGCAACCGCGACCTCCCTCACCGTCTATCTGACCTCTTTCACCGCCACCGACAACGTTGCCGTAACCGGCTACCTCGTCAACGAGTCGCCGAACCTCCCCGCCGTCGACGCGACCGGGTGGTCGGCGGCCCCCGCCACCTCCTATAGTTTCACCTCCGCCGGGAACAAGCAGCTCTACGCTTGGGCCAAAGATGCTGCCGGGAACATCTCCGCTTCCCTGAGCGCCTCGGTCAGCGTGAGTACGACCGGGGACCGGCCGATCCTGATCGTCACCTCGAACAGCAATCCTTTCAGTAGCTACTACACCGAAATCCTCGGTACCGAGGGGTTCAACTCCTTTGCGCAGGCGGACCTCGCCTCGGTCACCGCGACGCTGCTCGCCGGCTACGACCTGGTGCTTTTGGGGGAAATGCCGCTGAGCCCGAACCAGGTGACCCTGTTCACCAACTGGGTAACCGGAGGGGGACATCTCGTGGCGATGCATCCGGACAAGAAGCTTGCCTCGCTTTTGGGGCTGACCGACCAGGGGGGGACCCTGTCGGATGGATATCTGCTGATCGACACCTCTTCCGGACCGGGGCAGGGAATCAGCGGCGAAACCCTGCAGTTCCACGGCAGCGCCGACCTCTACGCCGCCAACGGCGCCACGGTCCTTGCGAAGCTCTACGCCGACGCAACGAAGTCGACGCCGAATCCGGCGGTCAGCTTCCGGCCGGTGGGGACCAAGGGGGGAACCGTCGCGGCCTTTGCTTACGACCTTGCCCGTTCGGTGGTGTACACCCGGCAGGGTAACCCCGCCTGGAGCGGTGACGAGCGCGACGGACAAACTCCCATCCGCTCCGATGATCTCTTTTTCGGTCCGGCGGTGTTCGACCAGGAGCCGAACTGGGTGGACTTCAACCGGGTGGCGATCCCGCAGGCGGACGAGCAGCAGCGCCTGCTTGCGAACCTCATCATCCAGATGAATCTGGACAAGAAACCGCTGCCGCGTTTCTGGTACCTCCCCCGCGGGGAGGCGGCGGTCGTCGTGATGACCGGCGACGATCATGCCAACGGGGGAACGGCCGGCCGCTTCGATCGGTACCTCGCCCTGAGCCCGCCCAACTGTTCGCTGGCCAACTGGGAATGCATCCGCGGGACATCGTATCTCTATCCCAATGCCCCGCTCACGAACACCCAGGCTGCCAGCTACACCGCGGCGGGTTTCGAGGTGGCACTGCACGTCTTTACCAACTGCGCAGACTGGACTCCGTCCACCCTGGACGGCTTCTTCTCCGATCAGTTGACCAGCTGGGCCTCGCGCTACTCCAGTCTGCCCCTGCCCCAGACCAACCGGACCCACTGCATCGTCTGGAGCGACTATGCCTCGCAGCCCCAGATCGAGCTCAGGCACGGGATCCGCCTCGATACCAACTACTATTACTGGCCTCCTACCTGGGTGAACAACGTCCCCGGCTTCTTTACCGGGTCCGGAATGCCGATGCGCTTTGCCGACCTGCAGGGACATCTGATCGACGTGTACCAGGCGGCGACCCAGATGACCGACGAGTCGGGGCAAAGCTACCCCTACACCATCGATACCCTGCTGGACCGCGCCACCGGGCCGCAGGGGTACTACGGTGTCTTCGTGGTCAACGCCCACACCGATCTCGTCGACTCGGACGTCTCCGATGCCGTGGTGTACTCCGCCCTGGCGCACGGGGTGCCGGTGATCTCGGCCAAGCAGTTGCTGACCTGGCTGGATGGGCGCAACGCCTCCAGCTTCAGTGGCTTCTCCTGGAACGGGACCACCCTGAGCTTCGCCGTTAGCGCCGGTTCCGGGGCCAACGGGCTCACCGTAGCGGTCCCGATACCGGACGGCAAAACCGTGCAGACGGTGACCGCCAAAGGGAGTACCATCCCCTTCGCGCTGCAGCGCATCAAGGGAATACCCTACGCGACCTTCACCGCCTCCAGCGGCAATTACCAGGTCACCTTCTCCTCGGACCGCACCCCGCCGTCGGTAACCGGCGTCACTCCGGCCAGCGGTACCGTCGGGGTGCCCACGACCGCGGCGGTCTCCGCGCAGTTCAGCGAGGCGCTGGACGGCACCAGCGTCAGCCCCGACACCTTCTCCCTGCGCAGCGGCTCCGGCATTGCCGTACCGGCTGCGGTCACCTACGATGCGGTCAGCCGGACCGCAACGCTGACCCCGTCGGCACCGCTGGCGAACTCGACCAGCTATACCGCGACGGTGGAAGGGGGAGCGGCTGGGGTCAAGGACGTCGTAGGTAACGTTCTTCCTGGCGATTATTCCTGGTCCTTCAGTACCGCCGCTTCGGGCAACGGACCGTTCTCGCTCTTCAACGCCGGCGCCACCCCCCGCGTGGTAGACACCGGTCCCGACGCCGCAGTGGAACTCGGGGTGAAATTCCGCAGCGACAGCGCCGGCTACATCACCGGAATCCGCTTTTACAAGGCGGCCACCAACACCGGTGTCCACGTCGGGAACCTCTGGAGCATCTCCGGCAAACTCCTGGCCAGCGTTACCTTCCCCAACGAAACCCCTTCCGGCTGGCAACAGGCAACCTTCCCGGCACCGGTTGCCGTGACCGCCAATACCACCTATGTCGCCTCATACCACACCGTGAGCGGCCATTACAGCGTGGATCAGAGCTTCTTCTCCGGAAAGGGGGCGGACAACGTACCGCTGCATGCACCCGCCGATGGGACCAACGGCTTCAACGGCGTCTTCGCTTATGGAGCGACCAGCATCTTCCCCAGCCAGGGGTACCTGAGCTCCAACTACTGGGTGGACGTTCTCTTCTCTACCGCTACCCCATGAACGTGATAAGTTGGCGCCCCCCTTGCCGCTTCTGCGAGGGGGGCTTGCCACGGCACCTCAGGGGCACCTTTGCTGTTTGAGGCCGAGAATAGAGCCGTCGTCGGACCTGCCGATAAAAAAAGCCCGCTTGCTGCGGGCTTTTTCATGGTCAATGCCGAAACGGCTCGTCGCCGCCGGGGCCACGGCCTCCCCCCGAAGGAGCCGGATGGGGAGCCGGGGCAGCCGGTGCGGCGCGCACCGCCGGAGGAGCGGCGGCCGGGCGAGCCGGCGCCGGCACACGAACCGGAGCCGGAGTCCGCGGGGCAACCGACACCGGCGGTGTGAACGACCGCGCCGGTGCAGGCAGGGGACGCGGCCCGGGCGCCGCTGCCGGATGGCGCGCTGGCGGGGCCGGCGGTGCGGCCAGCGCAGGGTGCGGCGGGCGGCGTGCCGGTGCCGGGGCGGTCGCGGCAGGGGCGCGATGATGTTCACCGCCGCGGAGTTCGCTTCCGGCGGCCCGGCCGGAGGCCGTTCCGGCCCCTTGGGAGGCGCTCCCGGCCGGGGCGCCTCTGCGGCGGTATGCGTCGAGCGGAGCTCGCCCCGGAGCGGGGGCGGGGGCCGCCCGGGAGGGCTTGGTTGCCGCCGGGGCGGCGCCGGCTGCCGGGGCAGCGCTGCGATCCCGGCTGCGGCCCCTGCGCGCTGTCGGAGTGGTGGGCGCACCGACCGCACTGCCGGTGGCGGCCCCGCGCTGCATCCCTTCCCTGCGCCGCTCCGGAGCCGGGGTCGGTGCCGCCCCGGGGCGGTGCGCCCGCCCCCGGAGTTCCCGCTGGCGGAGCGCGTCGTTGCGCAGCTCCCGCCTGAAGTCATGCGTGTCGCGCGTTCTGATGTTGCGGTTCACCCGGACCACGCTGGCATTTTTGCCGACATAGATGTGCCCGCGGTCCCCGATGTGGGGGCGGGACCGGGCGATCCATCCGCCGCCGCGCCAGCCGTGGTAAAAGACCCGCCGACGGTGCCAGTCACAGTCCCGGTTAAGCCATACCCCAATCAGCAGCGGGGTGCCGAAGCTGACAAAGGCGATGCCCGGCTGCGGGGGTTCCAGGTACACGAGTTCCGGGTCGTAGATCGGGACGTAGATGTACTGCGGGACCGCGGGAACGATCCGGATCCCGTCCGCTGCATCGATGACCTGCTGCTCCGGATTGCTTGCCAGGTTCCCCTCGGCATAGGCCTCGGCACGCAGCCGCTGGATCGCCTCCATAAGCTCTCGGGGCTGGTTCAGGTAGGCCTGCCCCAGGGCCGTCGTCCACTCCGGCTGGTCGTCCAACTGCTCGACGATCTGGGGATAGTGGGCGATGGCGCGGACGCTGAGGTCCCAGGGCTGGGCATCGACCCCGGCGGTGCCGTAACGCGCGACATAGTCGGCTGCCTGCTCGACCTGGTCGACGAAGGTGGCCGCCGGGAGGATCTGGGCGAGCAGCGGGTCGGGATACAGGGCGATCGGGCCCGCCAACTGGTCGAGCTCGTCCGGCGTCAGCAGGGTCTCCGTTTGGCCGAGGCAGCGCGGCACCGACCAGGCGCAGACGATGATCAGGAAGAGGGGGACAACGTAGAGTAGTCGTTTCATGGTTGATCTCCCGGGCAGGGGAGGGTGGCGGAGCGAGATGGGGTGCCCCCTTGCTCCGGCCGGCGGCTGCGGCGCAGGGACGTGGTTCCGCAGGGAACGCGGCGGGCTCTCCCGTTGCACCTCAGTTTGATGGTACTCCGGCTGAGCGGAAATTAACAGGGGACGCGGGAAGGGGGCCTACGGGGAGGGGTGGTCGGGGCAGGACCGCCTGCCCCTGGGAGGAAGGGATCGTCAGGCGGCGGCCCCGGGACCCGGATTCGGGGGGGCGAGGGGGCTCGGTTGACCCGCTGCGGCCGGGGAGCCCGGCGCCGCGGCAGCGAGGCGGCTTTGAAAATCGTCCACCAGGTTTGCCAGGGAGATGTGCCGGTTCACCCCGCCGATGGTCCGGTCCACCCCGGTAACGCGCAGGATGTCGCGTACCTCCGCATGCGCTTCCGCCACCCGGAACCGGACCCCCTCCCGGGAGAGCTTCTCCTCGAGCTGGGCCAGCATCCGGGCGCCGGCGGCGTCGATATAGGGTGAGTTGGAAAGATCGCACACGACGAGCTGCACCGGGATCGTCTGGCTGTGGACCATGTCGATGACCTTGCGGTCGATGTTCTCCACGTTGAAGTAGAGCAGGGGGGCTTCGACGCGGAACAGGAAGAGCCCCGGCACCAGCTCGTTGTCCGGGTGGCGCTGGACGTCGGAAAAGCGGGAGGAGCCGGGAATCCGCCCCAGCACCGCGACGTGGGGCCGGGACATCAGCCGGAGCAGGAACAGGATCGACGCGATGGCGGAAACGAGCACCCCGTTCAGGATGCCAAAGCAGAGCACGCTGAAAAAAGCGACGACCGCGATGTTGAATTCGGTCCGGCTGATGCGCCACAGGCGCCGGAAGTCCGCGATGCTTACGAACCGGGAGATCGCGGCCAGGACGATCGCGGCGAGCACCGCCTGGGGGAGGTTGGTGAGCAGACCCGCTACCCAGAAAAGGACCAGGATCAGGGTGATCGACGCGAAGAAAAGGGAGAGTGGGGTGCGGGCTCCGGCTCCCTCGTTCACCGCCGACTGCGACAGCCCTCCCGCCACCGGGTACCCCTGCCCCAGCCCCGCGATCAGGTTCGCCGCCCCGAGCCCGAGGAGCTCCTGGCGGGAATCGACGGCGTAGCCGTGCTTGGCGGCGAAGGTGCGGGCGGCGGCGATGCTTTCGACATAGGAGAGGAGAAAACAGGCGAAGGCGAGCTTCGACAAACCCTCCAGGTGCTCCAGGCCGACCCGGGGGAGGTGGAAGGGGGGCAGCCCGGCGGGAATGGACCCGACGACCTGGACCCCGGCACCGGTCAGTCCGAACAGGGAAACCGCCAGGGTGGAAACGGCGACTACCGCCAGGGCGAAGGGACGGCGCGGGAAATACCGCTCCGCCACCAGGAGGATGGCCAGGGAGGCGGCCCCGACTCCCAGGGTGACCGGGTTGGTCGCGGGAAGCTGTTCCGTGAGCACCTCGATGCGCCGGAAGAAGTTTTCTCCCCCCCCGGGGAGCCCGAAAAGCTTGGGGAGCTGCGTTACCGCGATGCTGAGCGCGGCCCCCGCCTTGAAGCCGATCAGGATGGTCTCGGAGATGAAATTGACAAAGGAGTTCAGGCGCAGGGCCCAGGCCAGAAGACAGATCACGGCGACCATCACCGCGGTGACCGCAGTCATCGAGGCATAAAGGGCCGGATCGTTTCCGGCCATTCCCCCCACCACGCTCGCCACCATGACCGAGATGGCGGCGGTCGGGCCGATGGCAAGGTGCCGGGAGGTGGCGAACAGGGCGTAGACCAGCCCGGATGCGATGTAGCAGTAGAGGCCGATCTGCGGATTCACCCCGGCGAGGACCGAGTAGGCGAGCGCAACGGGTACGGCGTAGGCGGCGAGGGTGACGCCGGCGAAGAGGTCGTGGCTGAGCCGCGGGGTCCGATACTCGGGGAGCCACCCGACGATCGGGAGGAGCCGGGCCAGCCGGGATGCCCCGCCGCGTCTTCTGTCTTGCGCCTCGTTGCCGTTATCAGGTGCCACGTCCCCTCCGAGCTGACCAGCGCCCCCAGCATAGCACAGGTGCCCCGCGCTACTCATTAACAAAATGCTCCTTCCGCGCCGTAACCATCTGATTACATTTGCCGTCGGGAAGGGCACAATGGGAGGCCAAGCCGCGCCGGTACTTGTCCACCCGTCGGCAGGTGGTACCTTAAAACAGCAGTGCCTGTCGTTTTAATGACTGGGGACCCCTCCGGGGGACGCCCGTCGGCAATTCCGCATCCGTTTCCGGGACCCTGGTGTCCCTTAGGTCCCGGCAGATGATGATCTACCAGCCAGCCACAACCAGGAGCCGCAAGCCATGCGTGACGACGAACCTGCTCGCCCCTCTCCCGAAGCGCTGTTGAAGAGTCTCAGGGATGAGGCGGCCCGGGAGGGGCGCGGGAAACTGAAGATGTTCCTGGGCTACGCCGCCGGAGTCGGCAAGACCTACACCATGCTCGAAGCGGCCCGGCAGCGGCGCGCGGAGGGGCGCGACGTCGTGGTGGGGTACGTGGAGACCCACGGGCGCGGCGAGACCGAGCTCCTTTTGGACGGGCTCGAGATCGTCCCGCGCGCCCAGATCCCGTACCAGGGGGTGCTCCTTCCCGAACTGGACCTGGACGCCGTGCTCGCCCGCCGGCCGCAGATCGCCCTGGTGGACGAGCTTGCCCACAGTAACGCCTCCGGATTGCGGCACGAGAAGCGCTGGCAGGACGTGGAGGAGCTCCTCGGCGCCGGGATCGACGTCTACACCACGCTCAACATCCAGCACTTCGAAAGCCTCAACGACGTGGTGGCACAGATTACCGGCATTGTGGTCCGGGAGACGGTTCCGGACCTGCTCCTCGATCAGGCGGACGAGATCCGGCTGGTGGACATCCCTCCCGAGGACCTGCTGCAGCGGCTCAAGGAAGGAAAGGTCTATCTTCCCGACCAGGCTGCGCTCGCCGCGGAGAAGTTCTTCCAGCCGGGGAACCTCATGGCGCTTCGGGAACTTTCCCTGCGCTGCACCGCTTCCCGGGTCGACGACCAGGTCCGCGCCTACATGGAGGCCCGCGCCATCACCGGTCCCTGGCCCGTGGCCGAGCGTATCATGGTCTGCGTGAGCGGGAGCCCGTTTTCCGAGCGGCTGATCCGGACCGCGCGCCGCCTCGCCGACGAGTTGAAGGCCCCCTGGCATACCGTCTACGTGGAACCCCCCGGCAACAGGCGGCAGCTGCAGGAAAACCGGTCCCGGGTCTGGAAGGAGCTGCGCCTGGCCGAAAGCCTGGGGGCCCAGGTGGCCAACCTGACCGCCACCTCGGTCGCCGAGGCCCTGGTCGATTACGCGGTGCGCAACAACGTCACCAAGATCGTGGTGGGAAAGCCCTCCAAGCCCCGCCTGGTGGAGCTGGTGCGCCAGCCGCTCGTGGACCGCATCATCCGTCTTTCCGGGCACATCGACGTCTTCGTCGTCAGTATCGCCGGGGCGGAAAAGGCCCCGTCGCATCCCCCGCGGCGGGCGGCGCGTCAGGGCGGGGGATATCTCAAAAGCCTCGGGCTGGTCCTGGCCACCGTGCTGCTGTGCGAGCCGCTGCGCCCCTACCTCGCCCCCACCAACCTGGTGATGTTCTTTCTCCTGGCCGTCGTGCTCGCGGCAACCCGCCTGGGGCGCCGCGAGGCGGTGTGCACCGCCTTCCTCAGTGTCCTTTTCTTCGACTTCTTCCTGGTGCCCCCAACCTACACCCTGGCCGTTGCCGACACCGAGTATTTCATCACCTTTGCCGCCCTCTTCACGGTGGGCATGGTGATCAGCACCCTCGTCTCGCAGGCCCGGGAACGTGCCGAGGCGATCCGGGAGCGGGAGATGCAGACGGCGAGCCTTTATTACCTCAGCCGTGACCTCGCCGTCGCCTCGGACCTCGGCGGGATTGTCGAAGCGATGGTGCGCAACATCGAGGAGAGCCTCAAAGCACAGTTGGTCGTCCTGTTGCCGGAGGGGGAACGGCTCGAGGTCAAGGGCCAAAGCGGCGGAATTACCCTTGCGGTGAAAGAGGCGGCGGTGGCGGACTGGGCCTTTCGCAACCGTTCCCCGGCGGGGGCGGGCACCGACACCCTGGGGTCGGCGGAGTTCCTCTTCCTCCCGTTGCAGACCGGCTCCGGCACTCTCGGGGTGGTCGGCGTCCGGTTGGCCGATCCGGAGGGATATCGCTCCCCGCTGAGCCGGCGGCTGCTGCAGGCTTTTGCGACGCAGAGCGCGCTGGCCGTCGAGCGGGTCCAGTTCGCCAAACAGGCCGAGCAGACGCAGATCCTGCAGGCGCGGGAAGGGCTGGAGCGGGCGCTGCTGAACTCGGTTTCCCACGACCTGCGCACGCCGCTCGTTTCCATTTCCGGAGCACTCGGCGCGCTGCGAGACCGTGAGCATCCGGTCTCCGAGCCCGCGCGCCGCGAGCTTGTCGAGGGAGCGTGGGAAGAGGCGGTGCGTTTGAACCGCTTCGTTGGGAACCTGCTCGACATGACCCGCCTGGAGTCGGGGGCGCTCAAGGTGAAGGTGGTGCCGTGCGACGTCCAGGATCTGGTCGGATGTGCGCTGGCGGCTTTGGAGCCGCAGCTGGGGCGGAGGGCGGTCGAGGTGACCGTGCCGGAGGGCCTGCCGCTGGTTGCCATGGACATGGTCCTCATGACCCAGGTCCTGGTGAATCTGATCGACAATGCGCACAAGTATTCGCCCTGCGCCGAGCCGATCGGGATCGTCGCTGCCGTGGCGGACCACCAGCTCACCCTGGAGGTGGCCGACCGGGGCCGGGGAGTGCCGCCGGCGGACCTGAAGCGGGTTTTCGAGAAGTTTTACCGGATCCCGGTTCCCGAAGGAGCGGGGGGAACCGGACTGGGGCTTTCCATATGCAAGGGGATCGTGGAGGCGCACGGCGGGAGCATCCGCGCCGAGAATCGCGAGGGAGGGGGCTTGCGGGTGATCGTTTCCCTGCCGGTGGATTGAGGGGCACTGCCGGTGCTTGCGGAAGTGAGAAGGACTGCGGCCGGGCACCGTACGCCGCGCCCCATCTTTGGGAAGGGGGGCGAGGGGATTACCCCTGGGCCTCGATGGGCTCTGCCGGCTCGTCGGTGTGGAGCGGGCCGAGGAGGTCGGTGAGCAGTTCGGCGATCTTCTTGGGGGGGAGGACGTAATCTACCGCGCCGGTCTCCGCCGCGGCCCGAGGCATGCCGTAAATGGTGGAGGACCTTTGATCCTGGGCGATGGTGATGCCGCCGATCTCCTTGAGGTAGCGGATCCCTTCGGCTCCGTCCTTCCCCATCCCGGTGAGGATGACCCCGATCAGGTTCGCCTCGGAGGGTTGCAGCGAATGCAGGGTGACGTCGACCGAGGGGAGGACGAAGTTCACCCGCGGACCGTCGAAAAGGGAGACCCGCTGGTTACCTTCCAGCTTCAGGTGTACTCCGCCCGGTGCCAGATACACGTGTCCGGTCTTCAGGTATTCACCCTCGCGGGCCAGTGCGACCGGCATGGAGCAGACCGCGTTCAGCCCCTCCGCGATCCGGAAGTCCATCGCCGCGGTGATGTGCAGCACCACCACGAAGGAGGCGTTGAGCGGCGGGAGCTCGCGGAAGAGCTCCTTGAGGGTCATCGGCCCCCCGGTGGACACACCGATGATGACGAGATTTCGGTTACTCATGCGGATTCACGAGCGTCTGCTGCAGCTTTAGATAATAGTTCAGGGTTTCCAGGAGCTGCTCGGGGGCGAAGGGTTTGGTGAGGTAATCAGTCACGTATTCCTGCATCCCCTCCATCTTGGCATCCGGCTCGCCGACTCCGGTCAGCATGATGATGATGTTCCCGGGGTAGAGCCCCCGTCCGATGATCTCCCGGATGGTGTCCCAGCCATCCATCTCCGGCATCATGATGTCCATCAGGATCAGTCCGCGAAAACCACCGGTCAAGAGCCGCAGGCACTCCGGGCCGCTGGCCGCAGGGGTAACCTCGATTCCGGTCCCCTCGCAGGTCATCTCCACCGATGCGCGAACGTACTCGTTATCGTCTACAATCATCACATTCTGGGGCATGTTGTCACAACCTCTGGGAGTTCTGGGGTACCGCAGAATACATGTTTCCCCGGCGTGCTGCAAACGGAAAAATCGCATCGGTTGTCCTGTTTTGCTGGTTTTGGGCTCGGGTTGATCGGCAACGCCGAACGGTGCATTCGGTAACGCAAATAGGGTGCGCCGGACGAAGTCCCGAAACAGCGGGAAAGGGGGTGGCCATGATCGAGGATGAGCGTGAGGAACTCCCGTTGGCGGAGGCGACGCGGAACATCCTGGAGGAATGCCGCATGGTGCTGCCCGGCATCCAGGCGCTCTTCGGATTCCAGCTGATTGCGGTCATCAACCAGGGTTTTGACCAGAAGCTGGACGCGCAGCTGCAGCGGCTGCACCTGGCATCGACGCTTTTGGTGGCGGTCGCCGTGGCGCTGGTGATGGCGCCGGCGGCGTATCACCGGCAGGCGGGACTCAAGGAGGTGACCGGCGAGTTCATTCTGGTTGCCTCGCGGCTGCTGCTTTGGTCGATGGTTCCGCTCATGATCGGGGTGAGCCTGGAATTCTACGTGGTTGCATCGGTGATCCTGGAGGTGCCGGCGGTCGCCCTCGTGATGGCCGGCCTGCTGTTGCTCCTGTTCTCGGTCCTGTGGTTCGTGCTCCCCCGGTCCCGGCTGCTGCGCAAGCTGGCGCGGTGGTCACCGAGGCAGTGAGCAATGAGCAATGAGCGGGCCTCGATTGGAAAGGTAGGGGCGCAGCATCCTGCGCCCGTCAACCTTTGCTGCTCGGGACGTGGCTTCCCGGCTGCCGGTGTCTGCCGGTGATTCTGCTTGACCTCGCCGGCCTAAGATTGCAAAATGCGGCACTTTCAAGGTTTTTGCTGCGGGTTGTGCAGGAGGGTGGGATGGGGGATTACGGGGTAGTGGTGCTGGACTTCGAGACGACGGGACTTTCACCGCTCTCCGGGGACCGGGTGATCGAAGTAGGGGCGGTGCTGGTGGAGAACAACGTGGTGACCGACCGCTTCCAGAGCCTGATGAACCCCGGCATGCGGGTGAGCCGCTTCATCGAGGAGTATACCGGCATCAGCAACGAGATGCTGCGCGATGCCCCGCCGGTCGGGGATGTGATGCAGCGGTTGACCGCCTTTTTGGACCGGCACCACCTGGTTGCCCACAACGCCTCTTTCGACCAGCGTTTTCTCGACGCCGAGCTCTCCCGGTTGCAACTGCGCCGCAAGGCGGAGTTCGCCTGTTCTCTCCTGGTCGCGCGCCGGCTCTATCCCGAGGCTCCGAGCCACAGCCTGGGCGCCCTGGTCAACTACCGCAAACTCAAGACCGACGGCGTCTTCCACCGGGCGCTGGCCGACGCCGAGATGACCGCGGGTCTATGGACCGCGATGATCCGGGAGCTGAAGAGCGACTACCGGCTGAAGCGGGTCCCCTTCGCCGTCATGCAGCGGCTGATGAAACTCCCCAAGCGCAACGTTCCCGACTACCTCCGCAAGCTTGCCGACGAGCAGGATTGATCAGCGGCGCTTCTTAAGGGCGTCCTCGAAGAGCTCCGGGTCGCTGGTCGGGAGGAGACAGGTCCGGTTTTCGCAAAGATATGCCATCGCCTGATCTCCCTGCGCCGTCTTACCCTGCAGGGCGGGAACCAGTTCCGCCGCCCGGTTCAACTGCTCTCCCTCCGTCACCACCGCCAAAACCCGGTTCGGCAGGAACTCCCCGCGCAGCCTCCCCAAAAGCCATCCCGCCGATTTGCGGTCCCCCTCGGGCGCCACGATCAGGATCTGGCGGGGGAGGTCGAGGTGGAAGTCCAGGGCAAGGAGCATCTCGGACAGCGCGGTCGGATTGGCCGCCAGGGTCGAGGAAAAGGCCGAGAAGACCCGCTGGGCGCGGTCGCCGTACTCGGGTAGCTCGGTCAAAAGGTGCAGCCGGAGCAGGTTCATCGCCATCACCGAGTTACCCGACGGAATGGCCCCGTCATAGGAAGGCTTCTCCCGGGCGATCAACTCCTCGTGGCGCGGCCCGGTAGAAAAGAATCCCCCCAGCTCATCATCCTCGAAATCTCCCGCCACCACCGCCGTCAGTTCCTGGACCCGCTCCAGCCACGCCGGTTCACCGGTCGCCTCGAAGAGGTCGATCAGACCGGCAATGAAAAAGGCGTAGTCGTCCAGGAAGCCTTCCCCCTTCGGGCTCCCCTCCTGGTAGCTGTGGGCGAGCCTCCCGTCGCGCAGCATCTCTTCCAGTATGAAGGACGCCGTTTTGGCCGCCTGCTCCACCGCCGCGCCATCGTCCAGGATGAATCCCCCCTTGGCAAAGGCGGATATCGCCAGGCCGTTCCAGGAAGCTATAATCTTGCGGTCGGTGATCGGCTGCGGCCGGCGGGCGCGGGCCTGGTAGAGAAGCTCGCGCGACTCGTCCAGGATCCGGCTCGCCTCTTCCTCGGTCCGCCTCAGCTCCGCCGCCACCGCGGGGAGGTCACGGCTGCGGTGCAAGATGGTGCGCCCCTCAAAGTTCCCCCCTTCGGTCACCCCGAATACTGCCGCGACCAGATCGCCGCGGGTCTTGCCGAGCACCTCGGTCAGCTCCTGCGGCGTCCAGGTGAAGAAGTATCCCTCCTCGCGCTCCCCCTCCGGATTGAGGCTGTCGGCGTCGGTGGCCGAGTAGAAGGCGCCGCCGGGCGCGGCCATGTCGCGACGCAGGTAGGAGAGGACTTCGCGGGCCACCCGGGCGAATTCCCGATCGCCGGTGAGCTGGAACCCCTCCAGGTAGGTCACCGCCAAAAGGGCGTTGTCATAGAGCATCTTCTCGAAGTGCGGGATGCGCCAGTGCGAATCGGTGGCGTAGCGATGGAAGCCGCCGGCGACCTGGTCGTAGATCCCGCCGCGGGCCATGTTGCGCAGGGTGAGGTAGCAGGCGCGCAACAGGTCCGGGTCCTCGGTGCGCCGGTATTCACGGAACAGCAACCGGACCGGGAGCGAACTGGGGAATTTCGGCGCGCCGGTCACGCCGCCGTTCACCGTATCCATCCGCTCCCGGTAGATGTGGATCGCCCGTTCCATCGCCTCGCGCTGCGGCACCTCCCCGGCTTCGGCCGGCGCGAGCATGCGGCGCACCGCTTGCGTCAGTTGCTCCGAGCTCTGCGCCACCCGTTCCGGGTCCCGGTCATAGGCGCTGCGCAGGATGCGGAGCACCTCCAAAAATCCGGTCCCATGGCCACCCCCCTTGGGCGGGAAGTAGGTCCCCCCGTAGAAAGGCTTCCCTTCCGGCGTCAGCCACATGTTGAGCGGCCAGCCCCCCTGGCCGGTCATCGCCTGCAGCGCGCTCATGTAGACCGCGTCCAGGTCCGGCCGCTCTTCCCGGTCGATCTTCACCGGAATGAAGTTCGCGTTCAGGTACTCGGCGATCTCCTCGTCCTCGAAGGACTCCTCCTCCATGACATGGCACCAGTGGCAGGTCGCGTAACCGATACTGACCAGAAGCGGCCGGTTCAGCTCTTTAGCCAAGTCGAGTGCCTCCTTGCCCCAGGGGAACCAGTTCACCGGGTTGTGGGCGTGCTGGAGGAGGTAGGGGCTCGACTCCAGGAAGAGCCGGTTGGTGTAGCGCGCCGAGCCGTCCGGGAGAAGGTGCCGGGTGCGCGGCCGGTAATCGGTGCCGCGCCGGACCAGGAGCGCCTCGAACCGTTCCACGGGGGGCGTCGGAAGTCCTTGGGTTCCGGGGAGCGGCTGGTATTTAAGAGTACGTGGATCGGTCATAACGCGTCACCTCGATGGATAAGTACTGGGGCAGCAGTGCGACCTGCTTAATCTTGAAATATGAAGGTAGGAGTATAGCTCATCAATGAGCGATGATCAGAAAGACAACATCAATTTGCAGGGGAGCCTACGATGGGCCCTCCATACGCCACGCCGCAGGCGAGCTCAAGGACCCATTTCTGTTAGGGTGACTGAAGAGGAAAACGAGGGGGGACGAACTAGGTAGGAGCGACATTCCTGTCGCGATTGCTGTACCAGTACACAAGCGTCAGTTCTTGCAGCGGTAGATGGTGAATGTTTCCGAAAGACAGAAAGGAAAGGCAGGCTGATGTCCAGGTTCACCTTGATCACAGGCCACGGTGACTCCAGTTCCAGAATATGACGGTGCAGTTCGGTGCCTTGCATAGCTCCCCCGTTCACGAGCGCAGTAGAGTAAATCGGACCGGATTACCCACGGCAACCCCTGAACAGCCTTTGGGGGAAGCTTACGGTCTTGGCTCTGACATTTTCAAATTGGAAGCCCTGCGCCTTGGCTAAGGGCTTTTTTGCGATTAAGGCGATCATTCGGACGGTTGTTGTTCAAAAGAGGAGGGAATAGGGTAAGATTGTTAGCCTGTATTAATAGTCTGAAAGACAAGGAGGCCGGCGGTGACGAGATCGGACCGGGGCGTGCCTTTGGATCATGACCATAGCAAGGTGTTGAAGCGGATTCCTCTCTTTGCCTCTCTGGAGGACCGGGAGTTCGAAAAGCTCCTTTCGCGCATTACGGAACGGCGCTTCTACAAGAACCAGGTGGTCTTGCTGGAGGAGGAGACCGCGAACTTCATGTACGTGGTCTTCACCGGCAAGGTCCGGGCGGTCCACTTGGGGGGGGACGGGACGGAGCGGATCCTGGCGGTGCACAAGCGGGGGGACGTCTTCGGGGAAATGGCGCTTTTGGACGGGGAGACGTCGCCGGCCACGGTCATCGCCATGGAGGAGTCCGATATCGGGCTCCTCTCCAAGGATAACTTCCAGGAGCTCTTCCTTGCCAACGAGACGGTACTCCATCAGCTCATTGCCATCCTCTGCCGAAGGCTTCGGGAGACGCGGCTGATCCTCAAGGCGATCGCGCTTTCGGACGCGGAACTCCGGCTCCGCTCGATCCTCAACCACCTGAGCCTGCTGCATGGGGTCCGGGACGACCGCGGGGTGGTGATCGCGCTTAGGCTCACCCACCGGGAGCTAGCGGGGTATGCCTCGGTCTCCAGGGAGACGGTGACGCGCCTTTTGCATCGGTTGTCGGAGGAGGGGGATCTGGAGATGCTGGAGAACCGGAACATCCTGCTCAAGCCGGGGTTCTCCGAGAAGGTGGAACTGCTGTAAGCAATGGATAATTGACAATGGACCATTGATAATGGAAGGCGCTTTGAGTGATCGGCAGATCTTCCTTTGTTTCCGGCTACACGAGTTAGAGGGCCCGCTTTGTTTGTAGAGCGGGCTCTTTGCTTTGGTGGTCGCAGGCTTGGCACAGGCGCTCTTACAAAGCCGGAGCTTTGTGAGAGGGAGCGTTCCCAAGGTGGACCTCGGGGACGAGCCTTAATGAGTCAATGAAGGAGGTCGGGGGAAGAAGGCAGCATGCTGCGCCCCTACGAGGTGAGGGTTGAAATAAAAAAAAGAGCCCGCTTTCCTTTGAGGGAAGCGGGCTCTTTTTATTCAACTAGGAAAGGACTCCACTAATCGTAGGTCTTCTTCAGCAGGTGGAAGAGGATTGCCAGTACGATCAGGGCGGCTACCACTATGGCACCGGCGATCTTGCGCTCGCGTTTGATCTCGTCGATTCGCGCCAGCTCCTTTTCTTGTTTCGCCAGTTCTGCGCCGATCGCGCCCGATTCCTGGGTTACCCGCGTCACGTTCACGTCGTGAAACAGGGTGTGGAACCGGTTGCGTACCGCAAAGGTCGCTTTCTCCATCCGTTCGGTGTCGACCCCTTCGGCTTTCAGCTTGTCGATGCGGCCCGAGATGGCGACGATGCGCGTCTCGGTCGCCTGCATGGCATCCTTGATCAGTTTGGCGCGCTCGAAGGTGTGGCACTGGGTGCAGGTCTTCTCGTTGATGATGTTGATCGAGGCACGGGTGACGAGGTGGTTGCTATGGCAGGTCACACAGGTCGGGCCGCCCTTGCCGAGGGCTCTGCCGTGGGCGCTGGCGAGGTAATCCTTGAGGACGCCGACGTGGCAGCGGCCACAGAAGGCCGGGATGTCGGCCTCCTTCGGCGCTCCGAGGAAGCCGCGGGAGCGGTTCATGGCGTCGGCGGCGTTGGTGGGATCGCCGCCATGGCAGCCGTTGCAGGCAATGCCGTTCTCGGCATGAACGCTCTGCTTCCAGAGTTTCACCGGTTCGCCGAGCCGGTCGGGAAGCTGGCTGTGGCACTGGATGCAGACCGGCTCCTGGGGCTGGTCGGCCGCGGAGGCTGCCCAGGGAAGGCAAACGATCAGCAGTGCAACAAAAAGGAGAGCTGATGACAACCCCATCCTCACCCTGTCCCTCCCCTTGAAGGGGAGGGGATGACTGGCAGAGGTGTGCGGGAGTGTGCAGCTGAGCCTTTTGATAACCCCTTCGGCAATGATTGAAGCGCGCTGGGCGCGGTGCTGGTTTCTCATGAGTAGTGCCCCCAGATGGTGAGTCCGAGCCACAGGAGAATCCCCCCGATGGCGCAGGTGAGGAAGATCGGCCGTTTCAGCGGATGGCGCTCCTTGGTCCGGTCGATGAACGGCAACAGCGCCAGCACGGTCATCGCCGCGACCTGAACCAAAAGTCCGATCAGCTCGCTCGGGAAGATCTTGAGGGTCTGGTAGTTGGCCAGGAAATACCATTCCGGCTTGATGTGAGCCGGCGTCTTAAAGGGGTTTGCCGGCACGAACGAGTCGGGGGTGAAAAACAGGGTCGGCGCGAAGAAGATGAGCGCGAAGAAGATGGCGAGGTAGATGCTCACCGAGGTGGCATCCTGCAGGGCGTAATTCGGGAAGAACGGGATGCCGCCCGGGTGGAACTCGTAGCGGTAGCTTTTGCCTTCCCAGTTGTTCTGGGTCTCTTTGGCCCCAAAGGGGGGGGTGGAGACCCCGGTCCGTTTCAGGAAGAAGAGATGCGCTCCGATCAGTGCGGCGATGACCGCCGGGATGATGGCGACGTGCAGGGCGAAGAAGCGGCCCAGCGTGGCCGGTCCGACCAGGGTTCCCCCGCGCAGGAACTTGACCAGTCCCGTCCCGATCAGGGGGACTGCCGTGACGCTGTTGGTGGCGACGGTGGTTGCCCAGAAGGAGAGCTGGCTCCAGGGCGCGAGGTAGCCGGTAAGCGAGATCCCTTGGACCAAAGAGAACAGGACGAAGCCGGAAATCCAGTTCATCTCGCGCGGGCTCTTGTAGCTGCCCATGAGCAGGGTGGAAAGCATGTGGAGCATGAGCACGAACACCATGAGGTTCGAGCCGACCGCATGGCAGAGCCGGATCAACCAGCCGAACGGCACCTCGTTCATGATGTAGGTGACGCTTTTGAACGCCTTGTCCGCGTCGGGGACGTAGTAGACGAGCAGGAGCATCCCGGTCACCACCTGCAGGGCGAAGATCACCAGCAGCACGCTCCCCAGCGAGTACCACTCGTTGATGTTCTTCGGGAGGAGGTAACCGGTGAGTTCCTTCTCGACGATCTCGGTGCTGCCGATGCGCACGTCGATCCAGTGGTAAATTTTCTTGAAAAGTGACATGAAGCCTCCGTAGCCGAAAAAGGATCAGCCGATGATGATCTTTCCCTCGGCCTGGGTGAGGGGTAGTTTGGGGAGCGGGCGCGGCGGCGGACCGGAGATGACGGTCCCTTCCGGGGTGTAACGTCCGGCGTGGCAAGGACAGAGGAAATCCTGCTTATCCTTCTCCCACTGGACGATGCAACCGAGGTGGGTGCAGACGGCGGAGAGGGCGATGAGCCCCCCCTTGGTGCGAACCACCACCCCCGTCGATCCCGCGTACTCGAAGAACTTGGCTTCCCCTTCGGGTACCTCGGTTGCCGCGAAGGTCACCTTTGCCGTGCCGGTTCCGCTTTGGCTGGGCGCCAGATACCGGTAGAGCGGGTACAGCGCCGCAGCCACAGCCGCTATCGCCGTCCCGACCAGGCATGATCCTAAGAACTTTCTTCTGCTTTGGGTTTCCATGAGCTTCTCCCGGGTGCGGTCTTTAATGGGGAGAAAGTATAGAGACTGTTACCTTGATTGCAAGCGGTCCACAATCCTGAAATTATGGCAATCGTTATAAACCGCAATGTTATAAGCCATATTTTTTGCCCGTTTTGTCGCATGTTTCTGACAGCGGTGCTTTATTGTCGAGGTGGCTAATCTAGTTGGGCAAGCTGGAACAATTTAAGCCGAAGACTTCCTCCAGAGAGAGCTTCACCTGTATCTGATTCCCGGACTGCTATGTCAGCAGGTTTGGAGATCCGGATGTAGTGGTGAATCCGGCTGGACGATGTGGGGAAAAATGGGTATGCTTGGCGGCCAACGATGATGAGACAAAGCGGAGGGACTTTCCCGCGCAAGGCTTAGCAGCGGTGGGGCGGCGATAATGGACAGTGAAGTTATGCAGCACTAAAGGCGGATCGGGGTGATGGGCGCAGCATGCTGGGCCGTTGCGCATCGAGTGGGATCCTGTTCGGTGGGCGCGGGATGCCTGCCCTGGGTCTTTGCCAAGCTGGAGCTTTGGATGGGGCTGTGCGTTCCCAAGGTGGACCTTGGGAACGAGGGGAAGACAATCGGTTGATGGCGGTAGCCGCCGGAGGTGGCATGAATCTGAAGAAAATTGCCTTGGTGGTTGCGGCGGCAGCGGCTATCGGGCTGTTTTTTTATTTCGATCTGCAGCGGTATCTGACCGTGGCTGAGCTTAAGGCCCACCGCGCCCAGCTCCTGGATTACTACGCAACGCACCGGCTGCAGACGGTCCTGGTCTTCGTGGCCATCTACGTCGTGCAGACGGCGCTTTCCTTGCCGGGGGCGGCCATTCTCTCGCTTTCTGCGGGGGCGATCTTCGGAGCCGCCTTGGGGACCCTGTACGCGGTCCTGGCCGCGACGGTGGGGGCAACGCTTGCCTTCCTGGCGAGCCGGTACCTCTTCCGTGACGCCATCGTCGGGCGGTTCGGGGCCAAACTCGAGGGGATCAACCGTGAGTTGGCGGCGCGGGGCGGGAACTACCTCCTCTTTCTGCGGCTGGTTCCGCTCTTTCCCTTTTTCCTGATCAACCTGGCTGCCGGGCTGACGCCGTTGCCGCTGCGCACGTTCGTTCTCACCACCTTCGTCGGCATCATCCCGGGCGGGTTCGTCTTCTGCAACGCGGGGGCAAGTCTCGCCTCGGTGCAGAACGTTCGGGAGGTGGCGTCGGGACGGGTACTGCTTTCCTTTGCATTGCTCGGGCTTTTTGCCCTGGTGCCGGCGATCTATGCGAAGATCAAGAGCCGGTGAGATAATGAGCCGGGCGGATTGCGGGCAAAGCGTGCTGCGCCCTTGCCAACAATGGGGCCCGCCGGGCATGATCGGGCTAACCCCTCTGGATTGAACTTATAGAATGCAAGGAGCCGAAAATGGAGACGTACTATAATCCGCAGGATCTGGGTAAATTCGGCGAGATCGGCAAGGATGCGCCGGAGCTCGCCAAGAAGTTCTTCGACTACTACGGGTCGGTGTTTGCCGAAGGGGAGCTTTCCGAGCGGGAGAAGGCGCTGATCGCCCTCGCGGTGGCCCATACCGTCCAGTGCCCTTACTGCATCGATGCCTACACCCGCGGCTGTCTGGAAAAAGGGGCCAGCCTGGGCGAGATGACCGAGGCGCTTCACGTGGTGACTGCGATCCGGGGCGGCGCTTCTTTGGTGCACGGGGTCCAGATGCGCAAGATCGCGGAACAGCTTTCGCTCTAACCGCCGCTTGGGGATACGGATGAGCGCTGCACACGAAACACATGAGACCGGCTTTGCCGAAACGTTAGTGAAGCACGATCTCAAACTGCACCGGGACCGGACCTCCGCCCTGCAGGTCAACGTCGGACTGCTTTGCAACCTGGCCTGTCGTCATTGCCATCTCGAGGCAGGACCCAAGCGAGACGAGGTTATGGGGCGGGAGACGATGGACGAGGTGGTCGCCGCGGCGCGGCGCTTTCGCTTCGAGGTCATCGACGTAACCGGCGGCGCACCGGAACTGGTGCCGGATATCGACTACCTGGTCCGCGCCCTGGCTCCGCTCACCTCGCGCCTGATGTTGCGCTGCAACCTCGGGGGACTGGACCTGGCCCGCCGGCGCGAGCTCCTGGAACTTTTCCGTGCGGTACGGCCGGTCCTGGTGGTTTCGCTTCCGGCCACGAACCCCTCGCAAACCGACGCGCTGCGCGGGGGTGGGGCCTGGGCTTCGACTCTTGATACCTTGCGGGAGCTGAATGCGATTGGGTACGGCCGGGAAGGGACCAGCCTGGAGCTGAATCTCGTGGCAAACCCGGCTGGGGCGTTTCTCCCTCCGGCGCAGGGGGCGGCCGAGAAGCGGTACCGGACCGATCTTTCCCGAAAGTACGGAATCAGCTTCACGTCGCTGTATACCTTCGCCAACGTCCCGCTGGGGCGGTATCGGGATTTTCTGACGCGCTCGGGAAACCTGGAGCAGTACCTCGCCACCCTCGCGGACGGTTTCAACCCATGCACCGTAGCCGGGCTCATGTGCCGGTCGCAGCTCTCGGTCGATTGGGAGGGGAGGCTCTATGATTGCGATTTCAACCTGGCCGCGGGGCTGCCGCACGGCGGAGAGGTGACCTACCTGCGGGGTCTGGCGGAACTCCCGGCGCCGGGGACGCCGATCCCGGTGGGGGATCACTGCTACGCCTGCACCGTCGGTTCCGGCTTCACGTGAGGCGGAGCGATTTCCCCCGGCGGGGGAGAGATTCGATGAACCATGAGACCATGAGACAATGAACAATAAAATCTGTCGGGCGTGCGGGCGCAGCATGCTGCGCCCCTACGGGTAGGGAAACGCGAAGTGGCCGCTTCAAATATTCTGAAGCGGCCACTTTTTATTTACTAACATCCTTCGACCCCGTTTCAGTGCCTCATGGTCTCATTGTGCAGGAACCATTTGTCCAGGACGTAACGACGGGTCAGGTATCGGCTGGAGAGGAGGAGCGTGCCGGCGAGCTTGCGCAGCGGTTGGGGAATTCCGGCTCCGCCGAGCTCCTTCCCGGCAAACGTTTGTTCCAGCTCGGTGGCGTACCGCTCCAAACGCTCCTTCTGATAGTTGCCGCGCGCCGAAAGGATCACTTCGGCCGCGAGCAGCGCCGACTCAACCGCCGGCAGGATCCCCTCGCCGCTTTCCGGAAACGACAGACCCGCCGCGTCACCGACCAGGACGGCGCCCTGCCCGACAGCACGCCGTCCGGCCCTTCCCAGGTAGGGGAGGTAGGCATGCCCCCGCAGCCGCAACGACTTCGGCGCCTCGATCCCATATTTCTCGAGCATGTGGGAACAAAAGGAGACCGACTGGCCGTGGATCTCGGTCACTCTCATGCTCCCCAGACCAACGTTGACGTAGTCCCCCTTGCGCATCAGCCAGCCGTATCCGCGCAGATCCTCGGTGAAACAAAGGACCGGCACCCCGGCCGGTAGCTCCCCCCGGTCCAGTTGTTCCCCGGGCACCGGGAACTCGGCCACCATGGCGGCGATGATCGGCTCCGACGCGGGCCGGGCGCCCAAGGCCCGGGCCACCGGGCAGTGATTCCCTCCGGCGCCTACCACCACCGCGGCTTCGATCCTGCCGTTGATCCGCCACCCTCCGGCAATCGGTTCCAGCGAAATCACCTGTTCTCCCAGCGCCTTGGCCGCCGTGCAGCGATCCACCAGGAACCGGTCGAACTCCACCCTCCGAATTCCGTAGCTCACCACCGCCGGATAGCGGGTCTCGATCTCCTTGCCGTAGATGGGACCGGTCCGGAAAGCGGCGATGTCCTGCAGCAGGTGGGCCTGGCGGTACCGGACCGGTTCAATGTCGAGCCGGTGCAGCACCTCCGGCGTGATCCAGCCGGCGCACGGCTTTTCCCGCGGGAAGGTCTCCCGGTCCATGAGCAGGACCGACATCCCGGCGCGGGCGAGCGCCGCGGCGCAGGTCGAACCGGCCGGCCCCGCTCCGATTACGGCTACTTCGTAATGTTCCATGGTCACCGTACCCGTAGATGGTCCCTGGTCCACGGGACGTCGTTGCTGGCGGAACGGGCGAATACCGCCTGGTAGAGCTGCAGCGTCCCCACCTCGAAGCTCGCGATCGAACTGGCCAGGTAGAGCCGCCAGGCGCGGACGAAGCTTTCGTCGAACATGCGGGCGATGCGGGAGCTGTTGTTCTCGAACCGTGCCAGCCAGTGCTGCAGCGTCTTGGCATAGTGCAGGCGCAGGTTTTCCAGGTCCAGCAGGGAAAGTCCGTTTGGCTCGAAGATCTCCATCATCTCCCGGACCGTCGGAGGATAGCTCCCCGGGAAGATCCGCTTTTCGATCCAGTCGCTCATCGGCTCGGCGACGTTTTGGCCGATGGTGTGGATGAGTCCCATGCCGCGGTCGGTAAGGGTGCGGTCGATCACCGCGCCGAGCTGCCGATACTGCCCCGGGCCGACGTGCTCCAGCATGCCGACCGAGACGAAGGCATCGCAGGTGCCGGTGATGTTGCGGTAGTCGTCCTCGACGTATTCCACCCCCTCGATCCCCTCGCGCCGCGCGGTTTCCCGCGCATAAGCCACCTGTTCCCGCGAAATGTTGAAGGCCCGCACCTTGGCGCCGTAGCACTTGGCCATGTAGCGCGCCAGGCCGCCCCAGCCGCATCCCGCCTCGACCACCCGGTCTCCTTTTTTCAGGCGGAGCTTCCGGCAGACCAGCTCCATCTTCGCCTCCTGGGCCTGCTCGATGGAGAGCGCGGCATCGGGGAAGTAGGCGCAGGTGTACTGCATTTCCTGGTCGAGCCAGAGGCGGTAAAAGTCGTTGCCCAGATCGTAATGATGATGGACGTTGTTGCGCGAGCGGGTCAGGGTGTTTCGCCCCGGCCGGCAGATGAGCCCCATTGACCGGGAGCGGCGGCGCACCTGCCCGGGACGGCTCATGGCCCCGAGGACCGTTTCCAGAAACGGGACCAATCCGCCTTCCACCTCCAGGTTGCCGGCGCTGTAATCATCGCCGAAATAGGCGAGCGGGTTGGCGAGCAGGCGCAGCAGGGCCATCCTGCTGTTGATCCGCACCCCGACGGTGGCTTTGTCGCTCAGGCAAAACTCGCTGTCATCCCACAGGATGATCCTGATATTGGGGATGCCTAACCCCCGGAGCAGAGCGTGCATGAGGAACCGGTCAAACTGATTGGATCTGCCGGCCTCCTTGGTGCAATTTCGAAACAGCGGCGACGGTCCTACGCCATATCCACGAGTACTTTCCATTCCAGTCTCCCTTGGACGTCACTGTCGGTCGTTTTAGACAATACTCATAATTCTCGGTTTTCCGCCCTGATTGTCAAGCGGCCCCCCGCAGATAGTTGGCTGATTCTGTCCCGCCAGACGCAGGCACAATCGCAGCAAACAACATCTGGCAGAGGGGCCGGGGCGTCAGGCACAGAACCCGGGAGCACTCCGGCAGAGGCAGAGATTTTTATGGCTGTAAATTTGATGAAAAGATGTTAAATAAAAAGTCTTTAAAGTTTGAGCGAAACGGAGGAGCTATGACTGGAATCGGGAATCTCTGGGGGCGGTTGCTTCTGTTGGTCACCGTCATTGCCGTCACCGGATGCGCTTCGGTGGACCAGCACGTTACCACGACCTACGCTCCGGCGTCCGGCGTCGTGGGGGGAAGCGGCGTGATCTACGTGACGGCTTCCGGGCGGCCGGAACGGCCGCGGGACGCGCACGTCGAATGGGTGGTGGGGCAGGTGAAAAACGACAGCGGGGAGAAGACCGGCGAGATCCTGAGCCGGCTCCCGCCCGAGGAGCTCCTCATGCAGGCGCTGAGCGCCGAGCTTTCCTCGGCGGGATACCAGGTGGTCAGTGTCAACTCGCTCACCCCCGAGATGACCAAAGGGGTGGACGTCACCCGGATCGTGGTGAACCTCGATGTGATCCGGACCTCGTTCAAGGCCACCGCGAACAGCTCGCTCGCCTACGACGTCGACCTTTTGAAAAATGGCTCGCGCTTCAAGAAGCTGCACTACAGCTTTTCCCTTACCGACACCGCGGTCTCCGACAAGGACCGGATTGCCGACCAGGTACTGCAGCAATCGCTGCAGCAGTTGATGAAACAGTCGGTGCCGGAGATCGTCCGCGCCCTGGAACAGGCCGCCCTGGAGAAAAAGCGGAACCTGGCCGGCGCGCAGCCTTGAGGCAGAAGGGTGGAGCTTTGCGAAACTGCTGGATTATTTTCTGCCGAGACTATATAAACGGGAGGTCTGAAGGAAGATCGGGACGCGGTATCGCTAGATGAAGGGGAACCATGGGGAAGCGGGATCTAATCCGGATTGCCACACTGATCACCTGTGTCATTGGCATCAGTCTGCTGCATTACTTAACGCCGCTTCGGCTGCCGATGCTGCACGACATCTTCCAGCGCCTCTACTATCTGCCGATCATCCTCGCTGCCTTCTGGTTCGGTTTCAGGGGCGGGCTCGGCTGCGCCATCCTGGTGACCTTCTGCTACGCGCCGCACATCCTGTTCCAGTGGGGCGGGCACCTGGCCATGGAAATGGAGAAGTACCTGGAGGTGCTGCTCTACAACATCGTCGGGGGGATCACCGGGTTCCTTTCCCAGCAGGAGCAGGCCCGCCGCCAGCAGCTCGAGGCGACGGCCACGGGGCTGGAGGAATCCTACCGCCAGCTGCGCAGCCAATCGGAGACCATCATCAGCATCGAGGAGCAGCTGCGGCGGGCCGAGCGGCTTTCGGCGCTCGGTGAGCTCTCCGCGATGCTCGCCCACGAGATCCGCAACCCGCTTGCCTCGATTCGGGGGACTGCGGAAATCCTGGCGGACGACCCCTCCCTGGGGCCGCAGAAACGCGAGTTTCTGCAGATCCTGGTCAAGGAGTCGGACCGGCTCAACCACGTGGTCGAGGATTTTCTGCGCATCGCCCGTCCCGGTCCTTCCACTACCGTCGAGTGCGACGTGGTCGAGGAGCTGCGCAACATGGTGGCGCTCCTTTCCGCGGAGGCCCGGGGACGTCAGGTGACCCTGGAGCTGCGCGGCACCCCGGTCCCTCCTTTCCGGGGCGACTGCGAAAGGCTGCGTCAGGCGTTTATGAACCTCATGCTGAACGCCATCCAGGCTTCTCCGGCCGGATCGACGGTCGTCGTCGCCACCGCCCCGGCTGAAGCGGGAAACGCCATCGCGGTGAGTATCAGCGACCGGGGGGCCGGGGTCGACCCCGCTTTGGGCGACAAGATCTTCGAGCCGTTTTTCACCACCAAGGGAGGGGGGACCGGTCTCGGGCTTCCCATTACGAAAACGATCGTGGAAGGGCAGGGGGGGCGGATCGAGGTTCGGAGCGAGCCGGGGCAGGGGGCGACCTTCACCGTGGTGCTGCCGCTTTCCCGGGAGAACCTGCCCGGATGAGCTCAGGATGTTTTAAGGCAGGAGTGCTACCTCGACGGGTAGGGCTTCTGCCTTTTGTTTTTGGGTATATCCCCCAACGAAGTATTGCTGGCCTTGAACAAAAGCCCGACCAAGTCCCCCTTTGCGAAGGGGGATTTAGGGGGATTTGCCTCTAAGGTTCAGCCCTTACGAGAGTTTGAACCGACAACCTTAAAATCAAATCCCCCCTGCCCCCCTTCGCAAAGGGGGGTAACTGCACCATGGTGTAGTCACTAGAGGATGTTTTCTGCTTTTCCTGTCATCGCGAGTGTTGCTGCTGCGTTTAACGTACCGTAATTGCTGGTATTGATTGGACTGGAGTCTTGATGAAAAGATTGATGTACCTGGTTGTTGTCGCGCTCTTGGCGCTGGCCGCCACCTCCTGTCGCCGGGACGGCGGCTCCGGCGAGCGTCCGGTGCCGGTTTCGGCAACGCCTGCCTACGAGAAGTATTTCGGCTCGGCTCCCTCCTCTACCCGCGGGGAATGCTTTGCCTTCGTCATCTATTTCCCGTCCGGGGTGGAAAAAGGGAAGCTGGTGCCGTTTCCCTTTTTCAGCTTCGACAAGCCGACCCTCAAGAAGGTGGCGGTGGAACGGCTGGTAACGGGGATGGAGATCCCTGCGTACCGGGGGGAGTTGCTCAATCCCTTCCCGCCCGGGACGCACCTTCTGGCCCTTTCCGAACGAAACGGCCTCGTTACGCTGGAAATGAGCAACCAGGGGCCCAGCGATCGGGTGCTCCGGCAGGCGGGACGGGAGGCCCTGGCCCTAACCCTGAAGCAGTTTGCCGGGGTGAAGACGGTCGACCTGATCCGGGACGGGGATCGGACCCGCCTGAAGCTCCCCGCCGAGGCTGCGGTTCGGGAGCCGGGGCCGCCCCGGTTGCTTTCGGTGGTCGCCAACAAGGGGAAGGGGAGAAAAACGGTGGAGGAGGTGAGCGTGCTTTTCGACCGACCTCTCAAGATCCGGGAGCTGGTGCTCACCGATGGCCAGGGCAAGGGTTTTCCCGGCGAACTCTTTCATTCGGTCTTCGACATGGCCGCGGTACTCAAGCCGCGGGAGCCGGCCCGGTTCCAGGCGGGAATGCCGCTGCGGGTCCGGTGGAAGGTGGTGGACCGGAAGGGGAGGGAGGGCAAGGGGGACACCCTGATCCCGCTTCAAGTTCATGAGCAGTGAACTTTCCGGCTTCCAATAAAATACGCAATATCGTAGAATCACGCGGAAGATGACGGCCCCGCCGATAGTACCCGTGCTTTTGCCGGCCAGGCCGCCAGCAACCTTCGAGACCTGAAATGAAAAAGTATCTTCTGAACAGCCTGCTGCTGTCGGCGGTGGTGGGGCTCCTGATCTTCTGTGCCGGCTACCTTCGGATCGGCTCCGGTGCCGATGCGGTGGTGGTACTCACTACCTCCGGCATGAGCTGCGGCAGCTGTGCCGGCCGGGTGGAGGCTGCCCTGCGCGAGGAGCGCGGCGTTGTCGCCACCGAGGTCGATCTGGAGGCGGGGCGGGTAACGGCCGGGATCGACTCCAAAAAGGTGAGCCCGGAGCGGATAGCCATCGTGGCGAGTGCGGCAGGCTTTGCCAGCACGGTCCGGTCGGTTCTGTCCCCGGCGCAGTTCATGGCCCGTTCCGGCCATGAGGTCGGCGCCTCCGGAACCGGCGGCAGAGGATGTTGCGGCAACCAGACTACCAATCCAAAAAGGGGTGATTCATGAATTTGATGAAAAAACGGGTGCTCAGCACGGTGCTTGTCGTACTCCTCCTGCTGGTCGGAGGAACTGCGGCATATAGCTTCAGCATCCCCGGGTTCAGCAAGTACACGAAGGTGAAGCCGGTGAACGGCCTGGTGACCATCCCGGTGGCAAAGGTAAACGACGGCAAGGTCCATTTCTTCCGGCTCGTGGACGGCGGCAAGGAGATCAACTTCTTTGTCGCCAAAGGGAGCGACGGGGCGCTGCATACCGCCTTCGATGCCTGCGATGTCTGCTACAAAGAGAAAAAAGGATACGTCCAGGACAAGGACCACGTGGTCTGCAAAAACTGCAACAAGGCCTTCCCGATCAACAAGATCGGCGCCGCCTCCGCGGGGGGCTGCAACCCCGCCTATCTCCCCTCCAGGATCTACGGCAACAGTATTGCCATTGGCGTTGCCGACCTCAAAGCCGGTGCACGGTTTTTCTAGCCTTCTTTGATACGGGTGCATCGCCGCGAGGTCGACGATGCACCCGACCTTCACATCCCTGACTTAAAAAATTCTACGAGAAATGATGTCGCGAATTCGCGGAGCCTCTGTCTGGCCTGCAGGGGCGGGTGGGAGGTAAGTCGTTAAAGTGACTTCGGTTGCCAGCCGCGGCGGTTTTGGGCGGTAGGCGAAATGACCGAGTTTTTGAAAGGCGCATCTCGCCATATGGCCGTCGGTCCGCGCTCGGAATCGCCATATGGCTGGAAATCGCCGGTGGATTGTGGTATAAAGGCCCGCGCTTTGGCTGCCGGTCGGGTCGGAACGGTTCTTGCTAAAAGTTGATGGTCTGTATGCTCGCAGGGAGCATCGGGTCACTCGTTCCGGACCTGCCGCATCGACGGTTGTCGGGCCTGGACATCGGGCAGCATAAAACTAGACAAGGAGAGGCCGGGTATGAAGTTACTGAAGTTGTTCGTTCTTGTGGTGTTCACCGCATTGAGTTTGACCGCATGTGGCGGTGGTGGCGGTGGTGGCGGCACTACTACCGGCGGTGGCGGCGGTGGCGGCGGTGGCGGTGGCGGTGGCGGGAGCGCCCCGAGCGCGCCGACTGGCGTTACGGCTGTTGCGGCAACCAACCAGGTGCAGGTAACCATTAGCTGGCAGCCTTCCGATACGGCGACCTCGTATGTGGTGTATTACTCCACCAGTCCGAGCGTGACCAAGGCAACCGGGACCCCGATCCCCGTGGCAGCCAGCGGAACCGGCACCCAGTCCTACATTCAGACTTCCGGGCTCGTCTCCGGTAACACCTATTACTACCTGGTAACCGCGGTCAACGCCAACGGGGAATCCGCAGCGTCGACCCTTTCCTCCGGTGCCGTGACGGTGACGGTTCCCTCGGCCCCGGCTGGCCTCCAGGCTACGGCACACGACGGTTCGGTGAGCCTCACCTGGACCGGCAATGGTGCCGACTCCTACAAGGTCTACTACTCCAATATCTCCCCGGTCGCGCTGACGAACCCGGTGGCGGTTAACAGCGGAACCTCCACGAGCATCAGTGGTCTTACCGACGGCAACACCTACTACTTCGTCGTCACCGCGGTCAAAGGTTCGCTGGAGTCGGTGGCCTCGGGTGAGGTCCCCTGCGTTCCCTCCGTGACCCCGGCCCTGCCGAACCCGACCAACGTCGTGGTGTCGACCCTGCAGGGGGTTGTTGTCCCCCCCGCAACTACTGCCCCTAACCAGGCTTGGGTGCGGTGGTCGGCGGTACCGGGTGCTGCCTCGTACAACGTTTACCGTTCTACCTCGAGCGGCTTCAGCATCGGAGCCGGCACCAAGATCGATTCCAAAACCACGACCTCTTCGACGCTGAACCTGCCGACGGACACCGATACCTACTACTTCCTGGTCACCGCGGTAGATTCCAACGGGATCGAGTCGGCTCCCTCTGCGGTGGGCGTGTCTCTGCCGCTCGTGTTCACCGACACGATGATTGCCAGCAAGGTGGTCACCTACGTCGGCAACACGAAAGCGGACCAGATCACCTTCAACTGTGCCGCAGACGGAACGGTCCAGTATCGCGCCACCATTGACGGCACGACCACCAGCGGCACCGGTGCCTGGTCGGTCAGCGGCCCCCTTTTCACGGTTAACACCTCGGTCGCGCTGCTGACGTTCGACTACCAGATGTTCCAGCTCACCAGTGGGCAGCCGATGGTAGCGAAGGCGCAGTTCTACTACAGCAGCCAGTCGCGTGACACCGGCGTGCTGACCATCAACTAGTTTTCTTTTCTTGCAGCTGATATGCAGAGGGCCGGGATTTCATCCCGGCCCTTTTTTTATGGTGAATTGACCCCAAACACGGGCAATGCTTGCTCTGGGCAAAAGACCGATAAAGTCCCCCTTTGCGAAGGGGGATATAGGGGGATTTGCCTCTAGGGTCCGATGTTTAGGAGATTCCGAAACCTCAAGACCAAATCCCCCCTGTCCCCCCTTTGTCAAAGGGGGGATCAAAGGGTTTAGGGGACTATTTCGTTTTTCTCAGCGGTGTCCGGTTGCATTGTTGCATCAAGACCTTGCCGTCCCTCGCCCTCCGGGTGAGGGACGGGGTGAGGGACATCTCCTTCGCAAAGGGACTTCATCGGCTTCTGTCTGAGCCAAGATCTATGCAGGTGGCTTGATCGAAGTCTTGGTGAGGTGAGCTTGAGGGGCGGGGGACAAAAAAGCGAGGCCGGAATCGTTGATTCCGGCCTCGCTGGTTACCCGCTCGAAGCATCTTTCGCCGAGCTCGTCCGGATGAGGTCAAGGCACGGTGGTCAGCTTGATCGTCGTGGTGTAGACTCCGGCCGTGGAGTAGGTTCCGAGAACGACCTTGGTGTAAACCGAGGCGTTCTGGGTAAGAGTCGGCTTTATGTAGACTTTTAAAGTATCGCCGGGTTTTACCGTAGCGAGGGTTGTGCCATCCCCGAGGGTGTTTAAAACGTACGAGCTACCGTTAATCAGAACTGCGGTACCGGCACCCGCAGGTGTTGACCGGAGGCTGAGTGGCCAACCTGTCGCGCTGGTGCCGTTGATAGTGACCTCGGGAGTTTCGAAATCTTGCAGCGGTGCGTTCGCCAGTGTCACGGTTTGAGCCGGCCAGCTGAAGGTCGGGGTGGGGCTCGTGCTTGCGGTGCTGTTGTTATTGAACGTCTTGCCCGAATCGTCGGGGAACCAATCGACACCGCAGCCTGCAAGCAAAAGTCCCACTGCGATCATGCCGATCCATCTCGTTTTTCTTGCCTTCACCCGCCACCTCTTTCAATGCGTTGCCTCGCGCTCATTCTCATCGCCACCTCGACAAAACTTCAATGGCAGGGTTCTCTTCCCGGTGGAAGAAAAGGGCCTCAGGGGACAGCGCGCATCCGTCCTGGATCTGTTGGGGCGGGTAAGTCCGGGGAGATCTCCCAAGACGGCGCCGCAGCGACATAAACCGGCGTCATGATAGCAATGCCCGCCAGATAAATCAACGTTTTTAGGGGCGGCTCCGGAAGTGAAATCGGCGCCTTGCGCCGGGATTTCTTGACACTCTTCGACCCGGGGGTGTATTAACAAGGAGAACGAGGTTACCTTCCAAGGTGGTGGCAAGCCATGAGCAAAGACAAAGACGAGCGCAAAAGAAGCCATTTGAAGCTCGTAGTAAACAATACGGAGAATCGCAGCGCTCGCCCCTCCGGCGAAGTCGACTTCATTCCCCTGGATGAGCTCATCGCGAACCGCGACCAGTTCCGCGCCGCGTTCTATGAAGGGGTAGGGCGGCTGCAGGGTAAAGGCTACCAGGCCCTGGAGCGCTTTCTGCAGGGCCGGAACATCCCATACGGCATCGACCCTTTGCACGGCCGGGTGATGGTCATACCCGCCACCGTACTCTCCGCCGAAGCCGCCGAATACGGCTCGGCGCAGGACGAGGTTCTGGTCGCCATCTCCGAAGACGCCACCGGTGCCGGCTTGTGCCTGTCGCTGGAGATGATCCTCCCGTATTTCAGCGAGGACGATGCCGTCATGGAGGAGGCGCTCCTCACCGCGCCGGTGCTCCAGTACGGAGCGCTCTTTCTCGAAGAAAACCCCCACGACCAGCTGCTCGACCTCATCTACCGGCTGGCCGTCCCGCTCTACCCGCCGGCTTTCACCTCCCGCCTCGCCAACCGGGTATTTTCCATCTTCACCCACGAACTGCGCGAGACCTTCGCCGCCCTTTCCGACTACCCCGATCAGTGATATCGCGAAAACGCGACCTCGCCCCCGAAGTCGCGCGTCCCGGCACCTCCCTTCTTAAAACACGCTAAGCTCCAGGTCCTTAAGTTGTTTTTAACCGCTCCTTTCGCGGTGCAGGCTTTTCTGTTGAAAAGATTTCTCAATTCTGTTAAGTATCTGGGGCGTTTTTGCGTAGTTACCCGTCAGATGGCCTAAAGGCTAACTGCATACAATCGGGCCCGTTCCGGAACCGGAAGGGAGCCGCGCAGAAATAGAACGGACCCCGCCGCCTGCAGGGGCTGAGCCGGGAACCGTTTTTGCAGGGACATCACATGATTTTGGGGCCGGGGACAGCCACTCCTTTGTCAACCGGACCCTATCCATAAGCGTTTTATGGGGGCCGGAGCGGTCCCGACGCTCCCCCTGGGCCACGGGGAGGGGCGATTTTTTTCGCGTTTTATCTCACCTGGAGTGGAATGTCCTTATGAAGGTAGCTCCGTACGTTTCCCTGGCCCTGGCCTTTGTCGCCCTGTGCATCGCCAATCCCGCGCTCGGCGCCTCCTCCTGTGTTACCTCCGCATGTCACGCCACCATAAGCAACGGCACCATGGTGCACGCCCCGGTCAAGGAGAACGACTGCACCTCCTGCCATACCCAGCGTGCCAAGGAACACCCGATCAAGCAGGGGAAAAGCTTCGAGCTTGCCGCCCAGGGGGCCGACCTCTGCAGCCAGTGCCACGACAAGAAGTTCACCATGAAGGTGGTGCACCGGCCGGTCAAAAAGGGGGAATGCACCTCCTGCCACCAGCCGCATGCCTCCTCCGGTAAGGCCCTGCTCAACATGGGGGACAACCAGACCGACTTCTGCCTGCGCTGCCACACCCCCGGCCCCTTCCAGCAACGTTACATGCACGGTCCCGCCGCGGTCGGCACCTGCAACGAGTGCCACGACCCGCACCAGTCCAACGAGAAGGCCCTGCTCAAGGGGCAGGTCCGCGACCTCTGCCTCAAGTGCCACGCCGATTTCGACAAGACGCTGCGCGACGCTCCCATGGTCCATCCGCCGGTCAAGGTCGGTCCCTGTACCTCCTGCCACAACGCCCACGGCAGTGCGACCATGTACTTCCTCAACAAGAAACTGCCCGACCTCTGCATCGACTGCCACGGCAACATCGGCAAAAAGCTCAAGGTCGTCAAGGTCCCGCACAAGCCGGTCATGGCCGAGGGGGGCTGCACCAACTGCCATGCCGCCCACATCTCCAAGGCCAAGGGGATGCTGGCCGCCGACGAGATGGCGGTCTGCCTGAGCTGCCACGACAAGGAACTGGGCCAGCCGCCGCTGCGCAACATCAAGAAGGACCTGGAAGGGAAAAAGTTCCTCCACGGCCCCATCAAGAAAGGGAGCTGCAAGGCCTGCCATGACCCGCACGGGTCGGAGTACTTCCGCATGCTGCCCGGGGCGTATCCCGCCAGCCTCTATGTCCCCTACAAGGATGGTCTCTACGACGCCTGCCTCAAATGCCACGAGAAGAACCTGCTCCGTTTTCCGGAGACTTCCCTCTACACCAAGTTCCGTAACGGCAAGCGGAACCTCCATTTCGTCCATGTCGCCAACAAGCAGAAGGGGCGGACCTGCCGCATCTGCCACGAGCCGCACGCAGGTGACCTCGACAAGCTGATCCGAAAAGAGGGGTACAAGTTCGGCGAGTGGAAGATCCCGCTCAATTTCACCGTTACCGAGAATGGAGGGAGATGCGCTCCCGGATGTCACAGGGCCTTCGTCTATGACCGCGAGAAGCCGGTCCGGTACGGTGGGTACTCCAGTGGCAAGTACTACGTCGTGAAGTAGACCGATGCAACCAAGGAATCAGGAGCAAGGAGTAGTCGAGATGAAAGGAAACAACCTCACGTCAAAGTCGATGGTAGGAAAGGTTCTCCGGGTTTCACTCTATGTCGCGCTGCTGGCAGGTCTTCTCTCCGGTTGTGCCGCTGAGAACAAGTGCAGCTACAACTGGGAGACCCCGATCTTTTTCCCGCCTGCGCCTGACGAGCCGCACATCCAGTACCTTACCGGCATCAACTCCAGTGAAGACATCGGAACGATCAAGAAGCAGAGCTCCTTCTCCCTTTTCATGTCCGGGTCTGAGGCACCGGAGGTCATCAAACGGATCGGCAAGTCCTACGGGATCGTTGCTCGAAACGGGAAACTGTACATTGCCGAAGGTATGAACGGGCGGGTCGACATCATCGACGTCGAGAAGGGAACCTTCGAGCAGCCCGCGGGTCTCAGCATTCCCAAGGGGATGCTCAAGTACCCGGTCAATCTCACCCTCGACGACGAGGGATACCTCTACGTCGCCGACACCGCCCGCAAGGAAATCGTCGTCTACGATCCCAACGGCAACTACTCGCGCGCCATCCCGGAACTCTGGGACAAACGCTCCAAGGTCGTTGACGTCAAGGTCTTCAAGGGGAACCTGCTGGCGCTCGACCTGGGCGCGGGACGGCTCCGGGTCCTGGACCGCAAGACCGGCGAGCAGATCAGCGAGATGGGGTACATCGAAAAGCCGGACCAGAGCCTGCGGCTCCCCTCCAACATGGTGATGAACGACAAGGGGGAGATCTTCATCTCCAACATCGGGAACAACCGGGTCATGAAGTACGACTTCGACGGTAACTTCCTGGGCGCTTTCGGCGGAGGCGGCGACACCGTCGGATCCTTCGTAAAACCCAAAGGTATCGCCCTCGGCCCGGAGGGGTTCATCTACGTGGTCGACGGGGGAACCAACGTGGTGCAGGTCTTCGACGACAAGTTCCGTCCGCTGACCTATTTCGGCTGGCCTGGGCTCCCCTACGGGTCGCTCAACGGTCCGGCCGGGATCGCAATCACTACGGACCACATCGATTACTTCAAAAAGTACGCGGCTCCCGGCTTCAATATCGACTACCTCGTCTTGGTGGTCAGCCAGTTCGGGCAGGAGTACTGTATTCCCCGCATCTCGGTCTACGGGATCGGCGGAATGGCCAAGAAATAGGATCTGGAACCGGAGCTAGGGCCTAGGGGCCAGGGGCTAGGGAGAGAGCGGTTGTGAACACCGGCTCGGGCTCCAAGGTTTCCGGTCAGTTCCCTGCTGATTACGACGGGTAGCCGATGGGATCGTTGCGAAATACAGAAGTGGCATTCAACGAGGAGGGGGGCGAGCCCGCGAACACGCCAGGGGTGCGCCTGCGGCGTTACTGGTTCCGCTCGGCCGCTGCCTTCCTGGCCGCTGCGGTGCTGCTGGTTCTTGCCGGTTGCGACCCCCTGACCGTCCACAAGGTGACTACCACCATCTTCGACGGCGTCCCCAGCATGCCTCCCGCAGAACAGTACTGCAAGGACTACCATGAGCGGGCCTTGAAGGAGGAGGCGGACGCCGCGCTCAAGGCGCGCCTGGCCCAGAGAAAGACGGCGGCCTCCTCGCACCCCCCCTACGCCCAGAAGCGCTGCAGCAACTGCCACGACAAAAACACCGAGTCCGGTTTTGTCACTCCGGCCGACGAACTCTGCGCCCACTGCCACAAGAACTTTCCCCAGGGGGAATATCTGCACGGGCCGGCGGCGGTCGGCGCCTGTCTCAAGTGCCATGTCCCCCACACCTCGGACAATCCGAGCCTCATCGTGAAGCCCAAGTCGGAGATCTGCGGTATCTGCCACGTCGAATCCCGGCTGGCTGACTCGATGCACAAAAAGGTGATCAGCAACGGCATGTACTGCACCGATTGCCACGATCCCCACGGCGGCAGCAACCGCTACTTCCTAAAGTAGCCGCATGGTACGGCGGATCCTCCTCATAGCGCTCGTTGCAATGCTGGCCCTTTCCGGCGTCGCACAGGGGAGCGGTGACGACGAACTGGTCCAGAAACGGGCGCTCATCATCCTGGGCGATTTCCAGCAGTGGGTGAGCCTGCGCTATCTGTACTCGGGGAACAAGTCCACCGGTTTCGCCGGCTCCTCCTCGCATGAGTTCTTAGAGGATTACAACTCCAGCTTCGGTTTCGACATCCTCAATCCCCATTTTTTCAACGCCAACCTGAACTTCTCGCTCGGCCTGGACCAGAACCGGTACGACTCCCAGGGCTCCAACTGGGGGGACAGCGTCCGCTACAACTATCAGTTCACCGGGGCGGGGCTGGACCGGAGCGTGACCCCGTTCACCATCAGCACCTACCAGAACACCGACCGGGTACAGGCTCCCTTCTCGCCGTCCTATACCGCCACCACCTCCGGCACCGACCTGCAGGTCGATCTCCGCAACGTCTTCCTCCCCTCCACCTTCCGCTTTTCGCGGATCGGGACCGAGACCACCGGCGGGGGCAACGACACCAATGCGGTCACCAACACCTTCAGCTACACCGTCAGGCATCAGTACCAGGACTGGGTGCACAGCGGGCTGGCCTTATCCATCAGCGAGGGAACGGCGAGTTCGTTCGGCGGAGGCTCGCTGGACACCCGGGCCTACTCCCTTTCGGCGAACAACGCCGTGCAGTGGGGGGCGCGCAGCCAATATTCTCTTGCCTCCACGGTCCAGGTCTCCGAGGCTCTGGACCAGGGGGTGACCCAGCGGAACTTCTCCTGGAATGAAGGGTTCCGGGATGCCCTCGGCAAGAGCCTGGAGTTCCACGCGGTTTACTCTCTCGCCGACAGCACCGTAAGCGGCATCGTCCTCGGCAACAGCGTCGGCAGTGGCGGCGCCACCGACCCGAATGCCGCCGCGACGACGAACCGGACCCGGAGCAACATCGGGGAGGTGGGACTGACCCATCGCTTGTTCGAGAGCCTGACTACGCGCCTTACCGGGAAGGGAACCTACAACCAGCTCCTGGACGGCACCGAGTCCCGCTATTCCGGCCAGGCCGACCTCAACTACACCAAGAAACTCCCCGACAATAACCGGCTGGCCATCAACTTCACCGAGCTCTACGAGGTTATCGACAATCAGCTCGGTTCCCCCTTCGAACTCATCCCCGACGAGCTGCACGCCCAGGTCGCGCAGGGGCAGGTAATCACCCTTGGCGACACCCGGCCGCTGGTCGACGTGATCTCGGTACGCAACCGGATCGTGGACAGCACCGGCAACAGCATCAGCACGATAACCTACCAGTCCCCCCGGGACTACACCTTCGACACCCGGACCGGGCAGATCACCATTACCGTTGGGGGCACTATCGCCACCACCGCGAACCAGGACATTCTGATCTCGTACCGGGTGCAGGTTGACGAGCGCCTCAAGTATTCCAACGAATCCACCACCGTTTCGGCCAATATGACCTTTTTGGGGGGGAGCCATTCCGTGGGCGGCTCCTATTCCTCCCAGCGTTTGTCCCTGATCAGCGGTCCCCCCAACAACAGCCTGCGCAACTCCCGCAACATTCTGGTCTACCTGAACGGGGAGATCCAGCCCCTCACCTACCGGGTGGCTGCGTCCCAAAACCAATTGGGTGACCTGACCTCACGCACCTTCGAGGGGAGCGGCCAGTATTTCAAGGAGGAGGGGAACGCGCGCTACACCGTCGTCGGTTCCGACCGCTACGTGAGCTACGATGCCACTTCCACCACTCGAAGTTACGGTGAGAACACCGCCTCCTGCTCGGTGGGGGGCATGCGTCAGCTCAATCCCTACGCCCGGTTCACCGTGGCGGCGAATGCCTACGACACCCGCAGCGATATCCGCTCTCCCAAGGACATCGTCTCTTTGCGGGGAACGCTGCTGATCGTGGTCAACAGGATGTCTCTCACCGTGGACGGGCAAACTTCCTGGAGTTTCTCCGGAGGGATCGTTACCAGGGAAAACACCGCATCGGTACAGTTACTGAGGTACTTCTGACATGGAACCACGTCCCTTTTCGCATCTTGCCCTGGCGTTTCGTCTGCTCTGCTGCGTCGGCTTCGCGCTGCTGACGGCATGCTCCGGTCCCCGGCCTCTCACCAAAGTAAGTCCGGACCTGACCATGGAATGGCCCGTGGCTGGCGAGGAGACGCGGGTCGCGTGGGTAAGGGACATCACCGGGGCAAAGGACCTGGCGCTCACCAAGGGCTTTTGGACCAGGGTGAAGGAAATGATCACCGGCGCCGAGGATATCGGAATCCAGCGTCCCTACGGCGTGCTGCATGATTCCCGGCACCGGTTATACCTTGCCGATCCGGGGGCGGGGCTGGTGCATTGCTTCGACATCGACGGCGGGCGCTATTTTGTCATCCGCGGCACCAGCGAAGCTCCGATGCAAACGCCGATCGGACTGACCGAAGACGACGCCGGGCAACTCTATATCACCGACTCGGTAGGGGGGGCCGTCTACCGCTACAACCCGGACGAGCGCCGGCTGGCCCCGTTTCTTACCGAGGGGGTGACGCGCCCCACGGGGATCGCCTTCAACCGGGTAAACAAGCTGATCTACGTCTCCGACACGTTGAACAACCGGGTCCTTGCCGTGACCTTGACCGGGGTGATCCGGCAGCGGCTGGGGATCGATCCCGCGGAGGCGCGGCACTCGGCCGGGGAGACCGACTTCAACCACCCCACCGACCTTGCCGTCGACCGGGTCGGGCAGATCTACGTGACCGATTCTCTCAACTTCAGGATCGCCGTCATGACCCCGGAAGGGCTCCTGGTGCGGGAAATCGGTGCGGTCGGCGATGCCAAGGGCCACTTCAGCCGGCCCAAGGGCGTTGCTATCGACAGCGCGGGACACGTCTACGTTTGCGACGCCCTGCGCGACGAGGTACTGGTCTTCGACCCGGAGGGGAAACCGCTCCTTTCCTTCGGCAGGTCCGGCCATGGGCACGGCGGGTTCTGGATGCCCTCCGGCCTTTTTATCGACCGGGACGACTTCATCTACGTTGCGGACACCTACAACAAGCAGGTGCAGGTGTTCCGGTTCCTGCCGCAGCAGAACCAGGGACAAGGCGATGTGTCCAAGGGCGGCCGTCCCTTCGATGCGGAGCTGCAGGTCGCGGATTCCGAAGCCGCAGGGAGGTAACATGTCCATCTCCAAATATTTCACCGCCGCAGCGCTTGCCCTTTGCGCTACCTTTTGCGCCCGAGAGCTGGTCTTTGCCAAGGGGAGCGTCCTCAATTCCCCCCACAACCTCTCCATCTCCGGGGGGGGCGGGGCGCACGCCATCTCCTTCGGCGAGATCCGGGTCTGCGTTTTCTGCCATACGCCCCACAACGCCGTTGCCAATTCCGACTCCGCTCCGCTTTGGAACCGTGCGCTCCCTGCGGCGGGGCAGTCCTACAGCATGTACCAGTCCGACTTCTTCAACCAGAACGTCAACCCGCGCCCCCTGTACCCGACCGGGTCGTCCCGGGTCTGCCTGAGCTGCCACGACGGGACCCTTGCGCTCAACCGGTACGGCGGCAAGGTGCTGAGCGATACCGGGGTCCCCGAGGCGGCGACCACCATGCCCGGTGACACCGACCGGACCAAGAACGCCAATCTCACTACCGACCTCTCCGACGATCATCCCATATCATTCCCCTATACCGACGATCTGGCGGCGAAGGTGGAGTTGGTCTCGCCGACGGCGCTTCCCCCGAACATCAAGCTGGACAAGAACAATAATCTCCAGTGCACCGCCTGCCACGACCCCCACGACAACGAGTACGGCAATTTCCTGGTGATGAACAACGGCGACCCCACCAAGCCGGATTACAACCCCAATGTCACCTCGCCGCTTTGCGTGGCATGCCACACCCCTTCCGGGTGGGACGCAACCTCCCCGCACTACGCCGGGGCCGGGTGTCTGAACTGTCACGCAAGCCACACCTCGCCGGTGAAGGAGTACCTGCTCAATGCACCGGTGGACCAGGTCTGCTTCAACGGAACCGGGTGCCACGGGACCGGCAACCCGGCGGCGCATCCCGTGCCGACCCAGATGATCGCCCAGAGCAAGCAGCTCAACAGTTCCGTCGCACGGCCGGCCTCGGCTGCCCCGGCCCGCCAAAGGGGGCTTTTCGACATGCAGTCGCTCTTTGGCCAGTCCCTGTACAAGCACCCGGTGGGGCAGGTGAAGACCCCGTACAAGCGCAATGAGAGGCTGCCACTGAAGCAGCCGCGCGTGGAATGCGTGGATTGCCACAATTCCCATCTGACCGGAAGCGCTATGCCGGGGGCGGGCACCATGAAGAGATCGCTGAAAAAGGTGCGCGGCGTCAACAAAGACTCGATGGCCACCGTGGAGGCGACGCGGGAGTACGAGATCTGTTACAAGTGCCACTCCGGGCCCTACGCGCTGAAATTCATCGGATTGGATAAGGAGAACCGGGTGATCCAGGACGCGGACCTGCGTAAGCGCTTCGACATCGGCAACCCCTCCTTCCATCCCGTTGCCGCCACACGTCGAGGTACGGGGGCAAGCCTATTGGCCCAGTATCAGACCACGATGCTCACCATCGAATGCACCGACTGCCACAACAGCGACCAGAGCCGCAAGGCGGGGGGGAGCGGGCCGAATGGGCCGCACGCTTCGCGCTATGAGCACATCCTGATTGCCCGTTATGAAATGCCGCCGACCCAGGGGGCGATGGGGCGCGCTAACCAGTGCGGCAGCTACCGTTCCGACTACGCCCTCTGCTTCATCTGCCATTCCGACGATTACGTCATGGTGAGCGGGAGCAAGTTCCGCAACGGGTCCGCCAACCAACACGCCAAGCACGTGGTGGACCAGTGTATTCCCTGCTTCGCCTGTCATGATCCCCACGGCGTCTCGACCCAGGACGGTGCGACGGTCACCAACAACAGCTTCCTGATGAACTTCGATAAGTTCTACGCTTCAAGCCAGTCGGTCCCGTTTCCCCGCTACACCATGACCGGAACCGGGGGGAGCTGCACCGTCAGCTGCCACCCCACCGGGATGGGCTATGACCGCAACGTAGCGGTAATGCCGCGCCGCGTCCCGCGGTTCCGCTAAGGGGCCTATGGAGTCCGACCTTGATACCCCCCTTTGGCAAAGGGGGGCTGGGGGGATTTGCCTTTATATGGCATCATGACCCCCTTCCTCACCCCATTTTGCAACCCGTGCTCTCGCATGCAACGTCCTTGAAGGGGAGGAGTTGCAGCCCCCAGCCTCACTCCTAGCCCTTGACACCCCCCTTTGGCAAAGGGGGGCTGGGGCAGCGTTGTCCGGTTAGGTTTTTGCTTTACGTCGCTTGTTTCTTAAGCGGGTGTTTCTTTTCGATCTCGCTTTGACG